>NZ_WBVP01000099.1 GCF_008933155.1 Aliivibrio finisterrensis | reverse complement strand
AACTCGTCGCTATCTCTGTATAAAAGATAGGGAGTTCTGGTTTTTCGCCGGATTCGCTCTTTATCTCTACTTTAAAAAGTAGAAACAAAATAATACCAAGAACACTTGAATGTGTTTTTAATTTCTTTATCTAAGATAAACAAAAGATATTAAGAACTTTTAAATTTTGATTTAACTTAATTTCAGCACTTAGCTGTAATTAAGCTGAATCAGTCAGCTTTCCAAATTGTTAAAGAGCGATTTCACGCTTATGCGTGTAACCATTTTTAAAGACTCTCAAAGAGAGAATACTTAAAGATGGTATCCCGTAGGGGAGTCGAACCCCTGTTACCGCCGTGAAAGGGCGGTGTCCTAGGCCTCTAGACGAACGGGACACTGGATACTCTAAATTAAAACCATATTAATCTGTGTGAACACTCATAAATCG
>NZ_WBVP01000098.1 GCF_008933155.1 Aliivibrio finisterrensis | reverse complement strand
GGATCGCCTCCTAAGCTTTATGACGAGTGAGCGCGGCTTAGATAACACAGAAGTCGGCAGTGGGCACAATAAAGCGCGCAACATTGCCGTGGTGGCCACCGCGAAAGATGCCACGGAAGATAAATACCTCACCTTCGGTGAATACGAAAGCACTGAATTTTATAATTTCGTCGGTAATCGTCATATTATCGAAAACCGTCACGCCATTTGGATCACAGATTTTACCGACATCAACGACAGCGTGTCGCGTCTGAAACCGTTGAAACTGGCCGATAACGTCATCTTGCTATTAATGGAAATGCACACCTTTGATGGCTATGACTACAGTGCCTACATGATGGTCAACAAAGACTTGCAAGTTCTTGTACCACTTACCCGTATGTATCAAGACATCATCTTCGCTCGCTCGGATGAATTGCGTGTTGAAAATGGCGTAGCG
>NZ_WBVP01000097.1 GCF_008933155.1 Aliivibrio finisterrensis | reverse complement strand
AGATCGCCTCCTAAGCTTTATGACGAGTGAGCGCGGCTTAGATAACACAGAAGTCGGCAGTGGGCACAATAAAGCGCGCAACATTGCCGTAGTGGCCACAACGAAAAATGGCGCAGAGAACAAATACCTCACCTTCGGCGAATACGAAAGCACTGAATTTTATAATTTCGTCGGTAATCGTCATATTATCGAAAACCGTCACGCCATTTGGATCACAGATTTTACCGACATCAACGACAGCGTGTCGCGTCTGAAGCCGTTGAAACTGGCCGATAACGTCATCTTGCTATTAATGGAAATGCACACCTTTGATGGCTATGACTACAGTGCCTACATGATGGTCAACAAAGACTTGCAAGTTCTTGTACCACTTACTCGTATGTATCAAGACATCATCTTCGCTCGCTCGGATGAATTGCGTGTTGAAAATGGCGTAGCC
>NZ_WBVP01000096.1 GCF_008933155.1 Aliivibrio finisterrensis | reverse complement strand
GCACTTATCGCACCGTAATTAGAGCTATCAGTGATGCTATGATTGATTGACGTCATCGTCCAACTGCCACTCCAATCAGGCTCTCCAGCCACCATAGCAACATCAAACACATACGCCATGGTAGGACCCATCATCACCACACGTTTTCCATCACCACTCATGACCATATCACTGGCATGATAAGTGGTTTGATTAGTGCGTAAAATCTTCACTTCTTGCCATGATGCCCCTGCGCGGCGATAAATATAAATCGCGCCACCATCATCAGTGGCTGAACTGGTGGTCGGCGCATCTCGCCCAAGTACCGCCACCGTCAAGCCATCGTCTGATATCGCCGTTGGCCAACCGTAGTAATCATTTTCATGCACATTAGAAGCTTTGAGATAATGGGTTAGCCCTTCACGTTTTTCTTTATCTAGATGACTGTTTAGATGGCTCAGAATATTACTGTTTACCGAGGTCACGCCTGCATTGGTGTAATCATCGA
>NZ_WBVP01000095.1 GCF_008933155.1 Aliivibrio finisterrensis | reverse complement strand
TAGAATCTGGATCGCAGCCACCGTGGTCAACGATTGACTGTCCACCTGACCGTTTACTTCACTGAGGTTATTAGCATCAATACCAGTGACACCTACCACTACATAATCGGTCGCACTTGGCGCGGTTTGGGTATTATCAGCTGCGTAGTTTTGGATCACTGTTAGGCTATCGATAAGTGTTTGTATCGAGGCAACACTTGTTAGTGACTGACTGTCAACTTGTGCATTAATTTCCGCCAAGTTGTTGGCATCAATACCCGTGACGCCAAAGTCGGCATAATCACTCACCGATGGTGCAGGTTGCGTATTATCAGCCGCGTAGGTTCGTATCACATTGACGCTATTAGTTAGAGTCTGGATCGCAGCCACCGTGGTCAACGATTGACTGTCCACCTGACCGTTCACTTCACTGAGGCTATTGGCATCAATACCAGTGACACCAAAGTCGGCATAATCACTCACCGATGGTGCTGGTTGCGTATTATCGACCGCGTAGCTTTG
>NZ_WBVP01000094.1 GCF_008933155.1 Aliivibrio finisterrensis | reverse complement strand
GGTGCTCCTACTGCTTGTACGTACACGGTTTCAGGTTCTATTTCACTCCCCTCACAGGGGTTCTTTTCGCCTTTCCCTCACGGTACTGGTTCACTATCGGTCAGTCAGTAGTATTTAGCCTTGGAGGATGGTCCCCCCATATTCAGACAGGATATCACGTGTCCCGCCTTACTCGTTTTCACTGATGATGAGATGTCGGTTACGGGGCTATCACCCTGTATCGCGGCACTTTCCAGAGCCTTCACCTGTCTCATTAAAAGCTTAAGGGCTAACCCAATTTCGCTCGCCGCTACTTTCGGGATCTCGGTTGATTTCTCTTCCTCGGGGTACTTAGATGTTTCAGTTCTCCCGGTTTGCCTCACTGCACTATGTATTCATGCAGTGATACTAGCTTATGCTAGTGGGTTTCCCCATTCAGAAATCGTAGACTCAAATGGTTTTTACTACCTAATCTACGCTTATCGCAAGTTAATACGTCTTTCATCGCCTCTGACTGCCAAGGCATCCACCGTGTACGCTTA
>NZ_WBVP01000093.1 GCF_008933155.1 Aliivibrio finisterrensis | reverse complement strand
TTCCACTGACACCAACACCAATACCGCTTCAGACACAGCGGATAATGCTGGTGACACCAATACCGCTTCAGACACAGCGGATAATGCTCATGACACCAATACCGCTTCAGACACAGCGGATAATGCTGGTGACACCAATACCGCTTCAGACACAGCGGATAATGCTGGTGACACCAATACCGCTTCAGACACAGCGGATAATGCTGGTGACACCAATACCGCTTCAGACACAGCGGATAATGCTGGTGATACCAATACCGCTTCAGACACAGCGGATAATGCTGGTGACACCAATACCGCTTCAGACACAGCGGATAATGCTGGTGACACCAATACCGCTTCAGACACAGCGGATAATGCTGATGGCACCAATACCGCTTCAGACACAGCGGATAATACTGATGACACTAATACCGATACTGATGAGAGTAATGAGAGCCGTATTGCGGTATCAGGCTCGGCGGTTAAAGGTCCGATGGTTAATGCAAACGTAGCAATTTATCGACTAGATTTAAGCCAACCAG
>NZ_WBVP01000092.1 GCF_008933155.1 Aliivibrio finisterrensis | reverse complement strand
TATAACGCCGCAATAACACGTGCGAAAGACCGACTTACAAAACCAATTATACTCTAAACCGCGAATGCCGAGTGTAATAGCATCGTGTTGATTGCTTTGTTATACGAGCCTTGCTTTCGCTCCAATTAACTTGGTAAAGAACTGATTTACCAAGATTTGCTGTTAACTGAGTTTAATTAGACTGGCTCAATTAAGCGAGCAAAATATCCAATCAACAGCAATAACTGTGAAACGAAACAATCCCTTTTTCTTACACCATTTGTACGAATTGGTTTCAGCCAGTTTCGAGCTGATAAACCAAATATCCTCGCCACAATTGGGATTGAAAATACTGAGAGCAAAGCACTGATGCCGAATAAAATGAGGCAAAACCATGGACAATTGAAGCGTGAATTAGTTTCTGAAATCCATGAACTTTTGGCAATAATGGTCAATTGCCGAACCTGATGAAACGAATATTAAAAGGCAACAAAGAAAAAGATAAACCACCCTACTTTCACACCTAAAAAGCTAATGGTTCAATCGCTGAACTGAACCAAAAAACTGCATTCTCAGAGTTCGTATAACGC
>NZ_WBVP01000091.1 GCF_008933155.1 Aliivibrio finisterrensis | reverse complement strand
TGATTACCATTGACATCAACCCACAAAATGATGCACCGAGCCTTGCTTTTAATTCTCCAGACAAGGCATTTGTCAAAGGCGATGGATCTACCGCACTATTGAGTAATGTAAACATCACCGATATAGATTCGACTGACATCAGTGGTGCCACAATCACCCTGACTGGCGCAACAACGAATGAAATCTTGGCGCTTGGGACTAACTCGTCCAGTATTGTCGGCAGCTACGATGCTAGCACCAACACACTGACTCTAACGGGCAATGCCTCTATCAGTGATTACCAAACCGCACTCGAAGCCGTTCAATACAGTAACAGCGATCCTAGCTTTACTCAGACAACCAACGATTCTCGTTCATTTGACGTTACAGTGACCGATGTCAGTGTAGATACGACTCAGTCACTCCTTAGCGCTGTTGCCAATGGGTCGCTCACCTTATTCGGCGAGTTCACTAATATTCAACAATATGCAAGTGCCACAGTAAACCCACTGGCACAAACTCCCAAAGATACACACTATCAGGCGCTAGGATTTGCAACCAATTCAGACGATGGTTATTTCCAGGAAAGGAGAAATA
>NZ_WBVP01000090.1 GCF_008933155.1 Aliivibrio finisterrensis | reverse complement strand
GGTACAAACGGCGCCAAGCAGTACATCGTTGGTCGACACGCTTAATGCGTTACATCGCACACTGGTTCCGACAGAGCTCAGTGTGGGGATGTCAGTCAGTTTAAATCAGCAAGACATCAGCCTGCTAGCACAAAGCGGATTATCGGTGGACTACCAATGGCGAAGTGGTGAATTAGGGGGCAGTTGGACTGATATTTTGGGGGCTACTGATAGCAACTATGTGGCACAAACCACAGATGTGGGCGACACTTTGCAACTTTGCCTCACGCTGACCGATGGGACTAGTAGCGAGAGTGAATCGGTGTGCAGTTATCCTAGTCAGGCGGTCACCGACAACACGACTGGTTACGCGCTGCGTACCGTGTATCTCAAACTCGACAGTCTCAGTGATACATTATCACTGAGAGACGCTTCACAAACTTGGCTAGATAACCTGTTAACCACCGAAAATCTGACGGCGACCTATCAGTGGTATCGCATACCACAGGACGGCAGCATAGATTCTGGTGGTGCGCCGGTTGGCATGGGCAGTAATGACTACACCTTGATGACGCCTGTCGATGTTGGTTATCAACATGCGCTACGCGTG
>NZ_WBVP01000009.1 GCF_008933155.1 Aliivibrio finisterrensis | reverse complement strand
TTTAGAAAAGGCTTGTATCGAAAGATACAAGCCTTTTTGTTATCTTTGATTTGAGAAAAGAACCACGGATTCCCCCACCATAAGAACACGCGTGTAGGGAGTTCGAATCTCTCCACCTCTGCCATATTTAAAAAAGGCTTATATCGAAAGGTATGAGCCTTTTTGTTATTTACAATTTCTTACCTTGATTTACGGGCTCAATAGTTTATGTATCTATAGATACTTTCTGTTTTCAAATCGTCTCAATTTGTTAGAATAGCGCCATATTTAAAGGAGAGTAATACAATGTCAATGTATGTAGTGGGTCACAAGATCCCAGATTCAGATTCAATTTGTGGTGCGATTGCACTAGCTTACTTAAAAAATCAAATCGGTGAAGCAGCAACTCCTACTCGTTTAGGTGAAGTGTCTCCTGAGACTGCATTTATCCTTGAAAAGTTTGGCGTACAAACACCTGAATTAAAATTAAGCTATGCTGGTGAAGAGGTTTATATTGTAGATCACTCAGAGCTAACACAAGCACCAGACGATATCGCTGAAGCAACAATTGTCGGTATTGTTGATCATCATAAACTGGGTGATTTAACAACTTCAACACCACTAGAGTGTTGGATCCGCCCTGTTGGTTGTAGTAATACAATCATTAAAATGATGTATGATTTCTACAATGTTGAAATCCCAAAAGACATGGCTGGTATCATGTTATGCGCAATTTTAAGTGATACAGTAATCTTCAAATCACCAACTTGTACAACTGCTGATATCAAGTGTGTTGAAGCACTAGCAGAGATCGCTGGAATTGAAGATTATAAAGCACTTGGCATGGAAATGTTTAAAGTAAAATCTGCAGTAGAAGGTACGCCTGTACGTGATCTTGTAATGCGTGACTTTAAAGATTTCAATATGAATGGCGAGCTAGTAGGTATCGGCCAACTTGAAGTTATCGATCTTGCCGTGTTTGATGAAATCAAAGAAGAATTAGAAGCGGATATCGCAGCAATGAAAGTCGAAGGTAATCGTCATACTATGATCTTACTTTTAACTGACATTATGAAAGAAGGTTCAGAACTACTAGTCGTTAGTGATAATGAAGAGCTAACAGCTAAAGCTTACGGTAAAGCGACAGAAAACGGCCGTGTATGGCTAGATGGCGTGCTTAGCCGTAAGAAACAAGTCGTTCCTCAATTACAAGACGTGTTTGCTTAATCTTTTTGATATAAAGCCAGTTAGGTAAAGAAAAAGCCCATATTGTGAAATATGGGCTTTTTCTCTTCTAGGCTGTTGTTTCTACAATTTTTGGTGATTCAATAAGCCAAACCCCATCTCTTTTTATTACTCCACATTCAGAACAAAGCACCGTGGTTTCGTTGTCTGATATAAGTAATTCATCAGAATGGCATTTTGGGCATTCAATTAATTCATTCATATCAAGTTCCTTAAGCAAGCTGTAAGTGTATAGTTTTGTTTCTTATTAGTATTATGGGTTATACCAATCACTTACTTACCGTGATGAGTATAAGCATCTTATAATGAACGACAATGCTGAAAGACGTTGTTATTATTAATAAGATACCAACAAATATATTACATTAAAGCTGGCATACTGTTTGTTCGCGAGGAAAGTTCTGTGAACTGACAGCAAAATTTTACTGTCAGTTATAGGTGGAAGCTTAAAGATAAGGGTAGATTAGTTTTTGCTATTTTAATCGTAATGTGCGTTTTTGCCAGCTTCGCACTACAGAGTAACGCCAGAGTCCTCGTATGCCAAAGTAACCGATAAGAGATGAGACGACAGCACAAATAGCACAACCTAATAGGAAAGGGGGGCCAATTGTGGACATCTGAGAAGCAATAAATTCCCAAGAAAGCTCAAAATGAAAATGTTGAGTAGGTGTTGATAATATCCAAGCACCAATTTTATAAGCGCCATAAAATAACACAGGCATAGTGACGGGATTACTCACCCAAACTAAAGCGATTGATAAAGGTAAATTTACACTGCAAAGAATAGCTAAACCTGCTGCCATAATCATTTGACTTGGAAGAGGAACAAACGCCATAAATAAGCCGACAGCAAAAGCCCCAGCCGCAGAACGACGGTTTAAGCACCATAGATTTGGGTTATATAAGACGTTACCAAATATCTTTAATGCTTTCTGGCGTTTAATTGTTTCGTGGTTTGGTAAAAAACGTTTAATGAACTTTCTTGGCATGAGTTAATGCTTCTTCTTCGAGACATACGAGTCAAACTCGTTGTCGTAATTCTGATTTTTTTATCATCAGCCTATTGGCCAACAAACCTGCCGTCGCTTGCATTTATATTGTGTGTTTTTAGCTATATAATTATTACGCTAAAATTTCCCCAAGCAAAGTTATTACAAGGCATCCTTCTGGGGTTAGTCATCACTTCCTCACACATAACTTACTATAAAACTCTTAATCAGCTACTTTATAGTCAAGGCCATGATATTACCATCAAAGGTGAAATTCAAAGTCTAATTGCATTTAACAATAGAACATCTTCAATTTTAGTCCAAGTTCGCGGTATTAATAATCATTCAATGAAGTTTTATGATTTACCACGATTAAGGCTATCAATTCGAGATTATCAGAAGCAATTTAGCCAAGAGTCAGAAACCATTCTATTTAAACAGGGTCAGTTGTGGGAAATGAATGTAAAACTACGTCCGCCCATTGGCCGACATAATGAAGTAGGCTATAAGCTTGAAGACTATGCACTAGCTAAAGGAATCCACTCATACGGTAAAATAAGTAATGCTACCTTATTAGAAGATAAGCCCTCCTATCGAGCTCAATGGTTTCAAAAAGTCTATGAGAATACAGTTAATGAATCGCATCAATCGTTACTCCTTGCACTGACCTTTGGTTACAAAGGAGAGATTAGTGCCTCTGAGTGGCGTGCGCTTCGTAACTCTGGTTTGGCGCATTTAATGGCAATATCCGGGCTGCATATTGGGTTTGTTTTTGCAATTGGTTGGTGGGTAGGTAAGAGGGCTCGTCTTGTTTTTTCTCAAAAAAATCAGCGATGGTTGCCTATTATTCTCGGCTGTCTGTTTGCTGTTTTCTATGCGTGGCTTGCGGGTTTTTCACTTCCTACGATTAGGGCTTTGATTGCCTGTTTTATCGTATCTATTTTATTAATATACCGGTTACGTTGGCCGAAACATCAATTATTATTGTGGTGTTTATTCCTATGTTTGTTACTCAATCCTTTTTCTTCCCTTTCTATGAGTTTTTGGCTTTCATTTAGTGCGGTATGCGTAGTTTTTCTGTCTCTTCATTTTTATCAGATCATTGTTTACGCCAAAGACCAACCATTATTTAGAAAGTGGCAACAAGTCATCTTTATACAATTTGCGCTTTTTATTTTATTAGCGCCGATTCAAGGTATTTTCTTTTCCGGTGTAAGTTACTTATCACCATTCATCAATCTTCTATCTGTACCTTGGGTTAGTTTTTTTACGGTACCGTTAAGTCTAGCTTCAGTTATTATGGAACAATTCAGTAATGACATTGCAAAAATAGGATGGGAGTGGGCTAGTTTATCTATATCCCCAGTATGGTGGTTAGCTAGACATGCGGAGCAATCATGGGTTGTATTACCAAATCATATTAATATGTTGTTGTACGCTGTTATTTTTATTTTATCTCTTAAGTTGTTACTTCCCATACGTTTTTTTATTCAGCCAATTATACTTTTATTTATCGGGTCACTGTTTATTAAGCCAGAAAGAGAGTGGCAAGTTGATTTTTTAGATGTGGGGCATGGTTTATCACTACTATTATCTAATCAAGGGCATACCGTTGTTTATGATACAGGAGGGAGGTGGCGAACTGGCAGTATTGCTGAAAGTGTTATTGAGCCTATTTTGCATCATCGAGGAATAAGGAATATTGATGGCCTGATCCTCAGTCATTCAGATAACGATCACGCAGGCGGGAAAAATTATTTAATAGATACTTTCAGCCCTAATTGGGTCAGAGCAAGTGAGAAAGGCAGTAATCACCAACCATGTATTAAAGGTGAAGAGTGGAAAGTAGCAGGAATGCATTTTACCGCAATTTGGCCACCGAGAATGGTAAGCCGTGCGTATAATCCTCACTCATGCGTTATAAAACTAAGTATAGATAAGTGGTCTTTTTTATTAACTGGCGATATTGATGCCATTTCAGAGATGTTGATTTTAAATCAAAATACATTTGATGATATCGATGTATTTTTGGTTCCTCATCATGGTTCTAATACTTCGTCAACCAAGCGATGGGTAAAAGTAATGGAAGGGAAGGTTGGTGTAGTATCTGCCGGAAGGTTTACTCCCTGGAATTTACCTAATCCAGAGATTAAAGATAGGCACTTAGACAATCAGGTACTTTGGTTAGATACTGCTCAATTAGGGCAAATAAGTCTAAGCTCAAAAGGTGAGAAGTTATCAATTGAAGCTTATTCACTGCACAATCAAAATACTTGGTACAGAAAGCTATTTGGCGATAATCTAAATTCAGAGTAGAATATAGATAATTGTATATGAAGAATAAGTACTTATGACTATTGAAAAAGACGAATCTACATGGGCAACATTTAAGCGTTTATGGCCACATATCTCACTATATAAAGCGGGTCTTGCCGTTGCCGTTGTAACACTGATTATCAATGCGTTAAGCGATACCTACATGATCTCTTTGCTAAAACCACTTTTAGATGATGGTTTTGGTAACGCAGATTCTGATTTCTTAAAGAAAATGCCATTTATTATTCTAGCCATGATGTTTATCAGAGGTTTGAGTGGATTTATTTCTGGTTATTGCATGAGTTGGGTTGCGAGTAACGTGGTTATGCGTATTCGTCGTCAAATCTTCAATCATTTTATGCATATGCCTGTAAGCTATTTTGATCAAGAATCAACTGGGCGTTTATTATCTCGAATTACTTATGATTCAGAGCAAGTGGCTTCGGCAACCAGTAAAGCCTTAGTTAATATTGTGCGTGAATCAGCCAGTATTATTGGTTTACTTGGCTTGATGTTTTGGAACAGCTGGCAGTTATCTCTTGTACTGGTCGTTGTTGCTCCTATTGTTGCTTTTGCTATTAGCTTTGTTTCTAAACGTTTTAGAAAGATCAGTAAAAACATGCAAACGGCAATGGGCTCATTAACGGCAACCTCAGAGCAGATGCTTAAAGGCCATAAAGTGGTTCTTAGTTACGGTGGTCAAAAGGTTGAATCTGAGCGTTTTGACAATATTAGTAACCATATGCGTCAGCAAGGTATGAAAATGGTGGTAGCTCAAGGTTTAGCTAACCCTATTATTCAAATGATTGCTTCGTTCGCTCTAGTTACTGTACTTTATTTAGCAAGTGTAGATTCGATTAAAGAGACGTTGACACCGGGTACCTTTACCGTTGTATTTTCAGCAATGTTTGGTTTATTACGCCCATTAAAAGGCTTAACGAGCGTTACTTCTGATTTCCAGCGCGGTATGGCAGCATGTCAGACGCTGTTTGAATTGATGGACATGGATAAAGAAAAAGACGACGGTAATATTGAAAGAGACACCATAAAAGGTGATATAAAAGTTGATAATGTGACCTTTACTTATCCAACCGCGGATGCACCAGCACTACGTAGTGTAAGTTTTGATCTTCCAGCAGGTAAAACCATCGCATTAGTGGGCCGTTCAGGTTCAGGTAAGAGTACCATCGCTAACTTGTTTACTCGCTTTTATGATGTCGATTCAGGTGAGATTAGCCTTGATGGCGATAAGATTGAAGATTATCGCTTACCAAACTTGCGTAAACATTTTGCTTTAGTCTCTCAAAATGTTCATCTATTTAATGATACCGTTGCAAATAACATCGCTTATGCCTCTGAAGGTAAGTTTACGCGGCTAGAGATAGAAAAAGCGGCAGAGCTTGCTTATGCATCTGATTTTATTAATAAGATGGATGACGGTTTTGATACCATGATTGGTGAAAATGGCGCAAGTTTATCTGGTGGTCAACGCCAGCGTATTGCGATTGCTCGAGCATTATTACAAAACGCACCAGTATTAATTCTTGATGAGGCAACATCTGCACTTGACACCGAATCTGAAAAAGCGATCCAATCAGCATTAGATGAGCTTCAAAAAGACAAAACGGTATTAGTTATTGCTCACCGCTTATCAACGATTGAAGATGCCGATCAGATCTTAGTTGTTGATGAAGGTGAAGTGGTTGAACGTGGTAATCATGCAGAACTTATCGCTCATGATGGGGCTTATGCTCAATTACATCGTATTCAGTTTGGTGATTAATGATTGAAAAAATTTGGTTTGAGAACCATTTTTTAGGAAAGCTCTTGTGGCCATTATTGTGGCCACTTAGTTGCTTATTTAAATGGATCGCAACAAAGCGAAAATCAGATTACCAACGTGGTAAAAAGCAGAGTTATCGTTCATCGGTTCCTGTTGTTGTCGTTGGTAATATTACCGCTGGTGGAAATGGTAAAACACCTGTTGTTGTATGGCTTGTCGAACAGCTTCAACTAAAAGGCTATAAAGTAGGGGTTGCCTCTCGTGGCTATGGTGGTAAAGCCCCTTACTATCCTTATTTATTAACTGAAACGACAACGCCTGATATTTCAGGTGATGAGCCTGTTTTAATTAAACAACGCACTAAAGCTGAAGTTGCTGTTGCGCCCATTCGCAGCGAAGCGGTTAAAATGCTTGAGCAACAGGGTGTTGATTTTATAATTACTGATGATGGCCTACAGCACTATGCACTTCAACGAGACATAGAGTTTATTGTTATTGATGGAAAGCGCCGTTTTGGTAATCAGCATTATATTCCTCTAGGCCCATTAAGAGAGGGAGTAGAGCGTTTATCTAGTGTGGATTTCTTAATTTGTAATGGTGGAGAGCCTCAAGAAAATGAGGTGTCGATGCGACTTCAGCCAAGTGAAGCAATTAATTTAATTACAGGTGAAAGACGCAGTGTTTCTTCATTATCTAATTTGGTTGCTTTTGCTGGAATAGGGCATCCGCCACGTTTTTTTGAAACGCTGAATCAGCTGAAAGCGAATGTGGTTCATACTCAAGGGTTTGAAGATCATAAAGCGTTTGAACAGACAGAAATAGAACAATTAATGAAACATGGCGATCAGTTAATTATGACTGAGAAAGATGCAGTAAAATGTCAGTCTTTTGCTCAATCGTCATGGTGGTATTTACCTGTTGATGCTCAATTCCCAGAAGAAAAAGCACAACAAATATTAAATAAAATTATTGAGGTAAAAGAATAATATGGATTATCGTCTTCTTGAAATCGTAGCTTGCCCGGTATGTAAAGGAAAACTGAACTACGATAAAGATAAGCAAGAGCTTATTTGTAAAATTGATCGTCTTGCATACCCAATTAAAGAAGGCATTCCTGTAATGCTTGAACCTGAAGCGCGTCGCATGACAATGGAAGAGGTAGAGTTATGTCGTTCACAGTCATAATCCCTGCGCGTTACCAATCAACTCGGTTACCAGGTAAGCCATTAGCGGATATTTGTGGTAAACCAATGATCCAATGGGTTTACGAACAAGCGTCAAAAGCAGGTGCAGATCGTGTGATCATCGCAACCGATGACAGCCGTATTGAAGCGGTAGTTAAAGGTTTTGGTGGTGATGTATGCATGACATCACCAAATCACGAATCAGGCACTGAACGTCTTGCTGAAGTGATTGAACAGTGCGGTATTTCAGCGGATGAGATCGTTGTAAATGTACAAGGCGATGAACCACTAATTCCACCAAGTATCATTCAACAAGTGGCTCAAAACTTGTCAGACTCAGTTGCACCAATGGCAACACTTGCAGTGACCATTGATGAAGAAGACGAAGTGTTTAATCCTAACGCAGTTAAAGTCGTTACCGATGCTGAAGGTTATGCGTTGTATTTCAGCCGAGCGTCGATCCCATGGGATCGTGATGCTTTTGCTCAAGGTGAAACATTAACAGCAAATCCTTTGCTTCGTCATATCGGTATTTATGCGTATCGTGCTGGTTTTATTAATACTTATATTAATTGGCAGCCAAGTGTTCTTGAGAAAATTGAGTGTTTAGAACAACTTCGTGTTCTTTGGTATGGTGAAAAAATCCATGTTGCAGTTGCAAAAGAAGCACCAGCAGCAGGTGTAGATACACC
Source organism: Aliivibrio finisterrensis (assembly GCF_008933155.1). Lineage (GTDB taxonomy): Bacteria > Pseudomonadota > Gammaproteobacteria > Enterobacterales > Vibrionaceae > Aliivibrio > Aliivibrio finisterrensis. The sequence goes on along the minus strand of NZ_WBVP01000009.1, from coordinate 137,259 downwards.
AGAAGATTTAGAGAAAGTGCGCGCTATTCTTAAATAATACCAATCACAGTTATCTGGTTTTTTAATAAGCTAGGATGATCGGTTATTTACTACGATTGGTATAAACACTTCTTTGTATACTAAAAAGCCCGAATCTATTTTAATAGCTTCGGGCTTTTTTTAAGTGACCAAATGTTATTAGCTTTTATTCGGTAAAGGTAATGATTGCTTTATTTCATCTACTTTATCTATCACATCTTCCATATCAAGCTGTGGTGTTTCTTGTGCTTGTTTTTCTTTTTCCATAACAAGATCTTTAAGCTGCATAAACCAGCGGCCCATTTGCTCATACCAAAAACGTTCAGACTGTTCTAAGTATTTCGCTTTAGGTGCATATTTTTCCCATGTCTGCTTTATTTCAGAATGCGCTAAATAATTGGTCGGGGCAGGTGTCGGAGTCATTCCTAGATAGTTAAACTCTGCCATAGCTCGTGGCATATGACTTGCTGAAGTGACAAGAACTACCGTTTTATCACCTACTGCATTAAATGTCTGCATTGCTTCTTCATGGGTATCACGAGCACTTTCTAATAATAGAATATCCGATTTATTAACCCCTAATGACAGTGCAACGCGTGCCATCATGCGAGCATGACTAACCGTTGTTCCACCGTTATAGCCAGATAGAATCATTTTGGAACCAGGATACATACGATAAATACGGATCCCTTCTGTCAATCTCATGACAGCGGCTCTAGATAGCTCTGAAATAGGTGATATTTCATCGTCAACAACATGACCATTTCCAAGAACAAGTACGTACTCAACTGGTGTCTCTGGTGCAATAAACGAAGGGTAGATTCGTTCAGTCGATTTTAATAATGGTGTTGTGATTGGTTGAAAAGAGAGCAGGAAAATACCCAAAAGAGATAAAGTTAATAAAAAAGAGGCAAATCCTTTCTTTTTAGAAAACCATAAAATCATTAATCCAATGAACCCTATCAGGAGTAAACCTGGAAGGGGCATCAACATGGATGACAAAAACTTCTTTAACTCAAACATATTTTTTAACTATTACCGATGATATAGAATGAAAAATCACCACTTGAGAGCAAAAAACAGCGTCATGCTGTTACTTCCTTGAGCTCTTATGCGACAATGCGTGTTTCAAATAGATAATATCATAACTTAACCACTGTGAATAAAGACCGTAATTTCGATGACATCGCCCACAAATTTGCCAAGAACATCTATGGTTCTGATAAGGGTGGGATCCGCCAAACAATTGTGTGGCAAGATATGGAAACTATCTTAGCTGAAAATAATGCAAAATCTGAGCCACTTACCGTTTTAGATGCTGGGGGGGGGATAGGGCAGGTTTCTCAGCAAATAGCAAAACGTGGTCATTCTGTCACGTTATGTGATATTTCTTCAGAAATGTTGAAATTAGCGAAAGAAGCAGTCGAAGACAATGGTTTATTGCCGCAATATCAATTTATTCATACTGCTGTACAACAAATTGAACAGTATAATATCGGGGAGGTTGATATTCTTCTATTTCATGCGGTTATGGAATGGTTAGATAACCCAAAAGAAGCATTAGATATTCTTTTAAAACAAGTAAAACCGGGTGGGTATGCCTCCATCATGTTTTATAATCATCATGGTCTTGTGCTCAAAAATGTGATTTGTGGTAATATTCCACATGTTTTAGATGGTATGCCTCATCGAAAAAGGTTTAAGTTACAGCCTCAAAAAGGTCTAATGCCTAATGACGTGTATCAGTGGATTGAAGATGCTGGTTATGAAATTAAAGGAAAATCGGGTATTCGTTCATTTCATGATTACATAGGTAATATGGAATACATGGGCGATTACCAAATAGAAGACGTTCTAAAGCTCGAAGAGCAGTTATGCCGTCAAGAACCTTATCTCTCTCTTGGCCGTTATATTCACGTATGGGCGAAGAGAAAATAATAATGATGTACATAAAGGATACACAATGAGTGAGTTTTCTAATGCTGTTACAGACCAAACAGTTGATGAGCTGGTTGGTTGGGTAAAGCAGCACGATTTCTCATTGAATTTGCCAACCGAGCGTTTGGCATTTTTGTTGGCCATTGCTGTTCTCAGTAATGAAAGATTTGATGATGAGCTGGGTGAAGGAGAGCTTCACGATGCGTTTGGTATCATCAGTGGTTTATTTGGTCAATCCAATGACACCATTGCTTTTCGTGCGAACAATGCAATCAATGAATTAGTAAAACAACGTTTAATTAGCCGTTTTAGTGGTGAAAGTACCGATGGAATGAATATCTATCGTCTTACGCCATTAGCTATCGGGATCACTGATTATTATGTGCGTCACCGTCAATTCTCTAAATTGAAGCTTTCTATTCAATTGGCGATGGTAGCAGAAGAGATCCAAAAAGCATCAAAAGCGGCGGAAAAGGGCGGTGAAGCAAAACACTGGCGTAAAAACGTTTATGGTGTTCTGAAATACTCAGTAGGTGAGATCTTTGATCGTATCGATTTAAACCAACGTGTTATGGATGAACAACAGCAATCAGTAAAAGAAGAAATTGCAGAACTTTTAAACCAAAATTGGCGTGAAGCGATTTCTAGCTGTGAAAAACTGCTTGATGAAACATCAGGTAACTTACGTGAACTGCAAGATTCATTGCAGGCTGCGGGTGATCAGCTGCAAACAGAACTGCTGAATATTCAAGAAATTGTTTATCGTGATGAAGAGCTCGAGTTTATTGATGCTCTACTGTATTCATTACAAATGAAGTTAGACCGTATCGTAAGTTGGGGTCAACAAGCGATTGATCTTTGGATTGGTTATGACCGACATGTTCATAAGTTCATCCGTACCGCTATTGATATGGATAAGAACCGAGCATTTAGCCAGCGTTTACGTGATTCAGTTAAAGGTTACTTTGATGCACCTTGGTTACTGACTTATGCAGATGCTGCTCGTTTACGTGATATGCGTGATGAGGCACTGATGCTGCGTGATGATGAAGTAACCGGTATTGTTCCAGATGAAATGGAATACGAAGAATTAAGTGTTATCACCGATATTCTTGCAGAGCGTGTAGCAGAGATGCTTCAACATCATAAAGATACGGGCGAAGCGATTGAGTTAGGTACTATTCTTAAGAATTACCTAGCGACATACCCACATTCTCAGCACTTTGATCTTGCCCGTCTAGTGGTAGATCAAGCGGTGCGCCTCGGTTATTCAGAAGCCGATTTCCAAGCCGTTCAACCTGATTGGCAATCTATTAACGAATTCGGTGCGAAGGTACAAGCAAATGTCATTGACAAATATTGAAGAATTTATGCCTGAGAAGTTAGCAAAAGCAATTGCTAATCCATTATTCCCAGAGCTGGACAGTTTATTACGTTCTGGTCGTCATATAGCCAGTGAAGATTTAGATAATCATGGACTACTGTGTGAATTTGAACATGAATTAGGCCTGTTTTATCAACGTTATAACGCTGAACTAGTAAAGGCACCTGAAGGTTTTTTCTATTTACGTCCACGTTCAACGTCTTTCATTGCGCGTAGCATATTGGCTGAAATCGACATGCTTGTTGGTAAAGTATTGTGTTTTTTATACTTAAGCCCTGAGCGTTTGGCTCACGAAGGTATCTTTACCAACCAAGAATTGTTCGATGAACTACTCGTATTAGCTGACGAACAAAAGTTGATGAAGCTAGTAACAAACCGTGCTTCTGGTTCTGATTTAGATAAAGAAAAGCTGTTTGATAAAGTTCGTACTTCACTGCGCCGTTTAAAGCGTCTAGGTATGATCATTCAAGTGGGTGAGCAAGGTAAATTTCGTATAAGTGAAGCGGTTTTCCGTTTTGGTGCCGATGTACGTACAAGCGATGACATGAAAGAAGCACAATTACGTTTAATCCGTGATGGTGAAGCGGTAGTTGTTCATCAAGAAGAAGCAAGCCAATCTAGTTTGGATCTTGATATAGATAACAACGAAAAACCGGCTGAAGAGCAACATGAATTAGAATTGGAAGGTGATCTATGAGTATGGTTGAACGTGGTAAATATCAATCACTCACCATGGTTAACTGGAACGGCTTTTTTGCCCGTACTTTTGACATTGATAATCTAGTAACCACACTTTCTGGTGGTAACGGTGCGGGTAAGTCGACCACAATGGCGGCGTTCATTACAACGCTTATTCCCGATCAATCACTACTGCATTTTCGTAACACAACTGAAGCAGGTAGCTCACAAGCGTCTCGTGATAAAGGCCTGCACGGTAAATTAAAACCGGGTGCATGTTATGCTGCGCTAGACATTGTTAACTCTCGTAAGCAACGTGTACTTTTTGCGGTTAAATTACAGCAAGTAGCAGGTCGTGATAAGAAAGTAGACATCAAGCCATTCATTGTTGTTGGTTTACCAAGCCATGTAAAACCAACGGATTTAATGATTGAATCTGTTTCTGAAAATCAAGCTCGTGTTCGTCAAATCAATGACGTAAAAGACATTGTTTCACAGTACGAAGGCGTTCAATTTAAAGCGTTCAATTCAGTAACCGACTATCACGCTCAAATGTTTGATTACGGTGTATTACCGAAGAAACTTCGTAACACAAGCGATCGTTCTAAGTTCTATCGTTTAATCGAAGCTTCTTTATACGGTGGTATTTCAAGTGCGATCACGCGTTCTTTACGTGATTACTTATTGCCACAAAATGGTGGTGTTAAGAAAGCCTTCCAAGATATGGAAGCGGCACTGCGTGAAAACCGTATGACATTAGAAGCGATTAAGACGACTCAGTCTGATCGTGATCTATTCAAGCATCTCATCACAGAATCAACTAACTATGTTGCTTCAGATTACATGCGTCATGCGAATGATCGCCGTAATAAAGTAGAACAAACATTAACGCACCGTGTTGAGTTAATGAATGCACAACGAAGCTTAGTGGATCTATCGTCTGTATTAAACAATATGCAGAGTGAATTAGAGCAGCTTACTGAATTAGAGTCAGGTCTTGAGCAAGATTACCAAGCCGCGTCAGATCATCTTCAATTAGTGCAAACAGCCGTTCGTCAACAAGAGAAGATTGAACGCTACTCTGAAGATCTAGAAGAGCTAACAGAGCGTCTAGAAGAGCAAGTGATGGTGGTGGAAGAAGCCGCTGAACAACTTGCGATGTCAGAAGAGCAAGCACAATTAACTGAAGAAGAAGTTGATAGCCTTAAAACACAACTTGCTGATTACCAACAAGCGTTGGATATGCAGCAAACTCGTGCGCTTCAATATCAACAAGCGGTTAAAGCGCTTGAAAAAGCACAACAGCTAACAGCTAATGATGAACTAACGCAGAACAATGCAATCGATCTTCAATCTGAATTAAAAGCAAAAGAAGAACTTCAAACCACAGCATTACTTGCGATTAAGCATAAGCTGGATCTTTCTTCTGCAGCGGTTCAACAATTTGAACGTGGCTTGGCATTAGTTACCTCAATTGCAGGTCATGTTGAGCGTAATGAAGCATCAGATAAGGCAAAAGCTTTAATTGAACAAGCTCGCCAGTTCAACAATATTGCAGAGCGTGCAGAGCAGCTGAAAGCACAATATAAAGATCTTGAACGTGCTGTTCGACTACAACGTCAAGCTCAAGAATTAGCAACAGAATACGCAAAACGTTTCAATATCACGATTGATTCTGAAATGGTTCTTGAAGAGGAGCAAGCACGTCATGAAGAGATGCTTGAAACCGTTCAAGAGCAGCAAGAAAACATTGTTGATAAACGTTCAGAGCTAAAACGCCAAGAACAACAATATCGTTCAGAATCTCATCGTTTAGAGTCTATTGCGCCTAAATGGATTGCAGCAAATGACGCATTACACAAGCTGAATGATCAATGTGGTGTTGAACTGGAAGATAGCCAAATGGTTATCAGCCAAATGCAAGAAACGCTAGAAAATGAGCGTGTATTGTCGACAAACAAAGATCGTCTAGCTGCTCGTAAAGAAGAGTTAGAATCTGAAATTGAGCGTCTAGCAGCCCCTGGTGGTAGTGGTGATGCACGCCTTAAAGGTCTTGCGGATACACTAGGTGGTGTACTGCTTTCTGAGATTTACGATGACATTACATTAAGTGATGCGCCGTACTTCAGCTCATTATACGGTCCAGCTCGTCACGCGATCGTTGTTTCTGATTTATCAGGCATTAAAGATAAACTGGTTGATCTTGAAGATTGTCCGGATGATCTTTACATCATTGAAGGTGATATCGATGCGTTTGATGACAGTGTATTTGATGCAGATGAAATGGAGAATGCGGTTTGTGTTCATCTAAATGATCGCCAAATGCGTTACTCTCGTTTCCCTGAACTACCATTATTTGGTCGTGCAGCTCGTGAACAGCGTTTAGATACGTTACGTGAAGAACGTGAGATTGCCGTTGAAGAACACGCAAAAGCGGCGTTTGATTCACAAAAATTACAGCGCCTATACCAAAGCTTCAATGGCTTTGTATCAACACACCTTGCTGTGGCATTTGATGCGGATCCAGAAGTTGAATTGAAACATGCTCGTGAACAACTAGCACAAGTTAGCCGTCAGTTAACAGAATTGGTTGCGACAGAGCAGCAACATAAATCACAAATTTCAGCGTCTAAAGAAGCGTTATCTCAACTTGCTAAGATCGCACCTCATATCAATGTGCTTGAAGATGAAACCATCACAGAGCGTTTTGAAGAGATCAGTGTTCAAGTTGAACAAGTATCAGAAGCAGAAAGTTTCCTACGTCAAAATGGCAAAGCGATTGCAGAGTTAGAAACACTGCAACGTGCGCTAGAAGTGGATCCTGAGCAATTTGATGCACTAAAAGCAGAGCATGAGCAAATCGATGCGCAGCTACAAAGCATTAAAGCCCAATTGTTTGCAATTTCTGATTTAGTAGAGCGTCGTCATCACTTTGGTTATGAAGATGCCGTTGCACTACTTAATAAGAGCAGTGAACTAAACGAACAACTTAAAGCGAAATTAGTACAAGCAGAACAAGCGCGTACTAAGGCAAAAGAGCAGCAGAAACAAGCTCAATCTCAAGCAAACCAATATAATCAAGTAATGGCATCGCTTAAGAGCTCGCATCAAGCAAAACAAGAAACGGTTCAAGAGTTTAAACGTGAACTGCAAGAGTTTGGTGTTCATGCTGATCATAGCGCATTAGAGCGTGCTGAAGTTCGTAAGGGTGAATTGAACGAGCGTCTACACAGTTCTCGTGGCCGTAAGAGTGAGCTAGAAAAAGGTATCACATCAAACGAGCTTGAGATCAAAGGTTTAGTTAAGCAATCTCGTAAAGTTGAAAAACTGTACAAAGAGCTACGCACGTTTGTGGTTAACGCAAAAGCGGGCTGGTGTTCAGTTCTACGCTTAGCTCGTGAGAATGATGTAGAACGTCGTCTACATAAACGTGAGCTTGCGTACTTAAGTGCAGAAGAACTGCGTTCAATGTCGGATAAATCATTAGGTGCGCTTCGTCTTGCTGTTGCAGATAACGAAGACCTGCGTGATTCGCTGCGTGCTTCTGAAGATACAAGTAAACCAGAGCGTAAGGTTCTATTCTACATTGCGGTTTATCAGCATCTTCGTGAGCGTATTCGCCAAGATATCATTCATACTGATGATCCGGTTGAAGCCATTGAAGAGATGGAAACTGAGCTTGGTCGTCTGACTGAAGAGCTGACGTCTCGTGAAAACCGTTTAGCGTTGAGCTCTGAAAGTGTTGCGAACATTATTCGTAAGACCATTCAGCGTGAGCAAAACCGTATTCGTATGCTGAACCAAGGTTTATCACAAATTGGTTTTGGTCAAGTAACGGGTGTTCGTCTAAATGTAGGTATTCGTGAAACTCACGCAACGCTACTAGCGGGTCTGTCTGAGCATCAAGCACAGCATCAAGACTTGTTTGGTAATCCTCGCTTTACGTTCTCAGAAGCAATTGCGAAACTGTTCCAACGAATTAACCCACATATCGATGTTGGCCAACGTTCACCACAAACACTAGGTGAAGAGTTACTGGATTACCGTAACTACCTTGAGCTAAACATTGAAGTAAACCGTGGTGCTGATGGTTGGTTACAAGCAGAATCAGGTGCACTATCAACTGGTGAAGCGATTGGTACAGGTCAAGCGATCTTATTAATGGTTATCCAAAGTTGGGAAGAAGAGTCTCGTCGTCTTCGTAGTAAAGACATTATGCCTTGTCGTCTATTATTCTTGGATGAAGCGGCACGTCTGGATGGGAAATCTATTGCGACGTTATTTGAATTGTGTGACCGTCTGGACATGCAACTTCTTATCGCAGCACCAGAGAACATCAGCCCAGAGAAGGGGACAACTTATAAACTGGTTCGTAAGATCTTTAAAGATCGCGAGCACGTTCATGTGGTCGGTCTTAAAGGCTTCGGGCAAGAGTCGGCAGCAAGTCGTACTCAACAAACGCTAGAAGAAGCAGAGATTGCGGAATAGTGCGTTAAGTTTGTAAATAAATGGCAGTCAGAAATGGCTGCCATTTTTTATGATTATTATGTTAATTGAACAAATGAGGCATAAGAAGTAATGGACAGGTATTTAGATAAATCAGACGGTCAGTTTGAAAATCCATTGGTATGGCCGTTGTTTGAGGTATTACAAGAAACAGATCAAGAATGGAAAGTTCATACGCTATCTTCGCATTTGATCGAAAAAGGTTTATTAACACAGCTTGATGAAAGCCCAGATAAAGATCTGTTTAAACGTAATTTTTTGATCATGAATGCTCTGTATCAACTTCAAACTGAGTTGTATCCAGAGCAATGGTTGCAAGTCGAAGCCATGAACATACAGTTGTTCTCGGTGGCAGAAACAGAAGGGTCAATACAGGCAATTGATACAGTACATCCACTTCGAGAATATTATTTAGAGTGGACAAATTACCAAGTTGAAGAAGATGAGGTTAAACGCCTATTAAACGAGTTCTGGAGTAATTATCGTCGATATTTAGGCGGCTCTAGAGCTGTAGCATCAATGGATCGAATTCAAGCGTTGAAGCTGTTTGGTTTGTCAGAAAGTGCTACTGCTAAAGACATTAGAAAGCAATGGCGAAAATTGGCGATGAAGCATCACCCAGACAGAGCAAGCGGTGATGCGGATAAGTTCAGAGTGATGTGTGAAGCTTGGAACGTATTGCGTTAATATAATTACTTGTTTACGGTTTCATCAAATAGTAAACGTGCTCGCAGGCCTGGGTAATTATCGCTTAGGCTTATTCTTCCATTGTGTATTTTCATAACGGTTTTAACCAGAGCAAGGCCTAAACCAAAACCATGCTCTGTTCGGCTAGGATCTAAACGCACTAATTGATCTAATGCTCGCTCTCTATCTTCTGGTTTTATTCCCATACCATTATCAGCAACAACGACACCAAAGCAATCGACAATCACCTCAATTACCCCGCCATTATGAGTGTATTTAATCGCATTATCGATGATATTAAATACGGCACGAAAAAGCAGGCTTGGGTTGGCGTATAAGGGGCAGGGCATCTCTATAGTTAAATATAACTTTTGTTGTTTGTCTAATGCGGTAGGCTCTGCAAATTCAATGGCGTCTTGCACTATTTTACTGAGCTCACACTGTTGTTTATTAACGGGAGTTCCGCCATTTTCTAAGTGATATAACTCCATCATGCCATTGAAGGTATCAAGCAGAAGGGAGAAATCGGATTGTATGTTTTCTAATTTATCCTGATGATAATCGCTTACAGTATTATCATACAAAAGATCTTCAATACGTAGTTTAATGCGTCCCATTGGGGTTCTTAAATCGTGAGCAATATCTACGGTTAAGGATTTAAGTTTAGATTCACTCTGCTCCATTTGCTCTAGCATATTATTCAAATGCAAAGCCAGTAAATCAAATTCATTCATATCTGGCCCCACTTTTAAACGAACGTTGCGCTCACCTAGCATCACTCGGTTCATGGTTTGATTAACAAGGTTTAATCGTTTAAGAATGTATACGGCAATTAGGATTGCGATTAAGCATAAAGCGATAAAGGGGAAAAAAGTACCCCAAATAACAGATGAATCTAATTGTTTTTTAAAGCTTAAGTAACGCTCTTGATCAATGCCAATAATTAATTCAGAACCATCAGGAAGCTCAACTGTCGTTGCCCTCATATTGGGTAAATCATTATAGGCTTGATATTGTTTTATTTGAGCAATAACAGGGTAGGACGTTGCCGACGTGTCCGTTGGTGAAGGACTAGCATGATTAGCAATATGGTAAATATAACGGTTACTTTCTTTGCTGTTATTAATGCTTTGCTGAACAGCTTCAATGCCTTCAGCACTTGCGATGGCTTGAAGTTGTGAAGTCTCACCACGTAACCATTCATCAAGGTTTTGGCTATATAAATGCAAAGAGGTTGAATACAGTTGATACAGCAATAATGCCATCATTAAGAATAAGCCAACAGCAAACCAAATTAAGAGTTTTAAAATCGATGAACGGTAGAGCTCATCACGCTTGTCTAATAACATAGCCAGCCCCACGTACCGTTTCAATCAGGTTTACTGCGCCACCGTGTTCTAGCTTTTTACGCAATTTAGCGATATGAACATCAATAACGTTGGTTTTAGGATCAAAATGATAATCCCAAGCAGCTTCAAACAATCGCATGCGAGAAACGACTTCATCGACATGCTCTACAAGAAAACGTAATAAAATAAACTCTTTATTCTGTAATGCGATAGGGACGTTGTTTATTGTGACCTTTTGAGAGCGAAGATTAATGGTTAGATTATTGATCTGTATTTCATTTAGCGTATTTTCTATTGGACGGTTACGGCGCAAGATAATATTAATACGTGCTAGTAGCTCTGCTAAAGCAAATGGTTTTGTTAGATAATCATCACTGCCTGCGGTTAAGCCTTCAACACGTTGGTCTACACTATCTAGTGCGCTAAGAATAAGAACAGGTGTATTGTTATCCGTCGCTCTAATTGCAGATAAAATCTTTAAGCCATCAAGGTTAGGAAGCATGCGATCTAGCACAATTAACTGATATTCACAGCTAATTGCCATCATTAAGCCTTCTTTACCATCGCCAGAACTATCGACAATAAAGCCTTCTTGTTCTAATGCTTTAGCAATAAAGTCACGGGTGGTTTGATCGTCTTCTATAACCAATATTTTCATAAGAATTCTCTATATTTAGTTCATACATTGTAGCAAGAAAAAGAGAGTGATTAGATAACTAGTTTTGAAAATAACGAAAATAGGAATACATCATAAAGAGCCTTAAAGGGGGAAGAATTAAGGCTCTTGAGTTGTACTCCATAACATCTGGTACGAACATTATGGGGCTGATACCAATTTAACTAAATATGGTTCGTATTTAATTAGATTGCTATTCTGCTTTTAAAATCACTTTCATTTCAGCAGCAACTTTATCTACTTTTCCTAGGCCAATGATTACTTGTAAGCCACCTTTACCCATTGGAACAACACCTGCTGCACCAATTGATTTCAGCTTATCTTTATCAGCAAGGCCAGAGTCTTTTACTGTTAAACGTAGGCGAGTAATACAGTTATCTACTTCTAGAATATTGTCTGCACCACCAATTGCTTCAATGTAGGCATTGGTTACATCTGTAATGTTCTCTTCTACAGAGTCATCTTTATTCATGTCTTCACCACGACCTGGAGTTAGGAAGTTAAACTTCTTAATCGCGAATCTAAAGATGGTGTAGTAAAGAACAAAGAATACAAGACCTTGTGGGATCAACATGTACCATTTAACCGCTAATGGATTTTGGCTTGAAAGTACAAAATCGACTAAACCTGCAGAGAAACCAAAACCAGCCATCCATTCCATGCTTGCAGCGATGAACAGAGATAGACCCGTTAAGATTGCATGGATCAGGTATAACCACGGAGCAAGGAACATGAAGCTGAATTCTAGCGGTTCAGTGATACCAGTAAAGAATGACGCCATTGCAGCTGCAAGCATGATAGAGAATACCGCGGCTTTATTGCGTTTTTCTGCACAGTGGTACATAGCCAGTGCAGCACCAGGAAGACCAAACATCATGATAGGGAAGAAGCCAGCTTGGTACATGCCTGTTTGACCCGGAATACCAGTGCCGTTAGCAATAGACTGTGCGCCACCTAAGAAGTTTGGAATATCGTTAATACCAACAACATCAAACCAGAACACAGGGTAAAGCGCATGGTGCATACCAACACTTAGCATTAAACGGTTAAAGAAACCAAATAGACCCGCACCTACAGCACCCATTGATTGAAGTTGAGTACCAAATGAGATTAGCGCATCAAAAATAGCAGGCCATACGTAAAGCAGTACGAATGATAGAGCCATACCAGCAATTGATGTCAAGATAGGAACAAGACGCTTGCCACTAAAGAAAGCAAGTGCTTTTGGTAGCTCAACCGTAGAGTATTTGTTGTAAATTTCAGCAGAAATAATACCAACAATAATACCAATAAACTGGTTATTAATTTTAGCGAACGCCGCAGGAACTTGATCTAAAGGGATGTTTTCAAGTTGAGCCACAACCGCAGGAGAAAGAAGGGTAGTAACAACGGTAAAAGAGATGAAACCTGCTAGTGCCGCCGAACCGTTTTTGTCTTTACTCAAACCAAACGCCACACCAATGGCAAATAGCATCGGCATCACATCAATGATAGCTCCGCCTGATTTAATTAAAAACGCAGCGAATACACTGTTGGCACCCCAACCAGTTGGATCCATCCAGTAACCAACACCCATTAATATCGCGGCAGCAGGAAGCGTAGCGACAGGAACCATCAGCGCTTTACCTACTTTTTGCATGTAACCTAATACATTCATATTATATTCCTCAAAGTAAAAATCGTAATTATTTTTAAACTAAGAGAAGAATACAGAGGGGAAGATTAAGGAAAGGTTGTGCCAACATTAACTATTGTTAATGTTGACAGTAATATTAAGAATATGTGAGTTGGATCTTGTTTATTCGTGCTGTAAATTAACCTGGGTGACCATCAACACGTTTTTTGCATAGCATAGGGGCAAAATGCCAAACAAATAGACCAAATGCAAATGCCCATAATACTGCAGCAATATTGATCATATTCATCATGTATTCAGGGAACAAGATCACGCCGACAGAGCGAATCACAGCAGCAAGAATAATAGCCGAGAAAGCAGGCCACATAACAGGTCCTTTATAGATTTCTCTACCAGTATGACCCATAGTGACACGAGCAATCATTGCTAAAATCACCCCGCCTAATGCACCAATAGCGAAGAGATGAATTGCTGTGTGCGAAATAAAACTATTATTAGCAAAACCACGAATTAATAGGCTTAAAGGGATACATAAATAACCAGCATGAAGAGACCATACTAATGGTTCACTCAGTGTTTTATACCCTTTCCAGCTAATCATACGAATAAGTTGTGCTGATCCTGCTATCACCATTAAGTACGGGCTAATTTCGGCAGAGGTAATAGGGAAAAAGCTAAGAATAAATAGCATTGCCAGCGGAATATTACATAAGGCTTCTAACCACATCATCGGCTGTGCTTTTTCAAACTGAAAGCGACGTGCAGTAAAGAATGGGATTACTCGTGCCCCCATTACTGAAATTAATAGCGTAAACCACCAAAGCATGGATTCCCAAACCGCAGCAGAAGTAAATGGTGGCATGCCTTTAATTGTTGCGTAACTAGCGAAGTTCGCGGCAATAGCGACTAAAAACAGCGGAATGAAGAAGAAGTTACGAACGCCTTTAGTTTTGATTACACGAAATCCAACTTCATACGCAATAGCAAGCATAAACAATGCTTCGATACTTGAAATTAACCAAAGTGGTGCTGAAGTCCAGAATAACACTCTTGGTAACAGCCATAATAAGACAATCAAACCGAGTCGTTTATCGGAAGTTCCTTTAACACCAGTCCAATTCTGAACGGCACTAACACAAAACCAGCGACAATAGCCATCGAAAAACCAAAAAGCATTTCATGTACGTGCCACCAAAGCGCTGGAACTTGTAGATAAGAGGGCTGGCCAGTTTGGAACGCCCAAATCCAAATTACAACAGCGATAATGGCGTAAATGCTGCCTAATAAAAAGAAAGGGCGAAAGCCTAGACGTAGGATCGGTGGGATCTTCTCTTCAACGGCTTTATCTGTAATGTTTATCATAATTTGTTCTCAACTTTTAATGACAAAATAAGTATAACTGAAATAAAACCCAATAACATGTATTTTTTATACATGTTATATTTCGGGTGTATTTTTAGATTACACAATAGAGTTTGTGATCTAATTGTTAAATTTTAAAGTGCTCTATCGACAAAGAGGATACTTTAGATAAGATGCACATATAGAAATTATAAATGGACGTACTCATGAGTCAGGAAATTTACTTTGGTACAGAGAACAAGTTTAGCTTTAAACGAAGTGCTTTAAATGCAGTAACGCGTTTGCATCACTTATTGATCCCCAGTCACGCGAAGAAGATGGGGCGTAAATTACTATTAACTCCTGTAAGAACCAAATCAAAAAACTCTGAGCCAGAAGGGTTAATAAAGAGTAAGTTGAACTCATCTGAAGGTGAACTTAGTCTTTATCAACTTGGCTCTGGTCCTACTTGGGTACTGGCCCATGGCTGGTCGGGGAATTCGAGTCAATTCTATCCATTAATGGAATACATCGCATCGAAGGGGTTTACCGCCGTTGCTTTTGATCACCCAGCTCATGGTGCAAGTGAGGGAAAACATGCCCATTTACCTGCGTTTATTGAAGGTTTAAATGCGATATTGGATTCTTGTGATGATGTGGTGGGGATAGTCGCACATAGCATGGGAACGGCTGCGGTACTCGAATGTCATCATGTGAAGTTGGATAATGCACCTTTACTGTTAATTGCACCAGTACTTAACTATACCGAGAATTTATTCCGTAGCATTGAGCGCTCTGGGTACTCAATTAAATTATTTAAAGCGATTGTTGGTGATATAGAAGATCAATACCAGCGTTCTATTGATAGTTTTAACCCGTATCAACGCTTAACGCAAAGAGAAGCGCTAACCATCATTGTTCATGATAAAGAAGATCGCTTTAGTAGTTTTGATCTCTCTAAATCAGCTTCTGAGTATATTAGGCAGGTAACCTTATATCCAACAACGGGCTTAGGTCATGGTCGAGTAATGGCGAGTGATGAGGCGAAGAGAGCGTTTGATGTATTAAGTTAATTGAAATTAATTCAATAAGTCGTGAGATAAAACAGATGCATCGCAGGAGCTGGATGCATCTGTTTTTTTATTATCTAAATAACAATCGACGCAGTGGTGTTCTATTGATCGCTAAAACAAACAAAGTAGATGCTCCAGCCGTTCCAAACACAATCACAAAATCTCTTAGTGCTAAAGTCAGTCCCATCATTCCGGTAATGTTTAAGAACACAACCACAAAGAGTAGGTGGCATACATAAATGCCAAGAACATGCTTGCTTAACGTGAAGGTGATAGGGTGCTGACCAAGTTGTGGGTTTGATAACAATAGAAAAAACAGACCGATGCCAATGAGTGGGGTTCCAATTAAGAAATCATGCAGGTTAAAAGGAACGTCAAGACTTGTTAGCCAATAAGCCTCACTAAAATGAATAGCAAAACCAACCAGTAATAAGATCAAAGCGTTAGTTGATGAAAGCGTAATCTCTCTTCTTCTTAATTCAAATCCAATGACTACCATTAAAGTGCTAAAGAAAGGGCCATTTCGAGTAAAAAACGGAGTCCAAACGTCGGTGAGAGTTTGGTAGCTACCGCCTGCAAGTCCATATAAATACAAGATAACCGCAATAGGAATAAGCCATGTTGTTTTGTTAAAATGAACGAATAAACCAATAATAGCAACGGCGATAATAAGAGCTGGAATAAACCATAAGTGCACCATTCCCCCTTCCATGATTGCATTAAGAGGGTTCTGAGTTAGCCAGTTCCAATATCCAGTACGTTCTGCTAGATAACCGCTTTCAGCAACCTTTTTCCAGTTAAAAGGCATTGCTAGGCATAAAGCACTCCATACTAACCAAATCTTAAATAACGGAGCAGAGTAAGACTGTATTGTTTTTAAAGGAGTCGCGGTTAATTTAGGTTGAATAAAATAACCGGATAAAATGAAAAAGAAAGGAACGGCAAAACGAGTGAATTGATTAAAAGCATAACCAAAAACAGGGATATCCTCCATCAGGAGGTACGTCATAAATACTTGTGAGTGCAAAGCAATAATCGCAAACATAGCAATAAGCCTTCCGAGCTCTAAGCTTGCGATTTTTTGAGAGTTTTCCATTAAAATAACATCCTTAATTTTTTGCGTAATCTATCAAGGACTTTTAACAAAATATATGAGTTAGATTAATTCGTTGAGATTTTTGCATTGGATGTTTTCATAAATGAGAGGGTTTTCACATAAAACCGTTGACCTTACCCCTAGTGGAAGCCTTAATATCTGACCAATTCTGAATATATGAATATATGAATATTTATAGTGTTTTCTTCTTTTTCTAAATGGGTTGTGACAAGCGTTACGCTGATGGCATTAGTGCTATCTAGTGTTGCTTACAGCTACCCAATGAAAATGGAAGGAATGACCTTGAATATGGCAATGCCTCAAAGTCAAATGTCGCCTATGAGTGACAGCATGCCTGAATGCCATTCACCAAAAGAGTCTCAAGGTAGTGATTTGGGATGTGATATGTCATCTATGTCGATGAATAATAATGACCATTGTTCAGAACAGGGTGATAACTGTTGTAACACAATATGTACAGTAGCGGCTTATGCTTTACCAATTGGCTTGAATACTCAAATTAACTCATTAGCTTTTGCTATCAAATATGGTTTTTACAATGAACAACCCCGTTCATTATCATCTCCTTCCTTATATCGACCTCCAATAGCTTAATTCCAATTATATCTATTAAATCAATACGCTAAATAAGCTTTCTTATTTTCCGGTTTAATCATGGCACTGATCTGTCTTTACGATCATGCCGTTATTGGAATGTTTCCATGAAAAATACAGCACGTAAACACTTTACTAAAGTGTGGTTAGCCTCTGCGATCTCGTTAATGATTTCAGATCAAGTGTTGGCAGAAAGTCAGCTAACACAACTTATCGAACAAGCACTCTCTTCTGATGCAAGTAGAGAGCAAATATACGCACAATCTCAAGCACTTCGATCTACAGGTATTGCGAGTTCAACGCTTGCCGATCCTACGCTAAAAGTCGGTTTTGGTGGTTTACCGGTGGACAGTTTTAAATTTGATGAAGACCCTATGACCAATATATCGGTCGGATTAATGCAAAAGTGTGGGCGAGGCTCAAGCTTAGACTTACAACAAAAGCAAACTGGACAACAAGCCGATGTATTAGCAATGCAGGTTCAAGTTCGTGAGTTAGAAGTGGCAAATGCCATTACCCAACTTTGGATTGAGTTGGGATTCTTACAAAAAGCAGAAGCTATTTTACATGAGAATCGTCAACTACTGTCAGAGATGGAAACCTACATTAAGACCAATTATTCGATTGGTAAAAGTGAAAGTCAGGACTTGCTACAAGCTCAGCTTCAATTGAGTCGGCTGGATGAAAAGTTGCAAACGAACCGTCAGTTGCAAGGCCGTATCTATGCACAACTCACAGAATGGTTGCCTAATTTAGCCGAGAAAAAATCGCAAGGTATAAAATCACTAGAGTGGTCGACATTGAATAAATTATTAAATTCAAAGGCAAGTCAAGATACTGAATTTTATGATTTATTGAAGTCGAATCCAACAATAAAAATGAGTGAATTAGCGATAACCGCAACCAAAACCAAAGTGGATATTGCCGATGAATCTTATTCGCCTCAATTTGGTGTAGAAGTAATGTATGCCTATCGTCAAGCGAATGGCATGGGTGGACAACCTGCGTCTGATTTGGTGAGTGCATATGTAACCATGGATCTCCCGCTATTTACCGACAAACGTCAAGACCAAAACTATGCAGCTGCGCAATATCAAGTGGGTGCTGCAAAATCACAACGTGACGTATTACTTCGTCAAATGAACGCAAAAGTTAATTCGCTATTGGTTGATAAATACAATCTTGAGCAGCGTCTTTCTCGTTATAACCATACTTTACTGCCCCAAGCAAAAGATAGAACTCGTGCCGTTGAGCGTGGTTATGAAAATAATACCGCACAATTTAATGATGTGATTTCAGCTGCAAGTGATGAACTGAGCATTGAACTAGAAAAACCACGTTTATTCAGTGATTTAAAGAAAAAATACAGCAACTTAGCTTTTTATCTTAAATGGCTTTGATTATCACGTTTCTGCGCCACAATTTTCGCCGTCAGAGCAGTAAGGAAGAGAAAATGAAACCAGTTAAAATAGCATTACTTTCAATCGTAATTGGTGGCGTTATTGGCGTTTCGGGTATGAGCTTGTACTCAGGGCATGATATGGCGGCGATGACGATGAATAACAGTTCAGAAGTCGGTGCTGAGAAAAGTGAGCCATTTATAATGGGTTGCTCCTATGGATGCAAATTATCGTCGAGATCAGCCAGGTAAATCCCCAATGGGAATGGATTTAGTGCCTGTTTATGCCGATGAAGGACAAGGAGAGAAAGCACTAGCAGGAACGGTAACAATTGATCCAAGCGTGGTTAATAATCTTGGCGTAAAAAGTGCGTTTGTCGAGAAAACGATCTTGTCACCAAATATAGATACCGTCGGTTATATCGCATTTGATGAAAGTCAATTATGGCAAGTCAACGTGCGGGCTGCGGGTTGGGTTGAGAAACTGAATATCAACGCGATTAGTGAAAAAGTAAATAAAGGCGATGTATTATTTACGCTTTACTCTCCAGAGCTTGTAAAAGCACAAGAAGAATTATTAAACGCGTATCGCACTGGCCGCAAAGGATTAGTTTAAGGCGCAAGAGAGTGATTGCATTCTTTTGGTGTTGATATTAAAAAGATTAATTATATTGTTAGACAAGGTAAAGCAAATAAAAACATAGAGATAAAAGCAACATCTAGTGGTGTTATTCCAAGTCTGAATATTCGTGAAGGAGGGTATTTATCGCCTTCTCAGGTTGTGATAAGCGCGGGGCCTTTAGAAGAGGTTTGCTAGATGCAGAAGTTTTTGAGCGTCAGGCACACTGGTTATCGTCAGGCAATAAAGCGGTAATGACACTCGATGCTGTCCCTGGAAAAAAATGGGAAGGCGAAGTTGATTACGTTTATCCGATTTTAGACCAAAAAACACGAACCATGCGTATGCGCTTAAAATTTGATAACCAAGATGGTGCATTAAAGCCCAACATGTTCGCAAACATTACAATTTATCCTAAAACAAAAGAGGAAGTATTGACGATTCCTCGCCAAGCGGTAATACGTTCAAATGGTATGGAACGTGTTGTATTAGATGAAGGAGAAGGTAAATATCGTTCAGTTCGCATCATTGCAGGCCGTGAAGCTGCGAATAAAGTTGAAATCGTTAAGGGATTGAAAGAAAACGATAAAGTTGTTACATCAGATCAATTCTTATTAGATTCTGAATCAAGTAAAACGGCTGAGTTAAGCCGAATTAATGGACCAGAAAACAGTGTTTGGATCTCTGGAAATATCACCATGCTTATGGCTGATTTTGGTATGTTCACCTTTGCTCATAAACCCGTATCACAATGGGATTGGAAAGCGGGTGAAATGAATTTTTCGGTCGATAAAGAGATTGATTTAGTTTCTTTTCGTGAAGGTGAAGCGGTTCAGTTTCTAGTTCAAAAGATAAATGATGAATATCAACTGCTTGAGATAGAGAAAGAAGGGGAATTATTATGATCCCTGCCATTATTCGTTGGTCAATAGAAAATCGATTTTTAGTGTTGGTTGCAACGTTCGCCTTAGTCGTAGCAGGGATTTACAGTGTAAAGAATACGCCAATAGATGCTCTGCCTGATCTTTCTGATGTACAGGTGATCATCAAAACAAGTTACCCAGGACAAGCACCACAAGTGGTGGAAGATCAGGTTACCTATCCGTTAACGACAGCCATGCTTGCGGTTGCGGGAGCTGAAACCGTTCGCGGCTATTCTTTCTTTGGTGACTCGTATGTTTATATTATTTTTAATGATGATACCGACATGTACTGGGCACGTTCGCGTATTTTAGAGTACTTAAGTCAAGTCGCACCTAAGTTACCAGCAGAAGCAAAACCGATATTAGGTCCAGATGCGACAGGTGTGGGCTGGGTTTACAGTTATGTTTTACAAGATAAAACAGGAAAACATGATCTCGCTGAATTACGTAGTTTTCAGGATTGGTTCTTAAAGTATGAATTACAAACCGTTGATGGCGTATCGGAAGTCGCGACCGTTGGCGGAATGGTCAAGCAATATCAGGTTGAAATTGATCCTGATAAGTTACGAGCTTATAACCTAACACTACAGCAAATTAATAAAGCGATTAAAGACGGAAATCAAGAAGCAGGCGCCTCCGTTATTGAAGTAGCAGAAGCTGAGCATATGGTTCGCACTTCAGGTTATATCGCCCGCTACTTAATGTGAGTTTACGTTTTCCTAAAACGGTTTTACTTGTTGCTATCGTTCTTATGGGCTCTGCGTATTATCCGATCTCTAAAATGGGCAGTGAGTTTATTCCGCCATTGGATGAGGGCGATTTAATGTACATGCCAACAACCTATCCAGGGTTCTCAATTGGTAAGGCGAGAGAGTTACTACAACAAACCAATAAACTGATTAAAACCGTTCCTGAAGTTGATACGGTGTGGGGAAAAATTGGTCGAGCGGAAACCGCGACTGATCCGGCACCATTGACCATGATAGAGACGGTTATTCAGTTCAAACCAAAAGATGAATGGCGTGACGGTGTCACAACTGAATCGATCAAGAACGAGCTAGACCAATTGATTCAATTTCCCGGAATTACGAACGCATGGGTAATGCCAATCAAAACGCGTATCGATATGCTGGCGACAGGGATTAAAACACCAATAGGAATAAAGATAGTAGGACCAGATCTTAACGCATTGAAAAGATAGGTGCTGAGTTAGAACCGATTTTAAACAATATCCAAGGAACGACTTCTGTTTACGCAGAGCGTGTTGCTGGTGGTCGCTATGTCACAATAGATATTAAACGTCGCCAAGCAGCTCGATATGGATTGAATATTAAAGATATACAGCAAGTTATTTCAACCGCTGTTGGTGGCATGAATGTAGGTGAAACCATTGAAGGGTTAGAGCGTTATCCGATCAATGTTCGTTATCCACAGTCGTATCGAGATTCTGTCGTTAAATTGCAAAACTTACCGCTTATTACCGCTAATGGCGCTCGAATTGCGTTTGCTGATGTGGCTGATATTCGGTATGAAGATGGTCCACCAATGATCAAAACAGAAAATGCACGTCCTAATGGTTGGGTGTTTGTTGATATTGATGGTCGAGATTTGGGCTCTTATGTTCACGAAGCTCAGCAAGTCGTTCATGAGCAATTAGATTTACCTGCAGGTTATTCATTAGGTTGGTCTGGTCAATATGAATATATGGAACGAGCTAAAGAGCGCTTAACAACGGTAGTTCCCATTACGATTGGCATTATTATGTTGCTTCTTTATCTTAGTTTTAAGCGGATTTCTGAAGTGTTAATTATCCTGGGAACATTACCGTTAGCTATGGTTGGCGGCCTGTGGCTTATGCATATTCTAAACTTTAATTTCTCTATTGCTGTAGGTGTTGGCTTTATTGCTTTAGCTGGTGTTGCGGTTGAAATAGGCGTGATTATGTTGGTGTATTTAAACCAAGCATGGAATGAAAAACAGAATAATGCTTCTGAGAAAAATAACTTGCCGACTCAACAAGACTTAACACAAGCGATTGGTGAGGGGGCGGGTTTACGTGTTCGTCCTGTCATGATGACTGTGCTTACTGTAATTATTGGCCTAATTCCAATTATGTATGGCTCAGGTACGGGATCTGAAGTAATGCAACGAATTGCAGCGCCAATGATTGGTGGAATGGTATCAGCATTGTTACTGACATTAGTTGTTATTCCTGCCGTATTTAAACTCTGGAAACAGCGTCAGTGTCAAAGTGTTTAGCTATAGCACCAATTAACTTAACCTAAAAATATCAATGGCTTATTGTTCTAAGTAATAAGCCAATTAATAAATATCTAAAAAGGAAAATAAAATGAAAAAGACAGTATTAGCAATCGCATTATCATTAGTAGCAAGTTCAGCAATGGCTGAGATGGACCACAGTAAAATGGATCATGGTTCAATGGAAATGGACCATTCAAAAATGAATATGAAAGACATGGATATGAGTAAGATGGAAGGCATGTCTATGAAGGATATGAATGCAGTAGGTATGCCAGCAACAGGTATGAAACCAAACAAAGTCGTACACGTTATCTTATCTGATGATATGAAAATTACATCCAAAAAAGAAGTGACTATTGAACCAAACGATATCGTTCAATTTGTGATAATGAATACAGGTAAGATTGATCATGAGTTTGCGATTGGTAACGAAACTGAGCAGTTAGAACATCGCGAAATGATGAAAAAAATGACATCGGGTCATGCGCATGACAGTGGCAGTACCGTAACCGTTCAGCCTGGGAAAGCAAAACAGATTACATGGCATTTCCATGGTGATAATAACGTAGAGTTTGCGTGTAATATTCCAGGGCATGCAGAAGCAGGAATGGTAAAGAAAGTAACATTATAATGCTATTTGAATGATACGAAAAAGCGGTAAGGTGGGTGGCCTTACCGCTTTTTTATATCAACGCTTTATCTAAAAATTACAACTTAAAGAAAGCCAGTTGTTCTTTTTGTTGCTCAGCTAATCGAGATAATTCATTACTTGCACTCGCACTTTGGCTAATGCCTGTTACATTTTGATTTACAAGCTCAGACATATTCACCACATTACGGTTAATGTCTTGAGTGACTTGAGATTGCTCTTCGGCAGCAGTAGCAACTTGAGTGTTCATGTCATTAATAGCGGTAATTGATTCAGTGATGCTAACTAAAGCATCACCCGCTTTTGCTGTTAACTCTTTATTTAATTCAAGTTTATCAAGACTGGTTTGCATGCTGTCATTAGCTAAGCCTGACTGTTCTTGTAGTGATTCAATAATAGTTTGAATCTCTTTTGTTGACTCTTGAGTACGAGCAGCAAGCAGACGGACTTCATCAGCAACTACGGCAAAACCACGACCTGATTCACCTGCGCGCGCAGCTTCAATGGCAGCATTCAATGCAAGAAGGTTTGTTTGTTCTGAAACACCACGGATTACTTCGACAACATTATTGATTTGTTCCGATTGCTCTTTTAAGCGATTAACAACCACTGCAGCATCGGTTAGTGCATTTGCCATATCTTCGCTTGCTTGATTACTTTGAGTAAAGATATCTAAACCAGAGCGAGCAAGTTCGTTTGTATCACGAGCGGTTCTATCTGCTGACAAGGCGTTATCACTTACATTATCAGCAGTGCTGGATAATTCGTTAACAGCAGAGGCAACTTGTTCAATTTCACTGAGCTCTTTTTGTGAATTTACTTCTGATTCTGTCATTACAGCTGCTAATTCAGTTGATGCTGCTGCAACATCTTCACTGATACGGGATAGTGCTTCAACAGTCGTTTGTAGTTGAGTTGCGGTTGTATTTATGTCTTTGCTTAATTCAGAAATTTCATTATCACCATTAGCGTCAGCGCGAACGGTTAAATCACCTTCTGCTAAGCGACGAATAATAACTTGGATTTTTTTGATAGGGGTAACGATAAGGCCGGATAACCACCACGCACTGATCATTGAAAGGATAAACACTGCTAAAATGCTTAAACCAGCATTAAACTTAACTTGTGTGTTTTTCTTATAACTTTCTTGCATAGCAATATCAGAAAATTTATTTACTTGTTGAGAAAGGCTGTTGATAGACTCAACCATGCGATTGCCGACATCACGATACTGAGAGATTAAATTGCTATAATTTTCATTAACGGTAGCGCCACTTTCTTTTTTGTTTAAGTAATTAACAACTTTATGTGAAAACTGAACGTAATCATTAATATTAGAGCGGACTTGTTTTACGTCACGAGCGAATGTTTTTCTTTCTTCCATTTCATCAAGCAAAGCATTAATGCTACTTACTTTACTTTGTAGCTCGTTTGTAAAGTTGTCACGACGACTTGTATCATAAATAGCATAAATAGCACCTATACGTAACGGATAAACGATATCATCGACTTTAGCAAGTTGGTCTTTGTAAAATACAAAAGAATTAGTGTTGCTTGCAATGATGTTTTGTTCTTCTTCCAAGATAGAAGCAGTAAAACCTAGAGAAATAAATAAGGCTAGAGCAGTAAGGATGACGGGTAATAATATTTGAATACGTATCGACGTATTTTTTAAAGAAAATTGCATTTAAGCCTCTTATTTTTGAGAAAAAAGTAAATTGTGTAATATTTACGTCATGTTTCGCAAATTTTAGACCTTTGTCACGGTTTTGTCGATAGTGATTGTAACAAGTTGTGATTTTTTTGTCTTTAATCATTGATGTATCAGTTAAGTATTTGTTCTAAATTCAATGTTTATTAATGATATTAATTTTCAATCATTTCAATTTCATAGATTTCATCTGCAATATCTTGTGTTTTACGTTCTATAATGGTTTGAGCGTCGGCTAATCCTTGGTTATAAAAGACAGGACCGGTTTGCTTAATTATAAAGTCCAATAAGAACTCTCCGTCAAATTGACCAAGCTCAGTATCTAGTTCTTGTTCAAAATAGTGTTGAAATTTTTGTACTAACTCATCTCGTTTGTTTTTTGGTAATGTAATTGTAGTCATGACATATCCTTAATATTCGCTATTATCTTGAAGTTTATTTATTGCTTGAGCGTACATTATCCAAGCCATTATTCCTGCCATTGTATTACCAATCAATGCACCCATGAAAACACCATTCAATCCAAATAATGTAGAACCTAGCCATATCATAGGTAAAAAGCAGACGAATAATCTAAGTATCGAAATAGTGAGCGCTCGCATTGATATACCTAACGCATTACAAACGGAAACCATCAGCATGCAAATACCTAAAGAGCCAAGGCTGACAGGCACCCACATAAGATAAGATTGAATAACGGCAATTACATTGGTGTCCGCACTTAATAAATTAGCTAATGGTTTGGCAATTACAAACAATAAGACAGCGAGGCTGATTTGCCAAACTAAGAGAAATTTAGCTGCAATTTTGATTAGCTTTTGAATTTCCCCAAATTGTTTGGCACCAAGCATTTTTCCAACCATTGGTGGAGTTGACATGGTTAAAGCAAGGACTATCACAATAGCAAAAAACTCGATACGAGAAGCCATAGCCCAACCTGCAACAGCTGCCGCGCCAAAACCGGCGATAATTTTCGTTGCCATCATAGAAGAAAGGGGTGGTAGAAGTTGGCTCATCATTGCTGGGGCCATTACTGCGTTTAGCTCTTTAATGGATTGCAGGATGTTGAGATCGTGCCATGAAAAAGAGATCCAATTACGCTTAAAAATAGGGGGTAGAATGATACAAAAACCAATAGTGAAAGAGACTATCGTTGCCCAAGCTGCACCGTTTAAGCCTAAGTTAAATTGAAAGATGAAAATAGGATCAAGGATCATATTTAAGATACTGGTTGCCATCATCATTAAGCCCGGCAGTTTAGTATCACCATTGGCACGACACACACTGTAAGCAAAATAGATCATAGCTCCTGCCCAGCAACTTGCTAACCATACTGGCCAATAACTATCGATTATGGGAAATACATTGGCTTCTGCGCCGAGTAGGTCAAGTAATAAACCTCGAGAGAACCAAATGAGCAGACACATGATGAATACCATTGCGGCGCCCAGCGAGAGAACTAATCCAGCAAGTTGCTTGGCTTTTTTTATTTGTTGAGCGCCTAATACTCGCGCGATTACAGCGGTTGTCGCAATGCCTAATCCAACTTGTAAACCAATGATGACCATCTGTAATGGCATAGTAAAGCCTTGGGCAGCAAGAGGAAGTATGCCCAATTGGCCGATAAAGGCACTATCGACAAGTTGAAAGCTCATTAAAGAAAGAACACCAAACGTCATTGGCCATGTCATATGAAAAAGTTGTTTTGAGAGAGAAGGACTTGGCATGATTAAAGGGTGCTCTAAAAGTATTGGTCGGCTATTGTACTGATTATAGAGCAAGACTCAAATGCATGAGCGAGAATAGAAGAAGAGTTTGTGCCATAGCCGTATTTTCTTAATCATAAATCAAGAAGCTACGGCTATATTTTTTGAGGGATTTCTACAGTTTTTAGATACTAGGAAGTAAGGACTCAGGCATTAGCGCATTATATTTTGCTTCAAGTAATAAGGTATTTGCTTTAGCTATATCTGGCGCAAAGTAACGGTCTTTATCATAAAAATCGACACGTTCACGCAGCATGTTTTTGGCATCTTCAATACGTTCTGAACTCTTATTTGGTGCTCTAAAGTCTAGACCTTGTGCAGATGCCAATAGTTCTACGGCTAATATACCACGTGTATTCTCTGCCATATCTCCTAAGCGACGGCCGGCAAAGGTAGCCATTGATACGTGATCTTCTTGATTTGCAGACGTCGGTAAGCTATCAACAGAGGCTGGATGAGCAAGACTTTTGTTTTCACTTGCCAATGCGGCAGCAGTAACTTGAGCAATCATAAAACCTGAATTTACACCGCCGTTATCAACTAAAAATGGAGGAAGTTTACTTAAACAGCTGTCGATAAGAAGCGCCATTCGACGCTCCGATAAACTGCCTATTTCAGCAATGGCGAGAGCAAGATTATCAGCGGCCATAGCAACCGGTTCAGCATGAAAATTACCGCCAGAGATAATGTCACCATCATCGGCAAAGACTAATGGATTATCTGACACTGAGTTCGCTTCGACTTCTAGTGTGTCTGCCGAATTTCTTATCTGCTGTAAACAAGCACCCATCACTTGGGGTTGGCAGCGTAATGAATAGGGGTCTTGTACTCGTTCACAGCATTGATGAGAAAGACCAATCTCACTATTTTGACCTAATAAATGACGATAACCTAAAGCGGCATCCATTTGGCTGCGATGACCACGCACACGGTGAATTCGTGGATCAAACGGCTTACGGCTGCCAAGTGCGGCTTCTACAGACATGGCACCACATACGGTGGCTGCAGCATAAAGATCTTCAGCCGCAAATAAGCCTTCTAAAGCAAAGGCAGTAGAGGCCTGAGTTCCGTTGAGAAGTGCTAATCCTTCTTTTGGTGCGAGTGTTATTGGAGTTAATCCTGCTATTTCTAAGGCTTTTAGTCCTGAAATCACTTCGCCTTTATAACGAGCTTCCCCTTCGCCTAGCAAAACGGTACTCATGTGCGCTAAAGGAGCAAGATCACCAGAAGCACCCACAGATCCTTTTTTAGGAATGCACGGATAAACCTCTGAATTGACCAATTGTATTAATGCATTAACGACGGATGGGCGAATACCAGAATAACCACGCGAAAGACTGTTTACTTTAAGCACAATCATTAAGCGCACGGTGGCATCATTCATGAACTCACCGATGCCAGCAGCATGGGAGAGAACAATACTACGCTGTAGAGTTTCTAAATCTTCTTCAGCAATTCGAGTGTTTGCCAACAGGCCAAAACCAGTGTTAATGCCATAGACGGTTTTATCTTCACGGATCACTTGAGCAACCACTTCGGCACTGGTCAGCATATCGGGCAATGCATCTGGACTTAATGATAGCTGAGTAGGCTGGCGGCTCACTTCACGTAATTGTTTTAGAGATAACTTGCCTGGAATAATTTCTAATGAATACATAGTTCGTTTCTCGTTATGGTTGTGATACCAACTCGTGTTGCTAGGTTGGTATTCTTTATAATTATTTTTAAAACTGAAATGTAGAGTTTATGTCTGTTGCTTTTATTCAGATAACATTGGCAAATCTAAGCCTTGTTCTTTGGCGCAATTAATTGCAATGTCATAACCCGCATCTGCATGACGCATGACACCGGTGGCTGGATCATTGTGAAGTACTCGACCAACACGCTCTGCCGCATCATCACTGCCGTCACATACAATCACCATGCCTGAATGTTGAGAGAACCCCATGCCTACACCACCGCCGTGATGCAGAGATACCCAAGTAGCGCCCGAAGCTGTATTTAATAGGGCATTTAATAGTGGCCAATCAGATACCGCGTCAGATCCATCCATCATGCCTTCGGTTTCACGGTTTGGACTGGCAACCGAGCCTGAATCAAGATGATCTCGACCAATGACAATCGGTGCTTTTAGCTCTCCATTTTTTACCATTTCATTAAAGGCTTTACCGAGACGAGCACGATCTTTTAAGCCAACCCAACAAATACGTGCTGGTAATCCTTGGAATTGAATACGCTCACGCGCCATATCAAGCCAGTTGTGCAGATGTGGATTATCAGGAATGAGTTCTTTTACTTTTTGATCGGTCTTATAGATGTCTTCTGGATCGCCAGAAAGTGCCGCCCAACGGAAAGGCCCAATCCCTTCACAAAATAGCGGACGAATATAAGCCGGTACAAAGCCCGGAAAATCAAAGGCATTAGCGATACCTTCTTCTAAGGCCATTTGACGAATATTATTACCGTAATCGACAGTTGCAGAGCCTGCTTTTTGTAAATCCAGCATGGCTTGAACTTGAATTGCCATTGATCTTTTAGCCGCTGATACGACTACTGATTCATCTTTTAAACGCATTTCAGCAGCATGTTCCATTGACCAACCTTGCGGAAGATAGCCGTTGAGAGGATCGTGTGCAGAGGTTTGATCGGTTGTTATATCAGGCACAATGCCGCGTTGAACAATTTCTGCATAAACGTCAGCGGCATTTCCCAGTAAACCTACTGATATTGGTGTTTCTGTCTGTTTTGCGTCTTCAATAATGGCAAGGGCTTCATCTAATGTGGTGGCTTTACGATCGACATACCCAGTACGGAGACGATAATCGATACGAGACTCATCACACTCCACCGCAAGCATTGAAAATCCAGCCATAGTTGCCGCAAGCGGTTGTGCGCCACCCATACCGCCAAGCCCACCAGTAAGAACCCAACGTCCTTGTGCCTTGCCATTAAAATGTTGCTTTGCCATTGCAACAAAGGTTTCGTAAGTCCCTTGAACGATACCTTGAGATCCAATGTAGATCCAACTACCAGCGGTCATTTGACCGTACATCATCAAACCTTGCTTATCTAACTCATTAAAGTGTTCCCAATTTGCCCAGTGAGGAACCAAATTTGAATTGGCAATTAATACGCGTGGGGCATTAGTGTGAGTTTTAAACACACCAACAGGTTTTCCTGATTGCACCATCAAGGTTTCATCGTCTTCAAGGCGAGTCAGCACTTCTACAATTTTGTCGTAGCATTGCCAATTTCGTGCGGCACGACCAATACCACCATACACAACCAGAGCATGAGGGTGCTCTGCTACATCAGGATGTAAGTTATTCATTAACATACGAAGTGGGGCTTCGGTTAGCCAAGATTTAGCGGTGAGTGTTGTACCTGTTGGGGCAATAATAGTACGAGTCTCATCCAATCTAGGGTTAGATGGCGATGCATGTGTCATTGTTGCTCTCCTTGCGAGTTAATAGTATTGGTGACTGGTTTTGAATATTAAAAGTGCCTGTGAATTACTCGCTCTGAAAATAAAAGTATTAGGCTTTCATTCCATGAGCAATGGTCCAAGCGAGTCTTGCAGCTAAGCGTGCTGTTTGATTATCAATATCAAAATTAGGGTTAAACTCAGCCATATCAGCCAAGAGTAATTTGGGAATACCTTCAGGGTTTTTAGCTGTCAAAATATCAAAAATAAGAGGCTCAATGATCTCAAGCGGAACCCCACGAACAGCAGGTGCGCTCACTCCGGGAGCCGTCGATGCAGGAAAAACATCGATATCTATCGTGAGATAAAGGTAGTCATTTTGGTCAATAAAATTGGATAAACCCCGTTGGATTGTCGGGAAGTTAGCGAGTGTCATTTCAGTATCATCAAAATAGAGTACATCGAGATCATCTGCCTTTTTGTAAAGGGCTTGAGTATTACTTCCTCGGTTTAATCCTAAGCAGGCGTAATTAAATGGCCACCCATTCGTTTTACAATATTGAGCGATTTGATGAAAAGGAGTGCCTGAACTGCCAAGCTGCTGTTCTGATGGTCCTTCAGATAGTTGCTCTTTTTGTGGTGGATTTCGTAGATCAAAATGTGCATCAAAGTTAATAATACCAATGCGTGGTGGCGTTTTTTGTTGGTTTGATTCAGTGATATTTTTTAAATGACGCGCAATACCTTGAAAAGAACCCCATGCAACTTCATGACCGCCACCAAAAACAATCACTTGGTTATGGTTAGCAAGGGCATGTTCAACACTATCACCAAGTTGATGCTGTGCTATTTCAAGTTCTGCGTCATTACAGCAGACATCACCCCCCTCAAAAATAGCTTTATTATGATGCCAAGATAAATTGGCTAAGGCGCGTCGAATGATTTGTGGAGCAGAATAAGCACCAATACGACCTTTGTTACGATAAACACCTTCATCACAAGCAAAACCAAGTAACATGATCCCATCTGTACTTGAACTCGTTGCTGCTGTAATTTTTTGATGCCAACGTAAACCGAGTTCACCATCTTCAAGATCGACTCTGCCTGTCCAACTTGCCATGTCGATTAAGGTATTATTTTTCATAAGTGTCCCTATTATAAAAAACGTTACCATCAACCACCCGTGCAATAAGATCGGGAACGCCTAATCGATAGGAGAGTTCAGCAGGAGAGTCCAATTGCCAAAGTGCAAAATCGGCATCCATACCCACTTCAATCGTTCCGCGTGAGGCTTGCAATCCAAGAGCTTGAGCAGCATTGCAAGTTACGCCCCGTAAGGATTCTTCAGGTGTTAATTTAAATAAAGTGCAAGCCATATTCATCATGGTTCGAAGCGAAGCTATAGGTGACGTACCGGGGTTGAAATCAGTGGCAATGGCCATTGGAACTTGATGTTTACGCAGCAATTCAATCGGTGGGAGTTTGGTTTCTCGCAAGAAATAAAAGGCACCAGGTAAAAGAGTTGCTACGGTATTATTCTGTGCTAATGCTTTGACCCCATCTTCATCAAGGTATTCAACATGATCAACTGAAGAGGCGCCCATTGAAGCGGCTAATGCACTGCCGCCAAGATTCGATAACTGCTCAGTATGGCCTTTGATTTTTAGACCGTGCTCTAATGCAGCATTGAATACCCGCTCACACTGTTTAATCGAAAACCCAATCCCTTCACAGAAGACATCAACATGATCCGCTAACTCTAATTTAGCAACGCGAGGAATAATGGTGTCACAAATTAAGCGAATGTAATCATCAGGACGATCTTTATATTCAGGAGGAAGGGCATGAGCAGCAAGCAGAGTGGCAGAGACTTTTATATCTGGTAATTCAGCAATGCGTTTGGCGACTCTAAGCATTTTGATTTCATCATCAAGCGTTAAGCCATAGCCTGATTTAATCTCCACTGTAGTGACACCGTCACGTTTTAAGCCTTCTAAGCGTTGTAATGCTGAATGATAAAGCTCATCTTCTGTTGCTTCACGAGTGGCATAGACGGTAGATAAAATGCCGCCCCCTTGTTTTGCAATTTCTTCGTAAGGTACGCCTTGTAATCGTTGCTCAAATT
This sequence comes from Aliivibrio finisterrensis, assembly GCF_008933155.1. Taxonomy (GTDB): domain Bacteria; phylum Pseudomonadota; class Gammaproteobacteria; order Enterobacterales; family Vibrionaceae; genus Aliivibrio; species Aliivibrio finisterrensis. The sequence continues at coordinate 105,384 of NZ_WBVP01000009.1, read as the reverse complement.
CATTAGCTCGATTACCTGCAAAAACAAGGTGAGTGTGGCAATCAATTAAGCCAGGAGTGACTAAAGCATTCGCACAATCAGTGACATCAGGATGTCCATGTAAAATTTCAGAGCAAGGTTTACCGACATATTCAATCTTGCCATTGGCCACGCCGATCATAACGTTTTTGATTACTCGATAGCCGTCATTGGTATTGGGCGAATTAGCCTTTAATGTAACAAGATTCAGATTGGTAAAAATTCTATCCATGATTATCTGCCTATGTAAATTAACGGACAAGTTAATATGTATATGCAAATAGATAATCTTTTTTATAGGTTAAATCAAGATGGAGTGTAATGGAGTTGTGATCAAAAGAGCAATTATTGACTATTAAATATCCAACATTGAGAAGATATTACGGTTAAGATGGGTTCTAATCATTAAATGATATTTATACGAGTAGCTAACGATAAGTAGATGAAAACTAGAATTATCAAGAGTACACTTCAAGCCGTATAATTCTAAGAATAAAATGGTAAAAACAACATATGCACTTATTAGATAGATTGAGTATTCGTCTTTATCATGATGAAAGACTGAAGCAATATGCAGGTGATCATGCCAGATCATTAGGTTGGAATTCGACTGAATCTCAATTTATACGTTTTAAAACCATAGCTCAAGCTGTTAATTTTGATGGCAAACGAGTATTGGATTTAGGTTGTGGTTATGGTGATTTTAAAACCTTTCTTGATATGAGTTGCTGTGTAGAGTCTTATACCGGTGTTGATCAGCAAGGGAGTTTCGTTAAACAAGCAAAAAAACATTTTGAGCATCAACATAATTGCGCGTTTATTAAAGGGGATTTTTCATCAACTAAGTTACCAACAGCGGATATTGTGGTGGCAAGTGGTTCTCTTAATTATCGAGCTCGTAACAAAACCTATCATGCAAAAGTAATTAGAACTATGTATGAGAAGGCAGAAGAGGCCGTTGTTTTTAATTTATTAAACCGCCATTATTTTAAAGAAACCAATTTACTAGAAGCACATGATCCGCAGCAGGTGCTTAGTTATTGTTTAAGCTTATGCCCAAATTGTGAATTGATAGATGACTATGCAGATGAAGATTTTACAATCGTGATGCGTAAATTAAATTAGGTTTATCGACAGTTAGAAACAAAAAATGGCGGATCAAATTGATTCGCCATTTTTATTATATGATATTGAAGCTTTACGATGATAAATGATTATTTAAAATCTAATAGCTCAACTTCAAAAATCAGTACTGAACCTGGCTGAATAGAGCCTGCAGAACGGTTACCGTAAGCTAAATTGCTAGGAATAAAGAAACGCATCTTTTGACCAACTACCATCAGTTGAACACCTTCTGTCCAGCCTTTGATTACTTGACCTAAACCAAATTGAATCGGCTCACCGCGCTCAACTGAGCTATCAAATACGTTACCATCGATAGTGGTGCCGTGGTAATGAACTTTAACTTTGCTCTTCGCTGTAGGATGCTCAGTACCTGTACCTTCTTCAAGTACAAGATATTGAAGACCAGATGCAGTTGTTTGAACACCTTCTTTGGTTGCATTTTCAGCTAAAAATGCGTTTCCAATTTCAATGTTCTCTTTTGCTGCTTTTGGGTTATTTACAAAGTGTTGAAACAGCATATAACCAACAACGATAAGCGCAATGGTAATGATAATTTTAGTCACGTTATTTCCTTATATTGGTATTAAATCAATTATTTTTCTAGTAGGTAACGAATAGTTTCAGCGATTTTCTTAGGGTCATCATGACCACCAATTAATACGTTGTATTTACCGTTAACAACAAAAGTAGGAACAGAGCTAATACCTGATTGCTCAGAAAGCATCTTAGCATTATCTACTTTTTGAATAAGAATATCACGTTGCTCTTCATTAAAGTCGTAAGGGCTTGTTAAACCACGAGATGTGAACGCTTTTGCATAGGCTTCTTGTTGTTGAGTAAGCGTTGTACCTTCGCCCATTTGGGTTGCAGCAAATAAGTCTTCCATAAAGGCGTGATCAGGAGTGCCATCTACTTGCATTTCTGCAGCGTAGTAGAACATAGCAGCAACATGAGCTGATTGATTAAATGTGATGTGCATTTTATCGATATCAGTGCCTGCTTCTTGGCTGATCACAGGTAAAAAGTTTTCCATGTTACGGCAGTGACCACAAGATAGGGCAAAAACTTCAGTTACTGGTGCAATTGAATCTGTAGGTAATGTGGTAGAAAGTACTTCATATTGAACGCCTTCTTTTGGTTCGTTAGTATCGCCACATGCTGTTAAAAAAAGAGCGGAAGAAAGAACAAGTAACAATGGTTTGATAATGGATTTCATGTGAATTCTCATAGGTTATTATTTCGAGTGAAAATAGCATGATTTTAAAAAAGTAGAAATAAAATAGGACAACAATTGTTGTCCTATTTAGTAAAGCTATGTAAAGAAATTACGATGTTATACTTTACGCACTTGGATGATCATGCCCATTAGTGGGTGATCAATATAGTGAGTTTCACCACTGCGCATTTTACGTCTTTCTTCTATGCGGTAAGATTTTAAAAACTCTTTTATTTCAGTTTCCGGAGTTACGTCCTCTAAATGACCTAACTGAATATCCGCATTTGGATCTTCAATTGCTGTCGCTTCAGTAGATAATTCTGCGGTTTCCGTGGTTGTTACTTCGTCAGAAGAAGTAGAAGTTGTTTCTGTAATAACGTCTTTTTCTTTTTTTGGGGTGTTGACAATAAATTCGTGTTGACCAGGAACTTTAAGATCTAAAATGGTATTTACGTATAGGTAATGCTGGACGTAAACCTGCATTGTGCCATCTAATTCAAGAAGAGGAGCTGAAGTTGACGCTGTTGTATCAGATTCAATAGTTTCCGATTCTTCAATAAGCGCAGGTTTTGGTGCGTCTAAAGGAACCAGTGATAAATCAGCGTTTGCATCTTCAATAGTTCGACCATCAGCAACAAAACGATCAGAGAAATCTTGTCCTGCTTGAATATGGAAAATAGGAGAAAGAGATGAGCCTGAGTCACCTTGGCGCCAAGCAACATGTACTAACGGCTTAAATCCAGCGTGATTTTGCAGTTTAGTATAAGCTTCATTTAACTTATAGTAGCCAGAAGGAAGTAGTGATGCACCATTACTGTTCATCATCTTTTTATCGCGATATGAGAAAGCACGATCTAAATTGATAGGCGCAAGAATGTCAGGCCAAGATTCTTGATAAGAAGATGGCTCAACATTACGCTTAAAAATGATGACTTCGACGTCAAATTGACGAGCAAAAGAAGGCCAGCTTGCCAGTAAAATTAACGCATAAATTATTTTTTTCATTCAAACTCCAGTGAAATGGTTCTTTAAAGTCTTGGTTGTCCATAATCAAGACCAAAAATTAGTATTTTCTTATTATTTAAATCTAATAGTTAGATTCTATTTTCGTAAAACAATTTGAGCAAGTCCATTACGTATTTAATTCGCACTTGTCTCTCAGTTAAGTCTTTTATAAATTTAACCTTAGTTGGGCCATCTAGCGCAAAGCCTGTTGGATCTTTTTGTAATAATGACACAAGGAACATAGGGTTTATGTCAGCGGTAGGTTCAAATTCAATGTAACCACCATTTCCATGAGCCTCTAATCTCTTCACTTTTAATGAAGCCGCTAACATTTTAACTTCTGAGCTGACTAATAATGTTTGAGTCGCTTCTGGTAATGATCCAAAACGGTCAATGATTTCTACTTTTAGTTCATCTAATTCGCCATTGTCTGAAACACTCGCAATACGCTTGTATAGAGATAAGCGGGTATTGACATCTGGAATGTAATCTTCAGGAATTAATACTGGTAAACGAAGTTCGACTTCTGTTTGTTCTCGCAATAAATCATCTAACGATGGCTCTTTACCCTCTTTTAATGCTTCAACCGCTTGCTCAAGCATTTCCATGTAAAGGGTAAAGCCAACAGATTGAATTTGACCACTTTGCCCATCACCTAATAACTCACCGGCACCACGGATCTCTAAATCGTGAGTAGCAAGAGTAAAGCCTGCACCCAAATCTTCCAGTGAAGCTATCGCATCCAAACGTTTTCTTGCATCTTTACTCAATGCTTTTGGATGTGGCGTCAGTAAATACGCATAAGCTTGGTGGTGTGAACGGCCGACACGACCACGTAGTTGGTGTAATTGTGCTAAACCGAGTTTATCGGCACGATCCATGATAATGGTGTTGGCGGTTGGAACATCAATACCGGTTTCAATGATCGTTGTACAAACTAGAACATTGAAACGCTGATGATAAAAGTCACCCATGATACGTTCTAATTCACGTTCACGCATTTGACCATGAGCTAAGGTAACACGAGCTTCTGGGATCAGCTTTTCAATTTCTTCAGCGGCGTTCTGAATCGTTTCAACATTGTTATGCAAGATATACACTTGGCCACCACGCTTGATCTCACGAAGAATGGCTTCTTTGATCACGTCATCCTCTTTTTCACGCACAAATGTTTTAATCGCTAATCGACGAGCCGGTGGTGTTGCGATGATTGATAAATCGCGCATGCCACTCATTGCCATATTCAAGGTTCTTGGAATTGGTGTTGCGGTTAGCGTCAGAATATCTACGTCTGAACGCATCGCTTTTACTTTTTCTTTTTGACGGACACCAAAGCGATGCTCTTCATCCACAATGAGTAAACCAAGATCTTCAAACTTGATACTGTCTTGCAGTAATTTGTGAGTACCGATTAAGATATCCACTTTGCCTTCCGCTGTTGCTGCTAATATTTCTTTTTGTTCTTTGGCTGATTTAAAGCGAGACAAAACTTCAACTCGAATTGGGAAATTAGCAAAACGGTCACGGAAATTCTCAAAATGCTGCTGAGCAAGTAGAGTAGTTGGAACCAATACCGCCACTTGTTTTTCGTTGTGTGTTGCTAAGAATGCTGCGCGCATGGCAACTTCTGTTTTACCAAAACCTACATCACCACAAACGAGACGATCCATCGCTTTGGCTTGGCACATATCGGATAACACATCGTTAATGGCGATTTCTTGGTCATGCGTTTCTTCAAACGGGAAGCTTGAGCTAAAATCAGCATAAGCATCACGATCTTGTGTAAAAGCAAAGCCCGGTTTAATTGCTCGTTTAGCATAAACATCCAGTAACTCTGCTGCGACATCACGTACTTTCTCTGCCGCTTTACGACGTGCTTTGCTCCACGTGTCACTGCCCAGTTTGCTGATAGGGGCAGTTTCATTGGCTCCTGCTGAATATCGACTGATCAGATTTAATGATGAAACAGGAACATACAGTTTGGTTTCATTTAGGTATTCCAACATCATATATTCCGCTGGCATATCACCAACATCTAATGTTTGAAGCCCCATGTAACGGCCAATACCGTGATCAACGTGAACCACTGGTTGACCAATTTTTAGTTCAGCGAGATTACGGATCAGTGTATTGCTGTTTATTGATTTGTTATCACCACGACGGCGACGTTGAATTACTCGCTCACCCAGTAAGTCACTTTCACAAATAAAAGCAACGCATGGATTTTGAAGAATAAAGCCGTGTTCAGCTGAGCCAATCACTAACGTGGCTTTATTTTTATGCGCGACGGCATCTTTCATTGAATTACAAATCGCAGGCTTTAGCTTAATACGCGCTAATAATTCAAGAAGGGCCTCACGGCGACCTTCAGATTCAACGGAGAAAATAACCTGACCACTGAATTTCTCATAGAATTGACGAAATTGAGCGAAAGGTTCTTTATTTTGGTGCTGAATTGCAATTTCTGGCAACTCAAGTAAATCTGGATTAAAACGACCTGCTTTTTCTATTTCGGCTTCTTTAGATAATTTAACTCGTGGGTATTGTTTGAATAAACCAAACATATCCGCCGTTTGAAGCCACAGCTCATTTACTGGAAGAAGAGGGCGTAGTGGATCCACTCGACGTTGATCATAGCGGTATTCGGCATCAGCTAAGAAATCATTGGCTGCTTTTTCTATATCACCAATAGTAACCAGTAATGTGTTATCTGGTAGATAATCAAACAGAGTTTCCGTTTCATCAAAGAACAGCGGCTGCCAATATTCTATACCTGCAGGCCAAGCGCCTTTGCTGATCTGTTGGTAAACCGATTCTGGCTCACGACGAGCATCAAAACGTTGGCGCCAGCGAATACGGAAATCTTCAATCGCTACATCATCAGTAGGGAATTCATGAGCAGGAAGTAGGTTAATGGATTTTACTTCTTCAATCGTACGTTGATTTTCAGGATCGAACTGACGAATGGTGTCAATTTCATCATCGAAGAAATCAATTCGATAAGGGTGTGCATTACCCATTGGGAATAAATCAAGAATAGATCCACGACTTGCGTATTCACCGTGGCTCATGACTTGGTCAACGTGTAAATAACCGGATTTTTCTAGCTGTAATTTTAGCTTATCAAACGATAGACGATCACCGACGTTTACAACCAATGCGTGCTTGTGCAAGAAAGATTGTGGTGATTGACGTTGTAATAAGGTACTAACAGGAACGATTAGGGTGCCATCTTTTTGCTGCGGTAAGTGATATAGGCGCGATAAACGGTCAGAAATAATGTCCTGATGCGGAGAAAAACTGTCATAAGGAAGGGTTTCCCAGTCAGGAAAAACCTCTACTGAATGTTGGCTAAATTGGTTAATTTCATTCTGTAAACGAAACGCCAATTGCGGCTCAGTAACCGCAACCACGACAGGACCAGTGTGTTGTTGCTCAATCTCTGCAATCGCAAGTGCTAGAGAAGAACCCGTAAGGTTACCAATTGAGCGTGTATCATTGGCTTTCGTTGGTAACGGTAATGACAGTAAGTTTTTTATAGGCATCAGGATATTCAATTATTAGGTTAAGTTGCGTTCTTGAGCACGAAGTTTAAGCACTTTTTGTTGTTGAAACAGAGCGGCTTTGATCAGTAAATCTTGATCGATATCACGAAGAAGCTCATAAGCCATTTCAATACTATAGCCTGTTTCAGTCTCGGTGCATTGAGTCACCGTAGCATAGCAGTAAATCGCTGATGGCGGATGCTCAAGAAAGAGTTTTACTTTGGCTTTTTGAGTTAAATTGAGTGCTGTCTTACTTTCAAAAGTAAATTTACTCGCACCAAAGCTCGACGTTTTATAGCGATAAGCTTCATCATCTTGTTGAATTAACAAATATGACAGCAGTAGATTCAGTTTTTGATTCTGATTTTTTAAATAGTTAGCAAGACGTTTACCATCATCTAACTTCAAGAAAGAAAGCTCGTTCTCAGAGAGGTCATCAATAGAACTGCACTCTTGAGCAACTCGAAATGGGGCTGGGATCTCACGTTCAAACGTTTCCATGTTTGGCAGTATCGCGTCTATAGCAAGCGGTTCTACATTAACTGTTAAATCGTAGTGAACCGAAAAGTATTCATCGTGTGACATAAGCGTCCCTCTATTTATTATTTACTGATTATGGCGAAGTCACTAGGTATCAGCAAGTGTTTAATCGGTAAGTATGATGAACAAAAGAGCAAAAAAAGGAATAAATACCAGTATTTTACGTGATAGACTGTATTCATTATTATAGCTTCAAAAAGCATGATTGAGAGAATTTATGTTTCATCCAGTATCAGTATTTATAGGGTTGCGATATTTAAGAGGACGTTCTGGCGATAGGTTCAGTCGTTTTATCTCTTATATGTCTACCGCAGGCATTACTATTGGCGTGTTATCGTTAGTGACGGTGCTGTCTGTGATGAATGGGTTTGAGGCTCAACTAAAAGATAGGATCCTTGGTGTACTACCGCAAGCGGTGGTATCTACGGTGGATGATCAAATCGCACCTTCTGACGATGACCGCAATTATGTTGCAAACTTGCCTCATGTTACCCAAGTAACGCCTGTGGTTCGTGGTGAAGCGATTATTCAAAGCGCAAAAGGGTTGAGTGCGGGTATGCTTGTTGGTATTGACCCAGATGAATATGACCCTATTGCATATGAGTTAATTTCAGGCAATGTTCGTCAACTTAAAGCGGGTGAATATGGCATCTTTCTTGGTTCAAAGTTAGCACGTGAGTTGAGCGTTCGTTATGGTGATACGGTTCGTATTATGGTGACAAATGCAAGCCAATATACGCCACTAGGCCGTATTCCGAGTCAGCGTAATTTTAAAGTTGTGGGCGTATTCAATACGGGCTCTGATATCGATGGCCAATTAATGGTAGCGAACATTCAAGATACCGCCCGTTTGATGAAACTAAAAAAAGGCAACATTACGGGGTGGCGTTTATTTTTCGACGACCCATTCCAAGTGACTGAATTATCAAAACTGCCTTTAGAAAATGATATGACATGGAGTGATTGGCGTGATCAACGCGGAGAGTTATTCCAGGCGGTAAAAATGGAAAAAAACATGATGGGCTTAATGCTTGGGCTTATTGTGGCGATCGCGGCGTTTAATATCATTTCTGCACTTATTATGGTGGTAATGGAAAAACAAGCCGAAGTCGCGATATTAAAAACACAGGGTATGACGAGTAACCAAGTGCTTTCTATCTTTATGGTTCAAGGGGCGAGCAGCGGTGTGATTGGTGCCATTGTTGGTGGCACGTTAGGTGCATTATTTGCCAGTAATATTAATGTTATTCTTTCTACACTTGGATTATCGTTATTTACTGTTGGTGGATCTTTGCCAGCACAGGTTGAACCATTACAAGTGTGCGTAGTCATTGTTCTAGCAATTTTATTAAGTTTATTAGCGACCGTATTCCCATCTTATCGAGCGGCAGTCGTACAACCAGCAGAGGCATTAAGATATGAGTAATCCATTATTAGTTTGTCAGGGTATTCGTAAGGTTTACCAAGAAGGCACAATGGAAACTGAAGTGCTAAAGGGTGTTGATTTTCATATTAATGAAAGTGAATTAGTGGCGATAGTAGGTTCATCTGGCTCTGGCAAAAGTACATTATTGCACATTCTTGGCGCACTTGATGAGCCAACAGCAGGAACGGTACATTTTCAACAAAATGAACTGACAAAATTGAGTGCGAATAAGCAAGCAAAAATCCGTAATCAACATATTGGATTTGTGTATCAATTTCATCACCTTCTGTCTGATTTTAGCGCGTTAGAAAATGTAGCAATGCCGTTGTTAATTGGTGGTGTTCATAAGAAAGAAGCCGCACTACGTGCAACAGAATTACTTGAGAAAGTAGGTTTAGCTCATCGTATTGAACATCGTCCTTCTGAGCTGTCAGGTGGCGAGCGCCAGCGTGTGGCGATTGCTCGTGCGTTAGTTAACAAGCCTGCTTTAGTGCTTGCTGATGAACCAACAGGTAACTTGGATCATAAAACAGCATTGGATATTTACAATTTAATGCGTGAATTGAATCAAGAGTCAGGTACTGCATTTTTAGTGGTGACACATGATAATGAATTGGCAGCGAAACTGGATAAGCAACTAAGCATGCAAGATGGCCGTTTTATTACGGAAACGGTTCGTTCTGCATTAAGCCAAGAGCCGGAGGCGTAATGTTTTCACCGCTTTCTCTTTTTATTGGTGGTCGTTTTGCGCGAGCTAAACAGCGTAACAAGATGGTGTCGTTTATTTCGATTTCATCCACGCTTGGTATTGCTATTGGTGTTGCAGTGATCATTATAGGTCTCTCTGCAATGAATGGTTTTGAGCGTGAGCTGCAAAATCGTGTGCTTTCTGTTATTCCACATGCTGAGCTTGAAGGGGTTAAAAACCCAGTATCTGATTGGCAAACCATGATGATCCAAGCTAAGAAGCACCCAAAGGTTACTGGTGCTGCACCCTATGTGCGATTTACCGCCTTACTTGAAAGAGGCAGTAAATTAAAAGCGGTGGAAGTTCGAGGTGTTGAGCCTATATTAGAAGGAGCGGTTTCTAAGTTACCTGAGTATATTGATAACGAGGCATGGAAAGCGTTCGAAGCCAATAAACAAAGTGTTATTTTAGGCAAGGGCGTTGCGGATACATTAGATGTAAAAGTTGGAGATTGGATCACGGCGATGATCCCTGATGAAAATGCAAGTAAGCAGCTTCGTTCTCCAAAGCGTCAACGTTTGCAAGTAGTTGGACTATTGTCTTTAGGTGGGCAAGTTGATCATGGTTTAGCAATTGTTCCTCTAAAAGATGCTCAGCAGTATATTAATCTAGGTGACAGTGTCACGGGTGTGTCATTACAAGTCAGTCGTGTTTTAGATGCTCAAAATATTGTCCGTGAGGTAGGGGGAACATTAACTGAGTATGTTTATTTACGCAGTTGGGTTCAGAAATACGGTTACTTATACCGAGACATTCAATTAGTTCGTTCAATCATGTACCTTGTTATGGTTCTCGTTATTGGGGTTGCTTGTTTTAATATCGTATCAACTCTAATGATGGCCGTGAAAGATCGCTCTGGTGACATTGCTATTTTAAGAACCATGGGTGCAAATGACGGTTTAATTAAACGTATCTTTGTATGCCAAGGGATATTCTCAGGTGTGACAGGTAGTTTAGCAGGCTCTGCATTAGGTTCATTTGTGGCTTTAAAGCTAACACCTATGATTAAAGGATTAGAGTCATTGATTGGTCATCAGTTTTTATCGGGTGATATTTATTTTGTTGATTTCTTACCCTCAGAGCTAGTTTGGAGTGATGTCGCTATTGTGACAGCGACGGCGATATTTTTAAGTGCCATTGCGACTTGGTATCCTGCAAGAAAGGCAAGCCAGTTACATCCTGCTGCGGTGTTGAGCTCTAAGTAAAACTGCTTTACATCAATAGCAATTCTTATTTTTTAAGCCATTGAAATATTCAATGGCTTTTTTATTGAATTTAAAAAATGAAAAGAAATACGTTTTTTGTGATCTAAGATTTTTTTCGTAAGGATAAACTCTTTAATCACCTGATTTCATGGTGGTAATAGATAATTTTGATATAAGATACAATATATTACCTAGATTCTTTTTATTAAAAATAATCATGCTTCTTATGAGAATGGTTAAATTTAAATTATTGAATTTGTTTTTTGCACATTTAAATCTATGAACTACGCTTTTATTGTAACTAAATGATTAAGTTATTTATTTATATAATAATGAGTGCGATCTGAATAGAGGGCGAATAATATGAGCACAGGTTCAAATAAAATGGGGTTAATGGGACTAACAACCATTGTGACTGTAAATATGATGGGGTCTGGTATTATATTGCTTCCATCAAGTTTAGCTGCAACCGGAGGTATTGCTTTATTAGCATGGGGAATAACCGCGATTGGTGCACTCTGTATAGCTTATACATTTTCGAAATGTGGTATGTATTGTACCGAAGATGGTGGTATGTCAGCTTATGCGAAACAAGCGCATGGTAAATCGAGTTTTTTTATAGCGTCATACACTTATTATGTTTGCCTTGTTATTAGTGCAGTCGCTATTTCGGTCACTACTGTTGGTTACCTTGAGACATTTCTTCCTTGGCTAAAAGAAACACCGATACATAACTTTATTGGTGTGGTTACGATTTTAATCGTTACATTGCTTTGTAATATTAGAGGCGCAAAAATTACGGGTGCAATTTCTTCTGTGACTGTATGGGGGGTTATTATCCCTGTATTAGGGGTTTCGATTATCGGTTGGTTTTGGTTTGATACGAAGATTTTCGCAGCGGGTTGGAATCCGCATGATATACCAACCATGTCTGCAATTTCATCAGGTATAGCATTAACGCTATGGGCTTTTTTAGGTATAGAATCTGCAGGCGCTAATTCAGGTGCTGTGGAAAATCCAAAACGAAATGTACCATTAGCCTGCATGCTTGCAACCGTATTTTCAGCGATCACTTATATTGCATCAACAACGGTTATTCAAGGGATCGTTCCTAATGAATTGTTATCCAAGTCTGATGCTCCATTTGGATTGGTTTTTTCACAAATGTTCAATCCATTTATTGGTAATATTATTACAGTTTTAGCTATTATTGCCTGTTTAGGTTCACTTTTAGGTTGGCAATTTACCAATGCGCAAGTATCAAAAGCTGCCGCTGAAATTAATCTTTTCCCGAAAGTCTTTTCAGAAGTAAATAGATTTGAGGCACCGGTGAAAGGGATGCTAATTATGCTTGGATTGGAGGTAATCTTAGCAATAATGACCATATCCCCAACCTTATTAAAACAGTTTAATATTTTAGTCGATTTGGCCGTATTTATTAATATGATTCCATATATTTTATCTTTGACTGCTTTAGGCGTTATTCTCCGTCAAAGTAATGTTGAATCTAAAGAATATAACGTCAGTATTTCCCTAGGAACTATTGCTGTGGTTTATAGTATTTATGGCGCTTACGCGACCGGAACTGAGGCCGTTTATTATGGTGTCATTATTGCACTATTCGGATATTTATTTTATGGGTTTATTGCAAGTCGAGATCAATTGAAAGAGCAAAAAACAATATGAATTAATACACTAAAATTGCGTTTGAAATTAAATTTTCCCAAAATGAAGGAAGAAAAGCATGAAGAACTATGGAAAACAAAAAAGGGTATTACTATTTAATGATTCAATTGAAGGGGGAGTTATTCAAAGTGCATTAAATCGTCTACTTGAAGAATTTAATACTCAAGGAGTACACGTCACAGTCGCTTCTTCATTTGATGATTGTTATTCAATATTGAATGCAAATATAGCCGTGGATTGTTTAATGCTAGCGTCAAAAATGATAGGACATCAGCAAGAAGAGAATGAACATTTTTTCCAACTGATTGATAAGTTAAATCAACGTCAAGAAGGCGTCCCTGTTTTTTTATTGGCGGAAAGAAAGAAGATTACGTTAACCGTCAGTCGCGAATTAATGTCACGTGTAGATGAGTTTGCTTGGATTCTTGAAGATACAGCAGATTTTATTGTAGGACGATCTATAGCAGCCATGGAGCGTTATAGAGAACAGCTACTTCCGCCATTAATGGCAGCAATGATGAAATATGATGATGTTCATGAATATTCATGGGCAGCGCCAGGTCACCAAGGCGGAATAGGCTTTACTAAGACACCTGAAGGCCAGCGTTTTTACCATTATTATGGCGAAGGACTATTCCGTTCTGATATGGGGATAGAGCGAGGTTCGTTAGGGTCACTTCTCGATCATACCGGGTATTTTGGAGACAGCGAAGCATTTGCAGCAGAAGTATTTGGTGCTAATAAATCTTATTCATTAGTTACTGGAACCTCTGGTGCGAATCGAACCATTATGCAAATTTGTATGAAAGAAAATAGTCTGGCAATTTGTGACCGAAACTGTCATAAATCAATAGAACAAGGTTTGATGCTTTCCGGTGCTCTTCCTATTTATTTGCTCCCGACACGGAATCGATATGGAATTATTGGTCCTATCTATCCAGAACAAATGGAACAGGCAGCAATAAAAGCGCGGGCAAAAGAAAGTCGATTAACGAAAGGTCATGCAGACCAAGAACCTGTCTACGCAGTTATAACAAATTGTACTTATGATGGCCTGTGCTATAACGCTAAACGTGTACAAGAAATATTAGGAAAAAGCAGTAACCGACTTCATTTTGACGAAGCTTGGTATGGTTACGCTCGTTTTAATCCTATTTATGAAAATCATTTTGCAATGCGAGGAGAGCCTGTTGTATCAGATAATGCACCAACGGTGTTTGCCACCCATTCTACGCATAAATTATTAAATGGTTTATCTCAAGCATCTTGGATTCATGTGCGTCATGGCAAGGATGCGATTGATTTCCAACGCTTCAACCAAGCTTATATGATGCATGCTACGACCTCTCCTTTATATGCAATAAGTGCATCGAATGATATTGCTGTGTCGCAAATGGCTGGAAATAAAGGTTACTCATTAACTCAAGAAGTGATCAGAGAAGCGGTTGATTATCGCCAAGCTATGGGGCGATTATTTCGAGAATTTGAAGCTGATAACGATTGGTTCTTTAAACCGTGGAATGCGGAAACTATTATTGACCCAGAAACAGGAAAAGACATTCCTTTTGAAACCGCCGAACCCAATTTACTTGCAGAGACACAAGATTTTTGGATGATGAAGCCTGGGGACAAATGGCACGGATTTGATGATATTGCAAATGATTGGTGTATGTTAGATCCTATTAAAGTCAGTATATTAGCACCAGGGATGGGAGATGATGGCCATTTATTAGAGGCTGGTGTTCCGGCTGCGATAGTTACTCAGTACTTGACGAGATTTGGTATTGTTCCAACGAGAACTACTGATTTTCAAATAATGTTTTTGTTTTCGATGGGTATTACAAAAGGTAAGTGGGCAACACTTGTTAATACATTATTGAGCTTTAAGAAGCATTATGATAGCAATACAGCGTTAAAGTTAGTGCTGCCTGAATTAGTTGCTGAACATCCAGAAACTTACGGGCATATGGGAATAAAAGATTTAGGCGACAAAATGTTCTCTTACCTTAAAAAGCATACACCATCAGATAAACTGAATGCCGCATATTCAACATTACCTGAGGCAATCATAACGCCGAGAGCAGCATTCGGGGCAATTGTTGATAATAATATTGAGATGGTTGCCTCTTCAAAGTTAGAAAATAGAGTAGCGGCGAATGCGGTTATCCCATATCCACCAGGAATACCAATGCTAATGTCTGGTGAAAGTTTCGGAGGCAGTGATAGCCCTCAAATCGGTTACCTTAGAAGTTTAGAGGTTTGGGATAAAGAGTTCCCAGGATTTGAACATGAGACAGAAGGTACAGAAGTAAAAGATGGCCAATATTACGTAATGTGTTTAAAAAATTAGTACTGCCTTTTTATAAAAAAAACCACTAACATATTATAAATTAGTGGTTTTTTTATTCATAAGGGCATTACTTCTTGAAGTTGTAGATTTTATTGGTTGATTTGTTTTAACAATTGATTCAATAGCTAAAACTAACTAGTAATTCCTTGATTTTTTTTCTATTATACGCGCATACTTTACTGTGTATCGGATAGAGAAATAATGATAATTTCGGACAACAATACCATCGTAATTTTTGGAGCTTCGGGGGATCTTACTTTCCGCAAGCTCATTCCTGCTTTGTATCATCTGTACGCGAGTAATCAACTTTCAGAATCTTTTTCAATCTTAGGTGTCAGCCGCTCTCAATATGACGATGAGTCGTATCGTGAAAAGATGAAAAAATCACTGCAAGAGATGGAAAAAACAGATCCAGAAACGCTTATTGCATTTTGTGGCCACTTGCATTACCAAGCGGTAAATACGTCAGATGTTGATGATTACAGTAAACTTGCTGTTAAGTTAGATCAGTTAGCTGAAAAATACCAACTAGACCAACAGAATACGCTTTTCTATCTAGCAACTCCGCCAAGCCTTTACGGTGTTATCCCCGCTTGTCTTGCAACTCATGGCATGAACGATGAATCTAATGGCTGGAAGCGTCTGATTATTGAAAAACCATTCGGCTATGATCTTGAATCAGCACAGAAGCTTGATACTGAGATCCACGAGCATTTTCAAGAACACCAAATTTACCGCATTGACCATTACCTAGGTAAAGAAACCGTTCAGAATCTACTTGTTCTTCGTTTTTCAAATGCGATGTTTGAGCCGTTATGGAACCGTAATTTTATTGATTACGTTGAAATCACTGGTGCAGAATTTCTTGGTGTAGAAGAGCGTGGTGGCTATTACGATGGTTCTGGTGCCGTTCGTGATATGTTCCAAAACCATTTGCTACAAGTATTAGCAATGGTAGGCATGGAACCACCGGCTCAAATTAACGCCGATTCGATTCGTGATGAAGTGGTTAAAGTTCTTCAATGTCTTAAACCGCTTGAAGAAGATGATTTGCGTAAAAACCTAGTGTTAGGTCAATACACGGCATCTGATGTACGTGGCCAGCAGTTAGCGGGTTACCGTGAAGAACATGGTGTTGCCGATGATTCTCGAACAGAAACTTACATCGGTTTAAAAGCTTATATCAATAACTGGCGTTGGAATGGTGTTCCTTTCTATGTTCGTACTGGTAAGCGTTTGCCGACTCGAGTAACAGAGATTGTTATTCACTTTAAACAAACCCCACATCCAGTCTTTGGTCAGAATGCGCCTGAAAATAAATTGATTATCCGTATTCAACCGGATGAAGGCATTCAAATGAGCTTTGGCTTAAAAGAGCCGGGCGCAGGATTTAAAGCAAAAGAAGTTAAGATGAACTTCTCATACGCAGACTTGCACGAAACTCAAATGCTTACGGCATACGAGCGTTTATTGCTTGATGCCTTAAATGGCGACGCAACGTTATTTGCTCGTACTGATGCAGTGGAAGCCTGTTGGAAATATGTGCAGCCTATTTTAGACTTCAAACAAGACCCTCAATCTTTGTTTGGGTATGCGTGTGGTACTTGGGGACCACAAGAGGCCGATGAGCTGCTACAAAGAGATGATCGCGCATGGCGTTTCCCATGCAAAAATTTAACCGATACGGATTACTGCGAATTATGATCAATCACAAAATTTTTGCTACACCAGAATTGGTTGTTGAAAGCTTAGCAAATGAAATGAAATCGTACAGTGAGCAGGGTAAACCTGTTCATATCTCACTGTCTGGTGGCAGTACACCAAAAATGTTGTTTCAGCTATTAGCTCAAGCACCATATGCTGAAGGTATTCAATGGAATAACCTTCACTTTTGGTGGGGCGACGAACGTTGTGTTGCACCAGACGACGCTGAAAGCAATTTTGGTGAAGCGAATGAATTACTTTTTAGCAAAGTAAATTTACCAGTAGAAAACATCCACCGCATCCGTGGTGAAGATGAACCAAAAGCAGAAGCAGAGCGTTTTGCAAAAGAGATGGCTGATGTCATCCCAACTGAAAACGGCACTCCAGTATTCGATTGGATCCTGTTAGGTGTTGGCGCAGATGGTCATACAGCGTCACTATTCCCTGGTGCAACAGACTATCAAGATGAGAACTTATCTGTATTGGCTTCTCACCCAGAGTCTGGCCAAATCCGTGTTTCTAAAACAGCAAAAGTTTTAGAGGCAGCAAAACGAATCAGCTACCTAGTGCTTGGCGCAGGTAAGGTTGAAATCGTTAAAGAAATTCATACAACTCCTGCTTCAGAGTTGCCTTACCCGGCAGCGAAAATCCAGTCTAAGGCTGGTGAAACAGAGTGGTTCCTAGATTCAAATGCAGCAAGTGCTATCGCGTAATCGCAGATAGCCGCAAGGAGATAAAATAATGAAAGGTGATATCGGTGTAATCGGCCTAGCAGTAATGGGTCAGAACCTTATCCTAAACATGAACGACCACGGCTTCAAAGTTGTGGCTCACAACCGTACTGCTGCTAAAGTAGACGAGTTCCTAGAAGGCCCTGCTAAAGGAACTAACATTGTTGGTGCTTACACTCTAGAAGAGCTAGTTGAAAAACTTGAAGCACCACGTAAAGTAATGCTTATGGTACGTGCTGGTGATGTTGTAGATACGTTTATCGATAAGCTTGTACCACTTCTAGAAAAAGGTGACATCATCATTGATGGTGGTAACACTAACTTCCCAGACACAAATCGCCGTGTTGCTGCTCTTCGCGAGAAAGGCATTCATTTCATCGGTACGGGAGTTTCTGGTGGTGAAGAAGGCGCTCGTTTTGGTCCTTCTATCATGCCAGGTGGTTCTCCTGAAGCTTGGGAAGCGGTTAAGCCTATCTTCCAAGGTATCTCTGCGAAAACTGACGCGGGTGAGCCTTGTTGTGATTGGGTTGGTAACGACGGTGCAGGTCACTTCGTTAAGATGGTTCACAATGGCATCGAATACGGTGACATGCAGCTTATCACTGAAGCATACCAGTTCATGAAAGATGGCCTAGGTATGAACCACGACGAAATGCAGGCTGTATTTGCAGAGTGGAACAAAACTGAGCTAGACAGCTACCTAGTTGAAATCACAGCTGACATCCTTGGCTACAAAGATGAAGACGGTGAAGCTTTAGTTGAGAAGATCCTAGACACTGCTGGCCAAAAAGGTACAGGTAAATGGACAGGTATCAACGCACTAGACATGGGTATCCCACTGACTCTAATCACTGAGTCTGTATTCTCTCGTTGCCTATCTGCACTTAAAGATCAACGTGTTGAAGCTGAGAAACTGTTCGGCAAGACTGTAGCTCCAGTTGAAGGCGACAAGCAAGAGTGGGTTGATGCAATTCGTCAGGCTCTACTTGCTTCTAAGATCATCTCTTATGCTCAAGGTTTCATGCTAATGCGTGAAGCGTCGAACGAAAATGGCTGGGATCTAAATTACGGTAACGTTGCTCTAATGTGGCGTGGCGGTTGTATCATCCGTTCTGCATTCCTAGGTAACATTCGTGATGCTTATGAAGCAAACCCAGAGATCGCATTCTTAGGTTCAGATGCTTACTTTAAAGGTATCCTAGATAACTGCATGGGCGCTTGGCGTAAAGTTGCAGCTAAGTCTATGGAATCAGGCATCCCAATGCCATGTATGACTTCTGCACTAACGTTCCTAGACGGCTACACTACAGCTCGTCTTCCAGCGAACCTTCTACAAGCTCAACGTGACTACTTCGGTGCTCACACTTATGAGCGTACTGACCGTCCACGTGGTGAATTCTTCCACACAAACTGGACTGGTACAGGTGGTGACACAGCTTCTACAACTTATGACGTATAATCATAACGTTGATAGATAATAAAAAAGCCCTTAACTTATAATGAGTTAAGGGCTTTTTTTTTATTTGAATGAAAGAGCTATTAAATAATGCGCTTTCTGCGGTATCTTTTTACACAGTAGCCACTAATAAAGCTGCCAATCGCAATCGTTAATGTAATCACAGGTGCAGCCATAAGAGCCATTGTGATGTATTTAGCTAATTTCTCAGGCAAGAATGAAAGTGAATAACCAAAGCCAGTTAATAGAAGAATCCAGATAATCGCACTCATCCAAGCAAAATAATGGAAGCGTGATGCTTTTTGCATTCTTAACCCCATCATTAACGGAAGAAGAGGGCGCACAACTGGAATAAAGCGAGCGACGAACAGTGCAATTAGACCATGCTTAGCAAGTAAGGAATCTACCGTTTGTAAACGATGAGCAGGAACCGTATTGATCCACTTTTGAATCATTGGGAACTTATGTAACCAACGGCCTTGAATAAAGGCAAGTTGACTACCTATCGCCGCCGCCATAATGAGACCAGCCACAATCACAGGGTAACTGATCACATTTGCTGCGGCCAGTGAGCCCGCAAGGATAACGACACTGTCACAAGGAAGAGGAGCTGCAGGTATAAAGGCGCTTTCTAACCAAATAAATAAAATTAAACAAAAGTAAATCATCGTCATACTTGCTGGATTTTGTAGTACGGTGAAATCTTGTTGCCAAAGAGCCGTTAAAATCGAAACAAATGAGTCAAACATCGCCATTCTCCAGACGAAAAATAAGTCGTAAACTAATTAAGGTAGGTAGATCGAGATTAAGTTAACTTATTGATAAAGTCACTAAAAATATACACTGTCATAAAAAGTTCATAATTGAATTATAGATAAAAAAAAGATCGAATATTAGCCATTCGAACTTTTTCTATTTTAATCTTTAAATCAGTTAGATACCTTGATCTAACCAATAAAACTAATGTAAGCCTGAAGAATGATTAGGTTGGTTATATCGATAAAGAATGCGCCAACAATTGGAACAACCATAAACGCTTGTGGAGATGGACCAAAGCGAGAAACCAAAGACCCCATATTCATCACTGCTGTTGGTGTTGCACCTAGGCCAAAGCCACAATGGCCACCAACCATTACTGCCGCATCATAGTTTGATCCCATCGCACGGAAAGTAATGAAGTACGAAAATAATGCCAGAACGATAGTTTGAACCGTTAATATAATTAAGAAAGGTATGGCTAAGTCAAAAATATTCCACAGTTTTAAGCTCATCAATGCCATTGCCAAGAATAAGGAAAGCGAAACCGTTCCTAAAATATCAACCGTTTCAGTGTCAATTTTACGTGCTTTAGTGATCTCACAGAGATTAGTAATGAATACACCGACAAATAAAGCGTAAACAAAATCGGGGATTTTTAACCAAGCAATGTCGAAGCTATTTACAAATTGACTTAAATACTTAGATCCAACCACACAGATAAGCAAGATAAACAGCATTTCAATTACTTTTTTCGCTGTGACTTTATCTTCTTCACGCTCATTATAAGTGACAAGCTCTGGGAAGCGGGTGTGAGTATCAACACCCACACCATACTCTGATTCTAAATTATGCTTTTGAATTAATCGTTGTGCAATTGGGCTACCAATTAAACCGCCCATGATTAAACCAAAAGTAGCAGAAGCCATTGCTAACTCTAGTGTATTGATTTGGTAGTTTTCCGCAAAGGTTTGTGACCAAGCTGCCCCTGTTCCGTGTCCACCAGAGAGTGTTATTGAGCCTGCAATAAGCCCCATTAGTGGGTCTAACCCCATTGCGCTAGCAAGTCCAACACCAACTGCATTTTGTATGATGATATAGAATGAAGCAACAGCTAGGAAAAGGAATACTTTAGTACCGCCTTTTAGTAGTTGTGTATAGTTGGCGGCAAGGCCGACCGTGCTAAAAAACATTAGCATGAAGGTGTTTTGCAAGGGTAGAGAGAACTCAAGACTTACGCCTTGAAAGTGTAAAATAGTAATGGCAAAGGCTACAATTAATCCGCCGACGATAGGTTCAGGAATATTGTATCGTTTAAAGAGGTCAACTTTAGAATTAATGAAATGACCCAGAAACAGCACGGCAATTGCAATTAGAAACGATTCTAATGCGCCGATAGATAAAGTGTTTGTCATAGAAGCTCGAAGTTATAATTATCAAACCAATAGGTACGATGCAAGTCTAGGTAGTTTAAGTGTTTTCCTAGATTACATTGTTAGGAATATTCGAGATTATGCTAACTTATTGAAAATGTCACTATAAATATTCACTGTCATAAAAAGTTCATATTAAAAGTGAGACACGATAAACACAATCTCGATATCATCTTTTACTGTTTTAATTTATTGATTATTAAGGTTTATATGCTTTATTTAGGCACAGAGACATAATAATACCGAAGCAAATCCCTTGAGTTATCATTGCAGTCCCACCATAACTAAAGAAGGGTAAAGGACTTCCCATTACAGGTAATAAGCCCGTTACCATGCCTATATTGATAAATGCATATAAAAAGAAACTAAGGGCAAAAGTAACACTTACTAAGCGGTTGAATGAGGAATCACACTGGTATGAAAGCCAAATCACTCGGCCTGTAATAAACAGATATAATCCGAGTAAGAGCAAACATCCGAAAAAGCCCCATTCTTCAGCATAGGTTGAAAAAATAAAATCAGTATGACTTTCAGGAATGAAACCAAGTTGTCCTTGTGTTGCATTCATCCAACCTTTACCACGCATTCCACCAGAACCGACAGCAATTAATGACTGAATAATTTGGTAGCCAGCACCAAGAGGATCAGATTCAGGATCAAGAAACTGAGTTACACGCTTTTTTTGATAAGCTGCCATCACAAAGATCCATAGCATTGGAACGATAACGGCAATTCCTCCGAGAAAAGAACCAATAATTTTCCAACTCATTCCTGCAAAATAAAGGACAAATAGTGCATAAATAATAGTAAATATAGCACCATCAAGATCGGGTTGAATAAAAATCAAACCGGCAGGAATAGCGGTTACCAATAAGCAGATAAGGATTTTTTTAGCATCGGGGCGTCCGGCTTCAGCAACTAGAATCCATGCAACCATAAGAGGAATGGCGACCTTCACTAATTCTGATGGCTGGAATCGAATAGGCCCAATAGCTAACCAGCGTTGAGAGCCGTTAGTACTGTCGCCTGCGACAATAACACCAAGAAGAAGAATAACAGCCAAAGCAAATAAATAGGGTGTAATTCGTTCGTAGGTTCTTGGTGGAATACTCGACATGACAACAATACAGCCAAGAGCAATGATAGCTCGAATAAGGTGTCGTTCTAACATTGGCTCACTAAAACCACTAGCACTCCATACAGTTAGAGAGCCAAGCAAAATCAATAATGAAATGGCTATCAGTAGTGGGTAATCGATTCGAGGTGCGTACTTAAACATAGTTAATCATTCATTATAAAATAGATAGACAAGCGATCGCTCATAATATTGAGCCATAAATTGGGTAGAGAAAAGTGCTTGATTAAGGACTTTTTATAATCGGCGATAGTTACCGAGTGATTTATAAGATGAAGGAAAATAACTCTTTTACGAAAAAAAGCAATCTTTACTTGATGGATAAGGAGAAAAAACTGACACGGCATCGTATCAGTCCTTTAGTTACATTGGCATTAGTTTGAATTTAAAATTCAGCATCAACTTCAAATTCCATTTCAATATTGGTAACAGGGTGACGTAACTTTAAATACCCTGCGTGTAAATGCAGTCTATCTGCTTTAAAACCATATAAATCATCCCCCACAATAGGGGTGTTTAATCCTGCTTGATGTGAGCAATGAACTCGCAATTGATGGGTCCGCCCAGTCTTAGGATAAAGGTAAACCTTGGTTTTATTATTAGCACGAGCAATCACTTGGTAACTAGTCTCGGCACTTCGGCCTTTATGATGACAAACCATTTGGCGAGGTCTGTCTTCCATATCTCCATATAATGGCAGAGTAATAATACCCGTGTCGTTGTCGATATTACCTTCCAGTAGAGCGGTGTAACGCTTCTCTACCGTTCGTTCAATAAACTGTTTCTGTACTTGTTTATTCGTCTCTGGCGTAAGTGTTAGCACTAATAAACCAGATGTCGACATATCCAACCGGTGAACAATTAATGGGCCAGTAGCACTAGGATAGCGTGCCTGAATGCGAGCATGAACAGAATCAGCAATAAATTTTCCAGATACCGATAAAAACTCAGCGGGTTTATTCACTACAACCATTACATCATCTTCATAAACGATGTCTAACTCTTTGCCATAAGACGGTGTCTGTTCTAATGGACTTTCATCAAGGTTAATTCCAGTAAGCATATGTTCAAGGATCTCAAAGCATTTACTTTGGCACACAGGATAAAGGTTTTTATGCTGGCGAACTTGTTCATAAGGCGAAGAACCCCACCAAAATTCACCGAGTGCAATTGGTGTATAGTCGAAACGAAAAGCCGTTTGTAGCAGTTTTGGTAAATTCTGCTCGCTAGAATAAGGGATTGGGGTTTGCGCCTGTTCAGGAACACTTTGTTTAAACAGTTCAAATAAGCTCTTAATTACGCCAGATTGATTAATAAACTGAGTTGCTTTTAGCGTATCTATATCTATTTTTTTCAGCAATTTATTGAGCTGATTTTTATGTAAATCAATATGGTGAGTGTATTCATTGTGTTGTTGGGTCAAGTCAGCAATAGTTTGTTGCCATTGCTGTTTTAATTGCTTTAAATCTCTCTTTTCACGGCTACTTTGGTTACCAAGTTCAGCAATTAACGCTGCTAGCTTTTCAGTAGATGATGAGTCAGCCAAAGATTCTGCTTGGGCACGTCGCTGCTTTCGTTCTTTTTTTGCCACTGCTATTGATTGTTGAAACGCAGAGATCTCTTGCTCTGACTGTACCGTACTTACCGATAACTTTTCTGTTAATGCGATAAACGAGGGTGAACTCTCTAATTGAGAAATACGCGATTTAAGTGATTCAATTTCGCTTTCTTGATGTGAAAATAGTTTATGGTGTGCTTGTTTATCAAAAATGGCATCGACAAAAAAATCAGGAGCCTGGTCCAAGCTATCTTCTGAATCTGCAAGTGTACCTGTAAAAGAAGACAGGTAACCCAGTTCTCCTTGCTGATTTTTTACCACAAGAACAGCAAACATCTTACCTTGCTTAGTAAAGTCATGATGCCATGTTTGTTGGTTACCGAGAAAATCTTGTAGTTCCGCTATAGCTAATGATGCCAGTGGATGCGGAGCATAATAATAAGGAAACGTAAACCTTTCTGGAATTGCGTAGGAGTCTGTTTGACTTGAGAATGGTGTGAATTTTGAGTGTGTCATTTTATCTTGTGACATATTAAAACTCCGCCTCAATATCAAATTCCATCGGTTCTTTGGTCATCGGGTGTGTTAGGGATAAATAGCCAGCGTGCAAATGTAATCGGTTCGCTTTTTTACCATAGAGATCATCGCCAGCAATCGGCATATTTAAGCCTAACTTATGAGCGCAGTGAACTCGTAATTGATGTGTGCGTCCTGTTTTTGGGTACAGATAAACTTTAGTTTTATTTTTTATGCGTTCAATGACTTGATACGTTGTCTCTGCAGGTTTTCCATGTTCAAAGCAGACGAGCTGACGAGGGCGATCATACAAATCACCACGTAGTGGTAATGTTATCATTCCTTCATCTTGCGCTAATACGCCTTCAATTAAGGCGGTGTATCGCTTCTCAATAGTACGGTTGATAAACTGTTTTTGTAATCGTTTATGTGCTTTTTTGGTTAGTCCTAATATCATTAAACCAGAGGTTGCCATATCTAAGCGGTGGACGATCAATCCTCCAGTAGCATTAGGGTAACGCTGTTGAATACGAGTATAGACAGAGTCTTGAATATTCTTACCAGGAACAGATAAAAAATCTGCAGGTTTATTAATGACAACCATACATTCATCTTCATAAATTATGTCGATGTCTTTGCCTTCCGCTGGGTTGATTAATAATGGGTTTTCATCCATTTCAATTCCATCAAGCATGTGACCTAAAATTGGTTGGCATTTACTTTGGCAAGAAGCATAGAATTTCTTATGCTGACGGATCTCAGATTTTGGGGCTACACCCCACCAAAACTCCGCTAATGCTAGTGGTTTTAAATCATGAGTAAACGCATATTGCAGCAGTTTTGGAGCGGCACATTCACCAGAGCCTGCAGGGGGAATATGGTTGGGTGTGTCTTTGAAAATTTCATTGAGATCTTTTTCGATACCATGGGTATTTAAAAATTTATATTGCTGAAATAGCTTCTTTTGTAGTGCATTAGATAGATTTTTGCGTGCTGTTTTTAGTGTGGAAAGCTCGATATTAAATGTATCTAATTGGCTTTGAATACTAGTGATTTCGTTATCCCAAAAAAGCTTAAGATCTCTTAGCGTATTTTTCTCTTGAACACTTTCTTTGCCCAATTTTATCTTTAATTGTTCTAGTGCATCGATAGCTTCTTGATCGTTATCTTGAGCGTGTAATTCGGCTTCTGCACGTTGTGCTTTACGTGATTTTCGACCTTCAATCATCTCCTGACGCTGTGCTTCTAATTGTTCTTTTGAAGTCAGGCTTTTTGTTTTTACTGCCGCTGTTAATTCAGCGAGTAATGGATTGGCTAGTTGTTGCTTAATGATTGCATTAATTTCGGTTATCTCAGCGAGCTCTGCTTTGAAAAAACCATCTTCCTCTAACATATCAAATACAGGAGGAACAAAATGGGGAAGGTGATTACTGTCAGCGACTTTTCCTGAAAAAGCAGATAAGAATCCAACCTCGCCAGATATATGCTGAACGAGCAGTACGCCAAACATTTTACCAATTGCTTTATTATTTTCTTGTATTTCTAAGCCATTCTCTAAGCCAAAATTATGCTGCCATTCTGTTTGACTCTCCAGATGACGTTGTAACTGTTCTGCAGCCAATTCACATAAAGGGTGGGGTTCATAATAAAATGGAAAAGTGAATCGCTCAGGCAAAGCGTAATGGTCAATTGGATGAGAAAAAGAGGTAAAACACAGTTCAGATGTAGGCATAATGATATCTATATTAGCAGGGATGAAATAGGGGGATATTGCAGAATGACGCACATAAAGATAAGTGATTCAAAATTAGGTAGAGACCATGTGTTTTTGAATCACTCGAATGCGTTGGTGTACAGAAGTAAGGTGTTTATTCTGCTACTTTTACGCGAATTTTGTCTTTACCGATTTTTTTACCGTCTTCAGCTGCGATCGCGGCTAACGCTTCTTCTTCAACTAGCATCTCAACAAAACCAAAACCTTTTGATTCGCCTGTAATTTCGTCGATTACTAATTTACAGTATTGGAATGAACCGTGTGCTTGGAACATTTCACGTAATTGGAATTCAGACATGGTGCGAGGAAGATTGCGAACAAGTAATTTCATGAGTAACCATATAATAGTGATTTAAGGGTACGTTATAACAGATCTTGGTGGTTTCCCCAAGTATTCTATCGATTCAAAAATAGAAAATCCGAAACCACATTAACATGATTTCGGATTTGGATTTAGCCCTCCACCCAGAGCGCTAAAATTTGGGCGTATTAGGTTGGATTAGAAATCGTAACGTAGGCCAAACTGAAGTTGGTCATCTAGATTATCAATCTGCTCAAACTTGTAGCCTACATAAGTACGAAAGCTTTTGTTGAGTTTGTAAATGGCTTCGATTGCAAAATCTTTTACTGTATCTTTGCTATCTTCTTTTTGGTAATTATAAACGCCTTGGAAAAGAAATTTATCAACTTTATATGCAGCCGCAAACTCATAACCACTTGCATCGACTTTATCGATTTCACCTGTAACAAATAAACCAGAAACCATAAATGCATCAAGTGTGTATCGCACAGCAAAGTTAACTTGATCTGCATCTACCTTTGTTACGCCATTTGGGGATTGTTCTCCAGAGGTATAACCAAGGCCAAAATCTAAGCCCATTGGTAATGCATACATACCTGAAATACCAAAGCTATCGTTTTTCTTTTCGTTACTAGCAATGTAGTTTGCTTGAATTGTTAGTGCATCAAACTCACCTGAGTATAAAAAGTTATTTTCACGTTTATCTTTGTTACCTGTCGTTAAATCAGCCGCATCACCACCGAATGTAGCTAAAATATCAGTGTAATTGGTAAGCATCACTTGTGCTGAATCTTGCTGACCATACGAGAAATTACCAATGCTTGTGCTTAAGCCTGCGAATAGGTAACGGGTATTTACGGTATTACCTTTACCACTGCCAATCTCAACTTCATAAGTACCAAATGCGCCTAAGCTATCGTTGATTTTAGTTTTGCCTTTTAAATTAATACGAGCACGGCTTTTATCTTCAAATGAACTCTCTGCTGCTGTTTCATTATTATCTGAAATATTCGCGCGAGCTTCGGCTCTGCCACCAACTTTTAATTGTGTATCATCTTGATCATAAACGGTTGCAGCTAAAAGAGGGGTTGATAAAAAAGATGAGACGATAGCTGTTGATAGTAGTAATTTTTTCATTAGATTCCATACCTTTAAAATACCAAAACACTCCGCTTTGGTTTAGTTAATTGCTTGGGATCTAAGATAAATTTTATATATGAAAGATTAATGTCAGTTATGTTTAATATTTATAAAAGTAATGTGTCGTTAGGGTGACAAACACATTACTCTTGATAGTTCGCTTATACCATTCTGGATAAGTCTTTGTTCAGATAATTGCGTAGGAAAAATCGATTAGAACAAGGCATAAATTACAGTAACTAGTGGGTCTAATTACACCTAATTTTTGCAATAGAAAGGTATAACGCAGATATAATCGATTTTAACAAGCAAGAATGATCAAATACTTATGTAGATTGGTATTAATTGCTTTGTTATTTAGTGAATACGTTTGATGTTCTTTTTATGACGTTCTTCTTCGCTTAAGAGTTGACAGGTCGCACAATTTTTTTTGCCATCAATTTTGTATTTCATGCAGCAGGTTTCACGTTGAACATAAAGGATTGCCTGATGTTTATTTTCAGCAACTCGTATATGAGAAAGATCTTTTCCTATCTCAGGCATAATACTTTCTAACCATTGCTGGGCTTTTGGTGCTACTTGATTAGCGAGTTCTTTTGAGAGCCCTTTTTCAGTTAAGCGCATGAAAAAGACACTGACTGCCAGTGAAACGGCTCCCCAAAATGGTTTGTGCTTCAGTCTTTCTTGTTCAAATAATACACTTAGTCCGCCACCTATTTGCTGTAATAAATGGGTAAATGCTTCATCAAGTTTCTCTTGGCTCTCTACGACGGTCGCTTGTGGTTCAGAAGCCAAAGGATCGGTTACAAGGCAAACAAAAGGGCAGGCGTTATTAATTTTCAGTGATTTTATCTTTTCGCCATTGGGTGTTGAAATGAAAATATCGTTAAACTGAATAATAGGAACGCGATTAAAGCGTAAACGTAGAGCGACTAGGCTAGTAAAAAATTGGTTATTAAATGATTTTAGCCACATGGAAGCCGAAACGTTGGTATTGACGTCGTTTTTTTTACCGAATAACTCAATCGCGTTGGATAAGTTGACTGGTAACCACTGATTTAATGGTAAGTGCTTATCATCCAGCTGTTCTTTATTGATTGCTTTGAGTTTGAAATTGTCATCAGCATCGTTTAACCATGCCAATTGCTCTTTTAAAGAGTGGCATGAATCAGGTGATTTTTTGCTGCGCCATAATGGCGTTAATTGTTCTGCAATATGCATATGAGCTACTTTAAATTATTATTATTTGTATTTAAGATGCCGGGTAGATTACACCTAAACTTGCATAACGAGAAGCGCCCGTGACATCCGGTTCGTTACTTGGTAAATCATGAATTCGTTGATGTGCTAACCATGCAAACGCCATTGCTTCCATATTGTCACTATCTACATTGTAGTCGTTAGTGCTAATAACTGCCCAATTTGCTAAATGGAATTGCAGTCTTTCCATAAGATATTGGTTATGAACACCACCTCCACAAACGAGCAGTTTTGCACTCTCTCCAACATGGAATTTTAGAACCTGATCGACAATCGTAGTTACGGTGAACTCCAATAACGTTGCTTGCACATCTTGTGGTAGATAAGGGGTATTTTCAATATATTGAGAAAACCAATCTAAGTTGAATAACTCACGCCCAGTACTTTTTGGATAAGGGCGAGCAAAATAGCTATGCTGTTTCAGGTTTATTAAAAGTTCATCAATCACGGCTCCACTGCGAGCCCAATCGCCATTCTTATCGTAACTGACTTGTTGGTGCGCAGTGATCCATGCATCCATTAACATGTTACCCGGGCCTGTGTCATAACCGATAACAGGGGAGTCTTTCTGTAAAATTGAAATATTAGAAATACCTCCAATGTTTAAAATAACGTGAGTACTTTCGGATTTCCCAAATAAGGTGTGGTGGAAAGCGGGTACTAATGGTGCGCCTTGTCCGCCTAGTGCCATGTCTTTACGGCGAAAGTCAGCAACGGTATTAATTCCTGTTTTAGCCGCGATAATATTGCTATCGCCAAGTTGCATCGTAAAAGGATATTGTGCGTCAGGCGAATGAAAAACCGTTTGTCCATGGCTACCAATAGCAGTGATATCTTCTGGTTTAAGGTTGAGTGTATGAAGAAGATGAAGTGCAGCATCTGCAAATAAATGACCTAAGCGATGGTCAATTTCACCAATCACCTTTAAATTAGTTTGTTGACCAGTACAAATAGCCAATAAATCAGCTTTTAAGTGAGGCTCCATTGGGAAATCGGCATGCCCAAGTAGATTGATTGTTGTGCCATTTGTTTCTACGACAACGGCATCAACGCCATCTAAACTGGTTCCTGACATTAAGCCAATGTATTTTTCCATGCCAACACTCCATAAATGCTGATTAATTAACGGTTTTATTGTGCCATAAAGTCGGTGAATAATATCTATATTACTCACATTATTGACATAAAATTACCATAGATAAGATGTTAATATGTGAAAGGGCATGATACTTTAAGCCTATAAAAATTAAGATGATTTGGAGAAAAATATGGGTCCATTATGGCTAGATGTTGAAGGATATGAAATTGATGCAGAAGAGCGTGAGTTACTTCAACATCCAACAGTGGGCGGATTGATCCTTTTCGCTCGAAATTATCATGACTCAAAGCAATTAGCAGCATTAACCGCTTCTATTCGTAAAGCAGCAGGGCGTCCAATTCTAATTGGTGTTGACCAAGAAGGCGGTCGAGTTCAGCGTTTTAGAGATGAATTTACGCTTATTCCACCAGCGCAAGCGTATGCTGAAATGGATAATGGTCTTGAGTTAGCGAAAACGGCAGGCTGGTTATTGTGTTCAGAGCTCGTTGCTCATGACATCGATCTTACGTTTGCACCTGTGCTTGATAATGGTTTTGATTGTAAAGCCATTGGTAACCGTGCATTTGGTGATGATATTAATACTATCGTTAAATACAGCACTGCTTTTATGAAAGGCATGAAATCTGCGGGTACTTCTACGACAGGGAAACATTTTCCTGGGCACGGTGGTGTGATCGCGGATTCGCATTTAGAAACCCCTTATGATCACCGTGACAATATTTTTGAATTGGATATGGCGATTTTTAAAGCACAAATCGACGCGGGTATTTTGGATGCGATGATGCCAGCCCACGTTATCTATCCTGAGTATGATGCGTCACCAGCAAGTGGCTCTTCATATTGGTTGAAAGACGTATTACGTAAACAACTTAACTTTAATGGCTTGGTATTTTCTGACGATTTAAGTATGGAAGGCGCCACTATCATGGGTGGACCAGCAGAGCGCTCTCAGCAAGCTCTTGATGCCGGTTGCGACATGGTATTAATGTGTAATAATCGAAAATCAGCCGTCGAAGTGTTGGATAACTTAGCTATTCAATCCGTAGAAAAGGCTAATTTATTATTGAAAACACAACATTTCGATAGAAAAACGTTATTAAGCACTAAGGAATGGAAAAGTGCGAATGAGATCGTTACCCGAGCTTATGATCGCTGGAAAAAGTGATTACTCTGATCATATTAATCTGAGCAGATATAGAAAGTAAAACACATAAAAAAGCCTCGTAAATCAATTTGATCTACGAGGCTTTTGTTTTAAATATCGATCAATTATTCAACCGTAATGATACGCATACAGTTAGTTGAACCAACGATATCCATTACATCACCTTGAGTGATGATAACTTGATGACCAGCACTCAATAGGCCTTTCTCTTTTAGCGTATTGATTGCTGCGTACGTTGATGGAAGACCAGAATCAGCGTTTTCATCAAAGAATACAGGCGTTACACCACGGTAAAGAGCAGCACGGTTTAGTGTGCTTTCGTTACGAGATAAAGCAAAGATTGGTAAACCAGAGCTTAGACGTGACATCATTAGTGGAGTACGACCAGATTCAGTAAGCGTGATCATTGCTGTGATGCCTTCCATGTGGTTTGCTGCATACATGGTAGCCATTGCAATCGTTTCTTCAGGGGTAGTGAAACGACGGTCTAAACGGTGGTTAGATACGTTTACAGTTGGAACTTTTTCAGCACCAATACATACACTTGCCATAGACATTACTGTCTCAACAGGGAAGTCACCAGCTGCTGTTTCAGCAGAAAGCATTACCGCATCTGAGCCATCAAGTACGGCGTTAGCAACATCCATAACTTCAGCTCGTGTTGGCATTGGGCTTGTGATCATTGATTCCATCATTTGTGTTGCAGTAATAACCGTACGGTTAAGGCTACGAGCACGACGGATAAGTTGTTTTTGAACACCAACTAGCTCAGGATCGCCGATTTCTACACCTAGATCACCACGAGCAACCATTACAACGTCAGAGGCCATGATGATATCATCCATTGCTTCTTCTGTTGCGACGGTTTCTGCACGCTCAACTTTAGCAACAAGTTTTGCTTCAAGGCCAGCTTCACGAGCTAGACGACGAGCGTAGTTCATGTCTTCGCCGTTACGTGGGAAAGAAACCGCGAGGTAATCAACTTTCATTGCCGCAGCAGTGATGATGTCAGCTTTGTCTTTTTCAGTCAGAGCGTCAGCAGAAAGGCCACCACCTTGCTTGTTGATGCCTTTGTTATTTGATAGTGGACCAGCAACCGTTACTTCTGTATGAACTTTATTGCCTTCAACTGCCGTTACGCGAAGTTGTACACGACCATCATCAAGAAGAAGAACGTCGCCAGTAGTCACGTCTTGTGGAAGCTCTTTATAATCAAGACCAACAGCGTCTTGATTACCTTCACCTTTAGGTAAATCGCTATCTAGTGTGAATTTATCACCAATAGCTAATTGGATTTTACCTTCTTTAAACGTAGAAACGCGGATCTTAGGGCCTTGTAAGTCACCTAGAATCGCTACGTGAGTACCAAGTTTTGCAGCGATTTCACGAACTTTTTTAGTTCGCTCAATATGATCCTCTGGACTACCGTGAGAGAAGTTCATACGAACAACGTTTGCGCCAGCGGCGATGATTTTTTCTAAGTTATTATCACGATCAGTTGCAGGGCCAAGAGTGGTAACAATTTTTGTTCTACGTAGTCTATTAGACATATTATCTCCAAGATGGATGTTGTTGTGTTTATTCTGTGATCAAGTAAACATATATCGAGAATGATGACAATTCCATGATTCAAACAAGGTAATTATTAAAATTATCACGCAATCGCTAAATATTTGTGCGTTTGTATAGAAAGTCGCCAGTTTCTTTTGATGCAGGTTTCAATACAAAGTTCAGTAGCGCCAGGCTTTTGGCTGATAGGTTGTAGTGCAATAGTTACGTCATCCAATAATTTCACACCAGCTAATAGCGCTTCTAGTTGCTCAATATCTTTGTTAGTTCCTACAGGATGTTTAATTTCGTTTGCTCGCATTAATGCGTTTTCTAAAACGGGCAGTTTACCTTTCATATTGATTTTTGGTGAAACCGTAACCCATGTATTTTCTGATGCAAGAATAGGATAAGTACCACTGGTTTCTATTTGACAACGATAACCCTGTTGTTCTAATTCTTCAGTTAATTGTGTTAAGTCATACATGCATGGTTCTCCACCAGTGATAACCATATGTTTTGCAGTGTAGCCTTGCTCTTTAAGCATATTGATTATTTGAGTGCTCGTTAACTCGGTCCAACTTGGTGAGTCTTCTGTTTTAGCTAAAATTGAAGCTAAATCCGTTTGATCACTTAACTCCACATACCACGTTTGTTTTGTATCACACCAAGAGCAACCGACAGGGCAGCCTTGCAAGCGTAAGAAAATAGAAGGAACTCCAGTAAATGTGCCTTCACCTTGAATGGTTTCAAATAGCTCATTAATCTTAAATGTTGACGATGACATAATTATTTTACTCAAATAAAAAACTACAAAATTTGGTGATTGAAATACGTGTTAAAGTCGCATTTTCAGTAAATATTTCATGATCTTCGTGATAAACATCACGTAGGTTAACTCTCGGACTTCACAATTTGTTCGCAAAGTAAAAAAATGATATCCGATGATATTTATTTACTGGAGAGAAGCATGTACGTGGCCCAACCCGGACACATTGATCATTTAAAACAAGTAAATGCTGGACGGGTATACAAGTTAATTGACCAACTAGGCCCTATCTCTCGGATCGATCTTTCTAAGCAAAGTAATTTAGCTCCTGCCAGTATTACTAAAATCACACGTGAATTACTTGATGCACACCTTATCAAAGAAACGCAAGTACAAGAAGCAAATAGTCGTGGTCGACCTGCAATTGGCTTAGAAGTTGATAATGAAGGGTGGCAATTCCTATCTATGCGTTTAGGGCGTGGTTATCTAACTATTGCGTTACATAGCTTAGGTGGAGCACAAATTATTGAAGAAAGACAAACGATTCATGAAATTGAGCAAGATGAATTACTTGCAAAATTACTGTCTGAAATTGAACTGTTTTTCCAAAAGCATTCTCGAATATTAGGAAGAATTACCAGTATCGCAGTGTCATTACCTGGCTTAGTGATTTCGTCACAAGGTCTTGTTATACAAATGCCTCATTACAATGTAGATAATTTGCCTTTGGGCCCTAAGATCTACGAAGCAACAGGACTGCCTGTGTTTGTTGGCAATGACACCCGTAGTTGGGCGCTAGCTGAAAAGCTATTTGGCAATTCAAAAGAACACGATAATTCAATATTAGTATCAATCCATCATGGGGTTGGTGCTGGTATTATTATGAACGGTGAAGTTTTACAAGGCAGAACAGGCAATATTGGTGAGATGGGGCACATCAAAATCAATAAATTGGGTGCACGTTGCCATTGTGGTAATTCTGGCTGTTTAGAAACGGTTGCAAGTGCAAAATCATTACGAGATCAAGTTAAAAAGCTGATTGATGATGGGCATAAAACATCATTAAGCGCTAAAAAAATCACGATAGAAAGCATTTGCCTTGCGGCGAATGACGGAGATATGTTAGCTAAACAAGTTATTACTGAACTAGGACATAATCTTGGTGAGGCGATCGCTATTATGGTGAACTTATTTAACCCTGAAATTGTATTGATTGGTGGAGAAATTAACCTTTCTAAAGCGATTTTATATCCTGTCATTATGGATGCGATCCAAAACCAAGTATTGCCATTGTACGCTAAAGACACCAAGTTAGCCGAAAGCCGCTTTTATACGCAAGCAACGATGCCCGGCGCGGCATTAGTGAAACAAGCAATGTGTGATGGTTCGTTGCTAATGAGGGTGATTGAAGGGTAATATTCATACTCTTTTATTCTATAAAAATAGCAGCTGAAATGAGCTGCTATTTTTATTTGTAGACAATTAGACTTCGCGTTTAAGAAACACAATAAAAGTATCAATATCTTCTTTTGAAACGTCTTTATGAGTAACGAATCGAATAGGGTTACCTGCAGACAGTAAGATATCTTGCTGGTTCGCTTTTTGCACAATATCATGAATATCGATTTGGCTATCTAAGCGTGCAAAAACGATATTGGTCTGTATATGCTCAACATTAACGTTAAACCCAACCACAGTATTTAGTTGTTCTGCTAAATATTTCGCATTGCTATGATCAAGCGCTAACTGTGGCACTTGCTCAGTCAGCGCAAGTTTAGCCGCAGCCCCTAGAATACCAGCTTGCCTCATTCCGCCGCCGAGCATTTTTCTGATACGACGTGCTTTTTGAATGTATTCTTTTGGGCCTAATAATAAAGAACCTACAGGTGCTGCTAATCCTTTAGATAAACAAATCGTCATGCTATCAAAGTGCTGAGCAATTTCTTTAATATCAACGTCGAGGGCAACAGCTGCGTTATAAACTCGTGCGCCATCAAGGTGAAGTTGTAAGTTGTGTTTATTTACAAACTCACGTGCTTGTGCAAGATAAGAAAGGGGTAAGACTTTACCGTTAATGGTATTTTCTAAGCTCAATAGTTTTGTTCGTGCAAAATGGAAATCATCAGGCTTAATTGCGGCTTCAAGTTTTTGAAAACAGAGTGAGCCATCAGGATTGTTTTCGATAGGCTGAGGCTGAATAGAACCCAATACGGCTGCACCGCCAGCTTCATATTTATAGTTATGTGCTTGTTGACCGCATAGATATTCGTCGCCGCGTTCACAGTGAGCCATTAAACCTAATAGATTCGCCTGAGTCCCTGATGATGTAAACAGTGCAGCTTCAAATCCATGGCGCTCTGCTGCCCACGTTTCTAGCTCATTAATCGTAGGGTCGTCCCCATACACATCATCGCCCACAGGGGCATTAGCCATCGCCTCACGCATGGCTTGGGTCGGTCTTGTTACTGTATCAGAGCGAAAATCAATCATGTTACGTCCTTGCATTAGCCACTATCTCTGAATATAGGATATTTGTGGCGATGTTGTTGTTATATTTTACTTTAAAGCCAAGATAACATAGTGTTTCTAGATGTGAAAATAATGAGAGTGAGATCTTTCAATTTAAGAGAGTTAAACATCCATCGTATTTAATAAATACACTGGTGGTAATCACTTTAAATGCCCAATCACGACTAAATGGCTTGTTGATTTGGTTATTTTTCAGTCAATTACACTAAAGGGCTACTAGGTACAGACTAAAAATTACATTATACTCAAGAGCAATGTGATATCTGAAGTGTAAGGAAATGTAATGCAAGGTAACTCAATAAGAACCAGTGCAGAGCGAGCGTTGTTATCAGAGCGTATTCAAAAACTGACAACGGCGTTATCTGACGGCGTATATGAAAGAGAAGATACAATGCGATTGTGCCTACTTGCAGCGCTTTCTGGTGAGAGTGTATTTTTACTTGGACCACCAGGTATCGCAAAAAGTTTAATTGCTAAACGATTAATAAAAGCGTTTGATAGTAGTAGTTATTTTGAATATTTAATGACAAGGTTCTCGACACCAGAAGAAGTTTTTGGTCCATTATCGATTCAAGAACTTAAAGACAATGGAAAATACGTTCGACTCACTCAAGGGTATTTACCTACGGCTCAAGTTGTCTTTTTAGATGAGATTTGGAAAGCCGGTCCTGCAATTCTAAATACATTGCTAACTGTGGTTAATGAAAAAACCTTTAAAAATGGCAATGAAATACTCCCTGTACCAATGCGTCTTTTGATTTCAGCCTCAAATGAATTACCAGATGAAGACAGTGGCCTGGATGCTCTATATGACCGAATGCTTGTTCGTGTGTTTGTAAACCGTATTCAAAATAAAAATAATTTCAAATCTATGTTGATGACGGGCACGATTCAAGAAACAGAAATCGATCCGGCATTAGTGGTAACCGATGAAGAATATCATCAATGGCAAAGAGAGTTCGATGGACTTACTTTATCTGAAGAGGTATTTGAAAAATTATTTGAATTAAAAACAATGCTTGAAAAACACAATGCGTCTTATGATGACTCATTGTACGTATCGGATCGTCGATGGAAAAAATCAGTTAAATTATTGAAAGCTTCTGCATTTTTTAGTGGGCGCGATGAAATCAACCCAATGGATCTATTGCTGCTTCAAGATTGTTTGTGGACAACCCCTGAAAACCGAGAGCAAGTAAGAGAAAGTATTCGAACCTTTGCTTCCGATAAGGCATTTGATCAAAAGAATGTTTCTATGAATATTGAAATGATTCAAAGTGACATTGCTGAGATGGAAGCGCAGGTTCTTGTTGAACAAGGCATCGCTCTTCATATTGAATCGGCGGGTAATCGTCTGATGAAAAAAGAAAGCTTTGAATTTGATTTTAACAAAGGCAAGCGATACATCGTGGGTCATACGCATCAGTTGATTAAGTTGATAATGCTTCAGTCAAACATGTCTGTCTCTGAAGGTGAGAAAGGGGACAGTCGCTGGGTTTATGTTAACCCTGAAGAGCTGGCTAAGCAGATGAAAGAAGGGAGAGCAACGGTATATGGTTATGTAAACCAGAATCAAAACTTGTGCAGCTTAACGTTCGAATTGGATGCTGATTGCAGATTAGTAATTAAAGATATCGCAAATCGTTCTGTTCTTGTTGGTATGGTAGGTCATAATGATCCAACACAAAGCCAGTTTGATGAATGGACACAAAAAATAGCGCATAACCAACAGCACTTAGATGAAGCAGAGCACCAGTTAAGAAAAAGTCGTGCTCAATTTCATTCTGCATTGCCTCATAACTTCATTGAAGAGAGCTTACCATCAGTGATTGAAAACAGTTTACACCTTTTAGGTCAGCGTATTGAAAGCTGTAAATCTCAATTTGAAGGGTCAAGCCGTCGCATGTTGAAATTTAGCGACTATTATTCATAGGCTATGATCTCTTTTAGAATACAAGGACACTTATGTTAGGTGCAGATGCGCTAAATTTGGTTTTAATGGTTGCTGAGTCAGGAATGATTGACTCATCCATTACCGAAATATTATCAAGACCACAGTTTTTGACTGCAGCAAAGTCTAATCCTAATATTAAGCCTACGATTAAAAATCACATTTTGAAATGGCGTGGTAAGGTTAAGCACAAAATGACAAAAGTGTGTGAGACCGAGCGAATTCAAGAGGAGCTAGCGCTGTACCAAGAGGTGATTCATTGGAGTGAGAGTGAATTCTATTGTCAGGTAGATGATATTATGACTAAGCTCCAGTGGCATTCCTCATTTTATATCGAAGCAAAAGAGCTTATTAACAATAATAAAAACTTAATGAACCCAATGTTGCCACGATTTTTTTGCGAGCGATGGTATCAGAGTTTGTCTGATTCAATTAAACAGGCTCAATTGAGCGAACTTAAAGCAGACAAAGAAAAACTGCTGGCGGATTTATATCAGCGGATTGAAACGTTAAAAACAATGGAATCAGTAACAGAGGAAGGTGATGATGCCCATATTGGTAAACTGTGGGATATGGCTTCAGCAAAATTAACCAAGTCCAATGTCGATATCATGAAGTTGCATGCACGCTTCCTTAAAAAGAATAAAGGCTTGCAAGAAATAGCGTCAAAACTGGGTCGTATGGCGAATGAAGCACAAAATCATGATCGCTCTCAAGCTACCGCTGAAGAAGTTAAGGTGGTAGAAGAGAAAAGTGATTTTGTTACTGATGACATTATTGGTATTCAAGAAGGGGATGATCTTAGTCGATTACTGCCTAATGAAACCTTATTTTTGTCACACCCTGAGCTAGAAGTGATTTTCTATCAGCATTTGCTTGATAAGCGTCTGATGAATTATCGTATGGAAGGGGCTGATAGGAAGTTACGCAAAGTTACGGCTCATTCAAGAGCATCAAATGATGCATTAGTTGAAAAAGGCCCTTTTGTTGTGTGTGTTGATGCCTCAGGCTCAATGAGTGGGTTTCCTGAGCAATGTGCTAAAGCCCTTGCTTATGGCTTGATGCAAATAGCATTAGCGGAAGAGCGAGATTGTTATGTGGTTTTATTCTCAACCCAGCAAATCACGTATGAATTAAGCAAGCAAGATGGCTTAAGAGAAGTTGCCGATTTTTTATCGTACAAATTCCATGGTGGAACAGATTTAGAGCCAGTATTAGAACAATCTATTGAATTGATGCATGGTGATAAATATAAAAACGCAGATTTAGTGGTTTTATCTGATTTTATTGCTCCAACGCAATCAGATAATATTGCAGCAATGGTAGAGGATTTAAAACAGCACCGGAATCGATTTCATGCCGTTTGTTTATCAAAATACGGTAATCCAGCATTAATGGCGATGTTTGACCATACATGGTCTTATCATCCATCAATGCTAGGTCGTTTAACGCAAATTCGTTAAGGCTTAGCGTTATTCGCCATCTTTAACAAAACGAACTTTGCTAAAACCTAATTTAGTAAAGTAGCTATGGCGAAAATCTTTTACCGCACCTGGGTTGTTTGATGCCATCTCAACTTGCTTTAGCATGGTATCAAATTGAGAAATATCGATGCCTTCTGCAGCTGCAGCTGCTTCAAATGGACCATGAAACTCACGAAATGAAAAAGGGATCTCTTTGGTTTCAGATTTGTATGTGTAGCGAACGGTACGAGCCATTATTATTCCTCGAAAATGGATGGCATATTGCCATCCATAATCATCAATTATTTTTTGAAGATTTCAGCAAGTTCACGTTTCATGATTGGATCGCGACGTGCTTTTTTGATTTGTTTAACAAGATCTTTCACACAGTTGTGAAGCACTTGGTCAAGCAGTTGAGAGCGATATTCTGCTTTTGCGTCATCATCCATGTTTTCAGGAAGTTCGATAGTTTCGAACTCAGCCATGAAATCATAACCCGCATAACTTTGACTTAGAGAGACTAAAGCATGGAACTGTTCAAAGTTATCTAGCACTTTTTGTGCACTAGCAGGCATTTCATCCCAAGATTCACGAACCGCAATTTCAGCAACTTCATGAACAGAAACAAGCATGTGCCACATTTCTTCAGGAACGTTTTCAAACTCAATCACTTTTTTAAGTTCAGGAGAGATAGTTTCTAAATCGATAGCTTCTTTTTTTGTGTTTTCAATTTCAGACATGTGAGTTTCTCGTCATATAAAAGAGAAATGGTAACCAGACCACAAGAAATGTCAATTCTATTCATATCATGAGATGAAATTAGCCTTCAATTCGTTCTATTTAGAAGCAAAAATCAGGAATTAACATCACAAAAATGAAGATTTAGATAAAGAATGCGCTTAATAGGTCGATACAGTTGATAGAAATTATAATAACTCGGATTAATAATGCTAAGAATTATATCGTTATGCACTACACTGTTATTGGTAGGTTGTGTTCAACATGGAAGCAATTTATTGGATACAGCTCCAAAAACAAAAAGTGACACACCATACCCAATGTTTGAAGAGCCTTATACAGAAACGACAGAACAGGAACATACGACGGATGCTACTCGAGCATTAACCGGCCCAAATGGTGAATTAAAAGACGATGACATGAGAAAAGTGTCTGAACAATTAACTGATTTAGGTGTTGTTTATCATGAAGTTAGTGGTGAACAGCTGGTTATTTCAATTCAAGAAAAAGTACATTTTTCTAGTGCAAAAGCTAAACTGACGCCGCTAGCAACTAACTTATTAGATAAGCTAATTTCAGTTATGTCAACAAAGCCTGAATTAGCATTGGTTTTAGATGGGCATACTGATGTCACTGGTAGTCCAATCAACAATCAAGATCTGTCAGAAATGCGTTCAAACGAAGTTCGTCGTTATTTATTAACTAATAAATTAAATGCATCTCAGCTTTATTCTCGTGGTTTCGGTGAGTATCTTCCATTGTGTGATAATGAAACGATGCTTGGCCGTAAATGTAATCGACGTGTCGAAATTACTATTCTGAAGATTCATTGGTAAGAAGATATAAGAACAGAACTCAAACTGGATAGTGACTCACTATCCAGATTGCATTTAGGTTACTGAGTTGCAATTACTGGCTTTTGGTAAGCCTTAGTTCCCCACAGCGGTACCGTCGAAAGGCTGTGTTTGAAACTACCTTCTGTCTCTTTCGTCGTGTAAGACAAGTAGAGTAAAGTTTGATTTTCAGCATCGTAGATACGTCTAACTTTCATTGACTTGAAGAAAATACTTTTAGATTGCTTAAATACTACCTCTCCTGATTTACTTCTATCTATTTGAGCGATCATCTCGGGGGTAATTTCGCCTGTTTGACGACACGAAATCGAGCTATCACTTGGGTCAGATAGGCTCAAATTCGCTTCAACTGAGGCAATATGACAGGTTACACCTGGAATTTTATCATCATCAAGGTTTGAGATTTTGATGTCTTTTAGTGTAAATAGACCGAGCGAAACGTCTCCAACCTCGTTGTCTGAACAACCAGCCAGCAATCCTGAGATACTTAAAGCGATCAGTAATTTTTTCATAAAGTTATTCTCTAAAGGGGCGATACAGTAACTATAACATTAAATATGATTTTTTAGTGCAGCGCTTCTCTTAAATAGTTTTTCATTTGAATATAGAGAAGAACGTTATTGAGTGTTTCATTCGCTAAAATGTATTAGTATCTGTTTAACAGAATTTAAGTGTGGATTGTATTGTGAAAAAACAAATCATTGCCGTTTTAATGATGGCTGCTTTAATGGGTGGGTGCAGCTCTGCTGCGCAACAGCAAATATGTGTTCCTGATTTTTGTAATATTTGGGGGCAGTAGTTTTATCTTTGCTGTTTTATTGTTGGATTCAACGTATCTATTTATTGAATATAAGCCTATAATCAACAGGTTCAAGACATTGTTAGGATTTTTAAAATGAAAGTATGTGGCGTAGAGCTTAAAGGTAATGAAGCAATCATCTGTTTAGTAAATAAATCAGATGGCATGATTGACCTACCAGACTGTCGTGTTGCTAAATTTGATATTACTGAGCCATCTAAAACGGAATCAATCCGTGATTTTCAGTTTAAATTTAAAAAATTAATGCAAGATTACCAAATTGAAACGGTTGTTATTAAAGAGCGTTTAATGAAGGGTAAATTTGCAGGTGGTGCTGTAGGCTTTAAATTAGAAGCTGCTATTCAACTGATTGATGAGATTGAAGTTGAAGTACTAACTGCCGCAGACCAAAAAGCAAGCCTTAAACGTGCGCCTGAAATGCTGCGTGTAAAAGAGATTGGCCTTAAAGGTTACCAACAAGAAGCATATGAAGCTGCTTACGCTTTCTTAAACTTCTAAAATTTCATGATATAAAGGATGGGTGACCATCCTTTTTTGTAGGTGCTATGACTATTAATTCTGAAACATTTTTTCAACAAAAACAGACTTGGTTATCGAACCAAGTTAATGTTGACTTTCCAACTCCTGAAAGTGTGAAAGGACGAGATGTTTATTTAAAGCAACCTGCGAAAGCGGCAGAAGAATACACATTATCATTAGAAACACTACCTGAAACCATCTCGGTTCTATTGGTGACAGAGCATAGATTAACGATTCGTTGGGCAATAACTGTTGCCAGTCAATGGGATGCCGAATATGACGAAGTATTAGAGTTTTTAACTCAAATGGACCTATGCGATGATTATCAATTGTTTGTTGCGCTTGATGGCATGAAACCTGTTGCTGCTTGTTTATCTCAAGTTAGTGAAGGGATAATGTACGTTTCTGATATTGTATTAATCAGCGATGCCATCAATGAGCATGCTTTTTTAAACGCTGTGATAACTCAGCAGTCTATTCAATTTGAAAGCACGCTTAAGTCCTGCATTAAAAATTAACTTGGTGTTTTGTTATTGAGCGATAAGTTTATGCGTCATTGTTATTTAGCTCAGTTTTTGTCTTTTTCTCATTGAATGTTGCGACATAGCCACTTGTAACAGAAAAACCGATTAATGCCCTAGTATTACATTCATACAGCCCTTCATATGAATAGACTTAAAAACATTGATGAATTGGTAAGTATTCGGCAACAGTACTTTGATTGATATTTAAAATAGAAGAATATAAAAGCCCGATAGTGAACTGAACTGTCGGGCTTTTTGCTATTGATATGACTTTTACCCAATAAAGCTAATGTAAGTTTGCAATATGATTAGGTTAACAATATCGATAAAGAACGCACCTACAATAGGCACTACCATAAATGCTTGTGGAGAGGGGCCAAAACGAGAAACTAATGATCCCATGTTCATTACCGCGGTAGG
Source organism: Aliivibrio finisterrensis (assembly GCF_008933155.1). Taxonomy (GTDB): domain Bacteria; phylum Pseudomonadota; class Gammaproteobacteria; order Enterobacterales; family Vibrionaceae; genus Aliivibrio; species Aliivibrio finisterrensis. The sequence continues at coordinate 62,357 of NZ_WBVP01000009.1, read as the reverse complement.
CGTTGCACCTAAGCCAAAGCCACAGTGTCCGCCTGCCATCACAGCCGCATCGTAGTTTGAGCCCATAGCACGGAACGTAATAAAGTATGAGAACAATGCTAATACAACAGTTTGAACCGACAGAATAACTAACAATGGAATGGCTAAATCAAAGATATTCCATAATTTTAGACTCATTAATGCCATAGCTAAAAATAGAGCTAGTGAGACAGTACCCAAAATATCCACGGTCTCAGTATCTATCTTATGAACTTTAGTCACTTCAGTAATGTTGGTAATGAATACACCAATGAACAAGGCATAGACAAAATCAGGGATCTTTAGCCACGCAATATCAAAGGTAGCTACAAAATCACCAAGATAACCGGCACCCACAACACATAGTAAAAGCACAAATAGAGTTTCAATTACTTTTTTAGCGGTGACTTTCTCTTCTTCGCGTTCATTATAGGTTACCACTTCAGGGAAGCGGGTATGCGTATCGATTCCTGTGCCGTATTCAGATTCAAGCTTATGTTTATGAATTAGCTTTTGAGCAATAGGGCTACCGATTAATCCACCCATAATTAAACCAAACGTTGCTGATGCCATTGCAAGCTCAAGCGTATTTAGATGATACGTTTCAGCAAACGTCTGCGACCAAGCTGCACCAGTACCGTGACCACCAGATAGTGTAATAGAACCTGCAATTAATCCCATTAACGGATCAAGTCCCATTAAGCTAGCAAGGCTGACACCAATACCGTTTTGGATAATGATGTAAACAGAAGCGATAGCAAGAAATAAGAAGACTTTAGTTCCTCCTTTTATTAGTTGCTTATAGTTTGCCGCTAGCCCAACCGTACTAAAGAACATCAACATGAATGTACTTTGTAAAGGTAAAGAGAACTGTAAGTTTATTCCCTGAAAGTGCAATAGCGTAATAGCGACAGCAACAATTAACCCACCAACAATCGGTTCTGGGATATTGTATTTTTTAAATAGCACAACTTTTGAATTGATTAGGTGACCTAAAAATAGCACCGCAATGGCAATTAAAAATGATTCTAGTGCGCCAATAGATAGAGTGTTTGACATAGTACTCCTACGTTGAAATATCATTCCTTTTTTTCATTAAATAACGCTAACGAAAATAAATGAAGAATAAATGTATTTTAATGCATTTACCCTGAAGGATATTGTCTGATTTTAAGGGGCGATAGTACCATTTTTATCAATGCGATAGGGTTATCGTGAAGTAAAATATATAAACTCACTGTTATGATTGCTATTTTTAATGGGTTTTTTGGTGGTTATTCATCGTAAAATAAGACAATGCTTCCACCACGTAGAGCACTACCTACATTAAAAGTGAAACCAATGCCTACATTATCCACAAGGGAAATCCATTTTCTAGTATCGATTAACCATGCAATATTGAACTCATAATAGTAATCAGTACCTAGAGGTTCGTTCACATCGCCACCAAGGTCTACACGCTTTGCTTTTAAGTAAAGAACTTGAGCCAAGCGATTCCAATGCGCCATGTTGTATCTAAGTTGAACGCTATTTACAAAGCGCCACACCTCAGGATTAACATCAGAACTAACATCGGATGATCCACCAAAGCCTTGTCCAAATGCATAGTGATAACTATTATTGAATCGCCATTCTCCCCAGTCGGTCTCTTTTTTATATTCAAATGTGATTTTAGGTTCAATCATAAATGTATTCGTCGTGACATTATAGTAATTGCCATCGAGGAAAGGAGATAGAGTTTGGCTAAAACGAGAATTATATTTGTGTGTATTTTTGTAATGCATCAAGTGTAGGGCATTACCAAAGGATATGGTCCAGTTCTCACGGAAAACATAATTTTGGGCGTATTCGGCATAAAGGCCAAAGACTTCATCTAAATCAGAATCTGGAAAGGATTTTTCGTCAAATTGAACATCAATATCAGTTTTTACATAAGAAGCACGTAAAGTCACTTCATGACTCCAGAGTGAATCGGGATCATCAGTTAACTCAAAAGTATAAGGGAGAGAGTAAACCGTCATTTTACTGCGTAAATCAATAGAATCGGAGCTACCAATATTTTCGTTATCGGTTTCTAAATAGTTATTAGGATTAAAATCAGCGATACCAAAGGTGATCATATTACTATCAGATAGAACTAACGAGGTCGCGAATGCTGCTTCAAATCTATCGGCAGGGGTAATATCCTGGGCAATAGCCTTGTCCATTACCGCATTAAGTAATAAAACAATAAGAAGGGAGATTGGTCCGCGTAGCATGTGCAGTCCTTTGAAAAGAGTTATTAATAATGTAGTAGAAATTACCCTTAAAATCTACACTAAATCAGCCTGTTATAATAATATGTCCGAAGTTTAATACTCTTAGCTACTATATGAATATAAAGTGAAAACACAATAAGAAAAATATCAAATTATGTTTTCACTTATAAATTATATTTTCTTAATCGCTGATAAATCCACCCGTTTGGTGAGCCCAAAGTTGTGCGTAAATCCCACCTAATTGAACAAGCTCTTGGTGTGTACCTTGTTCAACCACTTTACCTTGATCCATCACTAATAATCTATCCATTGCGGCAATGGTTGATAAACGGTGTGCAATAGCTATCACTGTTTTACCTTCCATTAACTCATCTAAGCTGTCTTGTATTGCTGCTTCTACTTCAGAATCAAGTGCTGAGGTTGCCTCATCTAAGATTAATAGCGGTGCATCTTTGAGGAGTACTCGCGATATAGCAATACGTTGACGCTGGCCGCCAGAAAGTTTAACTCCTCGCTCACCAACTTGCGCATCGTAGCCTTTACTGCCATAGGAGTCGGTTAAGGTTTCGATAAATTCATGAGCTTGAGCCTGTTTAGTCGCAGCAAATAATTCGTCATCACTGGCATCAGGTCTGCCATATTTGATGTTATCTCTAATAGAACGGTGCAATAAAGAGGTGTCTTGGCTTACCATACCTATTTGGCTGCGTAATGAGTCTTGTGTTACGTCTCTTAGATCGTGACCATCAATAGTAATAGCCCCTGACTCTATATCGTGAAAACGAAGTAATAGATTAACTAATGTGGATTTACCCGCACCAGAGCGACCAACTAAGCCAATTTTTTCGCCTGGTTTGATCTCGAGGGTTAAATAGTTAATGACGCCTTTATTTTCGCCATAATGAAAATTAACGTTATCAAATTTAATACTACCCTGAGTAACCTTTAGTTCTGTCGCATTCGGTTTATCGTTAATGGTGATAGGTTTTGCGAGGGTATTCATCCCATCAGTTACAGTACCTAGATTTTCAAACAACGAACTGATTTCCCACATGATCCAATGTGACATGCCATTAATTCGTAATGCTAAACTAATGGCAATAGCGATAGCACCAACAGACAATACATTGTCAATCCATAACATGATAGAAACGGCTGCAATTGAAAAAACAAGTAGGTAGTTGATGATCTCTACTGAAATGTTAATCCCAGTGGCTAAACGCATTTGTTTATGCACGGTACTAAGGAACTCTTTCATTCCTTCTTCTGCGTATTCAGTTTCACGTTTACTGTGGCTAAATAATTTTACTGTGTTGATGTTAGTATAGCTATCAACAATACGGCCTGTCATTGTCGAACGGGCATCGGCTTGTTTTTCTGAAATCGCTTTTAATTTTGGAACAAAGTAAAACTGAATTGCAACATAGGCTGCTAGCCAGATCAGCATTGGCGCCATTAAACGCCAATCTGCTTGACCAACCATGACGATCATTGAGGTGAAATAAACAGAGATATATACCAATACATCCAGTAATTTCATGACCGTTTCACGAACTCCTAGAGAGGTTTGCATTACTTTTGTCGCAATACGTCCCGCAAAATCATCAGAATAAAATGAGACACTCTGCTTTAGAAGGTATCGATGGGCTTGCCAACGAATAGCCATTGGGTAGTTTCCCAATAATGTTTGATGAGTAATAAGAGAGTGGATAAGGATCAAAATAGGGACCCCAACCACTACAAGTAGACCTAACCACATTAAAGTATGGCCCTCTTGAGCTAAAAATGTATCTCGATTGTGCGTTGATAGCCAATCAACTAATTGACCCATGAAGCCAAAAAGTGAGACCTCAATAACCGCAATAATGGCACTTAGAGAAGACATTGCAATAAGAGGGAGCTCATAGCCTTTGGTATAATGACGACAAAATGCATACAGTCCTTTTGGTGGTTGGTCGGGGTCTTGTTTTGGAAACGCGGTGGTAAGCCGTTCAAAAAAGTTAAACATACATGAAGCCTTTAATTATTGTTTTTGTTTAAAAGTAATATCAATGCGTGTTGCAAGAAAATTCGTATTTCTACATATCATTAACATAACTCAAAACGTAATTTTATGTAATTGATTTTATGCATTAATCAATAAATGCCCTCAAATAATTAGCAGACTGAGGCGCCCTAGAGGTATCATTAATGGATCTTACTAATTATGAGCAATGTTATGAAAAAAATACCAACTAATATTATTACTGGCTTTCTTGGGGTTGGAAAAACCACCACGATATTACAATTGCTAAAAAATAAACCTGAAAATGAATCTTGGGCTGTTTTAGTCAATGAATTTGGTGAAGTTGGTATTGATGGTGCATTCTTAACGGAAAGTGGCGCAATGGTGAAAGAAGTCCCTGGGGGGTGTATGTGTTGCACCGCAGGGTTACCGATGTCGGTTGGGATAAATGCGCTTTTAAGACAAAAACCAGACCGTTTGATTATTGAACCAACAGGCTTAGGTCATCCTAAAAAAATACTGGCTATTTTGCAGTCAGAAAACTACAAGAATTACATTGATTTAAAAGCAACTATTGGCCTTGTTGATCCTAAAAACCTATCTGATGAGAAGTATACGAGTAATCAAAACTTTAATGACCAATTAAATATTTCTGATGTCGTTGTTGCGACTAAAATGGATATGGCATCAGACTATGATAAATGTTTATTTTATTCTTGGGTTAAATCGTTACCACATCAACCAAAATCAACCGCTATTGACCATGGAGAATTACCTTTACAATGGTTAGAGGAAGATCGAACCACTGACTTAATCATTGAAGAGCACCATCACCATCATGCAGAGCAAGAAATAGTTGAGATGGTATTAGAACCGGGTCAAAAATTTTGTCGTAAAGAAAATAAAGGGCAGGGTTATGTTAGCTGTGGTTGGTTCTTTGGGGCTGAATCAGTATTTGATTTTGATGAGTTATTTTCAATGCTCTCTGCTCTTACTGCTGAACGTGTTAAAGCGGTGATGAACACTAATAAAGGCTTTTATGCATTCAATGTTGCTAATGGCGTAGTTTCTGTCAACTTACTTAGCATTGATGGCATGGAATCAAAATTAGAAGTGATTGATACTCAGTTGTTACCTTGGGATCAGTTAGAAGGTGTGTTATTAGGTTTACTTATTGAAGAGTAATAGGTTCAGTGATAAGAATAAACAAAGAGAGGTTAACTTATTGGTTAGCCTCTCTTTGTTGTGTTTAAATATAATTAACGTTTGTTTTTCAAGTAACGTTTACGGCGTTCTTCTTTTTTCTTAATTTGTTGTTCAACTTTAAGTGCTGCTGCAATTTCAACAGCTTCAAGTTCAGCAGGGATCATGTCTGGAAGCTCTAGAGTCAATTGACCTAATGTGCCAGAACGAAGTTCATGAAGCAGAATTTCAGACGCTTTATAGATATTGATTCGTCCGCCAGCTTGCAAGCAACCACGACTACGACCAATCGCTTCCATTAACTCTACATCGTTATCTGGTAAGTCATCTAAGTTATAACGCTCTTTTAAACGCTCTGGGTACTGTTTTGCTAAATACTCAACAGTATAGAAAGCCACTTCATCGTAATCCATTGCTGTATCTTTAACTGCACCAGTGGCAGCAAGACGGAAACCACTGTGTGGATTTTCAACTTTAGGCCATAAAATACCAGGAGTATCAGAAAGAACGACCCCGTTTTGTAAGTTAATACGTTGCTGACGACGAGTTACGGCAGGTTGGTTACCGGTTACTGCAATCATACGTCCGGCTAAGGTATTAATGATGGTTGATTTACCTACGTTCGGAATACCCATAATCATGGTGCGAACGTTTTTTCCCATCGCTTCACGGTGAGGAACCAGCTTACGGCATCTTTCCATGATTTTATGGATTTCATCAGGGTTACTGGTTGTCACTGCCATTGCTGTAACGCCTTGCTCTTTCTCGAGGTGTTCAATCCAAAGTTGAGTCACTTCAGGATCTGCTAAATCACGCTTGTTCAAAACTTTAATACAAGGCTTATCTTGGCGTAGAGAGGCAATCATTGGATTCTCACTACTAAAAGGGATACGAGCATCAAGTACTTCAATGATCACATCAATTTTAGGGATCACCTCGGCGATCTCTTTTTGAGCTTTATGCATGTGACCAGGGAACCATTGGATGGACATAGCGTGAATCCTTTAAAAAATCAAAAACGCTATTTTAGCGACAAAGTGAAAAGAGTAAAGGGAAGTTACGCTGCTTGATGCTTTTGTTGATGTAATGCTAAAGGTTTACCTATTAAAAAACCTTGAAAATAATCAATACCTAGAGCTTTCATTTTTTCATATTGCGATGGTGTTTCTATACCCTCAATAACCACTTTAGCATTTTCTTTTTTTGCTAAAGCGATCGCAGATAATAATGGTTGGGTTAACCCTTTATCGTATTGCAGAAGTAATTTACGGTCTATTTTAATGATATGAGGGTTTAAACTGGATACTCTTTTTTTACTTGATGCTTCACAACCAAAGTCATCAATAGCCACATTAAACCCATGTTCTTTAATACCCTGAATAGCGGTAGCTAGTCCCTCTTCATCATGATAGTAGAATTCAAGCAACTCTAGTGTCACTTGTTGTGGGGTTAAACCTAGCTGTTTTATTCGAACCTCAAGTAAAGATATATTAATATTTTTAAGCTTATGCTGATGAAAATGGATGGCCGACTCTGGTAATACATTAAGAAAGAGTTGGCAATCGTCAGATGCAAAGGTTGAAAAGTTTCGGATATGGATAATCCGGCTAAGTCTTTCAATATTCAATATGTCTTCTAATGAATGAGTTTTACTTTTGAAAAAAAGATCGGGGCGTATTGACGTCATCTTGTGATCAAAAATACGAAGTAGTGCCTCATACCCAATCACTTTATTTTGAATATCTACAATGGGTTGAAATACACTTTGTAATATGAAATTGTCATATTTTGAGTAGTATGAGCCACTTTTACTATCAATAAATAAGTATGGTTCAAATTCATTTGGTGTGGCTAAAATCATGCTCGACTCCCTTCAATAGTATTTGATATTGATAACTGAATCAATAAATCCAATCAAATAAATTAGAATCAATTATCGAGTTAAATCACATAATTAGATAAAATAAAACAAATGGTACGCTAAACCCTAAGGTTGCTTGCTAGCATTGTGTTACGTGTTTTTTTTTGGGGGATTAATACAAAGTCACGATATGTAAGAACAAATACTGCCAACTCTTGAAGAGTGGCACAGTTTAAGTGCAGATGGCAGAAATATAGAGTCGCCGCGTTGAGTTACGATTGAAGGAAGGGCATTCATTTATACAATGGACGCCCGTATTAAGTTACGCGGTCACGGTCACTTCATAAGACCCGAATTTACGAATATTAATTACACCCGTATCAAACAGTAAATATTGACCTTTAATGCCATTTAATACGCCAGTAACTTCAGGGTTTTTATCAAAATTATGGCTGACAATTTTGGTTGGAAATTTATTAACAGGGAATGCGATATCAAGAATATTTTCATCTAATAGTTCAACAGAATCTTCACCGTGTTCAGCTTGAATTTTCGCAATCGCTTCTTCTACTTGAGGAAGGAGTTCTAATGCCGCTTCTTTTAGCGCTAATGGCTCATTATTGCCTTTTAAAAGCGTACGCCAATTGGTCTTATCTGCGATTAATTTTGCTAATTCAATTTCAACTAATCCTGAAATTAAACGGTTCTTAACTTTAGCAATAGGTAACCCTTGTGTTGCACCTTGGTCAATCCAACGCGTTGGGATTTGAGTGTGGCGAGTAATACCTACCTTTAAACTTGAAGTGTTTGATAGATAAACATAATGATCAACAAAACAGTTAGCTTCTCCCCACTGAGGTTCGCGACAAGTCCCCTCTGCAAAATGACAAGTTTCTGGTTTCATAATGCACATATCACAGCTTGCCAGTTTTTTCATACAGACAAAACAGTGACCTTGAGAGTAACTTTTCTTGGTTTTTTTACCGCAAGAGCAACAGAAAATATTGCCTGTATGCGCTAATGTCAGTGTTTGACCAATGAGTGCGTTGAGTTCGACTTCTTCGTCTCCTACCGGTAGACGATATTGTACTGCGCCATCAAGTAGGGATGCGCGCATTTTTGCTATTGTTCCAGTGATTTGAATGCTCATAGACTTCTCTACTACTTATTATAAAAGATGTTTATTATAAAAGATGTTTATTATCGAATGTTTTTATTATTAAAGATATTGTCTATCTTATCGTTTATTGAGGCATTGTAGCAAAGTGGTGGGTGAGTGTAAGTGACCAAATGAAGAATTATGTGCAAGGTTAAAGGAGTCTTATGCTATACTCCGCCTCATTAGACCAGAATGACTGGTTATCCATCAATAATACTCGAAATTGGAGTGCAGCTTTTGCAATTTAAAGATTTAGGTTTAGATAATCGCCTATTAAAAAATCTCGCTCACCAGAACATCAAAAAACCAACTGAAATTCAGCGTAAAGCAGTTCCTATTGCGATGGCAGGAAAAGACATTCTTGCATCATCAAAAACTGGGTCAGGTAAAACACTCGCGTTTGTATTACCAATGCTTCATAAATCACTAAAATCAAAGTCGTTTTCTAAAAATGATCCACGAGCTGTGATTTTAGCGCCAACACGTGAACTCGCAAAACAAGTATATACGCACCTACGTGCAATGTTGGGCGGGTTAACGTACGATGCTGCATTGATCACTGGTGGTGAAAACTTTAATGATCAAGTCAATGCACTTCGTAAATTCCCTAAATTTATCGTAGCAACTCCTGGTCGTTTAGCGGATCACATAGAGCATCAATCTTTATTCTTAAATGGATTAGAAATGCTTATTCTTGATGAAGCTGACCGTATGCTTGACTTAGGTTTTGCAGATCATCTTCAAAAAATTCATCAAGCAGCAAACCATCGTCGTCGTCAAACTTTAATGTTCTCTGCAACGTTAGATCATGATGCGGTAACCCAGTTTGCAGGCAACATGTTGGATAACCCTAAGTTTGTTTCTGTTGGTTTATCTACCGATGAGCATACAGATATTACGCAAAGCTTTTACTTGTGTGATCACTTAGATCATAAGCAAGCGTTGTTAGATAAAATCATTGAAACGGAAAAATACTTCCAAATCATGATCTTTACAGCAACACGTGTTGATACCGATCGTTTAACTAACTTACTGAACGAACGTAACCTTAAAGCCGTTGCATTAAGTGGTGACATGAATCAAACCGCTCGTAATAACATCATGAGCCAGTTTGAGCGTCGCGCACATAAAATACTAGTGACAACAGATGTTGCTTCGCGTGGTTTAGATTTAACTAGCGTAACTCACGTTATCAATTTCGATATGCCAAAACATATGGAAGAATACGTCCACCGTGTTGGTCGTACAGGGCGTGCTGGTAAGAAAGGTACAGCGATTTCTCTTGTTGGGCCAAAAGACTGGGAAAGCTTTAAGCGTATAGAGAATTTCTTACAAAAAGAATTAACGTTCTCTGTATTTGAAGATCTAAAAGGCAAATTCAAAGGGCTTGTACCTAAGAAAAAACGTACGTTTGTGAAGAAAGCAGATGCTAAGAAAAATACAGCAAAACGCGGAACTCATAAGCCAAAAACAGCTAAGAAACGTGATAATTCATTCCACACTAACGTAGCAGTGGGTGATCAAGTGTTTATGCCAAAGAAAAAGCCAAAAAAATTAGTAGTAGATGACGAATAAACCGTTGTTTATACATTAAGAATATAAAAAGCCAAGTGAACCTTCATTCACTTGGCTTTTTTATCAAATAACTGAGTAAATTTTATACTCTAGTGATTATAAATACTCACATAAGTATGCGGTTTCAACTTCAACTTTAACGTCAAATGAAGAGTTGCCTTCAACTGAGAAATCTTCTCCAGAACTAAACACTACCCAATCAGCATCCGTAGAGCGCTTTATAGTAAGAGCCCCTGTGATTACAGACATTTTCTCTGCTGCATTTGTTCCAAAAGTATAGTTACCCGGTAACATAACACCAACAGAAATTGAATTGTTCTTTTGAACAAAGCCAATTGATTTAACTTTGTCTTCAAAATAGCTATTTACAGTTAACATGGTTCTTCCTTGTTGTGATTCTGACTGTATTAATTTTCACAATAAATTATTCGCTATTTTATTTCAACTATTCTTTTACATAACCTAATGATTTTATTTTAGAAATTGATTGCTTTGAGTTTATGTAATCAATGAATTTTTGTGAATTAGAAGAAAGGTCTTCATTTTTATATACAAACAAGAAAGGACGAGAGAGAGGGTATTTTTTATCAGAGATGGATTCTGTGCTTGGTGAAAGACCATTAATTTTAACAACTTGCAATTGTGCTAGATCACCAATCGATCCCGCAGAAACATAACCAATCGCGTGTGGGTTACGTGCCACAATACTCTTAACCATACTTGTACCGTTTACAACAATCGCTTTTTTGCTGATATCAGAAACCGTAAATGAGTTAATTTCTTTGGTTAGTTTAAGGTGTTTCTCAAATGAAAAGCGAGAGCCTGACGCTATTTCTCTTGTTATAACAGCAATCTCTTTGTCTTCACCACCAACTTGTTTCCAGTTAGTAATATCTCCATGATAGATCTTCCATATATTATCAGCAGAAAGGTTATTAATTGGATTATCTGGGTGGGTGATAATAGCAATTGCATCATAGGCGATAAGATTTGAAGAAAGAGACAGTTTTTCTTTAGGCGTAAGTTGACGAGAGCTAATCGCTAAACTGACAATATTATTTTCCAACATAGTTATGCCAGCACTAGAGCCAATGCTTTGTAAATCAATGGACGGTTTGGTTGCTTGATTATACTCTTCAATAAAAGGTTCTAATAAAGTAGAAACAGAGGTCGAACCTGCAATAACCATATTGTTATCGGCGGCAAAAAGGGTTGAGCTAAAAAGTAATCCCGTGATAAAAGTGGTGTAACTGAGTGCTTTAAACATGACCTAAATCCATAATAAAAAAAAGCATCATAAAGTCAAAATGTTACACCAATGTGACACTTAAGGTTGTATAGATTCTCTAAACTCTTTCGGAGTCCTCCCATGAACAGACTTAAAGCAGGTGCTAAAATGAGCAGCTGTTTTAAATCCTGTTTCATAGGCAATTTCAGTGATGGTTTTACGTGTTATTCGCAATTGAGTTGCGGCATAGTTAATGCGTTTCACTTTAACTAAATGTGCAAAAGAAAGTTTATCCGATTGCAATTTTCGTTTGAGTGTTGATGCGGACATTCCTAATTTCGGTGCGACAGCATCAATGGTTAAATCGGCAGAAATATTATCTTCTACATATTGAATCAATTGCTGTGAGGTGGTTAGGATAGAAATACGATGTATAAAAGCAATTAAGTCCGGATATTCATGCACCATTTCACTTAATAAAGCCAGCACCATAAACTCAAGTGAATCATCGGTAGCGCCTTCTGCTAATTGGCTTTTTATCAGATCTAAAATTTTATTTACTGATGTGTTTTCAGGCGTAAAAATGAAAGACTCTTTGTCTGACGCCGTATGTGCGGTGTTATTGGTATAAGTAATGAATTTTTGAAAAAGACTGACATCAATGACTAATGATTCGGCTTTAAAATTACCATTTTCATTAATCATTTTTACTTTTGATATGTCACCAGAGCTGTAAAGTAAAAAATCACCAGCATTAAGGGTAATAGGTTTGCCTGATTTATCACAGTAATGAAATTGGCCCGATTTAACAATAAATACGCCATTTCGTTCCACTGGATAGCGATCAGATTTTCTTCGGGTTTGGGTGTTAAATTGGTGTAATTCAATTGATGACATGATGAATTTCCTCTAAATACTCGAGATTTAGTGTAAACTTACTTATTGAAAAATCAAGAGTATAAGTTCACAGTCTCAGAATTTGAACTTATAACTAGACTAGTATCAACTAACACAACGGTGCTTTATGGGTAGTCCACGTTTACGTACACAATTTGAGAAACTATATACGCATTATAATAATAATGATTCAGGCGTTCAAATTGATGATATTGCCGATTTGTTATGTTGTACTCGTCGAAATACACGTATGGTTCTTAAAAAAATGTCTGATGAAAAATGGATCATTTGGAACCCTGCAGTAGGAAGAGGAAAAAGCTCTATTTTAGAGTTCATTTCTACGCCTGATACGGTGTATTTATCGTTAGCTAGACAGAACATTGAAGAAGGAAAGCTAGATGTAGCCCTTGAATTGCTTGATGGTAACCAAGATGCGTTATTAGATCTGATTAATAATGCGCTAGGCGTTTCTCATGAAAAAGGGAAGCAAGTCGTTAAGCTGCCTTATTATCGTCAACTACACATACTTAAGCCATCTCTTGCCATTCGTCGTTCAGAGCAGCACCTTGTTCAGCAAATCTTTAATGGACTAACGCAATGGAATAAAGCAGGAGATATTGAGGGAGATATCGCTCACCATTGGGAAATGCTTTCTCCTACTCATTGGCGATTTTATATTAGGCCAAGTATTAGCTTTCATGACGGAAAGTTATTAGCGTTCGAGGATATTAAAGAGACGTTTTTAGCGCTTAAGTCGAACTTTGTGTTTGCTCATATTCACAGTGTAAGCAGCCCAAGCCTTAATATTATTGATTTTGCTTTATCTAAAAGCGATCATCATTTTGCATCAAAACTTGCACAGTTTAACGCGAAAATTATTCCAACTGCGGCTCATACACAACAGGATTACAGCCGATATCCTATTGGCACTGGACCTTATAAGATAAGTGAGAATACGGATAAAAAATTAATTCTAACCGCTAATGAGCATTATTTTGGTTATAGACCATTGATTGATTCGGTTGAGGTTTGGACTTTACCTGAAGTCGCACCAATACAGCTAAAACTTGGGTTAGAAGTAAGTGAAGGGCCAGAGTCTTATTCTTCTTATGGTGAAAAAGTCGATGTAGATAAAGGGTGTAGTTATCTATTGTTCAATCGTAAAACAGGGGTTGCAAAAGATAAAAATTGGCAAGCGTATCTGTCACAAGTCATTACTCCATTAATGCTGCTTAATGAGCTTCAAAATTCACAAATGAATGGGATTGGTTTATTTAATGCTTATGGTTTATTACCTGGATTACAACACTGTCTTAATCGGTCAAAGGTCCCATTTACTTTGCCGACGAAAGGGAGCGTAGTTCACCTTGGTTACGAAAAAGAGCACCCGTTATATCCATTGTTAGGTAAAGCAATAGAGCAACGTTTAGCGCTTGATGGTATTGTTTTAAAAATGCATCCGTTTGATACATTAGATTTATTGTGTGAAGAAAAAACGCGATCTATTGATATGTGGCTTAGAGGAATGAGTCTTGGAACTCAATGCCCAGAAGCTTTGCTATCATGGTTATTTGCGTTTAATGAAATAGAAAGAGTGACGCCGGAAGAGGATTTTATTCAAATAACAATGCTCATTGATAATTGGCAATCTTCATCAGAAAACCACTTTCCTGTGAACGAAATTTGTCGTTATCTAGTCAATAGCGATCAAATTTTACCTCTTTTCCATGGTTGGATGGGAATAAGTGAAAATGCAAATAACAGTATTCAAAATGCATCATGCAATGGATTAGGTTGGTTTGATTTTGAAACCGTATGGATAAAACCAGAAATAAGTTAATTGTTTATTATCGCCATTGAAACTGACCAATGGCGTTAAAAAAAGCTAACGTAGTTTACATTTTCCGATGATTAAATTCACGAATCGCTTGCGCTAGCTTCGCTTTAACCTCAATGGTTATCGGGCAAATTTTGTAGTCAGGCAATGCAGTCAAAAGAGTGCTAACTAATTCATTAATTGGCTCTGGAGAGCATTTTTGCCAATCTTGAAGTAAGTTACGATTAATATGAGAAGGCAGAGACCCCAATGTTCCAACATCATTTTGATTATGTACCAATAACCCAGCGGTTGTTCCCTTATCTAAAGTAAGCACTTGATAAAAATATAAAGTATGGTAATCCAATTGTTGCTGACGTTGTTCTACTGAGGGGGTTGCCGAATCCATCAAGTGGGATTTTAGAATATGAACATAGGTGTCCATAACATTGCGTGCAAAGTGACGAGTGAATGTATCACCACTTTCTTCGGCAGGATTAAATCCTTCTAAATAAAAGTGACTGACACCGCGACGTGTTTTTAATGCTGGAATATCAAAATAGTGATTTCCTGCTTTAGTTCCTTGTAAATAATACGTTTTAGCGGCAACTTTTAGGGTTTGATCGAAATATTCTTTATCGTCTTTATTAAAATGGGAAGGGTTTAGATCTGCCATAATTCGCCAGTAGCTGGAACCGTCTTTTAATATTGTCCAGCTAAAGTGCATATGAACTGAAGGCAGTAATGGGTTGGCAGGGTGGATAATTGTAGAAAGCGCTGTCGCACTGTCGTAATGCTTTGCCGTATCGTCTTCATAATGAATTTGAGAGACATTAATTGACGCTCGGTTGAAAATTCCTCCTTCAATCGCTTCAAAGCGTTTTCCTCCGCCATGTAAACCTTGATCGCGTAACCACTCCACAGAAATAAACTCAGAAGGTTGAGTTGAGAGCTCACTTGCTTTTATCAATTCATCTTTAAAGTAAGATTGCAGCTCATTAAGAAGGAGTAGAGCTTCTTTAGCTTGGGGGTGTTGAGCATAAGTTCGCATGGACGCTCCTTTATATACAGCAAATTAACAAATAAGAACAATCAATTACTTATTTGGTTGGATTGTAACTCCAGTGTAAAGTAAAATCTTTGCTGATCGCAACCATGGATAATTGAAAGGTATGGCAAAGCCAAATAAAAAAGGTCCAACAAAAACAGTTCAGATCTATTGTGATAAGTGCAGAACAATCCTTTTTAAATATAGAAAAGGCGGTAAAGGCGCATTAATTAAGTGCTTTATTGAGCGTATTGTTGAAAACTATACTGATGAGACTTGTATTTGTCCTAATTGTAAAGGTGTCTTCGCTCGAGAAACTTTAATCAAGGGGACTCCTGCATATAAGATGATTGGCGGAAAAGTAATGGTGAAGTAAGATAAACGGTTCGTATTCCGATTGATTTATAATATACTGATTCAATTGATCTTTCTTTTTACATTAACTACAGGATTCACCGTTGATAAATAAACGCTTTCTCCTTTCTTTATTACTGTTAATTAGCTCTTCTTTACATGCCGAGAGTCTAGCTACGAAAATTGACAGCTTTAAAAAAGCGTTTAAAAAACAGCAGGCTGTTGAGATTTATGACATTCGCCTGATACAAAAAGAATATCCTACAGTATTATTGTCCCCTGATACACTCTTGCCGCAAACGGCATCTTACCCATTTAAGCAGTTACAACAGCTTTATAAAAATGCCCATACTTGTACTGGACCTTGGCCGGTAAGCCCACTTGTTGGGGAGCCTTTGGTGCTGATCCGAGCTATATGTAAAGGGTTCACATTACCTAATAGCTGGTTTGCGCGTTCAGGAATGATTCATCCTGGAGGTGGCTCATATGCTTATCGTTATGTTGAGCAGTATCCTAAGAAATTAGGTGAGCTAGAACAATATATGCATATTAAAGAACGTCCATTAGCGCAAGAAGGAACCTTATTGCATCATCTTCAAAAAATGGATGATAAAGCAATAAGAGCGATTATCAGTGGCTCTGATACGATCATTGCCGATAAGTTACTTTGGATAAGAAAAGGAAGCCGTTATTACCTTTATCCGATGGAGCTAAAATTAAAGTACTTAGACAAGTTTGACTTAGATATGTCAGTGTTTAAACAGGGAGATAACTGTTACGTAAAAAATGGGAATGTCTGTTGGAAAGATGAGAGTAATTCTCAAACACTTTCATATATTGTGCTATTTCTTGTTTTTGCTAACTTATCACTTGCAATAGGTTGGGGGATATCTCAATGGAACGGTAAGCGTCGAGAGATGAAAAGCCGTATGTTGGTTTTACAGATCCTTACGCATGAGTTACGTACACCAATTGCCAGTTTGGGATTGACAGTTGAAGGATTTAGAAGGCAATTTGAATCACTGCCCGAGTCACTTTATGATGAATTTAGACGATTATGCGAAGATTCTCGACGACTAAGACAACTGGCAGAAGCAAGTAAAGATTATTTGCAGTCTGATGACAAAGGTCTTTCAACAGAGTGGATCCCTTCTGTTGAAGAGTGGTTAAGTTATCGCTGTATGGAGTATAGTAAGCCTGTAGAATTTAAGATAAATAAGGACTCAGCGATAAAAGTAAATATTTACTGGCTAGGTAATTGTATTGATAACTTAGTTAGTAATGCTCATAAATATGGGATTGAACCTGTGCTTTTGAACGTTACTGTAGGAAAAAAACATTTAAAAATTGAAGTCATTGATGGTGGACAATTAACAAAAGCAAATTGGAAAGAATTAAAAACCCCTTTTGTTAGTAAAGCAGGGCTAGGCTTAGGTCTAACCATTGTTGAGTCAATGATTAAAAGAATGGGTGGAACCATGACACTTCAAGGTCCCCCAACGACATTTATATTGGAGATACCGTGTGAAACAGACAATCCTACTTGTTGAAGATGATAAAAACTTAGCAGATGGCCTTGTAGTTAGCCTAGAAGAAGCAGGGTATCGGTGCTTGCATTCTGAAAATGCAACGAATGTATCAAGTTTATGGACGGAAGCTGATATTGTGATCCTTGATCGTCAGCTACCAGAGGGGGACTCACTGACTTGGCTACCTCAATGGAAACAAATAAAAGATGTTCCAGTTATTTTGCTAACGGCATTAGTGTCTGTTCGCGATAAAGTAACAGGGCTTGATTCAGGCGCTAATGATTATTTAACTAAGCCTTTTGCTGAAGCAGAGTTATTGGCCCGTTTGCGTGCGCATTTACGGTCTCCAGAATCTGACGAGGCAAAAACGCAGTTAAACGTAGGTAATTTATCGATTGATACTTCAACAAGAGACGTGGTTAACTCTGGTGAAAATGTGACTTTAACTCGAACTGAGTTTGACCTTTTACTTTTCCTTGCATCTAATTTAGGAAAAGTATTTACTCGTGATGAATTGCTGGATCAAGTATGGGGCTACAACCATTTCCCAACCACGCGTACTGTTGATACGCATATTTTACAACTTCGCCAAAAAATCGTAGGGATAGATATCGAAACCTTACGCGGTGTTGGCTATAAAATGAAAGCGTAATTCTGATGATGATTAAGCGAAAAATTGCCACATCCATTGGTTTTTTTTGTTTAGTATTTATGGGTACTAATGCCGTTGCAAAAGATTGGTTTAATGAGCAATCTGCGCTATATAGTGCCCATAAACAATTTTTAGAAGGTGATTCTTTAAAGGGATTTGAAACCGCAATTGAAGTTTTACAGAGTTCGACAGATAACAATGTAAAGCATAATATTGATAAATTGATTGGTACGGCTAGTACGAAAAATTGTGGCCGTGATTTATCAACTATTGTTATCCCTAATTGGTTAAATTCGTTGAGTGTTCAACGAATGATTATTCAAAGTCCAGGTCGATTATATCATCAATTATTAGTTCAGTTTGATAGTAAAAAGACAATATCATCATTGTCCTTTATTAAATGGCCGGATGAGGAGCAATTAACTAACCCGTCGATAAGCATAACTCCGACGCAAGACGAGAAGATAAAACAATATACCTACGCCAGTGAATCGCTCAATAATCGAGTTAAAAATGGGTTATATAAACTCATTATAACTGTGGACGATAAAGAGAGTACTAAATGGGAGTCCTGGATTATATTGAATACACCGAAAACAGAAATGATGGTATCGTGGTTAGGAAAAGATAAGTGGAAAACTACGCAAACTGGATTATTAAAGTCTAATTGCCCATTACCAGAAATGGCGATTGGGATTTATGACCATCAAGATAGTGAATACATAAAATTGTGGGAGAAGTTCTATGATGAACAATTCCCACAAAGTCTTCCTAAAACCAATGTGCTACCAGGAAGTTATATTTTAAGTGTGTCGTTTAATCATAAACGTTTCCAAGGCCCAATATCGATTCAAGAAATACAAGCCATAACCAAAGTCATCAATTTTGATGTCACAGAAACTGTAGAGAGTAACTGATGTTAGATTTACCAACGTTAACTCATGAAGAGCAACAACAAGCGGTAGAAAAGATCCAAGAATTAATGCGTCAAGGTGTTAGCAGTGGTGAAGCCATTAAAATCATTTCTGATCAGATCCGAGCTGAAATAGCAGAGAAAGCAAAGAAATAATAAAAAGCTGAGATCATATGATCTCGGCTTTTCACTACGTTAACTATTCAAATTTTACTTATCTCCCTTATTCATCATTAAAATAAATGAAAGCGTAAATTTACCTAAAGTTAGCTTTTCTTAAGCCGATACCGTACTTAAGTATTTCTATTAGGTTATAAAAAATGAAACAGTGGATGAAAATTGGCTTACTTTCTTGCGCTACGGTCGCTTCTTCACAAGCATCAGCAACAAATTTTAGCGTTGATGGTCGTATCGATGCAATGGGTGGGGCAGGTACTGCTGCTGCTGATTATCTAACTGGTGTTTTTTATAACCCTGCATTAGTCGCTATTTACAGCCGTAAAGACGATGCTGGTCTCTTGCTTCCAAGCGCAGGTCTTCAAATTATGGACCAAGGCGGAATGGTTGATGACGTTGATCAAGTCCAGAAAGGTTTCTCAAAAATACCAACTGATCCAGTGGGTGGTGCATCTGATATTGAAAATGGCTTAAGAAACTTAAATGGTGACGCATTAAGTTTTAGCATGGGTGCAGGTATGGCTGTTGCAATCCCTAATCGTTATTTATCTATGGCTTTTTATGGTAAAACATCAGTAGAAGGTATTACGTTGCCAGATGTATATACTGGAACAACTAACCCTATCGAAATGGCAGACAGAACAGCGGTAGGCACCGTTGCTTTAGGCTTAGCAGAAGCGGGGGTAGCCTTTGCTGGTTACACAAATTTCCTAGGACAAAATATCACTATTGGTGTAACACCAAAAATTCAAAGTTACCTAACGTATACCTATGTAGAAGCGGTAAACAATTTTGATTTTAAAGATTTTAATAAAAATAAAACCACCGACAATGCATTTAATGTTGATGTTGGTGCTGTTTGGTTTTATGGTCCTTGGCGTTTTGCTGCAGCAGGTAAAAACCTAATTAAAAATGAAATTGAAACCGCTAAGGTTAATGTAAAATTTAAGGATAGTGTTAATGGTGGTTTTTATGATCCAAATGGAAAAGATTACCAATATAACTATGAGCTAACACCAACATACACAGCTGGTGTGGCATTCATGACCAACTACTTTATCTTAACCGCTGATATGGATTTGAATGAGCAGGAGCGTTTTGTTGGTTTGGATGATAATGTTCAAATGTTCAGAGCGGGTGCTGAAGTCGATTTATTATATCAGATTCAATTACGTGGTGGTTACAAGAAAGACCTAGCTGGAACTTACGACGATGCCTTTACCGCGGGTATTGGTTTTTCACCATTAAATATGTTCCATTTTGATTTAGCTGCCATCTACTCTATTGATTCAACTTATGGTGTATCACTAAATATGGCTTACGAATACTAATCCAATTTGTCTTTTTAGTAGAAAAATAGGTAACCACTTGTAATAATAGGGTTACCTTACTTCAATAAGAAATTAACTATGACTAAAAAAGCGAAAATTGGCATTGTTACGGTAAGCGACCGTGCAAGTGTTGGTATTTATGAAGACATTTCAGGTCCTGCAATCATTGCTACATTGAATGATTACCTTACCTCTGAATGGGAACCGGAGTACGTAGTTATCCCTGATGAGCAAGATGTGATTGAAAAAACACTGATTGAACTTACGGACGAGAAAGGTTGCTGCTTAGTTGTTACAACGGGTGGTACTGGCCCTGCTAAGCGTGATGTTACACCTGAAGCAACTGAAGCTGTGTGTGATCGCATGATGCCTGGTTTTGGTGAGTTAATGCGTGCAGAGTCATTAAAATTTGTTCCTACTGCTATCTTGTCACGTCAAACAGCAGGTCTGCGTAAAGATTCTTTAATTGTAAATTTACCAGGTAAACCAAAATCCATTCGTGAATGTTTAGATGCGGTATTCCCAGCAATTCCATATTGCATTGACTTAATGGAAGGGCCATTTCTTGAATGTAACGAAGACGTTATTAAGGCTTTTAGACCAAAAGCAAAATAATACGTAAACAATGAGCCAACTGTAAACTTACCAGTTGGCTTTTTAACAGCTTTTCTCTTTTCGTAATTTCTTCAATGCTTTTTTCTCTTTTAGTTTTTCCTTGTACTCCTTTCCTTCACTAAAGCTCAATACTTTATTTACGTGCGTTAATGTCCGTGTAAGGGTTTCGCATCGTTTTGATTGATGTTCTTTATAATACTTTTTCACAGATCTAGCATCACTTGGAAAAGAAAGCAACGTTAGTAGGAGGATGTAATAAGAACTTTTCATAATGTACTTTGTGTTGAGAATAAAAACAAAGATAGCCTGATTCTGTTGCTTTAGTAGGGGAACTTTATCAGGTTTCGTATCATGTCTCTTCGTACTGCATTTGTGTGTGTTTATACTTATATGAAATGATAGATAGATCTCCTTCTTAAATTCTTATGTGGTGGTGTGCACGTTATTGCTTCAGCAAATTTGTTTGTAGTCAATTGAAAGCATAGCTTAATGACATAGTGAGATGCTTGAAAAAGACAAAAATGGTGTGGAGTTACCAATTTATATTATATGAAACGAAATTTTCCGGTAAAGGGCAGTATATATTTTATGATGTGTGACAGAGTATGTATAAATGTTAGGAAAAACTATTTACCTAATATAAATTGATGATATATTACCCAAGTAAATCACTTTTTAAACAATAGACAGGATAGGTTAATGGAAATTTTATTATTAGTTGCATTTGTTATTGCTGGTGCAATTATGGTAAAGAAAGAAAAAGCTGAACAAGTAAAATAATATAGATATCCCTTTTTTAAACAATTTTATATCTATGTGAACCAAGATAATCATTGCGATTATCTTGGTTTTTTTATTTTTAAATTAAGATTCAATTTAGCTCTAAACTCATTTCGACTACGCCATCTGACATCTGAATGTCTACAGTAAACCCAAAATGTTGCGCTAATCCAATCATCCCTCGGTTTGATGGCATCGTCATTCCATTCATTACTTTAATACCTTGTGATTTGCAATATCGAATAATCTTGTCCATTAGAATTTTCCCCAAACCTAAGCCTTTAAGGTCTGAGCGTACCAATACAGCGAACTCGGTATTAATGTTATTTGGATCAGATAATGCACGAACCACAGCCAGAATAACCTCTTGATTATCAATCTGTTTCGTCGCGACAAAAGCCATTTCTCTGTCATAGTCGATTTGAGTAAAGTTCGCCAGAGCTTCATGATTAAATTCACCAACATCAGAAAAGAATCGTTTATATAAATCTTCATGTGATACCTGAGAAATAAACTCTGCGTGTTTTGGCTCATCTTCAGGAAGAATTGGACGAAGTAATACTGAGCTATGATCTTTAAGTTGTGAAAATTCTTCTAATTCATTTGGATAAGGCCTAATGGCTAATCGTTTATGAATGTCGCCAGTAAAATGCTGTACCTTCATGGATGAATCAATAATAGTGAGATCAATACCCGAAACAAGAAGAGGGTGTATATCAAGTTCAACTATTTCAGGGCAATCAAGTACCATCTGAGATAGACGAACGAGAAAAGCGCTTAAATCAAAGATGCTCATTTTTGTCGGAGAATTGCGATGCTGAATAATATTTTCTTTAATCGCGTATTTTATGAGGTTTTCAGCTAGCGCCATATTAAGTGGTGGTAATGCAACGGCGGCATTGTTATTGAGATCCCACTCAGATCCTCCTTCACCAAGTAAGATCACAGGACCAAAGACTGGATCTTGGCATACTTTAATTCGTAATTCTTGAGATCCCGCTCTTTGTGCCATTTTTTGAACGCTTAACCCTGAAATTCGAGCTGAAGGGTAGCTTATTGATACTCGATCAATAATAGATTGTGCTGCATTAATGACTTCTTCTTTGGTGTTTAAATTAAGCATTACACCTTGAACATCGGATTTATGAGGGATATCAGGAGAACGGAGTTTTATGGCAACAGGGTAACCAATACTCTCGGCAATATAACCTGTTTCAACCGGTTCCTCTGTGATCCAAGTATCTACGGTCTTAAATCCATAGCATGAATATAGAGTTTGGGTTTCATGTGTATCAAGGTCGGTCAGTTTATGTGAAACACAATTATCTAACCATTCGCGAGCCATTCTCGCATCATGCTTATTAATATGGCCAGACGATACTGGGGTTTCTATTAAGAGCTTCTGATTGCGATGATACTCAACTAAGTGAAGAAATGCTGAAACCGAACTCTCTGGTGTACGGT
Organism: Aliivibrio finisterrensis; assembly: GCF_008933155.1. Lineage (GTDB taxonomy): Bacteria > Pseudomonadota > Gammaproteobacteria > Enterobacterales > Vibrionaceae > Aliivibrio > Aliivibrio finisterrensis. The sequence continues at coordinate 39,474 of NZ_WBVP01000009.1, read as the reverse complement.
AAGTTGGAATCCCCGCTTGTGTAAAGCGTAAACGAGCTTCTTTCGAAGAACTCTCTCCTGACCAATTAGTTAAAATAGTAAAATTTGCTTTGCGTTTGTGATTATCGATTAATTGGACTAATTTAGCTGCTGTTTGAGTGGAATTGGATACAGCAGAAGGGCTATGCATAATTAAAATAGCATCGCAATCTACACTGTCTAATAACGCGTTAACCGTCTCGCAGTATCTTTGTTCATTAGCATCACCGCCAATGTCTATAGGATTGGAATGCGACCAATTATGAGGAAGGTATTGGTTTAATTGTTCGACTAATGTATCACTTAATTGTGCAAGACTTCCTCCTTGTTGCATTAAGCTATCAACCGCCATTATTGCAGGGCCACCGCCATTTGTTACTATTGCTAAACGTTGCCCGCGAAATGGAATAGGGTGTGCAAGTGTTTCTACTGCTGCAAATAATTCATGAGTGTTTGATACACGTAACATACCTGCCCGTCTAATAGCCGAGTCATACACTGCATCTAAACTTATCTCTCCATTGGTATGTAGTTGCGCCGCTTTACTTCCTGCAACGGAGCGACCACTTTTTACGACTAAGATGCGCCGATTACGAGCAGCAGCACGAGCGGCAGACATAAACCGTCGTGCGTCTTTGATTGAATCAATATAAAGTAGTATGGCGTCGGTTTTTGAATCAGTGCATAAGGCATCTAGTAGCTCACTGAAATCAATATCAATGCCATCTCCTAAAGAAACAAAAGCAGAGAATCCAATCTCTTTTTCTTTCGCCCAATCAAGTATGGTAGTGCACACTGCTGCTGATTGAGAGATAAAGGCAATGTTTCCTTTGTTGGCATTAATTGGAGAGAATGACGCATTAAGATTTACCCAAGGAAGGATTATCCCAAGGCTGTTTGGTCCTAAAATTCGCATATTAAATTGAGAAGCAATTCGTGCCGCTTCATAAGGTAAAGGCTCCCCAATACCGCTGCAATGTAAATGCATATCAGAAGAGAGAATAATGACTAACTTAACGCCCTTTTCTCCGAGTTCCGTTAATATTTTTACGTTCTCACGTGCCGGAGTGCATAAAATAGCAAAATCAGGCGTAATGGGAAGGGAAGGAATATCTGAATAAGCAAGGATCCCACAGACGGAATGATAGTTAGGGTGTACTGGCATTATCGGCCCATCAAACTCACCATCTAATAGGTTTCTCATTACAATATGACCAGCGCGATCCGAGTGTATTGACGCGCCAATAACCGCAATTGAACGCGGTCGAAAAAGCGTTTTTAAATCTGACATTACAGCTCCCTTAATCCTTATATAAGAATAAGATAGCTGAGAAAGTATTTTTTTGGCTTAATAGAATAATATAAACAAAACCTAGCGCACAAAAACACAACAATTGTACCGTAATCTAAGGAAATATTTGAGTAATTGAACAGATAGAGAGCTAAAGACTTGATTGTCTTGTATATCAGGTGCAAAATTAGGAAATCAGCATGACTTATAATTGTGAATTAAAATGAAAAGAATCATTCCTATTACGTTAACCGCACTACTTGCAGGATGTACAAGTAGTTCGTATACCACAAACATCACGACAGAAACCTCTGAAGAAGTGTACCAAGTATCTCAACCTATTGAAGAAGAGGTAACTACTTTTGAAGAGACTGAGATTGCTGCAGAACCACAAACTGAAAAGCCAGTGGTTAAACTAACACCAGAAGAGACATCAGCAGTTGCAGAGTCTGATGCTGCTGTGAAGATTTTACCGCCAACAAGTAAGCAAGACGAAATGCATAATCGCTATGGTTATACGCTTCAGATCCTTGCCTTGAGCCGTAAAACAGATCTAACGACTTATGCTGGAAAATTAGCAGGCGAACAACCTGTTTGGATGAACCGTAAAACCGTAAATAATATGCCATGGTATACGATTTTGTATGGTGATTTTGCAACACCTGCAGATGCGCGTGCAGCAATAAAAACACTGCCGGCTGAGATCCAAGCATACGGTCCATTTGTTCGTAGCATTAATAGCATTAAAAATTCAGATAACCCTGAGTTACACAAATTAAATTAAATACTAAATCGGCAGGCTTGCTTTAGCTTGCCGATTATTTTCAATAGTGAATATTATGACTCATATCCTTTTACTTTGTGGCGGTAGCGGTACCGAACATGAAGTTTCTTTGGTTTCTTCAAAATATATTTCTCAACAACTATCGGAATTAAATTCATTTCAAATCACGCACCTTGAAATTAAAGATGGTGCTTGGTTTCATATCGACTCTGGTTTGAAATATGAATTACGCTCTGACAAATCATTACTTTGTGGTGATGAGAACCTAGGTCTAGTTGATTATGTTATCCCTTGTATTCACGGTTACCCTGGTGAAACGGGCGATATTCAATCAATGCTTGATATGTTCGGTATTCCTTATTTAGGTTGTGGTGCAGAAGCAAGCACAAACAGCTTTAATAAAATCACATCAAAGCTTTGGTATGACGCATTAGGTATACCAAATACGCCATATTTATTCTTAACGGAAAACAATAAAGAGACACATAGCTCTGCATTGGCGGCATTTAAAGAATGGGGCGGATTGTTTGTTAAGGCCGCTTGCCAAGGTTCATCTGTTGGTTGTTACAAGGTCACGTCTGAAAGTGAATTATCACAAGCTATCGATGATGCTTTCGGGTTTTCTGAGCAAGTGTTAGTTGAAAAAGCAGTTAAGCCAAGAGAGTTGGAAGTTGCTGCGTATGAAATTGACGGTAAGCTATTCACAACGCCCCCTGGTGAAGTAACCGCTCCTGATGGCGCATTTTATTCTTACGATGAAAAATACGGCAGTGGCAGTCATTCAACGACAACATTAACTGCTGAAAATTTATCGGCTGAGCAAATTGAGTTAATTAATCAATACAGCCAAAAAGTATTTACACAGATGAAGCTAAAAGATTTATCTCGTATTGATTTCTTTCTAACAGAAGAGAACGAAATATTCTTAAACGAAGTGAATACCTTCCCAGGAATGACCCCAATTTCAATGTTCCCTAAATTGCTGGAACATAATGGCGACTGTTTTAAAACGTTTCTAAAAAAAGCAATTCTTAATTCAATTAAGTAATTTGTATTACTTTAAGTGATAAACAAAGGCCTGATATTATTCAGGCTTTTTTTGAATTTATCTTTTTGTCTTTCTGAACGTTCAATATTTCCAATGTATTGATTTGGCATGGCAGGACTAACCCAACGACCTAACTCTTGAATTTCATGAACGGTATAGCCAGACTTAGAAAGTTCTTTCGTTGCACCCACTCGAGCAGATAACCCAGAAAAATTAACCTCCAGATTAAGTAATTCGCTTGCACGACGGAAAATACGATAAATAGACGAGTCATTTAAGTGACTTGACGAAAGATTCTGATGTCGGTCAAGCCCTCTGAATAAATAGCCCTCGGTAAGATGTGATGCACTTAGCCACTTATTAAGTAATAAAGTCGTTTCTTGTGATAGTGGATAATAATTCTGTTGCAGTTGAATGACACAATTTCCAAACTCATCAAAACAAACGTCATCAAGAGTAAGGTCTCTTAACTCTCCACGCTTTAAGAGTAATTCAAACATTAAGTGCCAGATAACTAAATCTCTAATGTCTTTTAATTCAACAGAGGAAGACAGTTGGCGTTCAAGCTCTGCAAGCATACTAAGAGTAATGCCTTCTGTTTGTTTGCTGTCGTCTCTTTTATCTAATCTTATCTTTCCAACGGCTGCTTTTACTTGAGCTGTTTGAGTAGGGTCTTTCAATTCGAATGCGTTATGGACATGTGAGATAGATATAAGGGAACGCTTAATGGACGCTAACTTTTTTTCTTTCGCTTGTTTTTCAATAAAGATGCGAATTGCAGTCGTTGAGGCTGGTAAGGCCATTACATGATGTAGCTGACAAAATACAACAAAATTATTCCAATCATTTCTGAATGAAATTAAGCTATTACGTGAATATTTCTTTTTTAAGCAAGAAGCAAATGTATCTATATCGATATCTGAACTTAAGAAAATAGACTTATCCATTCTAGTGCACCATAACTAATTCTTCTGTGTGACAAAACTATATCACAAAAATTAATCGCACATAAGATCACGATTCACTATCAAAAGTCTGGTGTAAAGCTAAAAAATATTCGATCCTAACTATGTGAAAATGAGTCATTAAATAGTAAGAGTAATTGGTATGCAAAAGTCATTATATAAAGGCTTCTTCATTGAAAATAAGACAGGTATTCCTGATGACTGGAAAGTACTGATTAAAAATAAGGTGTTACACGGTCACTTAAGTGCTGTAAAGAAAAGCATTGATTGGTGGAGTGACACAGGAGCAATCATACCGCCTAAAGAATTTGGTGATATGGGCGAAACGGCAATAAATGAGAAAAGAGACAAATCACGTACCGAAGAGCATAAAGGTTTTCAAATCAAGAACGATACCGGTGAAGAAAAGGCTTGGTATTGCTTATATCATGGGAAATTAGCCAAAGGTTCATTGGCTGCAATAAAATCCTTTTTGGATAAACATGAAAAATAATTTACAATTCATCATCACTTTAAAACGAGATTAGTTATGTCTTTAGTATATTCAACCGATATTGGCCGCATTAAACAAGAAGAAGTAAAACAAGAGCGCCCAAAAGGTGATGGCATTGTTCGAATTCAACGTGAAACCAAAGGCCGTAAAGGTAAAGGCGTTTGTGTTGTTACTGGTTTAGATATGGAAGACACGCAACTTAAATTATTAGCTGCTCAGCTAAAAAAAGTATGCGGTTGCGGTGGCGCAGTTAAAGATGGCGACATTGAAATTCAAGGCGATAACCGTGAGAAAATCAAAGAGTTCCTAACAAAGCAAGGTCATACAGTAAAACTAGCTGGTGGCTAATTATTAATGGAGCTTTGAAAGCTAATAATCAAACGATGAATACGAAGTATTATTGAATGATTATTAGCTATTTTATGGTAAATAAGATTATCGTTAAATAGCCATAAGAGGCGAGAATATAAACAGGGATAGTTAACTAATGAGGTTTGAATCTTCTTATATGTTATTTAACATAATATACATAATGCGCATTGGCCTGTGGGCGCAAAATAGTAATGCTTCTTTTTAGCTATTTATGGTTTAGTCTATTAGATTAATAGAAATAAATGATTATAGATATTCAGTTAATCAGCTAAAATACAAAGGGAATTTTAAATTTGGAGCAATTATGAAAAGAAATTCAGGATTTACATTAATTGAACTTGTTATTGTAATTGTTATCTTTTCTATATTAGCTGTTACGGCTTACTCGAAATGGTTGTCATTTCAAGAAGACGCCCGTATAGCTCAGATTAATGGTCTAAAAGGCCCGTTAGAAACAGCGGAAGAACAAGTACACGCTCTTTCGATTATCCAAGGCAAAGATATAGGAGATCATTCAGTAGACATACAAGGGACAACAGTTGATGTAACTTCAGGCTACCCTGTATTAAAAATAGCTAACATCAATAAGATAATTGATCTTGGGCAAGGTTCAGATAATTCGATTACGCATTGTGAAAAACTGAAACCTTGTAAAATTGGTGATTGGTATGTTATTGATCATTCTATTATGTATCCTGATTTAGAGTATCCTTCAGTCATCATTTTTTCTTTAAATGATTCATTAGTGTATAATTGTTCATTAATCTATCAATATGTAAAAATTGATCCAGACTCTAATTTAGTGCCCGATATTTCAATTGTTACTGATGGTTGTTAATGGTTTGTTATGCGTAGATTTCGCTCTATTATACACTTTTAGGCATGTTTATATGCATAAAACCCTTTTTTAAACATTCATTAGAATAGCATCACTTACCATTAATCATTATATTTAACCGATTTTACTCATATATTTCACCTATTTGAAAAGCATTGTTTACGTATAATATTCTTACATTGAAAGAAATCAGAAAAATTACAGTATTCTCACCGTAATCCTTTTTCTTATGGTATAAACTTGCCATAATATAAACATCACTAAACAACAGGCACTATTTTATGAGCACTGAAACAACTCTATTATCTCGCTGTGATTCTAAATGTGAATTATGTGGTTCTGCATCTTCTCTAGCACCATTCGCAGTACCACCAAAGACAGACATCAACGTTGATAACTGTGTAATGATTTGTGATACATGTACGATACAAATCGAAGACTCTGCAACAATGGATGTTAATCACTGGCGTTGTCTAAATGACTCTATGTGGAGCCAAGTTCCTACTGTTCAAGTTATGTCTTATGTTCTTCTAACTAAGCTTGCTTCTGAATCTTGGGCTCAAGATGCTCTAGACATGATGTACGTTGAAGAAGACGTTAAAGAATGGGCTGAGAAAGCACTTCTTTCTGACGGTGAAAAACCACGTGACATTAACGGCGTTGAGCTTAAAAAAGGCGACGACGTTACCGTTACTAAAGACCTTCCAGTTAAAGGCACTAACCAAGTAATTAAACAAGGCACCGTTATCCGTGGCATCAGCCTTGGCGACGATCCTCGTCTAGTTTCTGGTAAGGCAAACGGCGGTCAATCTATGTATGTTATCGCTGAGTTCTGTCGTAAAAAGTAATCCGATACTTGCCTTATCTAACATAAAAAAAGACGCTTAATTGCGTCTTTTTTATGTCTTAAATTTATCTTAATCATTATGTTTAATTCCATTCTGCATAAGTATTTGTTCAGATAATTGCGTAGGAAAAATCGATTAGAGCAAGCAAGAATGCTCAAATACTTATGTAGGTTAAAGTAGGTAACTATGCAAAATAAAAAGTATAAACCCGAGATATTTCTAACTACTGTGATTATTTATTCATATAAAACTTAAGTTATCACTCGCTTTTTTCAAACGTTCAAATCCACGTTTATCGTACTTTTGCGTGGTAATGATGCTTGCATGCCCCATTGCATCTTTTACGGTCGAAATATCCTCGCCATTATCTAACAACATAGAAGCAAAAGTTCTTCGGCAATCATGGGGAGAAAATGCACTCACCCCAGCCTGTTTTCTTCGTTCATTTAGTATATGTAAAATAGCCTGTGATGTTAGCTTATCATCAGTCACAGTATCAAAACGCCTTATACGGGTAAATAAGGCGCGGCTATTGTCCCCGCTGACAGCATTTAGCCATGAATGTAGTAATGTTAATGATTGTTGTGGCAAGTAAGACATTCGTTCTTTATTGCCCTTACCAAGTACCCGTAATGACCCTTCTTCTGCATTAAAGCTACCAATAGAACAATCCACAATTTCTGAGCGTCTTAAACCACAGCCTAATAACACACCTAAAATAGCACTGTCTCGAATACCTTTTATGGTTTGGTCATTACAAGAAGAAAATAACAATTGGATTTCATTACTAGATAAGGCCCGACCTTTAGCTAATCGAGAGCCTTTCATCTGTTTGATGTGCTTTATTAATTGGTAGTTTTCTGTAGTGATTTTTTTCGATAACCACAGTTCTTGAGCTACGCCTTTGATTGCCGCTATATAGGTATTGATGGTGGCCGATTCTAATTTTTCAGATTTTAATGCCTCAATGACACCAAGTACGTAATCACGGTTTATCTGATGCCACGGACAATTGTTTAAATTAAAAGATCCAAGAAGATGAGCGATCTTATTTAAATTAGATCTCATCGTTGATCGGCTATTTTCAGAGTTTAAAGATAATAAATATGCCTGAGCTGCATTTAAGCTACTCACTTTAGGCATGGTTAGTCCTACTGAAATATCATTACTTAAAAGTGTTACGCTGTCACTACTCATTGATTTTACAACTTATTTATTACTTATCTATAGTATATGATCTTTTTCTACTTTTCCAAAGGTACATTTTAATAAGTAGAGATCCATTTTAGATCCATTAATCATGGTTTGACGGTTATTACATCAATAAGATCTCGGGTTAGCTCTGATTAATACCAATCTACATAAGTAATTGATCATTCTTGCTTGTTAAAATCGATTTTTCTTACGCAATTATCTGAACAACTACTTATCCAGAATGGTATAAGAATTGACTATTATTTTGGATAAAAAAAACCGAGTAATAAATACTCGGTTTTTAATCTCTTTAATAAACACCTTTTAATTAAAGATGTTTACTGATCTCAACACAACTTTCTTTAGCATCACCGAAAAGCATTTCAGTGTTTTCTTTAAAGAATAGTGGGTTTTGAACACCAGCATAACCTGTATTCATTGAACGTTTAAATACGATTACGTTTTTCGCGTTCCACACTTCAAGAACAGGCATACCTGCGATTGGACTGTTTGGATCTTCCATTGCTGCAGGGTTAACTGTATCGTTAGCACCAATAACTAGGACCGTATCTGTTTCAGATAAGTCATCGTTGATCTCATCCATTTCAAGAACGATATCGTAAGGCACTTTTGCTTCAGCAAGAAGAACGTTCATGTGGCCTGGTAAACGCCCTGCAACTGGGTGAATACCAAAGCGAACTTCAACACCTTGAGCGCGAAGTTTTTCAGTAATTTCATGAACAGGATATTGAGCCTGAGCAACAGCCATTCCATATCCTGGAGTAATCACAACAGACTTAGACTCTTTAAGCATTTCTGCTACTTCTTCAGCTGTTGTTTCACGATGCTCGCCCTGCTCTTCGTCACCTGATGAAGCAACAACATCTTGACCAAACCCACCAGCAATTACGCTGATGAAAGATCGGTTCATTGCTTTACACATGATGTAAGACAGAATTGCACCTGATGAACCCACTAACGCACCAGTAACAATCAGAAGATCATTCGATAGCATGAAACCTGCTGCTGCCGCTGCCCAACCAGAGTATGAGTTAAGCATTGAAACAACCACTGGCATATCTGCGCCACCGATCGAAGCAACTAGATGATAACCAAAGGCAAATGCAATTAAGGTTACTAAGATCATGGCAAACATGCTGCCTTCAACACTAACAAAGTAGTAAAGAAGTCCTACTGAAGCAACTAATGCTAAAAGGTTAAGCTTATGACGGTGAGGTAATTGCAGCGCTGATGAATCAATAACACCACGCAATTTACCAAACGCAACTAAAGATCCGGTGAAAGTTACCGCACCAATGAATACACCTAAGAAAACTTCAACAAGGTGAATAGTTAGCATTGCACCAACAAGTACACCGTGATCGATATAACTGTTGTAACCAACAAGAACCGCAGCCATACCTACAAAGCTATGAAGAATTGCCACAAGCTCTGGCATTTCTGTCATTTCCACTTTTTTAGCGTAATAAAGGCCAATAACAGCACCTATTGCCATAGCGACGATAATCCATCCTGTACCTGCAGAGTCAGGGCCAAAAATGGTAGCAATTAATGCGATAGCCATACCAGTAATACCATAGTAGTTACCGCTACGCGCTGTTTCTTGTTTAGACAAACCGGCTAAACTCATGATAAATAAAACGGCAGATACAATATATGCTGCTTGAACTAATCCTGCTGACATTATCTCTACCCCTTACTTATCTTTACGAAACATTTCAAGCATACGCTTGGTTACAGCAAAACCACCAAATATATTAATACTAGCGATTAGAACTGCGATAAATGCTAAAAATGAAACGACACCATTACCCTGTCCCACTTGCAATAATGCACCGACAATGATGATGCCTGAAATGGCATTAGTTACTGACATTAATGGTGTATGAAGTGAATGACTTACATTCCATACAACGTAATAACCCACCACACACGCTAATACAAATACAGTAAAGTGTGCTAAGAATGCAGCTGGAGCAACCGAGGCAACCCAACCAAATGCAGCAACACCAGCTCCTATCATTGCAAATTTTTTAATTGGTGACATTGGCTCTTCAATTTTAGGCTCAATTTTCGCTTTTGGTGCTGCTTTCGCTTGAGGTTGTGCCGAAACTTGAATTGGTGGCGCTGGCCATGTTACTTCGCCTTCTTTAACAACCGTTACACCGCGAAGAACAACGTCTTCAAAATCGATGTTAATGTTGCCGTCTTTTTCTTTACATAAAAGCTTCAGAAGGTTTACTAGGTTTGTACCGTACAGTTGAGATGATTGAGTTGGTAGACGACCAACCATATCGGTATAACCGACAATCTTTACACCATTCTCTGTAACAAACACTTCGTCTTTTACTGTGTATTCACAGTTACCACCATTGGCTGCTGCCAAGTCAACGATAACACTACCCGCTTTCATGCTATCAACCATTTCTTTGGTGATAAGCTTAGGTGCAGGACGACCAGGAATAAGTGCTGTTGTAATGATGATATCAACATCTTTAGCTTGAGCTGCATATAGCTCTTCCGCTTTTTTGTTGAATTCATCAGACATTTCTTTTGCGTAACCATCACCTGAACCTGAGTTCTCTTTGAAATCGACTTCAAGAAATTCAGCGCCCATTGATTGCACTTGCTCTTTTACTTCAGGACGAACATCGAATGAGCGAACGATTGCACCAAGACTGCCAGCCGCACCGATAGCCGCAAGACCAGCGACACCAGCACCAGCAACAAGTACTTTTGCCGGTGGAACTTTACCAGCAGCGGTAATTTGACCAGTAAAAAAACGACCGAACTCATGTGCTGCTTCTACGACTGCACGGTAACCTGCAATATTCGCCATTGAACTTAGAGCATCAAGCGCTTGAGCTCGTGAAATACGAGGAACAGAATCCATAGCTAGCACGTTGATGTTCTTTGTCGCTAATTTTGCAAGTAACTCTTCATTCTGCGCAGGCCAAATAAAACTGATTAGGCTAGCACCATCTTGAATTAAATCGAATTCATCAACACCTGTTTCAGCGTTAACTTGAGGAGCATTAACTTTAAGGATTAGATCTGATTTCCACACATCATCAGCAGAAACGATAGTTGCTCCGGCTTGTTCAAATGCAGAGTCATCAAAACTGGCTAAAATACCGGCTTTAGATTCAACAGAGACAGTAAAGCCAAGCTTCAATAGCTGCTCTACCGTTTTGGGAGTGGCAGCTACACGAGTTTCACCCGCGAGTACTTCTCTTGGTACACCAATTTGCATAGTTATTCCTTTACTATTGGCATGAATTGATACTTACTTTCTAAGATATAAATTCAAGTGTTTTGTAATAAAATGACATAATTTTATTACATTAAAATAATTCCTGCTTATATTCACCCTAATTCAGTAAAAAAACAACATTACAGTGACAAAGCAGAGGTCAGACCATTACGATTTTGAGGTTGATTTACAGCAATGATTATAATTAGATAGGATTTTTTCAATCTAATCTACATCAAAGCTAAGGCATTTAATTAAAGATTGACTCATTCATTTGATCGATCAGCATTTTTGATTTACGTACCATAAGCTCATCAGCATCACTTTTGTTTGAGATTACATCAGAACGAATAAAGCGGTGCTCTTTAATTTCACCCTTTATTTCTTTTGTTATTGTGCCGGCGATACGAAATTGAGAGCCATCTCGTTCTGAGTTTGGATAAATTAGGAAGGATTGATATTCAATTGGTTCGATCGTTGCTTCTTGCTTAGGTGATGTTCCAAATAGACGTGAAAAAAGCCCCATTTCATTTTCCTTTTTGAAATAAGGCTTATTATAGCTTATGAGTCAGTAATGTAGATAGTTTTGCTTACGCAATTATAAAATGATCTAAGAAATGACTACTCATCAGACAATTCGATTATTGGAGTAATGCTGATTTCTATACGACAATTTTTTTACGTCCATCGGAATTCACATTAGAAGCAATGAGTTCTTTCTCACCAAAACCATAAGTATTTATACGTGTGAAGTCTACCCCTTGATCAGTAAAAATGAAATCAAGACACTTCATCTGACAATGAAACTATGTTTTACTCAGTATCACTTTTAAGAGTTACTTTTGCTTACTGATAAAAAGACCAAACCCATACAGTAAGCATAAACCGTAAAGCCCTGATATATTTAAAAGAACACTGTGTAAGCCAGAGCCCATTTGGTTGATCTTAAGAAAGCCATCAATAGCAAATCCACTTGGCAATAAGTGCATAATATCAGTTAATGCATTTGGAATAAGTTCAGTTGGCCAGATAAATCCGGCACTAAATACAATAGGCATAGAGCTAAAAAGTACTAATAACAAAATACTCTCAGTGGTTGGAAGCCATCGCGCCAGTAGCATACCAAGTAAGATAACCGATGCAATAAATGGCACCATTATGATCAGTAAGTCCAATACGTTAGAAAAACGGCTGATATGATAATGGTCAAACACAAAGCCAAAATAAAAGCTAGCAAGTATGATTTCAGTCATTAAAAATAAAGAAAACCGAGCAATTAATTGTTGGGGTGAATTTTCTTTAGCTATTGCTGATTTCTGTCTAATACCAACAGCCATTAATAGCGTTTGTTGTAGAATCAATACAAATACAGCGGGAACGACATATTCTACATAACCCATATTTCGATTAAATACGGGAGCATAATTAGATTTAAAAGGTTGAAAGGTATTAATTGCATTAGACAAAGGATTGCCGTCAATGGCCATATGGGTAACACGATATTCTGCGGATAATGTCCCACCCACGTTCATTAATCCTTCGATTATGGTTCCATAAACCAAAAAGTACGATGCATCTCCAGCATAAGCAACTGTTGGTGCTTGGCCTAATTGTAATCGGTCTGAAAAGTCATATGGGATCACTAAAAAGCCACTCACGCTATTATTTAGAAACTGCTGTTTTGCTTGATCTATACTATCAGCCTGCTCTACTACGTTTAATTGTTGTGATGTATTAGCCATAAAAATAAATTTTCGACTAAGTTCTGACTTATCTAAATCAACAATTGTGATCTTCTGTTCTTCTGGACTTTGATTTAAATAAGGCAATGGGTAAAGAAAAGCATAAAAAATCACACCACCAATCATTGTGAGTACAATGCTACTATTGGTAAAAATTCCTATCGCTTCTTTTTTTAATGCAGTAAGAAAAGACATTGTTACTTCCTTAAACGTGAAATAAGCACAATTAGCGGTATAGTAAACAACAACAGAATGCCAATATGGGAGGAACTTTCAACAAAATCATATCCATAGTTTGCTTGCTCTATTTGGGAACGAACAAATTGGCTTGCTGGTATTATTGAGTGCCAAAAAGTAGCAATATTGTTCATGTCTGATACCGGAAAAGTAACGCCTAGAAATGCAAAACTTGGTGCAGTATAAGCACCTGAGATACTCATCGCTTTTTCAATATTGTTTGTTCCATAACCAATGGCAGTTCCAAGACTAATGCACGCAAGGGTCATTGCTGACATTGTGGTCAGAAAACTAATGATATTTCCATAAAAAGGAAATTGCAAAATACCGAATAAGAAATAAAAAAGTACGCAGCCAAGAGCCATTCCGATTAAAAAATAAACACTTATAAATGAATATATATTTGCCCGAGATTGACCGTCAAACCATTCTCGTAAATTGCTGTTATTATTGCGACCCATTTCGTTTCTCATCGCCCAAATCATCCCGACAATAACCGCCATTTGCCATATAGCAGGAAGAATAGCTGAAACCAAAAATTGATCATAATTACTACCAATGTTAAATAGTGCTGTTACTTGAACTTTAATTGGCACTGCAGAGTTAATTGCTTGAGTCCATGTTGATTGCTTTGTACTCAGTGCCTTTATTGTTGCAAGTTTTGCTTGGATCGTCATGTCTGTTTGCATCAAAGCAGAATTAATTTGCTTTGCGATTAAGATAAATTGTCCATTGTAAAAACCTGAAATTTGAGGGCTCTTACCCAGCATGACATTACGCTCAAAATCATGAGGGATAACGATATAGCCATAGTTATCCCCTTCTTTTAATGCGCGATTGGCAATAATAACATTCGGTTGGATCGTACGGACGGCAAGTGTTGGGGTTGCGTCGTAATCACGTATGATCATCCTAGATAAACTGGATTGATCAAGGTCCACCACATCGAGAGGTAATTCACGCACCACAGATGATGAAAATATCCACCAAATCACCAATGATAGCACCAATGGAAGACCAAAAGTAACCGCAATTAGCCATGGGTTAGAATAATAAGAACGCCAAAATGCTTTCATAAATCACGCTTAATCTAATTTAACTATAGCACTCATACCAACTCGTAGATTTGGAATGTCAGCAGTTGGATGTGCTTCTATTTCAAAGGTTTTTAAATCAAACCCTTGGCTATTATCGGTTGCTCGCCAGGTTGCATAATCTCCCATAACAGCAATATTCGTAATCTTAAATGGAATCGTTTTATCCAATGCTGGAAGGTACACATCAATTTGTTGATCTTTTTTGTAGTTTTTAAGTTTATCTTCACGAACATGGAACACTGCCCATGCTTGATTAATGTCTATAACGCTAACAACAGGGAAACCTTGAGGTGCAATTTCACCTTCATTGAGTAAAACCTGAGTTACCTCGCCTGTATACCAACTGTTAATCTTAGTGTCTGCTACATAAGCTTCTACTTCAGCTACCGATCCCATTGCCATTTTGACTTTCTCATTAGCGGCTCGTTTTGTTTCTGTTCGAGCTCCCTCTTTGGCCATTTGATACATTTGGTAAGCAGCATTTTCGGTATATTTAGCCGCTTGCCACTGAGTATAAGCCTCATCTTTTTTCTGCTCTGATACGACACCATCATTATAGAGGTTATTAACACGAGTATAGGTTTTTTCTAGCAGCTTATTGGCCGCTTTTGCTTTTTGCCATTGATCTTTCGCTGCTGCGACTTGTTGGGTTCTTGCTCCTTGTTCAGCTTCTTCTGCCAGGGCACTGGCTGCTGCTTCTCCTGCTTTTGCTTGCGCTAGCTTCGCATCTATTTCTGGGCTGTATAAGGAGAAAATAGCTTGGCCTTTCTCTATCATGTCACCTTTTTTTACGTATAAATTCTCGATTCGACCAGGGACTTTAGAGGAAATATTGTATTGCTCGGCTTCAATTTGACCCTGAAGTAATTCAGGGCGAGGTTGATAAGCAGCCCAAAAACTGTAACCAACCCAACTAACTATACCTACAACGGCAAGAGAACCGATGGTTTTCTTTAATTGAATCATGTTATTTTCCTTCTCTTGCTTGAAGTTGATATTGTACAAATGTGTCTGTTTCATCGCTTAAAGCAAGTAACTTAACTAATGAAATCATGTAATTAAATGATGCTAAGGAACGTTGCGTTTTAATACTTGCCAAATATAACTCAGCATCCACCACATCAAGTGAAGTCGATAGACCTTGTTTAAACCCTTTTTCTCTGAGCAATATATTTTCTTGTGCAAGTGCGATACTTGATGCTAAACCATAATATTCATCTATCGCTTGTAATGCTTCTCGGTATGTTTTTTCAACCAACAATGAAAGATCTTCTTTCGCCTGTTTTTTAAGATACTGTACTTGTTGAACTGCACTATGCGCTGCGGCAACTTTTTCTGAGCGCCCTTTATTATCTAATAGTGGAACATTAACACCGACACCGACCATCCAATCTGGTGCTATTTCAGCAGATAAGCTGTCGCCTTCATACAGATTATAGTTACCATATAAATAAACTTCAGGATAATAGCTGCCTTTCTCCGCTTTTATTAAACTGCTCGCTTGCTTCTCTTTGGCATCTAAAAGGTCTAAACCTGGGTAAGTGGCTAATGTATTATCAATAAAAGCCGTCATTTCAGGCAATTTTTGATTGATAAATAACGGTGTTTCTGGCGTGATGT
Organism: Aliivibrio finisterrensis; assembly: GCF_008933155.1. GTDB lineage: Bacteria > Pseudomonadota > Gammaproteobacteria > Enterobacterales > Vibrionaceae > Aliivibrio > Aliivibrio finisterrensis. The sequence continues at coordinate 23,653 of NZ_WBVP01000009.1, read as the reverse complement.
TTTCATTCATTTGCAACATGCTTCTTAATGCAGCACTGGCAATATCTGAATTTTGTTGAGCTTTGCGAAGGTCCACTTTTGCTTTGTCGTATGCAGCATCAGCTTGTAGGCGCTCTACTTTAGCAATTTGACCCTGCTGTTGGAGTTTAACCGCATTATCTCTGTGTTTTGCTAAGCCTTGCTCTACTTCGCTATAGGTTTTAACGACTTCATTAGCGAGAACGACACTAAAATAGTACTTAGCTAAATCTTCATAAGAGGCTTGTTGTTTCATTTTTAGCTGACTGCGTGCTTCGTCTGTTTTTCCCTCCGCTGCACTTTCAGCGGCAGAGATGCGGCCACCAGTGAAGATTGGCCAAATCGCACGAATAGAGCTAGTGAAAATATCACGTTCTGAAAGAGTTGATGTGATTGGGCCACCAAGCGCATTTATTAATCCAGTAGCTGCACCTGCAAAGGCTGGGTTAATATCAGTACTGTCTAATAATTGTTGGCTGTTAACCGTAACATCGTCATCTAGGTAAGTATAATTTGCACTTAAGGTAATAGAAGGAAGATTAAGGTCAGAAGTGCCTGAGGCCAACGATTCTTGACGCTGAACATTAGCGCGCTCTGCCGCAATACCGTTATGATTGTTGAGAACATTTTTCCATGCGCTATCAAAATCCACTGACTTAGCAGAAACAGATAAAGAAAGCACTGTTGTTAATAATACAGATAGTCGTGAAATTTTAAGCATATTTCCTCCAGTAATCTAGAGTTTTCACTCTAACTGATTCCATGTGCAAAAAAAGCTTACCATTATGGGTAAGCTTTTAATTATAGTAGATAATATTATTTTGTCATACGGATCAAAGATAAGCCAATAAGCCACTCAAGATCTTTGCGGCTTTCTTCACCGTATAAGTCTTCAACCATACCATATAAACGCTCAATACCATTGCGAGCAAATTCGTGTGCGTTTGCAGAGGTTACGATATGATGGAATAAAAGACGTAAGATAGCTCGGAATTGTTCGTCTTCTAAAGATAAAATCCAGCTATCGATGAATGCTTGCTTATCACCTTGCATTTCTAAACGTTCTGCAAATAAGCGGAATATACGACCGTCTAGTGCAGCTGTAAAATCAGTTTTCTTTGGGAAGTGATGACTAATCCCTGTTCTTGACACACCAGTTTGTTGGCTTAGTGTCGTATATGACATCTTGTCATAGCCTAAGCGTAATAGTTGATCAATGACCGCATCCATAATTTTTTGAATGGTGATTTCAGTATCTTCTTTACTTCTTTTTGGCATAATAAAACTCTTCTAATGTGGTTAGTCCATTAAGAAATCAATCGTAAAAATTAACGAAATTAATATTAGGTTAACTTATAAGATTCAACTCCATTTGTATAATCTTTTTATGATATTTCACACGATAAACGTAATAATAGCAATCTGGCTGCTACTTTACTCTCAAAATTAAGAATCGCGATTGTAACGAAATGTCAGTTACTATTTAAATATCACTTAGTGGCATTCTGCGTTATACAGTATGGAAATACAATATTTCACGCTTAATTCTGACAAAAATTTGTCATAAATATTCATTTTTTGGGATTTTTGTCTCAAGTGCCAATACTGATACGTGAATGATATGCAATTGTTATCTTTGTGTTTCTTCTTTATGTTCATTTTCCGAGAGGGTTTTCTTAACCATGGAAACATAGTATAACGTCTGTATATTTATTGTGGAGATAAAATAATGACTACTGAAGTAGAACAAAATGTACCATGCGATGCTTGTGGATGTAGTGCTGAGATGGGCTTTGTGATTAAAGAAGGTGATGATGTTGCAGAAGTAAGCATCTTCGCTAACAATAAAGCGCAATTAGAAGCGGAATTTGCTAATTACTTATCTTTAGCAAAAGAAGTATGTGATGAAGTTGAGTACAATTTTGAACTGACTAACGATGAGAAAGAACTTCACGCTCGCTTGAAATTCTCTTGTAGTGCAGAAAAACTGATTTACGAACTAAAGACTCGCTCTCTTAGAAAATAATCGATTATATTGTAGATAATAAAGAAAAAAGGCCCTCACATTGAGAGCCTTTTTATTAATATCTTGGTACTAAGCAGGTTGGATATTGCTTGCTTGAGGGCCTTTAGGGCCTTGCTCAACATCAAAAGTTACTGCTTGGCCTTCTTTCAACGTTTTGAAACCGTCTGATTGAATTGCACTGAAATGAGCGAACACATCAGGTCCGTTCTCTTGAGCGATAAAACCAAAACCTTTCTCTTCGTTAAACCATTTTACAGTACCAGTCGCTTTAGACATTACGTCTCCTTACCTTTAATTAAATTTTTTACTTCGGCACTTAGATACCGAATTTCACTATATCAAATGTGTTTTCATAATAAAAACGTAAAAACAGGACTCATATCACTGTTCTAAATTAAACTTATTTACGATGTGGTCGATACAGTGTCAAGCCATTACTACAAAGTTATTTATCTATGCCTAAAACTATTATTACTCTTTTTGCTCTTATCTTTACAGCCTTGGTCCCCTTTTCAACTTCTGCTGAAATGTTAAATAAACATCGACTCATTAATCATATAGATAGCTATGGAAATATCAGCTTACGTAATACTAATTACACTGAACTCCCTGATAATTTAGAGCTTAAAGGTGATGTGAACCTTGCGAATAGTAAAATAAAAAAACTGCCTAAAGGTTTGGTAGTTAATGGTGATCTAAACTTAGCAAATACCGTAATTAAAAACATTCCTAAAGGCACTCAAGTAAAGGGCTACTTGAATTTAGCTGGAACCACTCAACTTAAACGCTATACCAGAGGCATTAAAGTCGCAGGTTTTATTAATTTTGCAGGGTCAGGACTCACTGAGCTCCCTCCGCGTTTAAGAGTAAACGGCGATCTAAGTGTAATACGAACACCATTAAAAACATTACCAAAACAACTTGTAGTGAAAGGCAATCTATTCCTTGGCCACTCACAAATTACGTCACTTCCTGATGATCTCGTGGTTAATGGTAATATTTATTTGGGTGGCAGACCTATTACGGTTTTTCCTGACGGCATAAAAGTAGATGGTTATATTTTTAAGTAGTATTACAATAGCTAGACATTCCTTCTCTAGGCTGAATAATGTTAGATAATTTACATCAAATGGTAATCTTTGCGATGGTAGCAAATGAGCTAAATTTTACTCGTGCTGCTGAAAAACTTGGTATTTCTAAATCGCATGTATCTAAACAAATTAAAGCGCTAGAAACACGTTTAGATTGCCAACTCGTTCAACGTAATAACCGCTCGGTCTCTATTACAAAGCTTGGTCATCAATATGCTGAGTATTGTCAAAAGCTGGTAGATACTGCTTATGAAGCTGATGCCCTACTAGATGCTCATCATGGGCGTATTTCTGGTGTATTCAAAGTAGGTATCGCTCAGTCTTTTGGTAATAGTCACATTATTCATGCATTAGCTGAATTCCAAGCTCATTTTCCAGATGTTGAATTGGAGGTTAGTTTATTTGATCATAAACCTAAATTACTTGAAGACGGTTTAGATTGCTGGATAGCAATTCATGATGATATTCCTGAAGGCATGGTGGCGAGGAAAATTGCAGATTGCCGCTTTATTGTTGCGGCTTCTCCATGCTACATTAAAGAGAATGGTTTACCATTGCGTCCAGCTGAATTAGCACAGCATAAATGCATCACTTATCATAGTAATGAACGACGCTTTAATGAGTGGGAATTTACTCGTGATGGTGTTCATCAAGTGGTTAACGTACAAAGTATTTTTAAAATAGATAACGCTTCTGCTATTTTAGATGCAACCAAAGCAGGTGCTGGCATTGCGTATTTAGCAAGCTATTTACTTGAAGATGAATTTGAAAATGGCAGTTTGATTCAAATATTAAAGGAGTGGCAGGCAGATATGGAGCTACCTATTTACGCTGTTTACCCTCGACGCCAACATTTGCCACCAAAAGTGCGTACTTTTATTGACTTTTTATCCCAACAAGTGGGTAATCCTCCTCATTGGGATAAAAAGCTTTTTAATTGAATCTCTTATTATCCCGCGTTCTTAACTGGATTTGCATAAAGCGCACGTAAAAATGGCTGCTCTTCTGCTGTTAAGTGTGACAACTTTTCTTCTAGTTCACGTTTAACTTCAGAAGTGACTTCTTCTGATTCAGTATTGGCAGCGGCGTAATTCATTGGGAATAAACGATAGCCTTGTGTAATTTCTTTGTCCATGACTGCTGCCAGTTCATCAGCCGTTTCTGGCGCAGAGGTGACAACGTCACCAAAGTGGATGTGTATGCGTTTCTTATTGCCGATAATCCCTTTAATGATGCTATCAATATCTTCAAACTCCCCTTTTTCGTAAGAGCCTAAGGTAGCCACTGCATTTAATTCTTTGGCTTTTTGAATATCTAACGGGTCATTTTCATAAGAGATAGAAACAGGAACAATTTTCAAATCATTCATATAATCAGAAAAAGCTTCTTTGCGCTTACGCCCTTCTACATGAAACATTTTTAAAATCGCAGGATCAGTAAAATCGTTACCGTCTTTTGCTCGCCCTTCTTTTTGAGCAATCCAAATAGAGTTATTGGTTTCCAAAGAGTGCTTGATATATGAAGATAGTTCACCCAACGCTTTTAGCATTTGACGTGGTGCTTTTGCTGAACGTTTAACAATAAAACTTTTGTTAAGCTTCATCAGCTCAGTACTGCACGCTTTCTTTAATAAGTTATCACCAATGGCAATTCTTACGGTTTGCATATGATTATTATATAGCACCCAATTCATCAACGCTGGGTCCATGGCGATATCACGGTGATTAGACACAAACAAATACGCTTGTTTTGGGTCTAATTTATCTAATCCAGAGTACGTAATGCCATCGGTGGTTTTTTTGACCGTTTTATTTAAGTAAGTTGCTACATTTAACTGAACGTCTTCTACTGTTGTTATTTTAGACAGTGATTTACGTAGTTTGCAACGCAGTAACGGTGCTAATAACCAAAATAAAAACTTAGAAGCAGACGGAAACTTATAGTGAAGAATCGCTGTAATGAATTCATCATCAGAAATTAAACGCTCAATAGCGGCAGGAACTTCATCATCATTGTAAGGGCGAATTTCTTGATAGATATCTTGTGTGGTCATGTTTGGACTTCTGGTTACCAAAAAAGGAAGTAGCGCGTATTCTACTTGATTTTATTCCAGTTGTACGTGATCAATTCAAGAGGTCGTACCATTGGCCATGAAATATCGCCGTAATTGATGAGAATCCGTTGATTTTTAGATAAAAACCAGTAGAGTTACGGGCTTCAAATCAGAGGTAGCTATGAAAAACGCAATTACGTTTCAGTCAGGAACACATTCACACCTTCTTTATACGGCAAGAAAAAAGAAGAATCATTATGAGCTGATTTCCGTGCAAACTGGAGCCGTACTTATTCGCCTTGGTAAATGGGAATACCTAGTGTTGCCTGGTGAATTGTTTTGGATACCTTTTGATGCTCTGTCATCAATGACGATTGTTCCTAACTCTACATTATCTACATTAATGTTCTCAATTCGCACACGTGAAACGCTACCTACTCAAGGTGGTTATATCGCCTCAACGCCTCTACTCTCAGCCGGTTTAGATAAACTTCAAGAAATAGCGATGACTGAAAATGCCAAACAGCATTTATTGCAGGTAATGCAAGATGAGTTATTAGAAGCGTCACCTCATACGGATTTATCTCCGGAATCACAGCATATCAATACTTACTTATCTCAAGTATCTGAAAATAAAGAGATAAAGTCTAGCCAGGTTTCTCCTGATATGATGATGACATTGAAAGTAAGAGAAGCGGATAAAATGCGTAAATCAGGAGCTAAGAATAGTATGATTGCGGAGCGCTATTTTTCAGGAAATGTGGAATTACTAGAACAAGCTTATACTTTATTGGATTAACGCATTATACAAACTTAGCTTGGTTTTATTGGAATGGGATTTCCAGTTGCATGAACAATTGATCATCAGCGCGATCATGCCAACGGTAATCAATTCGAAAACGGGTATTATTACCCTTTTCTTCCCCACCAAAGGCCAAGCTTAACTGTAGGCCGTGGCTTTCCAACCATTCACCATAAGAATCAAACTCTTCAATTTTTTTGTCATAATACTCTTCAGGCTGCCATACAGTAAAGCCTACCGCACTATCACTTAGGTAGCCGGTTAGTAAAGGATCATCCCCTGTACTGTAAGCCCATTTATCCCAAAATCCTTCTTCCATAACGTCTGACTTTATGTTTTCTGTTATTTCTGTTAACTGATAAATAAACTGATTCACCTCAAATAAAGGAATAAGACATTTTGAGTTGGATGAATAAATTTGACGAGAGTAGTTATCATAGCTTTCTTGTAGACAAGTCGAGTTATCCTTGGCAATTAAATCCATGGACATAGTTGTTGTTAATAAACTGATTATAGCGACTTGTTTCTTCATCGTGACTACTCGTATAAATGGTGTGCCTTTATGTAAAGTTGGACACCTTGTGTTGTTAAGTGAGTAATGTCCTCACCTTTTTTTATTGCGTTTCGTATATCAGTACTTCTGACAGGAAGTGTTTCAGGGCAAGCCATTACATTCCAGTATTTTACTATCTCATCGGCATTTGAAAACTTGTCAAACTTAAGTAAGTTGTCTGGTCCGATGATAAAGGTTATATCGGCCTCTTTATTCAATTCTTGAAGTTTTTTTAATAAAGAAAAAGTAGTCACGCTTTGCTCTGGAACATACAGTTCTTTTTCAATCAGCGATATTTCAACATTGTTAAGGGATAAGTCGTTAATAAAAGCAGATACCATCTCTATTCTGTCTTCATAAGAAAGCATTTTTTTCCCCCAGGCATGTGAAATGCTAGGAACTAATAACACTTTATCATAGTGAGTTAAACGCTCAATGACACTTTTGTGGCCTAATGATGGTGGGTTAAATGCACTACCAAATACAGCAATGTTCATGACTTTTCTCTTATTAACGGCATTATTAGTTAGCATAAGTGAAAATTTTGTCGATGGCTATCCTATAACACTATTAGGCTGTTATTAATTGTGTAAATTCAGTATGATTATTAAATTAACTGCCAACTGTCTCAATAGAGTAAAGGAATGAGAATGCAACAACTGATTGTTGAAGAAATGAAAGTTAAACCATCAATTGATCCGGTTAATGAAATTAAAACACGCGTCAATTTTATTAAGGCTACCTTACTCAAGGCTCACTGTACCTCTTTAATCCTTGGTATTAGCGGTGGTGTTGATTCAACAACATGTGGGCGATTAGCTCAGATTGCTATTAATGAGCTGAATGATGAATATGATACTAAAAAGTATCAATTTATTGCAGTTCGTTTGCCGTATGGAATCCAAAAAGATGAAGATGAAGCACAGATGGCCTTGTCGTTTATTCAGCCTTCTCATTCTATTAGCATTAACATTAAAGAAGGTGTTGATGGTTTGCATAAGGCGTCTCACATTGGCCTTGAGCATACAGGTTTACTGCCTTCTGATTCTGCAAAAATTGATTTTGTTAAGGGCAATGTAAAAGCGCGTGCACGCATGATTGCACAGTATGAAGTGGCTGGTTATGTTGGTGGATTAGTTTTAGGTACTGACCATTCGGCAGAGAATATTACTGGTTTTTATACGAAGTTTGGCGACGGCGCTTGCGATCTAGCCCCATTATTTGGTTTAAATAAACGCCAAGTGAGAAAAATAGCTGAAACACTAGGCGCACCTGAGCAGTTAGTTAAAAAAGTACCCACAGCAGATCTTGAAGAACTCGCACCACAAAAAGCGGATGAAGATGCTCTTTCTGTTACTTATGACCAGATTGATGACTTCTTAGAAGGGAAAAAAATAGATGCTGAAGCAGAAGCTAAATTAATAAAAATTTATCAACTGTCTCAGCATAAACGTCAACCAATCCCTACTATTTACGATTAATCCAATATTAATCTATAGCAGGTAACGCAACTAAATTATTGACCAAGGCTTCTTTTGAGGCTTTGGTCATTTTTTTTATGCGGTATTCGTACTTTAACGCTTGGGATTTTGATTCAACATTGTGCGACCATACTAATGTTAAAGGTCCTTTTCCGCGTAAGTACTTAGCGCCCTTTCCTGCTTTGTGCATTTCAAAGCGCCGAGATAAATTATTAGTAATACCACAATACAAACTATTTGTTTGCGTTCTTATTAGATAGAGTGTCCAATTAGATTTAATTTCTGTCATGCAATTATGAGAGAACGTCGTTTACTAATTGTTTTAACTCATCAAGTTCGGTGCGTAATTGGGATACTTCAGTTTCTAGCTGTTCAATACGCTTATTCTCTTCTGAGCTGTTTGTGTGAGTATTTTGACTCTGCTCTATAGTGACGGTGTCACTAATATCGCCACAGAACAAATGTCCATATCGAGCTTCGCGCTTTCCTGGTTCTTTCGATAATTTAACAACTTTAGGGGCGTTCTCATCTGCCGCTAATTTATTTAATACGGCTTCTACTTGTGCTACATTTTCAAATTCGCATAAACGTTGGGTACGAGTTCTTAGCTCGCCAGGTGTTTGTGGCCCACGCAGAAACAAAACGCATAATATGGCAATTTCTTGTTTTGACAGTTTAAGGCTACCAAACTCTGTATTACAAAATCGATGTTGATACTTTGCCACTCTTGAGTTACCACGAGTTTCATCAGTCACGATACGATCGTTAATTAATGTATTTAATGCATCTAAAACATCAGATTCACTCATTGATGTGACAGGGTCACGGTTGCTCTTTTGGTTACATGCCGTGGTTAATGAATTGAGTGTTAGTGGATAGTGTTCTGGTGTTGTGATTTCTTTTTCAATTAAACAACCAATAATGCGGATTTCTGTTTGGGTTATTGTTCTCATTATTTGTAATCCTTTTACTATAATCGATACTATACACAATAAAAATGTGAGCTATATTACTAAATACTGATGTTGATAATGTAATTAGTGATCCCTCTGTCTTCTATCCATGATAATATTCTTTCGTTAGTTTAATATCAATTGGAGAAACCTGTATGGGCCTTTTTAGTAGTCGGTCTACCGCAGCATCATTATCTATTATTGCCAAAGGCTGTCGTGTAACAGGTAATATTGAATCAGATCAAAGCATTCAAATTGACGGCTTTGTTAGTGGGAATATCTTTACAGAAGCGGAAGTAATTGTAACGCCGACTGGTAGAGTTCAAGGTGACATAAACGCTGGATTAGTACTTATTAATGGTCTAGTTGAAGGTACTTGCCAAGGTGGTGAAGTAAGTATCCAGCCAAAAGGAAAGTTCAAAGGCACAATGCAAACTCAGCATTTGACTATTGAAAAAGGTGGCTTACTTATTGGTGAAAACCGTGAAGTTGTTGAGTCAGAAAAAGTAACTCTTATCTCTAAAAATGAAACAGCAGACATTGAAGAGAAAAAAGCGGTTTAATTTATCGGTTAACTGTTTTTTTTAGCACTGTATTGATCTTGTTATTGTTTTCAATGTTGCATTTATGATTTAATCAAGAAAGTGGCTATTACATATTATAGGAAATAAAAATGAATAACGTTTTTGAAATCATCAACCAAGCACGTCGTAAAAATAAACTAAAGCGTGAGCTACAAGATAACCAAAAGAAAATTCGTGATAACCAAAAGCGTGTGACTCTTTTAGAAAATATGCTGGATTATATTCACCCTACAATGTCTACAGACGAAATCATTGCAGTTGTTCAAAATATGAAAGCTGATTATGAAGACCGTGTTGATGACCACATCATCAAAAGTGCTGAGATCTCTAAATCACGTCGTGATATCAGCCGTAAGATCCGTGAACTGACAGAAGCGGATAAGAAAGCAAATAAATAAGTTTAAATAAAATGGAGACTATCGTGTCTCCATTTTTTTGTCTTATTTATCGCATTTTCATTTATTTGTTTAGTGTTTCAGCCAATGCCTCTGCGGTAACATCTTCAACAGCAAGAAACATAGATTTAATCTCCCCTGTTGTACTTCGCATTGGGTTTAATGTGACATTCTGATACATAAAGTGACTTTGTTGAGTTATCGGTCGAACATTACGACAGTGAAATAAATAAGGCCTTTGTCGCCAAATAACAAAACTTCGTGTACCCAGTTCAAAAACTGGCTTTGACTTTGCTTTAAACCAAGAGCTATCTATCTCTGGGAATATTTCAAATAATGACTTTCCCATTACATCATGGGCTTGTTTGCCACTATGGTGTGTCATAAAGCCATTCCAAAGATGAACATTGAATTCTTTATCAACTACGATTAAGCCAAGGTCAACATTTTGTACCATGTCAACCATCCAGTGAAATTGTTCAAACTCAGCAGGAATACCATTCATTATTCATCATCCAGTAAGTAAGCTAGTTTATTATCTAATATAGGTAATGACTCATCGACAATCATTAAAAGTAAATCGCACTTAATGTTTGTATTATCAATACTGTAACTTACCTCAAATGCCATAATACGATTGAACGACCCTTTGGTTGATTCAATAACACTGTTCACCGAAACATGTTGACCAAGAAGAACTGGGGCGCTTTGAAAGAATCTAACCTCTGCTTGCTCACCAATTCCTTTTAAGAATGCCCCTACTAAAATATTAGACACATCCATCAATAACTCTAGTTCTAAGCTATTCTCTGTTACTTCGGGGTAATCCATTAATTTAGTTAGATCTGTTACGCTTGAATCGCTTAACAGTACCAAGGCTTCTCCTGCGATTCCTTCACCACTAAATCCTTGACATACTCCTGACATATTTTCATTGCTGGCCAAATGACGAAGTGTCATCTGAAGTTCGCTCATCTCAAATAAATTCACGTTTGGCAAAGGCATATGAACAAAAACATCGAAATGACGAGCCAAAGAATCAGCTGCTCGGCCAATTGCAACATTAGCGACTTCTAAATATATATCACGGCGACGAAGTTGAATAGACGTTACTGGTTGTGCCAAATAAGTCGCTTGAACTTCAGGTTTAATGCTAATTGAACCTAGTGTGGAAATTAATGTAGGCTTATCAACAGGTTTTTTTATAAATGCTTTAGCACCAAGTTCTGCTACTTTTTGTTGCGCTTTTGGTTGAATATCACCTGAAACAACAACAACTTGAGTTGTTATCCTGCGTGCTCTCATTTCTTCTAATGTGCCATAGCCATCCAACTCAGGCATGGTAAGGTCAAGAAATAAAAGATCGTATGACTGAGCTTCAAGCTTAGAAATGGCATCCCAACCGTGTTGAGCAAATTCAATATTTGCTCCCCATGAAGAAGGTATCACTCGTGCTAATTGTTTACGAGCAAGTGCTGAATCATCGCAAATTAAGATGGAAATCGCCATCTACAACCCTTTTTTTAATAAAACTATCATTACTATATCAAGGAATGATTATTATAGATACGGTATAGCATAATTCAAAAATAAAAAAGGAGCCTAAGCCCCTTCTTTTCAATGGCTAGCAGAGGTTTATATTAAGCCGCGCCTGAATGTCTATTTAGTAACTGTTGCGATATTTTACGATCTTTAATTTTAAACCATAAATATGTTGCTACGATTGAAAAGAATAGATAAGAAACAGCAAAAATAAATGGTGAAGTAATTAATTCTGCATCCACAGCCATCATAACTCCTACGATAGTTACCGCCATTTTTGAAAATAGTCCAAGCAGTAAAAGTACTAAAGCAAGTTGTGGATATTTTGTTGTTCTAAATGCAAACCAGTGACAACAACCAACCGCAAGTGTCGCAATACTTAAGCCTAGGATAAAGGAATGAAAATGCTCAGCAGCTGCAACACCGCCTATAGTAGAGAGTAAGAAGATAAATAATAGTTTCATAAACACCTCGAAGATAAATTGAGAGCATCCCTTCAATTTTGAAATCTTTGTTTACGTAGTATTTTATCGCTTTTTATTGGAAATTCAACTAAGGGAAAAATGGAGGTTGTTGCGTAATTGTTGCGCAATCTCATTAGGATTTAGCCTTTAAAGAGTAAATGCTGAACTGCAGTAATATAGTCTTATATATGAAGCGCAATTTGTTACTTAATGGTTAAATTAAACGTTAAAATAAAAATAGAAATAAATGAATTTTTTTGAAGTAAAGCAAAAAAAAAAGCACTCAATCACTTGAGTGCTTTTTATCATGAAAGAATAGAAGCATATATTATGCTTGAGAAGCCGCTACATAGTTTTCTAACTCTTCAACTTGTACTGTTGTGATGTAGTTTCCATCTAAGTAAAATGCAACGCTATCATCTGTCTTCTCACCACGCAGCACTTGTTGAGTACCATCTAGTAGTGCAACGTGCATCTCTAATGTGTTTTCATCGATTTGATTAAACGAAGCATTTTTTACATTGTTATTTACTTGAAGTGGCGCAATTGGTGCTTTGGTCATTGATGAATCAATTTTATCATTTACTTTAAAAACAGCACCACCAACATTGGTATCTACTACTGCTGGGCTTTTACCTGTAATGATGTTTTTACCAGTCCAAAATTCAATTGAGTTAAATACAAATAGATCGGCAAATGCAGCAACACCATATACAGGCGCTAATAGAATATAAAGCCCAGCACGACCATAACGGTTATCTACTGCTTTTAAGTTACCAAATGCAACAAGTTTTGATACACCCATTTGACCCATACAACCTGTAAGTGTTGTGATGCCTAGAGTAACTGCCACTGCGATTTTAAGTTTTTTGAAGTTCATATTTGCTCATATTATTTGGTTAGGTTTTAACGCGGCGGATACTATCAAGCAATTAATTGTAAAAATAGATGTTAGATCATAAATTTACATAAACCTGACAATTTAATGCCGATCTCGTCATTGTTTTGACTGTGTCAAATATGGAATATTAGATTGAAAAAACATGGTGTAATTTTCATACAAACTATTCCAATGAACACAAAGTGCTGATAAACTCCGCGCTCATTAATGTGACGTAAGTCATTTTTATATAAGTACAATCAAAAAAACATACATTAAATTGTAATAAACTTTCAACTCACTGAGATTGCGATGAAAAATATCGATAAAGCAATGCGTATCCTGCTTGCAGGCTTCTGTATTAACCTATGTTTGGGAATTCTTTACGCATGGAGCGTATTTAACAAGGCTCTTGTTACTGATATGGGCTGGACGGCATCACAAGCCTCTCAACCTTATGCAACTGCAACAATCACTTTTTCTATCTGTCTTCTTGTTGCTGGTATTCTTCAAGATCGCATGGGCCCACGCTTAATTTTGATCTTCGGTACAATCTTAGTTGGCCTAGGTATGATCGCATCAAGTTTTGCTGACACTGTTTTTATGCTTAACTTAACGTTTGGTGTGATGACTGGTGCTGGTATTGGCTTTGGTTACGCTTGTCTTGCGCCTTCTGCTATGAAGTGGTTCCATCCTTCTAAGAAAGGCATGGTTAATGGCTTAATCGCTGCTGGTTTTGGCCTTGCTGCTATTTACTTAGCGCCTGTTACTTCAGCATTAATTTCAATGTATGGTATTCAAACAAGTTTCTTAGTTCTTGGTGTTGCGATTCTTATTATTGCTGTTCCATTAGCAACAACTATCAATAACCCACCAGAAGGTTACCAACCTGAAGAACCAAAAGTAAAAGCAGGCAAAGCTGCGGTTACAACACGTACACCAATGGATTTAAACTGGAAAGCAATGCTTAAAACACCTCAGTTTTATTCTTTATGGATTATGTATGCATTTGCCGCATCTGCAGGTCTTATGATCATTGGTAACATTACTACTATCGCAAGTATGCAAGCAAACCTACCTAATGCGGTATATTTAGCATCACTTCTTGCTATCTTTAATTCAGGCGGTCGTGTGGCAGCTGGTATCCTGTCAGATAAAATTGGTGGTGTTAAAACACTACTTATTGCATTTGTTCTTCAAGGTGCAAACATGGCATTATTTGGTATGTACGACAGTGAATTAATGCTAATTATTGGTACTGCAGTTGCCGCTGTTGGTTATGGTACGCTTCTAGCTGTATTCCCATCACTTACTGCTGAATTCTACGGTCTTAAAAACTACGGTACCAACTACGGTGTGCTTTACACATCATGGGGTATTGGTGGTGCTATCGGTGCAGCAGTTGTAGGTTACTCTATGACACAAGGTGGTGATTACGCTCTGGCTTACACTATCTCTGCGGTAATGGTTGGTGTTGCTATTGTTCTAGCATTAATTACTAAGCCAATCACAGAAGAAAAAGCACAACAGCTCAGCCCTGCTACTGTTTAAAACTCTTAGTTAAATCAAGCCCGTTTATCGAAAGGTAAACGGGCTTTTTTTGTTTTTTTTCGCATTTATTATTACAATAAAATTTTCCCCCTTTATTTCATGGATGCCGTTATGTTTTTCAAACGCCCATTATTTCTACTTTTCTGGTTGTGCGACATACGCAACGTACAATTACGATCAGCTGTTTGGAAAGTCACAAGTACAACAAAGGGTCTATGATTATCAATCCCCTGAAGGTATTGACTATTTAACGGATATCAAACCAATCTTAGATAACCGATGTGTTGTTTGCCTTACTCCTATTTTAAATGAACGTGAGCAAAGTAGTATTGCTAATACTGAAGCGGGTGTGATGGCTCGCATGCTTACTTTAAAACAAAATAATCCACTTGCTAAAGACGATCAACTGCAAGGTTACGATTTTTCAATAGACCGTGAGCAGCATGCCCTACTATTGAAGAGATTGCTGATTATGAATCACAGTACCCAGCATGGGGCATGCCTTATGGGATGCCAGAGTTAAATACTCAGGAACATGATTTGCTGTATTCTTGGCTTGAGCAATATGAAAAAATGAATGACATAAAGCCTTTAACTGATCATGAAGTTACGTTGATCAATCAATGGGAATCCTTCTTTAATAGCGATTCATTAAAGCAACAACTCACAAGTCGCTATCTGTACGAGTATCTGTTTCTTAATAATTTGTATTTTCATATTGAACCATCGCATTTACGTTTTTTAAATTAGTTCGTTCTTCGACTCCACCAGGGTAACCGCTGTCATTAATAGTGACTCGAAGCCTTATGATGACCCTAACGTTGACCGTATTTATTACCGCTCGTTGCTGTTCGCAGTACAACTGCTGATAAACACATATGCCATACTTTCTTGATAAGAATCGCTATCAAAAATGGCAAGAATGGTTTGTAAATAATAGTGACACTGTAACCAACCCATCGAAGTTCAGACAAGTTTTGGGCTTACAGTGATGAAGTAAGTCAATGGTATCGAGAGCACTACCCTGTTGAAGCAGGTTTATTTGATTATAATCGCTTTGATAATCGTTAATTATTAATATGAACTATTGAAAGTCCAGAGTTATGAAGTAACACTGGACTTTTTAAAAGGAATACTTTTGTTAGAGCCATTATTTATTAATTCGCTGAATGCATTCAATGATAATTATAAAGCGCTTTGTCAGCATCATTACCCGACTATTCACAATCGGGGAATGTCCTTAGTGCATTTACGTGCTGCGTTTCAGCGACGATTACAGGTATTAGTAAAACAAGAATATACTGATGTAAAATGCTCATTGCACTCTTGTGGTAGCAGCCATAACCTTTACATTTATACGATTGTAATAAACAATAAAAAACATGGGTAATTTATCCACAATTTCTTAATGCAAAAACGGAAGCTAAAGATCAAATTTTTTCGGCTATAACACAGTTAGTTAAAGAGAGTGACATCAAATGCTCAGACCTCCTTGCTACTTTGTGTGACCATTAGTAAGACAGAACTCGTAGCAGCAAAACACTCTATCATTGGTGGACTGGTAATTTATCTAAGGTGGAGCCAAACTTTAAACATCAAGGAATTAACAATTTAATTCCAGAAGAAAATGATGATCTCGCCATTATTATGCAACAAACGTTTCAACTCACATGCATTAATTGCTCTATTTTCCATCCATTAGAAACGACTAACAAGCATACGCTGCTAAAATATTTCCTTTGTTTCGCTTTGTTCGAATGTTCTACAAACTAAAAGTACTTCTAACCTAACGGTTCCTGTTTGGGATCATTATTGATGTGCTCAATATTAATAACCCCTCTACACCCTAGATTTTCAATTTGCGTCTTATGTAACTGCGTAGTTAAATAAAAGCCGTATTGATAGCAAGTATCACCCGCTTGATTTTTAAATTCTTTACGATAGACAATGTTCCCCATCATCGCAGGAAAAGAACGGATCCTTAATTCACAACAGCCTTCCTGAAGCTTCCGTTCGCTGGTAAATCCAAACCCTTTTTTTGATACATCCATCAACTTAACACTGACAAATGGCATTAATCGATGTGCCCAAAAAATTTTTGCATTGACTGATTTTTTACATTCAAATCTAGGCCAACGGCGTTTCAGTAAAAATTCCACATATCACCTTGATGAGATTACTATGTAGCTATTTTCAACAAAAAAACGAGATAATTCAATCAAATTATCTCATTTTCCACCACCGTACGGCATAAACTATTGTAGTTCAAAGTGATAATGCACATATCTATATAAAAAGAGTATAAAAGTGGCGTCTATATCATGCTCATAATTAATGTTGGCATGCATTTAAACCCCAGAACACTGCACTGTTACTTGGTTCGCATTTACTGTTAAACTTAATATATTTGTGCCAACTCTACGGGGTAACCGCGTTCTTTTGCTAATACTTCTGCTTTCTTTTCAACGTCTTCTATAGTAAAAATTAACGCTGATTTTTTATTTTCTTGTAAATGTATTAATTGCGCTATTTCTTTAGCGCATGTTATCGCAGAAGATGCTTTGACAATTTCAGCCCTAAAGTAACCGTCAGATGTATAGGATATATTTGCTGCTCTTAATGTAATGTCATCGCCAGGTATTTGTTGAGCGCCATATAACGGTTTTCCGGCGGGTATTGCTTGTGCAAATTCTGGCATAAATTGAGCTAAATGGTTGATGGCCTTTTGTGTTCTTTCTTTTTGGATTTTCGGATCCCAACCTTGATTAATTTTTTTATTAAACTCTTTCGGTAGTTTAGGTTGCGCTGAAAGGTGACAAGAGCTAGAGAGCCCATTCTTAAATAAAGTAATTTCTTCTGTCATACCATGTAACTGAAAAAAACCATTTGGATACGGAGTAAATTGAGCCATGCCTTGAGGTGTCCCCCGTTCTCCATGAAAAATTATTTCTGGCCATTTACCATTATTTACATTGCCCCACTGTGCAACGTATGCAGCTTTAAACTCAACAAATCTCTTTTTAGGCTTATTGGCAAGATCGTCGATTATGCCTGTTTTAAAACCGGCGCTGTTAATCACATAATCAAACATTTCTGAATGTGTTTGGTTCTCTTTTGTATAGCTTAAAACCCAACCGCCATGATCTTCTTCATTTTTGACCACCCCATTTACTGAGTTGGCAAAATTTAGGGTTACGTTGCTTTGATTTGATAATGTTAATTGTGCTGTCGCCGCCATACGAAAGACACTTAATCCATATTCTTGAACAAGCACAATTGGGTATTTTAATTGATTCAGGTCGACTTGTTTGGAAAAAGCAATTAACCAATCATCAAGTGTTTTAGGGTTATTAGTTAGAGGGTATGATGCAATTCTTTTCAGGTCTAATTTTGAATAAGTTTTAAAGTAATCAGATGCAGGACCAAAAACTTGATTACTTTCATCATCTTCTATTAATTTAGAATAGATTTTCTGCAAAAGCTTTAGACGAGGTAATAACGCCTCAGGTTGACCTTTATCGGCTGTAGGGATTGCGATAATAGTTGGCCGCTCATTTAATGTATGAGGAAAGTAACGTACGGTCTCAATAGATTCAGAGAGTAACGTAGTACATTGTTCATCAGAGATCTCTCGGTATAAATTCCCCCCTGCATGAAGGTGACATATTGGCGGCCCATTAACTAAACTTGTGCCTTCTTCAAACAGAATAATATCAACATCATACTCAGATAAATACATGGCAATGCTTGAGCCCGCTATCCCGCCACCAATAATGGCAATTCTCTTACGTGGTTGTCTTTTGTCCATCTTATTTTTATTTATCCAAGGCTATTTTTATTGACTTATGTATTTTACTTCGCGTCACAAAAAAATAATAGGATATAACAATAAAAAGCTTGCTATAGAGGCATTTATTTTAAATTTCATAGTGTTAAGTGGTTATTCAAATAGTTACCCACAGAAAATGTGGATAACTGTGAGTAACTCTTATCCCCAAAGTGTTAAATTCAGAATGCGTACAAGTACACCAATAAAAAATAAGCTGACGCCAATCCGATACCATTTATGCTCTTGGAGAGACAGATCAATTCTTTTGACAAAAAGTAGACATGCTCCACCCCAATCTGCGGTTCGTTTTCCATACAGTGAAATAGCAAGCAAAAGACAAATAATTCCTGAGCCAATAAATATATTTTCTAAAATAGTAACGATAGCATTCATACTGTACTCCTTTACGTCTAATTAGCATTACTATGACTTGAAACTCTTAGAAAAGTAAATTAGCCAATAGTCGTAGAGTTATTTTTTCATATCTGCATGAAAGAAGTTCTTATTATGACGGGCTTTTTGTTATACTGCTCACAACTTTATTTGATAATGTGAATGTAATGGAACATCTTGAAGCCAAACTAAAAAAATTAGAAAAAAGAAACTATCGTAGCTATACCTCTATTAAAGGGGAATATGATTTCACTGACTTCACTTTATCTATTGATAATGTTCAATCTGATCCCTACGCGCCGCCGTCACGATTAAGAGCTAAACGTGCATGGTCACTTACACATCTTCAATGGCTGCAAGAAACCTCTCTTGATTACCAGCGTGCTGCAAGGGACTTTCTTGCTCGCCACTTTAGTCAATTGCTTGAGAAAGACACGACACTTTCAATTGCGCTTTCTGGCCAAACTGTTTTAGATCATACGTCAGTTATTTTTGATGATGAAGGGATTGAACTTCGTTATAACATGAACTTGCCTGCTGATGGTCGCGAGATCTTAGCTAAACGCGCGATTAATATTTTGACATTTCATATGCCAAAATATATCCGCCGTACTTTATTAGCCCGCGAATTACCTATTGATGAGCTTAAAGCCCACTGTCAAGTTATCGTTGATCAAGTCGCGTTGCGTCGTCAGTTATCTGACAATAATTTAGTCGCTTTCGTTGCTAATGGCAGTATTTTACCGCGTATTGCTGGTAATAATGATCGCCCAATGAAAGACGCAATTCCATTCCAAAGCCCTGCTTCTCTTGAAGTAGAGTTATCGACACCGAATCGCGGTCTTATTAAAGGCATGGGGATCCCAAAAGGTATCACTCTGATTGTTGGTGGTGGCTTCCATGGTAAATCAACGTTATTAAATGCCTTGGAGCGCTCTATTTATGATCACATCCCTGGTGATGGTCGCGAATATATCGTTACTGAAGAGTCAACGGCTAAAATTCAAGCAGAAGATGGCCGTTGTGTTCATAGTTTGAATCTTTCAAACTACATCAACCACCTTCCTATGGGTAAAGATACGACGTGTTTCTCTACTCAAGATGCATCGGGTTCTACGTCACAAGCTGCGTGGCTTCAAGAGTCTTTAGAAGCTCAAGCAAAAACATTATTAATTGATGAAGATACGTCTGCTACCAACTTCATGATCCGTGATGAGCGCATGCAAGCACTAGTTAATAATGGAGCTGAGCCAATCACGCCATTAGTTGATCGTATTGGTCAACTTCGTGATGAGTTAGATGTATCAACTATCCTAGTTATGGGTGGCTCTGGTGATTACCTTGATGTTGCCGATACCGTGATTCAAATGCATGATTACCAAGCCGTTGATGTCACTGTAAAAGCAAAGGAAGTGGTAGCGACTCATCCTACAACGCGAGTTCGTGAAGGTTCTGAGCATTTATTACCAACTCAAACTCGTCAGTTAAACCGCTCTTCTCTTCAGGCTATTTTGCAAGAAGGTAAATTCCGTATTCAAGCAAGAAACAAGAATACGCTTCGTTTTGGTCGTGAATTAGTTGATATTACCGCCATGTCTCAGCTGCAATCTTCCGCTCAGCTTCATGCTATCGGTTGGATGTGGTTCCAGTTATCTCAAACACCAGGTTGGGAATCTAACCCTGTTGAATTTATTGCTCAGCAACTTCATGATAATTGGCATGAGTTGATGCCTAAGCATGGTGATTTAGCTAAACCTCGAGTGATTGAAGTTATGGCAACATTAAACAGAATGCGAGTTGCAGACTTTAAATAACTCACTTATCAATTATAGCCTCCAATCACGGGGGCTTTTTTTATATTTAATTTTTAGAATGTAACAAAAAACAAACAATTCAGTTGCATTTTAAATGCTATCCAATAGTTATCACCACGTATAAGTGAATAAATACTTTTTTTTAATGAATAGTATTCCACTTTTTAAAAAAACAGTGTACTCTCCGTAATAACTGAATGAATACGGAAGTTTAGTGAATAATAATGCTAAGGATTAGCTTTTTATTAACTAGTTGTAATTGAGAGATTTATGCAAAATTCAAGTGAGATACCCCAAATGAGCAAGAAGAAGAATCTTCTAATGTTTCTTATCCCATCGTTGATTGGCCTATTCCTATTTATGGCTCCAATCACTTATAACGGTGATATCACCATTCCTGTTGCTGTATTAGCAAAATCAATTCAAGCTTTGTTTGGTGAGTATCTAGTTGCAATAGTTACTGGCATCGTTATGTTGATGTCTGTGGTTACCATTCTGGCTAAGATTATTAAGCCTAGCATTATCACAAATAACGACTTTTTATTTGGTTTACTTAACCCTACCCCTCTTTGGTTTGTGGTTCGCTTAATTGGCGGCATCGCTGCTGCAATGGTTTTCTTTCAAGTTGGTCCTGAAGCGATATGGGAACCAAATACAGGTGGTCTAGTTCTTAACGATCTGTTGCCTGTTTTATTCTCTGTCTTTATTTTTGCGGGATTACTGCTTCCTTTATTGCTTAACTTTGGTTTATTGGAATTGTTCGGTGCTCTTTTAAGTAAAATTATGCGCCCTGTTTTCAATTTACCTGGTCGTTCAGCTATTGATTGTATGGCTTCTTGGTTAGGTGATGGTTCTGTTGGTATTCTTTTAACAAGTAAGCAATATGAAGAGAAGTTTTATACTCAACGTGAAGCTGCTGTTGTTGGTACGACGTTCTCTGCTGTGTCTATTACCTTTAGCTTAGTGGTTATTGCGCAAGTTGAATTAGAAAGCTATTTCTTACCATTTTACTTAACGGTATGTCTAGCCGGTGTTGTTGCGGCAATTATCATCCCTCGCCTGCCTCCTCTTAGCCGTAAAAAGGACCTGTTTATCGATGGTTCTGAACGCGCTGTTGATGCTGAAGTTATCCCAGAAGGCTATACGACTTTTTCTTGGGGCCTTGAACAAGCAATGAATAAGGCTTCAAAAGTAACTTCTATTCGAAGTGTGTTTGGTGAAGGCGTTAAAAACGCAGTTGATATGGTTTTTGGTGTATTACCTGTTGTTATGGCGCTTGGTACTATTGCTTTGGTGATTGCTGAATATACTTCTGTATTTTCTGTATTGGGCCAACCCTTTATTCCTTTCTTAGAATTACTTGGTGTTCCTTATGCGGTTGAAGCATCTCAAACCATTGTCGTTGGTTTTGCTGATATGTTCATTCCATCAATTATTGCGGCGTCTATCGATAGTGAGATGACTCGCTTTGTTATCGCTGCTATGTCTGTGACTCAACTTATCTACATGTCTGAAGTGGGTGCTTTACTTCTTGGTAGTAAAATCCCTGTAAATATTTTTGAACTGTTTGCTATCTTCATTCTACGTACGTTGATTACGTTACCTGTGATTGCAGGTATGGCACACTTAATCTTTTAATTAAGTAAATACATAATAACTATAAAAAAGGCAACTTCTTTATGAGGTCGCCTTTCTTTATTTAGAACGGTGTGAAGTTAATTACTTACTTGTAGAAAGCTTCAACAGTACCTTTTAATTTGATTAGCATTGGTTGGCCACGGCGATCTAATGCTTTTGGTGATGGGATTTTAACCCAGCCTTCACTGATACAGTATTCTTCAACATCTGTACGCTCTTTACCATTAAGTTTGATACCAATGTGATATTCAAAACACTCTGCTACATGATGCGGACTGCGTGGATTACCAGAAAGGTGATCTGGTAAAGCTGGTTGAGATTTGATATCGTTCATGTTCGTTGCCTGTGAAAATAAAAAGTGCGCCATTGTAGTCAATATAAACATAAGGCTCAATAGTTATGTCTGATTATAATCTTAACCGATACTGTAGTTCTAACTTAATGTGGTGTCTACAAAACGTGGGTAACTCCATGAGCTAACGCCTGCATAACACGTTTACTACTATGCAATTATACTTAAAATTTACGCCTTAAAACGAGAAACACCCGACAACCTGAGATGCCGAGTGTAGTAAATCGTGTTGATGCATTTGTTACATGCGGCTCAAAGAATGAGCAGAAACTCTATCTTTAGCCAATTCAATAACTGCATGACCTAATTGAACCAAAGTACCAAAACTTGGTGTCGTTTCAGGTTTTAATGAACGATAAGCACTCGTTCTACTTTTAATTCCTGCACGCTCAATTACAACACTGTGGCCAAATTGTTCAACATAAGAACGAATAGCCGCTTGCAAAATGTCAGCTCGACCTTCTTGCATTGAATCCCATGAAGCCTGCTTTATTACCATTT
Source organism: Aliivibrio finisterrensis (assembly GCF_008933155.1). Classification (GTDB taxonomy): domain Bacteria; phylum Pseudomonadota; class Gammaproteobacteria; order Enterobacterales; family Vibrionaceae; genus Aliivibrio; species Aliivibrio finisterrensis. The sequence goes on along the minus strand of NZ_WBVP01000009.1, from coordinate 733 downwards.
CCATTTCTTTAACGTCAAAAGGCGTTAAATCAGATTCAGCATAACTACCAACCGTGATTTCTTTTAACGTTGCCGCTGATAATTCAACACCACTCCAATCAAGAGAGCCATCAGCAGTTAATGCAAACTTTTGAAAATTAGTCACATGCCTAAATGCTTCTTTTTGGAAATACTCAGTTAAGTTAGCTTCACCGGTATAACCGTCACTAAAAGTAAGCTCAAGTGTAAAATCAGCTACCAAATCAACATCAATTACTTTCAACATACGTCACCTATAATTTACCCGGATTAATACCAGCAACTGATGTTTCCACATTGCCATCAATTTTACTCGATTGCTTTCAATGTGAGCTTCTGCTCGTTTTCGTTGCTTATTTGGTAAATAACCCTCTAAGCACTCACCTGTTTGAATTGCTATGATTAGCTCATAGCTACCATATTTGACATGAATATGAGGTAATTTATGCTGCTTGTTATCAAAAAAATACAAACAAAATGAAAGCCCAAGCAATGCATCTATTCTCTGGCATAGCAACCTCTAATTATCAAATCTGGTTAAACTATAACACTGTATCTCAAAGGAGACAACTTTGGCATGTAACGCCTGCATAACACGTTTGCTACCATGCAGATTAAGCCCAAATTTACCACTTAATACGGTAAACTCAAAGAAACCTAGAATGCCGAATGTAGCAAATCGTGTTGATGTATTTGTTATATTCACTCTTACGTC
>NZ_WBVP01000089.1 GCF_008933155.1 Aliivibrio finisterrensis | reverse complement strand
CAGAATCTGAATCGCAGCCACCGTGGTCAACGATTGACTGCCCACCTGACCGTTTACTTCACTGAGGTTATTAGCATCAATACCAGTGACACCTACCACTACATAATCGGTCGCACTTGGCGCGGTTTGGGTATTATCAGCTGCGTAACTTTGAATCACGTTGACGCTATTAATTAGAGTCTGGATCGCTGCTACCGTGGTCAACGATTGGCTATCTACCTGACCATTCACTTCACTGAGGTTGTTGGCATCCACACCGTTAATGCCCACTTGCGCATAATCGGTTACTGTTGGCGCGGTTTGCGTATTATCTACCGCATAGTTTTGGATCACTGTTAGGCTATCGATAAGTGTTTGTATCGAGGCAACATTTGTTAGTGACTGGCTGTCAACTTGTGCATTAATTTCCGCTAAATTGTTGGCATCCACACCGGTAACGCCAAAGTCGGCATAATCACTCACTGATGGTACTGGCTGCGTATTATCGGCCGCGTAACTTTGAATCACGTTGACGCTGTCAGTTAGCGTCTGGAACGCAGCTACCGTGGTCAACGATTGACTGTCCACTTGCCCGTTAATTTCACTCAAATTATTTGCAGCAACACCAGTAACGCCTACCACAGCATAATCGGATACTG
>NZ_WBVP01000088.1 GCF_008933155.1 Aliivibrio finisterrensis | reverse complement strand
ACCACGAGCAGAATGAGCAAAGCTCTCTGCATCTAATTCAGCAGAGCTTATATAGTAACGAATACTTACTTCACCTGCTTTATCGTCACCTTCCATTCGATGTGAAACAGCAATACCAAGTGTTTTTAACTCTGGCCATTCCAGTGCTAAATCAACAAATTCATCGAAAGGTTCACAAGTGAAGTACATTCTTTTTTCTGTTCTACCGTGTGCTTTTTCTTCTGTAGAATAGCTTGGGCCATCATACTTACTTAAAGTAACAACATTGAAATGTTGATTAAACGCTTCGTTTAATCTGCCTTGATTCCCCTTAACCGCAAGAAGATAATCTCCTTTTTGATCAACGATTTGCTGTGCTATTTTAACTTGGCAACCCATCGCATCAATTGTCACTATTGCGTCTTTAACATCAAGTAGTTTCAAGAGCTCTGGTATCGCAGTGATCTCGTTAGACTTTTCTTCTGTTTTAACTTGACCAAGAACGACACCATACTCAACAGCGAAGGCGCTAACCATATGAACCAGGCAAGATTTTCTTTCTTTATCGTAAGTACCACGAAGAGATTTACCATCAATCGCAATTGTCTTTATACGACCATCAACATGCTCAATCGATTCTTTCATCCATTGAGCAAAACAAACTGAAAACTCATCAGGGTCGACCATACTC
>NZ_WBVP01000087.1 GCF_008933155.1 Aliivibrio finisterrensis | reverse complement strand
GACTGGTGTCGATACCAATAATCTCAGTTACATCAACGGGCAAGTGGACAGTCAATCGTTGACTACCGTGGCGAGTATTCAAACTGTGGTTGATAGCTTAGCGATCATTCAAAGTTATGCCGCCGACAATACCCAAACCGAGCCAACAGTGACAAATTATGCCGATACTGGTGTGACTGGTGTCGATGCCAATAACCTCAGTGAAGTGAACGGGCAAGTGGACAGTCAATCGCTGACTACCGTGGCAGGCATTCAAACTGTGGTTGATAGTTTAGCGATCATTCAAAGTTATGCCGCTGACAATACCCAAACCGCGCCAACAGTGACAAATTATGCCGATATTGGTGTGACTGGTGTCGGTGCCACTAATCTTAATGAAATCAATGGACAGGTAGGCAGCCAATCGTTGACCACGGTGGCTGCGATTCAGACGCTAACTGACAGTGTCAACGTGATTCAAAGTTACGCGGCCGATAATACGCAGCCAGCACCATCAGTGAGTGGTTATGCCGACTTTGGCGTTACCGGTGTGGATGCCAACAACTTGGCGGAAATTAATGCACAAATTGACAGCCAGTCACTAACAAGTGTTGCCTCGATACAAACACTTATCGATAGCCTAACAGTGATCCAAAACTACGCGGTAGATAATACCCAAACCGCGCCAAGCGTGATCGAC
>NZ_WBVP01000086.1 GCF_008933155.1 Aliivibrio finisterrensis | reverse complement strand
ATCGTGACCGATACTGGCGGCTCGGGTCTGAGTGCACGTGTATTATCGGCAGGTCTTGTGGCAGAGACCAGTACGAATGACCGCTTGATGATCCAAGGAGATATTGCGACATCACCATTAATTGAGGGTGTAACGCCGACGTATACAACACAATTGTTACGAAATGGTTCAACTGACTCGGTCAACAGTGCCAATATTGATGCGAATTGGTATCTACTCGATACGCCAACGCAACGTGATGCAAAAGAAACCTGGACTACGCTAGCACAACCTCTCAATAATGAAAGCTTGCTTGGGCAAGTAGGGAAGTATCTACTTTTAGAGTTGCACTACAGTGAGGCTGGCATGGAATTAGCGAAAACGAGAGTGCTTAGCGAACCGATTGAATCTTGGCTGATAAAGCCGATATTGAGTTATGAACGACCCGTATTGAGTGAACAAGATGCAATAGAAGTACTCAATCAAAATGCGTTAAGTGTGGCGGAAAGTCAGTTATTGGCAAAATACCCACAGCTCACAGTCAACTACACTTGGCAGAGTATTAATAATAACAACCCTTCTTGGGTAACGGTGAGCACACCGTCATCTTTTGCTCCGTTAAGCTCACTAGTGGCAGACGAACGATATCGGTTTGTCGTCAATCTGACCGAATCTGGCAATCCATTCGCTACGTTGTACAGTGACGAATCGATTGCTGTCACTGCATTGGCTCTAAGTACC
>NZ_WBVP01000085.1 GCF_008933155.1 Aliivibrio finisterrensis | reverse complement strand
AGCAAGGTCGTTCCAAATGTAAGGCTCAGGATCATTCACATCAAGAATGCCATCACCATCACTGTCAACAACGTAGGCATTAACGCCCACAATGAGTGCTTGAACCTCGTCTGGCGTATTCCATGCGTTGTCAGCTAATGCGGTTTGATAGTCGCTGAGTAAATTCAACAAGAAATTTTGATTCGGTAACAAGGTTTGCAGTTGCGTAATGGTAATACTGGTACTCGCGGTATTTTGCAAGTCAACAAGCACTATGGCAGTGGCATTTTGCTCAGTGATAAGCGTTTGCAATGCGGTGATGCTACTCACTGAGTTACTGCTCAGTTCATTGCGATATAAACCAAGCGTAGTGGCATCGGTTGCAACATCCACCAAGTCCATAAACTCGGCAAATAAATCCGCATCGCTGATGGACGCATCTGCCACACGCGCAGTTAAGTTATTAATAGCAATCGGATTGACCACATCCGCCACGTCAACACTTTGTACCGTTGAGAAACGTACGCCGCCTTTTTCCACCATCCAACTAATGCTATCGCTCGCATTTCTATCAACTGGCAAGAGCGTCATCATGGTCAAGCTCGAATCACTGCCTTGGTAGCTCACATTAACATTCACTGTGTCACCATTAATGCTCGCCACTTGCAAATCACCGCTGGCATTGAGTGCCCAATCGATGCTCGGTGCTGTACGAGGTGACAATACATCTAGGCTGACCACCTCTTGCCATGTGCCATCAA
>NZ_WBVP01000084.1 GCF_008933155.1 Aliivibrio finisterrensis | reverse complement strand
CAATCAGCGACAATAACTGTGAAACGAAACAATCCCTTTTTCTTACACCATTTGAACGATTTGGTTTCAGCCTGTTTAGAACTAATAAACCAAATATCATTGCCACAATTGGGATTGAAAATGTTGAGAGAAAAACACTGGTGCAGGCTAAAATGAGGCATAACCAAAGAACAATTGAAGCGTAAATTAGCCGCTGAAACGCCTGAACTTAGGGCAATAATAGTTCAATGCCGAACCAGATGAAACGAACACCAAAAGGCAGCAAAGAAAAAGGAAAACCACCCTACTTTCACACCTAAAAAGCTAATGGTTCAATCGCTGAAGTGAACCAAAAAACTGCATTCTCAGAGTTCGTATAACGCCTGCATAACACGTTTGCTACCATGCAGATTAAGCTAAAATTTACCACTTAATACGGTAAACTCAAAGAAACCTAGAATGCCGAATGTAGCAAATCGTGTTGATGCATTTGTTATATGCTTAACTCATGAAGCTGAGAGATCGTTCTAAAATTGGAGTGACTTTCTTTTTCCAAACCTCTAGGGTTAAACCAAACCGCATTTAAACCAGCCTCTATCGCTGAAATAACGTCTTTTTCAAGTGAATCACCAACCATTGTAAGTTGACTAGGTTCAACACCTAACTTATTCGTTATTCTTTGATAAAATTCAGAACTACCTTTTGATAAACCAATATTTGACTTACAGAAATAACCTGAAATGAATTGAGACAACCCGACTCGTT
>NZ_WBVP01000083.1 GCF_008933155.1 Aliivibrio finisterrensis | reverse complement strand
TCCACACCCGTAACACCCACCATCGCATAATCAGTTGCCGAAGGTGCTGGTTGCGTATTATCGGCCGCGTAGCTTTGAATAATCGCTAAGCTATCAACCACTGTCTGAATGACGGAAACGCTCGTGAGTGACTGGCTGTCCACTTGCCCGTTAATTTCGCTAAGATTATTCGCATCGACACCTGTGACACCAATGTCGGCATAGTTAGTCACTGTAGGCGCAGTTTGAGTATTGTCGGCTGCATAGCTTTGAATAACCACTAAGCTATCAACCACAGTTTGAATGCCAGCCACAGTAGTCAATGACTGAGTGTGCACTTGCCCGTTCACTTCGCTAAAGTTATTGGCATCAACACCTGTGACACCAATGTCAGCATAGTTAGTTACTGTTGGCGCGGTTTGGGTATTATCTACCGCGTAGTTTTGGATCACTGTTAGGCTATCGATAAGTGTTTGTATCGAGGCAACACTTGTTAGTGACTGGCTATCAACTTGTGCATTAATTTCCGCTAAATTGTTGGCATCAATACCTGTGACGCCAAAGTCAGCATAATCACTCACCGATGGTGCAGGTTGCGTATTATCCAACGCGTAGGTTCGTATCACATTGACGCTATTAGTTAGAGTCTGAATCACTGCCATCGTGGTCAACGATTGACTGTCCACCTGACCGTTTACTTCACTCAAATTATTGACATCAATACCCGTGACGCCAAAGTCGGCATAATCACTCACCGATGGTGCAGGTTGCGTATTATCAGCCGCGTAACTTTGAATTACATTGACGCTATTAGTTAGAGCTTGA
>NZ_WBVP01000082.1 GCF_008933155.1 Aliivibrio finisterrensis | reverse complement strand
CATCCACACCCGTAACACCCACCATCGCATAATCACTCACCGATGGTGCTGGTTGCGTATTATCAGCTACATAACTTTGAATCACGTTGACGCTATCGGTTAGAGTCTGGATCGCAGCCACCGTGGTCAACGATTGGCTATCTACCTGACCATTAACTTCACTGAGGTTGTTGGCATCAATACCCGTAACACCCACCATCGCATAATCAGTTGCCGAAGGTGCTGGTTGCGTATTATCAGCTGCATAACTTTGAATCACGTTGACGCTATCGGTTAGAATCTGGATCGCAGCCACCGTGGTCAACGATTGACTGCCCACCTGACCGTTTACTTCACTGAGGTTATTAGCATCAATACCAGTGACACCTAACACTACATAATCGGTCGCACTTGGCTCGGTTTGGGTATCATCAGCTGCGTAACTTTGAATCACGTTGATGCTATTAGTTAGAGCTTGAATCGCTGCTACCGTGGTCAACGATTGGCTATCTACCTGACCATTCGCTTCACTGAGGTTGTTGGCATCCACACCGTTAATGCCCACTAGCGCATAATCGGTTACTGTTGGCGCGGTTTGCGTATTATCGGCCACGTAACTTTGAATCACGTTGACGCTATTAGTTAGAGCTTGAATCTCTGCCACCGTGGTCAACGATTGACTGTCTACCTGTCCATTCACTTCATTAAGATTGTTAGCATCCACACCCGTAACACCCACCATCGCATAATCAGTTGCCGAAGGTGCTGGTTGCGTATTATCAGCCGCGTAACTTTGAATCATATTGACGCTATTAATTAGAGCTTGA
>NZ_WBVP01000081.1 GCF_008933155.1 Aliivibrio finisterrensis | reverse complement strand
CCAAACCAATGTCATCGGTAACCGGGGTATACATCGCTTGTGTCGATAACGCCGTTAAGCTGCCATCACTGGCCACACGTGACCAGGCATGGCGACGGCTCGCATAACTGGTTGTGGCTTGGTTACTTCTGAGCTCAGACGTTATCGCATAATTGACAGAGACTTGAGGAGTCCTGAGAGGCTCATAGACAATGTCATAATCCACTACGCCTACGCCTGTGGCGCTTTCCACGGCCGAGCTGCTGTCACTGGCAATGCTCACCACGTTGTTATTGTTATCGCTGAGCGTGATGAGCAAGCGATAATAGTTATCCACATTCAGCGACGATAACGCTGAGAATGTGCTGCCTTGAGCGCCCGCCACATCGCTCCATATTCCTGCTCCGTTCACATCCTGAGATTGCCATTGATAGCTGACACTCAAGCCTTGAGTCGCCCCTAGGCGCTCTGCGATCTCGCTTTCAACCGTCACGAGGTTGATGAGCGTAATGCTGTCGGTATCTAATAGGCGCGGTTGTGAGTACGACAGTAACGGGGCGGTCATGTCCAATACGCCAGGGGTCGCTGATGTGCCATTACTAAAGGGCACGGTGATCGGCCCTAGCTGTTGGCTCAACGAGCCTCCGAGTTCATTTTGGGTGGCGCTGACCGTTAAGCGGGTGGTCGCGGGGTGATCGTTCAGCAGATCAGCGATGCTGTTGTAGCTTTGCGCCGGTGCCTGCTCACTGCGGTATTGATAGCTCACGGTGTAGTCGTTGGCCTCGGGTGACACCGTTTGTGACCCATCGGTTGGCTCAAGGGACGGCGTAGAGACCAAACTGGCTGG
>NZ_WBVP01000080.1 GCF_008933155.1 Aliivibrio finisterrensis | reverse complement strand
CACAGGCGTTGATGCCAATAACCTCACTGAAATCAACGGGAAAGTAGATAGCCAATCGCTGACTACCGTGGCAGGTATTCAAACTCTAACCGATAGCATGAACGTGATCCAAAGCTATGCTGCGGACAATACCCAAACTGCACCAACAGTGACCAACTATGCCGATATTGGTGTTACTGGTGTTGATGCCAATAACCTCAGTGACATCAACGGACAAGTGGATAGTCAGTCATTGACTAATACCACAGCGGTACAATCACTGGTTGATGGTATAAACGTTGTGCTGGCTTACAGCGCGGATGCAAATAGCACGGCACCAACAGTGAGTGACTACACGACAGCAGGGATTAGTGGCGTCGATATTGATGATTTGGATTTATTGAACCTCTATGTCGGCGGTCAAAATGTGACCATGGCTGAGTTGCCTACGTTAGTCATCAAAGTCGATAATTTGAATGTGCTATTGGGCTACAGCGCCGATAGCACCAATACCGAGCCGATTGATACCAACTATAGCGATGCAGGGTTAACCGATCCGCGTTCAATCAATACCAGTGATTACAACCAAACATTAGCCGACAGTAATTTCACCACGGAAGTACAAATACAAGCACTCGTTGATGCCATTAATTCCCTTGATGATTACGCCGATGGCACCACAACCACAGCGCCAAGCCTTACCACCTATCACATCGCAGGCTTTGATGAACTCAAGGATGTGAATCTCTCGGTGATAAATACCGCCCTTATTAACAACACCTTAACCACACTTTCTGGTGTTCAAACGGCGGTGTCGGCCTTAGATACATTAGCCAATTATTCTCTAGATAACACCAGCACCACACCTTCGA
>NZ_WBVP01000008.1 GCF_008933155.1 Aliivibrio finisterrensis | reverse complement strand
CGCTGGGTAATACACCTGAGGAAATTAGACAGTGGTTTAGTCAAATTAACATTGAACCTGCTCAGCCAGTTACCAGTGACTCAGTCGTTAGTGTTATTGCGAATAATAATCTTGAGAATACGGCACCAGAAGATGGTATCTATCAAATAAGCTATTTATTCGTCAGTGATTTAGCACCTAATCAAACATTTACTAGCCTTATTGATATGGAGGACGCTTATCCTGATACAAATAATGTGAGAGTGATAGCCCATCAAGTGAGTATCCAAAATCTGGATATAGTGAGAACATTGAAAAGCAAAACCCATACTTTTGCTCTCGCTCATGACCTCGATGGTGATGGTATTTTGAATGAATGGGATGACGATATCGATGGTGATGGAGTCGTAAATACATTAGATGCGTTCCCTGAAAATAGTGAGATTAGCCTAGATATTGATGGTGATGGAGAACCCGATAGTTTGGATGACAAAGCTATTACTCAAATAGATATTAGTAGCGATGGTATGTATAACGTTGACAGTAATCAATTGGTGAAATTTGTACCGTTAACATTAAGTAATGGTGGTACTTTAACCAGTTCTAATGCATTAGTTGGGCGAGTTTCTATTGTTGATAATACATTGTTATATCAAGCATCAGACTCTATGCCACAACAAATGTATATAGAATATACTTGGGTTAATGACAGCGGGGAAACGATGGCAGACTATCTATTATTGATCTCTAATGATGTAGATCCAAACGCCCCTCGCTTTGATGACGTCAAACCGCGTGATATTTCTGCAACGAGCCTTTTCACCCCAATCGCAGGTCTATCGCCAACAGCTAAAGATGTATTGGGTAACCCAGTCCCTGTTTCACTGCGAGATAATATACCCCGTTTACGTTCGGGTAATCATGTAGTTTATTGGGAAGCTACAGACCCCAATACACAGGCTACCCAAACTGTAGGGCAGCTATTCCGAGTCTTTCCGCAAGTTAATTTTGAGCAGCGTACAGCTATTTACGAAAACAATAAGGCGCAAATTACGGTGCATTTAATGGGGGCCTCTCCTGTCTATCCTGTCTCAATTCCAATTGAGATTGCAACTGAGCTAAGCAGTAGTGATTTTAACGATCATTCTTTGCTAGCCGCGCATACCATTACTATTGAGTCCGGTGTAAAAGGGGTGATCAACTTTGATGTATACGGTTCAGATGGCAATGAGGGAAGCGAAAGTTTAACAGTGGTGTTTAGTGACGATGTAAATGCTGGATCTTATGATTCTTTAACCTTTACCCTATTGGAATCTGAGCCAATGCCTACTATTGATGCAAAAATCATCAACACCAATGGGAAAGTACGTTCTTTAGTGTATCCCGAGTTAGTTGATGACTTGTATCTAACAGTCGACATTTTTAAACCTAACGAGTCGGTAAGCATCGAGATAGACTGGTATGTAACCTTTGAGGGAGATAAGCAATGGTTAGGTACCATGCTAGATACTGCTACATTACCAGTGGATATTAGCGGTGAGGTGGGTCGTTACTACTTCGACTATCAAGGAAGAGTGTTAGATACAGATTTGCCCGAACTTAAAGGACGAGTAACGTTAAGGGTGATGGACACCATGGTGCTTACGTCTAATCAAGATAGTGATAATGATGGTATTGTAGATATGTATGAGGGGTTTCTTGATACTGATAACGATCTAATCCCTGACTTTTTAGACGCAGTCAACTCTTGTGAATTGCAAGCTATTGATAATGAAAAGGCACTCGGTGGTGGGTATGTGATGCAATCGAGCCCAGGAAGTTGTATTCAGCTCGGAAAATTATCAGAAAAAGTAGGAACATACAGTCCATATATTAGCAATGAACAACGCAGTATTACTAGCGCTGAAGGTGCGGCTCTTTTACCCCGAGATATAGAATTCGATGACAAGTACACCGACAGTCACGTGACCAATTTTACCATTACCGAAGTATTTAATGATTCTATCTCTATTGTTTTACCTATGTTAAGACCATTAGTACCTGATAGTTTTTATCGTAAATATACGGAGCGAGCAGGATGGTTTACTTTTGATGAAAGTGAAGAGGGTAGTAATTTGCGTTATGCTCAAGGGGAATTGGGTTTTTGCCCACCTCCTGGTTCCGATGAATATCAAGAAACGATGATACTAGGAGGGTATTGTCTTGAGATAACGATCAAAGATGGGGGGGTACATGACGGGGATGGTGAACGTAATGGACATATTGACGACCCAGGCTATATGGTTTTTGCATCAACCCCACTCGATATCCCAGGTTTTACTGTTGATGCTGAAGCCGTCTTCGATCCACAAACGGATAAAAAGGTATTACAATTTAATTTATGTGATTATATTACCGCTGTCGATTGCCACAGTTTGTCGGTGAATAATGGTAATATCAATTCTGGCGGAGTAGTCACCAGTGTTAAGCAAGACATCACAATAACTATGCCAGTTTGGATCGATTTAATCGAAGTGCAATTAACAATTAACAATGGCGAATCAGCCACAAATGTTCCTGTACAGTTAGATTTCTCATTGCCAATATCAACGCTTACTGAACCTGAACGAAAGAATTTTGTAACTGTAGCAGGCGGTGGTGCATTGGATTTGTTTAATCTGTTGTTAATATGGCTATTGATCCGCACCAGAAGGTCTGAGAACGGAGTTAAGTGAGTACAATTTTCATGGTGTGAAGTATGTCCTGATTTAATGAGAAATCAAGTATCTTCAAGGATCACACGTATAGTATGGTTCTTATTTGGCGTATTAGACTTTATCAGTATCATTGGTATTCCATTCAACACTTGAAACTTGCGGTGATCTCAATTGCACCTATTGGGCACACAAGAGATGGTAACGAAGTTGCAGCAGGGGCTCGTTGTGCCAATGCAGACATATAAATAAGTGGTGATAATAAAAGCGCTAGAAATCTAGATTATTACTTGCCAACAGCTAAATTTTCACTAAAATCGCGCAACATTTATTTGGTTAGTGATTAATTAATGAAAACGCTAGTAGCTAGCTCTATGTTAGCATCGTCATTGATATTAACAGGCTGCGTGACTTTCCCAACTCAAGAATCAGAAAAAGTAGATGTGATTTGGGATGAAGTTGAAGTAGTTAAAGATTGTCAACGTTTGGGGATTGTATTTGGCTCAGAAGGCCATTTTTACGATTACTGGTTGCACGCTGATAAGGATATGGTTTGGGGTACATTAAACCAAATGCGTATTAAAGCAGCAGCACTGGGTGCGGATACGTTGTATCTATATCAGCCTTTAGATTTTTCAAGCTCTGTTACTATGTTTGGTAACGCTTATTTGTGTGAGCAACCAACAGAAAGTACAACTTAAGTTAAATAGATACCTGATAAAAAAGCATCGATAGATTGGTAACTATTGATGTTTTTTTATTGATCTATTGACCAAATAACGCCAAGTAGGATTAATGAAGACCGTTAAGATTAAAAAATAATCATAGCGTGTGTTTTCTTTACTTAGATCAAGTTGACAATAGAAGTGGTTAAGACAAGGCGATTTTTATTCGTTACTATGCGTCTTAATTAGAATAAATATTGGTTGAAAAGATAATGAAAATTTCTGTTGATGGTGGCTCTTTTAAAGTGGCAGTTGAAACTGAATATGAAGGGTTAGTTGCTGAATCAACTAAGATTTTTCATAGCACTCGTGAGCAAGCGGGATCAAACGATAAAGCGATTTTGCGTTTTCTACAAATTATCATTGAACATCGTGAAGACAATGATGCTATTGGGTATGCATCAATGGGGTTATTAGGTTGGTATAACGAAGTTATTTATGCTGTTGAAGATAAAGACCTTACGCTAAATTTGCCTAAGATTTTGCCACATCTATTAAATCCATCGGGTGATCTTACGGCTACTAGCGCGACTGAAATGAACACGTTTAAGCATTAGTATTACCGATGAGCCAAGCTGAAATTCAAAAAGTGATTGCTAGTTTTACTTCAATAGAACAGGTTCTTAAGCATTTTGATATTGAGTTTGACAGTAAGTTTATTAATGAATATCGAGTGCCATTAATGAAACGGATTAATGGCAACTTGCTGCTTGCGAAACCAGACGATTGGTTTTCGGCTCGCCGTGCATTAAGAAATGCCTATTGTAAGATTCAAAGAGGACGATTAGATCCCCACAGTCGTTCAGCGTGTCGTGGTTGTACTACGTGTATTCGTCGATAATCTCACAATATTTATGTATACAAAAAGCCCTCAATGTTAATCCATCGAGGGCTTTCATTTATTCACTTAACGATTCAATTATTTCACGTTTAAACTGTTCATTTGTTGTTGCAGTTTATCCAGTTGCTGCATTTTCCCTTTAAGTTGTAAGGATTCTGATGTGATTGTTGCAGGGTTCAATATTGTACCATTTTGCATTGGGTAATCAGGCAGCGTTGAGAAGAAGTCACCTAATACGTCTTGAATAGGTACAAATAACCACATGTTATCTGCCATCCAGCGTAAGTACATACCCGATTCGTGTGGTGCTTTTTCAAATGGGTCAGCACGTAGGTGGATAATTTGAGGCCAGTTTGGTTCTAGACGAACCGCGTTAGAAATATTACCTTCCATTACCGCAAAGTTTAATTTCCAATCCTGCCAACGAACCGCGTTTAACTCACCATTTGCAGTGAAGTAGAGTAGGGATTCACGAGGGCCTTTGTCTGTTTTTCCTTCAAAGTACGGTTTGAAATCATAGCCATCAATATGAACTTTGAATTCTTTGCCGTTAGCATTGTAGCCTTTAGCTAGTTTCTCTTTCACATTAGGAACACCTGCAGCATCAAGTAAGGTTGGAAGCCAATCTTGGTGTGCCATCATTTCATTGATTTTAGTGCCCGGTTCGATAGTTCCCGGCCAACGAACAAGTTGTGGAACGCGCATACCGCCTTCCCATGTTGTTCCTTTCTCACCATGGAATGGAGTTGCACCACCATCTGGCCATGTTGCTGTTTCTGCACCGTTGTCGGTTGAATAAATAACAATGGTGTTATCGGCAATGCCAAGATCATCTAGTTTATCAAGTAAAATTCCGACATGGTCATCATGCTCAAGCATACCATCAGCGTAAATACTGATGCCTGACGCACCTTGGTATTTCTCTTGCAGACGAGTCCATACATGCATACGGGTGGTGTTATGCCAGATAAAGAAAGGCTTATCCGCTTTAACGGCTTTTTCCATGAATGCGAGCGTTGCATCTAAGAACTCTTCATCGGCGTGTTCCATACGTTTACGCGTCATCGGGCCTGTATCTTCAATCTTGCCATCGGCATACGACTTAATCACACCACGAGGGCCGTAGTTTTTACGGAATTCAGGATCTTTAGGGTAGTAGTAAGTTTCAGGCTCTTCTTCTGCGTTTAAGTGGTAAAGGTTGCCGAAGAACTCGTCAAAACCGTGGTTAGTTGGCAAATGTTTATCTTGATCACCAAGATGGTTTTTACCAAATTGAGCTGACATATAACCTTGATCTTTTAATAGATCCGCAATAGTTGGTGCCCAATCTGGAATACCGTGATCAGATCCCGGCATGCCAACGGTCAATAACCCAGTTCGAAATGGTTCTTGGCCTGTAATGAAAGCAGAACGTCCAGCAGTACAAGATTGTTGACCATAGTGATCAGTAAAAAGGGCACCTTCGTTTGCAATACGGTCAATGTTTGGGGTTTCGTAACCCATCATTCCTTGGTTATAAGCACTGATATTCCAATAACCAACATCATCGCCAAAAATAGCTAGTATGTTTGGTTGTGTTGCGCCCATTGCTGCACTTGATGTGGCTAATAATCCAATACCGACAGTCAACTTATTCATATGATAACTCATGATAGAACTCCAAATTGTTGCGATTAGTTATAAGTACTTTAGAGGAGGAAGCATGCTTCGTCGCTTTATAGTGGATATAACTAATGGTTATTATTAATTTAAGTTATTGTTTTAATTAAGTATGTTGGTTTTTGCTTTAGTATTTAATTGAAAGCCTGATCAGAAAATTCACTAAATATACTCTAGCCCTAATCTGTTGTTTTCTTTAGGCTTGGAGAGTAAATCCACATCACCTTTAGGCGGAGTTAGAGAAAGTGGGCAAGTCAATTGATTAAGAAAGCGACAGGGATAGCGAAGCAAAAGCAACGCCTTTAATGATGATCGGTATAACCAATAGTTATAGAGCAAGTATTTACAATGAATAGATAAAATTTATCTCGTTAGGATAGGGAGCAAACATGAATCAAACCCAACAGGCAATAAATACATTGATAACACAGGTTGAACAGTCCGTTATTGGTCAGTCTCACGTGGTACGCTCGTTGGTTATTGGGTTATTAACTCAAGGTCATGTACTGCTTGAAGGCCTACCGGGAACCGCTAAAACACGTTCCGTTAAATCATTAGCAGACAACTTACATACCTCGTTTGGGCGGATTCAATTTACACCAGATCTCCTTCCATCGGATGTCACGGGTACTGAGGTGTATCAAGAGTTAAACGGTAAACCACAACTGCATTTTCAACCGGGGCCTATTTTTAACAGCATAGTATTGGCGGATGAAATTAATCGAGCGCCAGCTAAAGTACAAGCGGCATTATTAGAAGCGATGGCGGAAGGAACGATCACCGTTGGCGATCAAACGCACACCTTACCTGAACTCTTCATGGTACTCGCCACACAAAACCCAGTAGAACAAGAAGGTACATATCCATTGCCAGAAGCGCAAATGGATCGATTTATCATGAAGGTTTCTGTTGATTACCCTGATGATGAGGCAGAATTAGACATTATACGCCTTGTTCGCGGCGAAGAATCTTCTCAAAAGCAGGCAGCGGAAAAAAAGGAGGATAAGTCAGAAAGCGCAGTTAATATTCAGCTTGATCCTTCTGTCGTCATGCAAGCAAGAAGCAAGTTATCTCAAATTGAAGTCTCTGAGATCAGTGAGCGATATATCGTCGCCTTAGTTATGGCGACACGTAAACCTGAGCGTTATAACGAGTCTAATTTATCTCGTTGGATTGAAATAGGCTCAAGCCCTCGAGCGTCTATCTCACTGGATAAATGTGCGCGAGCTTATGCGTGGTTGCAAGGTCGAGATTACGTAGAACCAGATGATATACGAGCAATGGCTCATTCTGTGTTGGGGCATCGTGTAACCTTGAGCTACGACGCGTTGGCGGATGGCGTAACGCAAGAGCAAGTCATTAATGAGTTATTGGATCACGTTGTTATTGGGTAGGGCTTTTTATGAAGGATAAAAGTACTGATCCACGAATACATTGTGATTACAGTAAGCTAATTAAACTGCAATCCCAAGCGAGGGCGTTCAGTTTATTACCGAATTTAAAATCAGGCACTGCGTTGTCTGGCCGCCATTCGTCTATTTTTCGGGGGCGAGGTTTAAATTTTGAAGAGCTAAGACATTACCAACTCGGTGATGACATTCGTAATCTGGATTGGAAAGTCACGATGCGAACCGGTAAGCCTCATGTTCGTTCCTATACTGAAGAGAAAGATCGTCATTTTATTATTTGTGTCGATCAACGCAGTAGCATGTACTTCTCATCTGTCGATACCATGAAATCGGTCGTTGCAGCAGAGCTTGCAGCATTAACGGCTTGGCGAATATTACAAGACAGTGATCGAGTGGGGTTTGTTCTTCAATCAACAGAGAAACTGCATTGGTTAACCGCAAAACGATCCCAAGGGGATTTACTCCATCGATTGAAGTTGTTAGCCAATACAAATCAGTCGTTAGATGTGATGAGTAAAGACAGTGATGCGGTGAGTTTCTCTCAATTTGTCATCTTATTAGGAAGCCTAAAATTAAAAGAAACGACAATCATCATTTTTAGTGATTGGCATGGCACTACACCGGATGATATTACCCATTTAAAGCACCTTCAAAAGCATAACGACGTACTTGGTGTGCTTATCTCTGATCCTTTTGAATCCCATCTTCCAGCATTACATAACGACTGGGTTGTTGGCGATGGTTCATTGCAAATTAGTATTAATGAGGCGAAGAAGTTTGATTTAGCCAATAAAGGGTTAAGTGAACAGCAAAGTTTAAAAAGAGAACAATTGATCCAACTCATGGCTGCAAAAGGGTTGCCCGTTATCGAGACAGACACGTCAGGTGCGCATATCGAACAATTTAAACGTGCTGTAGGAGGTCGTCGATGAGCCTTCATACACCACCAAGCAGCTATATATTAAGAGATCTGAGTGAAGTGGTTACCCCTGAACATGTCAGCTGGTTTCCTCAAACGTTAGGGTGGAAAATAATCGCTATTACTTTGGTCGCTTTTAGTCTCTACAAAGCCATAAAGTGGGGAAAAAAGTGGTGGGGAAATCGCTATCGTCGTGAAGCTTTAATACTCGTTATTTCCATGAAGGTAAGGCTTGATGAGCAAGCGAAAATGTCGAATAAGTCGCAAGTGAGTCAGCAACTAACTCATGATTTATTTGAGGTGATGAAAGCTGCGGTTGTTTATCTGAATCCTCAACATGCTCCTGTTTTTGGTCATGATTTTCTTTGCGTAATCGATGGTTATTTTCCGCAAAGTTTGACCCCTTTTGATGATGACATTGGTAAAGGGTGGATGAAAGCGTTAGTTCAGAGTAAAAATCAATTAACGTTTCAAGAGTTACAGCAATTACTTACCGTATGTGAAGCGTGGTTATGTCATCATCAGGGGGAAGCGAATGTTAATTGATCAACTTGAATTTGCGAACCCGTATTGGTGGTGGATACTGCCACTACCAATGGTTATTTATTGGTTTATTCCTGCTTATCGCACTCGTCAATCAGCCATAAAGGTTCCATTCTTTGATGTGGTTGCTAAAGCCTTAGATGAGACACCATCTGATGGGGCAAGTCAGCTGACTCCTAGTGTGTGGCAAAAAGCGATTTTGATTTTATCTTGGGGGCTATTGGTTTTAGCGTTAACCAAACCGACCATTTTAGGAGAGCCTCAAACCCGTGAGCAATTAGGACGAGATGTTATGGTTGTGGTCGATTTATCTGGCTCAATGGCTGAGCGAGACTTCGTTTCTTCTACTCGAACTGATAATGGTGAGCGCCAATCCATTTCACGTTTAGACGCTGCTAAAGAGGTGTTATCCGATTTTGTGAAAACCAGAAAAGGCGATCGTTTAGGGCTCATTTTGTTTGGCGATGCGGCTTTTGTTCAAACGCCATTTACCGCTGATCAAAAAGTTTGGCTTGAATTGCTTAATCAAACCGATGTGGCAATGGCTGGGCAAAGTACCCATTTAGGAGATGCTATTGGTTTAGCGATAAAAGTATTCGAGCAAAGTGGTGACGATGAAACGGCGGTAAAACTAGATAATACGATTGATATAAAACCAAGAGAAAAAGTTGCAATTGTACTAACCGATGGTAATGACACAGGCAGTTATGTTGAACCAATAGATGCCGCAAAAGTCGCTGCTGCGAAAGGGGTTCGTATTCATATGATAGCGATGGGGGACCCAAAAACCGTGGGTGAACAAGCCCTTGATATGGAAGTCATAAATCGCGTAGCTAAATTATCCGGTGGTAATGCATTTGAGGCGATGAACCGTGACGAATTAAGTTTGGCCTATGATGAAATTGGAAAATTAGAACCGCAATTGTATGAGAGTACGACTTATCGTCCAAAGCAATCAATACATTACTACCCAGTAATGTTGATCGTTATTATGTATTTATTGGCGTTTAGCTTAGTGACTGTTAAACGTTATTTTAAAGCAGGAGAGGCGGATGTTTGATTCTCTTATGTGGCAACAAATCGTTGAGCAGTTTCATTTTATTCGACCTTGGTGGCTATTGGTTTTACTTCCTCTTGCACTATTAGTTTATTTACGTTGGAAGCAGGACAGTAAGAATGAATGGCAAGATGTATTACCCGATCATTTGCGTTCGGCATTAACCATCAATGATATGGGGTGGAAAAAACAGCTTCCGCTCAAGTTGCTCAGTGTTTCTATGTTTATTGCTATTATCGTGTGTGCAGGGCCAACTTGGGAGCGTGAACCGTCCCCGTTTGGTGAAGATAAAGCGGCGTTGTTAATTGTATTAGACAACAGCCCATCGATGTTGCAAAAAGACTTAGCCCCGAGTCGATTAGAACGGTCGAAACAGAAGATCCGAGATTTACTTAACGAGCGAAAAGGTGGAAAAACCGGGCTTGTCGTATTCTCCGGATCCGCACATTTAGCCATGCCATTAACCAAAGATAACTCCGTTTTTGCTCCGTTTTTAGCTGCAATTAACCCAGATATTATGCCAGTTGAAGGGAAGAGTGCAGAGAGTGCACTAGCATTAATAGAACCACAACTTGGTGATAACAGCGCAGGAACCGTTTTACTGATCAGTGACGGTGTTAATCCTAAGACGATTCAAGCGTATGAAGAGTATTTTCAAAATAGCTCACATCAACTATTGGTGCTAGCGGCAGGTAATAAAGATAAAGTGAGTGATAACCCAATGGATTTATCTTCATTACAAACGCTAGCACGAAAAAGCAATGGTAGCGTGGTGGAAGTGACGGTTGATGATCGTGATATTCAATCATTAAATAATAAAATTCAGCGTCATATGCAGTTGAATAATGAGTCAGCGATGCCGTGGAAAGACATGGGTTACTATTTACTGTTCTTGGTCGCGTTATTGATGCTTTCATGGTTTAGAAAAGGTTGGTTAGTGAAATGGTGTTTAGTGGTATGTGTGGTTTTTCCAACCTTATATTCAACGCCAACCTACGCTGAAAACGTGAGTTTAAAAGTCAAAACTGAAGAGCCGGTGAGTACGGTGACATTATGGCAAAAAATCACTGATGGCTGGATGGATTTATGGTTGACGGCAGATCAACAAGGACAATGGTATTTCGAACAATCAGACTATTTAAAAGCGGCAAAACAGTACCAAGACCCACTTAAAAAAGGGACGGCGTATTACTATGCGGGAGAATATCAATTAGCCCACAGCGCATTTTTACAAGTGAAGTCTGATTTAGGCCTGTTTAATGCGGCAAACGCGCTAGCAAGACAAAGAGAATATGTAGCAGCGCGGGATATTTTCCAGGGGTTATTAACAGAGGATATTGACTCCGAATTAAGAGAAAAAACGGAAAATAATTTGTCTGTAATGCAAGGTATTGTCGATGAAGTAAACCGTACCAGTGAAAGTCAAAAAAGCACAACCGATGGTCCAGAAGAGTCGTTTGAGTTAGCAGAAGATCAACCTAAAACCGGTGATGGTGCCGATGAAGAGGTTGATGCCTCTTTAATGACAAAAGAGAGTCTCAATGCCAATGAGATTTTGGGCAGTCAAGAATTAGCCGATAAATGGTTACGTAGAGTTGAGGCTGATCCGAAATACTTCTTACGTGCTAAGTTTCAACTGCAACGATACGAACAAACGCGCAATCACGCAACAGATACAGTGAAGGAGAAGTGAAGATGACCATTAGTAAACAAAGCACAACTCATCTAATGCTCTTCGTTATTATGATAGTTGCGGGTTTTAGCTTTCCAACGCACGCGACATCAATAAATGAGTTAAATAAATCAGACCGAGTGGTAATAAAAACGTGGCTTAGTGAGCCAGCTAATAAGGATACATCACTTAAAACGCCTCGCTACGCGGTCAATGAGCAAATCATTCTTTATATTGAAGTTGCAACACCAAGATGGTTTACCAGTGGCACTCGTATTGCCAATATTGAGATCCCGAATGTCGTGACTAAGCAGCGAAATACGTTAGCGACCAATTTTACGGAACGAAAAGATGGGATCACTTGGAGTCACCAACGTTGGGAAATTACCTTATACCCGCAAGAGAAAGGGCGCTTTGTGGTGCCTTCTACCGAAGTGAATATCGAGGTTTCACGTGAGGGAGGCGGTAATGTATCAGGCACCTTATACAGTGCACCACAGCAATTTACAGCAGCAATACCATCCGGGTTATTAACGGACGATCAAACTTGGGTATCTGGACGTAATCTAAGCATTGATCAGCAATGGAATCGCTCAAGTGAGGAGTTAAAAGTCGGAGATACAATAACTCGAATACTCACTATTAGAGGTGAAGATACCTTAGCGATGCTACTGCCTAATATAATAAATAGTTCTTCTAGTAATGAGTACCAAAGCTACCCGCAACCCAATCAACTTTCAGACTCTCAAACGCGCGGTGATTATTTTTCAGAACGTAAAGAGTCGAGTGTGTATGTGCTGCAGGCTGGAGGTGATCTCACTTTTCCTTCCTATCAATTAACATGGTGGGATTTGGATGCTCAGCAACTAAAAACCATTGAGGTAGCTGGAGAAACGGTTAAGGTTTCACACACACTTCAATCGTGGTTAAAAACCTACTGGAACTTAGTTTTGGGAGTAGCAGCCGGTGTCATTCTCTTTGGGTTTGTTGCTATACGAATAAGACATTATTATAAAACGCACCCTTTACCGGGGTGGTGGATCTATTCAAGGGCGGTTAAGCATAGTCAATGGAGCCAGGTAAGAGTATTGCTTTATCGTGTGTTACGACAACAGCATCAGCAACTTGAGCTTAAAAAGCATTCTCAGGTTAATGAGTGGCAGCAAGACTCGACAGATTTTCAAAGTGAAAAAGTGACAGTGTCACTATCGCGAGCGGTTTGGAAGAAGGTCAATGTTTTATCGAGTCCGTTAATCGTTTTATTTACTAGATTAACACCTAAAAGAGCACTTCCTCAGTTGGATAAATATCGAGAGCATTACCTTGCTAAAAACACCGATGTTCAAGAGAAATCACACAAAACTAAAGAATAGCGCTTGTGTCTATTTATCAATGATATACAGTGAAATCAGGATAAATAGACCATGACGGTTATTATGAAAAGTACTGAATTAAATTTGATCCCTATCTTTGTCGCTATTTATGAAGAAAGTAACCTATCAAAAGCTGCGGCCAGAATGGATATTAGCCAGCCAGCAGTAAGTAAAGCGCTAAAGCGGTTACGTGAAATTTACGATGACCCGCTTTTTCACCGCAGCACAACAGGGGTAGAGCCTACGGTCTTTGCCTCTGATATTTATCCTGCGATGTCGGCGGCACTCAAAAATTTCACTTCAACACTGTCAGCGTCAAGAGAGTTTGATCCTAAAACATCTAATCGTATCTTTTCTATTGCCGTTGTCTCTACGGTAACTCATTCTTTTATTCCAAGATTAGTGCGTCAAATTCGACAGGCTGCGCCTCATATTGCGTTAGAAATACATCCTCAATTTACCGAGGATCTTGAGGCTGATTTGCGCTTACAGCGATATGATTTAGTCATAGACATGGCTATCCGTGGTAGAACTATGTTGAAATCAGAAGTCGTATATTCTGAAAAACTGATGGTCGTGTGCAGCAAAGATCACCCAAGGATAGGAACGTCTATTTCACTTGAAGAGTTTTTAAAAGAAGAGCATGTGGCAGCTTCTCGTTGGCATAGCCGAAGCAGCTTACTTAATGGAGAAGACATTAAAGAGCTGGAAGCGCGGAATATCGTAATTAGAGCCTCAGGTGCATTAGAAATGATGCCCATTATTGGCTCTACAGAGATGATAGGATTGATGCCAAAATCTGCGGTGGATGGCTTGGGTAACTACTATAATTTAAAAGCGTTGGATTTACCGTTTGAGAAACAAGAGCACGATTTATGTACTATTTGGCACCCAAGTAGAACAACAGAAAGTGGACATCGTTGGTTGAGACAACAAATACAAAAAGTAGCCAAAGCCGAATTTAACGAAATTAAGTAAATTGATACAAAAGCAGCCCAATAATAAGGCTGCTTTTTTGATGGCGGTATTTAATGTTGAGTCACTTCTTTCAAAACCTCACCAGTTGCGCCACTTGGTTGCGTGATACCTAAAACATTCGATAAGGTTGGTGCAATATCGTAAGGGGTAATTTCGCGACTTACTTTTTCATCATTAATATTATATCCAGCAAAGATAACCGGAACATGAGTATCATAACGCCAAGGTGAGCCATGAGTAGATGCAATGGTTAACCCGTCCATGTCATTAATGTAGTTTCTAGGGTTATAAACCACATAAACATCACCTGATCGCATCGGATGATAGTTGTTTTTCACCAGTTGCATGGTGTGAGTGTTTGGTACTTGGTTTTTCTCAATATCTGAGCTTGTTACCGCATACGCAATGCCTTTCACTTTTAACAGTTCTTCTGCTATTACTTTTTGTACCTTATCTAACGCTATGCCTTTCTTCTTGATTACTTCATGATTTAAATACACATAAGGTTGAGCATATAAACGAATAGCGTCTTTCTCTAAGCCAAATTCGCTTTTTAAACGCGCAAGTAACTCTGGGGAAATTAGGGTGTGTTGATTGAAATAAGCAGCTTGATTTGCCCCTAACGCATTAATCGTAGCAGGGGCTTCAGGCACACCGTGATCGGCTGACAGCACAATCAATGTATTCTTCAACCCAACTTGCTTATCGACTTTTTTAAGTAAGTTTGCAATGGTTTTATCTAATCGAATTAAGTTGTCTTCTGTTTCTAAACTTGATGGGCCATACATATGAATCACATAGTCATTTGATGAGAAACTCACAGCAAGATAATCCGTAAACTTTCCTTTGCCTAAGTCTTCTTCTTTAAGCAGAGTTTCAGCAAAGTTCCCTGTGATTTCATCTCCAGCAGGGCTAAGTGTTAGCATGGTGCTGTAGTATCTATAGCTTGCAGGGCCATAAGGGTGAGGGAAGGTGCGTTTAAATCCGGCAAGGTCAACTTTGTAATCGGGATTGCCTTCTTTTAGAGTATATTTATCTTCAGGCAGTGATAATGCCCATTTTTTTCCTGAATATTGGTTAGGTACTTTTTGTTGGTTCCATGCAGTTACCCATGCAGGGTACTCATCATAATAGTAATTACTGGTCGCAAACTCTGATTGTGCTTTAGAGAACCAAAACGCTTTCCCTGAATGACCACCTAACGAAATAGCGCCACGGTCTTTTACTGATACCGAGAATATTTTTGATTCACCATTGCTTGCTATCGCGAGTTCGTCACTAAATGTGGTAGATAAAATTGGCTCAGGAGAACGACCATCTTGGGTTGCGACCTTTTGAGTTGGGTCGATCTCGGTTGATTTATTTACACCAGCACCGGAAGTAAGCATGCTGTAGTTGCCATCTTCAACGTTATAGACCAAGCGCTCTTCGTTTCTGTCATACCACACATTTCCAACCATGCCATGAACACTTGGTGGCGCTCCTGTAGCAAGTGAGACATGTCCAACAATCGTTTCGGTATTTCCGTGTTGGTAATGGGCATTGGTATAATAAGTACCATCTTCCATTAAGTAGCGAAAACCATCTTCGCCAAAGTTCGCTTTGTAGCGTTCTAACAAATCACCGCGAAGGCCATCTACGGTAATTTGTAAGATTAGTTTAGGGTTGTTATCATTCGCCAGTGCGGTTCCTGGGGTCATCATTACCCCAGCAAGTGCGAGACAATGTAATACGTTATTCTTCATGTTTTTATTCCTTGCCAAAAGAGTAAATTTTTATTGGTAATTTTAAGTGTTGATTACTTTGCATCTCTTACTAAGCGTAGCCCCATATCTGCCATGATAATGGACTGGCTTGCGAAATCTCGGCGGTAATTTTCTGATTCATTTGCCTTATAAGAAAAGCTGCTACCTCGCACTGATTTGTGCGCTAAGCCACTTGCTTCATCTCGTGCATTATTTGGATTATCGGTTGGAGAAAAACGATAAAAAGTATCGTCATAAGCATCACTAACAAACTCGCCCACATTGCCTGTCATATCATATAAGCCAAGTTCATTGGGTTGCTTCATTCCAACGGGATGAGCTTGATTATTGGCGTTGTCGGTAAACCATGCGACATCATCAATGTTGTTTGAGCCACTGTAAGTGTAGTTTTGGCTTAGATTTCCTCCTCGAGCGGCATATTCCCACTCTGCTTCTGTTGGAAGACGGTACGTTTCACCTGTCAGTTGATTGAGCTTTTCAATAAAGTAATTGGCTTGCTGCCAGCTTAAGTTATTTACGGGAATGTCTGGGGACTGGAAATAACTGAGTGATGAGCCCATTACCGATTCAAATAATTCCTGAGTGACTTCAAATTTTGAAATATAGAAATCATTAACCGAGACAAGGTGAGCAGGCTTTTCTGCTTTTGTAGCCGATGGAGAGTCTGAACCCATAACGTATATGCCACCTTCAACATAGACCATCGTCTCTTCTATTTTTTGAGTGACAGGGTGTGGTGGCGCGGTTGCACATCCTGCTAGCACTGAACTAAGAAATAAGGTGGTAAATAATGTTTTAAAATTGGTTAAAAAAGAGATTCTAAACATGACATTCTCAACAGTAATGATTGAGTATTTATCATACAGTGAAAAGACTTTCCAAAATGGAATAACGTGTATAACTAATACCAATGTTCTTTTTGTTTATTATGGAGTTAGAACTTACTTAACAACCGGCTATAAAGGGTGGCTAATAGGTTTGTTAGGTAAGTTCTTTTTCTCAAATCAAATACTCATTATCAATAGGAATCAATATGATCATTACTCAAGGTCCTCAGTTTCAGGGTAAGGCTTCAAAACGATTACATGTCATGGCAAAACCCATTGGTGCTGTGTGTAATATTGATTGCACGTATTGCTATTATTTAAGTAAAGAGGACTTACTTGAATACAAAAAAGGCTGCTCACCACAAATGGATGACGAGACATTAGAAACGTATATTCGTCAATACATTGAAGGTCAAAATACTCCTGAAATCATTTTCTCTTGGCAAGGTGGAGAGCCAACATTACTAGGTTTAGATTACTTTAAGAAAATTGTAGAGTTTCAAAAGAAATATAAGCCTGAAGGAATTTTGATTTCTAACGATTTACAAACTAACGGCACCTTGCTAACAGATAAATGGTGTGAGTTTCTTGCCGAAAATAATTTTCTAGTTGGTTTAAGTATTGATGGCCCTGAGCTATTACATAATGCGTACCGTACTAATAAAGCCGGTAGAGGAACCTTTAACCAAGTGATGAAAGCGGTGGATTTATTGCATAAACACAATGTGAGATTTGCGACCTTAACCTGTGTAAATAACTTAACGAGCCGAAATCCATTAGAAGTGTATCGATTCTTGCGTGATGTGGTGAAATCGCCACAAATGCAGTTTATTCCGATTGTTGAACAAAAAACCTTTAGAACGGTAGCGCCACAAACAGAGCAACTGGCAGCGCAATTGCGTCAAGGTGATAAACGCCTTATTCCGGGAAACAAAGAATCAATAATGGAACCTTGGTGTGTTTCAGATGAAGCATGGGGTAATTTCCTAATTGCAGTATTTGATGAATGGGCCCAGCATGATTTAGGCAAAGTGTTCGTTCAATATTTTGAAGCCAGTGTCGAAACCTGGATGGGGCGTAAAAACCCATTATGTACTTTGGGTGAGATTTGCGGAAAAGGCTTAGCAATGGAGCATAACGGCGATGTATTTGCGTGTGACCATTATGTTTATCCAGAATATAAAATTGGCAATATCCATACTCAAGAATTAGATGAACTAGCGTACAGTCGTAAACAGCAAGAGTTTGGCTTTGCTAAAGCGAAAACATTAACTACTCAATGCCAGCAATGTGATTATAAATTTGCCTGTCATGGCGAGTGTCCTAAAAATAGATTTATTAAAACACGTGACGGTGAGCCGGGGTTAAACTATCTATGCGCTGGTTGGAAGAAGTTTTTTGCTCATGCGGATAAATCAATTGCGTATATCTTAAGAATGCTAGGCAATCCAGTTCAACATGGAAAGTTTAGTGATGCGGCTCGACAGCAAGCGCAATCTTCTGCGTTTCCAACTAAGTTTTAATGGAGGGGAAGAGAATGAAACCATTACTGAAAAAATGCGCCGCACTAGGGCTGGCTAGTTTATTTGCAATTGCAACGCCAACCTATGCGACAGATTCACTGCAAAATATGACACCAGAGCAACAATTGGCTTATACGGCACAAAATAAAAATGAGAGTACAGAGAAGCGCGCAGAGGCGTTGCGTCAATTAGCGCGTTATCCTAATCAAAACAGTTTAGTTGCCGTAGCAAGAGGATTAAAAGATCCTGACCCCATGATCCGCGAAGCGGCAGTGATAGGATCTGATTTATACCAATTTAAACATCGCTGGCAGATAGTATCGCCGTTATTAACGGATTCTGAGTTGAGCGTTCGTATGGCAGCAACGGCAAATTTGCTTCGTGAATACAACCAGATGTCGGCATCTCAGCAAGCTCAAATTGAAGCGCCATATCAAGAAGTAACCGCATATTTGGCAAAACAAAAAAACAGTGCTGACCAATTACTGTTAGCAGATGCCTATCGTTGGCATGGTGAGTGGTCTGAAGCCGATGATATTTATCAGAAGCTTGTGAAGATAGAGCCTAACAATTCGAAAATATGGTTGAATTTATCGGACAATTACCGAGCACAGAACCAAGATGAGCAAGCTTTATTGGTATTAGATAAAGCGATTGTTCAATTACCAAAAGAGGCGAGTCTATATTACTCAAAAGCGTTAACTCAGGTACGTTTAGATCAAAAAACGCAAGCAGCGCAGTCGATTAAAACAGCAGCAGAACTGGCAGATAACAACAGTTATTATTGGTACCTAAATGGCGTGTTGCACGAAGATATTGACTTGAAAACCGCGACAGAATCGTTTGAGAAGGCGTATTTGATTTCAGGCTCACCGGAACAACTTTATGCGGTATGTGATATTTACGTGCGCTATGGAAATGAAAAGGCAGATGCCTGTTTAGTTGAGCTAGCAAAGGTTGCCCCTGACTATGTAATTACTCAACTAAAAGAAAAACAAAAATAATCAAATGCTTATGTAGATTGGTATTAGTACTGTTAATAATAAAAAAGCCCGAGGTATTAATACCTCGGGCTTTGCTGTTTATACTTGTTTGAATTAGTGCACTATTTGCAGTTCATCCACTTCCATATTGATTTTAGTAGGGTTCTTTTGCAGCCAACGTAAACGTAAGCTTAATAAAATCGCAGAAGTCGTTAGACCGCCAATAAAGCCAAACCAGAAGCCATAAACACCCATCGGCTCAGTGATCCAATCTGTCATACCAAGAACGTAGCCCGCAGGTAAACCTACAATCCAGTAAGAAACAAACGTACACTTAAAGATAGCCGTCATGTCTTTGTAGCCACGAAGTGCACCAGCGGCAACCACTTGAACAGCATCAGTACATTGGTAAATAGCAGCAAGAAGCATAAGGCTTACCGCCAATTCAATTACTTCTTTGTTGTCAGAATATAGATATGCGATCTGCTCACGGAATAATAAAGTTAATATCGCAGTGCAGCATGCCATTAGCAAACCAAAAGCCAATCCACAGAAGCTTGCAATCTTAGCACCTTCAAGATCGTTTTCACCCAATTTATGACCAACGCGAATACTAACGGCAATCGCAATACTCATTGGCACCATGAAGATCAACGATGAGAAGTTAATCGCAACCTGGTGTGCAGCTACAACAATTGATCCTAATGGTGACACTAATAAGGCAACCGCTGCAAATAACGTCACTTCAAAGAAGATAGAAAGAGCAACAGGTAGGCCTAATTTGAATAAACGATAAATCTCTTTCGCTTGTGGCTTATTCCATGTTTCGTATAAATTTACACGACGTAATTTAGGCGCAATAAACGTATAAATCACCATGGTGATAAACATTAACCAATACACAATAGCAGTCGCAACACCACAGCCAACACCGCCTAATGCTGGAGCTCCCATCTCACCATATACAAACATCCAGTTTAGCGGCACGTTAGCTGCTAGACCAATGAAGCCGATAACCATTGCTGGCGTAGTTAAAGATAAGCCTTCACAGAAGCTACGTAATGCTTGGAATAATAAAAACGCAGGAGCAGCCCATAGCACAGCATGTAAATACCCTTGAGTCTTTTCAAATAACTCAGGTTCTACATCCATAGCCGCAATAATAAAGCCAGCGTTATAAAGGATAAGCATAATCGGTACAGAAACGATTAACGCTAAGTAAATACCTTGATGGATCTCAAATGGGACTTTTTTAGATTTTCCTGAGCCATTCAATTGAGCCACAACAGGCACTAACGCCATTAATAAGCCAACACCAAATAATACTGATGGAAGCCAAACACTTGCTGCAATTGCAACCGCTGCCATGTCGGTCGCACTGACGCCACCAGCCATAACGGTATCAACAAAACCCATGCCTGTTTGAGCGATACTCGCAATTAGGACTGGTGTTGATAATTTAATTAATCGAACGATTTCTGTTTGGTATCTGTGCACTGATTCACCGTACAAATTTTTAATGTAAAAAGGGCATAAATGTATTTAAGAGCATTAATGCGGGTTCATTTTGCGCTAGTAAATATCGCAAAAGAAAAAAGGTCTGATTGAGTGCTTCGAACAGAGGAAACTGTTAAAGGTAAGCAGAAAGTGGACAGTATATAGATTAAGAGAGACTTCACAAAATGAAATATTCAACGTATCGTAGATATTTTTAAAATAGCCAAAGTCAAATAAAACGATTCAATGTATTTGATGGTATTGATAGGAGAGAGTGATGTTTACTGGGATTGTTGCGACAACTGCAAAAGTAATTGAAATAGTAAAGAAAGAGAAATTTCAAACCCATGTAATAGAAATACCTGCGCCATATCATCAAGGATTAGAAATTGGTGCGTCTGTTGCCCATAATGGGTGCTGCTTAACCGTAACTAAAATCGATGGGCATCTTATTTCTTTTGATTTAATTGAAGAGACGCTGCGTTTAACCAATCTTGGTTTGTTAGAAGTAGGGCAGTTTATTAATATTGAACGTGCAGCCCGTTTTGGTGATGAAATTGGCGGCCATTCAATGTCAGGTCATATTGTAGATGTGATGGCGGTACGAGAGATTAATAAAACGACAGAAAACTGTCAGATCTGGTTTGATGTTGCGCCGCAGTGGACAAAGTATATTTTACATAAAGGCTACATTGGGGTGGATGGTATTAGTTTAACCATTGGTGATATTGATGAGAAAGGCTTTAATGTTAATTTGATCCCTGAAACGTTAGAAAGAACCAACCTAGGTAAGCGAATTATCGGTGATAAAATTAATTTAGAAATCGATCCGCAAACACAAGCAATAGTAGACACCGTAGAGCGAGTGTTAGCGAATCAATAATGAGTTAGAAATAACTTAAAAGAGTCCATCTTCCTCATTATTAGTCGTTAGATTTATTGATTGATTTTGAGGGTTTATCTCCATCGTGAATTCAATTGCGCGATAGCAAGATGGACAGTCATCATAAACGGTTTTATTTGATTGTTTTTGGTCAATCACCATATCAATGGACTGATGACAGTTTGGACACTGGATATTATGGTTAGTGTAATTATTCACAACAAACTCCTTATTATTGTTCCGCAATTACGAATATGTACTTTGGTGTATCTTCATTCATAGTAGAAAAGAGAGTTGTTTTTTGAAGTGAATTAAGTGAAAAGATTGATGATATCGACGTTTTTTTGCCTAGATTGATAAAAAATGAGATGGCGAGTACCATCTCATATATTGCATTATCTATTTTTTATTTAAGTCAAGCTTATCAATAAGCTGCTGAGCATGAAACATGTATTCTCCACCAAACATGAGGCAATGGTTAAGAATGTAATATAGGTTATATAGATGTTGTCGAGTGTCAAACCCATTAGAAATAGGGGTGATGGATTGGTACCCGTCAAAAAAGCTATCTTGAAAACCACCAAATAACTCTGCCATTGCTAAATCACATTCGGGATCACCCCAATAAGAGGCGGGATCATAACTGATAGGCCCTTTGACACTTAACGCGATATTACCATGCCAAAAGTCGCCATGTAAAAGTGCTGGTTTGGGTTGATGGTTATGTAGGATATTTTTCGTGTTGTTGACTAATGTTTCAATATCACCAAATTCCATTCCTTTTTCATGCAATAATTGTAATTGCCAACCAATACGTTGCTCTGCAAAGAAACAGGCCCATTTACGATGCCAAGTATTTACTTGTAGAACATTACCAAGATAGGTATCACAATCAAAGCCATATTCGACCTGGTCACCCCATAAATGGTGATTTGCTAAGCTTACACCAAGCTCAAAAGAGGTTTGCTGATCCATGGGTTTGGTGGGTAAGAAATTTAAGACTAAAAAAGCGTGGTTTTTAGTGGTTCCAACATGAAGTGGAGAGGGGACAAAGATGTGTTCGGAATGATCAAGTTGATTCAAACTTTCTATTTCGGTTTCAAAAATCGGGAGTTCACCTCGTTCATTTATTTTAACGAAATAACGCTGAGAGCCATCACTGATCATATAGCAATCATTAATTTCTCCACCAGTGATGATCTCACGTTCAGAAATAGTGAAGGGACGTCCCGTTACGTCAGAGATTTGTTTTGCTATAGCCTGCCACATAATTGCCTCTCTTGATTATCTGAAAAACCACATCATTAAGGATAGTTTATTCCAAATAAATATCTGTGAAGTATGGCAGATAATACCAATACAATTGATTAGATAAACGGTAATGTATGAAAATCACACTTATAATTACTTAAGCTGTCAATAGAATCGGAAAGGATTTGAGTGTTATTCTCTATTTTGATAAGTTGTGCTAATGCATATTAAAATAAGTTTAGAAGCCTTTAATTTTTTAAGCGCTATGAACCATAACAAGTGGATAAATTATGATTGTCAATACTGAAGGTTACCATTCATTAATTGAATACCTTACAGAGAATTTAGCTATTTTTGCTAATCAGCAAGGGGATACTGGGGAAGAAACTGTGGAAGACATTGTGACTGATCTAGTGGCTTCTAATTTAATGACGGTATTTGCTCAAAATCCAGAGCTAGAATCGGAAATGAGATTCACCTTATTGCGAGAAGCCGATGCTGTGGTGGCGGATTTAGGTGAAGTATTAGCAAGTGCTTGGGTTCAAAAAGCGACAAATGAGCAAGTGATGTTCTTAGATGACTACATAGGCTTGATTAAAAACCTATTTGATAGCGCATTCCGATAATTAGTAGAATTGCTATTAAAGCCAAGTACATTGAAGGTTATTCAATTTACTTGGCTTTTTTATTGACTTCTATAACACGCGTCTAACCTGCCAAAATGCCTTCTTCCAATAGGGGTTATCAAGACTTGAAATGATCACGCCTTTTGATGTTGAAGCGTGCATAAATTCTCTATTTCCAATATACACGCCTACATGCCTTACTTTTACGCTAGTTTTAAAGAAAATAAGATCGCCTTTCTTAGCATTCGATAAAGAGACCTTCACGCCAGTTTCAACTTGATACTGTGTCGTTCTTGGAAGCCATTGTTGATGCAAACTACCGAGTGCATCTTGTGTGAAAGCAGAACAATCCACGCCTTGCTTGCTTGTACCACCATATTTGTATGGGACACCTTGCCATTCTTGAAAATAGTCTTGATACCCATCAGACGTGGATAATTGAGGGTGCTGAGTGCTAATTTCTTGTTTTGTAAGCTGTGGCTCAGAAGGGGAGGAACAACCAAATAAAGTGAGTAAAGCAAAAATAGAGATAAAATGGCGAGTCATGTTCAATCCTAGATAATAAAACCAACCTTGCTATTCTGACTTATCTCTATAGAAAAAATCAATATTAATAAAAACAAGCTCATATGACTATTGTAAGTAATTATCGCTCAATGTTAACTGTAAGTTTCATATTTTGATATAAGTATGGTTATAAATACTACAAATGAAATATTTTGTGACATTTTGAGCTTTTAATGGTTTTTACAATCGTGTAACCTTTGCGTGAATTTTGGAAGTACTTACTTTTAACTAAAAGACACATAATTTAACCATTTATTTCAGAATGGAGTGTTTTTAATTATAAAGAAAGACAAAAACAAGGAGTTACAGATGAGTTCGTCTGCATCGCAACAACAGAATCAACAGCAGCCAAAAAGGCCGTTGTTCACACGTTTTCTTGATTCAGTAGAATATTTAGGAAATCTATTACCACACCCAATTACTCTGTTTGCAATCTTTTGTGTGGCAATTTTAGTTTCATCAGGCATTGCTGGCTACTTTGAACTATCAGTAATGGACCCTCGCCCAGAAGGGGCAAAAGGCCGAGCCGCTGATGGTATGATCCACGTGGTTAGCCTTTTCAATGCTGAAGGTTTACAGCTTATCGTTACTAACCTAGTGAAAAACTTTGTCGGTTTTGCACCATTAGGTACGGTTCTTGTTGCAATGCTTGGTGTTGCAATCGCTGAGCATTCAGGCATGTTATCTGCTGCAATGCGCGGCATGGTAATGGGCGCGTCTAAGCGTATGGTTACAGTAACGGTTGTATTTGCAGGTATTATTTCAAATACGGCATCTGAGCTTGGTTACGTAGTACTTATCCCACTAGCTGCAATGCTTTTCCACTCACTAGGTCGTCATCCGTTAGCAGGTCTTGCTGCGGCGTTTGCTGGTGTATCAGGTGGTTATTCTGCAAACCTTCTAATCGGTACGGTTGATCCACTGCTTTCTGGTATTACAGAAACAGCAGCACAAATGATTGACCCAACTTATACCGTTGGTCCTGAAGCAAACTGGTACTTCATGTTTGTTTCTACATTCTTTATCGCAATCACTGGTGCGTTTGTAACAGAGAAAATTGTTGAGCCAAAACTTGGTAAATATAACGATGAAGAAGCGTCAGAAGATTTATCAAATGATAAGATGGGTAAGCTAACTGCTATTGAGAAGAAAGGTCTTAAATTTGCAGGTGTTGCTGTTCTTGTTGTGAGTGCACTACTTGCATGGACGATTGTTCCTGAAGATGGCGTATTACGTTCAGCAACCGGTACGGTTGCAGGCTCTCCATTCTTGAAAAGTATTGTGGCATTCATCTTTGTATTCTTTGCGGTTCCTGGTTTTGTTTACGGTAAAATTACTGGTTCAATGAAGAATGATCGTGATGTGATCAATGCAATGGCAACATCAATGTCTTCAATGGGCATGTATATTGTTCTTGTATTCTTTGCTGCACAGTTTGTTGCTTTCTTTAAGTGGACTAACTTTGGTCAAGTGATAGCAGTAGGTGGGGCGAGCTTCCTACAAGATATCGGTCTTACTGGCCCAATGCTATTCTTCGCATTCATCTTAATGTGTGGCTTCATTAACTTAATGATCGGTTCAGCATCTGCACAGTGGGCAGTAACCGCACCAATCTTTGTTCCAATGCTAATGCTAGTAGGTTACGCACCAGAGACAATTCAAGCGGCTTACCGTATCGGTGATTCAACAACGAACATCATCACTCCAATGATGAGCTACTTCGGTCTTATCCTTGCGGTAGCGACACGTTACATGAAGAACCTAGGTATCGGTACACTGATTGCAACCATGCTTCCATACTCAATGGTGTTCATGTTTGGTTGGAGTATCTTGTTCTACCTATGGGTATTCGTATTCGGTTTACCAGTAGGTCCGGGTGCAGCAACGTTCTACACACCATAACGGTTAATAGAATAAACGCTTAGCTCTGAGTATGTAATTAGCCCTAAGCATATAAATAAAAAGGCGATCTTCGGATCGCCTTTTTTGAACGCTCGTTTTTGTAATACGATTGCTTATTTGAATAGAGCAAGGATAATGGCAGCATGATGAGTGGTAATGTGTGGTTCTATGCGTCTAGATAAGTTTATTTGTAAAAGTACAGAATTAACGAAAACCCAAGCGGTTGAGTTACTTTTGGAGGGAAGAGTAAAAGTAAATGGTGACACTGTCACACTAGAATCAACTCAAGTTCATGAGAATAATGACATTACTCTTGATGGAAAAGAATTAGTCGCTCGACCTTTTCGTTATCTGTTAATGAATAAGCCTGCGAATACTATTTGCTCTAATGCTGATGAAGCTTATCCCTCTTTATTTAACTATATAAAAGAGGGGAATAATGCAGAGTTGCATATTGCAGGGCGGTTGGATGCAGATACGACAGGGTTAGTATTAATTACTGATGATGGGCGTTGGTCTTACGATATTATTACACCAAATAAAAAATGCGAAAAAGTGTATCGAGTGGGTTTACGTAAACCAATAGCAGAAGATGCAGAGAAACAATTTACATCCGGAGTGCAGTTACAAGGTGAATTACAACTTACGCGTCCTGCCAAGCTTGATATTATTACGCCCCAAGAGGTTCTACTTACTATTACGGAAGGTAAGTTTCATCAAGTAAAGCGCATGTTTTCAGCGATTGGTAATAAAGTCGTCTCTTTACACCGTGAGAAGATTGGATCGATCAGTCTTGATGTGAACGAAGGTCAATGGCGCTATTTAACGGAAGAAGAAGTCAACTCATTTAGCAAATAAGAATGAGGTGCTGTGAACACCTCATTACCATGTTTTATTTATTTCTAAATGGTTGCGTCAGCATTTTATCTAAGCGTTGTTCTTTTTCTTTTCTGAAAAAACCAAGCCCGATTTTCATCTCTTTATGCCCATCTATTGGTTTTACTAAATAGGTTTTACTAATGCGATCCCAAATAGATAAAAAGAAACCATAATTATTATGCATTTCAGAGATATGAACAGAATGATGAACCCGGTGGAAGTCAGGCGTCACCAATAACACTCGAATATAGCGATCTAACCACGTTGGGATAAACAGATTGCTGTGGTTAAACATCGCACTGACGTTTAAAGTAATTTCAAACAGAATAACCGCTTCAACTGGAATACCAAGTAAACCAATAGCCGCTATTTTTACCAACATAGAGATAATGATCTCGATAGGATGAAAACGCGTCCCTGTTGTGACATCAATGTCTTGATCTGAATGATGCATTCGATGCAAGCGCCATAAT
Organism: Aliivibrio finisterrensis; assembly: GCF_008933155.1. Lineage (GTDB taxonomy): Bacteria > Pseudomonadota > Gammaproteobacteria > Enterobacterales > Vibrionaceae > Aliivibrio > Aliivibrio finisterrensis. Next base: position 141,158 of record NZ_WBVP01000008.1, on the reverse strand, counting down.
AAAGGAACACGATGAAAGGCGCGATGTTGCCAATAGATTAACCAATCCAATAACAAGATAGAAAGAAGCCCTGTTAAAAATGATGGCGTGTTTAAATAATTAAATAATCCCCATTGTTCTTGTTGTGCAATAAAAGCAGCATCAATGGCTAATAAAGGCAGAGTGAGACGAAGAATCAAGCTATTAAAAAAGACTAAACCTATGTTACTAGTCCAACGTGTAGATTTTTTTTGCGTTAAGACTTTGCGTGGCCATTGGTATTCAGCTAAAGCAAAAATGATGAATGCAACGATAAAGAAGCCTAAGCGTAGAGGGTCATTGTATTCAATCCAGTTAATTTCCATTCGGAATTCTCTTATTAAACTTGTTATTACTTATACTGTAAGTAAAATGCGCTTTTTTTTCCATATAAATAGCTTGGTTATTGCAAATGCGTATTCACAAAGTCCATCAATTACATAAAGAAAGATTAGCACGTTCTACAAAACCTTTTAATGCGCGTGGTGCTAATGTGAACCGTTGTGAGTACTGCCAAGTACATAAAGACTACTGTATTTGTGAGCACCAACCAGACGTTCAATCTAACGCGGCTTTCTTGTTGATCATGTTTGATACTGAAGTTCTAAAGCCAAGCAATACCGGCAAACTTATTGCCGACTTAATCCCTGAGACTCATGCTTACCTTTGGTCTCGTACTGAGCCAAATCCTGAGATGCTCGCTTTATTGCAAGATGAGTCGTATCAACCATTTGTGATCTTCCCAGAAGAGCAAATTGAAAATAAAGCCCTAGTGACAAATGATATTGTGGTTGAAGAGGGTAAAACGCCTTTATTTATTTTACTTGATGGCAGTTGGCGCGAAGCGGGCCGTATGTATCGTAAAAGTACTTATCTACATCAATTACCTGTGCTGTCATTTAATAGTGAGCACCTGTCTAGCTACATTATGCGTAAAGCATCAAAAGATCACCAATTAGCCACGGCAGAAGTAGCAAGCTTAGTATTGGATTTATTTGGTGAAAAAGAAAATGCGAAGCACCTAGAATGTTGGTTTGAGCTATTTCGAGAACATTACCTTTACAGTAAGCGACCAGTGAAGGGAGCAGAAAGAGGGATGGGGTTAAAACGTTTGATTGATTTTCGTACAGAACTGAAAGAAAGCAACCAAATCTAATGGGGATTTGAGGTACATTTCACACAAAATAGAAGGTAATTCCGCCTAGGTCACAGTCTGTATTTATATAAATTAGGTAAGATAACACCATAAAAAATTTAAAATAGATTAGGACAAGGATACCTTATGTACTACGGTTTTGATGTAGGCGGCACAAAGATTGAATTTGGTGCGTTTAATGAAAAATTAGAGCGCGTTGCCACTGAACGAATTCCAACACAAACAGAAGATTACGCATTATTGGTTGATGACATTGCTGGCTTAATTGCAAAATATGATGCTGAATTTGGCGTTGAAGGTAAAGTCGGTTTAGGGATCCCAGGAATGGAAGACGCTGAAACGGGTGCTTTATTAACAAGTAATGTACCTGCAGCAAAAGGTCAATTCTTACGTAAAGATTTAGAAGCAAAAATTGGTCGTTCAGTAAAAATTGATAACGATGCAAACTGTTTTGCATTATCAGAGGCGTGGGACGAAGAATTAAAAGACTCTCCATCAGTTATGGGCCTAATTTTAGGTACTGGTTTTGGTGGTGGTTTAATTTTTGATGGTAAAGCATTCTCTGGTTACAGCCATGTAGCAGGGGAGTTAGGCCACTCTCGTTTACCAATCGATGCATGGTTCCACCTTGGTGAAAACGCACCGTTATTAGGTTGTGGTTGTGGTAATAAAGGCTGTTTAGATAGCTACCTTTCTGGTCGTGGTTTTGAACTACTTTATGCGCATTATTATGGCGAACAAAAGAAAGCGATTGATATCATTAAAGCCCATGCCGAAGGTGATGTGAATGCGGTAGAGCATGTTGAGCGCTTTATGGAGCTATTAGCGATCTGCTTTGCTAACCTGTTTACCTGCTTTGACCCACATGTTGTAGCACTGGGTGGTGGTTTATCAAACTTTGAATTGATTTATGAAGAGTTGCCGAAACGTCTTCCAAAGCACTTATTATCAGTAGGTCGCGTGCCTCGTATTATCAAAGCAAAACACGGTGACTCTGGCGGCGTTCGTGGTGCAGCATTCTTAAATATTAAAGACTAATCTTGACTCAATATTTAGAACAGAAAATGCAGATACAAAAAGAGCCTCATGTTGTTTGTTATTACTAACAGATAAACAGAGGCTCTTTTTTTGAAATACAATCAGCTGTTTAGCTAAAAGTTAAATAACGGAGTCGTTATTAAGCACAACACTTTTTGTATTTCTTACCGCTACCACAAGAACAAGGTTCGTTGCGGTTAGGTGTTTTTTCAAAGCGAGTTGTTTTTGGCTTGTTTAAAACGCCTTCAAGCTCAAGAATATTTTCTTCTTTCTCAGCATTCACTTCGATGTTTGCGAATAAGTTGTGCTCAGTAAGCTGCGCTTCAATTTCAACTTTACGCTCTTCTGTTTGAACAACTAAAGTTAGTGGTGCTTCTTCAGTACCTAACTTAACGTCACGCTTGGTGTTAAAACCAGAAAGAACATGGTTTTGACGAGTTTCGATACGACCTTTGAAGAACATTTTAGACATCTTGGAGCCTTATAATTTTTGAACACGGTATTTTAGGCACTTTATACCATCAAAGTGCCTAGCAATAAACTAGAATACTAATTTATTTACACTCTCGAACCCAACGGAATAATCGTCACTTTCTGACCAATAGCCACTGATTCAACCTCAGGTTGCACTTCAATTAAGCAGTTGGCTTCACTCATCGAACGTAAGATCCCAGAGCCTTGCTTACCTGTGGTTACCACTTCCATTTGACCATTTTGGTTAATAGAGTAAATACCACGGCTGTACTCCGTTCTGCCAGTGCGAGAGCGAATAAACTCTTTAGCAATTGCCGTAAAAGTCTCAGGTTTCCAGTCATCTTCGCCTTGAAGTTTACGTAATGCAGGCTCAACAAATTGTAAAAACGCCACCATTACTGCAACAGGGTTGCCCGGTAAACCAAAGAAAGGGGTATCACCAATATGACCAAAGGCAAGAGGGCGCCCCGGACGCATATTGATACGCCAGAAGTTAATATTCCCCAACTTATCTAAAATCGTTTTGATGTAGTCCGCATCACCAACCGACACACCACCAGAAGATAAGATCATATCTGCTTGTTGTGATGCTTGAGAAAGTGTTGATTCTAAAGCGGCTTCACTGTCTTCAATGATACCGAAATCAATCACTTCGCAACCGATTTTCTGTAATAACGCCGTCAGCGTAAAGCGGTTAGAGTCGTAAATAGAGTTGGCTTTTTGTGCTTCACCCGGCGCTTGAACTTCATCACCTGTCGAGAAGATAGCCACTTTTGTTTTAACGATAACAGGGACAGAAGCAATACCTAAAGACGCCAGCATGCCCACTTCAGGAGCCGTAATGCGTGAGCCTTTTGCTACACAGATTTGGTTTATAGCAAGGTCTTCACCAGCTAAACGAACGTTTTGCCCTTTACGAATGCCTGATTTACCCGCGTCGAAACGTACTTGGTCAGCTTCTTGAATCGCTTGTTCACGCATGATCACCGTATTACCATTTTCAGGCACAGGCGCACCCGTCATGATTTTTGCGGCTTCACCATGCTGAAGAGGGCGATCATAGCTGTGACCTGCCATGATTTCAGCAACGACCGTATAGCTTTCGCGCTCTAAATCATCACCACAAATCACATAGCCATCCATTGCTGAATTGTTATGTTGAGGAACATTAATCGGCGATAAAATATCTTGAGCGGCTAATGCGTTAATCGACTCAACTAAAGACACATCACTTTGTGAATTTAGAGAAGTAATTGCTTCTAAAATCTTAGCTCTTCCCTGGCTAACAGATAAAAACGCAGGAGATAATTCATCACAATTAGCTGATAAATTACTTTGTTGTTTATGCTGATGCTGTTTTACGTAGTCAGCAATAAACGCAGTGATAGCATCGGTATCATTGATATCCATTTGCGGTAGCTCTGATTTGGCTTTGGAATCAGAGGCAATCGCAATAATGTTGTTATCTTCTGGGAAAATCCAAGGCTTGCCTATTTCATCACGATGCAATTCAATCTTGGTGTATGGCAGCTGTTTAAAGCCTTCAATAAGAATCAAATCAAGTTCAGTTTGATCTAACTTATTGATGAGTTGTTGACAGGTCGTTTCTTCATCAGGCGTTTCAGTAATCAACGCATTACGAAAACGAGAGCTAATCAACATTTGGCTTGCACCCGCTTTACGTAAGCGGTAGCTGTCTTTACCTTCTTGGTCGATATCAAAATTATGATGAGCGTGTTTAATGACTGCGACTTTTAGTCCCATATCAGTCAGTTTTGGTAATAGCTTTTCTAATAATGTCGTTTTACCTGTGCCGCTATAAGCAGCAAAACCCAATAAAGGGATAGACGCAGTCGTTAAGCTCATAATAAAGATCCAAATTGTTCGAGTTCTTGAGGGCTATTCAAATTGATAAAAGCATTAGGGTAGTCAGAGAAATCAGCAAATACGGTATTACACTCTTTGTATAATAGGATGATTTTTCTGTCACCGCGCGCTAAGAAGGCATCAATTTTAGGAATAATGCGTTTGTGCATTAAAGTGACGACAGGTTGCATGTACTCACCATCGTGAGCAACAACAATATCAGTGTCTTCTTTTACCGCATCGCAAAGCAATGAAACTAAATTGCTCGGAAGGTTAGGGGAATCACAAGGAATAAATCCAACCCAGTCAGAATTCATATTTATTAGGCCAGAATGCATTCCTGCCAATGGACCAGGGTATTCACTAAACTGATCTGGAAAGGTGACCGCGTAACGTGAGTATTCTTCAGTACTGCGGTTAGCATTGATGGCAATCTGGTCAGTTTGAGGTGTTAATGTATCTAAAGCGTGCTCAATTAACGGTTTATCTTGAAATAGAACAAACCCTTTATCTTTACCGCCCATACGACGAGCTTGTCCACCCGCTAAAATTACCCAACTAGTTTGCTTTGGCTGGAGCATATTTATCCTTGCTAACGATCACTTTTAATGGGGTTGATTCTATCAGCTTTGCGTCTGAAATGGTCCATTGACGATGACAAATTTCAGTTAATGCGTTGGTTTGGTGACTGGTGACGACAATGCTAGAGCCACGTTCAAGGAGATCTTTCGCCATAATAACCAATAAATCGATGGATTCTTGGTCAACACTGGCACTTGGCTCGTCCATTAGCAGTATAGAAGGTTTTAGCACCCAAGCTCGTGCCATAGCGACACGTTGTTTTTCACCACCAGATAAAACAGAAATATGCTCGTCAGCTAACGTTTCAAGGCCAACCATGCGTAGCGCATTGATCACCATATTGCGTTTTTCAAGTTTATTCATGGTGGTGTATTTCATGCCATAAATAACATTATCGAAAACCGTACCATCAAATAAAAATGGGTTTTGATGCAGGTACACAATTTGATTATTGCCTGAGCGACCAAACAAACGTGCAGTCCAGTGTGGTTGATTGAGGCTTAATTTTCCTGATGTTGGCGTTTGTAATCCAGATAAAATCTTAAGTAGTGTTGTTTTACCTACACCATTAGCGCCACGTAAATAGACAGACTCTTTTGGTCCTAATGATAAATGTGGGATATGGAAAAGCACACGATCATTAAATCGCATCGATAGATTATCGGCAGTGATTCTTATTGTCATTTTTTATGCCTACTAAGTACGTAAATACCCTTTACCACGAGTGATAGAGAGTAAAAAATTTAATACCAAAGCTAAAATCAATAGCACAATACCAAGGGCAACCCCTTGAGCAAAGGCACCTTTTTGGCTTTCCATAGCGATTGCGGTTGGAATATTTCGTGTTGCATTAAGGATGTTACCACCGACCATCATAGAGCAGCCGACTTCAGTAATAATTCGAGAAAACCCAGCAATAACGGCGGCTAGGATAGGGAATCGCGTTTCCCAAATTAAACTACCAAAAGCACGTGGTAATGAAGCGCCGAGGGTAAATGCGGTTTCCCACACTCGTCGGTCACTGTGTTGAAATGCGCCGTGCATCATGGCAACCATGATAGGGAAACAGATGAACATTTGACCAATGACCATCGCCTCTTGAGTAAAAAGTAGTTGCCAATCGCCAAGAGGCCCAGATCGAGAAAGAACCATATACAGCAATAAGCCAATCACAACAGTAGGTACTGACTGTAATGTGTTAATAATAGAGAGCAGTAGCCACCGCCCAGGAAACGAGCCATACGCAAGCGCAAACGCCAACAAGAGTGCTGGCAATAACACAACTGCCATTGCAAATAGTGAGACAGAAAATGAAACACCAACGATGCTCCATAATGCAGCATCACCGCTAAACAGTAATTGAATGGCTTCGTGAGAGGTGGCTAAGATAGTCATGGATTATTTAGCGTCCGCAGTGAACAGTTTTTTACCATTAAGAGTAAAGCTATCGATCATTGCTTGGCCTTTATCACTAATTAACCAATCACTGAATGCTTGAGCGCCTTTCGTATTTAAGTTCTTGTAACGCTCAGGGTTAATCAGAATCACTTGGTAAGGGTTAAATAGACGCTTGTCGCCCTCAACCATGATCTCAAGATCAAGTTTGTTTTGGTAAGCTAGCCAAGTACCACGGTCTGTTAATGTGTAGGCTTGTAGCTCAGAAGTCATGTTCAATGTTGGTCCCATACCTTGGCCAACGGCTTTGTAGCCACCAAAGTTTGGTTCAATCTTAGCTTGAGACCATAAAATCAATTCTTTTTTGTTTGTGCCAGAGTCGTCACCGCGAGAAACGAAAGTAACGTCTGATTCCGCCATGTTCTTGAATGCCGCAGTCACGTCTTTCATGCCGTGAATGTGTGCAGGATCGGCTTTAGGACCAACTAGAACAAAATCGTTATACATTAATGCTTTTGGATCAACGCCATAGCCTTTTTCAACAAAATTTGCTTCTGCTTTAGGGGCGTGAGTCATTACTAAATCAACATCACCATTTTCGCCCATTTTTAGCGCTTTACCTGTGCCCGCTGCCAATACTTGAACTTCGTAGCCAGAATCTTTTTTAAATTCAGGCAATAGGTAATCAAGTAAACCAGAGTGGTAAGTACTTGTTGTCGTTGCAAGACGAACGATACTAGCATCATCTGCATATACGTTGGTTGCAGAAAAAGAACCAAGAGCCAGGATAGCCATCACTGTAAACGTACTGATTTTATTGTTCATGTTATATCCATGTAGTGTTATTAAAATTACTGCAAGTGCAATAAATGAATAGACTCATCGCCATTAAAGCAATCACTATGCCAGAAATAATATTGATAGTACTATCTTTAACTTAATGATATTTAAGCGATTGATGGGTATCCTGGCATAAAAGCCCTACAAAAAATGTGACTAGGACAAAATGTCTCACACGAAAGGATACATTTTGTAGAATACAGGGTAGAATAATTAGGACATTTTGACCCACATATCTCGTTAAAGCGTATAAATTAGGAAGCTCTATGGTCTCGAAATTAGATTGGAATGCATTTTCAGTGCTTGTTGTTGATGATGAAGTAGGTATGCAGACCATACTAAAAAAAGCTTTAAGTAAACAATTTGGACAGGTTCATACTGTTGGAACCATTGAAGATGCCGAAGCTATTCGCCAATCTCACCATCTTGATTTGATTATTCTTGATATCAATTTACCAGGCCAAACTGGATTAGAGTGGCAAGAGAGTATAGCTTCTGACTCTCGAAACTACGACGTCATATTTATGACCGGGTATGCAGAGTTAGGTACTGCAATTCAGGCATTGCGATTAGGTGCTGCTGATTTTATTTTAAAACCGTTTAATCTTGAAAATATGCTGCAAGCGGTGAAGCGTTGTATGGATCGTCGTTTAGTTGAACGCACTAATTTTGTATTACAGCGAGAAGTGGAAAAAAACAACCCAATTGAAATGATCGGTAATGCGGAAAAAACCATAGAGCTAAAACAGATGGTTGCTCAATTTGCACCATCAAATGCAGCAGTTCTTATTGAAGGTGAATCAGGTACAGGTAAAGAGCTTGTGGCTCGTGGCTTACACCAATTAAGTCACCGTAACGGTCCATTTGTCCCCCTTAACTGTGGGGCTATTGCGCCTGATCTTCTTGAAAGTGAACTGTTTGGTCATACATCAGGTGCCTTTACTGGAGCTAAAAAAGGACGTGAGGGATTATTTAGAGTTGCTAACGGTGGAACTCTATTTTTAGATGAGATTGGTGAAATGCCAATAGGGATGCAATCTTCTCTTTTACGCGCTTTAGAGCAAAAAGCCATTCGCCCCGTGGGTTCTGAAAAAGAAATTCCAGTTGATGTTCGTATTGTAGCAGCAACCAATCGTAATTTAGTGAAAGAAGTAGAAAAGGGTAATTTTAGAAAAGATCTCTTTTATCGTTTAAATGTTCTAACGGTATCTTTACCTGCTCTGCGTGAACGTAAAGCGGATTTGGCCTGTTTAACAGAACACTTTTCACACATGATAGCAAAAGAAATGGGATTAAAACCGATTCATTGGGCTCACGAAGATATCGTCGCTATGGCTCAGTATGATTGGCCCGGTAATATCCGCGAGTTAAAAAATATGATTGAGCGTTGTATTTTACTGGGTAAACCGCCAGTAGATCATTGGGTTAGTCTTCAAGGTGATGTGCCATTGCAGCACCAATCATCTAACCAAGAGCAAATCATCGATAAAGAACCAACGGAATGTTCGTGTATGCCAGAAATGGATGAATACCCTGAGCAATGGACATTAAAAGAAGTTGAAAAGAAGCACATCATCACGGTAGTGGATCTGCACGATGGAAATAAATCTGCTGCAGCAAGGCAACTTGGCGTCGCTCGTAAAACATTAGAAAGAAAATTTAAAGAGTGGAGTGAAGAAATCGCATGATGCTGTCTTTGTCGTTATGGAAGCGACGTGTTCAAACCATGGTGAGATATAGATTATTGTGGTTAAACTCGGTGCCACTGTTTTTAACTCTATTTGCGCTGGTTGTTATTACCGCATTCTGGTCGGTACATTATACCTGGCAAAATGCACTCAATGATGTAGGAAGCAAACTTTCTATTGCCAATAATAGCATTGTTTTTTTACAGAAAGAGCAAGGAGCAGAGCTTCGCGGTTTTGTTGAGTCTTATCCATTTCAAATTAAACTAAAAGAGAAAGATTCTGACTTTACAAACTGGGTAATAGATCAAGCGGGGAGGTACAATTCAGATTATATAGCGCTTCACCCCATTAGTTATGTAGATCAGTTACCTGCAACTATTGTAAAAGCATTGTCGTTGGGGATCTCTCGGACATTTTTCCAAGTCATGGAACCAGATACTTTAAAAAATATTTCACCTGTATTGGCATCTAAAGCTTATGTTGTCAATAAAGAAGACAACAGCATAGAAAAGAGAGGACTAATCAGCCGTACTTTAATTCCTATTTTTAATGAACACGGCCATTTAGAATGGATTGTAGATAGCGGTATTCTTTTAAATAATAGCACCTTTTTAGTTGACCGCATTCGAGATTTAATTTATCCAGAGGGCGATTTAGCCGCTGATAACTACGGGACAGTAACGTTATTTCTAGATAATTTACGTATTAGTACGAACGTACCGTTACATAATGATTTTGCGAATAAATCACTCAATCAAGGCCGTGCTATCGGAACGATGGTATCTGCGGAAGTAAAAAATAACGTAATAGAAAATGGAGAGCGCTGGGTTAATAGGGCTTATGTATATAACACTTGGTATATTTCCGCTTATCAACCAATTAGAGACATGAATGATAAGGTGATCGGAATGCTCTATACCGGCTACCTTGAGTGGCCACTGTTAAAACAATATTTTCAAAATTTAGTTGAGGCAGGAGTAACAATATTAATTACTCTTTTATTATCGACTACTTTTGTACATCGAGGTGCTAGGGATCTCTTTCAGCCAATAGAAAAAATCCATTATGTTGTTAAATCAGTACAGATGGGAAAAGACGTTCGTATTGGCGATTTAGGTCTTAATAATCATCATGAACTTGCAAGTTTAGCTCAGCAGTTTGACAACATGCTTGATCAACTTCAGCAACGAAATTTGGAAATTCAACTAGCCTCAAAAGAACTCGAATCAAAAGTGGAATCAAGAACCGCCAGTTTGCATGAAAAAACCATTGAGTTAGAGCAATACATTAAGTTACTCAAACAAGCTCAAGATAAGTTAATCATGAGTGAGAAGTTGGCCTCTTTAGGGGAGCTTACCGCTGGTATTGCGCACGAGATTAATAACCCAACCGCCGTAATCTTAGGTAACACTGAGTTGATTAAGTATGAGCTTGGGGAGGGCGCAGAGGTTATTTCAGAAGAGCTTGATACGATAATGGAGCAGATAGATCGAATTCGTAATATCACGCGCAGTTTGTTGCAATATAGCAGACAAGGTGGGATTCAAGATCAAGTTACTTGGCAATACATTAACCCTATCATTGAAGAGAGTGTGACCTTAGTTAGAACCGGGGCGCATAAGCGAGATATTGAGGTGGAGTTTGATTTTGAACAGCCACCACGAGTAGAAGTGAATCGCCATCATCTGCTACAAGTATTGGTTAATTTACAGATGAATGGTATTCATGCCATGAACAGCAAGGGGAAGTTGATCATTCGAAGCCGTACATGGTGTGAAGAAGGCGAAGAACGTGGTGCTATTATTGAAGTGGAAGACTTTGGTAGTGGAATGACTTCAGAGCAATTAAGTCGGATCTTTGACCCATTTTATACCACCAAACGAGAGGGTACTGGGCTTGGTCTTTCTGTATCTCAGAGTTTACTCAGCCAAACGGATGGGGAAATTAAAGTTTGCTCGCAACTTGAAAAAGGCTCGGTATTTACGGTTTATTTGCCAACAAAGTCTAATCAGCAGCAATACGATAATTTGGTAGGTTAATCGTAATACTAGGATAGGATCGGTAAGTGAGTAAGAACGACCAGAAAAGAAATGTTATCTGACTCACAAATTTATGCACTAAGGTCTCATATTGGTTTTTTTTTAAGCGGAGTGTTTATAAAAAGTCTTGAAATTTAATTAGTGATATTAGATAGTTAGCACGTCCGGTTATGACCCCGAACAGTTCCAAATTAAGCCACATTTTGAGACGTGTGGCTTTCCTTTTTTTCTCTTTTTAATATTTTCACTCTTTTACTAGTGGGAATCTTAGGGTGGCTTTTAGTCCTCCCATTGTACTCTTTGATAATTCAAGCGAGCCGCGATAACTGTACGCCATTTCACTCACGATATTTAGCCCAAGACCTGTTCCTGGAGTCGTTTCATCCAAACGGATACCGCGTATAATGACTTGCTCAAACTCTGATTCAGGAATGCCTTTACCATCATCCTCAATTATGATACGAATTTGATTTGCTTCAACTTGCTTAGAATGAACACGGATCATTGAATGTGCCCATTTATATCCATTTTCAAGTAAGTTTCCTAGCATCTCATCGAGATCAGTTTTATCGACGGCGATATGATCTTCACTGTCTAACTCATTTATTAATATCACTTCACGTTCAGCATAGACTTTATCAAACGCCATTGAGATCGCATCTACTCGTTCAGAGGGTGAGGTAGCCACTGAGAGGATATTCATTGAACCTGCCATGCGAGCACGACTAAGGTGATAATCAATATGTGCTTGCAGTTGAGCAATAGGGGCAGACAGACGATTTTTATCTTCAACGCTCAAATATTCTAATTCATTTTTAAGTACCGATAGAGGCGTCTTTAATGAATGAGATAAATTACCTGCATGATGACGAGCACGTTCAAGTAACTCTTGGTAATGAAATAATAGTGCGTTGAGATCAGAAACCAATGGCGCGATTTCTTGAGGATAATGCTGACTTAATGCCTGTTGTTCACCTTTACGCAGCATCACTAATTCAGATTGCATTTTAGCTAGAGGGCGAAGTGACCAACTGACTTGAATACCGATAAGAAATAAAACCCCACTAAATAATAAGCCAAGAATGATCCAGAGCTGGCCTGTAAGTTGATGTAAGGTTTTTTCTAATGGATCTTCATCAAGACCAACAGTGATGGTTATTGGCTGTTTAATTTCAGGAAGGTAAATATTTTTTTGTATATAAATAAGTTCTTCGTTATTAGCGCCTTTCACTTTTGGGTTAATAGATAAATTATCTTCTTTGAATGTGAGCTTTTTATCCCACAAAGATCGCGAACGAAGATCATCACCTTTAGTTGATGCGCTCCAATAAAGGCCACTGTAAGGCTGACTAAAGCGAGGATCAGATAAACGCGATGGCATGATGAGATTACCTTCGCTATTCACTTCGATATTAGCGGTGATCTCATCCATTGAAAGCGATAACTGACTTTTTACATCTTGGACTAGATAATCGTTTACTAATTTAGGGATACCAATTCCCGCAGCAAATATCATGGCAGATAGCCAAAAAGCCGCAGCAAGAAGCAAGCGGCTTTTTAGACTCAATTTTTTGAAGGTATCTTTGAATTGTCTCGGTGATGTATTCACAGTAGACCTTTTATATTCTAAGGGTTTAGTTGATAGCCAAGACCACGAACCGTTTTAATAATTTGTGGTGATATTTTTTTACGAATTCGACCGATAAATACTTCAACCGTGTTTGAGTCACGATCAAAATCTTGTTTATAAATGTGTTCAACTAAGGTAGTTCTAGAGATAACTTTCTCAGGGTTATGCATAAAGTAGGCAACAACTTTGTACTCTAATGCCGTTAAGCTTACTGCTTGTTCTTGCCATAACACTTTTGAGCTACGAGTATCTAAACTTAATTCCCCAATTTTTAAAATAGGAGAAGCGTTACCAGAAGCGCGACGTAATTGAGCGCGAATCCGAGCGATTAATTCAACCATTTCAAAAGGTTTGGTTAAATAATCATCGGCCCCTGCATTTAACCCTTCAACACGCTGAGATAGGGTATCGCGAGCACTTAGAATAATGACGGGTGTATTGATGTTTTCATCTCGAATACTTTTCAATACGGTTAGTCCATTTAACTTTGGTAGGCCAAGATCGAGAACAATCGCATCCCACTCTTCTGTTGTTGCGCGATATAAAGCATCGACACCATCTTGAGATAATTCTGGAACCCAATCAGCACTTTCTAAGGTTTCTACAATTTGTTCACCTAAGCGTGGGTCATCTTCTACGACTAAAATTTTCATTATTATTCTCTTAGTGATTATCTTTTTTGTTGTTATTTAAGAGCTGCGCGAATATCGCGGCCTTTAATCTCTGTAATTGCTAACGTTGCTGCATCATATTCAACTTTGATTATATTGTTTTCATGTACCAGTTTTAATTCGTAGGTCCATTCATTGTCGTCTTCATCCAGCTCTACTTTGATAATTCGGCCATGGAAGTCTTTCTCAACCATAGCGTAAAGCTCAGAAAATGGCTTTACCAAACCGGCTTGAACTGCGTCATAAACTTCATCTTGATCTTCATCGATATCTATTTTAGCGCCATTTTGATGAACATCTTGAATGAGCTGATGTCCATCAGGGTGAGCATTCGCAAAAGCACTTTGTGATAATGGGAAAAAAGTGAATAGGGCAGCAAGGTATAAGGCTGATTTTTTTAGCATGATGCTTCCTAATTAAGTCAATACAGCATCAGTATAAAACAGCGAAGATGAATAGAACATGAATTTTATTCTGAAGATAGTCGGATAAGAAAAGTTCAATATTCTCTAATCACAATGAGTTATTTTGATAAATGTGTAAATTATTATAGGTTGTTGTGGTGTTTTATGGTGTATTTTATAGGTTGTTGATTTTATGGCTTAAATTTTAAATTTAGTGATTAAAATCATAAATATTTGACTGTTTTTTTGCCTTTTTTAAAAATATTTCACTGGTTTTACGTTTTTTAAGCTGTTAGAGTTCCATCCCTCACGCATCAAGTGGGATACCCATGTTTAAAAATAGCAATGAAAATAGCGATAAACTAGTTCCAACACTTACTATAGGATTTATCCTTTTATTCCTTCTCTTTGCTCTTGTTGATCTCTCAACATTTACAGCAACGATTCAAACCTTATTTATGTCAGCATCGACCATGTTTGGGTTATGGTGGCAGTGGTTAATGATCATCACATTTGTTATAGCTCTTATCATAGCGATGAGCAGTTATGGCAAAATTAAGATGGGTGGTGAAGAAAAACCAACGTTCGGTACGTTCAAATGGGTCGCAATGATCATGTGTACCTTACTTGCAGGCGGTGGCGTTTTCTGGTCAGCTGCTGAACCAATCTTTCACTTCATTACACCTTCTCCAACTTTTTCTGATGTTAAAACTGGCACCCTTGCAGCCGTAGCGCCTGCGTTAAGCCAAAGTTTTTTGCATTGGGGCTTTCTAGCATGGGCTGTATTAGGCACATTAAGTACGATTGTACTAATGTACGCACATTATAATTGTGGCGTTAAATTGCGTCCCCGTGCTTTGCTATATCCAATTTTAGGCAACAAACTTGAAAATCATTGGTTAGGCTCATTGATTGATGCTTGTTCAATTATTGCGGTTGCCGCTGGTACAATTGGCCCAATTGGTTTCTTAGCAACGCAACTTAGTTACAGCTTAACGGTACTGACAGGACTTGAAAGTTCACTGATGAGTCAAATCGGTCTTTTATCTATGATTGTGGCAATTTATTCAGTTTCAGCCTTTACGGGGATGGACAAGGGCTTACAGTGGTTAAGCCGAATGAATGTTATTGGCGCGGTCACTTTATTAGTAGCCATTTTGGTACTAGGCCCAACAAGTTTTATCTTTACTGAGTTTGGTCTTGCATTTGGTAACTATATTCAACACCTACCAGAAATGAGCTTAAGTACCGCAGATCCTGCATGGAACTCGTGGTGGACTTGGTTCTTCTGGGGATGGTTTATTGGTTTTGCACCAATGATGGCTATCTTTATTGCGCGAATTTCTAAAGGTCGTAGCGTTCGTGAGTTAGTGATTACCGTGGCAATTATTGCTCCTATTGCGACAAACTTTTGGTTCTCGGCACTAGGTGGTACAGGGATCTTCCTTGAGTTACAAACCCCAGGTAGCATCTCTGGACCATTACAAGAAGCGGGTTTACCTGCAGTACTGTTAGCGTCATTAGAGCAATTACCACTAAGCTGGTTATTAATTCCTGCATTTTTAGTGCTTACGACGACGTTTGTTGCTACAACAGGTGACTCAATGGCATATTCAATTGCAATGGCTGTAGAGGGAACTGATAAACCATCACGTTTCCAACGTCTATTTTGGGCGTTAATGATGGGTATTGTTGCCGGCGTATTATTGATTGCAGGGGATGGTGGATTAAATGCTCTACAATCTTTCATTGTGATCACCGCGGTTCCAGTTTCAATCCTACTTGGTTTTGCATTGATTTCAGCACCTATTGCTGTATTACGAATGAAAAGTGCCGAGCAAGAGAATCAATCTGAAGCAGTTAATCAAAAAACAGCGACTGTATAAGATAGAAACATAGAACGAATGGGAGGCTTATCACATAATCTGTGGTAAGCCTTTTTTATTGCCTGCTATTTGAGTGAAATGGTTACTCTTTCCAAGATCAGGGAGGGGGCATTCTTCAATTATTAGGAGTAAATAGATGTTAGACAAAGATCAAATACTGCTGCAACTTTTTTACCGTGAAATAAAAGAGACTTCTATAATTGATAAGTCAGCTCTTGATGGTGGCGAATTTGTAGATAATGAATATAAAAAATGGTTAGCAACAAAGAGAGAGTTTCAGCTACCAGAAATCTATGATGCTCATTGGATAAAAAGTTGCACGGCAGGGTATATAACAGAGCTGATTTTCACCAAAAATGGCAGCTTAACTGAGTTTACTTTATTTGATAGATTAAAGACGGTGGGCCATTGGGTATTAGATGATGGCTTATTGTATGTATCAATATTTAAAGGTGAAAACCAATACGATTTTGTAATTGTGGCAAACTCTAGCGTTAATATTCACTCAGCGATTGAATATAAAAATGACGAGTTGCATTCCTATCTTAAGTTAGCTCAGACGAGAGTGTAGGTTAATTTATTTATTGTAATTTGCGTAATTTGTTATTTATAAAGTAAAAACTGATACACATCATAGAGTTTATTTTTTCAAACTGGTTTAATTGTCCTTCGATTTACTATTATGATTATTATGACCGCACTTATTTCAAATAGAGATAAACATTCTAGAGCAAAGCTATTATTAAGCTTTGTTCTTTTAAGTGTGTTCATTTGCTTTAGTCAATTGGTTGGAGTTACATCTAGCTGCCAAGACCATTTAATTGAAGCGCAAGCGAGAGTGCACCAGCTTGATTCGACTATTGATACTGGAACTCAACAAGTTGCTCAGAAATGTGATTTAGTTGAACACTTACTGTCATTTGAAAATAGCATACATGATCTTTTGTTATGTGCGTGGTTGCTGCTTGGTGTTGCTCTACTTCTTACCCCTCTTTTACATGCTCCTCCCTTATTTTTTGAGCCACTAGAACAGCAAGTTCAAAAGGTTCGACGGCGGCATCTTCGATTTTGTGTCTTTCTGGAATAAAAACTTAAGTAATACCAATTCCAATAGTCATCTGAACATTATTGCTGGTTAAATCACTCAATAGTTGCGCGAAGAATACGTATTGTAGAATCACTACATATTAAAATATTCGCCTTCGTCTAAGTAATTTTCCTGCGTAATAAATAGGTTATTTAACTAATTATATTGGTATAAAAATGAATGAATTATTTTTATTTTACTTAGGAAATTATGATGAAAAAATTAGAAAAAGCGATTGATGTTATTAAATATTTACCATTCTATATGTTGTTTGCACCATTTTGGTTTTCAAATGGGGTGGTTGATAAGTTTTATGGCATTTTATTTGGAACACGACACGGTGACAGCTGGGATGGCTGGAAAGAGTATATAGCAGGTACATGGTCGCAAAAGCCATTAACAAACGCATTATTGGTACCTATGTATGACTATTTGTTTCCTGTATTGATTGCTCTACAGATTTTACCCGTTTTTCTTCTAATTGCTTCATTTTTGAAATTAGAAATACTACCGAATAAGCCTAAAACATTATTGAAAGCAGGTTTGTTGTCTTCTTTGTTTGTTACAGCATCAATGGCTGTTTCTCAAACATTAGCAGGGGCTTCAGATGTTCAATATTTGTTCCAATTTTGGGGTGTATCATTATTGGCATTTTGGTATGTAGAGACACAAGCTAAGTCGTTAACACCAGTTACTGCTTAGTTCACTTAATATGATAAAGCCCTTCAGTTAACGCTGAAGGGCTTTTTACGTTTAAACACCTAAACATCTATTTAATTAGGTAGTATTACACTCTTTTCCAAACTCCCCATTCACCAGAAGCTTCAGGGTTATTACCTTGAGTCCACCACTGAGCTTGATACGTAACACCATTAACGGTTACTTGGTCACCCGTATTATAAGTGACTGTTGCATCCCATGTAGATGATGGATCTGTTGGTTCAGTAGGAGGTGTTGGCTCTACCGGTGCTGGTGGCGTCGGCTCTACTGGAGTAGGGTCAACAGGCGTTGGCGGTGTAGGCTCTACAGGTGTAGGGTCGACAGGTGTTGTTGGAGTCCCACTGATCACTTCCCAAACACCTGTTGTGCTCGTTGCAGGGTTATCACCTTGGTTCCACCATTTAGCTTGGTAAGTTACACCATTTACAACCACTTGATCGCCAGTGTTATAAACCTTGCCTGCATCCCACGTGTTTGTTGGATCCGTCGGGTCGGTTGGCTCTGATGGATCCGTTGGAAGCGTTTCAACAACACGAGTTACAGGCCAGTTAGCGTGAGACTCATAGAAGTTAGTGACACATTTTTCATAGTCACCAGGAACAAGTGCGGAATATGCAGTTTGGAAGCCAACTAATTCACACTCAAAAGAAGCGCCTTCTGGACGATCAGGGTAGTATTTCCAGTTACCATCCCAGTTAGTGTAAAGTACATCGGTCGCACCATTTAGATTCAAACTGCCATAAGGGGTTTGTTGCCAACACGTATTTGCTTCATCTGCTTCAACTGGGATTTCGTAATGTTGTGCTAACCCTTCCCAATAGCGAATACGGTTAACTGGCTGGCCTTTGTCTTTGTTCTGCTCTCCACATTCAATACCGCCATTAATGACATTAATTGTTGTACCAAACCCATAACCAATGCCTGCATCAGTTTCTCGTTGAGAAGGGGTCCAAGTACGGTCAATAACATGCAGCATGGCAGGTTTTGGTGCTTGAGGCGTTAAGAAGAACCAAACGGCTGATGCTAGGTTTAGCCAAGAATCAGCAACTAGCCCAGGATTATTGAGCAACACAGTAGCATCGCCATCGAACATGACTTCAGAGAAAGCGCCGTAGTTAAAGTGGTAAGATAATTGTTTTGCACCACGGCCAAAATAGCCTTCACCAGCCGCACATGGCCAACGTTTATTTTGCCAGTCATTTTGGCCACACCCTGTGGTATAGCCTTCTTGACCTTCAGACCATCCCATTTCACGAACATGGACTAAGGCTTGTTGCCATTCTTCAAGCGCAAGAGGGTTATCTGACACGTTATCAATAGCAATATGCCCACCAGTCTCTTGAGAGAAATGCGCGAATGCCGTTACGATTGATTTTTTACAAATAGCATCAGCGTCGCGTCCATCCGTATAGTCACCACAAAAAGCAGGGAACTTACCAATAGCACGCAAGAAACGTGTATACGTATATTCAGGCGCTGCCATTTGAGTTAAGAAGAACCATTCAGATTGTGGGAAAACTCGTTCAACACGCTTTACGTTAGCTGGGTTGGTTGCAACACTGGCATCAATGGCTTCTACTGCAGCATTTGGCAATGTTTCTAGCGCTTTAGCCCATACGTCGTACATAGGGTCTAATGTTTTCGCATCTTCAGCAGCCTTAATTTCAGCTTTAGAGACAACATAACCTGTTGGGTTTTCAGGATCTGGTTGAGGATTCATTGTGAAACTATTGGCTGCAAAACTGCAGGCAAGTAACGAAGGGAGTATAGCGAGTTTAAACATGGATAACTTTCCTTGTCGTTATTTATAGAATAAAAATAAGTTAGAATAACTATAGAAGTTTTTATAAGGTTCGGTTATCTAGAAACATGAATCAGTTTTAACTATGCGAGTTGTTTCAAAGAGTATAAATTATAAGCGAAAGCATATTCGCAATGTGATTAGCGCTACAGTCAGGGAAATATATTAATGGTAAGTGTCAGAGCAGCAGAGAAAATTGATTTAAAGAAAGTTTATGAAATAGAAACAGAAGCGTTTGGTACGCATGGATATCCTTCTTTTTTTATTCGACAAGCCTTTGACTGTTGGTCTGATGGTTTACTTGTGGCTAAAAAAGCAGGTGAGGTTTCAGGGTATGTGTTGCAAGTGCCATCGAGTGAAACTAAAGGAGATGCTTGGGTATTATCGTTGGCAGTATCAAAGAGCGCACAAGGCTGTGGCTTAGGTAAAAAATTATTAGAAACAGCGATTGAGAATGCCAAACAATATAAGCGATTATTATTGACGGTGTGCCCTAAAAATACAGGAGCGTATACCTTATATCAATCATATGGCTTTTACTTAGTAGAAGAAGAGCAAGACTATTTTGATATTGGTGAAGATCGTTTAGTTCTTGCCCTAGATATTGTTGAATAACTTGTTATTGTGTCTTTAAAGAATTAACAAGATTGAGACGGAGAGAATATGGAAATCGATTATAAAGTAAATGAACCGATTAGTGCTGAGCAGTTTATAACCTTGCTAAAGAAAACGTCTTTAGGTGTACGTCGCCCCATTGATAATATTGAAAAAATACAAGCCATGTTAGATAACTCAAATTTAATTGTTACGGCATGGGGAGATGGCGAACTCATTGGTATTGCTCGTTCAGTGACAGATTTTAATTTCTGTTGTTATTTATCTGATTTAGCTGTTGATGAGAGCATTCAATCAATGGGTGTAGGTAAGTACCTTATCTTAGTGACAAAAGAAGAAGTCTCTTCTGACTGTAAGTTGATTTTGTTAGCTGCCCCACAAGCAGAAGGTTATTACCCCAAAATTGGTTTTGAAGCGCACAACAGTGCATGGGTTTTATCCGATGAAAGTCAGTTGAAGCTATTCTAAGGAAAGATCATGACATCAATCAGTGTATTAGGGTGTGGCTGGTTAGGCTTACCGTTAGCAAAACATTTAGTTACTAATGGCTTTGCTGTTAAAGGCTCTGTTCGCAGTGAAGAAAAAATAGAATCTTTGGAAGCAGTCTCTGTTACTCCATATGTTTTGGATATTGATGGTGAGATAACAGAGCAATCATGGGGATCATTTCTAGATTCAGATATTCTAGTTATCGCGATCCCATCTAAGAATCAAACTGGCTTTAGTGCTTTGATCCGTGTCTTAGAGTCTTCATCTATTAAGCATGTGGTTTTTGTTAGCTCAACTTCGGTATATGCGGATAATAATGGAGTGGTTACTGAAGATATTGCGGCCTCTGAATCTTCTGCGTTATTTCAAATCGAATCGTTGTTTTGTCAATCATCGGTATTTACAACAACGGTGATCCGCTTTAGTGGTTTAGTGGGATATCAACGAAATCCAGGGCGATTTTTTCAAAAAAGTGGTCGTTCTGTGAGTAACCCAGATGCACCGGTAAATATGATCCACCAAGACGATTGCGTAGAGTTAATTACACAGATAATCAAACAAGAAAAATGGAACGACTTATTTAATGCGTGTGCTGATAGTCACCCAAGTAAACGCGAGTTTTATACCCAAGCAACTCAGCGAATAGGGGTGAGTACACCTGAGTTTATCGAATCAGACACTCAAACGTTTAAAATCATCAGTAATGAAAAAATTAAAAAGGCATTGGGTTATGAGTTTATTTACCCTGATGTGATGCAAATTACTTACGATGAATGTTAATTAACAAAAAACGCGATTCAAATTAAGGAGAGAATGATGAGTAATCCAATTGAAACTAAGCCATTAGTAGCTAAATCATTAGTAACAACGACATGGTTAGCTCAGCATATTGACGATGAGAATCTCGTTATTGTGGATGCCTATATGGCGAATGTCGTAGGTAAAGAGCCGTTAGTTTATGATACTTTTTCTTGCCTACCTACAGCGCGTAAATTGGATGTAGAAGCCGATTTTTGTGATCATACATCTTCTCAAACCCATGCGCTTCCCAATGAAGAGCAGTTTACTCAGGCAATACAGAATCTAGGTATTAATTCTGATTCAATGGTTGTTATATACGATAACCAAGGTATTTATTCTGCACCAAGAGCGTGGTGGACGTTTAAGGTAATGGGATTTGAACATGTTTATGTCTTGGATGGTGGATTACCTCAATGGCTCAAAGAGGGAAGAGAAACCGCATCAGAATACACAACAACATCGATATTAGGTAATGCGACTGCAAAAGTGGTGAAAGGCTTAGCGTGTGACTCGGACGAAGTACTTAGCGTAATAAATACCGATGTTGCAATTTTAGATGCTCGTGGAGAACTGCGTTATTTAGGCAAAGCACTAGAGCCACGTGAAGGTGTTCGTAGTGGCCATATCCCAAGCTCTAAAAACCTCCCTTTTTCTATGTTGTTAGATAACTATACATACCAAGACGAAGAGACATTACGAACTATTTTTGAGGAACGCGTACCTTCAGTAGATACAAAAATTTACTTCAGTTGCGGTTCAGGCATAACAGCATGTATTTTGATGTTAGCTGCTGTATCAATAGGTTATAAAGAGGTCGTTTTATACGATGGTTCTTGGGCGGATTGGGGAACTAATCACTCGTTGCCGATAGAGTAATTAAAATGAGGGTGATCTATGAGAGACATTTTAAGAGCAAAAATCATCACGGTGTGTGATAAGAAAATAGAGCAAAAAGGGGATAATGTAGGCTTATCTTTTTATGCTTTTTTTGCCAATAAAAACGGTGATCCAGAGTTATTAATGGAAGCGGCTACGTGGTGGATTGCTACCCATAAATTAGATCACTTTGAAAAAGCAATTAAGATAAAAGCCATGATTCAAGATGGGCAATAAATGAAAATAGAAATTCGCCAAGGCACAATAGAAGATGTACTCGAGGTAGATGCTCAGATCCCAGAATTTGATGGTCGAAATACCAAAGAGAAACTAGAACAACGGTTAAGTGATATAACACATTTGATTTTAATAGCGACACATAATGAGCAACCTGTGGCGTATAAAATGGGTTATGAATTATCACACTTTGAATTTTACAGCTGGCTTGGTGGCGTTATTCCAACAGCTCGCAAAAATGGTATAGCGACACAACTACGTTTAGCACAGGAGTCTTGGGCGCATAATCAGGGTTATACAGCGATTAGCGTTAAATCTATGAATCGTTACCCTGCAATGTTACAGCTACTGATTTCAAGTGGTTATCATGTTTCTGGTTACGAAGACAAAGGAACAACAGATAAAAGTAAAATTATGTTTATAAAAAGAATGATCAGCTAACGTATAGTAATACCAATCGTAGTAAATAACTGACCATCCTAGCTGGTTAAAATACTCGATAACTGCGTCGAAATTTTTGATTGTAGAATAACTACTTATCGAAAATGTCGCCTTGTTCTCAAGCATTTTTCCTGCGCTATTTCTGTTCACTTACTTACTGTGATTGGTATAAAGAGCTAGGTTGAACTAGAGTAAAAAATCACTCTTTATGGTCTACAATCAAAGAATAGGTAAACCAAGTTATTATAGATGATACTTTGAAATAATAAGCTGAAAATAAAGGATGACTCAATGGAAAGAATTACGTTTAAAAAAGTCACATTGTGTGAGTATCCCTCATTGTTTGGAATATATAAAACGTACTTTTATTCTATAGTCGAAGGTTCACTTGGTTGGGATGAAACTTTTCAACAACAACGCTTTTTCGATTCATACCCTCAAGAGTGGTTTGATTGGGTTATGTTTAGCGGAGAGCGTTTAGGGTTAATTTGTACTCATTTGGATCTTAACAAAGCACATGTTCATCTGTTTATCATTTTTAAAAAATACCAAAACAAAGGAGTAGGTGCTTCTGTCATGAGATGCTATCAGCATCATTTCAGTGACAGGGTCACTAAGATAAGCCTTTCTTCATTTAAAAATAACCCTAAAGCTATCCAGTTTTATCACGGGTTAGGGTATAAAATTATCGGAGAAGATGAACACTTTGTCGAGATGGAACATTCACTGCTTTATTCTGGACAACTTGGGGGTTAACAAAGACGGTTATTCCCCAAAAATAATCTTCTCAGATCCTTTCTGCCATTTTGGGTGTGTAAACATCGCTTTTGAAAAAGTAGGGTCATTATAATGATTCACCAACCACGCTCTTAAATAAGGAAGTGGAGCTTGAGCGTACCATTTTTTATCGACTCGTGAAAACTGACGAATAAAGGGCAAGATAGCGTAATCCACCAAACTCGGTGTTTCTCCTATAATATAAGCATGCTGAGATAACGCCTTTTCGATCGTCATTAACCATTCACAACATCGTTCTCTGCATTCAACTTCATTCGTATCATGGTAGCGAGAGGCTGCGCGATATTTTTGCAATGCATCCACAAACTCATTGTCACTTTGATTAATGACATCAAGCATCTGAGTGAATTTTGTCTCATCGTGTGAGTAGAGCAAATTATTAGGATCTGATTGGGTGAGCGCCCATACCATCACATCAAGACTTTCATCGATTACGGAGCCATCACCCAGTAGCAATACAGGAACAGTGCCTTTTGGTGAAATCGACAACATTTCTTCAGGCTTATTGTTCATATCAATATCGCGCAGCACCACAGTCTGCTGTGCATGCAAAATAGCAAGACGAGAACGCATCGCATATGGACATTGTCGAAGAGAGTAAAGAATAGGCGTTATCATGATGAAATACTCAAAAGTTAAAGCAATTAAAACGATATTAACGGAATAAATGGCGAGATCCAGCCTTATTTCTTTATGATCTAGATCAATAAAAGCCGAATGAGTGGTAATAAAAGCGTGAGGCGAGTAGAATGCCCCCTCAAAAAAATTATTACATAAAAACCGAAGCGAGCAATTTCATAATGAGTAGAAAACTTGAATTATTGGCACCTGGTGGTGATGTTGAAGCGATTAAAGCGGCCATCGTTGCAGGGGCAAATGCCGTGTACTGTGGTTTAGATATCTTTAACGCCCGTAACCGCGCATCCAATCTTTCATTTGATGAGCTAAATGGTGTATTGCGATTAGCTCATGAATACGGTTGTGAAGTATTTCTGACCCTAAATGTTGTTATTTTAGAGCACGAAATCAAATCATTAGTTAAGTTATTAAATCAATTAGTTAATACAACACTTGATGGTATTATCGTGCAAGATTTAGGTGTCTTTAACCTAATCAAAAAGCACTTCCCAACATTAGATGTTCACGCTTCTACTCAGTTAACGACACACAATGAAGGTCAACTTCATTTCCTTTCAAAAGTTGGCGCGTCACGTGTTAACTTATCTCGTGAATTGAACATTGATGAAATTAAAGAGATGACAGCGGTTGCTCATGAACATGACATGCTAACAGAAGTATTTGTTCATGGTTCTTTGTGTATTGCATTCTCTGGTCAATGTTACTCAAGCTCAGTAAGTGTGGGTAACTCAGGTAACCGTGGTCGTTGTAGTCAAGCGTGTCGTGATGAATACGAAGTCACGAACGTAGGTACTAAATACCCATTAAACTTAAAAGATAACTCAGCGTATTTTGAACTTCCTGAATTAGTTGATGCAAAAGTCGACTCATTGAAAATTGAAGGCCGCATTAAAGGCGCTCACTACGTATATACCGTGGTTGAAAACTGGCGTAAAAATATCAATAAATTTGTTGAGACAGGTGAGCTATATGAAGATGACTCAAATCTTCATAAAGTATTCAACCGTGGCTTAACCAACAAATTCTTGAAAGGCAATTTGACTAAAGACATGTTCATCGATAACCCTCGTGATAACAGCGTAAACTACGCGGTTGAGCAGAGTAACTCGATTGATGTAGTACAAATTCAAGAAGTTAAACAAGATCTTTACAGCGCTAAAAATGCACTGGGTGCGACACTTGAAGAAAAAGTGAAGTCATTAAGCATCGATAAAATTGCGGTTACTATTGCTTTTAAGGCAACGTTAGGCGAACCATTAACGGTCGTTGTTACGCCAAGCCAAGATGATCAAGAAACGTTTGAAGTGAAATCAACATCACTACTGAGCCAAGCTGGTCAAAAAGCGATTACAGGAAAAGAGCTAGAAAAACGCTTTAAAGGCGTGATTAACCCTAACTATGAATTACTAGGTTATGATTTCTCTGAGTTAGGTGAAAACTTAGCGGTTCCATTCCGAGAGCTGACAGAAATTAAAGATCAAGTCGCATTCTTGATGAATGGGTCTAAAGAAGTTATTAAACATACTGAAGTTGACGCATTGCCTGTCTATCCAAAAGTGGAAGAGAAGCCTAAGTTATCAATGCTGATTGCTGATGTTGCTGACTTAAATGTCTGCGATGCAACAGATGCGGATATTTACTTCAAGTTACCAGAAAGCTTCAAAAAACGTGATCGTAAGTACATCAATATTTTCTTAGAAAACCCACGTTTGATCCCATGGTTCCCGGCGGTTCTTATTGGTAAAGACTACGACGAAGCCGTTAAAGTACTTGAAGAAGTAAAACCGGCTCGTATCGTAACCAACAATACAGGTATTGCTTACAAAGCTTTTGAAATGGGTATTGAGTGGGTTGCTGGTCCATTCTTAAATACAACGAACTCACACGCGTTAGTGACAATGAAAGAAACACTAAATTGTGCAGGTGCGTTTATTTCAAATGAGATCAATAAAGGTCAGATGAAGCACATTCGTCGTCCTGAAAATTTCAAATTGGCGTACAGTATTTATCACCCAATTTTAATGATGACAAGCCGTCAGTGTTTCTTCCAACAAACAGTAGGCTGTAATAAACCAGCGATTGAAGCGGGTTGTATGCTGAAGTGTGAGAAAGCCACCACAATTACTAACGTGAAAGGCATTTCGTTCGCGGTAGATAAACAAAAAGGTGGCTACCCAAGCATCTATAACCACGAACAGTTCTTGAATATGGATATCGTGACAGATTTATCTGATTTATTTGATGAATTTTTCATTGATCTAACCAACATCGGTGGTGGTTCTAAAGAACAAGCCGATAAGATTGAGTTAGTTAAACACTTTGAAAAGCTAGTTAATGGCGATGTAAGTGTACAAGATGAATTATTCACTATGGTTCCAATTAACACTAATAACCAATACCAACAAGGTTTGTAAGACTTAGTCTATAAATGACAAAAAAAGCCGCGATAGTTCCTCGCGGTTTTTTTTGTCTATAATTTAGTAATAAAGATAAGTTTGATATAGCAGAAGTACAATTACCAACACTGAGGGAATTGACTATGGTGACACTACAACTACTAAAAATAGAAGATGCAGCAGCGTTATTAGAGTTTGAATTGGCCAACCAAGAATGGTTTGAATCCTATATTGAAGCGCGAGATGAGGATTTTTTCAGTGAAGAAGGGATCAAAGAGCACATTGATTTTTATCTTTCTGAATATGAACAAGAGCGAATTTATCCAATGTTACTGAAAAATGCCAAAGGAACCATTTGTGGGCGAGCCAATCTTTATAATATAAATAGAGAAAAAGAATCCGGTTTTATTGGTTATCGAATTGGAGAGGAATTTGTTTCTCAAGGACTCGCTACTTATGCAACTAAATTGTTGATTGATGTCGCCAGAGAGACATTAGCACTGAACCAATTAATTGCGACTACAGCGACAGATAATTTAGCCTCACAAAGAGTACTAAGTAAAAATGGCTTTAAGCAGGTGGGATTTAAACCTGAATTTACCATTGTAGATGGTGAGATAATTGATTGTTATGAATATCGTTATTTAATTAAGCAGTTCTTAGGCGTTATGTAGTTTGAGCGTAGCCGTAGGGAGGGGCTTGATATATACTTTCTTGTTTCAAAGGAATTTCGATAATGGAAATGATAATTGTCTCTTCTGAGCGACAAAAACGAATGATCATGATTTTTTCTCGCATGAAAGCAAAAATGTCAGATAAGGCACTGTTGACTAGTTTAGATTCACGCGCAGTGAACTCAACAGCTTATCCTGCCTTTAAAAAAGCACCAGATCTACGTGTTGAGCGCATTCAACTTCCATTCGGTGATGATAAAACAGGCTCACTAGATGGTGGTGATTTTTTATATCGTTACTTATCAAAAGGCTATATTTGTTTAGGTGATTTTGAAGGTCAACCAAAGCCTGATTTAGCGCCATGGGGCGTTCGATCTGTTCGGCGTCAACCTAAAATTGGTTTCGGGCTGTAATCAATTAAAACTATCATTACATGATAGCAATAACTGTATCGTACTATTTACGATCTAAGCAGAATAAAATTGGAATGGGAGTATTCTATAAAATTCATATAATGAGTTTTGTCGAGGACTTCCATGAATAAATCTAGATTTACACTCCTTGTGTTACCTCTGTTGTTTTCTTCAACCTTACCCGCAAAAGAATTTGATTTTTCAAGTTATTTTTCAATACAAGATAATAAAACAGTTTTTGATATCGGTTCGGTCAGCAAGCACATGACTGCATACCTTACCAAAGAAATTGTTATTGATAATGAAAATGAATGGGGTTTTCCTTCTTTACTCAGTGAGCTAGATATACGAATCAAATAACTACGTAATATTTTAAATATACGTAGAAAATCGTCTTTTTTGACGGTTTTTTTGCGTCAAAAAAATGTGATATTGGTTCAAAAATGACGTTAAGGCAACTGCTTATAAAATATTTTATAAACATCTTTCATTAACTATTCCCAAAAGTAAAACAAGGTGTAGAATACGCCTCCTTATCGGCTAACACACTATGTGTGAACTATTCCAGTGTATTGAAAATAAAGACGAATACACTTTTTAGGATATAAATGAAAAACGCATTACTTGCCCTTGTTATTTCTTTAGTCACGACTTCTTGTACTCCAATTTTTGATGGTAATTACAATCAATCAAATTCAGAATCATGCGATTGTAGTGGTGGTGTATCAAAACCAAATACATGGCAGCCCGCCTCATCAAAACCAACCCAGTCGGTCGAAGAGCAATTAGAAAATCTTGCTAATCAAGTTCATAATAAATGGGGTGACAAAGAGTTTCTTGAAGCTGGTAAGCACCGTTACGTAAAGTATCTTGATGGTTATCGTACTCGCGCACATATTGATTTTGATAAAGGTAAGATCTATGTATCGACTATTTCTCAATATCAACCTAAAGAGGTACTCAAAAAAGCCATTATAGGTACAGTTTTAATGCCTGCAGATCCATCGCATGTGGATTTATTCAGTGATAAATCGATTCCGTTGCGTGGCCGCCCATTTTTACTGGGCCAAATTAAAGATCAAGAAAATAAAGACATTGAATGGCCTTGGCGAGCAGGGCAATACGCAGATTATTTAATTGAAAATAAACTTAAAACGAAAACCATCAAAAATGGTAAAGCGTATTACGTTGAGATCTCAATGGTAGACGGCCATTTGGAACAGCGTGAATTTCAATATGCAGATTTGATCAAAAAAGCATCGAAAGACTACGGAATATCAATCGATTTAATTTACGCCATTATCCAGACCGAAAGTAGTTTTAACCCTTATGCTGTAAGCCATGCTGGGGCCTATGGTTTAATGCAGGTTATCCCAAAAACGGCAGGGGCAGATGTGTTTAAACTAGTTAAAAATAAATCAGGTATCCCAACAAAAGAGTACTTGTTCAATCCTGCGAATAACATTGATACAGGCACAGCGTATTTTTATATCCTGAAAAATAGATACTTACGAGATATCAAACACGCAACCAATAAGCATTACAGTATGATATCTGCTTATAATGGAGGTTCTGGTGGGGTATTTTCTACGTTTGATACAAGCAAAACTAAAGCTATTGGTGAAATCAACAGTTTAAAACCAGAACAGCTATATTGGGCATTAACCAATAAACACCCTAAGGCAGAAGCGCGTCGTTATCTTGAAAAAGTATTAAAGTTTCAAAAAGAATTTAATGACAAAGCGTAGAGAGAATATGTTGATTGGGAAGATGAACAAATTGAATTATACATTATCAGTACAATTTGTTAACATGTCTCCTTGTTTAAATACAATTAAAATAGTTGGTGGTAACGCTAGATTGAAGCAGATTTTCTTGTGTTTTTTGTGTTTATATTCCTCACTTTCATGGTCGCTTGAACTAACCAAAGACGAAAGTGAATGGCTTAAAAATAATAAAAACTTTACATTTTATAATGATAATTATGATTCAAGACTTTTCTTTATTGAAAATGGCGTTCAAAAAGGGTTATACAGCTATTTAGTAGCGGATATTAATAAAAAATTAAATACAAAATTTACCGTGCAAGTGGAAGATATCGATGTATTACATGACAAGTTTAGTAATTTAGATTCTGGTGTGTATTTTGATTTTGCGAATACAAAAGAGAGACGTGAAAGCTACTTTTTTGTCCCTACACTATATCGAGTTAGTACAAAAGTATTCTTTAGAGATACCTCAATTATTGAAGATCTAGTTAGTTTGAATAATAAGAAAGTAGGTCTTATTGATGATTGGTACTCTACCACTAACTTTGTAAATCAATACGCTGACGAAATAGATTATATTCCGGTTAAATTTAATACGCTAAGTGAATTAGTTGCAGCACTCAATGCAGGAGAGATTGATGCCTTTGTTGCTGATACACAGGTGATCACAGACAAAGCGTATCCGACTCTTAATTTACCTCGGTTAGAGAACTTATATACGTCATTTGCAATCTCAAAGGATTACATTGAACTCAACAGCATCTTAATCAAATATTTTACTGAACTAGAGTCAAAAGAAGTAAAAGAGATGGTTATAAAATCTCGCGAAGATTACTTCATCTATTTATTTAAAAAGAGCGAAGAGCTTAAAGGCTTAACGGTTAGTGTTGGGTATGGTGTTAATGAGTTTCCTGCCAGTTACTATGTTAATAATGAATATCATGGAATAGCCCCAACACTTTTCGACAGTATTAAATTAATATTTAAAGATGTTGTGACGTTTATTGAACCAGTAATCGGAGAGTGCAACGAGTATGATGTTTTATTGTCGGTGTATAATAATAAGTGCATAACAGACAACTACTTCTTAACTAAGCCATATTATACCTTTGAGCTATCAGTTTTTAATAAGTTAGAAGGAAACTTCATTTCAGAGATTGGGGATGTTAACTACTCAACCGTTGGGATGTTAAAAGACGCCTATTACTATGATTATGTAAAAAATAATACGTTAAATATAAAAATGGTATTTTTTGATACTTTTGATGAAATTATCAAAGCCGTAGATGATGGGATCGTCGATTACGCCTTTGGGGATCAACGATTATTGCTTAATCACACAATTAATTATGATATGTTCGATCTAAAAATAGCAGGTACATTAACAGAAAAAGCTTCTGTCTATATCGCTGTAAAAAAAGAGCATAAGGCATTGTTTAACGCGATTAATCTTATATCGATAAGTTCAGATAATGAACGGTTAATTAAAAATATCTATATTAATAAAAATGAAAAATACCAAAGAAATGATTTATGGGCATTAATCAGTATTTTGAGTGTTTGCATACTCATTATCGCTCTTTTACTTATTCGAGATTTTCTTGCGAAAAAAACACAGCACCGACTGTTAACTATGAACGAGTCCTTGATTGGTTCATTAGAGATGGCGTCTTTGTACAGTGATGAAGAGACCAGTGAGCACAATAAACGGATAAATATTTATTCTGAGCACTTATCAAACCTTTTGAAGATGCCAAAAGCATTTGTTGAGGATATCCGTATGATTGCTTCGCTGCATGATATCGGCAAAATTGGTATCCCTCATTACATATTAAAGAAACCAGGTAAACTTGATCCTGATGAATTCGATGTGATGAAGCAACACGTTAACATTGGCTATGAGATCATAAAGAATACAGAATTAAGTTCTATAACCAAAAATATCGTGCTTTACCATCATGAAAAATGGAACGGAAAAGGGTATTTAAACTTAGCTGGTGAAGATATTCCAATTGAAGCAAGAATCGTGACTATTGTTGATGTGTATGATGCACTAAGACAAAAACGGGTTTATAAAGAAGGGTTCACTCATGAGGTTGCAATAGAGATTATTGCCGAGGAAAGAGGTGTCTCTTTTGATCCTATGATTGTAGATCTGTTTTTACATAATCATGAAGAGTTTAGAACTATTTTTGAGAATAATCAGTAGGTAGAAGCAGGGGCTAGAACCTAGCCCCTAAATATTAGTCCCCAAGCGCAGCTTCGCCTTTCACGTCAAAATTGATTTTTTCATGGCCAGCAAATACTTGGAAGCGTTTACCTTTAGCGCGAGCAATAATCGTAATGCCAAATTTCTGCGCCAAATCTAAGCCCATTTGCGTTACGCCTGAGCGAGAAAGTAAAACGGGAATGCCCATTTGAGCAACTTTAATGACCATTTCTGAGGTTAAACGGCCCGTAGTGTAAAACAGTTTGTCATCACCATTTTCTTGTTTGAGCCATAACTCACCCGCTAAGGTATCTACCGCATTATGGCGACCGACATCTTCCACAAATGAAAGCACTTTATTGTCTTTGCACACCGCACAACCATGAACCGCGCCAGCCGCTTTATAGGTGTCATTGTGATAAGTCAGCGCTTCTAACGATTGATAAAGATCAGATTGGTTAATCGTCACTTGTGGTACTTGATAGTTTTCAAGCTGCTTCATTACGTTGCCATACATGGTGCCTTGACCGCAACCAGAAGTAACCGTCTTCTTCTTTAGGTTTTCTTTTACATGTTCAGTGGTTTCTTTGGTATTTACCGCCGCTGTTTTAGTTTCCCAATCAATAATGACGGATTCTAAAAGAGAAGCATCGGTAACAAAATGCTGGTTTTTTAAGTAGCCTAAAACTAACTCCGCAGGGCGAGCACCAAGCGTCATTAACGTTACCACTTCTTGCCAATTCAACATAACGGTTAAAGGTTGTTCGCAAGCGATCTCTTTTGTCAGTTTTTCGCCATATTCGTCATACACATCCACAGAGATGGTTTGGCTTGGTACAGCACCTGTTGTAATTATTGTTGGTGATGGTTGATTCACAGCAACGCTCCAAAAAATTAATAAAGACTTGATAAAATAGGCAAATACTATACCACTCTTAATAAAATGAAAGGAGTTGGTATAAGGTTTGCTTTAATTTAGGTAATTATAATCGACATAACGTAGGTGACTTGTGGGTAAAAAGACAGAAAACCAATGGCCACTTCAGTTTGAAGTGATTGAAGAAATCAAACAAGTAGGGCGTTGGAGCGCACCATCATGGCGCATTGGTGACGTTCATCTTTATGAGTCAAAAACACAAGCAGCACAAAGCAATGGCATCTTGTTTGAGCGTGAGCTAGAAATATTCTTAGATGAACGAACTGATTACCGTTTTAACTTAAGCTCTCAAGATCCAAAACTATTTTTTGCCTTTGAAAATGATAATGACGTACTCATCCCAGTGATGATTACTGCTTCACAAAGCTTGATAGGGCAATACATGGATGGTGATTACGTTGTGTTATCCATTGGAATGCCACTACCAGTACAAGCATGGTTAGAAGCTTTTATCGGCAAAAACGGTGAACTGATAGAAGTTCGTAGAAAGAAACGTAAAGGTGCGGGGCGCGCAAGTGAGCAACTTCCTAAGTAGATGGGCACTGAGAAAACAGAAGGTAAAACAAGGTGAAGAGGTCAGTGATGAGCCTATTCAAGCATCGTCAACACCTGTTATTGAAGCCTCTGTCGAGGATGTTGAAACAACATCAATCCTAGAAGAATCAGAAGTAACGCCTGAGATCGATCTGCCTACCGAGGCCGATCTGGGTGAAATTACAGGAACCAGCAATGTCAGCCAATTTATGGCAACAGGGGTAGATAAAAACCTGAAAAAAGCCGCATTGCGTAAGATGTTTTTTAATCCTGAATTTGCAATGGAAGATGAGCCAAACTACTCAACACCACCAAAGCTGGATAGTGAAACCGCAGCCAAATTAAGAGATTGGATGGTAGAGCCAGTTGAAGAAGAAGGCGAGATCGAGCAAGAGTCAGTGGCAGAGGAATTATCAGAATCATTATCAAAAGAAGCATCAGAACAACAAGAATTAACCGTTAAAAATGAAGCAATAAATAGTAATGATAATGAATATCAATACGTTACTGGCGACGAAAAAGCCTCAAGTGAGACAAAAAAGACCATTTAAACAATCGGGACATTTTGAACCAAGGTGAGACAAAATGTCCCGACAAAAAACACCGCCTGCCAAATAGTCTAAAAATACCGCATTTTACCCAATTAATATTTCTAATTATTACCCATTAAGTTGGTACGGTTATTGCGATATAGCACCTAGAAACCAGTCTTAGAACTGAATAGGCCCAAATGGGGTCAAGAATAGGTGAAGCAATGTTAACCCAATTTTTAGCACAATCTGAAACAACGAATGCCAAAGCGCGTCAGTTCGCTATTGCGCAAACCGTTGAGTTAAACAACTTAATCCCACCAACGGTGAGCTACGAAAGCCGTGGTAACTTGATCATCATTGGACCTACTAGCATTATTGTTGATGTTGCCGAGCAGTTCTCAGAGCTGAACAGCATCACACTGGTATCAACCGAATCTGATGCACACGATAAGAAGACTGAAAAAACGGTTTACCACGCTAAAGATCTAAGCATCAAAGGCTTTTTAGGCGCATTTGATGTTGAGTGTACGCTAAATGGTGAACGCGTTAATCTTGCAAAAGCAACCATTGGCGCCGCTGCATTCGATCTTGTGTTAGACATGAAACTAGACAGCGTAATGTCAGAGCAAGTGCCAGTACCGGGTTACTATCCTGTAGGTCGTGGTTACCCAACGCTTGCACAAGTGCTTGATGAATTACCAGCGCTTGTTGGTACGTTTGATAAACCAAAATACTTTCGCTTAAATCCAGAGTTATGTGCACACAGTTCACGTGGCGTAAAAGGGTGTGAGCGTTGTGTTGATGCTTGTCCTGCTGGCGCACTAACCAGTGAAGGCTCTGAGCAAACAGGCCACCACATTCAAATTAACCCATATCTGTGTCAAGGGGTTGGTACCTGTGCAACGGCTTGCCCGACTGAAGCCATCAGCTATGCATTGCCAGAAGCGGAGAAAACACAAAACTTCGCAGCCCGTCTATTAGCAAACTACAAGAAAGAGGGTGGTGAAACACCAATTATCGCTTTCTGTAGTGATCGTCATGAAAACTTTAATGTGATGGCACTAAAAACCATGCCAGATCATGTTATCCCAGTAGTTCTTGATGAGCTTCTTTCTGTCGGTATTGATACCTGGTTCTCTGCACTTGTTAATGGTGCAGCGCAAGTTCTGTTTATCGCAAGCCGTAGAATGCCAGAAACCATTCAGCGTGTATTAACTCAAGAAGTTGAAATCGCAAAGGATTTCTTATCTCAACTAGAGTTAGATCCTCAACGCATCCAAGTGGTTTACATGGAAGCGTTACACGAGATGACGCTTATCGATACGCCATTAGCAGTAATTGACCAACCATTAACGGGTAATAAACGTGCACGTTTAATGGGCGCGTTAGATCACCTTGCTGCTGATGCGACATCAAACAATATCGAAATTACTGAAATTCAATCTCTTCCTTCTCATGCGCCTTATGGCAGTGTGAGCTGTGAAACGAAAGACTGTACTTTATGTATGAGTTGTGTGGCGGTTTGTCCAACTCGTGCACTTCATAGTGATCCCGATTCACCAACATTAAAATTCATTGAGCAAGATTGTGTTCAATGTGGCCTTTGTGTCAGCGCGTGTCCAGAAAAAGTATTGAGCATGAAAGTGCAAATGAACTGGAGCCAAACACAGCGTCAAGAAACACAAATCATGCATAAAGAAGATGCCGCGTGTTGTATTACTTGTGGAACGCCTTTCGCTCCAGCATCAATGATTGAAATGCTAAGAATTAAGTTACAGGGTAACCCGCACTTTAGTGATGAAGCCTCTATTAGCCGTCTATACATGTGTGAAGATTGTCGAGTAAAAGACATCTTTACTGATCTGTCTGCAAACCCAGAAAAACAATTAAAGGTGTAATGACCATGAATGAACAACAGCAAGTAAGACAAGAAATCTATGGTTTATTAGCGCATTTGTTTCGTATTGCACCAGATCAAATGGTGATTGATTGGTTAAGTACGCTTGAAGTAGAAAGTAACGATGATCATGCAATGAGTAAAGCATGGTCTGTTATTTCAAAAGCGGCTCAAGAATCAAATCAAGAAGCCCTAACAGACGAATACCAAAATTTATTCATTGGCGTTGGCCGTGGTGAAGTGATGCCGTTTGGCTCATGGCACATAGCGGGCGCTTTAATGGAAAAACCGTTAGTTGCCCTTCGCCAAGATCTTATGCAATTAGGTTTTGAGCGAGCAGATGACGTAAAAGAGCCTGAAGATCATATATCAGCATTATGTGAAGTTATGGCGATGCTTATTGAAGCGAGTGATGCAGAAGTTCTGCAACAACGATTCTTTAATCGCCATATTCAACCTTGGTATGTCGCACTGTGTGAGCAAATCAATAACGCTGAAAATGCGGATTTCTACAAATCAGTGACACAACTAGTAGAGGCGTTTTTCATTGTAGAACAAACGCGCTTTGCAAAAAATCCAAACGCAATTGAAGTCACAGAAGTATAAAAGTTGTTGTGACTTAAAAGAATTAAAACCATAAAAACAAACGCCCATTCCAAGTACATTGGAAGCAAAGGAGCATTGAATGAGCAATAAAAATACGGACCTAAACCGCCGCACACTACTGAAGGGCCTTGCAACTGCAGCTGCCGCAGGAACAGTAGCTGCTGCCGTTTCAGGAACAGCAAGTGCAAGCACAGTAACGGATAAAAAAGACGTTGAGAAGAAAGGCGATGGATATCGCGAAACTCAACACATTCGTGACTATTACGATAGCCTATAACGGAGCTTAATAATGAAATTAACTAAACGTTCCGATTCGGTACAAAAGCAAGAGAACCAGCTGGGCATTACACGTCGTATGTTCATGCGTACTTCAACGATTGCTGCGGGTGCAGTAGCAAGTGCAAGCATGTTTGTTCCAAGCATGATGAAAAAAGCACAAGCGAAAGAAGTGCCAGTTGATGCACCAACAGAAGTGAAACGTACAATTTGTTCTCACTGTTCTGTTGGTTGTGGTATCTACGCTGAAGTACAAAATGGCGTATGGACTGGTCAAGAGCCAGCATTCGATCACCCATTTAACGCAGGCGGTCACTGTGCAAAAGGCGCAGCACTGCGTGAGCATGGTCATGGCGAGCGTCGTCTAAAATACCCAATGAAGCTAGAAAATGGCAAATGGGTAAAACTGTCTTGGGATCAAGCTATCGAAGAGATCGGCAACAAAGCACTTGAGATCCGTAAAGAATCAGGTCCAGACTCAGTGTACTGGTTAGGTTCTGCGAAGCACAACAACGAACAAGCGTATTTGTACCGTAAAATGGCGTCACTATGGGGTACAAACAACGTCGATCACCAAGCGCGTATTTGTCACTCAACCACAGTAGCCGGTGTTGCAAACACTTGGGGCTATGGTGCAATGACGAACTCATTCAATGACATGCATAACTGTAAATCCATGCTATTCATTGGTTCAAACCCTGCAGAAGCACACCCAGTAGCAATGCAACATATTCTGATCGCAAAAGAGAAGAATGGTTGTAAGATCGTTGTTGCCGACCCACGTCGTACACGTACAGCAGCAAAAGCGGATCACTATGTTTCATTGCGTCCGGGTTCAGACGTTGCCTTCATTTGGGGCGTTTTGTACCACGTTTTTGCAAACAAATGGGAAGATCAAGAATTCATTAACCAACGTGTGTTTGGTATGGATGAGATCCGCACAGAAGTAGCAAAATGGAATCCAGCAGAAGTTGAGCGCGTAACAGGCATTACAGAAGCTGAAGTGTACGAAACGGCAAAACTGCTGTCAGAAAACCGTCCAGGTTGTGTTGTTTGGTGTATGGGTGGTACTCAACATACAACAGGTAACAACAACACGCGTGCTTACTGTGTACTAGAACTTGCACTTGGTAACATGGGTAAATCAGGCGGCGGCGCAAACATCTTCCGTGGTCACGATAACGTACAAGGCGCAACGGACTTAGGTGTTCTTTCAGATACGCTTCCTGGCTACTACGGTGTTGGTGAAGGCGCATGGAAACACTGGACTAAAGTATGGGATCTAGATTACGAGTGGGTTAAAAACCGATTCGACCAAGGTAAATACAACGGCAAAACGCCAATGAATAACTTTGGTATTCCTGTATCTCGTTGGGTTGATGGTGTTTTAGAAGACAAAGCAAACATCGAACAAAACGACAATATCCGTGCAATGTTCTACTGGGGTCACGCAGTAAACTCACAAACACGTGGTACTGAGATCAGAAAAGCAATGAAACAACTGGATATGATGGTTATCGTTGATCCATACCCAACCGTTGCAGCAGTAATGAACGATCGTACCGATGGCGTATACCTTCTTCCTGCAACGACGCAGTTTGAAACGCACGGTTCAGTAACGGCATCAAACCGTTCATTCCAATGGCGTGAACAAGTCATTCAGCCGTTGTTTGAATCAAAACCTGACCACGAGATCATGTACCTACTAACTAAAAAATTAGGTTACTCAGATCAATTGTTCAAAAACATCAAAATTGATGAGAACAACCAACCTGTAATTGAAGACATTACCCGTGAATTCAACAAAGGTATGTGGACAATTGGTTACACAGGCCAAAGCCCAGAGCGTATTAAAGCGCACACAATGAACTGGCATACGTTCCACAAAACAACGCTAGAAGCAGAAGGTGGACCTGTAAACGGTGAAACCTACGGTCTTCCTTGGCCTTGTTGGGGCACGCCAGAAATGAAGCACCCAGGTACGCACATTCTTTATGATACGTCTAAACCTGTAGCGCAAGGCGGCGGTAACTTCCGTACTCGTTTTGGTGTGGAATATGAAGGTCAAAGCCTACTTGCTGAAGACAGCTACCCAGTAGGGTGTGAGATTGAAGATGGTCACCCAGAATTCACTGACAAACTGCTTAAGCAACTTGGTTGGTGGGACGATCTGACTCCAGCTGAAAAAGCAGCAGCAGAAGGTAAAAACTGGAAAACCGATCTATCTGGCGGTATTCAACGTGTTGCGATTAAACACGGTTGTATGCCTTTTGGTAATGCAAAAGCACGTGCGATTGTATGGACGTTCCCTGACCGTGTTCCACAACACCGTGAGCCGTTATACACACCACGTCGTGATTTAGTTGCTGATTACCCAACATGGGATGACCGCGCGGCTAACTTCCGTATCCCAACATTGTACAAAACAATTCAAGACCAAGATAAGTCAAAAGAATACCCGATTATTCTGACTTCAGGTCGTCTGGTTGAGTACGAAGGTGGTGGTGAAGAAACTCGTTCAAACCCATGGCTTGCAGAGCTTCAACAAGAAATGTTTGTCGAAGTTAACCCGAAAGACGCAAACGACATCGGCTTTAAAGACGGTGACATGGTTTGGGTTGAAGGTGCAGAGAAAGGTCGAATTCACGTTAAAGCAATGGTGACACGTCGTGTTAAACCTGGTTTAGCGTTCGTACCATTCCACTTTGGCGGTAAATTCCAAGGTGAAGACTTAACGACTAAGTATCCAGAAGGGACGGTTCCATACGTTATTGGCGAAGCAGCAAACACAGCAACCACTTATGGTTATGATCCTGTAACACAAATGCAGGAAACCAAAGTGACACTATGTAAAATCACGAAAGCGTAAGGGGTGATATAAAATGGCTAGAATGAAGTTCTTATGTGACACCAAGCGTTGTATTGAATGTAACGGCTGTGTCACAGCATGTAAAAACGAAAATGATGATGCACTTGAGTGGGGCATCCAACGTCGTCGCGTAGTAACACTAAACGACGGTGAGCCGGGTGAAACATCAATCTCTGTGGCATGTATGCATTGTACCGATGCGCCTTGTATGGCGGTTTGTCCTGCGGATTGTTTTGAACACACAGAAGATGGCATTGTATTGCATAACAAAGATCTTTGTATCGGTTGTGGCTACTGCCTATTTG
This sequence comes from Aliivibrio finisterrensis, assembly GCF_008933155.1. Taxonomy (GTDB): domain Bacteria; phylum Pseudomonadota; class Gammaproteobacteria; order Enterobacterales; family Vibrionaceae; genus Aliivibrio; species Aliivibrio finisterrensis. The sequence goes on along the minus strand of NZ_WBVP01000008.1, from coordinate 101,549 downwards.
CTTGCCCATTTGGTGCGCCGCAGTTCCCTAAACAGGGTGCGTTTGCTGAGCGTGGCAAAATGGACAAATGTACATTCTGTGCAGGTGGACCAGAAACAGAAGCAGGTTCAAAAGAAGAACGTGAAAAATACGGCGCAAACCGTATCGCAGAAGGCAAATTGCCAATGTGTGCTTCCTTATGTTCAACCAAAGCACTGCTTGCTGGTGATGCAGAGAAAGTCTCTGACATCTTCCGTCAACGTGTTGTAGAGCGTGGCGCAAAAGACGCAGGTTGGACAAACGGTGAAGACTTATCGTTCGATGCGACTAAGAGCTAATCCGGTGGAGAGAGCGATGTTGAAACAACTAAAACGTCTATCGCTTTCGTTATTGCTGCCAGTATTGGCAGCATTAACACTGACATTTACTATGCCTAGCATGGCAAATGGCAGTGTAGTCGCGAAAAGTGCAGAGAAAGAGATGACCCACCTTGGTGGTGCTGATTTTTGGCGTCAAGTGAAAGCGGGCGAAGAAGGCTATACGACGTCACAGTCACCAGAGCACGGTGTACTTATCAGTACCGCTGGCGAAACCTGGTATGTGTTAAAAGAGAAGTGGATGTCACCATTAGGTGCATTAGCGATCTTTGGTAGTTTAGCAATGGTGACACTGGCGTATTTTACCATTGGTCCCCTAAAATTAAGCAAACCAAAAACAGGACGTCGAATTCAGCGTTGGAGCAAAATGGACCGTGCATTGCACTGGAGCATGGCGTTCACGTTTTTAACGCTTGCGTTCAGTGGATTATGCTTGGTTTATGGTAAGCACTTTTTAAAGCCAGTATTACCGACTGATATTTGGGGCATGATAATTTATGCCGCGAAACAGTATCACAACTACATGGGCCCAATCTTTGGCATTTTATTAATGACTGTTTTAGTGAAATGGTGGAGAAAATCCATCGTAAACAAGACAGACATTCAATGGTTCATGAAAATGGGCGGCATGGTTGGTAAGCATAAAGGTTCGCACCCATCAGCGGGTTTCTCAAACGGTGGTGAAAAAGCGATTTTCTGGCTTTTAATCTGGTTTGGTGCCATCGCTGCGATCAGTGGTTTTGTGCTAGATTTTCCTATCTTCGGCCAATTACGCCGTGATATGGAATTATCGAACTTGATCCACATGTTCTCAGCACTGATCTTGATTTGTGGTTTCATCTTCCACATCTACATTGGTCTGTTTGGTATGGAAGCCGCACTAGAAGGCATGGTGACTGGCGATGTTGACGAAACATGGGCTAAAGAGCACCATGACTTATGGTATGAAGAAGTAAAAGACTTACCAGAGAATCAGCCAAAAGATAAAAACAGCTAATAACGAGTTAAGATTCGTATAGCGAAAATGTGTAAAACTAAAAGCCGAGCAGGGTAACTTGCTCGGCTTTTTATGTTTAAAAACAGTCTTCTCACACTTAGTCACGATGTCGATCCTATTTATCTTTGCTATATTTATTACATTCTCAAAGATTAATCTTGAATAAATAATGCTAAGAACGCTGTTGATTTGTGTAGAAGGGAGATGAAATGGAACTATTACATGAAGAAAAAATATGTTGCCCTTATTGCAATGAAGTGATTGTAATTGTCGTCGGTCCTGAAGATCTTGGCCAAGAATATATTGAAGATTGCAGCGTTTGTTGCCAACCGATTAGCGTTCAGGTTACCACCAACCTCAATGATGAATTAATGGTGATTACCAATAATGAAAATGATGCCTAATCGGTCATACTTAGATGTGATCTCTTGGTATTTATTTTGAATAAAGAGTAGTCGAACTCTTTACTAAAATAGATATGCGTTACCATTTTAATAATCCAGTAAAAATGCTCTTGATCTAAACTTAGCTTGAGGTTTTATGCTTATCCCAAATAAAAAAGAAGGGGATAGGCTATGCAAAATAACTACATAAAAGAATTAGCAATTAAGAGTTATCAGGAAGAGATAACCAGAGAATATATCAATTCAAGAAAGCGTACATTTCATTATCCAAGCTTTGTTTCTGGGCTAATTGCAGCGGTGTTTCTGGTTGGTTTTCTTTGATTTAAACGAAAAATGGAATTAAACCGAACAGGGTAACTTGCTCGGTTTTTTTGTGCCTGAAACGTAGCAAAAGCCCAATCAATACCTTTAATCTATTATTAATTATATCAATAGGTTGAGTCATAAAAAAATACAGTTCTAAAAAGGAAAAATGAAAAGAAATAGAATGAAATCCATTTATGAAAGGGTATGATGTACGAATGGAATACATACATTTTCATTAATTTTTAACGGCAAGATTCGAAATCAATAAGTTCGGTTGAGAGCTTGAGTGTATGTATAACGGTTATATTGGCAAAAGGTGAATTATGTTTACAGTGGAAGTTGATAGTGAATTGAAATTGGCACTTATTGAGCCATCTTTTGCTAAAAAGTACTTTGAAATCGTATTAAAGGAAGAAGCTTATTTATCTCAATGGCTAGCTTGGCCACTACACGCAAAATCTGAAGATTTCTTTCTACGCTTTGTGCGTAAATCGTTACTTGATTATGCCGAAGGCAAAGGAATGGTTTGTGCCATGATTTACCAAGGTGAGTTGGTTGGTAATGTCAGCTTCAATACGATTAATCATCAGTTAAAAATGGCAGAAATTGGTTATTGGCTCAGTGAGTCTTATCAAGGTAAGGGCATTATTACTCGTGCTGTGTCTAAATTAATCGAGATTGCATTCACAGATTTACAGCTTGAGAAAATTCAAATAGCAGCAGGCGAGCACAACCTACCAAGCCGTAAGGTTTGTGAGCGTTTGGGCATGACATTAGAAGGCATTATTTCTAATCGTGAAAACCTGAATGGTCGTATTATCAACCATGCTGTGTATGGTTTATCGAAGCAGCCTTTGAGTTAACCGCATAAAGCGACAGGTTGTCGTAGAAAAAGCGTTAGCTGCTCTAGAGATAAATTGTACTTTAGTAGATAATATATGCAGTTATTCAACCATTTATGAAGTAGAAGTATGACAACATCGGATATAGTCATTTCAATAGTGATAGGATTTACAGTAAATCTAATTACGCCAATGATCAGGAATTGGTTGGTTGCAGTATATTCAAATGTTCGGGTTCAAATTAAAGGTACAAGTAAGAGTTTTTTAACTAGTCAACTGAAACGCTTACAAGATAACCTTGCATGGTACGAAGAAAAGATTGGTAGTGACGCTTTTTTAAAGTGGCTTCTTCCACACCTATTTACTCAGCTAGTGTGGCTGTGTTTTACTGTTATCGCCCTGGTTTCTTCGAATGTTTTTCGTAGTAACCCAGAACTTTCATCTACTTTCACAGAATGGTTCGACATTGGGATACTGATAATGGCTACTCGCCAAGCAATAATGTTCATTCTTCTTGGTGGTGAAGTTCAGAAAGTCCTGTCTATCGATGAAACAAGGTCACGTATCTGTAAGCAAATAATCGACATCGAATCAGAATTAAAACGCAGCTGACAAAGCGTTCAAGACAGATTCGTAATGTTTGGCATTTTTTCCATGCGTTGACTTTAGTGATTAAGGTGGTGTGCGGAAACACCGCATTGCGTTGCTCACTACTTAAGCTGCGTTAGGTAAAATCAACAAAACAACTTCAACTCTGGAATATTCAGTGACTATTAAGAATGATGAAATGGCTCAGTCCTATAGGAAAAGTGTTTTTTTAACCGCTTCATTGTTGTTTGTTTATACAATTGCCGGCGGTAGTATCCAAGGTGAGTTAAGCCTATTAGGGGCAACTTTTAAATTTTCTCGGCCTGAGTATTTGGAATATTTAGGCGTCGCTTTAGTCATGTTTTTTACATGGAGTCATTGGCAAGTTTCTGATGTTGAGCGAAAGGAACTGTTTGCATTAATGTACATGTGTAAAAACTCAGATGAGATCAAAAAGTTCAGCTTATGGAACTGGCTTGCTTTGAGTGTAGGAGTTAGCGAAGTTGAAAATTATTCAATAAGTATAATTAATTGGCAAGACACGCAAATTTTCAAAATCGACCCTGTCACAGGTTTGCCTGAGATACTGACAAAAAAACGTGATGCAAAAATTATTGTGCTTACTCTGAGTGCAATGAATTTTATTAGTATTTGCATTACTAACCCGGCCTTTCGAAATGCTGTCTTACCCGAGATACTAGCTTTGATTTCCTTGGTTACTTACATTAACAGTAATTACCAAAACTGGGTGTTAAATTTTACCTAACAAATAAGGATTAAGCGCTGCGCACCCAGCGTTAAACCCCGGGTGTTGAACAAGCCCGTAGCTACTTCTTTATAGTAAATTGTACGATCTAGTTTGGTGGGCGCATCGTCTTGACTCTTTTCTCAAGGCGAGTGAGGCCCAGATAAGATTACGATAATAATTTTATCAATGGGTTAGCTATTTTTAAAATCGTCTTATATGTTGTTTCTCCTCTGGTTTAACCTCAGCCATTATCCTTATTATGTTTGCCTTTCGGCTATCTTTGCCGCGAAGCGACTTCGTTCAACAAAGCAATCAACACGATACTTATTACACTCGGCATTCGTGGTTTAGAGTATAATTGGATTGGTAATTAAGGCGTTCGCACGTGTTATTGCGGCGTTATAATTTTTCTTAGTATTGCTGAATATTTATACTTGCACTATAATTGGTACAAAATTAAGTACAACTAAGGTGCTATTATGACTCGACTAAGATTAGACCAAGATATTCAACCACTTTCAGAATTCAGAGCTGGCGTAGCGTCGTTTATTCGTCAAATTAACGAAACTCGTAGACCTTTAGTTATCACTCAGCGTGGTAAAGGCGTCGCTGTTGTTTTAGACGTTACTGAGTATGAAGCTATGCAAGAGAAAATAGAGTTACTGGAAGAGATGCAACAAGCTGAAGCACAAATCGCTAGTGGTTTCGGTTTATCAAATGACGATGCTCGTTCTAAAATCTTAGGGCGCTTACGTTAATGAATGTTATTTGGTCGCCGCTTGCTTTAGACAAAATAGGGCAGACAGCAGAATACATAGCATTAGACAATCCATCAGCGGCAGAAAAATGGGTTAACGATATATTCGATAAAGCTGAGAATTTAGGTTCATTTCCAGAGTTGGGTCGTCTTGTCCCTGAGCTGAATAAAGCGAATTATCGTGAAATCATTTTTGGTAATTACCGCATTATTTATAGCGTAACGTTAAGCATAAATATTTTAACGGTTCGTAACTGTAGTCAATTGCTGGCTATGGCTGATATATAAAACTATAACAAATAAGGATTAAGCGCTGCGCTGCCAGTGTTAAATCCCGGGTGTAGAACAAGCCCGTAGCCACTTCTTTATAGTAAATTGTGCGATCTTTTTGAAATCTAACTTATAAGTCATGGATGTTTACCGAAATCGTTTCTTCATTCTCTCGTTCTGCGGCAAGAGATAATAGTTCAAGGTCTTCAGGGCGTTATAATTCTTTAAGGTAACAATATGATTAATAAATCAAAGTTGAAATCTATAGCATTTACGACAACGAGACTTGAGGTTGAAAATGTTGACTCTTATTTGGCGTCAGAATTGCTGAAATCACAGTTATTGTCTGAAATTGTTAGCTTACTTTCTCCCTCAGTTGTTGAATCATTACCTCCATATTTTCATGATATTAATACTGAATCGGATGCTGAAGTTTGGCTTTTGAAAATGGTATCAGAAAGCCATTTGTTTTCAGTTAAACGTAAAGGTTTTGACCCGATTATTGGTTTCGTTTTCCTTTATGAATCAGATAATGCTACAGCTCATTTAGGTTATCTATTAGCTGAACCTAGTTGGCATCAAGGTTACGGTAGTGAGTTATTGTTTGGTTTACTTAAAAGCTGTCGTGATAACCAATTAGTAGAAAAACTTATTGGTGGTGTAGATATTGGAAATGTAGTTTCGGCAAAGTTACTTGAAAAAGTTGGTTTTGTTGCAACTCAAGAAGGTGGCAATGACATCATTTTCTACGAATGTGTGTTGTCTTAACCACAAATTATAACCAATGTATTAAGATAGATTTCCAACGCATGGCTTTTTTCATTCTATCGTTGGGTTTTGTGTTTAACGTGGCGTTAGCTGCTTTGAGGCCAACAATGAGTAAGGTGTCGTAAATGAGAATTTTGGTAACAGGCTCTGCGGGTAGAGTTGGGCGTGCAATCTATATTAAATTAATGCGAACACATGACGTAGTAGGCATTGATAAAACGCCTTGCTCAACAGCTGATTACGTGGGTGATATTCGTGATAGTACTATGATGGATGGGGTTCTTGAAAATATCGATGTCATCATTCATACAGCGGCTCTTCATGCTCCTCATGTTGGATTGGTACCTGATTCAGAGTTTCAATCTATCAACGTAGATGCAACTGAAAAACTGGCTTTGGCTGGTGTAAAAGCAGGTATTAAGCATTTTATTTTTACCAGTACAACTGCATTATACGGCTATGCTTCGACGCCTAAAAGTATTGCAGGTTGGGTTGATGAGAAAGTTATCCCGCAACCTAAGTCTATTTATCATAAAAGTAAAATTGCGGCTGAGACTAAGCTAGAAGAAATTTCAAATCTGTTTCAGCTTCCAGTGACTGTGCTCCAAATGTCGAGATGCTTTCCTGAGCCTGCGGATTTAATGGCAGTATTTCGTTTGACCCGTGGTATTGATGCTCGCGATGTAGCAAATGCTCATTTATGTGCAGTGGAAAAACGGCTAAGTGGTTTTAATCGTTTTATCATCTCAGGGGCAACACCTTTTCACCTTTCTGATTGCGAAGCTCTATATACTGATGCCGAAGCTGTCATCAAGCGTAAGTCCCCTGAAATCGTGCTAGCATTTAAACAAAGAAATTGGCAGTTACCTCAACGTTTAGATCGCGTATATGATTCATTGTCCGCACGTGAGAAATTAGGTTGGTTACCTATACATGGTTTTGAAAGTGTTTTGGAAATGCTAGATACTGAAACAGCAGAAGTATTACCAATTTTGAAACGCAGCTAACAAACGACTATGGTGTCAATAACTCAGTTTTGGAGTTTCCCCTCAAGCTGAGGCTTTTTTATTACTAATACTTCCAAGCTCAGGGTGATTACTTATTGGTGTGTTCAAGCTTCTATTATGATGAAAGGTGGATAGGATCTTGGTTGAGAAAGGGCGAGGGAGAAATCCTACAGTCTCGTTAACTAGTTCTCGGTTTAAATTAATTCACCGATACTGGCTCTAATGTCTGCAATTGTAATAAAAAGTTTGTTATCAGCGTCTTTGAACGCGGTAAAACCGTATTTTTCATAGAAAGATTCAGCCCCATCTTTTGCGTCAACTATGACAACAGGGAAGGCAACGGTTTCACTTGCCATTAATAGCTTTCTAAGCGCATCAATCAAAAGCCATTCACCGAACCCTTGACCTTTGTATCTATGGTCAACGGCTAAGCGAGCAATTAAACCACCAGAAGTTACATTGTAATGTTTCTTCTGTAATTTAGGAGGTAAATCCTGAATATCAATTGGTGTCATTGTTAATGTGTAATAACCAATAATGTGCTCAGGACATTGTTTATCTTCAAGAACAAAGGTGCGAGTATTGTCTTTCTTAGCTTGTTGGCTTGCCATAACTTTCAAGTAATTGTTGAGTGGGGTAATACCACAATCAAAACGGTTTCGGTCATGTTTAGCTTTTTCTAATTGGACCGTATTCATTATTGAGTTTTATCCATGTAACGTGAAGCGGCTTTTTGTAACTTGCTATTTGGTTTGGCTGGTTGGTCTAACGCAGTCATTAAACTCATAGCATCTTGCTGACTTAGTTGTAAGGCACGTTCACGTTCCATAATAGTTTTTGCTTTTTCTACAGCCGCACTAAGCACAAAGGAGTTAATGCTAGACATACCGGCAATAGCCGCAGCTTGAGACAGTAGTTCTTGTGTATCAATATCTACACGTGCTGTAATACGAGGTAATGCAGTAGCCATAATAATCTCCATTCAGTGTCAAAGTGGCACAAGTGAATTCTAGTTTAATTATTATACGATGACAAGTTTTGTGTCACTTTGGCACGCAGTTAGCAAATGCATTAACACAACTTACCACGCTCGGGGAAATCAGAAAGGGGTACGAAATGAATCAGCATGAAAAACTAAATTATGTAGAGTTTGGTGCAAAGGACTTAGAATCAACTAAATCATTTTTCTCTTCAGTTTTTGGTTGGAATTTTGTCGATTATGGTCCGGAATATTCAGCGTTTTCCAATCAGGGGTTAGACGGTGGTTTCTTTAAGGCAGATTCTTGCAGCCAGACAAATTCTGGCGGTGCTCTTTTGGTCTTTTACAGTGCGGATATCGAATCTACATTGAGTAAAGTTGTTCAAAGTGATGGTGAAATCATTCGTCCTATATTTGAGTTTCCTGGTGGCTGTCGTTTTCACTTTCTAGAGCCAAGCGGCAATGAGTTCGCAGTCTGGTCGGAAGCTCGCATATAACAAATAAGGATTAAGCGCTACCAGCGTTAAATCTCCTCTGATTTAACTTCAGCCATTATTCTTATTATGTTTGCCTTTCGGCTATCTCGGTCGCGTTATGCCCACGCACTCCATGTTATGCAGACAACGAAGGCAGCTTCGAATTGCTTTGGCTCGGATGGGTATAGTGGTTGGCGTTTTTAGTTCAAGGTTGGATGTCGTGCTTACGGTGGTATGTTTGAGTTTTTTGGTAGCGTTGCTCACACCTTAATGCCACGTTAGGTGAGTGAGTCACATTGTTTCCACATTTCTTGCGGTATACTGTTTTATTTGTTATTGGAGCAACGTTATGACAGCGAAAGGGTTTACGCTTATCGAGTTAGTTGTTGTTATCGTTATTCTCAGTATTTTGGCTGTTGCAGCCACATCTCGATTCATAAATCTACGTGAAGATGCAACAACTGCTTCTTGGAGTGGGGTTGTTGGTAGCTTCAGGTCTGGATTGGGATTAGTACTTAGTCAGCATAAGGTAGAAGGTGAGCCGGAAATATTAGAAGTAAACGGCTTTGATCTCAGTTTCCATGATACTCATGTATCTCCACCTGAAGTAAGAGACTACCCTGTCGCTTTAACAAACGGTCATTGCACAATAGTGTGGAATGCTCTTGTATCAGGCGTCGTTGCGAAAGAACCGGGGGCAGATGTGATCTTGGGTGAGAATGAGGTCATTGCAGAGGCAAATGGTCAAGTTGCAGGTCAATGTATTTACGAAAGTCTGCTAGGCTCTGTTACTTATCAGTCAGGAAGTGGTGAAGTTGAGGTGCAGTAAAAAATCACCTAACAAATAAGGATAAGTGCTGCGTAGCTAGCGTTAAATCCAGGCTATCTCGGTCGCGTAGAACATTACTCTAACGCGGCGTTATGTAAAAGAGGAATTGAATGAGTCAGCGAATCAAATTTTATTTGTTGTTTTTCCTATTAAACGGGCTAGCTTATTTACACATATACTTAGTCGAATACCCTAATCCGTTTATTGTATTGGGTGTGATTATGCCAATTCCATTACTTTCAGCCTGGATTAGCTGGAAGGTGAGCCGTTTTAGTCGTGCTCATACACCTTGTCAATCAGGAGACAGAGAGTTGAAATTCGAACTATGCCCTCACAATATAGATTTTAATAAGCCACTAATTTATATGTGGCAAATTTATGACTTGAACGGAGAAGTTGTAGGACGCTATATTGGCAAAGCTAAAAATGGCGCTAAAAGACCGTTAAAACATTACAAACGAAATGTTGAGCGGTTATTGTCGGGAAAACCATATCGGAAGTCTAAGCCCGAAGGTTTTCGTAGAGTACATATAGCTTTAGCTAATGCGGTAGAGTCAGGACATAATATCCAGCTATCTTTTCTTGTAAATATTGGCGATGGACAAGACATAAATGAAGTGGAAAGTTCATTGATAAAAGCTAATGATTGTAAAGGAAATTTAGATTGGCAACTAAATGGGTGAGTTTTCACATAACAAATAATTCAAGAAAACTGTCAATGTTTAGCGTTTTCAACTAGGTTTAGCTTCAGCCATTATCCTTATTATGTTTGCCCAAAGAATAGATAGACGTTCGTAGTAACTGGGATACGCAAGACACAAGCAAACCTACCTACTCATCCTATGTTCGTTACGCCATTAGGCATTCAAGGGAGAATCGACTTTGATAATAATAGGTTTACCCTTGAAGAGAGGAGGGTATTAGAAAAAATAGGAGATTAAATTGCTAGAAATCAAAACTATCGGGCTTTTCTTTGTAACCGCTATTGCAGAAATATTGGACTGCTACTTGCCATACCTTTGGTTAAAAGAAGATAAATCTATCTGGTTATTAGTGCCTGCGGCTTTCTGTCTTGCTCTCTTTGCATGGTTATTGTCTTTACATCCGACAGCTGCTGGTAGAGTTTATGCCGCTTACGGTGGTGTCTATATTTTTGTCGCAATTTTATGGTTGTGGGTTGTAGATGGCATCCGTCCCAGCTTATGGGATATTGTAGGTGCTTCATCGCGATACTAGGAATGGCAATCATAATGTTTGCCCCAAGAACGACATAACAACACTTTAAGAGGTTAATTATGATCCCATTAAATACATCAATTGTGTCAGGCGTGGCATTATCTAAAATTGATGGCGAAGTGAAAATGCTACTCATGAAAAGAGTAAAAGGTGGCTTTTGGTGTCATGTCGCTGGCTCAATTGAAGAAGATGAAACCGGCATTGATGCTATCGTTCGTGAGTTTAAGGAAGAGACTCAAATTGAAGTCTCAAATCTATACAATGCTCAGTTTTTAGAGCAGTTTTATGAAGCTAGTGTGAATGTAATTCAACTTATCCCTGTTTTCGTTGTGCTGTGCGCACCAGAGCAAGAGGTGGTGCTAAATGAAGAGCACACAGAATATAAGTGGTGTAGTTTAGAAGACGCACTAGAGTTGGCCCCATTTCCAAATCAACACGCAGTGTTTAAGCACGTGTGGTCGTATTTTGTAGAAAAGCCAGCAAATGCGCTTTATCGGGTGGATGCTGACTAGTAAACAATTAAAATCTTTTATGGTGGCATGGCGTAATGAGCTAAATGTATCACCAGAGGAAATCGTCAGTATTCGGGAGCAATTCAATTCAAATATGGTAGTTATGAGTTAATTATAGCAATTGAAACAGGTTAGTGCTTAGAAGGTTATTTGCCAAATAAGCAACGAAAACGAGCAGAAGCTCATATTCACAGTAATCGAGTAAAATTGATGGCAATGTGAGAACAAGCTGTTGCTGGTATTACTTAACGCGGCGTTAAGCAGATAGGAAAATCATGACTTTTAGAGTTCGAAAGGCATTACCAAGCGGTGTCGAAAAAATTGCAAATATACACGTCAACTTATGGACATATGCGTACACTTGGCATCAATAACTTTCAAGTAATTATTGAGTGGGGTAATGTCACAGTCAAAACGGTTTCGGTCATATTTAGTGTTTACGGCGCAATGGTTTAGGGGCGTGGTAGCGTTGCTTGAACCTTAATTTGAGATAATGGAGGATTCTTAATGGGAACTATAATTGGTTTTGTTGTTTTAGCTGCTATAGATTGGTTTATTGTTCGTAAAACTGGGCTTCATATTCATCAATGGGTCTCTAGAAAGTACGAAGAGTATTTACAGGGTAAAGAAAACGATAAATAGTATTTTCTTAGCCTGCGAATTAAAAGGCATAATAAGGTGCTTAATTTAACGCCTAACGCATATAAGGAGAGCTGACACATGTCAGGTATTACAGATTTAGATGAATTATTGCGTTCGATGAGCCCAAAGTTACTTGCTGCTGAATTCGTGTTTTGTACAGTCTCAGGCGGACTCAAAGAGTATATTGGGTTAAACCCAATCGCGACATTTTTTGAACCTGAAGGGTTAACTCTCGTTCTTGAAAAGTCAGTGGCAGAGACCAATGGGTTATCGTTTGAAGGTTCCTACAGTCAAATCACATTAACTGTTCACTCAAGTTTGGAAGCCGTTGGTCTGACCGCCGCCGTCGCAAGTAAGTTAGCATCAAAGGGTATTAGTGCGAATGTCATTGCAGCTTATTATCACGATCATATTTTTGTTCAAACTAGCAAAGCAGAAGAGGCTGTATCAGCGTTAGAAGAATTCAGTGCTTAAGCTGGATTCACAACGCATGATGTTTTCGACTTATTTCAGTTTAAGTATTATGTAACAATGGCTTAGGTCAGAGGTGGGTATTCCACACTACTTAATGCAGTACTATGTGTGTTCAGCAGAATTTATTCGCTTGGTTAACGATTAACCATCGTTTTCGTATTTTTTACTTTTCTACCCTTATGTTACTGTTATCTTTGATGCTGAAAGTAACGGTGAAGCGATTTACACAGCGCACCGCCAAGCAGAAGAAGATTTTGTACCAGCTACATAATGTATGATTTAAAGCCTGTGTAATTACAGGCTTTAAATATCATAAAAGTGGGTGTTTTGACTTCTGCCATTGTTCTTCGAATAGTACAATGCCTTATCTGCTTTGATGATCGCCTTTTCATTATTTGCATTATCTTCTTTATTAACAGTGTAGGTTGTCATCCCCATACTTAAGGTAATAAAAGATGACACATTAGAGTCATTATGAGGAATAGATAAAGACGCAATGCTGGCTTGAATGTTTTCGGCCATCTTTATTGATTCTGCTTTATTGGTATCTTTCATTATAATAATAAACTCTTCACCGCCAAATCGAGCGAGAAAATCATTTTCTCTACAGCTTTCTTTTAACGCTTTAGCGACAGCGATTAATGCTTCATCCCCTTTTTTATGACCATGGGTGTCGTTGTAATTTTTAAAGTAATCTATATCTATCATCATGACAGACCGAATTGTTACATCTTGCTTGTTCTCTAAGAGGTGCAATTCTAATGCTCTTCTATTTGGTACTGCTGTTAAACCGTCGGTTAAGCTAAGCTCATGTAATTTAATATTAAGGGCATTGATCTTTCTGTTTTTGCTGAATAAAACTCGAACAAAAGCAGCGATGACGACAATAATACACAGTAGCAAGCTAGAAAAGAACATTATCTTATTGGCGTTTTTTTCAAGTTCTAAAATTCTACTTTCTTTCTTTTTATTATCAAAAGAGTGAAGTAAAAATTGAGTTTGTGCTTGGTTATTATCATTCAACTGCTTCGCCTTTACCGCGTGGCTTTTTTCTAAATAGAAAACGGCTTTTTGGTAGTCTTTTTGTTTCAGGTAGGCATCATATAAATAGCCGTATGTTTCATCTTCTAAGTAAAACAGATTACGCTTTTGAATCGCCTCTTTTGCTAAGGTGTGGTGATGAATAGAATCATCATACAAACCTAAATGATTGTAAACCTTACCGTAAGCATTATATAAGGTGACATCAAAGTGATAAAAGCTGTTTGAAAGCCCATTTTCGTGACGCTCACTGGCTTGTGTTAGTAGCATAAGTGCTTCTTCTGCTTTTCCGGTAATCGAAAGGTACTCAGCTTCTAGTAATAATTGGTTTGTTTGAAAGTTTTCTTTAACAATCGAGTCACTCTGCGCTCTAAGAAGTCTTTCTGCCTCATCTAAGTAATGCTTTGCATTTTCTATATCATTGATTTGAAGGTAAGCACTATATAGTTTATATACAATGTAATAAGCTTCATCAGGCTCTGTGCTGTTATTTTTTATCTGATATTCAAGCGCTTGTGTTAATTGGCGAATTGCTTCGTCATAGTTTTTTAAAAAAAGATAATCGATGCCAATGTCCGTTAAGGTATAAACGATATCGCTATATTGCTCTTTCTCTATGTAAATATTTAGCGCTTTTAATTTAAAATCAATACCTAGAATGGTTTGATTATTGTTCCAATAGGAAAGGCCAAGAATGAAATAGACATGCTCCATTTCTGAGTATTTGATTTTTTGTGCGAATTCGAGTGTTTTTTGAGCTTGTTGAATGCTGAGTAAGCTTCCTTTTTCAACATGAGCAAGATCATAAGTTCGACCTAATGAGATTGAGATAAAGGTCTCGCTATTATCTTGGTTTGAATTAAATAAACTTTCCGCATTTTGGTAGCTAAGTTTCGATCTTTCGTACTGTTTTTGCTCTATTTCAATATAACTTCTTTCATAATAAAAACGAGAGAGTACATGTGCAGGAAGATCGGTATATATGTATTGCTTAGCATAATTAAAATGCTTTTCAGCCAGTTCAAATTGATTGCTCGCTGAGGCTATATAACCTTTAATAAATTCAATATAGAAGATATCTGATTTTTTTGTTTGTAATGTTGGGGACTGAGAGATAACAGAGACTAAAAAATCAAGATGTTCCCCGCGGCGGGCTGACTGAATGTTAAGGATTAACTCAATGGCTTCTTTGATTGAAGGCGATTCTTTAGATGAATTTACAGGTGTATATTTCGATAAAAGGCTAATAGAAAGAACAATAATCAAGATTATAGAAATCAGCGTAGCGGTTAAAAGCCTTAGTTTCATGCAGGAATATCAAATAGAAAACGTGATTTCTATTTTATCAATAGAATAAGAATAAATACACATTAAAAGCTTATTATTGAGAGGTTATTTTTATTGTTATGCGACATTCAACAAAAAATGAGAATAGTCAGTTCTAGTGGATTTCTTTCATAATTACTGCTCTTTTTTTATTCTTCTGCACCAGCTGATTATTAAATTTATTTCAGGTATAAATATTAGTGTTCAAACTAAATTTTCGTTCAGCGGCTATCTTTGATACAATCTCGCGCCTGTTTTAGAGGAGAGCTAAATGAAATTACTGTATTGGTTAGATGAGTGGTTAACCAACTCACGTTCAGAGCAACAAGCAAGACTTCCAATGACTGGAAGCGATTTACTTGACGATGTTTTTGTTAAGTATGAGTTTATTGACTTGGATAAGCCACTACTGTTTACATTTTCTCCTGCTGGAACTAACCTAAAAGAACAAGATCTTCATGATGATTTTGCACCGTGGGGCTATCACTTGGCGCAAAAGCAAGAAGTGAATATCATTGCCTTTCAACATTTAGGTCAAAGTAATTGGTTCCGTAGTCGTAATTTAATCTTCTTCCTCGAACAATTATCAACATTACTTGAACCGTTTAAAAACCGATTGGGTTATGGGTTAAGCCGTGGTGGTTTTGCTGTTGGTGCTTTTGCCGATGTGTTGAAACTTGATCAAGTATTGCTGTTTCACCCTGTGAGCACTAAAAACCAGAACAAAGCGCCGTGGGATGACAGGTCAAGCACAGGTATAGCACAACAGTTTGATTGGGAAGGGGATTATCACGATCTTAATTTAGGTAAAGCGAAAGGTTATATCATTTATGATCCGACTAACCGCATTGACCGCTTGCACGCAAAACGTTATCCAGAATTGACACATTTACGTGTGTTTGGCATGGGGCACGGTACTCATGCAACGTACTTGAATAAGTTTGGCTTTTATAAGCAAGTGGCGGTTGATTTTATGCGTCACCAACAAATCGATATTGCTCAGTTCCGTCAGCAGACTAAAACATTGCGTTTTAAAGAAGATTATTACAAGCGCCTTAATAAAGCCAATTCAAGCTCTGAGCATCGTCTAGGCTTATTGAGTAAAGCACACAACATTGTCCTTGGTGAGAAAGAAGCGCATGTACAAGAGCATCAAGCTCAAATCGATGTTCAACCTTTAATTGATATTGCAATGAAGCATCAAGATGAGCACCCACAAGATGCGATTCAACTATTAGAGATGGCTCAGTTATTAGTGCCTGATGACCCAATGGTTGAGCATAAATTAAGACAGTTAGCCTAGCGCTTGTTGCTGATAATTAGTGCTTCTTACCGATAACTGAATAAAAACGCCTCATCTTGAATGGGGCTTTTTTGTATGTGGATTTTAATGATATTTCACTAAGGCATTTCATTCTTAATATAGACCTATTACTATAAAGGTTAAGTCAATTAAATAAGAAGTAATCCAGTATGTCTCTTCCTCCTTGCCCAGCATGTCATTCAGAATTTGTTTATCCAGATCAAAACCATCTTATTTGTCCTGAGTGCGCCCATGAGTGGAACCCTAAAGAAGTCCTTATGGAAGAGATGGTCGTCGTAAAAGACGCTAATGGGACCTTGTTAGAAGAAGGCGACAAAGTTACGGTGGCTAAAGATCTCAAAGTAAAAGGCAGCTCTTTAGTAATTAAAGTCGGCACAAAAGCGGTTATTAAGCGTATCGTTGATGGAAAAGATCATCAGTTAGATTGTAAAGTAGATGGTGTCGGTGAAATGATGGTCACTGCTCAATTTGTTAAAAAAGCTTAACTATTATGAATAATGATCGAGAAGTCATTGATATTTTACGACAGCGTATTCCATCGTTCGAATGCACAAGAGGGTGTCACGATTGTTGTGGGCCAGTCACGGCCTCGGCAGAAGAAATTCGACGTTTGCCTGTTAAAACAGACGCTGAACATGAAACCGCACTAGAAGCGTATAATTGTGTGTACTTAGGTCCACATGGCTGCACTGTATATGAAGAGCGCCCACTGATCTGCCGCTTGTTTGGCACAACACCACGTATGGCCTGTCCAAATGGATGTAAACCTGAGCAAATGGTAGATGAGAACATCGAAAAATTAGTGCATCACTTTAATAGAAGTACGCGCCAAGTGTTGGTGTAATTAGTGTGACGCCACCAATAATTAAATTGAGTAAAGTAATCTATAATAGAGGTAATAAAGGATTAGGAGGTAAGTTGTTATGTCTCTATTAAATGGCCCTTTAGATAATCATGAAAATTACTTAAATTACATTACATTAGAAAACTGTTTTGATTATTTTGGTTTGGTTGAGTCACAAAGAAAACAAAAGAGCTTAGATTTGGCTGAAAATTACCATCGACTTCGTTTATTTCTTAATGCAATGGAGTCGATGAATATAGTTTTAGATTATTTCTTCCATGAACAAAAAGAGCAGCAAGGGTGGAATGATAGCCAACGTGATCTTATTCTAGACAGGATTAAAAGAAAGCATCCTGCTTTGTACGATTTAGATAAGTTATTGAATACTTATAAGCGTGTTGAGCATCGTGATATGAAAGCACTTGTTGCAACAGACTTACAAGAAACCGTGGTATCTATCTGCGCGATTAAACAAAAGATAGAGATTGATTTTAATTCAACTAAGGATGAACGCATTATTAGTGAGGCGTTTGATTTTTGGTTTGAATACAATAAAGATCCAGATATTAATACCTTACTGCCATAGTATAATTGTCACAATTTGAGTCGCATAAATTATGTGCGATTTTTTATAAATTAAAGTGACAAACCCTGAAATCTTGAGCAAAATGCGCCACGATAATTTATAACTGAGTGCTATTGAATAATGGATATCCAACGTATTAATCCAAGTGAAAAATGGTCTGATGTAACTGTGTTTAATAAGATGGCGCATTTTGTAGAAGTGCCAGCTGATGAAACCGCAGATATGCTAGGTCAGGTAAAACAAGTGTTTGCTCAAGCAGAAGCGATGCTAGCAAGCGTGAACAGTGATAAATCACGTCTTGTTTCAGTCACTATCTATGTTACTGATTTTGAAAATCTAAGCATTTTAAATGAAGCATGGATTAAGTGGTTACCTGAAGGCTGCGCACCAAGCCGAGCTTGTTTAAAAGTAGAGTTAGCTGATCCTGATTATTTAGTTGAAATTGCTTTTGTCGCTGCGGTGAAATAACAAGACGATTTGTATTAAAATAAAGCTCGATAGACAATGGTTTATCGGGCTTTTTTATTTTTAATGCTATGCAAGGAGAGCTGCAGATGAATAATTTATTTGAAGACATTCCAACCTCAGTCCCTTCTGAGATATTTGAAGAGATAGTGACAACTCAGAACCTTCGTATTGAGCGTATTATATCCCATGGACAGAGTTCGCCAGAGCAAGGGTGGTATGATCAGGATGAAAATGAGTGGGTTGTGGTGTTATCTGGTTTTGGTGTTATAGAATTTGAAGATGGTCGAGAGGTAATTTTATCTAAAGGAGAATATCTTCATATTAACTCACATGAAAAACACAAAGTGACAGCAACGTCATTGGAAGAAGTAACGGTTTGGTTAGCTATTTTTTATGTTTGAGGAATAGGTATGGATAAAGCACGAGTTTTTGGTGTATTGGCTTCATTTTTTACATTAATAGGGCTTATTGCTCTGTTATCCTCAGGTTCACATTTTCCTGTTTATCAATGGCCTTATGAGGCTTTTCAGGGATTGGTTTTTGCGTTAGCTTGGGGATTTGGTTTTTCTGTAGAGTTCAGTTATCTGGTGTCTACCGTATTGGTTTTATTGTTGCTTATTATCGCTTTTATTACAGGAGCTAAGGCATCTCGATGTGTATTAAAATGACTGAAAAAGAAAAAATGCTTGCAGGTTTACCTTACGATGCTTGGGATGACGTTTTGCTCAGTGAAAGGATGAGAGCGAAGGCAATATGCCATCAATTTAACTTGGCTGATCCAACCAAGTTAGATCAAAGGGCTGAGATTTTAAAAGGTCTGCTTGTATAAAAGATCACGTAAATATAGAACCAAATTTCTTTTGTGATTATGGCTATAACATTGAGCTAGGTAGTAATTTTTATTCTAACCATAATTTGACAATATTAGATGTGTGTAAGGTGACGATTGGTGATAATGTTCTGTTTGGTCCGAATGTTATGATATCTACGGCAACGCATCCGTTAGATCCTATTGAACGTCTAAGTACAGAGTATGGTTCTCCAATCACTATTGGCAATAATGTGTGGCTTGGAGGTAATGTGTCAATCTTTCCTGGGGTTACGATTGGAGATAACTGCGTGATTGGAGCGGGCAGTGTGGTTACGCGTGATATTCCAGAGAGCAGTGTTGCCGTTGGGAATCCATGTCGCGTAACAAAATCAATATAAGTGAATTTACGTATTAAAAATAGCAAGTTGAGTTAACAGTACACATCACTTTTTACTTATAGTTATGTGTACTTTTGTATAAATGTAGATAAATACTCAATGCCGGATTCTCCGTTTTGTTCTGCTTTCCAACATTGGTAAATAGCAGTCTCGTGGTCTGCGATTAGCTGGAAGACTTCAATATGGTCTTCTGCTTCTAGAGCCCACTCACGGTATTTTTTTTCGTATGGCTCGACCCAATCGGTGAGAGAATCTACAAGTTCTTTCCACGGCAGAGTAAGCCAGCGTTTTGCATCAATAATGCCTTTATCGATCATTAAAGGGTCGTGGCGTTCAAACGGTATTTGAAGCTTGTGTAGGCTGATCTCAAGTAGTTCTGCCGTTACTATCTCAACTTGAGTCAAGGCTAACCACAGTGGGTGCGCTGTTTTATCAGTATAGTTGTTTGCAAAATAAGTAAAAAATGAAATACCATAGATTTCACCTTTGTATGCACTATGTATACGTTTTTTCATCAAGAGCCTTCTTTTTTATCCAAAGAGTTTACGTAATCAAAAGAGTGTAAATAAGCCGTTATGGACAGTTTTTTTAGTAGTGAGATTATACTCTCCAATTCAACGTTTTTCTTCTTTATGACCTTACTTCTTACTGGAGTTTTACATATCCCTTTGTGGTGTGGCAAAAACCTATCTAAAGTGCAATGGAAAAAAGTCGATTATCTTTGGCCGCTTGTTGCTGGCATAGGATTGATGGGAACCGTCTCTGAAGTCAGATCAAGAGTAGCCAGTGATTGGGCTGAGACAGAGCATACTCGTGCAGTGTTAAGCCTTGAATCCATTAATAAGTATACCTCCAATCAGCTAGAGAGTTTCTTATGTACGAATGAGAAAGGCGTCGATGAGGAGGTTGAGTCGCAACAATCTTGTGCTTGGTTCTTAGAATCAACAATGTATTTACGTTCGATAAATTTTAATGAACTTCCTAATATTACGTTTGATAGCTTACCAAGAATCACTTTTAGCTCGGGGCTAATTGAATCTAATATCATGTACTTAGAAGGTATGTTTGATAACTATCAGAGTCAAAAACATGTGTATGAAACTACGATGCTAGAAACCAAAAAACATCCACTGGAAGAAGCTTTTTGGTATTTAAGCCCTTATTTGATTTGTATTGCGATTTCAGTTCGCGTAACTAAAGTCTCTGCAGAATTAAAAATGGAAAAGCAAAATAGTTAGCAGTTGTTAAGCTGCTCTGGTCTGTCCAGTTGTTACTTGGTTCACACTATGACGAATGGATAATGGCATTCCCTTAATTAAGCAGTATTTTTACTAGATGTAGATAATAATTCTAATTAAATATACATAGGGAAATGCAATGCTTAATGAAAAAACAACAGGTTTAGAACTTTTGTCTGGCTTAGAACTGATGCAAGCAATGGTGACTGGTGACTTTCCACATCCATCAATGTCGGAAGTTGTGCCAATGAAAATCACTGTTGCTGAATATGGAAAAGTCATTTTTGAAGCGATGGCGGATGAGCGTCATTTAAATCCTCTTGGTGGTGTGCATGGCGGTTTCTTTGCAACAGTAATGGACTTAGTAACAGGCTGTGCCGTTCATACCACCTTAGAACCTAATGTAGGTTATGGGACGATCGACTTGCATGTGAAAATGTTGAAGGCAATACCCCAAAACATACTATTGATCGCCGAAAGCCGTGTCATACAGTCAGGTTACTCTTTGGGTATATCAGAAGGAAGCTTGAAAGATCAGCAAGGTAACTTGTATGCGCATGCTACAGCTACCTGTATGATCTATCGAGATAAATAATTTTTCCGCTAGTTGAAAATGTGCCACTTATCAAATTCCATAATGACAATTCAACGTATTATAGATTAAGAACTTAGATAACTGATTTGTTTTTAAAATATTGTCGTAGTAAATGGAGTTTATGATGATTCACACGATTAAGGAAACGGTATTACATTACCCTCAAACGTTGTTAGATAGCTGGAATCAAGGGAGAGTGGATTGGGTCTCCTCCGATTTATTTGTTCCTGCTGAGGTTTATGAAGAGCCCTCATTATATTTTTCTAAGTATTATACGCTAGCTCAATATAACGATAAGGGGTGGTTAGGTACGGCATTTTATGCTCTAGGTAATTGGGAGGTTGAAAACCCAAATTATCACTCAGGACGAGTATTAATAGCTCAATATATAGATCCAATTAAGCTTTCTCTTTTTAAAGGATTACGAACAGGGATTACCTCTGGTGAGCCAGATCTATTTTTATATAAGCCAGATGGAACATTGTTATTCGTTGTAGTTAAACAGGCTGATGAGAGCTTAATCGATGCGCAATTGATCTGTTTATCAAACATTAAATCTGTTTTGGAATGCGATGTGGAAATCGTATCTTTAGTCGAAGAAAGTCATCAATACGCGGCGAAAAGCTATGAGATTAAAGTGGTTCAATTTCCTAAGCCTCTTGGGGTCTGATATCAATGAATGGAAAATGATCAATAAATAGACCACACTTATTGATTATAAAAAGTAAAATAAAGGATAGCTGATGAACTTAAGGATGAGGCATTGGTGTATAGGGATGATTTTTACTGGCTATTGCTCAGAGGCTGTGTCGGTTTCTGAATTATGGTTAGATCGCTATGCGTATGACGCCATTCAGCAAGGTTTTAATAAGAAAGACATTTCTGTTTATGATAAGAAACGTGCCAGTATCAATGGCTACCCATTAGCAGCATATACTGACTATCGTGCATTTTTATTTGATATCAGTTATAAAACACCGACTCAAGTGAACCAATTCTCAACAGAGTATTCTGACTATCCTTTTTCTGTTTCCATCCGTGCTGATTACCTTAATGCGTTAATCACATCTGAAAATTGGAAAGCGTTAACGGAGTATCAAATCACGTTACCTCGAGATCAAGATTACCAATGTTGGTATTACACCGCTCATTATCACCAAGGAAATACAGCGTTTGCATTTAAAGGTGCAGAATCACTTTGGTTAAATGGCGAGAGTGTCTCTAGTGCTTGTAATGAGTTGTTTTCATATTGGACACAGGTAGGAGAAAAAACAGATGTAGAGATTCTTCAACGTGCGTTATTAGCGGTAAATAGTCGAAATCCTCGTTTAATTACTTATTTACGTAAATTGGTATCCAATGAACAGAGTCAGGATGTGTTGACTGAAATGCTAGAGCTATATCAAAAGCCAAACAAAATGATAATGCGCTTTGAAACCAAAAAAGATAACTCGTTTAATCGTGCCTATGCTCAAACAATGTTTATGCATGTAGTACGTCACGATGTCGCTAGAGCCTATCCTACGTTTCAGTTTTTAATGGATCATTTTAAGTTTGAAGAGGGAGAGTTTCAACCGGGGTTAGAATTTGCTGCTGTACGATTATTAGAAGCAAAAGATCAAAATGTAATTGAATGGCGAGATCAGGTATTTAAAAACTCACGCAATAAAACAGCATTAGAGCAACGAATCCGATTGGCGATTAGAAAGGCTGACTGGAAAGGTATTCAACATTGGGTCTTGAAGTTACCAGAAGAGAATATAACGTCGTATCGCTGGCAATATTGGTTAGGACGAAGTGAAATTGAATTGGGCGATAAGGCAACGGGAGAGGCGAGATTAAAACGTATATCAGGGGAGCGTCACTTTTATAGTGTGGCAGCAGCAATCAGTCTTAATAGGCAAGTTAAATATCCTATAGCACGGGCTGAAGTAAACAGTGGAAAGTTGTCTATGTATGAATCTGATATAGCTAGAGTACATGAATTGTTAGCACTTGGAAAAGAGGGGGCAGCAAAGAGTCAATGGCGCCATCTAATTAGTCGAACACCAATGAAAGACAAAGCTTTACTGACTGCTTATGCAAAACAACAGAAATGGCAGGCTTTTGTCCATGATGCGACATTGGTTGGCCAACTATGGGATTACATTTATTTACGTTTCCCTGTTCATTATTATGATGCATTTGAGCGCTATGGTAAGAAACATAAAGTAGATGTTATTTCGTTATTGTCATTAACACGGCAAGAGAGTGGCTTTTCTCCGTTCGCTCATTCTCCTGTGGGCGCTTTGGGCTTAATGCAGGTTTTACCAAGTACAGCAGCATACATCACAGATAAATATGATATCAGTTATAAGCAAAGAACTGAGCTGTTTAACGTTGAAAAGAACATTGAAATTGGCAGTCGCTATCTTGGTCATTTATTGAATCACTATGATCAAAATAGGATTTTTGCTTACGCTGCGTATAACGCGGGGCCAACGATGGTGTCTGTATGGCGACGACAGTCTAACCCGAATATTGATATCTTTGCGTATATTGAGGGCATTTCATTTAAAGAGACTAGAGTTTATGTGAAAAATATTTTAATGTTTGAAATGTATTATCGAGAAATCATGGGTCGGAAAGGTCATTTTCTAACACAAGCAGAATCAAACTGGCATCCATAGCGCAGCAGTTAAACTCTAGAGGTGACAGTCTCACTCGTTGGTGAAGGTATCCGAAAAGGAGATGGTTTCTAACTTTATCTGGTCATTATTATTTATATAATGGCGCCAACATTAACCTTTGGAGTTTTTATTATGAGAAGTCGTTTTGACCGAATTCGCCACGCTATTATGTTTGAATTGATAGGTCTTATTCTTATTGTCGGTGTTTTGAGTCAATTTGGTTTTGAAATGGGTCATGTTGGGATTATGGGGGTCGTATTTTCTCTTGTCGCAACTGGATGGAATTATGTTTACAACATCCTATTTGATAAGTACATGATGAGGAAAACAGGCAGCACGGTTAAATCAACATTAAACCGTGTTGTTCATAGCCTAGGATTTGAAGGTGGGTTATTGTTTTTAACTATTCCTGCTATGGCATGGTTCTTAAATATTAGTCTCCTAGAAGCGTTTATTCTTGATATTGGTCTCGTGGTTTTCTATCTGTTTTATGCGTATGTTTATAATTTAGCTTATGATAAAGCTTTCCCTATTAATGAGGCCTATTAAAATTGGTGCGAATGTTTGGATTGGATTAAATGCTGTGATTCTTGATGGCGTAGCAATAGGAGATAGAAGTGGTATTGGTGCTGGCAGTGCAGTAACTAAAGATACCCCACCAGACTGCGTAGCTGTTGGTCACCCTTGTAGAGTTATTAAAACCATCACGCATTCAGAAATGCCAGCAGATGAAGAGCTTGACGAAATGTGGGCAGATTTACATGACTTCTACTATCAACAAAACACACAATTGAATAATTTGTGAACAATAATATTTATTCGTGATCATAACGTCACATTGTTTTTAAAAAATCTCCTAGAATATATTTATAACTATAAGGAGGTAATTATGGACAGTGTCACTGTTGCACTACATCAATTAAATAGAGCAATTGACCTTTATTTTAATGACCGTGATTTTATTAGTACGCTTACTTTAAGTAATTCAGCACAAAGTATTCTAAGAAAAAAACTGATTTCACAAAGTCAGGTAAAAGCTTGTGAAGATGTGATTTTCAATAAATCCGTGACTACTTTTCAGCAAAACTCAAAGACAGAACCATGTGTATCTTTTCACTGTTTAGAAAATGAACGTGAGTGGGAAGAGAAAGCAACAGAAGTTTTAATGACTTGCTGTGATAGTGTAATTAAGCTGAGTTTACCACGCAGTATGCAAGTATCGGCATTTGTGAGAGCAAAAAGCAAAATGTTTGTCTGTTTGTAGATAGTAGAAAATACATTAATCTATCATGCTGTAAGCTTGAAGTGGCGTAAACCCCTTTTATGCTCGTTCTAGGTGGTGAAAATAGCGAATTCAAGTCATTGATATTAGTAATTTTGTTTTTATTGAGTTTATTGTACTTGCTGGTAGTCTTCTTCTTAATAAACTTAAGGAGTATTTATGGCTGTATATAATGAAACATTTAATGCTGTTGATTTTTCATATCAAGATTTGAGTCATGCTTACTATGAAGGGTGTAAGTTTTACCTGTGTGATTTTTCTAGATCAAATTTAAGGGATGCTCAATTTATCGATTGCAGTTTTATTGAACAAGGTGCAATTGAAGGCTGTCATTTTGAATATGCAGATTTACGAGATGCGTCCTTTAAACGTTGCAAGATAGCAATGGCCAATTTTAAAGGCGCAAACGCTTTTGGTGTTGAGTTTAGAGAATGTGACTTAAAAGGGGCAAACTTTGCTCAGGCTAGCTTTTCAAATCAAATTAATCACCAAATGTATTTTTGTTCAGCTTACATTACACGCTGTAATTTATCCTATGTAAACTTTGAACGCTTATGCATTGAAAAGTGTGATTTATTTGAAAATAAATGGAATGGGGCGAATTTACAAGGTGCGTCCTTTAAAGGCTCTGACTTATCTCGAGGATCGTTTTCTGAAGACGCCTGGGAACAGTTTAAAATGCAAGAGGCCAACTTATGCCATTGTGAATTAGAAGGCTTAGACCCGCGTAAAATAGACGTGACAGGGGTTAAAATTTGTAGTTGGCAACAAGAGCAATTGCTAGAGTCATTAGGATTAGTTGTACTCCCCGAGTAAAAAGAGTCTAATAGAAAATCATGAGCTTATTCAGTAGAGCGGAAGCATTAAATGACACAGATATTAACGATTGTTGCCAGAATTGAAGCCCAAGAAGGGAAAGCGGACTTTGTTAAGGCAGAAATGCTTAAATTGCTTGAACCTACACGCAAAGAAGTTGGTTGCATTCAGTATGATTTACATCAAGACAACGATAACCCACATGTATTTGTATTTCATGAACAATGGGAAAGCGAAGTGCTTTTACAAGATCATTTAAATACGGCTCATATTGCTGAGTATGTAAAAGCGGTCGACGGCTCAATCGCTTCATTTTTAATTAATCGTATGACGAAACTTTAATAGACGTTAAGTGATTAGCCATTATTAGGTTACTCAGCCCATTTATAAACACAAAGCCACTCACGTATTACCATGAGTGGCTTTTTTATGCCTTATGTTATCAGGACTGACTTCTTTAGAAAGAAAGGAAGATACCTGCAACGGTTGCACTCATTAAGTTTGCTAATGTTGCTGCAAAGATAGCTTTCATGCCTAAGCGTGCAATGTCTGGGCGACGACTTGGTACAACGCCACCTAATCCACCCATTAACATAGCAATAGAGGTTAAGTTTGCGAAGCCACATAAAGCGAAAGTTACAATCGCTTGAGAATGCTCACTTAATTGATCTTTTACAGCCATTAAGTCAGCAAAGGCTACGAATTCATTAATTGCGATTTTTTTACCAATTAAACTTGCTGCGATGGTTGCTTCTGACCATGGAACCCCAATTAGCCATGCAATAGGTGCAAATAGGTAACCAAAGATCAGATCTAGGCTTAAGTTATCAAAACCAACTAATAAACCCACTTTATGTAATCCACCATTAACCAGTGCAATTAAACTGATAATAGCTAATAAGCTTGCGCCAACCGCAAATACAATTTGTAAGCCATTTAATGCACCTTGTGATGCGGCATCTATAATGTTTACTGGCGCATCATCAACGATATCGTCTTCATATTGCTCGGCTTCGTTAATCTCTTCGGTTTGTGGGACCAAAAGTTTTGCCATCATTAAACCAGCAGGGGCAGACATAAAGCTTGCCGCAATTAAGTATCGTAATTCAACACCTAACCCGGCGTAACCTACCATTGTGCCACCAGCAACAGAAGCTAGACCACCAACCATTACAGCAAACAGTTCTGAACGAGACATTTTAGCAAGGAAAGGACGTACAACTAATGGCGCTTCAACCGATCCAACAAAGATATTTGCGGTTGCTGACATTGATTCGGTGCGAGTTGTACCAAGAAAGCGTTGTAATCCGCCACCAATAATTTTAATTACCCAACCCATAATACCTAAGTAATATAAAACAGAGATTAGGGCTGAGAAAAATACAATGGTAGGTAAAACGTTAACGGCAAAAATAAAGCCTAACTTGTATTGAGCAAGATCACCAAAAAGGAATTCGGTACCAACTCGGCCATAAGCGATAATGTCTGAAACAGCCATAGAGATACTATTTAGGATAGTTTGGCCAATTGGTACGTAGAGGATGAACCCGGCGAACAATAACTGAATTAAGAACGCGCCTAATACAGTGCGCCATTTGATGGCTTGTCGGTTTTCTGAAAAAAGAAACGCAATCGCGAATAGGCAAACAATGCCTAAAATACTGACCAAAAAGTTCAAGGTCAAACTCCAATAGTATTTAGTTGATGATTGCGGGGGTATTCTAGTCAAAAATAAAAGTGTGACAAGGATCAAAATGTTATTGAAACCACATAGCAATAACAAAAATAAGGTCATTTGTTTATAGATGCATCAATAAGTGGCTATTTGAGAGGTTTATCACATATAAAAGAGTCAGTTGTTACTATATGGGATAATAAAGCGATTTATTAGGCCGAACTATCCCTAAATTATAGTGGTGGTTATGTGATTAGGTGCTATCAATTTTGTCTGAGTTAATGTGCTCTCGAACAAACTCCATAAAAATGTGCACTTTTTTGGCTAAGAATTTGCGACGTGGATAAACGGCATAAAGCGGCATGGATTGATTTAATTCCCAATCAGGAAGAAGTTGAACTAGTTTACCATTACGCAGTTCATCAGAGAGAAGATAAGTCGCAATGTAGCCTATACCATTGCCTGATACGGTCGCGTTACGAATCGCATCGGCTGAATCAATACGATAATTCCCCGATACTTTTATTTGTAGATTCTCATCACCTTTGTGGAAACCCCAGACATTGTCTTTACGTTCACGACTCATATAGGTTAGACAATTGTGCTTTTTAAGATCGTAAGGGTGATAAGGGATCCCATGCTTGGCAAGATAAGAGGGATTTGCAACGAGCACAAAGTGACAATCAATCAGATGCCTTGCGACAAATCCTTCTGGAGGGGAATCCATCACACCTATCCATAAGTCTAATTGCTCTGCAATCACATCGATCTTATGATCAAATAACGTTATCTCTATATTAAGCTGTGGATAGCGCTGATGCAGCTCTGATAAATAAGGCAGAATGTGGTTGGTTGCAAAAGACTGTGCGATACCAACACGCAATTTACCATTTAGCGTGTCGATATTAGAAAGCAGTTCATTTTCAGCTTCGTTAATTTCATCGGTAATATTGGCACAATGCACCGCGAATGACTGCCCAGCTTCGGTAAGCGAAAAAGATCGAGTCGTGCGTTGTACTAACTGAACACCTAAGCGCTCTTCAAGAAGTTGAATTTGTAAGCTTACTTGTGTTCTAGATATATCGAGAAGCTGAGCGGCCTTAGTAAAGCTTTTTTGTTGTGTGAGCGCATTAAACACGATCATTTGTTTGGCTTGCTTTAACATAGGCTTCTCTATTGGTAACTTTAACAGGAAAAAGAACGCTTCTATTGTAATAGAGCGATGGAATTGAATAAAGTGAGTTGTGTCTTTGTTTTTAGCTATCTATTGAAGAGGCATCGCTTTTTCGTGATAGAGTTTAGAAACAAAGACGGCGGGTAAGGACATTAAAATGCTATTTCCATATAAGAATATTGTAATTTTAACGGGAGCTGGGATCTCTGCAGAGTCAGGGATTCAAACGTTTCGTGCCAGTGATGGTTTATGGGAAAATCATCGAATTGAAGATGTTGCGACTCCAGAAGGCTTTTTAAAAGATCCTGACCTAGTTCAAAGTTTCTATAATAAACGTCGTGCTCTGTTAAAAAGTGATGAGATTCAGCCTAATGCGGCTCATAAGGCGTTAGCTAAGCTTGAGAATGAACTTGATGGTACGGTGACGATTGTGACTCAAAACATCGATAATTTACACGAACGTGGTGGCAGTTCAAATGTGATCCACATGCATGGTGAGTTAAATAAAATTCGTTGTGAAGAATCAAATCAAGTGATTGTATGCACCGATGGTATACATACTGGCGATTTATGCCATTGTTGTCAGATCCCTGCGCAGCTGCGTCCTCATGTGGTTTGGTTCGGTGAGATGCCATTAGAGATGGGACGAATTCATGACGCATTAAATCGCGCTGATTTGTTTATTTCTATTGGTACTTCTGGCTCAGTGTACCCAGCTGCGGGTTTTGTTCATGAAGCAAGATTACATGGAGCTCATACCATTGAGATTAACTTAGAGCCAAGCGCTGTTGACGATGAATTTGAAGAGAAACGTTATGGAAAGGCTGGTGTGTTAGTTCCTGAGTTAGTCTCAGAGTTGTTAGAAAGTGACATTAATAAAACTTAATAATTAAAAAAGCCAATGAATAGTACAATTCACTGGCTTTTTATTCGATTACTTCAATCTTGATGAAGCTAAGTAGAGTTATATTACATATCTACTTTTAGACGTTGGAAGTATTCGTCGTATAGCGCGCTTGCTTCACCGACTTCATCTTGCCATTCGCCTGAATCCATAACTTCTTGTGGTGGGAAGATATTTGGATCATTCGCAAACTCTTTTGGAAGAAGAGGATATGCTGATTTAACAGGTGTTGGGTAACCAATTTCTAGTGCGATTTTAGCTGCATTCTCAGGACGTAGTAAGAAATCCATCATTTCATACGCTGCGTCTATATTTTTTGCGCCAGCAGGAATCGCTAGGCTGTCCATCCAGAAAATTGCACCTTTATCTGGCCATACGATTTGAATGTTGGCACCTTCTTCACGCGCCATATAAGCTGAACCGTTCCAAAGCATACCAACACTTGTTTCGCCGGCTAAGTACGGGTTTGCAGGGAAGTCTGAGTTAAATACCAAGATGTTTGGCAGTAATTTTTTCAACTCTTCATAAGCGGCTTTGATTTCATCAGGATTAGTTGTATTTGCTGAGTAGCCAAGCTTTGTTAATGCAATATGGAAAACTTCGCGTGAATCATCCATCATCATTAACTGGCCTTGCCATTTTTCATCCCAGAAGTCATTCCAAGAGTGAAGTTCATTCGGATTCATCATATCGGCATTAATACCAATACCTGTTGCGCCCCAGATGTATGGGATAGAGTAGTTGTTGTTTGGATCAAAAGGCTTATTGAGGTAGTTTGGATCTAAATCTTTAAAATGAGGAAGTTTAGATTTATCAATCTTTTGTAGCATGCCTTCTTTGCGCATTTTAGATACAAAGTAGGTAGAAGGAACAACTAGGTCGTATCCAGAACCTTGAGTTTTTAACTTAGCGTACATGCTTTCGTTAGACTCATAAGTTGAGTAATAAACTTTGATGCCGGTTTCTTTTGTGAAGTCTTCAAGCACTTCATTAGGAATATATTCTGACCAGTTATAAAAATAGAGCTCTTTATCTGCAGCTTGTGCATTACCAGCGATTAAGGCTGCAGCGCACAGTCCTGTAGAGACGAGAGTTGTCCACTTTTTCATTTCCTTCTCCTATTAAGATGAAAGGTGTTCCATTAATTAGTTGTACAGTATAACCATTTTTAAGAATTACTTCATTGCTTTATAAAACAATATCTTGGCTTTAATCAATTAATATTGATAAATCAGTTAGTTGAAAACCTATAGCGCAGATACAAAAATGGCAGCGATAAACGCTGCCATTAATTAAGGTCAGTAAAGGGTTAGGTTACTGTCCGGCTTTTAGTTTTAAGAAGTACTCTTCATATTTCACTGTCATGTCGCCAACAGCTGATTGCCATTCAACACGGTCAAGATCTTCTTGAGACGGGAATAGTGGAGCAATATCTTTAAATTTGTCATTTGATGCTTTAACAGCAGTCAAGTAGCCTGTATCTTTAGAAATACGCTCTGCAATGTCAGGACGAAGTAAGAAGTCGATCATTTTATGAGATGCTTCTACGTTTTTAGCGCCAGATGGAATTGCAAAGTTATCAACCCAACCGATACCGCCTTCTTTAGGGAAGATCAGTTTAATTGGTAAACCTTCAGCTTGTGCAGCAGCTGCAGAACCATTCCAAAGCATACCAAGGCCCACTTCGCCAGCCATGTATGGTGCTGCAGGGTTATCTGAGTTAAATACTAATACGTTTGGCATTAGTTTTTGTAGCTCAGCGTAAGCTTCGTCGATTTCTTTTGGATTTGTTGAGTTACCTGAGTAACCTAATTTGCGTAATGCAATGTGGAATACTTCACGAGTATCATCCATTAACATTAACTGACCTTCAAACTCTGGGTTCCACAGATCAGCCCAGCTATTGAAGTCATCTGGGTTGTACATTTCTGTGTTTACAGCAAGACCTGTGATCGCCACCACGTGTGGAATAGAGTATTCATTTTTAGGATCAAATGGCTTGTCTAAGTAGTTTGTGTCCAATTGAGCAAAGTTTGATAGCTTTGACTTATCAATTGGTTGAAGCATTTTTTCGTCGCGCATTTTTGCAACGAAATAAGTCGAAGGAACAACAAGATCGTAGCCTTTGTTGTGCGCCTTCATTTTTGCGTATAACGTTTCGTTCGACTCATACGTCGAGTAGATAACCTTAATACCAGTCTCTTTAGTAAATTCTTCTAAAATATCACTGTTGATGTATGGTCCCCAGTTCATGAATACCAATTCATCATTTTCTTTTGCGTTAGCAACATTCATTGTTAGTGCTAAAGCACAGGCGGTTCCAGTAAAAAACGCAGCCATTTTGTTCATTGATTGACTCTCCATTAGAGTGATAAAAAAGAAGACATGTCGAACAAAAGGCATGTCTTCCAGATTCTATTGTTTATCTAAACAATTGATTTTTTGAATTTGAAACTTACTTTATTTTTTCTCTTGCTAACAGTTGTGATAGCACAACCAAGGCAAGTGAAACAATTAACATAACAGTAGCTAGGGCATTAACCTCAGGTGAAATACCCACTTTAACCATTGAGTAAATCTTCAGTGGTAAAATTTCGTAAGTCGGTCCTGTCACAAATGAACTGATGATCACATCGTCCAGTGATAGGGTAAAGCTTAATAGCCAGCCGGCTGCTACAGCAGGTTTTGCTAGTGGAAGAATAATTTGCTTCAAAATTACCCATTCACTTGCACCTAAATCTCGTGCTGCTTCTAACATTTTCACATCAAAGCCTTTTAAGCGGCTATAAACTGTGACTACCACGAATGGTAAACAGAAAGTGATGTGAGCAATTAATAGTGTTAAAAAGCCAAGTTCAAAACCTATTACTAAGAAAATAGCCAGTAATGAAATTGCCATTACGATATCAGGTGACATCATTACTACAAATAATAGTCCATTAACGAATTTTTTGCCTTTAAACTGATAACGAAAAAGGGCAACCGCCGTTAAACTGCCAATAATGGTGGCAGCGGTACCTGAAATTACTGCGATAGTAATTGAGTGCCAAGCTGCTTGCATTAAACTGTCATTACTGACTAGAGCTTCATACCATTTTGTAGTGAAGCCGCCCCATTTCATACCAAATTTACTTGCGTTGAATGAGTTTGCAATCAGAACAATGATTGGAAGGTATAAGAAAAGATATACCAAACTCATAAAACTAAATCTAATTGTGCGTCCCATTAGTCTAGATCCGCCTTTTTATTTAATAACTTGCCTGCACGGTAGTAAGCGTAGAGCATTAACGCCATTGCTAAGGTGAGGGCGATACTGGTTGCTGCACCAAATGGCCAATCACG
This sequence comes from Aliivibrio finisterrensis, assembly GCF_008933155.1. GTDB lineage: Bacteria > Pseudomonadota > Gammaproteobacteria > Enterobacterales > Vibrionaceae > Aliivibrio > Aliivibrio finisterrensis. The sequence goes on along the minus strand of NZ_WBVP01000008.1, from coordinate 68,865 downwards.
AGCGTTTAATACTTGGCTCTTAATTACGTTACCGATTAGTAGGTTTTTCGCACCGCCTAAGAGGTCAGAAATATAGAACATGCCAAGTGCTGGAAGTAATACTAATAAACAACCACCAATGATACCTGGCATCGTTAATGGCAATACAATCTTCCATAGTGTTTGAAGTTTGTTTGCACCTAGATCACGAGCCGCTTCTAAGTAAGTACCGTCAAGTTTTTCAATCGCTGAATACAGTGGCAAAATCATGAAAGGCAATAGGATGTATACCAAACCAATCATTACTGCGCTTTCTGTGTACATAATACGTAATGGTTTATCTATGATATCCATAGCGATTAAGCTTTTATTTAAAATACCTTGAGTACCTAACACAATTTTTAAGCCATAAGTACGGATTAATGAGTTAGTCCAAAAAGGAACAATAATTAAAAACAGCATAAATGGACGCCATCTTTCAGGCATTTTAGCAACGATGTAGGCGAATGGATAACCCACAACCAAACAAATTAACGTTGCAACAATGGCCATATAAAATGAATGCCAAAGCACTTTTGCGTATAGCGGATCAAAAAGACGCAGATAGTTATCCATCGTAAACGTCATTTCGATTAAATTTGCTTCATCACGAGTTAAGAAGCTCGTACCGATGATCATTACATTTGGAATGAAAACGAACAGCAGTAACCAACTAACAATAACCGTGATGATGATATTTTGGAGATTAAACTTCTTGTTCATCTGCTAACACCACTTCCCAGCTTTCAACCCAAGTAATTGCTACTTTTTGACCTAAAGAGTGATCAACATCTGGATCATCTTCATTAAAGAACTCACTGATCATTACACGCATACCTGAATCTAATTCAAGTACAGAGTCTAAAGTCATGCCTTTATATGTGCGCTCACGAACATATCCAGTAATGCCTTTGTTATCAGACTCTTTGATTTCTTCTAGGCGTAAATCTTCAGGACGAAGTAATACCTTCACTTTATCGCCAGGTGCAACATCAAGGTCACAGTAAACGACAGCGGATGTATCTTCGATCTCTGCTCTAATACGTTTTTCATCAAGGCGCTCTAGCACGGTTGCAGCGAACACGTTGATTTCACCAATAAAGCGAGCAACAAATAAGTTCTTTGGTTCTTCGTAAATTTCACGAGGAGTGCCGTCTTGTTCAATAACACCATCACGCATTACGATAATACGGTCAGACATTGAAAGAGCTTCTTCTTGGTCGTGAGTTACAAAGATAAAAGTAATGCCCAATTGACGTTGTAATTGTTTAAGCTCAATTTGCATTTGTTTACGTAATTTGTAATCAAGTGCAGACAAAGATTCATCTAAAAGAAGAACTTTAGGCTTATTAACCACTGCGCGAGCAATAGCGATACGTTGTTGTTGGCCACCAGATAACTGATGAGGTTTACGATTTGCCATTTGTGCTAAACGAACCATTTGCAACGCTTCTGTTACGCGAGGTTCAATTTCATTATTTGGCACATTTTGCATGCGTAAACCAAAAGCAACGTTTTCAAATACCGTCATGTGTGGGAATAGGGCGTAGCTTTGGAATACGGTATTCACATGCCTCTGTTCAGCGGGTATTGACGTTACATCTGTCGAATCCAGTAAAATTGTTCCAGCATCAGCAGTTTCAAAACCTGCGATCATGCGTAACACTGTGGTCTTACCACAACCTGATGGGCCAAGAATGGTTAAAAACTCGCCGTGATTAACATCTAAATCGAAATTAGAGATCACTTCTTTGCCATCAAAACTTTTTGAAATGCCTGTTAATTTAATAACGGCTTCTTTTTCGGATTGTTGTGTAACGTTCAATGTCTTTTTATCTCCGCCTTGGGTAGTGATACCGCGCTTAGTATTATGGATGTAAGATGGGATTTCGGGCGCATGATAGACCCCAAGTTACGATATGAAAAGTGTTTTTTATTTGATTGCCCTATTTTTTTTCTAATAAGCTACTTTTTATCCATTGTGTGCTCATTCATTGAGCTTCATTATAGACAATTATCAGCCACTTGATTGGTTTTATTACAAATAAATCTCCTTTTTTTTGAAGATTTGTAAAATTCTTTTTTATGAATACTGCACTAGCTTAATGAAAACCGTATAATCGACTCATGTTTTATAGTGGTAGACAAAAATGAGTGACCAACCAAAAGAAAAAAAGTTTATTCTTGGTGGGAGTATTGAAAAAGCGATGGCAGGGGATTTTGAATTAAGCCCTGTTAGCGTACTTCAAGAAGCTTGGCAAAATACAATTAAACATTTTTTCACGTTTTCTCCAGCAATTTTGTTGCTTACATCTTCGTATATGGCCGTCTTTTTTGTGGCTTTACAAATACAGCTGGGTGATCCTGCGGTGTTATTTCATGCATTTCTTGGTGAGACGGAACTAACAACTAAGATATCTTATGCTGCTTTTGTTGCAGGGTTAAGCGCACAAGTAATTATTTCGCCATTAACGGCAGGCGCCAGTTTGATGGGAATGAGTCATGCCGCTGGTTTTAAATGTCGTACTAATTATATTTTTAAAGGATTAGCGTCTGCTGGAATGGTCGCATTAGTGACGATTTTATCGGAAGTGCTGCAAGGCTTAGTGAATATCTATTTGCCAATGGTTGCACTGTACTTATCAATGGCTTTTGGCTTCGCTGTACTTTTAGTATGTGAGAAAAAAGTACCACCGCTAAAAGCCCTGCTATATTCATTTAGAGCAACAAATAAAAAATTAACATCAATGCTGCTGATTCATGTTGTGATTATGCTAGCGTTAGTCTTTGGCATTGCATTATATGGTGTTGGTTTAATTGTGGTAATGCCGTTTATTTTCAATGTGAAAGGAATTATTTATCGCAATATGTTTGGTGTTACTTTAAAAGTAATGGTGAAGGATGATAAAGGTAATTCTGATAATCCGAACCAAGATGTTAACAATGATATTTTCAACGCGTGAGTTTATTATGATTAAAAAGACGATTGTTTTGTTCGCTGTTTTATTGATGGCAGCGTGTACACCAAAAGAAAAAGTGCCTGACTTTAAAGCATTCACAGATGTAAAAGAGAAAAAAGCGGCGTTTTTCAATTTTATGTATCCTGCAGTAATCGCTGAAAATGCTCGTGTACAGAAAGAGCGTGAATTTATAGAGTCATTAGTTATGAAGTTGGATAATGATTCTGGCATTACCTCTAAAGAATTGGATAAGGCAACTAAGTTAGGTGAACTTTATAAAGAAAAGCTAACGGATGCTGGCGTGAATGCAGATTGGGTTAACGCGATGCTAGTCAAAGTAGATTACATTCCTGCGCCTTTAGTATTAAGCCAAGGGGCAAATGAATCGGCATGGGGGACCTCTCGTTTTGCTCGCGAAGCCAATAACTACTTTGGTCAATGGTGTTACACTAAAGGTTGTGGTGTGATTCCTAGTAAGCGTAATGAAGGTGCAGCGCATGAAGTTGCAAAGTTTAATTCATCACAAGAGGCGGTTCACGCTTATTTTATGAACGTTAACCGCAACAATGCCTATGCTGAACTTCGTGTTATTAGAGAAAAACTACATAGCTCTCCAGAAGCATTGACACCAGAACAAGAAGCAAATGCATTAGCGCATGGGTTAATTCGTTATTCTGAGCGTGGTGAAGCTTACGTAGAAGAGATCCAAGCGATGATCCGTCATAATAGACAGTATTGGAGATAAAATGAAAAAATGGATTGGTGCGACAACGTTGTCACTGTTGTGTTTGGCGTTACCAGTTAAAGCTGAGCAGTATCGTTTTACTTATTCGAAACTGTATTACCAGTTAAAAGTGAATCAAAAAGAAGGGCATGATGATGTTCGCATGGCATTGTTCTTCAATGATTCTCAGACAGGTAAAGCATGTCAAATAACCAAAGCATGGATGGAAAAAGAAGAGCATTACGAAGAATTTACGATTCCAAGTAATCAGGAATTGACTCTTCCTATTGATGACAATTTAAAATCAGCCAATCCATTAGTTTATATTCAAACTGAAGAGGGAAAACAGTGTGATATTTCGATGGAAGTTATTGCAAATCAGCGCTTTGATGGCTCAGTTTCGATTAAAGAGTTAAAAGAACTCGCTATTCAAATGGATGCAATGCTTGCTGATATCGGTGGCATGTTCTCAAGCTACTTTATGCCTGATGTTGAAGGCATTACATTTGTTTTTGGTGACACTGTCACTGAAGCTGTCAAACTGTCAAACGGTAAGGATCTTTCTTTAAAAAATGGAAGAACTACAGTTAGTCTTGAAAAATATGTTGATGATGTGCGTATTTTATTGCCTGCTGAACCGTTGAAAGTAACTCCCTGGCTAGCCAAATAAATCTATTTATATCCGTATATAATACCAATCTACATAAGTATTTGATCATTCTTGCTTGTTAAAATCGATTATATCTGCGTTATACCTTTCTATTGCAAAAATCAGGTGTAATTAGACCCACTAGTTACTGTAATTTATGCCTTGCTCTAATCGATTTTTCCTACGCAATTATCTGAACAACTACTTATCCAGAATGGTATAAGCATAATAAAAAAGGCGCTAACTTTAAAAGTTAACGCCTTTTTGTGCATACATGAAATATTACTCTACAGTAATAACATCAAGTTTTAGTGATGGGTCAAACTCTGTAACAGCGTCATCAGCATTAATATGCTGTACAGGCATTTCTTCTTTATCAAAGCCGATATCACCACCATTAATAACACCAGAGTCGCGGTTAATACTTTTGAAATCAAACGTATTAAAATCGGCTAAATGGCTAGGTACTACGTTTTGCATTGCTGTGAACATTGTTTCAATGCGTCCTGGGAATTGCTTATCCCATGTGTTTAGCATTTGTTTAACGTTCTGACGTTGCATGTTTGGTTGTGAGCCACATAGATTACACGGAATAATCGGGTAGTTACGCATATCAGCGTACTTGATAATGTCTTTTTCACGACAGTAAGCCAGTGGGCGAATAACAACGTGCTCACCATTATCAGAAACTAATTTTGGTGGCATACCCTTTAATTTACCGCCATAGAACATATTTAAGAACATAGTTTCTAAAATATCATCACGATGATGCCCTAATGCAATCTTAGTTGCACCAAGTTCTTTTGCGGTACGGTAGAGAATACCACGGCGTAAACGTGAACATAATGAACAAGTCGTTTTGCCTTCAGGAATTTTATCTTGAACGATAGAGTAGGTATCTTCTTCTACGATCTTGTATTCAACGCCCAGTTCTTCTAGATATTCAGGAAGAATATGAGAAGGGAAACCAGGTTGCTTTTGATCAAGATTCACAGCAATTAAGTCAAATGAGATTGGCGCATTTTTCTTTAAGCTCATTAAGATATCAAGCATAGTAAAGCTATCTTTACCGCCAGAAAGACATACCATGATACGATCGCCATCTTCAATCATGTTGTAATCAACAATGGCATTACCTGTATTACGGCGGATCTTCTTTTGAAGCTTATTAAAATTATATTGCTGCGCTTTGGTTAATTCGCTCATTTACTTACTCTAACCTAATGATGGAACTGATAAGGCGGGTATTATACCCAATCAAATTCAATAAGCGAGTTTCCACAAAGATTATTTTGGAATGCTAAACAAGGGCTACTTAAGTAACCCTTATTTCTTACGTTATTAATGAAGATAATATTAGATATGATTAGGGTCTAATGGACTAATATATCCCTCAGGTTTTAGCGCTAATATATCACTATTGAGTAAGTCTAATGTGTTCTCAGCAGTATTTCCTATAAAGATAGCAGATAGACCGGTTCTTCCTGTTGTACCAAGAATAACAAGCGCTGCGTGTAATTCATCTTCTACTTCAGAGATAATTTCTTCTGTATGCCCTTCATATACGTGTGTTTGTTCTTCAGGGATACCATGCTTTTGTCTTAGTGCTTTCATTTCTGTTAAATGATGACCACGAATTGCGTCTTTGTATTGTATTGCATCAAACTCAGGCAGTTCGGCATGAATTGAAGGTGGGGTTGAAGGATAAGCATTGACTAGGTGTGGTGTTGAGTTAAGAACCTCTGCAAAATATTTAGCTTCATCGACCATTTTATCATTGAGCGTTAAGTGTGTTGGATTTTCGGAACCTACGTGTACTGAAGCTAATATATTACCATTTTCTGGCCATGTTCTCTCTTTTACAAGAAGCACAGGAATAGGGGACTTACGTAATAAATGCCAGTCAGTTGGAGTAAAAAAAACGGTTTCTAATTTTGCGTGCTGGCGAGTAGATTTCACTAATAAATTATAGCTGCCATTAAAGATTTCATTGACGATGGCTTCATATGGCCGATTATGCCAAACCATTTTCACTTTGATAGTAACATGTTCTGGAATAAGATAATTATTGATAATCTCATCAAACATTTTCACTTTTTGAGAGACAACACCATTTCTCATAGCTGTACGCTCATCAGCAGATAGCATAGATGTCATTTCATAAGAAAAATCATACGTTGTGCAAAATAACGTTATTTCAGAAGATTTTGTGCTGCGCTTTGCTATATCTAGCGCACGGTCTAAAGCGGGTTGTTCATCCTGATCAATTATCCCAACAACAAGTATTTTACGGTAGCGGTTCATATTAACCTCCTTGGTAAAAACCAATTCATAAAATCATTTTCTTTTCTTTACTTTAGCAGTTTGAAGGGGAATATGGAGAAATTAGATATAAAAAAGTGAGGTACATCAGAAGATATACCTCACTTTTTAAATGTTTCTATTTATATAATTTACTTAATTTCTTTTGCTGATCCAGCAAGTTGAGCTAAAGCATCATGATCATTGATTGTGATGTATTTACCTTTAACTGCTAACATTTCACTTTTTTGGAAACGACCTAATAAACGGCTGATTGTTTCAACAGTTAACCCAAGGTAATTACCAATATCACCACGAGTCATTGTTAAACGAAACTCTCTTGGTGAGAAACCACGCTGATGGAAACGTGTCGATAAGTTATATAAGAATGCCGCTAAACGTTCTTCTGCATTTTTCTTAGACAGCAGCAAAATCATCTCTTGATCGCCTTTGATTTCGTTACTCATCAAACGCATGATTTGTTGACGAAGTTTTGGCATTTTACCCGATAGATCATCAAGGATTTCATAAGGTATTTCACATACCATAGATGTTTCAAGAGCTTGAGCAAAGCTTGGGTGCTCAGCATCAGTGATAGCATCAAAGCCAACAAGGTCACCCGCTAAGTGGAATGCAGTGATCTGCTCGTCACCTTGTTCAGTAATTGTGTAGCTTTTGATTGTGCCTGAACGAATAGCGTATAAAGATTTCAATTCATCGCCAGCTTTAAACAGTTCCTGACCTTTTTGAATCGGTTTTTTACGTTCAATGATTTCATCAAGCTGATCAAGCTCAGACTCATTTAAAGTAAAAGGAATACATAATTGACTGATACTGCAATCTTGGCAGTGAATAGCACATCCGCCTGATTGGATTCGTTTGTTTGCTGAGTTATCTGACATCATCTCATTCAATGCTCTTATAATTGATATATGTCAATTTTAGCATTAACCAGTGCCAAAGTGGTAGCATAAATACAAAACTATGCAAAAATTTATAATTATATTAGTTGATGTAACGCAATATAAACAGTATGAGTACCATACGTTAATAATAACAATGCACTTATGTTTCTGGTGATTAAATTATTGATGAATGACTGAAGGGCATGAGCACCAACACCTACTAGAAACATGGCGGGAAGTGTGCCAATACCAAAAGCAAGCATGATTAATGAACCGTTAATCGCACCACCAGAAACGGCTGCCCAACTTAAAGTTGAATAAACTAAACCACAAGGAAGCCATCCCCATAAGAATCCAAAGGGAATCGCATGGAAAGGGGTTTTAAGCGGTAACAGTGGTTTTGTTAATGGAGATATATATTTCCATAATTGTTTACCAATGACTTCTAGATACACCAATCCTTTCCACCAATTTGCGATATACAAAGCAAGTAAGCACATAAGGATGCCAGCAAAGATCCTTAAATACACTAGCGCACTATAACTACCAGATGTAGAAGCAATAGAAACAAACACACCACCAATAATAAAACCGAACATTGAATAAGATAAAATTCGGCCACAATTATAGAGTAAAATAAACAGCCAACGAGGGTGCTTTGAATTAGTGGTGTTCATTGATATTACAGCAGAAATACCACCGCACATGCCTATGCAGTGGCCAGTACCCATCATGCCAACAAAAAAGGCTCCTAATAAATCAATGTTCATTTATCTTTTTCATTTACCGGAGGTTGTTCATCGAATAGTATTTCGGTACCTTGGCGATCGAGATCTTCAAATTGGTCGCTTTTAACAGCCCAAATAAAAATTGCTACGGCAACGCACACTAACATAATCGCTATTGGGATTAACAAATATAAACTAGCCATTTTCTTTTAATAACCTAAGAGAGTTAGAGACAACAATAATTGAGCTTCCCGACATTCCTACAACAGCAATGTAAGGTGCAACTAAACCCATGACAGCAAGTGGTAATATAACGGCATTATAACCTAAAGCCCACGCTAAGTTTTCGCGGATAATTTTACGAGTTTTCATCGCTAGTTCTCGAGCTTCAATAAGTCGAGTAAGGTTATCACCCAGAAGGATCATATCTGCAGAAGCTTTAGCAACATCAGTTCCAGATCCCATTGCTATGGAGAGGTGAGCTCCTGCAAGTGTTGGCGCATCATTGATACCATCACCAACCATCAAGCTGACTTCGTTTTTTGGTAATGATTTCAAGTAATCTAATTTCCCTTGCGGTGTTGCTCCGGAAATTACCTCATCAATATCCAAAGCATTAGCCACTTTCTCAACCGATGAGCTACTGTCACCAGTTAGCATAGTCACTTTAATGCCTAAATGATGCAATGATTGAATGAATGTTTTGCTTTCTTGACGAATTGGGTCATCTAAAGAAAAAGCGGCGACCGCTTGTCCATTTTTAGATAACCACACTTGGTAATCTTGATGATTTTTTAAGTGGCATTCTTGTGCAGCAAAGGCTTTATGGCCAATTTTCCATTCATCATTACCAATATATCCTTGCAAGCCAGAACCTATAATATTTTTTACGCTATCAAAATGAGTTTGAGTTGAATCTCTGTATTGTGAGAAAGCACGAGCAATAGGGTGATTAGCAAAAGATTCCATTTCAGCCGCTATTGTTTTTGCGGTTTCCTCTGACATATCAGTAAAGGAATGAACTTGAGTTAATCGAATATTTCCTTCGGTTAATGTTCCTGTTTTATCGATAACTAAGCGATTAACTTTGCACAGTGTTTCTAAAACATGGCCACGGCGAAGCATTAAACCAAGCTGTGCTAATCGAGAGGTTGAACAGGTAATGGCTGTTGGTGTTGCTAGTGATAAGGCGCAAGGACAAGTTGCAACGAGCACTGATAACATGATCCAAAAAGCATCATCTGGTTTTGTTTCATGCCAATAGAACCAAGTAAAGGCAGAGATAATTAAGATACCTGCTACAAAGTAACGAGCGACCAGATCTGCAATTTCAGCAACTTTAGGTTTCGACATTTGTGCTTCATCTTGAAGTTTAACAATGTTTGATATTAAAGAATCTGCTTTGGTTTTGGTTACCTTAATTGTTAAGTTACCATCACCATTAATGGTGCCAGCATAAACCGGATCAGTTTCTTTTTTAGCAATAGGCATCGACTCACCCGTAAACATTGATTCGTCAATAGCGCTGTAACCTGCGATAACAATACCATCTGCCGGTAGATGTTCACCTGGAGGAACAATAACAGTGTCATCAACATCAAGTATGCGCGCAGGCACTTTTTTCCCTGAGGTTAATGTTGCCATTACGGGGATAAGTTTGAGCAAGTTTCCTGTAATTGCGGCTGCTTTTCGACGTGCGCGCATTTCAAGGAATCGACCGAGCAATAAAAAGAAGGTAAACATGGCGACAGATTCAAAGAAAACTTCACCAGACTCTGTGACGGTTGCTACGACACTCGCGAAATAAGCAAATAACATCGCGATAGAGACGGGAACATCCATTCCTAGAGTTTTAGCTTTTAAGCTTCTCCATGCATTAATATAAAATGGCAGAGCAGAGTAAAGCATTACAGGTGTAGCAAAAACTAAGCTTACGTATCGAAGATAGTTTCTGAATTCCGAATCGAGATCACCAAAGACTTCTAAATATAATGCAACAGCAAGCATCATTACTTGCATGGTTGCTAGTCCTGCAATACCTAAACGATATAAGTATTGCTTCATTGAGCGGTGATATTCTTGTTCTTGTTTATCGGCTTCAAAAGGGGCTGCTTTGTAACCAAGTTGATGAATAAGAGTAAGCAGGGTACTTAATTTAGTTTCTTCTGGGTTCCAACTTAATAATGCTCTATGAGTAGAGGTATTTACTTTTATTTGATATATACCTTGTGCGTTGGCAAGTTTTTGTTCAATGAGCCAAGCACAGGCAGCACAAGAGACACCATCTAGTGACAATGTCACTTCTTTGTGGTTATCATTAGTTCGAATAAACTCTTTTTGAATTTCACTATGATCATAATGAGCTAATGCTTTTAACTGCTCAGGGATTAAATCCGCTTTATCGGCAGGGGCCGTACGATATTGATAATAAGAAGAAAGGCCATTTTCAACGATAGTTTGCGCTACTGATTCACAGCCTGGGCAACACATATCACGAGTTTCACCTAAAATATCAACTTGAAAATGTGAGCCTGATGGGACAGGCTCACTGCAGTGGTAACAATCCTTCGACATATGGTTTATTTACCTAATCTACTTACCTAAAGGAAAAAATTCTTCACTCGGGAAATTTGTGCGGCCTTGGACTATCCATGCGCTGTCATGTGGGAGTAATTCGATAAACCAAGGACCTTTTAATGGTTCATCTAATTGAAGACGATAAATACCCCTCGCATCTGATGTTAATACTTGCGAAAAATCGTGATTGGGAAGCGTTCTGTGAGTGAAGATAGCTTTTATTGCTGGATTATGTTCCAGTTTTCCTTTACCAAGTTGGATTTCAATTGTCTTATCTACGCTACGTACTTTGGCAAAAATAGATAACTCTTGAGCCACTTTGATTTTTGAAAGGTCGACGTTGATTGCTTTACCTTTCTTGTAATAATCTTCTGCGACTAAATCAACATCGTGCTCTACAAATAAAATGTAAGTTGATATACAAGCAACAACAACGGTACCAGGAAGGATGATGAGAAACCAAGGCCAAAACTGCTTATACCAAGGCTGAGACATAGTAACGATTCCTATTAAAGTCGAGCTATTAGCGCTTTATAAAAAAATTTTAATATAAGAGCGAAAAAAGCCCCTGTACATGCAGGGGCTAGTATATTTATTATTTGTTGCTTAGGCTCCAAACGTAGGCTGAGATAAGTTGTACTTTTTCTTCACCTAATACGTCTTTCCATGCAGGCATAACACCTTGGCGGCCATTGACTACTGATTCAGTAACTGCTGCGCGTGAATCCCCAAATAACCAATAGTTATCGGTTAGATCTGGAGCTCCTAACGCAGGGTTGCCTTTACCATCTGTACCATGGCATGCGGCACAAACGATGAAACGTTGTTTACCTGCAGCTGCTTCTTTAGTGTTAACTTTACGACCTGATAAGCTAAGAGTATAGCTCACGACTTCTTCTACGCCATCAACACCTAAAACATCCCCCCAGGCTGGCATATTACCAATACGACCATACATGATAGTTGTTTTGATTGCTTGTGGCTCACCACCATATAACCAAGCATTATCGGTTAGGTTAGGGAAGCCAATCATACCTCTTGCATCTGATGCATGACATTGTGCACAGTTTTGTAGGAACAAACGTTGACCTACTTTTAATGCATCATCATTTTTTGCTATATCAGTAATAGCTAATAATTCTGATGTTCCTGGCTTATATGCAAGATTTGCAAAAGTTTCTCCAAAGTTTGTATCTGCGTCATCTAATTCACGAGCAAATTGATCAAGTGTTTGCTCTTCATGAGCACGCTTAATAGATGCGTATGATTCGTCAATATTACGAACTAATTGGTTTGAACTTGTCCAGCCTAAAACGCCTTTGAAGTTGCCTAATCCTGGGTAAAGAATTAAGTAAATAACCGCAAAAGCAATCGTGGCCCAGAACATATAAGTCCACCATTTAGGGAGTGGATTATTAAGTTCACGAATACCATCGTATTCATGACCCATATCTTCACCTTCTTCAATTCCTGGTGTGTTTTTTAAGCAGAAACGAAGCAGTAAACCACACCCTATTAATGTACCAATACTAATGATACTTATCCAGAGACTCCAAAAAGTACTCATTGTTTATCAACTCCTGTCTTGTTTTGGCTTGAAGTATCTTCTTGTTCATCAGCAAAAACCAAGTTAGCGGCTTCATCGAAGCGAGCTTTTTGCTTTTTACTGTAAGCCCAAAAAATAATACCTACCATGCTTAAAAACAGAATAACTGTCCAAATTGCATGAATAGTTCCAGCATCCATAGGAACCTCCTTACTTCATTGCATGACCAAGTGATTGAAGATAAGCAATAAGCGCATCCATCTCAGTCTTGCCTTTAACCGCATCAGCCGCATTCTTTACGTCTTCTTCAGTGTATGGAACACCAAAGTTGTTACGGAAAATAGCAATTTTTTTCGATGTTAATTCAGCATCTAACACGTTGTCTACCAACCAAGGGAAGCCAGGCATGTTTGATTCAGGAACCACATCACGAGGGTTGATTAGGTGAACACGGTGCCATTCATCAGAATAACGAGCACCCACACGAGCTAGATCTGGCCCAGTACGCTTAGAACCCCATAAGAATGGGTGCTCCCAAACGCTTTCACCAGCAACAGAGTAGTGACCGTAACGTTCTGTTTCAGCACGGAACGGGCGGATCATCTGACTATGACAAACACTACAACCTTCGCGGATGTAAATATCACGACCTTCCATTTCTAACGGTGTATAAACACGTAAGTTTTCTACCGGTTCAGTTGTTTGTTTTTGGAACATTAGAGGAGTGATCTCAACTAATGCACCAAAGCTAATAGCAACAACGATAAGAACCGCAAGAAGGCCAACGTTTTTTTCTATGATTTCATGGCGATTAGAACTCATAACATGGTCTCCTTATAATACTGGCTGTGGAATTGCTTTTAGGCTGTTCTTCGGAGCAGAGATAGTTTTATATGCGTTGTACGCAAGTAAGAACATTCCTGACAAGAAGATTAAACCACCTAAGAATCTGACAAAGTAGAATGGGTAAGAGGCTTCTAGTGACTCAACAAAGCTGTATGTTAATGTGCCATCCGAATTTACTGCACGCCACATGAGACCTTGCATAACCCCAGAAATCCACATTGCCACAATGTAAAAAACCGTACCGATAGTCGCTAACCAGAAGTGAGCATTGATTAATGAGACAGAGTACATACGCTCTTGACCAAATAGCTTAGGAATTAAGTGATATAGAGAACCAATTGATACCATTGCTACCCAACCTAATGCACCAGAATGAACGTGACCAATTGTCCAGTCAGTGTAGTGAGATAGGGCATTTACTGATTTAATTGCCATCATCGGGCCTTCAAAGGTAGACATGCCGTAGAAAGACAAAGAAACAATTAAGAATCGAAGAATTGGGTCATAACGAAGTTTATGCCAAGCACCAGAGAGCGTCATAATACCATTAATCATACCGCCCCAAGAGGGTGCGAATAGAACTAATGACATAACCATACCTAGAGACTGAGTCCAGTCAGGCAGCGCTGTATAATGTAAATGGTGCGGGCCGGCCCAGATATAAAGTGATACTAGAGCCCAAAAGTGAACAATAGATAAACGGTATGAATAAACTGGACGCTCAGCTTGTTTTGGTACGAAATAATACATCATACCAAGGAAGCCTGCAGTTAGTAGGAAACCAACTGCGTTGTGGCCGTACCACCATTGTACCATCGCATCAACAGCACCAGAATAAATCGAATAAGATTTAGTCATAGATACAGGAACAGCAAGACTATTCACAATATGAAGAACGGCAACGGTTAAAATGAAGGCTCCAAAGAACCAGTTTGCAACGTAGATGTGAGATGTCTTACGCTTAAACAGGGTTCCAAAGAAAACGATGGCATACGCAACCCAAACCAGAGTAATTGCGATATCAATCGGCCACTCTAATTCTGCGTATTCTTTTCCTGATGTAATACCTAGAGGCAATGAAATTGCTGCTGCTAGAATAATTGCTTGCCAACCCCAGAAGGTGAACGCAACTAATGGACCACCAAACAAACGTGTTTGACAAGTACGCTGAACAACATAATAAGATGTTGCAAAAAGGGCACTTGTGCCGAATGCGAAAATCACTGCATTGGTATGCAGAGGTCGCAGACGACTATACGTAAGCCATGGTGTGTCAAAATTAAGTTGCGGCCAAACTAACTGAGCGGCAATTAGTACACCTACACCCATGCCAACAATACCCCATAGTATGGTAACTAAAGAGAATTGACGAACAACGGTATAGTTGTAGTTTTGTTCATGCTGCTGTACTTGGCTCATAATTGCATGCTTCCACTTTTATTATTAACTACACTTTACTTTCCATAGTGCGAACAATTTGTTCGCAATGCCATCCAAAATTCAATCCCTAATAATTAGATTTGTGACCCTTTTATTTTGAAATATCCTTTTTTAATGCAAAAATGGCATTTTCGGCGTCAATGATACTTCACTTCAAAATTGAATCATAGTTGATGCCCGCAGGAAGTTTACGGTTAAGCAACATTTTTTCATTTTTTTTGAACTAGATAACACAGGTTTTTTCAACTATGGCTGTAGAAAAGTTAACAGGTCCTCGTTTATTTCAACTTATCTTCTTGTTGGTGGTATTGATTGCCGCATTTACTTGGAGAACAATTACCTACAAAGATCCGATGGAGAGTGCAAAAAACAACCAAAACGCGACTGTTTGTAACATAACTGAAAAGTCTTGTGCTTTTAATATCGATAATAATCAAATCATTATTGATGTAAAAGAGCGTCCTATCTTGCAAAATACAGAGGTCAGCATCCTAGTTTCAGGTCTAAGTGATGCTTGGGAGATGGAAGCAACTGGCGTGAAGATGAACATGGGAACGTTAAAGTTCATGCCTTCGGTTAAGCAAAATGGCAAACAAATGTATTCAGTATTTGTACCAAAATGTAAACATAATGATATGGCATGGAATGTAGAAGTATCAAATAGCTCTCAAAAAATAAATGTGATTTTTAATTCCACAAAATGATAACTTTCAACGTGTTATTCTTTAAATGTGCAAAAATCAACCGCTCAATGACAAATTAGAGTTTGTTTAATAAAAATAAAACAATTTGGAAGGAATATGAAGATAATTAGCACAAATTCACAGAATAACGATTCAGGAAAAGCACTTGAATACTGTCTAAGTAACTTACTTGTTCATCCTATTGAACCGGATATTTTGTTGTGCTATTTCACTGAAGAACATGATAGTCACCTTATTATAAATACGTTAAAAAAGCGATTCCCTAATACCAAAATTCATGGCTGCACCTCATGCCGAGGGGTAATGACTGATCATGGATTTCTTGAGTGTTATTCAATTGCATTATGGGCACTCTATGATTCAAAGCATGGACGATATGGAACAAGTATAGCTAAACTTGATCACAATCATGAGGTCACTCAGCTTACAAAACAATTATTAGAAAAAGCAATTAAGGATAGTGGTCGCGAAGGAGAATTACCTGCATTGGTTTTACTCAATGCAACACCTGGACAAGAAGAGAAAATAATTACAGCAATAGATTAATATTTTGGGACGCCAATACCTCTTATAGGAGGAACCGCAACTGATAATAACGTACAGGGAAAGTGGTGTATCTTTACTCAAGATGACCTGCTTAGTTTTGGCATTTCTTTATCTGTTTTTTATCCCTCCTGTAAAGTGTCTTATTCCTTTCACTCTGGATATGCTTGCTCTTCAACATCAGGGATTGCAACAAAAACACACAATCGAATTATTTATGAAATTGACTATAAACCGATTATTGATGTTTATAAGCATTGGACTGAATTACCAATGGGGCTTGGAGATAAAATAAACCTTCATCTCAGCTTCTTCTCACAATAATTAATGATGTATTAGATATTTCAAGAATTGAAGCAGGAACTTTTATTCTAGATGAGCAACCAATTGATTTAATTAAAATCATTCATAGCGCCATTGATTATTTCATGGTGGATAGCTCAGGATAAATGCATAAAATTAACTGTGACAGTGTCACAGAATGTACCTATTAATGTCATTGCAGACCAAACACGCATTGCTCAAGTCATCTTCAATTTAGTGGGAAATGCCGTAAAATTCACCAATAACGGGTCGGTTTGTTTAAATATCAGTCTTTCTGATGGTGGTTTAATCTGCTTTTCAATTAAAGATACAGGAATAGGTATTGCTCGAGATATTACTGAGCAGTTTTTTAAACCTTTCATACAAGCAGATAGCTCAATTACCCGTCAATTTGGAGGGACAGGTTTAGGTTTATCAATCACAAAACGTCTTACGGAATTGATGAATGGTACCATTGAAGTTGAAAGCTTAATCGGCAAAGGAAGTACTTTTACTGTAAAGTTGCCATTGAAAGAAGCTGCGCCAATATCTAGAAAACTTTCGATAAATGAACTAATACCAGAGATAAGTAAACAATATTTATCCGTTTTAGTTGCTGAAGATAATAAAGCAAACCAAGCAGTAATGAAGTTACTATTAGAACGGCAAGGACATCAAGTTACTTTGGTTAAGAATGGTGTTGAAGTAATTCAAGAATGGTCTGATCATAACAATAACTATGATGTCATTTTAATGGATGTGTCGATGCCAATAAAAGATGGTATTAGTGCAACTAAAGAAATACGAGCTACAGGATCGCTAATTCCAATCGTTGCAATAACGGGCCATGCATTGCGTGAAGAAAAGAAATTATGCATTGATGCTGGAATGAATGATTTTGTTTCAAAACCAATAAGAACAAAGCAATTAAAAGCAGTATTAAGATCTTTAAATCTATAGAGATAATTTATAACTTTATGAAGATAATGTTTTTAAGCTAATAATCATTAGATAGATACGAAGTATTATTTAATGATTATTAGCTATTTTATGGTAAATACGATTATGGTTAAATTGATTGTTCTCGAAAGAAGTTATGCAGAAAGGGAAGCTATATGTACTTATATTTGGAGATTAGTAAACCCTATTTAACATAAGATATATAATGCGCACTGATGCGTATTTTAAAATGACCCGGGAATTGGCTGGTTTTGACTTAATTTAGCCAATTATCTGTAATTTATCTCTTTTGAATTTGTGCCTATTTAGGATTGCCATTAAACTAAGCCTAATTGTATTTATGTTACCTTGTCACGAGTTAAGTTTATTTTGGCTTCGCTGTTAATCTGGTATCTAAGGCTAAAATTCTATGTATATTAAAAAACGTGCTCTATTCACTTTAGTTTCTGTTCTGACATTATCTGGTTGTGCAAGTTACTCAATAACAGAAAAAGAAATGACTGATTATCTTTCAGATGAAATTCATGTAGACAAGTCTGTTGGTATTCCAGGTTTTCTATATGCTCAAGTAAATGTTGAAAATGTCGATGTTCACATTGGCCGCATTGCAGCTGATCGGATTAGTGTTTTTGCAAACACAACTGCTGATGTTCAAATGCTCGATGAAATAAAACAGAATCTGTCACTCACGTTAGAATTCAGCGCTGTGCCAGAATATGATAAAGAAACGGGTGAAATTTATTTGAAATCACTACGCTTGGAAAAATTTGAAGATAAAAACCAAAAATTATCACCAGAGTTAACGTCATTACTAAAGCCTGCAGTATCAATAATTGGCTACGCACTATCAAATGAACCCGCTTATAAGTTAAATTCAGATAAACTAAAAGAATCTCTTATTAAGTCAGCGGAACCTAATTTAGTTATAAAAAACAATAAGCTAGTGATTGAATTGTTTGATTGAAATAATAAATAATTTTTAGTTATAATGCATTAGGAGTTGGTATTAATCAGTATATTACTATTACATACTGATTAACTTTACATTGAGTATTTAAGTCTATTTTAATAACTCATGAAGATCGGCTTTAAGCGATGAGACTGTTTGACTGGCCTTTTCTGTTCTTGATGCTTCACTTAATAAATACTCTATCGTATCAGAAAGCGTAGAATCAAGATCTTGAGCACGCAGAGACAGTTTTTCCCACACTCGGTAATCTAAATCTATCGACTTTTTACGAGTATGTTCTTGTTCAGCATTAAAATGACGCTTTCTTTTTGCTCTTATCGCTTGTTTAAGTTTGTTTTCTAACTCTGGATTCATGTGTTTTTGAATCCACTCTAAAGCCTTAACTGGCTCATGTTCAAGTTTTAAAAATTCAGCGACCATTTGCTGTTGTTCGCTTGAATCAATATAGCAAGTAATTGATTCCCCCATACGATGCTTATTAAATAAATACATCCATTTCCAACCGGCTTCTAGGTTTTCAAGTTGTTGATATTTCATAAATAATAGGCTCGTATTTTAGGAGATTAAATTCGGGTGACAGTGTAACTCGCATTACTTAATTCTTCAATATAATTACTCTGCAATGGGACCAAGCTCTAAATGTTATGTATCGACTGAAAAATCAGACGAAACAAATTATGTCATGTATAATCGATTTTATTTTTTATTAATAAGTAAGCATGCCACTAGACACGCCATTTTTAATTGCGCCTCAATATGATCATATTCAAGATTCTTTGAATCAATCTTACCAGATAGACGCACAATCACCCTATTCTCTGCAGCCTCGATTGACTCAAGCTTTAGAGACTTTCTCTCTTATAAATGGTGTTAATATTCTTCAAATCAACGCGTTAGATAATCACGTGTATCGTGAATATATCGCTAATTGGTTAGTGTTGAATACTGCTCACTCAAAACAAGATATCACACCGGTAATCATTGTTGAGAGTTGTACTGATGCAGAGCTTTTTGGTGTGTATCACAATAAAAGCGATATTCTTGAGCCTGGTTTATTGCAAAAAGCCAATGGAGGCTTTCTTATTATTTCGCCGAGTCTGTTGCTAGCGAACCCTTATTTATGGCCTCGTTTAAAGAGCCTTTTACAAGGTCAATCAGTCTCTATCTCATCTAGCGATTCAAAATCACCAACTAAAGAAGAGCAACGTTTAACGAGCAATGTAAAATTAATCATTGTTGGCGACCGTGCACTATTAGGTGAGATTGAACAATTAGAGCCTGATTTATTGGCAGGCATGTCTATGTTTGCTGAATATGAATTTGACACCAAGGTAACAAGTGACAGCGTCACTAATTATTTGCAATTGATTGGTTCTCTATCACAGCAGCACTCACACCTTCCTTTAGAAAATGGTTTAGCCCTATTACCATTACTAAAAGCAGGAGCAAAAGAGTGTGAAGATCAAACACGACTAAATTTATGTTTACTGTGGTTAAATTCAGCTTTAGCACACGCTTCATTGGCCTCTTGCTCAAAAACACATATTGATGCTAATGATTTCAAAGCGTCGTTTGAAACTAAATACCATATTGAATCATACCTTCCATCTCGTGCGTTAGATGATATTTTAGAACAAAACATCTTCATTGAAACTGATGGCGAAAAAGTTGGCCAAATCAATGGATTAACGGTAGTGTCAGTTCCTGGCCACCCTATTTCTTATGGTGAACCATCACGCATATCTTGTGTAGTTCACGTTGGTGATGGCGAATTGTCGGATGTTGAGCGTAAGGTTGAGTTAGGCGGAGATCTCCATGCTAAAGGTATGTTGATTATGCAAGCCTATATTCTTAGTCAGTTAAATACGCATGAGCCATTACCTTTTACCGCTTCGATGGTATTTGAACAATCTTATTGTGAAGTTGATGGTGACAGCGCTAGCCTTGCAGAGCTTTGTGCTTTTTTAAGTGCTCTAGCAATTAAGCCTATCGATCAAAGTTTGGCAATTACAGGCTCGGTTGACCAATTTGGTATGGTTCAACCGATTGGTGGTGTAAATGAAAAAATTGAAGCCTTCTTCCAGCTGTGTGAAAAACGCGGGTTAACTGATAAGCAAGGTGTTATCATTCCAGAAACAAACGGAATTAATCTTGTTCTATCTGACGAGGTAATTCGTGCCGTTGAAGATAAACAGTTTACGATTTATCCAATTAGCCATGTTGATCAAGCTGTCGAACTTTTAACGGGCATGCCGTTACAATCCGAAGAGCATGAGTCGATTTTCTCTTTAATTGCTCAACATATTGAAGATGTTGAACATAATCCGTCTCAGTGTTCTGCGCTATTTTGTCGTATTAAAAACTGGTTTAACCAGAGCTGATCCGACTTGATAAGCGTACAAGTGTTAGCTAGAATTTCAGCAACTTATTTAGGAGTAATACTTTAATGCAAAACAAACCTAGTTCATACAATCGTGAAGATTTACTAGCATCAAGCCGTGGTGAATTATTTGGTCCAAACGGTCCACAACTGCCAGCACCAAATATGTTAATGATGGATCGCATCCCTCTTATGTCTGAAACTGAAGGTCTATTTGGTAAAGGTAAAGTTGTTGCTGAACTAGACATTACTCCAGATCTTTGGTTCTTTGATTGTCACTTCCCGGGTGACCCAGTAATGCCAGGTTGTCTTGGCCTTGATGCAATGTGGCAACTGGTTGGTTTTTTCCTTGGTTGGATTGGTGGTGAAGGAAAAGGTCGTGCTCTAGGTGTGGGTGAAGTTAAATTCACAGGTCAAGTACTTCCTACTGCAAAAAAAGTAACGTATGAAATTGATTTTAAACGTGTTATTAACCGTAAGTTAGTAATGGGTCTAGCTGATGGCCGTGTTCTAGTTGATGGTAAAGAAATCTACGTTGCTAAAGATCTTAAAGTGGGTCTTTTCCAAGATACATCAAAGTTCTAATTAAAGAATTGAGTTTTAGATAAAGCTGGCTTTATGCTGGCTTTATTTTTAAACAATCCGTGAAGTTATAGTGCTCTAGATGCATATTTAAACGCACGTATACTTATGTACTAATTAATCTCTATCGTCTTAATAAAATTAAAGCCCCATAAAGAGGCTTTAATTTAAAATTCTATTTTATATAGGAAACTACTTAAACAAACCGGAATGTTTGTCATCTCTTGCGTCCCGCCAGCCTCCTAGCCAACACGAACGAGCATCCATTGCTTGATATGGGCAATTCTCTGATGAACGGCCATTTATCCCTGCTTTATAACCTTGTGATTGTGCTCGCTCTAAACGGTCACGCTTTTGTCTCTTCATAGTTCAGTCCTCATAGATGGAAGGCATAATGCTTCAATAAATATACTACTTTACTACTGGTACCCTTTTATTCCGTTAGGGTTCATCATGAACATTTCATGATGACAATATTAAGAATCGGACAAATCTTGTCTTTTTTCAAGTATAAAAAAAGCCCGAAGTCTCAATTTGTGACTTCGGGCCTAGTCTTATAAATTGATATTATTTAATTCGCTTTCTCATGAAACCAAATAAACCAAGCAGTGTCATAGCACCAAAGCCAAGTGAACCACCTTGACGTTCGATAGTGCGGTTCTCATAACCACGTTTATCATCAGGATTTAAAACAGCTCCAGCAATAGGTACTAATTTAACTGCAACAACTTTCTCTTTCTTCTCTCCATTACCACAGTATGCATCATGAGCAGTTGAGTCATATCCACCAGAACATTTAAGTGCTGTTGCAGAGATAACGCCAGCATCGTTGATGTCACTTGCATCGTAGATTCTGAATTGGTTATTGTTATCCGTTGTCCCAGAGACTTTACCGTCATTGGTTAAATCATCAATTATCCATGCTCTGTTATTAAAGATCTTAGCTCTGTCTACATCAGTTCCATTACCATTATATGGATAGATAAATGCACGTTGACGACGTTGTTTACCATCATATTCACGGTTGTTTTCAACATCTACACGGCCAACAATCTCATTGAAATTATTGATCCCGCCCATCGCTCCACCAGCACCATTAAAGAATACAGACTTTGCATCAGCAAGATCACTTAAGAAATTCGCAGAGGGTGGAGTAACTGATGCATTAGGAACAATAAATAAACGATTTGCAGCTGCACCATTTTGCGGGTAGTTACCTGAGCGTTTTGCTTGACCGACAGCAACTAAGTTACTATTAATGTTTGTCGCTACTGAATTTGAGTTTGTATTATCATCTCCAGCATCGACTTGAGCATCATTAATTTGTATGGACTTAATATTAGTTAAAGTATCACTAGCACCAATCTCAGCAGTAAAGATAGTTGCGTTCATGTGTTGATCTTTATAGTTATTATAGCCAACACCATAAAAGGTAGATGTAGTATTATCTACATAAAGGTCACGCATACTGCCTTGAGCATAATAATCACCATCTTGTTGGTCATTATGAGCCCATGGAATCTCTACAGCACTGCCATCTGTATTTTTCCAAATGACAGCTTTGGAAAAATAATTATAACGCTCGCCACCGATGCCCGTTTTAGAAGACACGCTTCCGACCGTATAAGCACCATCACTCGCCCACTGACGACCTTGTTTCCACTCTTTGGATGCACTATCTGTTAGCGTGTCACCTGAAATTGGAACATTACGAGAAGTCGCATTACTATAATTACCAATAGCAATGGTGCTGCTTGCGCCACTCACTTTACTAAATGAATTAATCACAGTATTAATAGAATCAGTCGGTTTTTCAGCACTACCATCAATAAATGCTAATGAATTAGGCGTATTAGTTCCATAAGTTTCAATATTCCAACCGCTCCACTGAGTTGAAGCCCAGTATTCACACGTCGAATAACCTAATTGAGATTCACAGTAATATTCAAACCCATCATAATTATCTTTGATATAACCAAACGAATTATCCATCGCAAATGGCACTTCTTCACGATAAGAGAAACCAGCAGCTCGGTTACGCGTTTCACCAGCTAACGCATAAGCAATCCCGTCTTCACAATCTGTCGTAAAACAGCTTGCCTCACTTCCTGATGGTTGAATCGCTGTTCCATAATATTCAGCACCAGTAACACCACCAGTGTTAGTTACTTCCACCACTTTATAAAGCGCCGCTTGCGCAGGAAGCGCAGCGGACACCAAAACAGCTAATGTGGTTAATTGTAATTTACTACTCATTTCACTTCCTACTGTAGAGCTTCAAGTTCTTCCCAACGCTCGAATGCAACTTCCAACGCTTGCTCAGCTTCTGCTAGGCGTCCTAAGACTTCATCAGTCTTTTTAGGATCTTGTTGGAAGAAAGTTGCGCTGTTTACCGTCTCTTGAAGTTCTGTAATTTCATTTTCTAGTTTCTCTAAAAGTTCAGGCAACTGTTCAAGCTCACGCTGTAACTTATAAGATAATTTCTTTGGCTTAGCCACCTGCTCTACTTTTTGAGTAGCAGCAACTGGTTCTGCTTTTACTTTTACTGTTGGAGCCATTGCATCACGAGTCGCCTGTACATTAGCACGTTGACGCTGTGCATCGTGATAGCCACCTACGAATTCTTCGATCTGGCCCTCACCTTCAAAGATCCAACTGGTCATTACTGTGTTATCAACGAACTGACGATCGTGACTTACTAATAATAATGTACCCTGATAGTTGGCAAGTAATTCTTCTAAAAGTTCCAATGTTTCGATATCTAAATCATTGGTTGGTTCATCAAGAATCAATAAATTGTTTGGACGAAGGAACAAACGCGCAAGTAATAGACGGTTTTTCTCACCACCAGACAATGCTTTAACAGGTTGACGAGCACGTTTGGGCGAAAATAAGAAATCTTGTAAGTAACTTAATGCATGACGCTCACGGCCACCTACTGTCACTTCTTGTTTACCATCTGCTAGGTTATCAATAACCGTTTTTTCTGGGTCAAGTGCTTCACGATATTGGTCAAAGTAAGCCACTTCCAATTTCGTACCACAATGCAATTTACCTGAATCCGGCTGCAGTTGATCAAGCATCAGTTTAAGTAACGTACTCTTACCACAACCATTCGCACCAATTAGGGCAATACGGTCGCCACGCATAACATTGAAGCTGAAGTTCTTAACAATGTTTTTGCCATCAATTGAGTAATGAAGATTTTCTGCTTCAAATACAATTTTACCTGAACGGTTTGACTCATCCACTTGGATATTGGCTTTACCCATTACTTCACGACGCTCTGAACGCTCACGACGTAATTGTTTTAATGCACGAACACGACCTTCATTACGAGTACGACGTGCTTTAATACCTTCACGGATCCATGCTTCTTCTTGAGCAAGAACTTTATCAAACTGCGCGTTTTGATCGGCTTCTACACGTAGCGCTTCTTCTTTTGCTAGTAAGTATTCTTCATAGTTACCAGGGTAAGAAGATAAGTTACCACGGTCTAAATCAACAATACGTGTTGCCATTGATTGAATAAACGCACGGTCATGCGAGATAAAGATGATTGAACCTTTAAAATCTTTTAAGAAAGTTTCAAGCCATTCAATCGTCGTTACGTCTAAGTGGTTGGTTGGTTCATCAAGAAGTAATACATCAGGATCAGAAACCAAAGCACGAGCTAATGCCGCTTTACGTTGCCAACCACCAGATAAATCAGTTAGTAGCGTATGACCATCCAGTTTCAATGATTCAAGAACTGATTGAATACGCATATCAAAATGCCATGCATTAAGGTGATCAATTTTTTCTTGAGCACGAGATAGCTTATTAATGTTTGATTCACTTGGATCAGTTTCTAGCAAATCAAGAAGACGGTGATACTCTTTTAAGTATTTACCCGCTTCCGCTAGACCTTCTGATACGTAATCAAATACAGTACCGCTCTCATTACGCGGTGGATCTTGTTCTAGACGAGAAACCACCACATCTTGATTAATTTGAAGTTTGCCGTCATCCATAATGATGTCACCAGCAATTACTTTCATTAGCGTTGATTTACCTGCACCGTTACGGCCAACTAAACACACACGCTCATTTTCTTGTAAAGCGAAATCAGATTTGTCTAATAGCGGATGATCACCAAACGCTAATTGACCGTTATTAATTGTAAGTAATGCCATTATCTTCTAACCAATTCTTTAATTGCGATATATTGAATGGCCAATTCAGCTCAGATAAGCCATTGGCCACCACAGGTATTGTGACACCGTAACGAGAGAAAAGCTCATCGTTGAACGCTATGTCTACCGTGTCTACTTTTTCGATATCTACACCCACCTCCACAAGCAAGTCAAACGCTTGCTCGCAAAGATGGCAGCCTTCCGTGCTATAGAGAGTAATCATTCGTCTCTAGTCTTCCTTGTGAGTAATAATCCAACAGTTATGAATGTGTTTATTACGAGCAAAATCAAGCGGCAATGTTTGCTTAGAAATATTCTTAGCTTTAAGGCCTGCTTTCTGTAGTGCTTCGTCATCCATTTTGAAGTTACGTTTATTGTTTGAGAATACGATCGTTCCGTTCTCACGCAGCATACGTTTTAAGTTTTCAAGCAGCATGATGTGATCACGCTGTACATCAAACGTTTGTTCCATACGTTTAGAGTTAGAGAACGTAGGTGGATCGATAAAGATTAAATCAAATTCACCATCTGCTTGTTGTAACCATTGTAAACAGTCAGCTTGTAAGAACTGATGCTGAGTGCCCGTCTGACCATTGGTATTCATGTTCTTCTGTGCCCACTCTAGGTAGGTACGAGACATATCAATCGTCATGGTAGATTTTGCACCACCACAAGCCGCATGAACGGTTGCTGAACCGGTGTAAGCAAATAGGTTTAAGAAATCTTTACCTGCAGCCATTTCACCAATCATTTTACGAGTTAACTTATGATCTAAGAATAAGCCTGTATCTAGGTAATCTTGTAGGTTAACGATCAGTTTTACGCCGTACTCATCAACATCAAAAGAGCGAGATTTCTCAGCCAGTTTTTGATATTGATTTTTACCTGATTGCTTTTGACGAACTTTCAAAATCACGTTATTTGTTTCTACGCCAGTAACCAGAACCGTTGCACGGATCATATCGGTTAAACGACGACGTGTTTTATCTTCAGAAATTGTTTTTGGTGCCGCATATTCTTGAATGATAATGTAATCTTTATAGACATCAATCGCTGCATTGTAATCAGGTAAATCTGCATCATACAAACGGTAACAATCTAATTTCTCTTTACGTGCCCATTTGCCGATCTTAGACATATTCTTTTTAAGACGGTTCATGAATTCAGGAGCAACTTCAATATTCGCTGCGTCTTTACGCTCTGAAGATTCTGTAATTGAGTAGTTTTTCTGAACACACGGTAATGCACCATTGTTCAATTTAAATTGCTTATCAGCACGCATACGTATACATGCCAATAAATCATCATTACTTGAATAGATTGATGCAGTACAACCACCAAACTGTTCTTTAAGTTGACGACCAAACTCACTGTACAATGCAATCAATGCAGGCTCAGTACTTAAACGTTCTCCATATGGTGGGTTACAAATCACTACGCCATTTTCAAATGCTTCTGGACGCTCAATCTTAGTTGCATCACCAACATCAAACGTAATTAAATCTTCAACACCAGCACGACGGGCATTTTCACGAGCCGTTTGAATAACACGGTAATCACGATCAAATCCGTAGAAATGAGTATCTACTTTCTTAACGCCACGACGACTCTTAACACGAGCTTCTGAGCGAATTTCAGTCCATAGCTCTTCATCAAAATCATTCAGTGCTTCAAAACACCATTTCTCACGCTTAACACCAGGTGCCATTTCACAAGCCATTAGTGCCGCTTCAATCAGTAACGTACCTGAACCACACATTGGATCTAATAATGGTTTGCTCTCATCCCAAGTACTACGAAGTACTAAGGCTGCAGCTAATGTTTCACGTAGTGGTGCACGACCTGCTTCAGTACGGTAGCCACGTTGATGTAAACCTGAACCAATTAAGTCAAAGCCAAGAATCCCTTTCTCACCAGACAAACGCATATGTACACGCAAATCAGGCTCAGCTTTATCAATGTTTGGACGCTCTAAGTCAGCTTTTGTAAAACGGTCAACAATCGCATCTTTTACTTTTAATGCGCCGTATTGGCTGTTTCGAATCTCACGGTTAGTACCGTTAAAGTCCACCACCAATGTTTTATCAGCACTGAAATAATTAGGCCAATTGATTGCAGAAGCACCTAGATATAAATCCATATCATCACGAACATCAAACTCAGACAGAACTTGAATAAAACGTGACGCGATACGACTCCATAAGCAACAACGATAAACAACGTCTGTTGGAGCTTCAAACATTACCCCTGCATAAACCAATTTTGGGTCTGTAACACCAAGTGCAATAAGTTCGTCAGCGAGTAGGTTTTCAAGGCCTTTAGAAGTGATGGCTAAGTATTTTTTCATGAGATTCTTTTGGTTATTAAATTACCTCGCATTATACATGAATCTAGTTGAAAGAGGACAATTAGATTGTAGATAAACACAAAGCCCACCACCCAACTAATATCTTAGAAAACATACAGTTAACAATTAATCATGCTAACCCTTTTTTACTGCGTTTCCAAATGGAAACAAATGCAAGCAACAAAGAGGCACAAAAACTGGACTATACCACCCAGTTTTTACATAGGTTATTTAATTACAAATAGGCGTAAATAAGGAATTTATTTATATTTCAGATGATTTTATCAATGGGATATTAAAAATAAATATGCGGAATCTTGGGTCTAGATCTCATTTATAAGAGATAGTAATACGGGAAAATTAACGCTAAATAGGTAAGCTAAAAGCGAGAATTACTTCTTTTGGGAGGTTTGAATAACACTTTAAAGGTGAGATAAGGATATTTGCTTGAATGAAGAGTAGAACTAAAGAGAGGATAAAATAGAAAAGAAAGGCTTACTACCCTACTAATGCATAGTAAGCAGAGTTAACCACTTGCATCTTAGCCATGCGATCGTGCATCACTTTAATAGGTTCACAAAATGCCATGTATTTAGTTGGGTTAAGTGCAAACGAGTCCATATCGACCAACATACACATACTGGCACATTCGTAGTTTTCAACAATAATGAAATGTCCTTCACCTAAATCATTTTTAAGAGAGACCACTTCCCCTTCTGCAGGACAATATCCCTCACCTTGCGGCTCAAAGAACCAGCTCTTAGGCAACATAGGTTTATGAAAGCGCTTTGCTGCAACACAGTTAAGGGCAAGCTCCACTTTGCGAGGCTCCGATAGCGGAAGAAATGAAATGTATTCTACCAACATTTGATAGGCAGAGGCATCATCGACAGAGAATTTGCATTGCTCAAAAGCACCATCGATAAGAACTTTACAGGGTAAGTTCACACGAAAGACCATATCCATACCCAAATCGAGCATTAGAGATTGTGCTTTATTATCGTAATACCAATTCCATGTATCACTGGGTTTAAGCATTATGGTTTCTCTCTTGAAAAATGGGAAGAATCCCTTAGTAAGTCAATCATCAATTACTGCAAATTATGCTGAAAAATTGTGTTTATTTTCAGTCAAAAATATACTGATGCAATTAACTTCTAATTTTACAAGAGCTTAGGAATAAAAAAAGGGGAAATTTACATCCCCCCTTCTGTTCGAACAATCTGTAAGCAACTTTCGCTACTTTTTATGCTTATTAAAGATTATTTACAATATCTCGAACTAGACCAGGACCTTTATAGATGAAGCCAGAATACACTTGAACCAGATCCGCACCAGCAACCATTTTCTCTTTTGCCGCAACATAAGAGTCAACACCACCTACCCCAATGATTGGTAAGTTATCACCAAGCAGCTCTTTAAGACGACGAACCACTTCTGTACTGCGAGTTTGAACAGGACGGCCACTTAAGCCTCCCATTTCTTCTGCGTGCTTCATGCCTTCAACCATAGAACGATCTAATGTTGTATTGGTTGCAATCACACCATCAACCTTAAACTTAATTAATGATGCTGCAATTTGAGATAATTCGTTGTCATCTAAGTCCGGGGCAATCTTTAGCGCAATCGGTACATACTTACCGTATTTCTCTGCTAATTCTTTTTGCTTCTCTTTTAATTGAGAAAGAAGATCATCTAATGCTTCGCCATATTGAAGCGTACGAAGTCCTGGAGTGTTTGGTGATGAGATATTAATCGCAATGTAACCAGCGTATTGATATACCTTCTCCATACAAATTAGGTAATCTTCCGTACCCTTTTCAATTGGCGTATCTTTGTTTTTGCCAATGTTAATACCAATAACACCATCAAACTTTGCTTTCTTTACGTTCTCAACAAGATTATCAACACCAAGGTTATTGAAACCCATACGGTTGATTATGCCTTCCGCTTCAATAAGACGGAATAGACGCGGTTTATCATTACCAGCTTGAGGACGAGGAGTTACAGTTCCCACTTCAATAAAACCAAAACCCATTGCACCAAATGCTTCAATACATTCGCCGTTTTTATCAAGACCAGCCGCAAGGCCAAGTGGATTTTTAAAGATAATGCCCATGACTTCTACAGGTTTAGAAGCCAATTTTTGACGATAGAAGAGATCGAGAGGAGTGCCTGTAAAGCGTTTGAAATTTTGAATTGCTAGGTCATGTGCTTTTTCAGCATCAAGTTTGAAAATGCCAGCTCTGGCGATGCGGTATAACATTGTAACTCCAAAATAAGTCCCGTATAAACGGGGAGTCATTATTCACTGATTTTATTCACAATTCAAACTTAATCGTAGTTTATTCATTAATATTTATGGCTTATTTTCCTCCCCTAAATCACAGGGAGAATAATAAATCATAAAAAACGATTATTAATATAGGTAAATTAGAAAATTCTCGGGAAAATAAAAAGGGAAAGTGAATATAAAGTCACTTTCCCCTTCATTAAGCAAACGTTTATCTGATTATAATAATCAGTTTATTTGTTGCTTTACTGTTTTGACGTACAGCTTAAGTTTAATAACGTAAGCTCTCTTAATGCTACCGAGAATTTAGCGAATTCATGGACTGAACCGACTTTAAATTCATTCAGAATATTATCCCAACGCCCTATTGAAACCGCATTCTTTTCACACCATTCTTCAATTGCACTTTCCACAGATTCTGCATCTTTATATTCAGTCAGAACCAATTGAGTTAGTTGGCGTTGTTGCCAATCTAAGTCTTCACGGAAAGAAGCTCGAGCTAATGCTTGCCAGTGGTTATCAACACCTTGGTTATTAATCTGTTTTAAGAACCAATGTAGAGATAACTTATCACCTAGAACATAGTATAAGCGTGCCGTGGTAGATACCGGTTGTTCCATATCTACAGCAACTGCTGAAATATCCATTGCTGAATATAAGCTGCTTAAACGTGCCAGTACATTACCTAGCTCACATGGCACACCCATCTCTAAATAATGGTTAGCTTGTTCAATATGCTCCACTACTTCATCTTTTACTAAGTAACTATCAAGGTTCACTTTAATGTCATTCACCGCTGGCTTATATTTTTCAATTACCTGCTGAATCGTCATATTTTGTGAACCATTACGGAGTAGCCAACGAGTCACTCGACGGATAGTTCGTCGCATTGCAAATAAAGCTTCATATTGTGCTTCAGCGGTTGAGATATTATCTAAGCTACGAATTTGCTCAAATGAATCCCCAAACTCAAAAATAGCTCTTGTTGCAGAATATGCATTAGCAATATCAGTGACGCTGTAACCCGTTTCTTCTTGTAAGCGAGTGATGAAGTTACAACCCATTTCATTAACCATCTGATTTGCTAAGCAAGTAGCAATGATTTCTGAACGTAGTGGGTGATTGTCCATCTCATCCTTATAGTTACGTTGTAACTCAGTTGGGAAATACGTGATTAGCAACTCAGCATGATATGGATTGTTTGCAATGTCATCGCAAGCCAACTGCTCTTTAAGCACCATTTTTCCATAAGCAACGAGAACTGAAAGCTCAGGACGAGTTAAAGCCTGCCCCATTTTCTCACGCTCAATCAAGGTTTCATCATCAGGAATAAACTCTAATCCACGATCCAATTGACCTTGTTTTTCGAGATGATGAATAAAACGGATCTGCTCTTTAACTAATGAAGTGCCTTGTTGCTCTGTTACCGAGATCGACTCTGATTGGCAATACGCATCATCAAGAACAATCTCACCAACTTCATCTTCCATTTTCTCTAGCAGAACATTACGTTGCTTGTAGGTTAGATCACCATTAGCCACTAAACCATTTAGTAAGATCTTAATGTTAACTTCATTATCTGAGCAATCAACGCCGCCTACGTTATCAACAAAATCAGTATTAACACGGCCACCTTTTAGAGCATATTCAATACGACCTAGCTGAGTCATACCTAGGTTACCGCCCTCACCAATTACTTTTGCATTCAGCTCTGATCCATTGATACGTAAGGCATCATTCGCTCTATCACCCACATCGGCACTGGTTTCTTTTTCTGATTTAACATATGTTCCGATCCCGCCATTCCATAACAGATCAACGTTCATCTTCAAGATCATTTGAATCAAATCATTCGGGGCTAAAGACTGTTTACGAGTACTTAGCATCTTCTGAATTTCAGGAGAAAGATCTATCGACTTAGCTCGACGAGAGAAAATACCACCACCTTTAGAAATCAGATCTTTATTGTAATCTTCCCAGCTTGAGCGGGGTAATTCGAATAAACGAGCACGCTCTGGCCAAGTCAGCTCTGAATTTGGATTCGGGTCAATGAAGATATGCATGTGGTTAAATGCCGCTTGAAGGCGAATATGTTTTGATAGCAGCATACCATTACCAAACACATCCCCCGCCATATCACCGACACCAGCAACGGTAAAATCAGTCGTTTGACAGTCAATTCCCATTTCACGGAAGTGACGTTTAACCGATTCCCACGCCCCTTTTGCAGTAATACCCATGGCTTTATGGTCATAGCCATTTGAGCCACCAGAAGCAAATGCATCACCTAACCAGAAGTTGTACTCTTCTGAGACTGAGTTAGCTAAATCAGAGAAGGTTGCCGTGCCTTTATCTGCCGCAACAACCAAATACGGATCATCATCATCATGACGAACCACATTGTGTGGTGGAATAACTTCACCTTCAATAATGTTATCTGATACATCTAATAGCGCACAAATAAACTGCTTATAACAACGCTGGCCTTCTGCAAAAATATCATCACGAGTTGTGAAATTATGCTGTTTCTTACAAACAAAACCCCCTTTTGCACCCACAGGAACAATTACGGTGTTCTTAACTTGTTGAGCTTTAACCAGACCAAGAACTTCAGTACGGAAATCCTCTTGTCTATCTGACCAACGTAATCCTCCACGTGCTACTTTACCACCACGTAAATGCACACCTTCAATATCAGGCGCATAAACAAAGATCTCAAACGCCGGCACTGGTGCAGGGATTTCTGGGATAATTGATGGCTGAAGCTTTAGAGATAGCCATGGTTTTGGTAGACCATTCTCCGCTTGTTGATAATAGTTAGTACGTAATGTAGCTAATATCATCTCAACATAACGACGGATAATACGGTCATCATCCAAGCTTTCTACTTTATCTAGGCTTGCATAAATAGCATCAAGGGCTTTCTGCTCTTTCTTCTCAGACCAATTAGATTTTGGATTAAAGCGTAATTTAAAAAGCTCAACCACCGATACTGCTAATTTCGTATGTGTTGATAATGTATCTTCGATGTACTGCTGACTGAATGGGAAACCCACTTGACGCATATAACGAGCATAAGCACGTAAGATAGTCACTTCACGGCCAGAGAGACCAGCACCAAGTACCAAACGGTTAAAGCCATCACTCTCTAATTGACCATTCCAAATCTGAGCAAATGCTTCTTGAAAACGATCACGAGCTTGACGAAGATCGACTTCTTCAGAACCATTGTGGATCATAGAGAAATCTAAGATCCAGTCCACCGAACCATCACTCTTCTTAACGGCATATGGTGATTCACCAATAACACGCAAACCTAAGTTTTCAAGCATCGGCATCACATCTGATAAGTGAATTGGTTCATCACGATGGAATAGTTTAAATTTGACGTTCGCAGAGCCTTTTTTTTCTTCTTGCGGACGGTAAAACAACATACCAAGTTTGTTATCATCACTTAATAATTCAAGACGTTCAATATCAGCAACAGCAGAGCCTGGAAGTGTTGCTTCTTTGTATGAGCGAGGAAATGCGCTTTGGTATTTCTTCGCTATTGCAGTTCCTTTACTCTCACCTAAGTTAGCCACAATCACATCACATAGACGGTCATCCCAGGTAGATGCTGCTTCCATTAAATTATTTTCAATATCTTTCACATTGATGTCGCCGTTATTGTTGTCTACACGAATAATGTAATGTGTTCTTGCTAATGCACTCTCAGAGAAAAACGTCGTAAATTCAACTTCTTGATCAGAACCAAAATAGTTTTTTAGAATACGTTGAGTTTGGCGACGAAGCTCTGTGTTATAACGCTCTTTAGTTACATACACCATGCATGAGAAAAAACGGCCAAATGGGTCGCGACGAACAAATAAGCGTAACAAGTCACGGTCTTGCATTTTAACAACACCGGTACCCACCTCTAACATCTCTTCTTCTGTTGCTTGGAAAAGTTCATCACGAGGGTACGTTTCAAGGATATTGCTAAGTGCTTTATAAGAATGCGAACCTTTAATGTAATGGCTAGTTTCTAAAATACGCTCAACTTTATTGCTTAACAGTGGGATATTCGAGACACTTTGATTATAAGCTGTAGAAGTGTAAAGCCCTGTGAAACGATGCTCACCAATCACTTTTCCTTCTTTATTTAAACGCTTAATACCGATGTAGTCTGTATAAGCGGGACGGTGAATACGAGACTTAGTATTTGATTTTGTTAATATTAATAAATCTGATTTTTTCGCTGCAGCGCGCGCTGAAGATGGCATATCAGACAGTTTTGTCATATGAATACGAGAAGCTAGTGAGAATAATCCTAAACCAGCCTCTGCTGTTGGTGTTAATTCATGATCTCCTTCCACAGCCCTTAAATCAAAATTCTTATACCCCATTAAGGTAAAGTTATGATTTTGAAGCCAAGTTAAAAACTCAATCGCTTCATTCACTTCTTCTTTTGCTATTGGGGACTTACTACCTTTAAGCTCTTGAATTACAGCTGTTAATTTGTCTGACATTGGTTGCCATTCATTCACTACACGGCGAATATCCTTAAGTACTAACAGTAATTCCGATTGAAGCGCGTCCATTTCAGAAAGATCACTCATGTGATCAACTTCAAAATGGAATAACGTTTGCTGCATTTTGTCATCACTGCTGCATATAGAAGTAATCTCACCGCTCTCATCATGAGTAAAGCAATGTGGACCATGCAACATAAAGTGACTTGTCATATCAAGACGAGTTAATACCATCTTAACCGAATCGACTAAAAATGGGCTATCAGGCGCAACAATTTCTACTACCGTATGAGTTGATTGCCAACCATCTTGACTTAATTTTGGATTAAAAACACGAACTGATATATCAAAAAGATTCACATTAGATAAATGGTTCCAAAGACTAAGGGTTGCACCGTACATATCCGATTCATTACGTTGCTGTAAATCATCATCATCAATATTAGCAAATAAACGCTGAGCAAGTTGCGTTACTAGGGACTGTTGAGGCATTTCAAGCTTTTCAGCAATTAGAGCGTATACTTTCTCAAGTAGTACTGGAACGATAGGATCACGCGTTGTCATAAAGCGAATGCTCCGTTTCTTATGATTAGAATTATTTTATCAATAACAGTAATTAAGAGTTCAGAAATAGCGAAGGAAAAATACTTGAAAAAAGGCGACATTTTTCGATAAGTAGTTACTCTACAATCAAAACTTTCAACGCAGCTATCGAGTATTTTAACAAGCTAGAATGACATATTATTTACTACTATTGGTATATAGTGTAGCAGTTGATACTGCTTATACGCATCATATTGTAAGGATAATATAGATAAAACGTTATGACTTTTTTATGTGCTAGAGGCTTTATAGTTAGAAATGTGATTAATGTAGAGGTTTATCCTACTTGCTCAAGATTTACAAAACGATTATTTTGGTCAACCGTTAAGCGAAAGCGACCTTTAACGCCTAATTGAGTTAAAAATGAGCGGAATCGAGATGCAGGCAATTGCAGCTTTAGTCCCTGCTCTGTCATTACCATAACCGTACTTGCAACACCTAAATAATGACTTAGAAAAGCATGATAAGTCACGTTCATTCTAAAATAATAAAATTTATTCATTCTCTTAATATCTTTAATAGCTAGAGTGTATATTGTGACGTTGAAATAAAAAATGGCCAGCAAAAAAACTGACCACTTTGATTTCACTATAACGATAAGATCAATATCATGCTAACGCTTTGGTTACCTTCTCAAACAGATCTTTGGCTAAGTTATCAAGATCAGCTAAACGCTGAAGTTGAGCCTTCATTAGATCCTGGCGATCACTATCGTACTTCTTAAACTTCAATAATGGATCAATTAAACGAGAAGCCACTTGTGGGTTACTTTCGTTTAATTCCAGTAAGATATCACCTAAGAATGCATAACCTTCGCCTGATTTACTATGGAAATTTACCGCATTATTTGCAGCAAAAGAACCAATCAAACTACGAGTGCGGTTTGGATTTTTCAGGCTGAATGCTTTATGACCCATCGTCGCTTTAATGGTAGTTAGTGCATCACTACTTGGGTTAGAACCCTGTAAAATGAACCACTTATCCATGACTAGACCATCATGTGACCATTTATCACTAAAGTCATCCATTAACGTTTGACGGATAGAAAGTTCAGCTGAATTAGCAGAAACCATCGCAGCCATTGTATCTGTCATGTTATCTGCAGTTTGGTATTGTGCTTCAACTAACGCTTCACCAATGTCTGTTTTGGCTAAATAACTTAACGCACAATTACGTAATGCACGTTTACCAATCGCATCATGATAAACAGAGTAATCACCCTGCTTTAGACTCTGATAGATTGCAGAAAACTCATCTTTAAGCTCTGTTGCTAATGTCTGTTTAATAAAACCAAGTGCCTTATCAATCGCATCAACATCCACCGTATCAAACCAACCTGTGATCTCATTATGATTTGGTAGTACAAACATTTCAGCAATAAATGCCTGCTCTAGATCCGTATTTAATAGCACACCACGGAACGCATCAACTAGCGCATCTGATAATTCAAGTGGTTGATTTTTTTGTATATTGATAATGTTTGAACGAATGTAATTAGCCAAAAGCATTTGGCCTGCATCCCAACGAGCAAAATCATTTTGCGCGCGAACCATTAAGAAAATCAGCTCTTCATCTGTGTAAGCGTAATGTAATTTAACTGGTGCAGAGAATTCACGAAGTAAAGAGACCACTGGTTTTTCTGCAACTTGTTGAAATACAAAAGTCTGCTCTTCTTGAGTAACATTAAGAACATTACCAATAGCTTCATTGTTACAACGTAACTCAATAACACTGCCATCTTGCGCGTAAATCTCAATATCAAGTGGGATGTGTAATGGAAGTTTTTCAGGCTGCTCTTCTGTTGCTGGTGTATGTTGTTTCACCGTCAATGTGTATTCTTGCGCTACTTCATCATAAGAAGAAACTACTGATAATGTCGGCGTACCAGATTGACTGTACCAACGACGGAATTGAGTAAGATCGACGCCTGATGCATCTTCCATGGCCAAAACAAAGTCTTCACACGTTGCTGCTGTACCATCATGACGCTCAAAGTAGAGTTTCATCCCTTTTTGGAAATTCACTTCACCTAATAAGGTATGCATCATACGAATAACTTCACTGCCCTTTTCATACACCGTAAGCGTGTAGAAGTTATTCATTTCTATTACTTTTTCTGGACGAATTGGATGTGCCATTGGGCTTGCGTCTTCTGCAAACTGTGGGCCACGCATGATACGAACGTTATTAATTCGATTTACTGAACGCGAGCCAAGATCTGAAGAGAACTCCTGATCACGAAAAACCGTTAAGCCTTCTTTCAAACTTAGTTGGAACCAATCACGACAAGTAACACGATTACCAGTCCAGTTATGGAAATATTCATGGCCGATTACCGCTTCAATACCTAGATAATCAGTGTCTGTTGCTGTTTCTTGTTTTGCTAATACAAACTTAGAGTTAAAGACGTTTAAGCCTTTGTTTTCCATTGCACCCATGTTAAAGAAATCAACCGCTACGATCATGTAGATATCAAGATCGTATTCAAGATCAAAACGATCTTCATCCCACTTCATCGAGTTAATTAACGAAGTCATTGCATGAGGAGTACGATCCAAATTACCTTGGTCAACATAGATTTCAAGTGCAACATCACGACCTGATTTAGTTTTATACGTATCAGTGAGTACGTCAAAATTACCAGCAACTAAGGCAAAAAGATAAGCCGGTTTTGGGAATGGGTCTTGCCAATGAACAAAGTGTTTTCCACCTTCAAGATCACCATGACTAATACGGTTACCATTACTTAATAAATGAGGGTATGAGTCTTTATCTGCAATTACTTTTGTGGTGAAACGCGCCAATACATCAGGGCGATCCATATAATAAGTAATACGACGGAAACCTTCTGCTTCACATTGAGTACAGAAACCATCACCTGATTTGTATAAACCTTCAAGTGCTGTGTTCTCTTGTGGATTTACTTCGGTAACTATTGTAAGTGTAAAATCACCACTTACATTATGAATAATTAACTGCGTATCAGATAACGTATAATCTTTATGAACTACATTATTTATTTTCAACGATACTAATGTCATCCCTTCCCCTTCAAGAAGAAGATCAGTTGATTGTTTTAGTTGTTGTACTTTTGAAGTCGCTGAAATAAATGTTTTTGTATCATCAAGATCAAAAACTAAATCGATATCTGAAATGGTGAATTCTGGAGATTGATAATCACTGCGAAATTTAGCCTGGGGTTGTTGGCTCATAATATATCCTTATGATGTCTATCACTTTAAAAACAAAATGAGTGATAGTTACTAGTTAACCCTCCTATTCTCGCATAAGAACTAACAGGTTTGTTAATAAAAAGAGCTTTAGTCTCATATTTATATCCGTAGAGTCACAATACCCTTCTATTTGTAATTCACTGTCTTACTAATAATGCGTACATACCAAACTGATCATTTTTAATCTCTAAAAAATCTTCAGTTATATAAAAAGTTGATTCTTGCTCACCCTCTTCATATAGTAAAACTAAATCATTATTCTCGAAATAATAATAGCCTATATGATGATTCGATTTTCCGGTATGTGAGAACACTTCAAGTGAAAATATAAAATCAGAACGTAACTTTAAGTTTAACGATTTCACATTACTTGCCATAATGTCTTCACCAGAGACCAATTCAGAATTCCAAGAACCGATAATTTGTTCAGGTACTACCTTAAAAAATTCAACGCCATTAAGATAAAGTCGATTATGACTGACTTGATAATCGTAAATCTCAGACTCATCTTCATTTCCTTCAAAACGAATACTGTCTTGAGAAATTTCAAAACTTCCTTCCCACTCTTCCGCCGTATTCGATGCCATCTCAACCATTTCAATACGAAACTTATTATTTGAACTTAAAGATATATGTAGAACATCATAATCATTTTCTACATCAGCAGGCTTGAAGAAATACCAATCACCAATTAAAAAAGGATTTGAAAAATAAGTCAGAGATCTACGTTCTTCTATTTTCATACTTTCATTTGAAGCAAAAGACGTAGCAGAAAAGAAAATAAAAAATAAAATTACTGTTTTCATACAATGCTCCATTTCATATTCATTTAGCATTCAAAAGCATTACAGCCTGTGAATGAATACGTGTATAACACCAAACAGAAACCTGATCACTAATACTTCATAATAAAAATCGGTAAGAAAAAAGAAGAGTTATCTAGATATCGAGATTAGTATTATTTTGATTGGCATAATATAATCCTAGATGAAAAACCATACTTTGCTGTTGTTCAGGCAAAAAAAAACAGAAACCCAAGTAGATTTCTGTTTCAGATGACGAATCAATAATACTTATTAATACATTATTTTTGATTCATTAGCGCTAAATCAATCGTAATAGCGACAGCTTCATCAAGATATGCATCAGGAACTTCATAGTCTTTTGGAATATCATCAAGAGTTTTAAATCCTTCTTCTTTAAGAAGTTTTTGTCTCTCGTTCACTCGTTTCAGACGACGAATATCTGCTTCATCACTCTCTGTCTCACGAACTTTTTTATTCAATGAGATCGTTGTGATATCTTTTTCAGCTTGATAGCGAGCAATGTCTTCCTGAATAAAAATGAATTCTTCATCCGTTTTAATTCGTTCAGCATGTTTTTTCGCTAATGGCTCAATCGTATTTTTGATCTGATTGGTTTGTGCATACTCTGCAGCTTTAATACTGTCCCAAGGAAGTGCGTTATCCTCAACACTTTCACCCGTTTCTTTTGGATCAATCGCTGTAGGGAATGCAATATCAGGCACAACACCTAAATTTTGCGTACTACCGCCATTAATTCGATAGAATTTTTGGATTGTGTATTGAACATGACCAAGCGGTTTATCAAAAAGATCATAAATATGATTTAACGATCTATGTTGTTGAACCGTTCCTTTACCAAAGGAATTTTCACCTAGGATTACAGCACGACCATAATCTTGCATTGCTGCAGCAAAAATTTCAGAAGCAGATGCACTGTAGCGATTCACTAATACTGTCATTGGACCAGTATAAGAGATCTCACCATCAGTATCAGCATTCACATTTACTCGACCGTAACTATCACGAACTTGAACTACTGGGCCACCAGTAATAAATAATCCAGATAATGCCGTAGCTTCAGTCAATGCGCCGCCACCATTGTTACGTAAATCAACAATAATTCCGCTAATATCTTGTTTTTTCAGCTCATCAATCTGTTTTTTCGTATCTTCAGCTAAGCCAACATAGAAACTAGGTACTTCTAATACCCCAACTTTCTTGCCGTCGTGCTTAATCACTTCAGATTTTACCGCTCTATCTTCTAAGCGGATCTTATCTCGAACAATTGTGACAGTGTGACTTTTTGAATCTTTACCTTCTGGCAAGATCTCGAGATTCACTTTTGTCCCTTTTGGTCCTTTAATAAGTTGAACTACGTCATCTAAACGCCATCCAATAACATCAACAATTTTTTCACCATCTTGACCAACACCGATAATTCGGTCGCCTTCAGAAAGTTGTTTACTTGCTAATGCTGGTCCACCTGCAACTAATGAACGAATTACGGTGTAATCATCAGTTGCCTGTAATACTGCACCAATCCCCTCTAATGAAAGATTCATTTCTGATTGGAATTGCTCAGCATTACGTGGAGATAGATAACTGGTATGAGGATCAACTTCACGTGCAAACGCGTTAATGTAAAGTTGGAACGCATCTTCATTATGACTCTGAGTCAAACGCTTAAGTGCATTATTATATCGCTTACCTAACATCTCTTGGATTTCAGGCCAATCTTTCCCTGTCATTGACAAGTTTAGAGCATCATACTTAACACGTTTACGCCAGAGTTCATTTAACTCAGCTTCATCTTTCGGCCATGCCGCTTCTGTGCGATCTAACTCAAGAGATTCATCAATCGTATAATCAAACTCTTTATCTAAAAGAGAAAGTGCGTAGACATAACGCTCAAAACGACGCTTCAATGATAAATTATAGATATCAAAAGCCGCTTGGGAATCCCCAATCTTTAATTGATCGTCTAACTTAGTTGATAACGGGGCGAATGAAGTAAGATCAGCTTGAGTAAAAATATTTCTATTATAATCAAGCATGTCTAAGTATCGCTCATAAATGGCAACTGAAAAGTCATCATCTAATGAGAAATGCTTATAATGAGAACGGGTAAAACGAGAAGTAACACGCTTACTAGAAGTAGCATGCTGTGTTTCTGCGGTTAATACTGGTAAGTCAGTTTCAGAATACTTGGCGTCTAATACCTTAGCTTCAAGTGCGTGCGCAGAAGCTGCTAGCATAACGCCAGCAGCAATCAGCGAGACTCTTAATCGACAATTCATACGTCGGGAGTGCTCCTTTATGAACGAAGATTCTCCGCTTTAACAACCATTTGAAGGCCATTTGATAAGCGAATTCGTACATCATCCTTGTTAATTTCAACGATTGTCGCAGGCATATTACCTTTACCCATGTTAACGCTTACGTTGTTACCAACAGTAACTTCATCTGCGTTTAGAGCACGAGTTTCAACAGGCTTTTCTACTTTTTTAGCAGCAGCTGGCTGAGGGCGACGCTTAGGTGGAGTAGCTGCACGAGCTGTTTTCTTAGCTTTTGCTTCTTCTCTTACTTTTTTAGCTTGTTCTTTACGACGAGCAGCAACTTTTGATTTGCTCTCATCTAAAGTAGCTTTAGCGTGTTCAATGTGCTCTTCTTCTAGTTCACCACAAAGGTTGCCATCTAAATCAACACGAGATGCACCCGGCTTAACACCGTGAAGGTAACGCCAAGAAGAGGTGTATTGACGTAAACCAGCACGTAGCTGAGTTTTACTTACTTTAGGATCATCGCTTAAACGTTCAGCTAGATCTTGGAAGATACCAATTTTAAGAGGTTTAGCTTCGCCTTCTAAAATAAAGCATTTCGGGAAACGCTCAGCAATGTATGCAATTACTTCTTTGCTGTTCGCTAATTTTTCAGAGTTTTCCATGTAGTTTCCTGATAGTACGGTTCAAGCCGTATTTCGATTCATTTCTAGTAAAGATATTCCACTATTATAGATACTTAAGCGTGAAAAACCACTACTGAAAGAAAATTAAAGCCTCTTTTCTGCTTCTTTCATGAAATCAACCAGACCTTTTTCATCAATTTCGCTAAATCGTGCAATATTTGGGCTATCTATATCCAATACTCCAGCCAACACGCCATTTCTATAAAATGGGATCACGATTTCAGAATTACTTGCTGCATCACAAGCAATATGACCAGTAAATTGATGGACATCATCAATACGTTGAACTGTGTTGGTAGAAAAAGCTGTGCCACATACCCCCTTTCCTAACGTAATTCGAATACAAGCGGGTTTACCTTGAAATGGGCCCAAGACTAATTCATTTTCTTTAAATAGATAAAAACCTACCCAATTAATGTCGTCCAGTTCCATATTTAATAGCGCACTAAGGTTTGCTAAATTTGCTATAAAATCCGTTTCACCATCAATCAAGCCTATCGCTTGCTGTGTTAATCGCTCGTAATTCTTTAATTCCATCTTTATATTTTTCCTCTATTTATACCAATCACTTGCGACTCTATTTATACTGAGTGCAATGCCGATGGATAAGATAATAATAGGAATCATTCTCACCATGCACAATGCTACTCTCTCTACAATTAACTGGAATTGGCTATTTAGGCAAGCAAGAATCTATAAAAGCCATTTGG
The DNA here is from genome assembly GCF_008933155.1 of Aliivibrio finisterrensis. GTDB lineage: Bacteria > Pseudomonadota > Gammaproteobacteria > Enterobacterales > Vibrionaceae > Aliivibrio > Aliivibrio finisterrensis. The sequence continues at coordinate 26,083 of NZ_WBVP01000008.1, read as the reverse complement.
TTGTAGCAAATATCATCGCCATTGTCGCGACGCTTATCAGTGTGCCAATTCCATTACTCATGCCACTGATGGTAGATGAAGTGCTATTAAACAAACCGTCAACGGGTATTGAACTATTAAATGTAATGCTGCCTACCCATTGGCAAGGTCCTATAGGTTATATCCTATTAGTTCTCATCATGGTCATTTTAATGCGCATTATTAGCCAAGTTCTCAATATCTATCAAGGACGACAATTTAGCTTAGTGTCAAAAACCATTACCTACCAAATACGACTTCAGTTACTCGATAAATTAAGCCGTATCAGTATGAAAGAATACGAATCACGCGGTAGCGGTGGTATTAACTCTCATATTATTACAGACATAGATACGATCGATAAGTTCCTTGGCCCAACATTAAGTCGTTTTATTGTCTCTTTTTTAACCGTTATTGGCACAGCGGGCGTCCTTCTTTGGATTAATTGGCAGCTTGGTCTATTTATTCTTTTAGTAAACCCTATTGTTATCTACTTCTCTCGAAAATTAGGTAACCGAGTAAAAGATCTTAAAAGAAAAGAGAACCAATCTTATGAGCGCTTTCAAACGCGTTTAATTGAAACCTTAGATGGTATTTATCAATTACGTGCGTCAAATCGTGAACGTGCATTTTTGGACCAATTAAAAAACCAAGCCGATGACATAAGACACAGTGCCGACCAATTTACATGGCAATCAGAAGCAGCAGGACGCCTTTCTTTTCTTCTATTTTTACTTGGTTTTGAATTATTTAGAGCCGCAGCCATGATCATGGTATTACTCAGTGATTTAAGTATTGGTCAAATGTTTGCCATATTTAGTTATCTTTGGGTAATGCTTTCGCCAATACAAGAATTATTAAGTATTCAATTTTCTTGGTATGGTGCCTCGGCAGCGCTAAAGCGTATCAATCATTTATTACACATAGATGAAGAGCCAAAAATAGAATCTACAATCAACCCATTTGCTACAAATAGTGCAACTGAAATACAAATTAACAATATTAATTTTAGCTATAACGATGAGCGCCAGGTTTTAGATAACTTATCATTAACCATTCGTGGTGGTGAGAAAGTTGCTCTTGTCGGTGCCAGCGGTGGTGGTAAATCAACATTAATTCAACTGCTATTAGGGTTATATCGACCTACTGATGGTGAAATATTATTTAATGGTCACAATACACAAGACGTTGGATTTGAAAAAATTCGCAATCAGATCTCGGTGGTATTACAACAACCTATACTATTTAACGATACATTAAGGCATAATCTAACGCTAGGCTCTGACTATTTAGATGATGCGTTATGGAATGCGCTTGATGTAGCCCAACTGCAAGACGTAGTAATTCAATTAACTGATGGTTTAGAGACTCAAATTGGTCGTCAAGGTGTAAAATTATCTGGTGGTCAAAGACAACGTTTAGCCATTGCCAGAATGGTATTAACTGATCCAAAATTTGTTATTTTAGATGAAGCGACGTCTGCTTTAGATACCGCAACAGAAGCGGCATTGCACAAAGCATTAAGTGACTTCTTAGTTGGACGAACCACCTTAATTGTGGCTCATCGTTTAAGTGCAGTAAAACAAGCCGATACTATTTATGTGCTGAATGATGGTAAAGTATCTCAATCTGGCACACACCATGAACTGGTTACACAGCAAGGACTGTATCAAACGCTATATGGATCAATTCAAAGTTAACCAATTGGATATCACCCGTGGAAGACGCTAAGTTTCGTCGCTGCCACGGCTGTGATCTGATCGTAGAAGTAGCGAAGGTAGATAAAAAGCAAAACGCTCACTGCCCTCGCTGCAATACTCAACTCTATCGTGGTAACCGTATTTCATTAAATAGCGATTTAGCTATCGCTGTTGCTGCGCTATTGTTATTTATACCGTCTCATTTTTTTCCTATGGTCACCATTCAACTTTTTGGTGTCATGATCCCTGCAACGCTTCCCTCTGGGACAATTACCTTAATGAGTGAAGGCTTCCCTATGCTTGGCTTATTAATTTTATTTTGCAGCTCTATTGTCCCTTTTCTTGTATGTAGTTCAGTGGTATCCGCTCACCTAGCTTTACGAAGAAAGTGGTTTACCCTCTTTAGAATAAGTGTATCTACTATTCAGCATTTAAAAAGTTGGATGATGCTAGATGTCTTTCTAGTTAGTTTAGCTATTGCTTGCTTTAAAATTCAAGACCATGCTGATATCTTCATTGGTTCTGGTCTTTATGGTCTTGTTTTACTTCTTTTTGTTACCTCACTTTTATTGACTCATGTAAGCGCACGACGCTATTGGCGCGCATGGCAAAAAAAACATCAGCAAAAGATTGAAGCACCTATTACTCAACCTGAAACATCAATCCATTGTGAGCATTGTCACTTCACTCAACAAAGTGGCACTCACTGCATCCGTTGCAAGCGACCATTTCACTCAAGAAAGCCAAAATCGATACAAAAAACGTGGCTTTATTTATTAACTGCAGCCATTTTTATCATACCTGCCAACGTTCTTTCTATTTCGATTCTGCTAACCAATGGCAAACGACTAGAAGATACAATCTTTTCCGGCGTTGCGGGATTAATTAAAACGGATATGTATGGTATCGCCATTATTATTTTTGTAGCAAGTATCGTAGTTCCGGTCGCTAAAATTCTTGGTTTAGGTTACTTGTTATTGTGTGTTCAATTCAAACGCAGTGTATTCCATCGACAAAGAATGGCGATATATACGGCTGTAAAATGGATTGGAAAATGGTCAGTCATGGATTTATTCGTAATTTCTATTATGATGACATTGATTGATCGCGGACAAATTTTAGATTTTACCCCTGGCCTTGGTGCCGTTGCCTTTGGTTTAGTTGTGGTATTTACCATGCTGGCCGCTGAAAGTTTTGATTCTCGTCTAATTTGGGATAATTATGAGCGAACCGACAAATCTTGATTCTACTGTTGAGCAAGTAAACATCAAAAATGAACGAGGGATATCCTCACTTTGGATATTACCTCTTCTTGCACTTTGCCTTGGTGGGTGGCTTGTCTATTCCGCTATTATTGAAGCCGGCCAACGCGTTCAAATCTACTTTGAGGATGCTCAAGGGCTAATCGCAGGGCGAACAACCATTCGTTATCAGGGTCTTGAAGTCGGGATGGTTAAAAATATCACCTTATCTAAAGATCTTTCTAACATCTATGTTGATGCTGACATCTATCCAGAAGCCTCTAACTTATTAAGAGACAATACACAATTTTGGCTTGTTAAGCCGCAAGCTTCATTAACGGGTATTTCAGGACTTGATGCTTTAGTGTCGGGTAACTATATTGCTATTTTACCAGGAAGTGGCGATCTAAAAACAAAATTCACAGCCCTTGCCAACTCACCCGCTATTCAACCTGACTCTACCGGGTTAAGCGTTACCTTACGCTCTAAAGACTTGGGCTCCATTTCTGTTGGTTCAAAAATTTACTATAAAAAGATCCCTATCGGTGAAGTTTATAATTTCAAACTAGACCAAAAAACCGATAACGTACGAATAAAAGCACTTATCCAAGAAGAGTATGCCCATCTAATTACCTCTAAAAGCCGTTTTTGGAATGCCAGTGGCGTAGGTGCAAGTATTGGGTTTAATGGTGTTGATGTTCAACTTGAAAGTTTATCAGCCTTAATTGGCGGAGCTATCGCGGTAGATTCTCCAGATGATGGTATTGCGATTGAAAATGGAAAAGAATTCCGACTATACAGCAACATCAAGACTGCTGGCCGTGGTATTTCAATTAAAATCACCCTACCAGACAATAACCAAATCAGCCCTAATGGCTCGGCTATTATGTATAGGGGCCTTGAAATTGGTCAAATTAACAGTTTAAAACTGTCTGATGATAAAAAAGACATCATTGCATCAGCAACGGTTGAACCCGCATTTATCGATTATTTAAACGATGGTTCTCGATTTGTTCTAGAAGAGGCAAAAGTTGGTTTATCTGGTGTCGAAAATATTGGCAACCTTGTTCGCGGTAACTTCCTAACCTTAATCCCAGGTGAAGGTGATAAATCTCGAGCATTTACAGCCATAAGAAAGCAAGAACTGATAAAGCAAGATACAAAAGCACTCACCTTTTCGTTATATGCAGAGCAATCTTTTGGGTTAACACCAGATACTGCTATTTCATACAAAGGCATTAAAGTAGGCACTGTTACTCAGGTGGCATTAGTTAAAGACAGAGTTAAATTTGATGTCATGATCCTTGAGAAGTACAAACATCTCATTAAATCAAACAGCAAATTCTTTGTTTCTGGCAGTGTATCCGCAGAGTTAACTGACTCTGGCGTAAATATCGATATTCCACCAACACAAGCCCTCATTTCAGGTTCAATTAGCTTTACTAGTGAAGGTAAAGGCTATAAACAGAAAAGCTATACTCTATTTAAAAATAGTTCACTGGCTGAACTTGCGGAATTTAAAACAGTAAAAAGCACAGAGTTGACACTGTTTAGCCCAGAGCTTCCTCCTATTACGAAAAACAGCCCTATTCTGTATCGTAATCTCGTTGTTGGTAAAGTGACAGACTTTGATTTAGGTAATGATGGCGTAAACATTAAGATAAATATTGAAAAACAATACGCACACCTAATCGAAGATAACACCGTATTTTGGAATTATTCGGGAGTGAATGTTGAAGCCAGTTTAAGTGGCGTTAATATTCAAGCAGCGCCATTAATGTCGATGATCCGTGGTGGTATTGGTTTTGATAATATGCAAGGCGTAGAAAATAAATTAGGTAAAAAATGGAAGCTGTACTCTAATTTATCTGAAGCCCAAGGGTTTGGTCGTATTATCGCGTTTACTGCAAAAGACAGCGATTCCATATCTAAAGGGACACTTATTAAATATAAAGGTGTTTCGGTTGGTGAAATCAGCAAGGTATCACCAAACTTTACACAAAATAATGTTTATATACAGGCGCGTATTTATCCTGCATACGTTAATCAAATTGCCGTCTCTGGCAGTCATTTCTGGGTTGTAAAACCAAGCATTAGCCTATCGGGAGCTGAAAATCTCGATACCCTACTAGGTAGTTATATTCAAGTAACACCAGGTGACGGAAAAGCAAAAACACAATTTTTACTCGCAGACCAATCACAAGGTGATGAATTAGTCGCTTATACTCTCGAATCAATTACCCGAGGTTCAGTAAAAGTCGGAACCCCTATTTTGTTTAGAGAAATGGAAGTGGGTGAAGTGACAGATGTCCGATTAGGTGACTTATCTGACCGTGTTATTTTCACCATAGGTATTAATCCTGACTTTAGTTACCTTGTTCGCCAAAACACCGTTTTTTGGAATGTTTCAGGGGTAAATATGTCAATAGGTTTAAGTGGTGCTAAGGTTAAAGCCGGTACCGTAGATAGTATTCTACGTGGCGGTATTGCATTCTCTACTCCTGATGACGAAGAGCTACAACCACAAGCAAAAGAGAACAAATCTTACCTACTGTATAAAGCAGCAGCAGAAGACTGGCCTCTGTGGAATGCGGCTATTCCTAATCCAAACAAATAGTCAGCAACCACTTAATCGCTAACTTTAGGCAGTCAAACTTTAAATTGGCTGCCTTTTTTATTTAAGCCTTTAATTTTAGCTATTACTGTCGATTCCATTTAGACAATAGTCTGAATTACGTTTACACTTCCTGCCATAACATTACCCAATGAGATTCATCTGTGCACGAGAATATTTTTCTACCTAAAGCCTTCCTAGATCAAGTACAAGAGACCATGCCTTCCCACCTTTCTATGGAAGAATTTGTTGCTGCTTGTAAACGCCCTTTACGACGCAGTATCCGTGTAAACACATTAAAAAATAGCGTAGAAGAATTTAAACAGCGTGCTAATGAAAAACAATGGTTATTAGAACCTGTGCCTTGGTGTGATACTGGATTTTGGATAACAAGACCAGAAACCGATACGGTAAAACTAGGCAGTACAGCGGAACACATGTCAGGGTTATTTTATATTCAAGAAGCCAGCTCAATGATGCCTGTTACTGCATTATTAAAAGATAATGATGGCATTGAAATGGCTTTAGACATGGCTTCAGCTCCCGGTTCTAAAACAACGCAATTGGCCGCAGGCATGAAAAATCAAGGTGCCTTAGTCGCTAACGAGTTTTCTTCTAGTCGTGTAAAAGTACTCTGCTCAAATATCCAACGCTGCGGTGTAAGCAATGTGGCGCTTACCCACTTTGATGGTCGTGTTTTTGGTGGTTGGTTGCCAGAAACTTTTGATTCTATTCTCTTAGATGCTCCATGTTCAGGAGAAGGGACTATTCGTAAAGATCCTGATGCGATGCATAACTGGAGTCCAGAGTCTGTTATCGAAATTGGTGACACTCAACGTGACTTAATTGAAAGTGCCTTTCACGCGCTTAAACCGGGTGGTGTTATGGTGTATTCGACCTGTACGTTAAATCATCAAGAAAACCAAAACATTTGCCATCACCTTGTTGAACAATTCGGTGACGCGGTCACATTTGAGCCATTAGGTGACCTCTTTGAAAATGCAGAAAAAGCATTAACACAAGAGGGCTTCCTACACATTTACCCACAGATCTTTGATAGCGAAGGCTTCTTTGTGGCAAAGATCCGTAAAAATTCAGCGACGACGCCTCCTGAGGTGAAAAAACGTCTAGGTAAATTCCCATTTGTAGCCGCATCAAGTAAAGAAAGCAAAGATATTGAAGCAGAATTACAATCAACTCTAGCACTCACTATTCCAGAAGCCAATGAGCTATGGATCCGAGACAAAGAGGTATGGGCTTTTCCAAAACGCATGAAGCCATTAATTGGTGAAATGCGTTACCATCGAATTGGATTCAAACTTGCTGAAACTCATAAAAAAGGATATCGCTGGCAGCATGAAGCTATCATGGCATTGGCGACAGCTGATAACCCTACTTGTGCAGAACTGAATACAGAACAAGCACGCGAGTGGTATATGGGACGAGATGTACGCCCTGATTTCTCAGGAAAAGGCGAAACAATTGTTACTTATAAAGGCGCAGTTATTGGCTTAGGGAAATGGGTGGGTAATCGAATTAAAAATGGATTACCTCGTGAACTTGTTCGTGATGGAAACTTATTTTAAATAATACGTTTTTAAATTAGTGCCAATCTAAGTAAATCGTACACACACTTAGATTGGTACCATACATCAAGCTGTAGGAATAAGGATATGCCTTCACAATATCGTATCAATCGAATTGTAGAGATTGGAGATACACTGCACCGTTGCGGTTGTGCTCCCTATAAAGTAGAACGCTACACGACCTTTTACGCCAACAAATATGGCGTTAATTGTATGATCCAAGCAACACCAACGTCCATTAACTATCAATTTCCTGATGATAATAACGCCGTCATCATGAAACGTCATAAACCCGCAAGTATTGATTTGGGTTTACTCGCAAATACTATTATTCAATTACAACAACCATTAACCCCTGTCCCACTCGCTCCAGCCGAAGGGATCTCTTATCCTTCCTGGGCGGTTTGTTTAGCAAACACGTGCATTCCCCCTGCCTTTCTTATGCTAGTTGGCTCAACATACGAAGCCTTATGCGTTAGTTTTTTACTTGGATTTTTAGTCTGGTTGTCTCAAGTTTTTTGTAGTCAACGCCGTAGTATTGCTGTTGAGTTTTTTGGTGCCTTAATTGTTGCCTTTACCGTAGCATTTATTGCAAGTCTTGGTGTTCCAATTCCCATTCTTGGGCTTTGTATCGCCGCCGTGGTTCTTTTTGTTCCCGGACTCTCCATCTCAAATGCTCTAGAGTGTTTGGCTTTTAATGATCTCGTCTCTGGTACCAGCTTACTCGGCCAGTGCTTTCTTACTTTAATAAAACTTCTTATTGGGATCATTATTGGTTTACACATTGGTGAAGCTATTTTTGGCACAGCCGAATCCATTGATTATCAAAACGAATTTCCAATATGGCTTCAAATACTAGGTTTACCGATTATTTCATTCTCATTAGGCGTGATGTTTAAAGCTCGCCCAATCGATACACTATATAGCCTACCGGTTGCGGTACTAGGTATGTGGGGACCATTTTATCTTGGTTTTGATGGAGGCTGGGTTGTCGGTACATGGGTTACAACCGTATTAATCACTCTTTATGGTACTTGGATTGCTAGACGGTTAAACCTAACGGGGATCATTTTTATCGTACAAGGGATCATCATTCTTGTTCCGGGAAGTCGTGTCTTAGTGAGTGCAAGTCAAAGTGTGTTTGAGCAATCCATACTTCCTATTCCTAGTATTGGATTATCCGCTCTGTTTATGTTCTCTGCTATTGTTGCAGGGCAAATTACCGCTTATTCAATTTACTCACCCAAAATCGAGCGAGACTTGTAATACGCCAAATAAAAAAGGCCAGCTATTAAATAATAACTGGCCTTTTCTTTGTTTTTAACAGTATTAAATAATACTATCTAAAACGATTAAGCACGGCTCATGAACTTATGTTCACTCGTGTTGATTTTCACTTTCTCGCCGTTAGCGATGTACTCAGGAACTTGTACAGTTAAGCCAGTTGTCATTGTCGCAGGTTTAGTACGAGCACTTGCTGACGCGCCTTTAATTGAAGGATCTGTCTCTGCAATTACTAAATCAACTGCTGAAGGTAACTCAATCGCAACGGGTGCGCCATCAACGATAAGAATTTGAAGACCTTGAGTTTCTTCAGTGATGAAAAGTAACTCTTCTTCAATTGCTTCTTTGTTGAAGTTGTATGGAGTGTAGTCTTCAGAATCCATGAATACATACTCATTACCATCAACATAAGAGAACGTTGCGCTGCGACGACTAAAGTCAGCTAAATTGATCATGTCATCAGCTTTGAAGCTTTCGTCTGCTTTTGAGCCAGTTGCTACATCGTACATACGCATACGGAATAATGTTGCACCTGCACGGCCACTTGGCGTTAGCTTGCTGATTTCTTTAACGAAAAATACTTTACCGTTGTGTTCAATTGCTGAACCTTTTTTGATGTCACTTGCCTTTGGCATGATAAAAAATCCATAAATAATTGGTAGGTGGAAAATACCACGAACTTTTTATATCTCCAATAACTATGTGACAGAAACTCGCATTTTATAGCGCTTTATTTGTCACTCGGCCTTGTTGCCATGAACGCAACATCATAACGGCTGTATAAAGAACCACAAATGCCACTAACCAAGCAAGCATATCCACATCGAGGGACTTCACAATAAATGCTGCAATTAACACACCAATAGGCCCGGTTATCGCCACCACCAAAGACGCCCTTGAGTTCACCGCTTTCTGCTTGATAAAGCCACCAGCCGAGAAAAAGCATAAAAAAGCACATGAGCACATCATAATTGGAAATGCCGCTAACGGGTTCATACCTAACAAGTAAATCATCGTCATACACGGCGCGTATAAACCAATCCCTATTGTCATTAATGCACCAAAAATAAAGTTACCAATGATCCCGATAACCAATTTTTCCCCCGTTAATCCCAACGCTTCACCACCTAGTGGGAATAAATCTAAGCGTCCAGCAAACATCAGCAATGCAACAACTAGCAAAGCCCCTGCCATGATCAAACGGATCAACTGACGGTCAAAATTTGATACTAATCGAGCACCAACAGTTGCACCAACACACGCCGCAATAATTAAGCTAACTAACGTCGTTAAATCCACATTAACAGCGGTAAGAAAAATTAAGGCTTGAAAAACCGTTGCCATGGTTGCTTGAGCATTTAAGGTGCCAGGTAATACTTTGTCATCAATTAAATTAAACTGTTTATAACCAGCCGTTTTAATAGCAAAACTTCCCACACCAAGAGTGTCACAAAAGTTTGCGAAGCCACCAATTAGACCAACAGCCCATATATTAGTGTCTTTTTCTGAATCCTTTTTCTTAAGCCATAATGAAACCAGCATAAAAAGGAACGTTAGGCCTCCAATAATAAGGCCTATTTGTAAAAATAATAGAACAGTCATTGATATATCACATCGCTGAAATAATGTCGGGGATAGTAATTCAGATTAATAAGAAAAACCAGAGTATCCCTTATACGCCAAATGGAAAGCCTATTTAATAGATAACAATAATTTCATCTTTTTTACATTTTATTGCTATCAAATGGATTTATTTAATCTATAACATAACTATCGGCTTTACCTATTACATACTTATGTTTTCTTACCGTTGCTTTTAAAGTAACTTGATTGATTTCTTTGCAAAAGAATGGCGTTTTTGTTAGTAAATTTGATAAATAAAAAACAATGATGCTAAAAACAAATATTTTTATAATTGATGCTAACTCTATTCACTATTTTTATCGATAATTACTTAAATTAGTATACTATCCAAAAACGAGTTCTAGCTCCCAGACTGGGAGAATGAATTTCTTCAAAGTAGACACCTTTAAACTCCTTCCTAGCTATATGGTAAGAGCATCCTCTCTTCCCTTTTTTAAGGATAAGCTATGCTTGATAAAAGCAACCCTATTGAACGCCGAATGCAGATCACTACATTAGCGTGGCCAATCCTGGTCGAAATTTTACTTCGTACAGCCATTAGTACCAGTGATGTATTCATGCTAAGTGGCTATTCTGATTTGGCAGTATCTGCTATTGGGGTTATCTCTCAAATCATTTTCTTTTTAATGATCATTTCAATGATGGTGAGTACAGGTACCGGCATTCTTATTGGCCAATACAACGGGTCGGGCCGACCACAACAATCAACTGATGTAGCCGTAGCCAGTGTTGTACTCGGTGGGATATTAGGACTTGGCCTCAGTTTGTTCGCCTTTATTGCCGCGAATCCTATTGTCATCATGTATGGATTAGAAAGTGACGTTGCCACTTTTGCCTACGATTATTTAATCATTACTGGCTCTTTCACGTTAGCTGTGACCCTTGGTATTGTCTTCTCGACCATATTACGCAGTAATGGATACTCCCGTACTCCAATGATAGTGAACCTTCTCACTGGTGGCCTTAATATTGCCGGTAACTACTGTGCGTTATACCAACCGTTTGGCTTACCCGTTTATGGTGTGCAAGGTGTGGCCGTATCGACCGCATTTAGCCAAGTGATTAATGCCATTATTTTATGGATAATGATCCACAAAAAACACATTGCATTACCAATGGGGCGCTTTAAGAAAATACCTCAAGCCACCTATAAAAAAATTATGTATATTGGCGTCATGAACGCAGGTGAAATGCTCTCTTATAACTTGTCACAAATGGTCATTGTGTACCTTGTAGTGCAAATGGGTACCGCTTCATTAACTGCATTTACTTACGCCCAAAATATTGCTCGCGTCTCTTTTGCTTTTGCATTAGCAGTCGGCCAAGCAAGCCAAATACAAACAAGCTACTACGTAGGAAAAAAATGGATTGAGCAAATTCTTACACGAGTTCAGCTCTACTTCTTAGTCTCTTTTGCTGTGTCGGTTGCCCTTACTTGTATCGTTTTTTTCTTCCGTTATGAACTGCTCGATATATTCACACAAGATCCGGAGGTCATAACCTTAACCGCCGGACTAATTGCAGGGTCTATCTTGGTGGAAGCTGGGCGAGTATTTAACCTTGTCTTTATATCCGCACTTAAAGGTGCAGGCGATATTAAATTTCCAGTTAAAATGGGAATATTGAGCATGTGGGGAGTGGCCGTTAGTCTCACTTATCTGCTTGGTGTCCATTTGGGATTCGGTGTACTTGGTGCCTGGCTAGCATTTGCAGCAGATGAATGGGTCCGAGGGATCATTATGGCTCGCCGCTGGCGCTCTAAAGTCTGGACCAAGTTTAATCTTATCTAAATAAAAATGGGCAAAAGTAAATAAATACCTTTGCCCATTTTATTAACATCATAAAACTAATCCATCAAACTTTTTGATTTTATCGCTTTTTTAGACAGTTCTTTAGCAAAATCAGCGATATCTGATTCAAACGCTTCAACACTTTGTCGAATGTCATCCAGTTGAACGGTCTGCATCTGACGCTGTTCCATGACCACTTTGCCATTTACAATCGTTGTTTCTACGTTACTTGGGTTAGCTTGATAAACCAGCGTAGCGTAAGGATCATAACTTGGCATCATGTTCGCTGATTGAGTTTCAATAATGATGATGTCCGCCTTCTTCCCAACTTCTAAAGAGCCAATTTCATCTTCCATGTGCAAGGCTTTTGCACCACCAATAGTTACCATCTCGATCACTTGTTCTGGGATCATAATGGTTCTATCTGAGTGTTTTAAACGCTGCATATTTGCGGCATAACTTAACGTGCGCCATAAATCCACTTGGTTTGAACTCATTGGTCCATCCGTTCCTAAACCAACTCGCATATCCGCACGAAACATATCCCAAGCAGGAGCAATGCCTGTTGCCCCTTTCGCATTCGCCATTGGGTTATAAACCACTCCCGCATCCGCTTGTTTTAATAACGCTTGATCATGTTGAGATAAATGAATACCGTGAGCAATCACCATTCGTTCGTCCAGAACACCAATTTCTTCTAGATATTCAACTGGAGATTCCGCTTTGGTTGGATCTTTAATTCTTGTCTCTTCATTTGGAAACTCAGCAACATGAATTAAAACAGGCACATCATAATCTTCAGAAAGTTGATTGATCTCTTGAAGCTTTTCTTTACTTACCGTGTACACGGCATGAGGTGCATAAGCTGGCGTGATTAATGGATCATTTTGATATTCTTCAATAAATGACTGGGCATATTGAATACCACCATACGGTTGTTTAGCATCCACCACAGGGAACTTAATGACAGTTTCGCCAAGTACGGCTCTTAACCCAACTTCTTTGGTCGCTTTTGCCATTTCATCCATGTGGTAATACATATCAGCGTAAGTCGTAACGCCGCTTTGCGCTAAATCGATAGCACCGAGCTTAGTGGCATTATAAATTAGTTCTCGACTTAACTTTTGCGCTTCTAACGGGAAAAAGTAGGCAAATAATCGATTAGAGATACCCTCCTCACCTAAACCACGAAATGCAATCATCGGAAGATGGTTATGAGCATTAATCATTCCCGGCATTACAATACCGTCATTCGCATCAATATTTTTTGGCGCATAATATTGCCCCAGTAATGTCGCATCACCTACCGCTATAATTTTATCGTTTTTAACCACCACGACACCATCATTAATCACTTGCATATCGGCGTTTACGGTTAATACTTGTCCGTTATTAATGATCAAATCTGCATTATATTCTTGTTGTTTTGCCATTGTTCCACAACCCGATAACAATACGGCGCTAATACTCAATACCAAGCTTTTAAGCTTCATTCCTAAACCTTAATCATGCCCCCATAAATAAAAAAAAGAAGCATTGGGGAAAATGCTTCTTTCTTTGATTAATTTAATTGATAAATATGATTATTACGAGACGATTCTTCCTATCAAACCATAATATTGTGGGATAGGTCTCTCTATTTACTACTCTTTTACTTGAGAGCGGCGCTTTTGAATTTGGGCCATAACAAACTTAATCATTATCGGGAACAAACCAAGTAAGGCTAGTGAACCTAAAATCTGCGGTGAAATTAGCCCAGACAGCGAGGTTATTTCTGATAATTGTGTACCTGCATTTAAGTACACCATCGTCCCCGGCAGCATACCTAACTGACTAAACAGATAAAAGCGACCTACCGATATTTTGGTTAATCCCATAAGTAAGTTGATTAAAAAGAAAGGAAACACTGGGATCAAACGTAATGTCAGCAAATAGAATGCCCCGTCTTTTTCCACGCCTTCATTAATCGCTACCAACTTATCTTTAAACTTACTGTCTACCCATTCTCTTAATAAATAACGACTACTCAAAAACGCGATGGTTGCTCCAATGGTGCTCGCAAACGATACGAGTAATAAACTCCACCAAAAACCAAACAGTGCTGCGCCAAGCAAGGTAACAACAGCCGCACCAGGAATAGAAAGTGCCGTAACTACCACATAAGAGATAAAATAAATGGCACTGTACATCAACAAATTAGCTTGTATGTCACTTTGTACGTTTTGATGGAAGGCTTTTACCTGATCTAACGTTAACAAGTGTCCAAAATTAAAATAAACCACAGAAAACGAGATCAAAAGAGCGACAAGTAATATCAGTTTCTTATTCATAGTGCTCTCCTGTTGTTACATTGGTATTCATGATTTTACTTAGCTCATCAAAACCACCTACGTATTTACCATCCAACCAAATTTGAGGTACCGTCACTGGCGTTTTCTCACCAATAATGGCTTTAACCTCTGGGATCATACGATATAAAGCCGCACTGTCTTTCACCACATCGTGATAAATATAGTCAACTCCCGCTTCATCTAATGCGGCTTTCGCTTTAATGCAATATGGACACGTCGCCTTACCAAACACTACATTGCCTTTGATATCATCACGCTTAGCAACTTGAGCGATCACTGATTGAACTAAAACACCACGATTTAATGCTTCACCTTGGCTAATCACTTTATCTTCAACAATGATAATCGGTGCATGCCATGCTTTAAGTTTTAACGGCTCCCACCAGTAAGACAACCAATCTTTCACTTCAAGCTCAATAGGAATACCAGAAAGCTCAGTGTTAAATGTATCTTCAAGAATGTCTTTCGTTAAAGTGCACTCTCCACATGGAATATTGACTTTGAATGGGCCCCAACTGCCTGCCCAACGATATAATGTGATTTTTACAGGTTTCATTGCGACTTCCCCTATCAGCAAACTGATTTACTTAAATTAAACTGAACTGTTTAGTTTAATTTAGTCGAATTTCAGTTTAAGTCAACCTTTATGATTAATATTATCGATACACGATCTAAGTATATGCTAAGAAAATGCTTATGAGAGATAAGTACTGCTTCTTGCTAATTAAGAGTCACAAATAATTGGAGAGTTCAATTAAATTACCGTCAGGATCTCGTAAATAGACTGAGATTATCTTGCCTAGCGCTCCTGTTCGTTGAATTGGACCATCGATGATAGTCACGCCTTGTGACTCAATATGGCTTTGAACTTCATTAATAGGCGTATGAGTAATAAAACACAGATCCGCACTGCCGCTTTTAACCTGTGCAGCTTTAGGTTCAAACTCATTTCCCAATTGATGAAGGTTTATCTTTTGCTCACCAAAAGTAAGGGCGACCCTGCCCTCACCAAAGGTAACGATATCCATTCCGAGCACGTTTGAATAAAACTGACTCGTCACTTCAATGCTGTTAACCGTTAAAACAAGATGATCTAAACGTGCAACTTTCATGATTCATTCCCTATGAAACAAAAACGTAAAACATTATTCAGATTTAAAGATAATCCCTAAAAACATTTGGTGAGCGAGTTCAATAAGCTCTGCATCTTTTGTTAGCTGTAACGATGCCAATAGCCCGTTATAAACTAGCCCTGCTTTTTTGGCCTTTAACTCTGCATCTTCAATATCGTGTCTTTTAAATAACTCGATTAATAGCTCTTGTGTGCGTTGTTTGTATTGCGCGCTTACCTCAGTAATACCTTTATCTTCACTGCTGTATTCACTGTATGCCAATTGAAAATAACAACCGTTAAATGACTCGATATCAATACACCCAGCAAGACCTTCAAAACGAAACGCAATTTTTTCTTCTAATGTTAGTTCTGTATTTTCAAACAAAGCTTGGACATGAGAAAGAGATTGTTGGCTAAACAACTCTAATGCGTTGGCAATTAAATTCTCTTTAGATTGAAAATATTTATATATGGTCGCTTTAGATAACCCCGTCGCTGCAGTAATTTTATCCATACTCGTACCATGAAAACCATGTAATGCGCACAGTTCTATCGTCTTTTTAAGTGCGTTTATTCTTTTTTCTTCTTTCATACATCACTCTCCATTAATGCTGTGATTTTAGCAAAATAAACTGTTTAGTTCAAAAACTGATTGACAGTATCAAAATAAACGATAAATTAAACTAAACAGTTTAGTTTATTAATCAGGAGATAAAAATGAATACTAAAACTTGTAAAGCCATCTCAGCAGAAACCTGGTTAGGTTATAAAATTGGTGTCTTTGGTGTCGTACTTACCCTACTTTGGATAGGTTTTTTTAAATTTACCCCAACAGAAGCGGCAGCTATCGAGCCGTTAGTTGCAAATCACCCTTTAATGGGTTGGATATACCGATTTATGTCAGTACAAATGGTATCAAATATCATTGGATTAATTGAAATCGTGATAGCAATAGGGCTTATTGTTGGTTTTGTTAAGCCTAAAATTGGTTACTATTCAGGTATTCTTGCTCTGCTTACATTTATTGCAACGCTTAGCTTTTTAGCAACGACACCTAATACATGGAAAGTCGTTGATGGCGTATTAACAACCAACTTCTTTTTACTTAAAGATATTGTGTTTATCTCGGTATCACTACTTGTGATTGAACATAATAAAAAATACGCATAATAAATAAAAACAGCCTGCTCAATCTTCATTAAGCAGGCTGTTCTTTTTTGATGTTAAACAGAGATCACCCTTGCATGTGTAAGCTCTACTTAAGACCAATACCCATTAAGAGTGCTTTGGAATTGCGCGCGGTTTTCCGTTTGAATCAATTGCTACATAGTTAAATGTTGCTTCACAGACTTGAAAACGATGACTAACTTCGTCTTCTTTAATTGGTTTAACCCACACCTCTAAATCAATCGACATAGACGTTCGTCCAATTTTGGTACATTCACCATAGCAACAAACCACATCACCAACACTTACTGGCTTTTTAAATGTAATGCTAGACACTGACACTGTCACAATACGCCCACCTGATATTTCTTGTGCTAAAATTGCACCCGCTAAATCAAGCTGAGACATAATCCAGCCACCAAAAATATCACCATTAGCATTAGTATCTGCTGGCATAGAAAGAGTTCGAAGAAGAAGCTGCCCTTTAGGTGCTTGACCAGTATTTAATTCAGTTCTCAAAATGATTCCCCATATAAAATGATTATGTGAACCATATCACACATAGAGCTTATCGTCAGGGCTATTGGCTTCAATCTCACGCCTTTTTATAAAACAAACAATACGATGCTCATTCAATATGCGCTTAGCAAAGACGCCATAATTTGATGATCCTAACATCTTTACCGAAAAACCCGCGCTACACTCCTGTTCCATTTTAATCACCTTGAGTTGCAATCATGGCGACAATCAGTGACGTAGCAAAGTTAGCAGGCGTATCGACCGCTACTGTATCTCGTGTTATCAATAACTCGGCTTATGTTGAGCCTGTGACTCTTGAGCGAGTACAAAGCGCCATTCGAGAACTTAATTACCAACGAGATGCGAGAGCCAGCGCCTTAGCTAAAAAGACAAATAACACCCTTGGTCTACTCACCGGCAACCTAGCAGATCCTTTCTTTGCCCTAATAGCCAAACACGTAGAAGAAGTGGCACGTAAGCATAAATGCCAATTAGTCGTGGTAAGCGGAGGCCATGATGCACAGCGAGAAAAAGAAGGGTTGGACTTTTTGATCAGCCAAGGATGCGAAGCCATGGTGGTACACGCAAAAATGCTAGACGATACCACCCTACTTAGATACAGCGCCCAACTTCCTTCGATGGTATTGCTCAACCGTACCATTCCACAAATATCCAACCGCTCTGTCTATATCGATAATAGAGCCGGCGCCAAAGAATCTGTTGTTCACTTAATTGAGCAAGGGCATCGTAAGATCGCCTGTGTCACCAGTGACCTTCCTATTGAAGACAGAACAGAGCGACTTAACGGTTATCGCGATGCGATGAAAGAAGCCAATATCACCATTGAGCCTAACTGGATAATAAATCAGAACTTTAGTGAACAAGGCGGAGAACTGGCAGGTGAACAATTATTATCTCAATGCCCTGAGATCACCGCGGTGGTTACCTTTAACGATGTAATGGCCGCAGGTTTAATGGCAAATTTACATGAAAACAATATTCGTGTACCTGACGATATTTCTATTATTGGGTTTGACGATGTTTTATTGGCTCGATATCTCTATCCACGCTTAACCACCATGCACAATCCGATTGATGAAATGTCTAGCTATGCTGCTGATTTAGCATTAAAAATAAAAAACACAGGTTATATTCCACCACAAAAACATTGCTTTAATGCCACCTTAGTTCAGCGCCAGACTGTTGCACCTTATTCAACAAAGCAAGCCCTAAAAGTGTGATGAACATCTTAGGTAACAACCCCATGTAAGCGCTTACATGAGTGCGTTACCTATCTCTCATATTCTAATTAATAGAACTCTTATTATGACCTCATAAAAACAAAACAACCCTACATCTGTTTACGAGGAATACAAAATGACACAATCAAAGCCTCTTCCATCATTTGCACTCGCAATAGCACCTATTGCAGTCATGTTTGGTCTACTTGCAATTGGATACGGCCTATTTGGTCTACAAATTGAAGCCCTACTGCTTACTTCAGCAACCTTCACCGGTTTTATCGCTTATAAAATGGGATATAACTGGGATGAAATAATGAATGCCATTGTTGAGAAACTGGCAAAAGCAATGCCTGTTATCTTAATTTTAGTGTCGGTTGGTGGCCTAATCGCAAGTTGGATGGTCAGTGGTACCATTCCTTATATGGTTTATTGGGGATTAAAAGTCATCAGTCCTCAATATATTTTAATTGCCGCTTTCTTTGTTACCAGCGTAGTTTCTGTATGTACAGGTACATCATGGGGCTCAGCAGGTACGGTCGGTGTTGCTCTAATGGGTGTTGCCGCAGGTCTTGATGTATCAATGGCAGCCGCCGCTGGTGCAGTGGTTTCTGGTGCTTACTTTGGTGATAAAATCTCCCCTCTTTCTGATTCAACAAACTTTGCACCTATCGTTTCTGGCACCACATTGTATGAACATATCCAACACATGCTTTATACAACACTACCGGGCTTTGTTATTGCTTCTGTTGTCTTCTTCTTTGCTGGCCAATACGGCGATGTTGCAAATGTAAGCGAACCTCAAAAAGTATTAGATATTCTTGCAGGATTAGAAAGCCTATATAACCTTAATATTCTATTAATTGTGCCACCAATCATGATCTTATGGGGTGCATTTACTAAGAAACCAGTGCTTCCATTAATGCTTGCGGCTTCTGCTCTTGCCCTACTTATCGGTGTATTTTTACAAGGCTTCAGCCTACAACAAGCACTGCAAGCGTTTGTTAATGGCTTTAATATCGATATGCTAAACGCAAATGGCCACACTACTGACGGCTTAGTTCCTGATATTGCAAAACTGCTTAATCGTGGTGGCCTGTTCTCTATGATGAGCACCATTCTTCTTGTGTTCTGTGCCTTCGCTTTCGCGGGTATTTTAAGCCTAACAGGTGCTCTAAATGTAGTATTAGGTCGCTTTTTACATCTAATCCACAGCACTGGTCAGTTAATTCTATCAACCGTGATTGCTACAATTACAGTGGTATTCACAACCTCTGATGGCAAACTTGCACTATTAATCCCAGGTGAATTGTTCCAAAACGCTTATCGCAAAATGGGATTAGATACAAAAAATCTATCTCGAACGATTGAAGATGCTGGCACCATTATCGAACCATTAGTTCCTTGGACTGCAGCAGGTATTTACATGGCAAGCACACTAGGCGTAGCAACACTTGATTACCTACCATGGGCAATTCAATGTTACACCGGCGTGATCTTCGCCATCATTTATGGATTTACTGGCTTTGGCATTGCAAAAGCCCCAGTAACTCAAGACAACGACACACTATCTCCTATTGAAGTAAAATAAGGCTATCCCATGACAACTTCTTTTGATTGCATTCATAACCGTTGTAATACCGGCTCATTAAAATGGGACTTCATGAAAGAAAAACTCGGATTAGACGGCACAGACCGACTACCTATGTGGGTGTCTGATTATGACTTTCAAGCGCCACCACACGTATTAGAAGCGCTTCATAATCGCATTGACCATGGCATTTTTGGTTATGCAGAACGTAATGATGACTATTACCAAGCGATCATCACTTGGTATCAAGAGCAACATCACATTCACATTGAAAAAGAGTGGATAACGACAGTACACGGCGTATTACCAGGGCTTTCAATGGCAATCCAATTGCTGACTGAAACCAATGATAAAGTGGTAATGCAAACACCGGGTTATGGTTCGTTTCGTAAAATCGTTGAATTTAATGACCGCGTATTAGTTGAGAACCCATTAATTGAGCAGCAAGGAAACTACACTATCGACCTTGCTCACTTAGAATCTTGTTTTCAGCAAGGCGCTAAAGTGATGATCTTCTGTAACCCTCACAACCCTGTTGGTAAAGCATGGTCAAAAAAAGAGATAACCGCTGTAGCAGAGCTATGTCATCAATACGATGCATGGCTACTAAGTGATGAGATCTGGGGCGATCTTGCAATGGGAGATAACACTTACCATTCAGCCTTATCACTACCAGATGCACTGCAACAAAAACTGATTGTAGCTACCGCGGCAAGCAAAACATTTGGTTTGTCTTCTGTGCGTATTTCTAATTTCATGATCCCAAATCAAGAATTAAAAACACGTTTAGTTCGCCGTTTAGATGCTCATGGCATGGATGTTTATAATAGCTTAGCAATGTGTGCAGCAACCGCCGCTTATCAAACTTCAGCACCTTGGTTAAATGAACTGAAAACATACTTACAAGAGAATATAAGCACCCTATCACACTTTATTCAAACCGAACTGCCAGAGCTGGACTTTACGCCCCCAGAAGCGGGTTATTTAGCATGGGTAGATTGTCGTGGTCTTGGGTTAACAGATAAAGAATTAGAACTGAAATTAGTTGAAGCTGGAATAGTCCCAAGCATGGGGATCGCTTTTGGTAGTGAAGGTTCTGGCTTTATTCGTTTAAACCTAGGTTGCC
This sequence comes from Aliivibrio finisterrensis, assembly GCF_008933155.1. GTDB lineage: Bacteria > Pseudomonadota > Gammaproteobacteria > Enterobacterales > Vibrionaceae > Aliivibrio > Aliivibrio finisterrensis. The sequence goes on along the minus strand of NZ_WBVP01000008.1, from coordinate 5,097 downwards.
CTCGTGAAGTGTTAGTTCAAGCGATGCAGCGAATTAAAGTAGCACTGAATATGTAGCGAAGATCCCTAATTTACTCACAAAAAAGACCGCTATATTTAGCGGCCTTTATCATGATTTAGTATTAACTAACGAATATAATTATTTAATATTAATTACATCGCCAATAAGCAAACGCTTAGGGTTATCGATTTTAGGATTTAATTGAAGTAAATCTGCTAATGCGATCCCTTGCTCTTTTGCAATGCTGTATAACGTATCATCTTGTTTGATGGTGTAGTACATCACCGCTTCGTCAGCTTGTTGCTGTGCTTGAGCTTTTAGCTCGCCTTGCACTGCATCTAACGTACGTACAGTTTGATAAATTTCACTGTCCGTTTCTTTTTGTTTTTGCAGCTCAGCTTCTAATGTACCAACCTGAGATTCTAACGTGCTAACTTTTGATTCTAATGCACTCATTTGTTCTGTCTGATTCTTTTGTTGGGCAATAAGCTCATCATTTGAAGCACAACCAGTAAGAACTAATGAAGACATTAGCGACGCCAGTAGAATTATATTTTTTTTCTGTTTCATACTTTTCTCACAACTTCATCTAGTTGATAAATAACTTCGACCATTGTCATAAAAATAGAATGTATGTACAAGCAATAAATAGCTTTATTGCGAAGTTTTGCTTGTTTGGTGTCAGTTATTTATAAATAAAAGTGTAGTTTAGAAAAACATCCATTAACGATTTAAACCGTTTAAAGAAGGAGATGACGTTACTTTTACCTGCACTACTTCTACTCTCGGCATTATCTCAATACCATGTCACCCTTAAACAGATTGTTAGTTGCGACCACTTAATAATGTGCTAACATTTGTGTGTACGCATTCTTAAGGATTAAATTATGGATACTAGAATTCAATTCCGAGTTAATGATGAAGTTAAACTATTAGCACAACAATTTGCTGAGAGCCAAGGGCGTACTCTAAGTGATGCTTGTCGAGAACTGACAGAGCAAATGGCAGAGCAACAGCGTAAAGCCTTATCACACGATCAATGGTTAACTGAGCAAGTAAATTTAGCTTTCAATAAATTCGACTCAGGAAAAGCTAACTTTATTAATCATAATGAAGCAAAAGAAACAATGGCTGAGCGTAAAGCTCGAATTCGAGGCCAAAGATAAATGCTCTTTTGGGAAGAAGAATCTTTAAATGATCGTGAGAAAATATTTGAATTTCTTTATGACTTTAATCCAGATGTCGCAGAAAGAACAGATAACACCATTGAGCAGAAGGTTGAGGCTTTGTTAGAGCAACCTTTAATGGGTGCGCAACGTGAAAATGTTAGAGGACGATTACTCATTATTCCTGAAATATCAATGATTGTTTCATACATGATTGATGGAGAGAGTATTAAAATAATGCGCGTCCTCCACCAAAAGCAAAAGTTTCCGATTGATTAGCCTTATTCGATAGGGCTAATCAATACATGTCTTAACATTTCCGCCGGTAAATAGTACTAAATAAACATGCTAGTAACTCATAAATGACACCAGCATGTTTTTAAGTACCTTTACACTTTAAGTCTCCGCTTTTCGAGGCGAGTTAATACATCTTTGTAAGTCACTTTATTCTCATCAAGATATTTTAATAACTTAGCTCTATCGATAATCTCAACACCACAGGTCTTAGCAATATCATCAGTTCGCTTCGCTAATGATGGTGAGTTAGTCACAAAAACTAAACGGTCGAACGTTTTCTGCATTTCTGATTCATAAATCGGCTTAGCAGAGTGAATCTCTTGTATTCCTTTATATCCATCGTATCTTCGTTGCGTGTATTTAGCCTGCATTAAGATATTACCAGACTGAGTAAGGATGACTCCATCAGCACCATGGTCAGCACCCGCATTCGTTAACCACGCGTTATCACTGCAATAATGTTGTGACAAGAGTATCAAACATAAAACTTCAAATTGCTGCCAACTTAATTTATCCAACTCATCAGATGTTATACGCTTATTTATAAGTTCCCCAGAAATACTGCCTCCTACACCAGATGGTTGCGGCACAACATCTTCTGGAGTAACAACAGCATCTTTTAATAAAGTTTTCTGCGTTAACAGCCTATGAAGGTTGACATCAAACGACTCCAGCTCAGGATGATGTAATAAAGGAATATAAATATGAACATCTTTTTTTTGCCCAATTCGATACACTCGATCGGTGGCTTGAGCTTCTTTAGCTGGATTCCAGTGTCTCTCTAGGTGGACAACATGATTTGCACCAACGACAGTTAAACCAACACCAGCAGCAACTGGTGACATCACAATCAAATTAAAGCCTTCTCTAGCTTCAAAATCAGTAATCATTGATTTACGCGTAGGGACTGACTTTCTTTTAGCAACTGCTTTAGCATCTCCATTAATCACTGAAAGTGGTCCTAAACCATAAATTTGACCAAGAGTAATACTTAAAAAGCTTTGTAATCGCTTATTTACCACAAAAATAATGCACTTTTCTTGTCTGCTCCGTACTCGGTCTAAAGTCTCAAGTAAAGAAACTAGTTTTCCTGATTCACCATATAACGCCCGTGATAATTTAGCATTTTTAGGGATATCAAGACGACCTCCATCACTTAATCTAGGATGTAACGAACTGTCTCTTAGCCTCATCAAAGTGGTAAGTGCATGACTATCTTCATTCTCGAGTTGATTACTAATGGTTCCTTCGTAAACATCTCTCTGGTAGCCAACCATTGTCGACTTCAATTCTTCTAAAAACTTCCAGTTTTCGAATTCTCCGCCAGCATACATATGTTTTAGAGGTAAACCTTTAAGATTGTCCTCCTTGATGCGTCTCAACATCAATGCACCAACAGCTATACGAAGTTCTCTTCCAAGTCTAGCTCTTGTTTCTTCAACCTCATCACCAGCAGCTTTAAGAATTGGCGAAATAAAACGAGTACGAAATTCTTGATAGCTACCCAGATACCCAGGGCAAGCTGTATCCATTAAACACCAAAAGTCGGCTAAGCTATTTTCTACAGGTGTACCTGTAGCAACTAATTTAAAATCAGCTTTTAGTCCTTTGGCAGCACGAGTTTGAAGTGCATTAGGGTTCTTAATATTCTGAGCTTCATCGAAAACCACAATCCCCCAGTCAATTAAACACATGGAGAACTGATAATCACGTAAAGTTTGATATGTAGTGATAACCAAACGCTCTGGTAAATCTAAACGTTCTGGTCCAAAGTGTTTTCCAACTTTTAATGAATACTTGGGTTCTAAGCTGTCATCAGATCCACTCTGGCTTCTGATCTCCACACCACCCATTCGATAATCATTTAACTCAGCAGCTGATTGCAAGATGACCACATCGTTGAATGGTGAGTGTGTAAAAGTTTTATCTACTTCATCCTTCCAGTTTTCTAATAAACTCAAAGGAGCAACAATCAGTGTAGGCTTTCTAGTTTCACTACTAATTTTCTGTCGTTGATAAATATGTTCGATTGCAGATAAAGCCATAAAGGTCTTACCTAACCCCATGTCATCTGCTAACAAGGCTCCGCTAATTTTCGAGTCTGATGAGCCTTTTCGTTCAACACCTAAAATCCAACGAACACCAATATCCTGATGTGGATAAGGTGCCCGCTTGTGGTTATCCCAATTTAACTCGCCATCCCATGAAATATCAGAAATAAGTTGTTCGACTTTATGAGAATTTTCTGACAGTTCTTCATCATTTAAATCAATATCAACAACATGTATTTCTGAACTTTCCGATTCCGTCTCAGCATCTTCTGGATCATCTTGGCTCGGGCTATCTACATTAGAGTTCGATATCTTATGGTCAATTTCTTTTAAAACTTTCTCAACAGCAACAGGATCACTGATATCGTATGATTTACCTTCATAGTCAAAAACGGTTGCTCCAGTTAGTTGAGCATCTTCAATCTTCTTAGTCACGTCCTCAAAAGTTGTTCTATCACGAATACTATCAGTCAACTTAGATATTGAATTGATTACATCAGATGAAGAGGAGACTCCAAACCAATCAATGCCTGATTCATCAGTCTCTCCAAAATAGGCGTGCTTAAATACTGTCGCGCCATGAACTCTGATAGAAAAGCCTAAATCAAGATCGACTAAGCTCGCATCAATATATGCTGTAGGGTTCTCCAAGAACGCTTTAACTTGTTTTTGAGGTATTACTCTGTTGCTAATAACTTCTTTTACAGCCATGAGTTTTTCTTCAGAAAACAAGACTATTTCATCACCCACTTTCAGAGTAACTGCGTTGTCGCTTTGCAACTGCCCCAAAACCTTTTGAATCGAATCATGGCTCGCACTTTGCCCCATGTTTGGAGTCAATATCAGCTCGCCTTGAGAATTCAGTTCTGCTTCTACTGTGATTTTATTTGGCGTCAGTATTCTTAGCTTTTCAAAGTGCTTTAGATTCAACTTACAACCACTCTTTTGAGCCTCTTGTAAAGAGTGTAGGTAAAGTAAGTTATCGTATTCAGATCGAGCAGACTTTCCATGGGCTTTATGTGCGTTAAAAACCATAAGCTGCTCGGGCGTTAACAGGTACTGCTCATTTTGACTAAACCGAATGAAAGGGCCATCCACTGTATAATTTAACGTTGTTCGACCTTGCTTGGTTGTTACCGAAAGGTCAATGTTAAAGGTAGGTGTGCTAGCTTTTCCTTGAATACCAGCATCAACGTTCCCTTTCCAAACCGAAGGTAAACTAAACAAGTCTCTCAACTCAGAATCGAGTCTGACCGCTGTATCGGCAGGCATAATAAAGCCATCTGGAAATGAGCTTACATCACCTTGTTCTTCAAGCATTTTAAGTGCAACATACTGCGCTGTTATCCACTCATCAGCTTTACCAGCTTTAATTTTCTCTAAGGTTTTCTTGGAAGTAGTAAAATCAAGGCTATCATCACAGACTAACTCAAATTGAGATGACTTATCTAAACCAGAAAAAAACTTGCTGATTAAAGAGGTTAACTCCACTCTCGCACCCCATAACGTTGTTTAAAATCAATATAATCTTCATTAGAAAGCACGTCTTTAGGCGTCAGTTTAATCCCTAACCCTCTTAATGC
>NZ_WBVP01000079.1 GCF_008933155.1 Aliivibrio finisterrensis | reverse complement strand
AAACTAATGCCGTGAGGAATAAAATCATCAGGAGTTAATTGATTATCTCGTTTCTGATCTCGTAAGGATTTATGGATACGGTTATTTTTTCCCACTAAGTCTTTCAGTTCTGTTAAAGACGCTGTCGAGTTATTATCAAGCACATCAATCATATCCTGTTGTTCGGGATCATCGCTAACAACTAAATTTAAATCTCGCAGGGCTTGAACCCGCTCAGAACGCGGTATATTGGTATCGCGCAGTTTATGAAATGCCATGACCCTTTCGTGGGCTTCAATGACCAAGTTTTCATTTTCAGCATCAATAACAAACTGGTTTAAGCGATCTCTTTGTTCAGAATCGGAGACATTAATCGACAAATCTTCGTAATCCACCAACTTCGGAACTCGAGCACCTATACGTTGCTTGGCATAATCATCAAAAATGGTATGCGGATGACGAGTACTATCTCGTCCTGTATTTCTCTCTTCCTGATCACTTTTTCCGTCGTTATCATCATCATTATCTAGGCTATTGATAGTGCCATCCTTATCGGTATCAACATCAAACGATTGAGACAACATGATAGGTGGTATAAATTGATTAAAGTCGGTTGCCTGTTGAGGGTTAAGTTGGAGCTCTTCTTGCTGAAGATGTGATAATGTTTGTCTGAGCTTCAAACCGTTACTATTGGGTAACGGCTTATCAAGAATATCGGTATTGAAAAGATGAATAGCATCTACATTGTGGGTGCTATTATCATTAATTTGACCATCTGCCATGTCTATTACAAGAGCATCGAGTGAAGTATCAATATTGGATGTAGCGCTTAATTCAAGTAATAACGCACTGGCCGCCTCAATCGCCAAACGATGTTTAAATGCTTT
>NZ_WBVP01000078.1 GCF_008933155.1 Aliivibrio finisterrensis | reverse complement strand
TACATTAAGCGCTAAATCTGTCATGCCGTGACGGCGAAGCCAAGTTTGCGTATTGAGGTACAAGGCTTTGGCGGTATTCACATCAAGCGAGTTGTCTGCTAAATCTGTCGCCAAATCTTGGATCACATTGGCTAAGGATTCACCGCCGCCCAATACCGACAAGCCAATCAAGGCGGTGCGATATTGCTGAGCAAGCCCTGTGCCTGTGACATTCATCGCCGCTGGCGCAATCGCAAACACATCATCAGCATTAGTAGAATCTAAGAAGGTGCTGGTAATCAAAGCGTTTGCGGCATTGATCCCTGCCACGGTTAAATCACTGGCAGCACGTTTAGCGGCAATGTCAGTGAGTGGTGACACGGTCACGACATCACGGCGAGCAATCTCTGGTAATACTGCCGTTAGCGTGCTGTTGTTAAGTGTCATACCCGTTGCTTCATCAATGTAGACGCCGCCGGTGATTTCCATGATGACAGGTAAATCGGTTGGTATTATCGCCATGCTGAATGCACCGTTTGCGTCCGTGGTGCCTGCTGTTTTGGTGAGATCTGTGCCTTTCACACTCGCTTCAATCGCATATACTCGCACCGAGGCGCCGCTGATGTTGTTCGCCACCGCTTGCCCTGTCACTGTCCATTGCGGATCAAGTGCAAAGGCATCTGCATCATTGATGACAAGTTGCAAACTGGCTAAATCCGTAATCTCCGAAGCGGTACTTTCGGCAACAAACTCTTTGTAGTAGCCAAGATTATTGCTGTCTACCGTCAAGCCGGCAATGCTTTGCAGCATAGCGATGGTCAAAGCATCCGCGTTGTTGCTAGCGGCATATTGGCTGATGTCATCGATTTGAGATTGGCTGGCGTTGGCGCTATCAATCAGTGTTTGTAATTTGGCTGAGGTATC
>NZ_WBVP01000077.1 GCF_008933155.1 Aliivibrio finisterrensis | reverse complement strand
CATTAAATTGTTGCCATTGATAGTTAACGCTGTCGGGGATCTGTGAGTTCGATGCGGTGCTGCCACTCATACGCGCGGTTAAGGTATCTCCCACAACATAAGGCGTAGCGCCCCCTTCAATGCGCACCATATCTACGTACAAGTCTTGGAAGGTGCCATCGGTGTTGGTGCCGGAGCTGCCGGCCCCGCCCCACTCGCTGCTGAGATCACTGTTGACTTCATCACCATTACTGAGCGTAACACGCAGTGCATGACGATAATTGTCATCATCGGCCGTTAACACATAATCGGCGTAGCTAGAGGTGGCCGAGCCGGTGGTTGTTCCACCAGAATCAACACTGCCGCTCTCAGGTACACGATACCATTGATAGCTGGCGCTCAAGTTCTCGGTGGTCAGTAAGTTGTTCAGCCAAACTTGTGAATCGTTGATCAGCGATAAGGTGTCGGTGCTACTGTCTAAGCGCAAATAGAGCGTACGCAAGGTATAACCACTGGCATTATCGGTCACGATATTGGTAGGATCGGTGCACACGCTCTGGCTCTGCCCAAGGCTCGCATCTGTAAGGGTTAAGCACAATGTCAGCGCACTGCCCACATCACTGTTTTGCGCGCTGTAACTGCTTAATTCAGCATCCGTAATATCATTCCAACTCCCCCCCAAAGTACCTTGCTGCCATTGATAGGCCACATCAAGGCCGCTGCTCGCTAAGGTGGTTACATCGGCGGTACTCAGGCTCACTTGCATACCGACACTGAGCGCGGTGGGTGTTAACGTGCCCGTTAACCCATTGATGGTGTCGATAAGGGCGGTGCTGCTCGGCGCTGGCATCACCGCTGCGGTATCAAGTGTGATCTCGCTCAGTAACGCATTATTCGTATCGTAATACCCTATGGTCACACGCAGAG
>NZ_WBVP01000076.1 GCF_008933155.1 Aliivibrio finisterrensis | reverse complement strand
CACTATCGCAGCGCTGCTTTGCACATTCACCGTTTCATCACTGTAGGCGGCGACCGTCGAGTTACTATCGCTAACCATTATTTGAAGTCGATAACGTTCACCAGAGGTCAATGAGGTTAGTTCGTTGAAACTAGGGTTTGCATTGCCCCTTGAGTTCCAAGTACTACCGTTATCATCACTGGCCTGCCATTGGTAATTGGCGCTTAAATTGGCATTAGCCTGAAGCAGGGTCGTAATTTCTATTTCAATGGCGCTTAGATTAATCAGCCCCACAGTATCACTATCGACTAAATCAGGCTGGTCGTAAGCGAGTAATGGTTGAGTCATCGCTAATTCACCTGGACTCGTCGTAGACCCATTGCTAAACGCGACACTCACCGGACCCAATTGTTGAGTAAGCATACCTTGTGTTTGCGTCGCCATCACACTTAACACTTTAGTGCCTGGATGAGCGGCAATCATATCGCTGACTGTGGTATAGGTCGTAGCCGGGGCAAGCTCGCTTCGATATTCATACACCGTCGTATAAGCGCCTGATGACTCTCCTTCAACTTCTTGGAGATTTTGTGAGAACAGTGTGCCGTATGAGGCGATACTCGCTGGTGAAGAAAAGCTGACACTCAGCCCACTGTGCCAACCCGCGACATTCGTCGGTATTATATCTTGAACAATAGCGGCACTCACCTCTACCGTTTCGGCCATCACCTGACCATTTTCACTGTAACTCAATGCTAAAAGCACATGACGCCCAGCATGCCCTTGTAGACTATTGTTAGTCAGCGCTTGCCAAGTTTCCGGTGCACTGCGTTGTGTAGGAGTGTCCACTAGATACCAATTAGCCGTGATATTGGCACTATTTGCGTTATCGAGCGAACCATCGCGCAGCAGCTGTGCTTGAAACTGCGGCGTA
>NZ_WBVP01000075.1 GCF_008933155.1 Aliivibrio finisterrensis | reverse complement strand
ACCGGTGAGCGTTTTGGCGAGACGCAACTATCCAGCACCCATGTGCAGACAGAATACACCACCCCAGTGCTTCGCATCATGACGCAAGCGCATACGGTCAGCGAAGACATGTATGTGCCTTTAGAAGATTACCCTGACGGCTTACAATATTGGGACTCTAACTACATGCCGAGAGTCGCTTACTCTGCCGTGAGTAATGGCACTAAAGATGGTGTGGTTTGGCAAGACCAAACTGATATGGCGGTGTATTACAGCGAATTTAACCCGGATGGCACCCATAACCGCACGCTGAGTTTGCCTAATGATGACAATGAGCGATTGCTTTCAGCAACCAGTAACGGTAGCGGCGCGATTGTCTACGGCCTTTCAAAGTCTCGTGAAGAATATGAAACCGCACTCACCATGCCAGTGCGTCTCATCCGTTACGATCTGAATAGCGAAACTCTCACTATCACTAAATTACTCGATAGTTCAACGCCTACCGGTGCTGCACCCGATGGACTTGATGTGTCTAACGTTGGTGGCACGCCATCTAAGTTAGCTTGGTCTGGTGATCGCATTGGTTTAAATATCCTCCGCTCCAGAACCGATGGGCACCAATCTGGCTTGGCCGTGGTGTATGATGCCAATACCCTTGATTTAGTTAAAAACCTTCTACAAATATCCGGGCATCAATTTGGCGGCACCATGATGGTGGATAGCCAAGGTAACTTTAATACTTTGGTGCTTGGTGATAATTTCCCACGCGGTATCAATTTGATCCAATGGAATGACACAGCTCGCTACACTCAAGATTTACTGCGGATTAAAACTGAGCATGCCGACTACCAAGGGGTAGGTGAGGTCTATACTGCCATCTCCACACCAAGCCAAACCTACTACACCTGGTCAAACGATAACCGTACCTATTCAGAGCTCGGCGGTGTGGTTGAAATGGA
>NZ_WBVP01000074.1 GCF_008933155.1 Aliivibrio finisterrensis | reverse complement strand
CAGCTTAATCTGCATAGTAGCAAACGTGTTATGCAGGCGTTATATTCACAAAGCTTAAAAATTAATCCGTATTAGCTCCGTACAATTTGCACTTTGGTCGTTTAAATCTTATACTCATATTAAATACGGTATTACTCCGTACAATTGGGGGTTTTATGGCTACTGCAAGACTTGATATCCGTTTGGATGAAGAAATCAAAGCTAAGGCTGAGAAAGCTTCAGCTTTACTTGGTTTAAAAAGCTTAACTGAATACGTTGTTCGTCTAATGGACGAAGATTCAACTCAGGTAATTTCTGAGCATGAAAGCATCACTGTTGAAGCAAATGTATTTGATCAATTCATGATTGCTTGTGACGAGGCTAAGGCTCCGAATAAAGCATTACTTGAAGCCGCTGCATTTACTAAAAGTGGTGAGTTTAAGTGAGTTATTCCAAAACTTTCAAAGAATTGGATAAATCACAGCACGATAGAGCATCATTTGACTGTGGGGAAAAAGAGTTAAATGATTTTATCCAAACTCAAGCTGCTAAACATATGCAAGCAGGTATCAGCCGCACAATGGTTTTGCCTGCTTCAGTGCCATTACCAAATCAGAAATATCCAATTTGTTCATTTTATAGTATTGCGCCAAGTTCGATTAGCCGTGATACGTTGCCACAAGCGATGGCTAAAAAATTACCACGCTATCCAGTTCCTGTTTTCCTTTTAGCTCAACTTGCAGTTCATAAAGAATTTCATGGAAGTGGGCTAGGTAAAGTTAGCTTAATCAAAGCTCTCGAATACCTTTGGGAAATTAACTCTCACATGAGAGCTTATGCCATTATTGTTGATTGTTTAACTGAACAAGCTGAATCATTCTACGTAAAATATGGTTTCGAGGTTCTTTGTGAAATCAATGGTCGAGTAAGAATGTTCATTCCGATGAAAACAGTCGGTAAGTTATTCACTTAGAC
>NZ_WBVP01000073.1 GCF_008933155.1 Aliivibrio finisterrensis | reverse complement strand
ACAACAATAACTGTGAAACGAAACAATCCTTTTTCTTACATCATTTGAACGATTTGGTTTCAGCAGATTTGGAACTGATAAACCAAATATCCTAACAACAATTGGGATTGAAAATGCTGCGAGCAAAACACTGATGCAGACTAAAATGAGGCATAACCAAAGAACAATTGAAGCGTAAAATAGCTTCTGAAACGCCTGAACTTAGGGAAATAAGGGCTAATTTGCCGAACCTGATGAAACGGAAACCAAAAGGCAACAAAGAAGAAATTTACGCTTACTAAGCCGAAACTATGAAAGCCGCGATCCTTTTGATGAACCGTACAAAAAATTTCGGACTCAATACGCACAACGCCTGCATAACACGTTTACTACTATGCAATTATACTTAAAATTAACGCCTTAAAACGAGAAAGACCCGACAACCTGAGATGCCGAGTGTAGTAAATCGTGTTGATGCATTTGTTATGTGCATTATGACTGGTTGTTTTTTACCCAAAAATCATCAACTTTCACTCCCGCATTTAACGCTACTCTAGCTTTATTACGGAGGATCTCATCTTTTGATAAAGAATATAATACTTGAGTTGATAGTATTTTCATCTCCTTACCAAAGGTACCATTATTAAAGCATTTATATAATGTGACATATTTGTAATGAGAGGCTTTTCCTGTTCCTAAATAATTTTTTGACCAAGAAAGCCATTCTGTAGCTGAAGAAAAATACTCCTTTGCTGCAAAAATTAACTCACCACGCTTTATGTATACTTCCACTTCAAAATTTGCAAGTTTTGAAAGCTCTTTACCAATTTCGTCTAACTTCATATTTAATACTAATAACTAAAGTATACATTTTATCAGCATATACATTTACCGTAAATTGAATTGCGATATTTTAAACCAAGCCTAACTGGCACATAACGCCTGCATAACACGTTTGCTACGATATAGACTTACCTA
>NZ_WBVP01000072.1 GCF_008933155.1 Aliivibrio finisterrensis | reverse complement strand
GCATCAATCCGCGCTTGTAAAGGCGTGACGCTACTCAAAACGTTACCATCAAGACGGATGAGGTACGTCGCACCTGAATTGGTGACTGAATTATCCGTTTTGTCGAAAGTACCAACAGAGGCACTATCGAGCCCATTAAAATCGCCATCAATTTCGGTGTTGGAAACATAGCTAGAGAAGGCGTTATCATCGTAATTTGCCCCCAATGCAATCATTCCCCCCCTAAAGTCATAACCATTAACACCAAAATAATCATCATCTACCCCTGGAGAGGCAAAAATTTGCTCTGTTGCTTGCCAATCTGTCACATCTAACGAAGAAAGATCATATAAGTAGGCTGCATAGCCATTAGCAGCAACAACCATTAATTTGTCACCGTCTGGATTCAAGGCCACACGCCCGAATACATCCCCACTTTCCGCATCAGAAGCCCTTACTACCGCAATTTCAGACCAATTACTGCCATCATAATCATGTATAAATACCGCACCTGAATCAGTAATACTGTTAGTTGCGCCATCTTCTTTTATTGCACCTACCGCCAATCGATTACCGTTATCGCTCAGACTGACGGCATAGCCATAAAAATCATCCATGGCGTAATTTGAATTTCTGAATGTTTGATCACTTACCCATGATGAACCATTGTGGCGATATATGTAGACGTAACCCGTATTCCCTTGATCATATGCACCAACGGCGATGACATCGCCATTTTCCGTAATATCAATTCCCCTACCGTAATAACTTCCGGCTGAAATACCAATAACTTGTTGCTGAAAAGCCCAACTGCCATTGATTAACTGATGAATGCGTATTCGCCCTTGATTGGAATTGTAATTGTCCCCCCCTACTACAAAAGTCTCCCCATACGCACTCATGGCAACATAAGGGGTCGCGTCTGTGATGCCATGATTATGCGTTGTCATAGACCATGCACCGTCCCAATCTGGCACACTTTCAATTAAGGGCACATCAAAGATA
>NZ_WBVP01000071.1 GCF_008933155.1 Aliivibrio finisterrensis | reverse complement strand
ACATCAATTCGCACTTGTACACTCGTGAGGCTATTCAAAACATGAGCATCAAAGCTAATCAGGTACGCCGCGCCTGAGTTCGAGATCGAGTTATCTTCTTTATCGAAGGTACCGTTAGAAGTAGTGTCATTTTCATTGAAATCATCATCTATTTCGGTGTTGGAAACATGTCCAGAGAAAGCGTTATCATCAACATAGGCGCCTACCGCAATGGCATTGCTGCTCAAAGCTAAACCATAAGTACCAAATTCATCCGTATCTGACGCTGGCGAGACATAGATTTGCTCTGTGCCCTGCCAGTCTGACGGCTCTGATGAGGATAGATCATAAAAATATGCAGATTCGCCGTTAAGCGTCGTCACCGCTAATTGATCGCCTGTAGCGCTCAGGGCTACCAGACGTCCGTAACGATCTTCTACTTCTGCATCTGAGGCTCGCAATACCTGAGTTTCAGACCAATAACTGCCATCATAATCATGAATGAACACCGCCCCTTGTCCACTAATACTATTGGTTTCGCCACCTTCTCGAGTAGCGCTCACCGCCAATCGATGACCGTTATCGCTCAGACTGACAGCATAGCCATAAAAATCATCCGTGGCATAATTTGAATTTCTGAACGCTTGGTCGAGCACCCAAAAAGTCCCATCGTGGCGAAATATGTAGACGTAACCTGTATTCCCTTGATCATATGCACCAACGGCGATGACATCGCCATTTTCCGAAATATCAACACTAAAACCGAAAGAACTACCGACTGAAAACCCATTTATATATTGTTGAGATGTCCAACTATCATTAACCAACTGATGAATCCGTATTTGCCCTTGATTACCATTGTGGTTGTTACCCCCTACCACAAAAGTATCCCCATTAGCACTCATGGCAACATAAGGGGTCGTGTCTGTTGTTAGGCTATGGTTATAGCTACTCATGCCCCATATACCATCCCAATCGGGCGCGCTGTCGACCACTGGCACATCGAAAATG
>NZ_WBVP01000070.1 GCF_008933155.1 Aliivibrio finisterrensis | reverse complement strand
TAGGCATAGGTTGGCGCAACCATGATGATGCGTGTGCCATCGGCACTCATCGCCATGTCATAGGCATGATACGCTGTTTGATTGGAGCGTAATATTGCCACTTCAGCCCAAGATGTACCACTTCGGCGGTACACATACACCGCCCCCGTATCCTCACTTGCGTTATTTTCAACTCCGGGTGCACGCTTCGCTAGAACCGCCAGTAAGTTGCCATCCTCTGACAACGCCGTTGCAAAGCCATAATTGTCCCCGCCATGTGGCGTTGAAGATTTGAAATATTCTGAAAACCCAGATTGCCCATCACGATTTAAGGTTTGATTTAAATGCGCCAAAAGCGATGCGCTGACATCGGTTAAACCCGCATCCAAATAATCCTGCACCGTCGGCGGTGTATTGCTGTCATCAAGGGCGTAATCGGTCAAGGTCGCCAAACCATTCACCACTACATCAATGTCGGCTAAGGTGAGTAAGGTGTTGGCCGCTAACGCTTGGTTAAGGCTATCTATTTGCGATTGTTTTACTGTGTCAAAACCCGCCGTGATGTAAGTGTTGTAAGTTGGCGCAGGATTAGTTTGGTCGGTGGCGTACGTATCTAACGTGTTTATCGCCGCGACTAATGCCTCGAACTCTGCTCGGGTGGCTAACGTTTGGGTATCTAGTTCGCGATTGTAATCGGTTAAGTTTTCTGACAACGCCGCACTCAGTCCGGCATTGATGAAATTATCGAGAGTGGGTACAGGATTGGTATTATCAGCGCTGTAATCACGCAGCACAGCAAGATTGTTGGATTCCGTAGCGAGCACACCAATTTGGGCAAGGGTTAAACTGCCATCTGCCACATCGGTATTTAACAGGGTAAGATTGGTACTCGCCGCATCGGCAATGCCTGCAAATTGGTAGTCAGTTAGTGTCGGCTCAGTATTGGTGGCATCCGTGGTGTAGGCAATGATGGTATTAATCGCATCGACCATAGGCTGCACGTTCGCCATGTCGGTGTGGGC
>NZ_WBVP01000007.1 GCF_008933155.1 Aliivibrio finisterrensis | reverse complement strand
CATTGATTATTTTTATTTGCTTTCGCAAATAGTGATTATCAACTCACAAGTGCCCACACAGATTAATAGGTTTCAAATTGTTAAAGAGCTTTTCTTCTACTTTTAAAGCGTTTCTGCCTTTCTGTGAAGAGGACGGTCATTTTATCTAATTAAGCTTCAGTGTCAAGCACTTATTTGAAACTAAATTTTTAACCATCATCCTGAACCAGATTGCTAACCCCTTATGGGATGGGCTCTCCGTGTCAGTGAGGTCGCATTATAGAGAGTTCGATCACATTAGCAAGGGCTTTTTTAATAATATTCCAATTTTATGTTTTTATGGTTAAAGTCCATACAATTCAGTGTTAAATTAGCCTTAAAGACGCATTCCATTAACAGTTAGTTATCATTTTAAGGGCATATAATATGAATTCTCCGTTACGAAGCTATAAATCTACCTTTCCTACTATTGGATCAAATACCTATATAGATATTTCATGTGTTCTAATTGGAGATATCACTATCGGTCAAAACTCTAGTGTTTGGCCTTTGGTTGTGGCTAGAGGTGATGTAAATAGTATCTCTATCGGCGATAGATCTAATATTCAAGACGGTTCAGTTTTGCACGTTACGCATAAAAATACAGAAAACCCAAAAGGAGCCCCATTACTTATTGGTAATGATGTCACTATTGGCCATAAAGTCATGCTGCATGGTTGCGTAATTGAAGATCGAGTTCTTGTTGGAATGGGAAGCATTATTCTAGACAATGCTTATATTGAAGCAGATGTAATGATTGGCGCTGGTAGTCTGGTTCCACCAAATAAACGACTGGAAAGTGGCTACCTTTATATAGGTAGCCCAGTTAAGCAAGTTCGCCCTCTATCTATAGAGGAAATAGCATCACTTAAAAAATCAGCATCAAATTACGTTGCATTTAAAAACGACTACATAGAAGAAACTAGCTGATTTCAATTTCTCCTGAAGCATTGAACTCTTCATCTTCGATCAATGCTTCAGCTGTGTCTTCAATATCAAAACGCAAGTGATTAAAAATCTCACAGGCTTTCTCTTGACTGCAAACAGGTTCTCCGCTTTCTTCTTCAAGCCATGAGAATAAAACTAAGCAATTAATTAAGCTTCCCATTTGTTGTGCTGAAAAACGCACACACTGGTTATCCAGATCTACGGTTAAATCATCTGAAAATAGAATCGATTGATTCATTATATACCTTCTAAGTTTTTTCGTAATTCGCGTAAAATTTGTTTGCTGCCTGGACGTAGCCCTCTCCACACAGTAAAACTTTCTGCAGCTTGACCCACTAACATACCTAACCCATCATAAGCTTGGTAAGCATCGTTTTCTAATGCCCATTGGTTAAAGATAGTTTTTCCTGAACCATACATCATGTCATAGCTAATCGCACCACCAGAGAATATAACAGGATCAATTTGAGGAAGCTCTCCAGATAAACTTGCCGATGTTGAATTAATAATGACATCAAAACTCTTATGAATGTCACTCATCTCTTTTGCTTCGATCCTTCCATAAGAAGAAAACAACCCTTCAAGTTGTTTTGCTTTTTCATAAGTTCGATTAACAAGCGTAATAGAAGCTGGATTTTGCTTTAATAAAGGAAGAATGACACCACGAGCTGCGCCACCAGCACCAATTAATAAAATGTGTTTATCTTCTAAAGGTACTTGGTACTGCAATAAATCTTGAACTAACCCTTCGCCATCTGTGTTATCACCTAAAATAATGCCATCGTCCAATTTTTTAAGTGTATTTACGGCTCCTGCTAGCTTTGCTCTTTCGGTTAATTGATCGACAAACTGAAATGCTTCTTCTTTAAAAGGGACCGTTACATTACAGCCTTTTCCTTGTTGAGAAAAAAACGCGGTCACTGACTCAACAAAACCATTTATGGGCGCTTCAATTGCTGAATATTCTAAATTCTGCATTGTTTGACGAGCAAATAAGGTATGAATAAAAGGTGATTTACTGTGTTTAACCGGGTTACCAAAAACGGCATACTTATCCATGTGAAAATATTCCCTGCAATGAAAGCGCTAAATGATGTTAGTAACCTTACCTTAAACCTATCATTGATGCATTAACCCTGGCGTAGCGTATTACCTGTTTTCGCATCACGAATTTCGGTTGGTTGAGTGCGATTACCCACTTCTCCTTGAAAAATTACCACACCTGTATTTCCTAGTTGAGCTTCAACTTCGGCAACACTTCGACAAGGCTCCAATCCTGAAAGGTTAGCACTGGTTGAAGTAATGGGTTTACCGAATGCGTTACAAATAGCTTTCACTTGAGGATGACCCGTTACTCTGACAGCAATACTATCAAATTGTCCAGTAACTAAAGGTAATGTGCTTGTTTTAACTGGAACAATCCAAGTCACAGGACCTGGCCATGACGCTTTAATGGTATTTACTTGCTCTTCTGTTAATTGTTCTAAATCGATATAAGGTAATAATTGCTCTATAGATGCTGCAATTAAGATTAACCCTTTTTCTTTTGGTCTCTGTTTTACATCTAACAATTTTAGCAAGGCTTGCTCATTATCAGGATCACAACCAACACCAAAAACACCTTCGGTCGGATAAGCGATAACATTTCCTATGTTCAAAGCCTCTACGACTTGATTTAGATTCTTCACATTAATACCACTCTCTTCTATATGTAGTATCTATTCTATTGATCTACTCAAATCACACAACCGCTTTCCTTTTTTGAATTGTCATCATTCATTAATAAGTTTAGCTTTTCCTTACGCAAACGTTTTCCTTAATAAAAAATAACCGTATAATGCGGATAACTTTTCTATATTGCCAATATCTTTATTTAAGGAGTTCACAATGAAAGTCGGTATTATCATGGGTTCAAAATCAGACTGGCCAACAATGAAACTGGCCGCTGAGATGCTTGACCGCTTTAATGTGCCTTATGAGACAAAAGTGGTTTCTGCACACAGAACTCCTCAATTACTTGCCGATTATGCAACTCAAGCAAAAGATCGTGGCATTAAAGTCATTATCGCTGGAGCAGGCGGCGCGGCACACCTTCCTGGAATGGCCGCTGCATTCACAAGCGTTCCGGTTTTAGGAGTTCCAGTACAATCTCGTGCACTTAAAGGTATGGATTCATTACTTTCAATTGTACAGATGCCAAAAGGTATTGCTGTTGGCACGCTTGCGATAGGTGAAGCGGGAGCGGCTAATGCGGGTATCCTTGCTGCTCAAATCATTGGCACATCAAACGAAGAAGTAATGGCTGCGGTTGAAGCTTTCCGTAAAGAACAAACTGAAATGGTGTTAGAGAACCCAGATCCATCAGAGGATTAATCATGAATGTTCTTATTTTAGGTTCAGGTCAATTAGCACGAATGATGTCTTTAGCTAGTGCTCCACTGAATATTGATGTGATCGCTTATGATGTTAATAGCCAACAAATTGTACATCCATTAACTCAACAGCCAATTGATTTATCATTAGAGCAAGCGATAAACAATGTTGATGTAATTACCGCTGAGTTTGAACATATTCCTCATCATATTCTAGCTATTTGCAGTATTAGTGGAAAATTCCAACCAACGCCTGATGCAATAAAGGCGGGGGGAGATCGTCGTCTGGAGAAAAAGTTATTAGACAATGCTCATGTTGCAAACGCCAAATACCATATCATCAATACCAAACAAGACTTTCTTAATGCTATCAATACTGTAGGGATCCCTATGGTTTTGAAAAGCGCCTTAGGTGGTTATGATGGAAAGGGGCAATGGCGCTTAAAAGATCTATCTCAAGTTGATTCTATTTGGGAAGAAATGGATGATCTAATCAAAAACTCTCCAAATCAAGCAATAGTTGCAGAGCAATTTATTCCATTTAACCGTGAAGTTTCACTTATTGGCGCTCGTAATAAAAACGGTCAAATGGTGACTTACCCACTGACTGAAAATGTTCATGTCGATGGAGTTCTGGCTTTATCAACCGCATTAGAAGGCACCAGTGAGTTGCAAGAACAAGCCGATCGTATGTTTACCGCTATCGCAGATGAGCTTAATTATATCGGAGTGCTTGCTATTGAGTTTTTCGATGTAGACGGAAAGTTACTTGTAAATGAAATCGCGCCACGAGTTCATAACTCTGGACATTGGACTCAGCAAGGTACTGATGTTTGCCAATTTGAAATGCACATTCGAGCAGTATGCAACTTACCACTAACAGGTAATGAATTACTTCGCTCAACAGCGATGTTTAATATTTTAGGTGAAGATAGCTTACCAGATGAAATATTAACAATGCCGAATTGCCATATTCATTGGTATGGAAAAGAGAAGCGAGCGGGTAGAAAAATGGGACATATTAACGTGTGTGCCGACTCTCCTGAAATGCTACAAAAAGAGCTTTCTAAACTTGCGAATATTTTAGATAAACAAGCCTTTAAAGCTCTTTCTTAAATCTTAGGTATGAGTAACTTAATACTAGTGATTAAGTTACTCTACTTGGTTCTGAACTTCGGCACACTTTTTATCTGCACAAATGAGTCGTACCCCTACTGCTGTTTCTTTTTTTAGCAGCAACTCAAAACCACATTTTTGACAACACCCTTGTTGCGGCTCTAAATTGACAGCAAAACGACAGGCCGGATAAGCATCACACGCATAAAATGATTTACCAAAACGTGACTGTTTTTCATGCAACAAGCCTTTTTTGCAACTCGGGCATTCAATCAACTCTTTTGGTTCTTCCTTTTTCTGCTCTAACGATTCAATGTGCGTACATATGGGATAAGTAGAACAACCGATAAACATTCCATATCGACCTTGCCTTAATACTAACTCATTTTCACACTCAGGACATGGGATCCCCAGCTCTTTAACTATATGACCATCATTACTTTTTAATGGGCGAATATAGTCGCATTCAGGATAATGTTGGCACCCCAAAAATGGACCTCTTTTACCATAACGGATCATAAGTTCACCGCTACATTCCGGACAACTTTGATGCTCTAGCGCGTGTTCGTGAGCTTGAAATAATTGCTTATCTATTTTCCCAGACATTCAAAAACCTTAATGCGTAATGCCTACATCTGCAGTATAAAGCAGCTCTTCCATCTGCGTATAAGCACTCTCTTGACCTGGAACATTGAACAACACCATTAGCACGACCCATTTCAAATCGTCCAAAGAAAGATCCTCAGTTTCTAATGCCATTACCTGTTCGATGACCATTTCTCTCGTTTCACTTGTCAGAACTTTAATTTGCTCTAAAAAAAGTAAAAAACCACGACAAGCAGTGTCAACTCCATCAATTTCTTGTTGAGTATACACGCGCATTGACGTTGATGTACTTGGTTCTATGTGCGTATAAGAATCCGATTCTTGTAGACGAGCTAAGTCTTCTAACCAATCAAGTGCTTTATAAATAGCCTCTTGGTGAAAGCCTGCTTTTAATAATTCTTCTTCAAGTTTTTCTTGTTCTACGTTTAGTTCAACATCACTATGGATATATGTTTCAAATAGATACATAAGAACATCCATCATGGCTAGCCCCTCCGCTTTTTAATGTAACCCCCTGGGACTGCAGCGATGAAACCTTGCAACTCTAATTCAAGTAATTGCATCATGATTTCATGTACAGGCATCTGACACCGCTCTGCGATTATATCAACAGGCGTCGCCTCACTGCCTACGGTAGCGAACACTTCAGGAAATGGCAATTGTTCTGTTATAACTTCTTGATCGAATAAGGACGGTTGGTGAGATATTGCACATTCAGTTAAAGCCCCAATTTCATCAAAAATATCTTCTGGAGATGAAACCAGTTTTGCTCCTGCTTTAATTAAGCTATTTGATCCTTGAGCCGTAGGGTTTTGAATCGACCCTGGAAGTGCAAAGACTTCTCGACCTTGTTCATTAGCATACCTTGCTGTAATCAGCGATCCTGAACGCTCAGCAGCTTCAACAACCAATACACCCGTCGAGAGTCCACTAATGATCCTATTTCGCCTGGGGAAATTATCAGCTCTTGGTGGTGTGTCAGGTCTAAACTCAGAAACCAAGGCGCCATTTTCACTCACTCTCTGAGCCAAGGCTCGATGCTTAGCTGGGTATATCTTTTCTAGTCCAGAACCAAGAACAGCAATGGTTTTTCCTTTTGCTTCTATTGCACCATGATGTGCATATCCATCCACACCTAACGCAAGACCACTGGTTACAACATAATTATGTTGAACAATTGAGCGAGCAAATTCTTTAGAGCAATCTAATCCTTCAAGACTGGCATTTCTACTCCCAACTATCGCAACTTGTGGTTCAGACAAACACAACGCATCGCCCTTAACAAAAAGTACAGGAGGTGGAGCACTAATCTCAGACAACAACTTAGGGTATCTAGGGTCGGTTAATGGCAAGATAGTATGATCAGAACTCTTTGCTTGCCAAGTGAAGCAGGCCTCAACTTGCTTATTCCCCATCTGTTTTAAATAAGTAATTTGAGATGAAGATAGGCCTAAAGCTTGTAACTGCTCATTATTGTATTGCAGAATATTTTCAACTGAATCGACACTGAGTAAACGAGACATTACCTTCCCACCTACTCTAGGACAAAAGCATAAAGTTAACCAAGCCGATAGATGATCTTCAGAAATGGGCATAACTTTATTTATTCCTCATTAGGAGACACCGCTATAACGCCTTTGTGTATTGGCATTTCACTTTTTGTGATGAGTGCTAAGCTAAATTTTTCATAAGGTCTAATAACGATTAACTCACCAATTTCAGTCTGGGGCAATTGAATACCTTTTTTCTTGGTGTCTTTATCCGTCTCATAGTAATACTCGCCTTTATTACCATTAACAATATTTCCTTTCTCTCTCAAAGAAAACATACTTCCTTGTAATAAGCCGTCATTACTTCCTTTATCGATCACCGCGACTTGATTAACCGCTAAGTATTCTCCACCATCAATTGAACCTAATATGGATACATCAATATCTATTGGTGCAGGTTGGGGATAAAAAGTTGTTGTTAATTCTGTTTTTATTTCATCAGAAGAAATAGGTAAAACCACATCGTTAATTGCAATTTCTTGCTGCTGTTTAATGATTTTTAACCCGCTCATTCCTTCATTTTTTTCAGCTAACTCTGCAACACCTACAAGACGAAGAGCATAAGATGAGGCTTTATCGTCCTTACGCGAAAACTCATTAACGACTCGGTATATGCCCCATTCTTTATGTGATAACTCAGCATCCACATACACTCTTTCACTCGCACTTAAAAATTTACGACCGTCACTGGTTCCTAGCACTCTGTATGACGTTTCATAATTTATGTCGTCGATTAAACGATCGGACTGTAAATAAGGCACAACTAAACTCGTCGGTAATGTAGGGACAGGCTCTTTCACTACCTTACGCACTTTAGGCGACAATTTCTTAAGCGGCTTAACACTTAATACAGGGCTTCCATTATGCCAAGTTAACGTTAATTCATCCCCTGGGTAAATTAAGTGAGGATTATTTATACCAGGGTTAATTTTCCATAGTTTTGGCCAAAACCAAGGACTATCTAAGAATAACGCCGAAATATCCCAGAGAGTATCCCCTTTCTTAACGGTGTATTGTTCCGGATAATCTTGTTTTAAAACCAGTTTATCGTCACTTGATATTGATGGTGATGAAAATAAAATAGCGCTAATTAATGATGAAAAAATGAGTGTTTTTTTTAACATGGTCCGCTTTCCTTGTCAGACATACCAACCGATGCTGTCATTTGCTCAATAAAATGTCTAGAATTGGAGCTATTAGGTTTATGCCGTTTTCGGCGCAGTTCAACATTTAGAGTAATTATGGCTTTATTAGAAGTTTTAACGTTTCCGGACGATCGTCTACGCACCGTAGCAAAACCGGTAGAAGCAGTAACACCTGAAATCCAAAAGTTTGTCGATGACATGATTGAAACCATGTACGACGAAGAAGGTATCGGCCTTGCTGCGACACAAGTTGATTTTCATCAACGTATTGTTGTGATCGACGTATCTGACACGCGTGATGAACCAATGGTGCTTATCAATCCAGTCATTACGCAAAAAAGTGGCGATGATGGCATAGAAGAAGGTTGCTTATCTGTTCCTGGCGCAAAAGGAATGGTTCCTCGTTCTGCTGAAGTATCAGTAACTGCTCTTGATCGCGATGGTAAAGAGTTTAGCTTTGATGCTGATGATTTATTAGCGATCTGTGTTCAACACGAATTAGACCACCTTGATGGCAAATTATTCGTTGATTACTTATCGCCTCTAAAGCGTAAACGCATCAAAGAAAAACTAGAGAAGATTAAAAAATTCAACGCTAAAAACTAACCATCGTAAGCCCAAATAAGCAGTAAGTAACT
This sequence comes from Aliivibrio finisterrensis, assembly GCF_008933155.1. GTDB lineage: Bacteria > Pseudomonadota > Gammaproteobacteria > Enterobacterales > Vibrionaceae > Aliivibrio > Aliivibrio finisterrensis. Next base: position 160,422 of record NZ_WBVP01000007.1, on the reverse strand, counting down.
GCTTATTTGGGTTGATATTAGAGACTCCGAGGTCAACTTGAATAAACCATTACGCATTATTTTTGCGGGCACGCCCGATTTCGCGGCTCGCCATTTGTCAGCACTTATCGACTCTCACCATGAAGTGATTGGCGTATATACTCAACCAGATCGCCCTGCGGGTCGTGGTAAAAAGCTAACGGCAAGTCCAGTAAAAGAACTGGCGCTTGAGCACAATATCCCAGTGTTCCAGCCTGAAAACTTTAAGAGTGACGAAGCAAAGCAAGAACTGGCTGACCAAAATGCAGATTTAATGGTTGTGGTTGCTTACGGCTTATTGCTACCACAAGCGGTGTTAGATACACCAAGGCTGGGTTGCATTAACGTTCATGGTTCTATTCTTCCTCGCTGGCGTGGTGCAGCTCCTATTCAACGCTCCATTTGGGCTGGTGATGCTGAAACAGGCGTAACCATTATGCAAATGGACATTGGTTTAGATACAGGCGACATGCTAAGCATTGCAACACTGCCAATTGAAGCAACAGATACCAGTGCGTCAATGTACAATAAATTGGCTGAACTTGGTCCTGTTGCTCTTGTTGAATGTTTATCGACGATTGCTGACGGCACTGCTGTTGCTGAAAAGCAAAACGATGAACAGGCTAATTACGCGAAAAAACTCAGCAAAGAAGAAGCTAAGATTGATTGGACAATGGATGCAGAAGCGATTGAACGTTGTGTTCGTGCTTTTAACCCTTGGCCAATGAGTCACTTCTCTGTTGAAGATAAAGCCATTAAAGTGTGGCAATCTCGTGTTGAAGAATACGCAGGAAATGCAATGCCAGGCACCATCATTCAAGCAGATAAAACAGGAATTTATGTTGCCACTGGCTCAAATGCCATTGTATTTGAACAACTGCAAGTTCCTGGAAAAAAAGCAATGGGCGTTCAAGATATTTTGAACTCTCGCAAAGAATGGTTTGAAGTGGGTAATACCCTTAACTAATTCTTCAAAAATATAAAAAGGTGGCATAATTGCCACCTTACTTTTTAAATGGCAAATATTGTATTTGCCTTTTTATTTTTGCCAACCATATTTTAGGTGATGACATGAACGTTCGTGCTGCGGCAGCCAAAGTTATTTATCAAGTTGTCGATCAGGGTCATTCTCTCTCTTCAGCGCTTCCAAAAGCTCAATCTGAGATCAAACCTCGTGATCAAGCTTTACTGCAAGAGATCTGCTATGGCGTACTGCGCTTTCTTCCTCGTTTAGAGTCTGTTGCTCAATCATTAATGGATAAACCATTAAAGGGAAAACAACGAGTATTCCATCATCTAATTCTTGTTGGTATCTATCAACTGAGTTTCATGCGTATTCCTGCACACGCAGCTGTAGCTGAAACGGTTGAAGGCACAAAAAATTTAAAAGGTCCAAAACTGAGTGGGTTGATCAACGCGGTACTACGTAACTATCAACGTAGCCAAGAAGAATTGGATGCGAAATCAGTAAGTCATGATTCTGGTAAATACGGTCACCCTGGTTGGTTATTGAAAATGCTACAACAAGCCTACCCAGAACAATGGGAAAATATTGTTGAAGCGAATAACAGTAAAGCACCAATGTGGTTACGTGTTAACAGCCAGCACCACACTCGCGATGAGTACATAGCTCTTCTTGAAAAAGAAGAGATTGAAGTGACTCCACACAGCCAAGCAACAGACGCATTATTATTAGATAAAGCACGCGATGTATTTACACTACCAGGCTTTGAGCAAGGTTGGGTTTCTGTGCAAGATGCTGCAGCGCAATTATCGGCAGAATATCTACAGCCTCAAGATGGTGAGCTAATTTTAGACTGTTGTGCTGCGCCAGGTGGTAAAACGGCTCACATTTTAGAACGCACAAAAAACACCAATGTGGTTGCGATTGACTGTGATGAAACACGCTTAACTCGCGTGTACGAAAACTTAGAACGCCTTAACCTAACTGCAAAAGTTATTTGTGGTGATGCTCGTTATCCTGAACAATGGTGGAAAGGCGAGCAGTTTGACCGCATTTTATTAGATGCGCCTTGCTCTGCAACTGGTGTTATTCGTCGTCACCCAGACATCAAGTGGCTACGCCGTTCAGAAGATATTAAAGCATTGGCTGAACTGCAAAGTGAAATCTTTGATGCGATGTGGTTACAGTTAAAATCTGGCGGCACCATGGTATATGCGACGTGTTCAATCACTCCGCAAGAAAACTGTGATCAAGTAAAAGCCTTTTTAGAGCGCACAGAAAATGCCTCTTTAGTAGACAATACCGATCCTGCGAAACCAGGACGTCAAATTCTTCCTGGTGAAGAGAATATGGACGGCTTCTACTACGCTGTTCTACAAAAAGCATAACCTATATACGAGCGAGCAAGCGGTATGAAAATCATAATCTTAGGTGCAGGGCAGGTTGGCGGCACACTGGCTGAAAACTTGGTGGGCGAAAACAACGACATTACGGTTGTTGATAAGAGTTCAGAGCGACTGCGTGAGTTACAAGATAAATATGACCTTCGTGTTGTTCAAGGATTTGCCAGTCATCCAGACACCTTGAGAGAGGCTGGGGCACAAGATGCCGATATGCTGGTTGCGGTAACCAATTCTGACGAAACCAATATGATTGCGTGTCAGATAGCATTTACGCTCTTTAATACCCCAAACCGTATTGCTCGTATTCGGTCACCTGAATACTTAAAAGAAAAAGATCGCCTGTTCCAATCAGACGCTATTCCTGTTGATCACTTAATTGCACCTGAAGAATTAGTGACGGGATATATTGAACGTTTAATTGAATACCCAGGTGCGCTTCAAGTGGCTAGTTTTGCAGAGAAAAAAGTCAGCTTAGTGGCAGTAAAAGCCTACTATGGTGGCCCTCTAGTTGGGAATGCGTTATCTGCACTTCGAGATCATATGCCACATATTGATACTCGTGTTGCTGCTATTTTCCGACAAGGTCGCCCTATTCGTCCTCAAGGCACCACCGTTATCGAAGCCGATGATGAGGTTTTCTTTGTTGCAGCAAGTAACCATATCCGTTCAGTAATGAGTGAATTACAACGCTTAGAACGCCCATACAAACGAATAATGATTGTTGGTGGCGGTAACATCGGTGCAGGCCTTGCGCGACGTTTAGAGCACAATTACAGCGTGAAATTGATTGAACGCAACATGAAACGCGCTGAAGAGTTATCTGAATTACTTGAAGAAAGCATCGTTTTTTGTGGTGATGCTGCCGATCAAGAATTATTGAGTGAAGAACACATCGACCAAGTAGATGTGTTCATTGCTGTAACCAATGAAGATGAAGCCAATATCATGTCAGCCATGCTTGCAAAACGCATGGGAGCCAAAAAAGTCATGGTACTGATCCAACGTGGTGCTTATGTCGACTTAGTTCAAGGGGGCGTGATTGATGTTGCCATTTCTCCACAGCAAGCGACCATTTCAGCGCTATTAACACACGTTCGTCGTGCTGATATCGTAAATGTCTCTTCTCTTCGTCGTGGTGCAGCAGAAGCGATTGAAGCGATTGCTCATGGTGATGAAACAACCTCGAAAGTGGTTGGCAAAGAGATTCAAAACATCAAACTCCCACCAGGCACAACCATTGGCGCTATTGTTCGTGGCGAAGAAGTGCTCATTGCCCATGATAAAACCGTGATAGAACAGGATGATCACGTTGTTATGTTCCTAGTGGATAAGAAATACGTTCAGGATGTCGAGCGCTTATTCCAGCCGAGTCCGTTCTTCTTATAATTATGGTTAACTACAAACCGATCCTATTTGTAATAGGGCTTGTTTTATCTAAACTTGCCCTATTTATGTATATCCCAACACTCGTCGCTCTTTTCACTGGTACTGGTGGTTTCATCGAGTTTGGACAAGCGGTTGCTATTACTCATGTAGTGGCATTTGCTTGTTTAACTTTTGGCCGCAGTAAACAGTTTAAAATGAACGTGCGGGATATGTTCCTGATCACCACTTTAGTCTGGACCATCGCCAGTGCCTTTGCTGCATTGCCATTTGTCTTCATCAACCATATCAGCTTTACTGATGCCTACTTTGAAACCATGTCAGGAATAACAACAACAGGCTCTACGGTTCTCAGTGGTTTGGGTGATATGGCACCCAGCATTTTACTGTGGCGATCGACTCTGCAGTGGCTTGGCGGAGTAGGGTTCATTGTAATGGCGGTTGCTATTCTTCCAATGCTAAATGTGGGTGGTATGCGATTGTTCCAAACAGAATCGTCCGATTGGTCCGATAAAAGTGCACCAAGGACTAAATACGTAGCTAAATACATCGTCAGTGTATATTTAAGCTTAACCCTCTTATGTTTCTTAAGTTACTTAGTAACAGGAATGACGCCGTTTGAAGCCATAAATCATGCCTTCACGACGCTATCCACTGGGGGCTATTCAACGTCAGACAGTTCTATGAACCGTTTCTCTAATAGCACACACTGGGTTGCTGCCTTCTTTATGTTTGCTGGCGGATTGCCTTTTCTGCTCTTTATTCAAGTATTGAAAAAGCGGGATCCAAAAGTATTATTTAAAGATGCTCAGGTGGTTGGCTTTCTCAAACTGGTTTTAATTACCAGTTTATCTGTTGCGATTTGGCTTGTTCTACATAATGACTATACCGTTATGGATGCATTACGCGTGTCAGTGTTTAATATCATTTCAGTGATAACCACAACAGGCTTTGGTTTGGATGATTTTACGGCGTGGGGGGCATTCCCTGCGATTATTTTTGCTTTTGTTATGATGGCAGGCGCTTGCTCAGGCTCGACTGCTGGTGGGATAAAAATCTTCCGCTTTCAAATTGCAGCAACCATGCTGAATAAGCAGATGATGAAACTCATTCACCCATCAGGTATTTTTGTTCAGCGTTACAATGGACGCCCTGTTACTGACGATATAGCACGTTCTGTCGTTGCCTTGGTGTTTACCTTCTTCCTTACCATTATTGTTATTTCTGCATTACTCGGTAGCTTAGGTCTTGATCCTGTTACCAGTATCACAAGTGCCATTACTGCTGTTGCTAACGTAGGACCGGGAATGGGGCACATTGTGGGCCCAACAGGAAATTTTGCCTCTTTACCAGACAGTGCTAAATGGATACTCAGTATTGGTATGTTGATGGGACGGCTGGAAATCCTAACAGTGCTTGTATTGTTCTTCCCGGCGTTTTGGAAGGGTTAATACTAAATTTAACTCACTAACGAATAACACAGTAACAATAAAAAATGGCCTCGTATTTCTACTAGGCCATTTCTGAACACTTACTTACTGTGATTGGTATTAAACCGGCTTTATATAATAATAAATCGACAAAAATTGAGTAATACAGCCACCTAACACAAACAAATGCCAAATAGCGTGGTTATATGGGATCTTCTTCGCGACATAAAAAACAACCCCTAAAGAGTAAATTACCCCACCAAGTCCTAACAAAATAACGCCATTAATATCGATATGAATAACCAATTGATAAACTGCAATAACTGACAACCATCCCATAATCAGATAAGTAATCAGCGACAATTTTTTAAATCGATAAACAAAGATAATCTTGCCAATAATACCTATTAACGCAATGGCCCAAATAACACCCATTAACCAGTACGCCAATGGTGTTCTCAAGCTCACTAATAAATAAGGTGTATAACTACCGGCAATCAAAAGAAAGATAGCGCAATGATCTAAGGTTTTTAATAACCTTTTCGCTTTTGGTGCAGCAATAGAATGGTAAAGCGTCGACGCTAAAAAAAGTAAAATAATACTGGCGCCATAAACAGACATACTTGCTATGGTTAACCAATCAGCATCCGCAGTATTTGCTTTTACTAATAGTAATATTAAAGCAACAACACCAAACACCATCCCTAATGCATGACTTAAACTGTTGGCTAATTCTTCTTTTTTTGAATAAGTGGCAAAAGTGGACATAATTTATCTCATAGAGTGATTGCTCAATGAAATAAGTATGACACATTTAAGCGTACAACTGTAAGCTTAAATGTGTCATTTTTTATTTGAATAACAAGTGACACTGATAGCGCATAAACTATTAGGTAGTTTGATTTAAGAAATCAATAACTTGCTTTCCCGCCTCTTCCGGAGTTAAGCGCGTAGGTAAGCTTAATTGTCTTTTTAACTCACCACATCCAAGCATTGATGATAGTAGCCCCAAAGCTCCGCCTTGATGTCTTCTGTCTATCTCAAACCATAGTTGCAGTTCATCCTTGGCTCTGTGAGCTATCATTTCAAGCTCTCGCCAGCGACCGTGATAAGGCCCATCGAACGGGACGAACTCAAACTCTTGAACAAAAGGCAGCTCAAACCCTTTAACATATTCACATTCAACCTGGCGAATTCGTAACCCTTCTGTTTCTAATGCAGTTAGAACACCATCAAATAAATCATCGGGACGAACGGTAATAGGATCTTTATCTTTTGGGTCTAAACCAAGAGAGATATCTAACCCAGTTTGAACCCATACATTAGAATCACCAATAGTGACGGGTGTATTTAGCGGAAGATCCAACTCAAGCTCAAACTTTCTCTCTTGCTTAGGTTCTATAGTAAACGCATAAGGTAAGCTCCAATCAGCTAACACATGAGTTTGTGTTATCACATCAGTTCGAGATCCGCTATCACGGTTACGCTTCACTTCTTTTTTATATTGGCAGCATAATTTCAAATCAATATTATCAATATGCTGCTCTGTCGCTCCACCAGTAACTTCTATTGTAACTTGGACTTTCTGACCTGGAACTAATGCTTCCTGATGAATAATTGTATCGACATTGGCAGAACCAATACCTAACGATGCTAATGTTTTCTTAAAAAAGGACATGGTTACTCTCCTCTGCCACGCATATATCTATCAGCATAGTATTACGTAATATTCATTATTACGTTGAGATGTACCTCGACTAATTGACAGTTTATGATACTCTTACTGTGTGTTTTATGAACACATATCCCTGATGACTTATTTGGATTGGCGAAAGCTAAATAGAGTTCACTTTGATGTAACTCATAAGTTGTTAGGTCATTAATTTGGCCATGGAAGTGCCTGACTATAGAGATAACCAATGCGTCCTATGACTGTCAGGTTCTCACGCTCTGCTTCAACGCACAGTGTGGATCGTCGTCGTAGCCACTTTGTAAAAGTAGTTGCAACGAAAAAGAACGTACCAGAAATGACTCTTGTAATTTCCAAGAAAAAAGAAACTCAAGCTGATGTTTCATGTGCGGCATAATTTAAAAGCGTAGCCTGTGGGTTGCGCTTTTTCTTTTTGCATCATGATGTACTCTTCGACATATCACTTTCATTCCCCACCCTAACTTAGCTATACTTCTCCTTAATAAAAATAAGGAGAATGCTCAATGAAATGTCACCGCGTTAATGAACTTATCGAATTAATTCACCCTGAATGGCAAAAAGAACCAGAATTGAACTTAATGCAGTTCATTACGAAACTGGCTGAAGAAACAAAATACGAAGGTAAACTGGAAGATCTAACTGATGATGTTCTTATCTATCACCTAAAAATGCGCAATAGTGAAAAAGATGAAATGATCCCTGGTCTTGCAAAAGACCAAGAAGACGACTTTAAAACGGCAATATTAAGAGCGCGTGGCCTGCTATAACCTCATTATCTCGATCTGGTTTGCAATAAACCAGATCGATTATCTATCAAATAAAACACACTTTTTTAACTAAATTTGAACCTTCCAACGTATTCATAACTTACATCAAGCTATAATTCAGCCGCAATGTCTTAAGATCACCAACCTTGAAATGGTTCCGCTCAATAAAACCATCGTTGGGATACCTCATAAAAATAACTAGGAAGAATCATGAGTCAGGATAAAATCGACATCAAAGATGTGACTCCAAAACAGTTCAATCCCAAAACACATAAATCCAGTAGTGATCGTTTCAATCCCAATTCAGGTATTTACGTTCGTCAGAGTAAAGGGACATTTCAAAAATTACGCCGCTATGGCGCTTGGTTTTTATTAGCACTCTTTGTTCTTACTCCGTGGATTTCTTTTGGAGATCGTCAAGCGATTTTACTGGATATTGGCAGCCAACAATTTAATTTCTTTGGTACAACGTTATTTCCTCAAGATCTGACATTATTAGCGCTTCTTTTTGTGATCGCCGCCTTTGGTCTCTTTTTTATTACCACCTTTTTAGGCCGAGTTTGGTGCGGATACCTCTGCCCACAAACCGTTTGGACATTCATGTATATCTGGTTTGAAGAAAAACTAGAGGGCCCCGCCAATAAACGTCGCAAACAAGACCAAATGAAAATGACATCAAACTTGTTTCTTCGAAAAACACTTAAACACTTTGCATGGGTAGCCATTGCGATAGCAACAGGCATCACTTTTGTTGGTTATTTTGTACCGGTAAAAGAACTTGTTGTTGATTTCTTTACCTTTAATAGTGATTTTTTACCTGCATTTTGGGTTATTTTCTTTGCTGGTTGTACTTATGGTAATGCAGGATGGATGCGCTCAATCGTTTGTTTGCATATGTGTCCTTACGCACGATTCCAATCAGCCATGTTTGATAAAGACACTTATATTGTCGGTTATGACCCTAAACGCGGTGAAACCAGAGGCCCACGATCTCGTAAAAAAGATCCGAAACCCCTTGGGCTAGGTGATTGCATAGACTGTAATTTATGCGTTCAAGTTTGTCCTACCGGCATAGATATTCGTGACGGCTTACAATATGAGTGTATTAACTGTGGTGCTTGTATTGATGCGTGTAATGAGACCATGAATAAAATGGGCTATGAAAAAGATCTTATTAGCTATACCACTGAGCATAAATTAGCAGGTCATAAGACTCATATCATGCGTCCAAAATTGATCGGTTATGGCCTTGTCATGCTATTGATGATGGGTCTTTTCTTTACTCAAATTGCTTCTGTAGAACCAATGGGACTTGATGTATTAAGAGATAGAAACCAACTTTCGCGCATTAATAGCACCGGTTTAATTGAAAATACTTACACGTTGAAAATTATAAATAAGACTCAACAGAGCCAAGAATATCTGCTATCAGTTACCGGTATTAACAACCTGACTTGGTATGGAGAACAAAGCGTTAACGTCGATGCAGGTGAAGTATTGAGTGTACCAATGAGTTTGGGTGCACAAGACACCGAGTTGAGCAAAACCATTACCGCCATTGAATTTAAAATTACCAATTCTGATGGCCAAGCAATAAAAGCTGAAAGTCGATTCTTTAAAAAGCTATAATTGTTCTATTACTGGGTCAAAGGGCTCGCCATGCGCCCTTTTTATTTGAGAATAACTATGACTGAACATGCCTTTAATTTCAGCACGCTTACCCCTGATTTATTATGGAATGCGTTAGCTGATATTGGTATTCGCGCTGAATCAGGGTTTCTTGCTTTAAACAGCTACGAAAACCGGGTGTATCAATTTACTGATGAAGAAAGACGCCGTTATGTCGTGAAGTTTTATCGTCCTCAACGTTGGTCTGAAGCCCAAATATTAGAAGAGCACCTCTTTGCTAGACAATTAGTTCAGCAAGATATTCCCATCGCAGCCCCACTTGAGATTAATGGTAAAACACTTCACTTTGCCAATGGTTACTGGTTTGCCTTGTTTGATAGCTTGGGTGGTCGTACATTTGAAGTGGATAATTTTGACCAACTTGAATGGGTTGGGCGCTTTTTAGGCCGTATTCATAAAGTTGGCGAATCTGAACTGTTTCAACACCGCCCAACGATTGGTTTGGACGAGTATTTATACCAACCAAGAAAACTATTAGAAAACAGCTCATTCATACCCTCTCATTTAGAAAACAGTTTTTTTTCTGATATGGATATGTTGATCAAGCAAATCGAACAACATTGGCAACCAAGCAAGACGATTCGTCTGCATGGTGATTGTCACCCAAGTAATATTTTATGGCGCGATGGCCCATTATTTGTTGATTTAGATGACGCGAGAAATGGACCAGCAGCACAAGATTTATGGATGTTATTGAATGGCGAACGACAAGATAAGCTTGTTCAGTTAGATATTTTATTAGAGTCTTATTCCGAATTTTGTGACTTTGATTCTAACCAATTGAAACTAATTGAACCTTTACGCGGTCTACGAATGGTGCACTACATGGCATGGCTTGCAAAACGTTGGAAAGATCCGGCTTTTCCTATTGCATTTCCATGGTTTGCCGACGCAAAATACTGGGAAAGCCAAGTACTCGGATTTAAAGAGCAAATTGCGGCATTAAATGATGCACCTTTAGAACTGATGCCTCAATGGTAAAATTATAATACTAACCACAAATGGATTGGAGAGAGTTACACATGATGAAGAAAATGATGGCATTGTTTGGTGCTTTGGTACTGAGTTTTTCAGTAAACGCAGCAAACTTTACAGAAGGTGATTACTATAGAGTTCTTGACCTACCTGAGTCAAAAACACCAACAGTAAATGAATTTTTCTCTTTCTACTGCCCGCACTGCAGTAGCTTCGAACCTCTTATTCAGGGTTTAAAGAAAACACTGCCTGACAATGCGACGTTTAAGAAAACTCACGTTTCATTTATGGGTGGACCAATGGGTTTATCAATGAGTAAAGCCTATGCAACCATGGTATCTCTGGGTGTAGAAGATAAAATGGTTCCTGTTTTCTTCAACCGTATTCATACTATGAACAAGCCACCACGTAACGAAAAAGAAATTCGCCAAATCTTCTTAGATGAAGGCGTAAATGCAAATGACTTCGATGGTACTTACAATAGTTTTGCAATTAACTCTATGGTTAACCGTTTTGATAAAGCATTTCAAGACAGTGGGTTAACGGGCGTTCCAGCGGTTATTGTTAACAACAAATACCTTGTTGAAACAGGTAAAGTTCAAAGTGCTGAAGAATACTACGAGTTAGTAAACTGGCTACTAAAGAAATAAGACACAAAAAAGGGAGCGATAATTCGCTCCCTTTTTTTATTCTTTATTTTTTAAAACACCTTGTAGGTATTCGTCCTTCTCTTTCCATAAGTCATTTACCCACTTATGAAAGCCACGCTTAAAGGCCTTATCGCCAAAGTAGTCTCCATTTACCTTTTCATCATTAGGATGCAAATTAATACGAATAACGACTTTAGTTAACTTTCCTTGCAACATATTGATAAATGGCGATTTTTGGTTCTCTGGATACGCAAGCGTCACATCAACAATACCATCAAACAATTCACCCATCGCAGATAACGTAAAAGCAATGCCACCAATCTTAGGCTTAAATAAATGCTGATAAGGCGTTCGAGCTTCCAGTAATTTTTCAGGCGTTGCACGAGTCCCTTCAACAAAGTTAACCACGGTTGTTGGTACTGCTCGGAAGTTTTCACACGACTTCTTTATCGCATTAAAATCATCTTCACGACGCTCAGGATCTCGGCGCATGAACGGCATATCAGCCCCCCAACACGCCAAACCAACAAAAGGGACATAAAGTAATTCATACTTTAAAAAGAACTTAGTCATTGGGATCTTATCTTTCATTACTGAAGATAAAATCACGATATCAGCCCAACTCACATGATTCGAAAGTAATAAATACCAGTTATCTTGAGATAAGCTTTCACCACCTTCAATTTTCCACTCTATCGTATTATTAATATTAAGCATCCATAGGTTTAGTGTTGCCCAACCCCATAATGTTTTGTTTGCCATAGATACTGTGATTCTTTTTACGATAGCAACAGGAAGAAGTAACTTAATCACAGCAAAAAAACTGATAATTAAAGAGGTTAACGCTGTATTAAGCATAACAAGCAAAACACTGATAACCAGTCGAATATTAGCAAACATAGGATTCTTCATTTATTAACAGAGTGAAAATTGTGCATATAATAACAAGCCTCACTTAATATTGTTAATAAGTTTTATCCGTATCAGAATAAGTGACCTTAAACTGCTTGTGCTGTCAGTTGCTTTAAAAGCCTATCCATGGCGCGATAACCTACCGCTTCGGCTAAATGAATACGTTGAATATGTTCTTCATTCGCTAAATCAGCAATCGTTCTCGCTACTTTAATGATCCGATGATAAGCACGAATAGAAAGGCCTAACTGATGTAGCGTATTCTCTAAAAAAGCCGCATCATCTTTATGTAATGGGCAATACTGTTCTATTTCTCGACTACCCAATAAAGCATTAATTTTATTACTGCGTTTAAGCATTCGCATTCGAGCTAAAATCACTCTTTCTTTCACGGTTTGGGTTGATTCTCCCCTATCTCCCCCTTCCGTTAAGGTTCCTTTAGGTAATAAAGGGATCTCTAAAGACATATCAAAGCGATCAAGCAGCGGACCTGATATACGATTTAAGTAGCGCAAAATAAGCTGCGGATTAGTACGAGTTTGATTACCTTCGTAATAACCCGTAGGACTTGGATTTAATGCACCTACTAATTGAAAACGAGCAGGAAACCGTGTCTTACTCGCTGCACGAGAAATGACAATTTCGCCTGACTCTAAAGGCTCACGCAATGAATCGAGCACTTTTCTCTCAAATTCCGGCATTTCATCTAAAAATAGAATCCCATTATGGGCTAACGAGATCTCTCCCGGTCTTGGTATCGAACCACCACCAACTAACGCGGCCATAGAGCTAGAGTGATGCGGAGAACGAAAGGGACGCGATCGCCAATTAGATTCTGTAATATTTTGATGAGTTAATGAAGCGACAGCCGCAGTTTCTAATGCCTCATCATTGGTCATCTCGGGTAATAGATCACTCATGCGAGAAGCCAGCATGGTTTTGCCTGTCCCAGGAGGACCGAGATACAATAAATTATGACCTCCTGCTGCAGCGATTTCTAACGCTCGTTTACCTTGTTGTTGGCCAATAATATCTTGTAGATCTCGTTCCATGGCCTCCACTTCTTGTACTATTTTTTCAGACGTTAATAATCCAAGTTGTTGCTGCCCACAAAGGAAACCGCACACCGATAACAAATGAGGGGCTGATTTATGGATATCTTTTCCAACCAACGCAGCCTGATCACCATTTTCATCAGGAACCACTAAGCACCGATTAGATTTTAACGAGGCTAAAGCTGCGGGTAACACGCCTTTTACTCGACGCAACTCACCAGAAAGAGCAAGTTCTCCCACGAACTCATGCCCATCCAATTTCGTTTCTGGTATTTGATCTGAAGCAGCAAGAATGCCAAGCGCAATAGGAAGATCAAACCGCCCTCCTTCTTTAGGTAAATCCGCCGGAGCTAAATTCACCGTGATCCGCTTTGATGGAAATTCAAAGTTAGCATTAATAATGGCGCTTCTTACCCTATCTTTCGCTTCTTTAACTGTGGTTTCAGGTAATCCAACTAAACTAAATCCCGGCATTCCATTACTGATATGAACCTCAACCGTTACCTCTGGTGCTTCAACACCAACACATGCTCGACTGTGTATTATTGCTAATCCCATTTCCCTACCCAATGATTTATAAAGCGACTATTTCGACGCTTTTTATTGATTTGTTATATATAAGCGCTAAATGAACCAGAATTGTGAATAAAATGAGAGTTTTTTCTTGTCATGAGAGCCATGTCTGTGTTACCACTAAGTTAATGTAACGAATTATCAAAAAAAACACGCTTACGGACAGATTAAATGACTTTTGTTGCTCAACTGAATATTCTAATTATTAACATTCTCGTGGTGATTCTGGTCACCGCGCGGGGATGAGTGAGCAAAAAGTCGCAATAGCAACGCACACTTAAAACCCCCAAGCTTACAAGCAAGGGGGTTTTTTTATAGATTCAGGAAGAAATGGGAGCACATGATGTGCAAGAATAGAGAAACAACCACTCACGCAAGGAGTGATAGTGTATGAATGGCTCACAGTTAGTAGTAAAAGCCTTAAGAGATGAAGGAATAAAAACGGTCTTTGGGTATCCGGGTGGCGCAATAATGCCTATTTATGATGCGCTGTACGATGGTGGTGTAGAACATATCTTATGCCGTCATGAGCAAGGTGCAGCAATGGCAGCTATCGGAATGGCTCGCTCAACAAAAGACGTGGCTGTTTGTTTAGCGACTTCTGGACCAGGTGCTACTAACCTCATTACTGGCCTTGCTGATGCCATGCTTGATTCCATTCCTCTTGTCGCTATTACTGGTCAAGTTGCCAGTCATTTAATCGGTACTGATGCTTTCCAAGAAATGGATGTCATCGGGATGTCTCTCTCTTGTACTAAACACAGCTACCTTGTTACTGATATCAATGAACTCGCCCCGGTTATTGCAGAAGCGTTTGAAGTGGCTAAAACAGGTCGTCCCGGCCCGGTTCTTATTGATATAGCAAAAGATGTTCAGGTTGCTGAAGCGCCTGTAACGACGCTTCCTCACTTTGAACCACCAGCAATTCCTGTTGCATCACCAGAGAGTATTGAAGCTGCTGAAGCGATACTAAAAAACAGCGCTAAACCAGTATTATATGTTGGTGGTGGTGTGCAACTTGCTCATGCTACTGATTCTGTTCGTGAATTTTTACGTCACAATCCAATGCCTTCTGTTAGTACGCTTAAAGGGTTAGGGTCAATTGAGCGTCATGACCCATACTATTTAGGCATGGTAGGAATGCACGGAACTAAGGCTGCTAACCTTGTCGTTCAAGAGTCCGATCTATTGCTTGTTGTCGGTGCTCGTTTTGATGATCGTGTAACAGGAAAGCTAGAAAGCTTCGCTCCCCACGCCAAAGTCATTCATATCGATATTGATGCTGCAGAGTTCAATAAACTTCGTCACGCTCACTCCACATTACGTGGCGATATTAATGCCATCTTACCGCAGTTAAATACTTCTCAAGATTTAACGCCTTGGTTAGATCATGTATCAGCGCTGCGTACTGAATTTAAATGGCGTTATGACCATCCCGGCGAACTAATCTACGCTCCGCTGTTATTAAAGCAGTTATCTGACATGATGCCAGATAGCTCAATTGTCGCTACCGATGTTGGACAGCACCAAATGTGGGCAGCGCAACATATTCAACCACGCGCTCCTGAGAATTACTTAACTTCTGCCGGTCTTGGCACCATGGGTTTTGGCTTACCAGCGGCAATGGGCGCTAAAGTGGCTCGCCCAGATGATCAATCCATTCTGATCTCAGGCGATGGTTCATTCATGATGAATATTCAAGAACTTGGAACCATCAAACGCAAACAAATTCCCGTAAAAATGGTACTGCTCAATAACCAACGTCTAGGTATGGTTCGCCAATGGCAGTCACTATTTTTTGATGGTCGCCACAGTGAGACGATTCTAGATGATAACCCTGATTTTGTTGCACTGGCTGCAGCATTTGATATTCCAGGTAAAACCATCACGACAAAAGAAGAAGTTGAGCCGGCCTTAAAAGAGATGCTTGAAAGCAAGACCGCGTATTTATTACACGTACTGATCTCTGAGGAAGAAAATGTGTGGCCACTGGTTCCGCCAGGCGCAGCAAATCAAGACATGGTAGAGGGTGAATAATGCAACGTTATATTTTAGAAATTGAAGCCACCGATAAGCCGGTATTACTAGAGCGTGTATTACGTGTTATTCGCCACCGTGGTTTTGCTATCAAACAAGTATTAGCGACTCAAAACCAATCAAGTGGAATTGCTGCTATCGAAATTATTGTAGAAAGCGATCGTCCTATCAGCCTGCTTATCAATCAAATTGAAAAACTTTGGGATATTACCGCGGTTCATGTATCTACATTGAATCGCGCATAAGATAAAAATTTAAAGGATTAATGACATGCCTACATCACCTAAAAACAGATACCGTTCAGCAACCACCACCCATGGCCGTAACATGGCTGGCGCACGTGCATTATGGCGTGCAACAGGGGTAAAAGAAGAAGATTTTGGCAAACCAATCATCGCTGTTGTTAACTCATTCACTCAATTTGTTCCGGGTCACGTTCATTTAAAAGACATGGGACAGCTAGTTGCTGGTGAAATTGAAAAAGCCGGCGGTATCGCTAAAGAGTTTAATACCATCGCTGTTGATGATGGCATTGCGATGGGCCACGGCGGTATGCTTTATTCTCTACCATCACGTGAACTGATTGCAGATTCTGTTGAGTACATGGTGAATGCACACTGTGCCGATGCGATGGTCTGCATCTCTAACTGTGATAAAATCACTCCAGGAATGATGATGGCGGCAATGCGTCTTAACATTCCAGTGATCTTTGTATCTGGCGGCCCAATGGAAGCAGGTAAAACGAAGCTTTCAGATCAAATCATTAAACTTGATTTAGTTGATGCCATGATCCAAGGCGCTGATCCAACTATCTCTGATGAACAAAGTGAGCAAGTAGAGCGCTCTGCATGCCCAACTTGTGGTTCTTGTTCTGGTATGTTTACGGCTAACTCGATGAACTGCCTAACTGAAGCTCTTGGTTTATCTCAACCGGGTAATGGCTCAATGCTAGCTACTCACGCTGATCGTGAACAACTATTTATCAATGCCGGTAAACGTGTCGTTGAATTAACGAAACGCTATTATGAGCAAGGGGATGATTCCGCATTACCACGCAATATTGCTAACCGTGCTGCGTTTGAAAATGCGATGGCACTTGATATTGCAATGGGGGGATCAAGTAATACCGTTCTTCACCTTCTTGCATCAGCTCAAGAGGGCGATATTGATTTTGATATGGGTGACATTGATGAAATGTCTCGTCGCGTACCTCACCTATGTAAAGTCGCTCCATCAACGCCTAAATATCATATGGAAGACGTTCACCGTGCTGGTGGTGTTATGGCTATTCTTGGTGAATTAGATCGTGCAGGCCTACTTAATCGTGATACTAATACCGTACTAGGCTTAACAATGAAAGAACAGCTAGCCCAATACGACATTATGCAAACTGAAGATGAAGCGGTACTTAAGTTCTTCCGCGCAGGTCCTGCTGGCATTCGAACCACCAAAGCCTTCTCACAAGATTGCCGTTGGGATCGCCTAGATGACGATCGTGAAAATGGCTGTATTCGAACAAAAGAGAACGCTTTTAGCCAA
Organism: Aliivibrio finisterrensis; assembly: GCF_008933155.1. Lineage (GTDB taxonomy): Bacteria > Pseudomonadota > Gammaproteobacteria > Enterobacterales > Vibrionaceae > Aliivibrio > Aliivibrio finisterrensis. The sequence continues at coordinate 143,316 of NZ_WBVP01000007.1, read as the reverse complement.
GAAGGTGGCCTAGCGGTTCTTTCTGGTAATGTTGCGGTTGATGGCTGTATTGTAAAAACCGCTGGTGTTGATGAAGATAACCTAAAATTCCAAGGTCCTGCGATTGTTTTTGAAAGCCAAGACAGTGCAGTTGAAGGTATCTTAGGCGGAAAAGTAAAAGCTGGGGAAGTTGTGGTTATTCGCTACGAAGGACCTAAAGGCGGCCCTGGTATGCAAGAAATGCTGTACCCAACCACTTATCTTAAATCGATGGGACTAGGTAAGGCGTGTGCGCTTCTTACTGATGGCCGCTTCTCTGGCGGCACTTCAGGCCTGTCTATTGGCCATGTATCTCCAGAAGCTGCAAGTGGTGGCACCATTGGTTTAGTTAATACCGGTGACATCATTACCATTGATATTCCAAACCGCTCAATTACCCTCGACGTTTCAGAATCAGAACTTCAACAACGCCGTGAGAAACAAAATGAGCAGGGCTGGAAGCCTGTTAATCGTCAACGTGAAGTCTCTTTTGCACTAAAAGCCTATGCAAGCATGGCAACCAGTGCAGATAAAGGCGCGGTACGTGATAAATCTAAATTAGAAGGATAGATCTTATGACAACACCTTCCAATCAAACTGGTGCAGAATATCTGCGCCAGATCTTACGAGCGCCTATCTATGAAGTTGCCACAGTAACGCCATTTCAAGATATGCCACGTTTATCAGAACGTGTTAATAACCGAGTGCAACTAAAACGAGAAGATCGCCAGCCTGTTCATTCTTTTAAACTTCGTGGCGCTTATAATATGGTCTCGAACTTAACTGAAGAACAAAAAAAAGCCGGAGTGATTGCAGCCTCAGCTGGAAATCATGCGCAAGGCATGGCGTTATCAGGCACTAAATTAGGTATTCAAACGACTATCGTTATGCCTAAAACCACCCCTGATATTAAAGTTGAAGCCGTAAAAGGATTTGGGGGTAATGTCGTACTTCATGGCAGTAACTTTGATGAAGCAAAAGCCGAAGCTGAACGTTTATCTGAGCTTCACGGCTATACGTTTGTACCTCCATTCGACCACCCATTAATCATTGCTGGTCAAGGGACAATAGGAATGGAGATGCTGCAACAAAATGGCCATCTCGATTATATCTTTGTTCCTGTTGGTGGTGGTGGTTTAGCATCAGGGGTTGCTGTTCTTATTAAGCAACTAATGCCTGATATAAAAGTCATTGCAGTTGAACCCGAAGACTCTGCCTGTTTAAAAGCGGCACTAGATGCTGGTGAGCCAGTCATTCTTAACCAAGTCAGTATGTTTGCTGATGGTGTAGCGGTTAAACGTATTGGTGATGAAACTTTCCGCTTATGCCAAAAATACCTAGATGGTCATATTACGGTATCCAGTGATGAAATCTGTGCGGCGGTTAAAGATATTTTTGAAGACACTCGCGCAATCGCAGAGCCATCAGGTGCTTTAGCATTAGCTGGATTGAAAAAATTTGCCGATAAGCATCAACTAGAAAATAAACAACTAGGGACGGTACTTTCTGGTGCCAATACCAATTTTCATGGTTTACGTTACGTCTCCGAGCGCTGTGAATTAGGTGAAAAACGAGAAGGCCTATTAGCGGTAACGATCCCTGAACGTCAAGGCGCTTTCTTTGAGTTTTGTAACCTGATTGGCGGCAGAGCCGTAACGGAATTCAACTACCGTTATAATGATGACAAACAAGCCAATATTTTTGTCGGTGTTCGCTTACAAGAAGGGCAGCAAGAGCTCGATAATATCATTAATGATTTACAGCAAGGCGATTACCCTGTTGTTGATCTCTCTGACAATGAAATGGCGAAACTGCATATCCGTTATATGATTGGTGGAAAGCCATCTAAACCCTTAAAAGAGCGTTTATACAGTTTTGAATTTCCAGAATACCCCGGTGCACTGGTTAAATTCTTAAGCACTTTAGGCACACATTGGAATATAAGTTTGTTCAATTATCGCAATCACGGAGCTGATTATGGACGTGTGTTATGTGGTTTTGAACTAGATGATAACGATCTCTTTGATTTCTCAAAGCACCTCAAAGAGTTAGGCTACCAATGTAAGGATGAAACAGATAACCCTGCTTATCAGTTCTTTTTATCTTAATAGCGTATGGCATTTATAAGGCTAATAATTTTTTAGCCTTATTTTCATTCATTTTTGAAATTCTACTATACAATCGGTTAAAAAATGCTATTATTTTTCTCGGCCTGTAAACAGACCTATTTATCTGTAATATTATGCTTTTGAAACCTTCGTTATACTGCTTTACCAGTTATGCTTGAAGCTTTTTATACATATGTTTTACCTCAAATAAATAATTCTTTATGGCTACAACTTCGCATTATGCGAATTATTTAATTTAAAAAAATTAGGATTTATTATGTCTAAATCAACTGGTATCGTTAAGTGGTTCAACGAAGAGAAAGGTTTCGGTTTCATTACTCAAGATAACGGCGGCGCTGACGTATTCGTTCACTTCCGTGCTATCGCAACTGAAGGTTTCAAAACTCTGAAAGAAGGCCAAGCGGTAACTTTCACTGTTGAACAAGGTCAAAAAGGCCCACAAGCTGCAGACGTTACTCCAGCTTAATTCGAATTTTTCGAATAGAATTTTAAAAAATGCTGACTTCGGTCAGCATTTTTTTTGTCTATAGGCAGGTATAAAAAAAGAAGCCTAATGGCTTCTTTTTTATTATCAACTGGTTACCTATTAATTATTTTTTCGTTGGACGCTGCCAATTAGCAATGCGACGATCTTTAGCTCGGCTAATGTACAGCTCATTTTCAGCCACATCTTTAGTCACTGTAGAGCCCGCGCCTACCGTCGCGCCATTCGCTATCATAATCGGCGCAATAAGCTGGCTATCAGAGCCAATAAACACGTCATCACCAATAATCGTCTTAAATTTATTCGCACCATCGTAATTACATGTAATCACACCGGCACCAACGTTTACGCGTTTACCAATCTCAGCATCACCAAGATAAGTTAAATGATTCGCTTTAGAGCCTGCCCCAAGACGAACATTCTTCACTTCAACAAAGTTACCTACGTGAGCATCATTACAAAGCTCTGCGCCTGGGCGTAAACGAGTAAATGGACCAACAGTACAATCTTCACCAACGGTCGCACCTTCAATCACACTGTAAGGACGGATAATCGTATTATCATCAATCTCACAATCTTTAAGTACACAGCCCGCTCCGATAACGACGTTATCACCAATCGTCACGTTACCTTCAATGATCACGTTAGCATCGATCTCAATATCCATACCGCATTGCAATGATCCTCTAAGATCAAAACGGCTAGGATCGCGAAGCATAACGCCTTGTTCTAATAGTTTTTGTGCTTGCGCTAATTGAAATGCTCTTTCTAAACGAGCTAATTGAGCACGATCATTCACGCCTTCAACTTCAATAGGGCTTACTGGATGAACAGCTTCTACTGCACGACCTTCGTCATGAGCTGCTGCAATGATATCGGTAAGGTAATATTCACCTTGAGCGTTTTCATTTTTAAGCGCCGCTAACCAACGTTTCAAATCACCGCCTGTCGCAACCATTACGCCAGTGTTAATCTCTTTAATTAACTTCTGTTCTTCCGTAGCATCTTTCTGCTCTACAATCGCAATCACAGGACCATTACGACGAATAATACGTCCATAGCCCATAGGGTTATCTAAAACTACTGTAAGTAACGCAATACCACCTGTTGGTTGAGCTTCTAATAAATTATCAACGGTTTCAGTACTAATAAGTGGAACATCACCATATAAGACTAATACTTTCTCATCATCAGCAAACTCTGGTGCCGCTTGATTTACAGCATGGCCAGTACCTAATTGTTCAGCTTGAAGTACCCATTGAACACGCTCTTCACCCAACTCAGCTTTCATCTGATCACCACCGTGACCATAAACCAAATGGATGTTTTGAGCACCAAGGCCCTCGCATGTATCAATTACATGCTTCGCCATTGGTTTACCCGCTAAAGTATGAAGTACTTTAGGTTTGTTTGAGTACATGCGAGTGCCTTTACCCGCCGCTAAAATTACTGCACTGAATTTCATGAAAAGCCCATTCTATTATTATGCTAACTGATATCGACTCTAACTCTAGAACGATAACATCTACCTAGCTAGTGGAAATCAAAATACTAAATCCATTACTGACTACTGAGTTAAATACAAAGTAATAATTAATGGAATTAACATGTCGATAAATAAGAATATTAACATTCAACAAAGAAAAGGCGACCAAAATAGGTCGCCTTCTTTCTAATGGTGCTTGATTAACGCGAACGTTTTGTCAGCTCGATAACTCGAAGCTGTGCGATCGCTTTAGCCAAATCACTGGCCGCTTGAGCGAAGTTAATGTCGCCATGCTGATTTTTGATGTTCTCTTCAGCCTTGCGTTTAGCTTCTTCTGCCTTAGCTGCGTCTAGGTCTTCACCACGGATACCGGTATCTGCAAGAACAGTAGCCGAACCAGGTTGAACCTCAACAATGCCACCAGAGACATAAATGTACTCTTCGTGACCATGTTGTTTAACAATACGCACCATACCAGGCGTGATAGCGGTCAGCAGCGGTGCGTGCCCATGGAAAATACCAAGTTCACCCTCGCTACCGGTCACCTGCATCGTTTCTACTAGTCCTGAGAATAATTTCTTCTCAGCACTTACAACGTCCAGGTGAAAGGTCATTACTGCCATATCGCCTCCTAATCAGCCTTATAGCTTCTTCGCCTTCTCAAGCGCGTCTTCAATCTTACCGCAGTACATGAAGGCTTGCTCAGGAACGTCATCGTAATCACCCGCTAATAGACCTTTAAAGCCAGCTAATGTGTCTTTAAGTGGTACGTAAATACCTGGGTCACCGGTGAATACTTCTGCTACGTGGTAAGGTTGAGTTAAGAATTTCTCAATCTTACGGGCACGAGATACAACTTGCTTATCTTCTTCAGATAGCTCGTCCATACCTAGGATAGCGATGATGTCTTTTAGCTCTTTATAACGCTGAAGTGTCGATTGAACGCCACGAGCGATATTATAGTGCTCTTGACCAACAACAAGTGGATCAAGTTGACGAGATGTTGAGTCTAACGGGTCAATCGCTGGGTATAGACCCATTGACGCGATATTACGGTTAAGTACAACTGTCGCATCTAAGTGAGCAAACGTTGTTGCTGGAGATGGATCCGTTAAGTCATCCGCTGGTACATATACCGCTTGAACTGAAGTGATAGAGCCACTACGAGTTGAAGTGATACGCTCCTGAAGAACACCCATCTCTTCAGCTAGAGTAGGTTGGTAACCTACCGCTGATGGCATACGACCTAACAGTGCTGATACTTCAGTACCTGCTAGTGTATAACGGTAAATATTATCAACGAACAACAGTACGTCACGACCTTCGTCACGGAAACGCTCTGCCATTGTTAGACCAGTCAGTGCAACACGTAGACGGTTACCTGGTGGCTCGTTCATTTGACCGTAAACCATTGCTACTTTTGATTCTTCAGGTTTCTCGATGTTTACAACACCAGCTTCCTGCATTTCAAAGTAGAAATCATTACCTTCACGAGTACGCTCACCTACACCTGCAAATACAGATAGGCCAGAGTGTTGTAGTGCGATGTTGTTGATAAGTTCCATCATGTTGACAGTCTTACCTACACCAGCACCACCGAATAGACCGATTTTACCACCCTTAGCGAATGGACAAATTAAGTCGATTACCTTAACACCCGTCTCTAGAAGTTCAGTCGAGTTAGACTGCTCTTCATAGCTAGGCGCTTCGCGGTGAATTGAATAATGCTCTTCAGCACCAATCTCGCCACACTCATCAATCGCGTCACCAAGAACGTTCATGATACGGCCTAAAGTTTTAGTACCCACTGGAACAGTAATTGGCGCGCCAGTATTTTCTACTGTTAAGCCACGACGTAAACCATCTGAGCTACCCATTACGATACAGCGCACTACGCCGCCACCGATTTGCTGTTGCACTTCAAGAACAAGACGTTCTTTTGCATCAACAACATTCAAAGCATCGTATACACGAGGTACATTGCCTTGTGGGAACTCTACATCGACTACCGCACCGATGATCTGTACGATCTTACCTGTAGTCATCGTTAATCCTCTAAACTGTTTAAATACCTATTGCTTAAACCGCTGATGCGCCTGAAACAATTTCTGAAAGCTCTTGTGTAATCGCCGATTGACGGGCTTTGTTATACACAAGTTGCAGTTCATCAATAATGTCACCAGCGTTATCAGTCGCTGCTTTCATCGCAATCATTCGCGCTACATGTTCACACGCTAAGTTTTCAACTACCCCTTGATATACTTGTGATTCAACGTATCGAACCAATAATGTATCTAGCAGTAGTTTAGGCTCAGGTTCATAAATGTAATCCCAAGAATGAGTACGTTTCATTGCTTCATCTTCAGATTTAGGCAAAGGAAGTAATTGGTCAATTGCTGGCTCTTGCACCATAGTGTTAATGAACTTATTGTTCACTACATATAGGCGATCCAGCTGGCCTTCATCGTATTTCTTTAGCATAACGCCAACACTACCGATCAATTCTTCAAGACTTGGGTTGTCACCTAAGCCAGAGTTTTGAGCAATAACGTTACCGCCATAGCTGTTAAAAAATGCTGTTGCTTTAGAGCCAATAACGGCTAAATCAATTTCAACACCATCTTTTGACCATGCTTTCATTTCTGTCATGACTTTCTTAAACAAGTTAATGTTTAAGCCACCACACAAACCACGATCACTAGAAATAATAATGTAACCAACGCGCTTAGCTTCGCGTTCCTCAAGATACGGATGACGATACTCGAGGCTACCAAGCGCTAAATGACCGATTACTTTACGTATTGTGTCAGCATATGGACGAGACGCAGCCATCGACTCTTGCGAGCGACGCATTTTAGAAGCGGCTACCATTTCCATTGCTTTCGTGATCTTTTGAGTGCTTTTTACACTCCCGATCTTGTTACGAATCTCTTTCGCACCGGCCATCGTTACTCTCCGTTTTCGGGTGACCCATAACAGGCCACCAACGAATTACCAGGTCTGGGTTGCTTTGAAATCTTCAACCAGTTTCACGAACTGAGCTTCAATTTCATTATTCCAAGCACCCGATGAGTCGATCTCTGTTGCTAGATCGGCAAATTGACCACGAGCATACGACAGCAGAGCTTCTTCAAAATCTGCAAGCTTAGAAAGCTCAACATCATTCAAATAGCCTTTCTCAGCTGTAAAGATAACTAACGCTTGATCAAAAACAGACATTGGCGCGTACTGTTTCTGTTTCATAAGTTCAGTTACTTTTTCACCGTGATCAAGTTGCTTTTTAGTCGCGTCATCAAGATCAGATGAGAACTGAGCAAACGCTGCAAGTTCGCGATACTGTGCAAGCGCGGTACGAATACCACCAGACAGTTTCTTAATGATCTTAGTCTGCGCAGCACCACCTACACGAGATACAGAGATACCTGGATCTACCGCAGGACGAACACCAGCGGTGAACAGTTCTGTTTGTAGGAAGATCTGACCATCAGTAATCGAGATTACGTTAGTTGGTACGAATGCAGATACGTCACCAGCTTGAGTTTCGATGATAGGTAGAGCAGTTAAAGAACCTGTTTTACCTTTCACTTCACCATTAGTGAATTTCTCAACATACGCTTCGCTTACACGAGCAGCACGCTCTAGTAGACGAGAGTGTAAATAGAATACGTCACCAGGGAATGCTTCACGGCCCGGTGGACGTTTCAGTAGTAGAGAAATTTGACGATAAGCAACTGCTTGCTTAGATAAGTCATCATAAACAATCAGTGCGTCTTCACCGCGGTCACGGAAGTATTCACCCATCGCACAACCTGAGTACGGTGCAAGGTATTGCAGCGCAGCAGATTCAGAAGCAGAAGCAACAACAACGATAGTGTTAGCTAACGCCCCGTGCTCTTCTAATTTGCGAACTACGTTAGCAATTGTTGATGCCTTTTGGCCAATCGCAACATAGATTGAGTAAATACCAGAATTTTTCTGGTTAATGATCGCATCGATCGCCATTGCTGTTTTACCAGTCTGACGGTCACCGATGATTAGCTCACGCTGACCACGGCCGATTGGGATCATTGAGTCAACTGACTTATAGCCAGTCTGTACAGGTTGGTCTACTGATTTACGATCGATTACACCAGGTGCAATCACTTCTACTGGAGAAGTCAATTTCGCATCAATAGGGCCTTTACCATCAATTGGCTCACCAAGTGTGTTTACAACACGCCCTAGCATTTCAGGACCTACTGGTACTTCAAGGATACGACCAGTACCTGTTACTTTCATGCCTTCCTGTAGGTCAGCATATGGGCCCATTACTACCGCACCAACTGAGTCACGCTCAAGGTTAAGTGCTAGCGCATAACGGCCACCCGGTAATTCAATCATTTCGCCTTGCATAACGTCTGCAAGGCCGTGGATACGAATGATACCGTCGCTTACCGAAACGATTGTACCTTCATTGCGAGCTTCACTTACAACGTTGAATTGTTCAATACGTTGTTTGATTAGATCGCTAATTTCCGTGGAATTAAGTTGCATGCTCCATTCCCCATCAAGACTGCAATGTTTCACTCAGGCGGCTTAAACGGCCACGTGCTGAGTTATCAATGACTAGGTCTCCGGCTCGAATTATGACCCCAGCTAGTAGGGCCTCATCTACGCTACAATTCAGCTTCACTTTACGCTCTAAACGAGCTTCAAGTTTGGCACTAATGTCAGCTTTTTGCTGTTCTGTTAGTTCAACTGCTGAAATGACTTCAGCATCAATCATTTTTTCAAACTCATGTTTTAAAAAGATATATTGTTCTAACACATCAGGTAGAACCTTCAAACGGCCGTTTTCAGCCATTACATGAATCAGGTTCTGTCCAAACTCGTTCAATTGTTCACCACAAATTGAAATAAAGATTTCTGCCAGTTTATCTGGTGCAATAGCACCATCAAGTAACTGAGCAACGTCTTCATTCTTTGTGACTTCTGAACAAAAAGTTAGCATTTGAACCCATTGGTCCAATTCATTCTTTTCGACCGCAAAGTCAAAAGCTGCTTTCGCGTAGGGGCGTGCGATGGTTGTCATTGTCGACATATCTTGGCCCCTTTTACTTACAATTTCGCAGTGATGTTATCAAGAATATCTTTCTGAGCTTCTACATCAATAGAACGCTCCAAGATTTTCTCGGCACCAATCACAGCCAGAGTTGCAACTTGTTTACGCAGTTCATCGCGAGCGCGTTTGCGTTCAGATTCAAGTTCAGCTTCACCTTGTGTAAGAATCTTCTGACGCTCAGTCAGTGCTTCTTCACGGGCTTCGTCTAAAATTTGACCTTTACGTTTGTTCGCTTGTTCGATGATCTCAGTTGCAGCGCGCTTTGCTTCTTTCAGTTGATCAGAAGCATTGGCTTGTGCCAAATCAAGGTCTTTAGCTGCGCGTTCAGCGGCAGATAAACCGTCAGCAATTAACTTCTGACGTGCCTCGATCGCTTCCATGATTGGTGGCCATACATATTTCATGCAGAACCAAACAAACAGTGCGAAAGCGATTGCTTGACCAAGCAGAGTTGCGTTCATATTCACAACAGCTACCCCTCGTTAAGAATCAGCTACAAAAATTCAATTAGCAAAAGGCTAGATTAGCCTGCTAGTTGACCAACAAATGGGTTAGCAAATGTGAATAGTAGCGCGATTACGATACCGATCATTGGAACCGCATCCAATAGACCAGCGATGATGAACATCTTAACTTGTAGCATTGGAGCCATTTCAGGTTGACGAGCTGCGCCTTCCAGAAACTTACCACCAAGAATAGCAAAACCAATTGCTGTACCTACAGCACAAAGACCAACAATAATAGCTACTGCGATAGCTGAAAAACTAAGAACGGTTTCCATTTATATTCTCCAATTGAATAGATAGAGTTGTATTAAAAATTTTAAGATTAATGATCGCCATCTTCATGAGCCATTGACATATAAACTATCGTCAACATCATGAAAACAAATGCTTGGATTAAGATAACCAGAATATGGAAAATAGCCCAAGGTAACGCACCGACCCATTGTAAATACCAAGGTAACATTGCAGCGATTAGAATAAACACCACTTCACCAGCAAACATGTTACCAAACAGACGCATGCCTAAAGAAAGAGGTTTAGCAAGTAACGAAACAACTTCAATAAGTAGGTTGAAAGGGATCATGATCCAATGGTTAAACGGGTGTAATGCTAATTCTTTTGCAAAACCGCCTAGTCCTTTTACTTTAATGCTGTAATAAATCATTAAAGCAAACACACCAAGAGCCATTGCCATTGTAATATTTACATCAGCAGTAGGAACCACCTTAAGATAAGGAAGACCTAATAGCTGTTCAGCTGAGTAAGGTAAGAAGTCAATTGGAACTAAATCCATGACATTCATAATTATTACCCAACAAAATATGGTTAAAGCTAGTGGAGCAACTAGAGGGTTTCGACCATGGAAAGTCTCTTTTACGTTGGTATCAACGAATTCAACTACCATTTCAACGAAACACTGTAATTTACCTGGTACTCCAGTTGTTGATTTCTTAGCTACAGAGCGAAATACCCAAAGGAATAAAACCCCTGTTAGCACAGAAAAAAACAAGCTGTCTATATGCACATTCCAAAAACTTAATTCATCAGCAATGCCCAGCTTCCCTAAAGAGAGGTTTTGCAGGTGATGATTAATATATTCAGTAGGCGTTGACGCAGACATAACTTTTCCTATTTCCTGTTGTTAATAAAGAAAACTGGTGCAAAGATATTACTACCCAGTACCAGCAAATAGGTTAGTTTGAGGGGAACAAGTTCCACCTCTGTATACACGTAAACAATAGAAAATAAGACGATTGTTATAAGAATTTTAAGCACTTCACCCAAATAGAAAAAAGCGGCAACCATTTTAGCCGCTCTTGCTCCACTGAACATAAATGCACATTTTGAAAACACCGTATTAGCGATAATAAAAATACTACCCCCAATTAATGCTGACATTCCCCAACTAGCACTAACGGCTATGCTCATCCCTATTGTCATAACTGTAGTGACACTAAGCTGAATCAATAACAATCGCTTTGCAAGCAAACGCCCTGGTTTAGCAAGCGTAACTACCATGTATTCTTCCTTTTAGCATCTTTACCTTGATATAAATCAACCCAAGGCGAAGATTTTGCAAAAATTATACGTTGCACCCATATGAATGCAATCAAATAGCATTAAAAAGTTACATTTATGAGAACAATGCAGTGACTTTTACGACGTAAAAGACAATTTTACTTTCTAATACCGTTTTATATCACATTTAACTTTCTAGCTTTGCGATAAGTTGTTCTAATTTGTGAGCCTTGTCAAAGGTAATCGTTACCTTACCTTTACCTGATGAATTTCGGCTTATCACAACTTTTGACCCAAGTGTTGATGATAGTTTCTCTGAAATATCCATCATTTCGACATCAACCGCTTTAGATTTATCTTCTTGTTTTGGCGCTAAGAGTTCTTTTATTTTTTGCTCTGTTTGACGAACCGTCAGTTTTTTATCAACCACTAAATGGGCAAGTTCGATCTGCTGATCGCTCTCTAACGCTAATAATGCACGAGCATGGCCCATCTCTAGTAATTTCTGTTCAACCAATTTTTTCACATCATTAGTCAAAGCATTAAGGCGTAATAAGTTGGTTACCGTTGTACGAGACTTACCAATAACATCTGAAATTTGTTGATGCGTTAATTCAAATTCTTGCTGTAAGCGCTCTAATGCTTGTGCTTCTTCGATAGCATTCAGATCTTCACGTTGAATGTTCTCAATTAAAGCCATTGCGATCACGGCTTTATCTTCAACCAATTTAACCACACAGGGTACATGCTTTAGGCCTGCTTTTTTAGCGGCACGGAAACGTCGCTCACCCGCAATAATTTCATATTGCTGAGGAGCAACTTGACGCACAACAATCGGTTGGATGATACCTTGAGAACGAATAGAAGCAGAAAGCTCTTCTAAGGCTTCTTTTTCCATTGTTTTACGAGGCTGGTATTGGCCGGCACTTAGTTGATGAATACCCAATTCAATTAATTGAGCATCTTTTGAGATAGATTCACTTTGTTCGGCTGCTAATTGCTTTTCACGAGCAATAGAGCTTGTTGCTAATAGGGCATCTAATCCTTTGCCTAAACCACGTTTATTACCCATGAATTTCTGTTTCCCTTTCTTTTTCCATTTCGTCACGGCGAATTATCTCTCCGGCAAGGGCTAAGTAAGCCTTTGCACCATTAGAGTATTTATCATAATACATTGCAGGTTTACCATGACTTGGCGCTTCTGCTAAACGTACATTTCGAGGAATAACAGTGCGGTACACTTTTTCCCCAAAATGTTTTTTTAATTGATCTGATACATCATTAGCTAAGCGATTACGAGGATCGTACATGGTTCTTAATAACCCTTCGATCTTTAAATCAGCATTCACTACAGCAGCTAATTTACTGATGGTATCAATTAAAGCTGTTAATCCCTCCAGTGCGTAATATTCACACTGCATAGGGACCAATACAGAATCCGATGCTGCCATAGCGTTAATTGTAAGGAGATTTAGAGCGGGAGGGCAATCAATAAAGATGAAATCATAGTTACCACGAACCGAAGCAATCATATTGCGTAAGCGAACTTCACGCGCAAACACTTCCATCAATTTGATTTCAGCGGCGGTAACATCACCATTAGCAGCAATAAGATCGTAACCTCCAGACGTTTCCTCTATAACAACTTTTTCAAAAGGCACTTCATCAACCAGAAGTTCATAAGCTGTGGCATCGACATCGTATTTATCAACACCACTGGCCATGGTCGCATTGCCTTGAGCATCTAAATCGATAAGTAATACTTTTCGATGAGTTGCTGACATTGAAGCGGCAAGATTCACCGCTGTCGTTGTTTTACCTACGCCACCTTTCTGGTTCGCAATAGAGATAACTTTTCCCACACTAACCTCATTCCATTATTTTTTTCCGGTTAAGGTTACTAAATGTCTTTCACCCTCTAACTCCGGAACGATCAATGTCGCTACATCTTTGACTGAGCACCATTCAGGAAGATCATTAGCTTCATCTTCTGAATAGATCCCTTTTAACGCCAAAAACACACCATCTTCTTCTTTTGGTAGATGATGACACCAATTAACCATGTCTGTCATTGATGCAAATGCACGACTTAGGACTGCATCAAACTTTTCTTCAGGCTGAAACTCTTCAACACGGCTTTGGATTGGAGTGACATTGGTAATTTTTAACTCATGGATCACCTGTTTGATAAAGCGGATTCTCTTACCTAAGCTGTCTAACAGAGTAAACGATTTTCCAGGGTTCATGATAGCTAATGGAATACCTGGTAAGCCAGGACCTGTACCAACATCAATAAAACGCTCACCTGACAACTTTGGACTAACAACAATGCTATCCATAATATGCTTAATGACCATTTCACTCGGATTTCTAACTGACGTTAGGTTATACGCTTTATTCCACTTATGAAGAAGCGCTACATAACCAAGTAACTGCTCTTTTTGCAATTCAGAGACAGTTAAATCAGTTTGAGCAATCAAACGATCGAATTGCTGAGATAAATCGGTCACGTTACTCACCTTTTTTTAATAAACCGTGTTTCTTTAAATGCACTAATAGAATAGAAACGGCAGCTGGTGTAATACCAGAAATACGTGATGCTATGCCAATCGTTTCAGGCTTAGCGTCTGTGAGTTTCGCAACCACTTCATTTGAAAGACCTTTTACTTCTTTATAATTAAGTTCTAAAGGCAATTTTGTATTTTCATGACGTAATGATTTTTCAATTTCATCACGCTGACGCTGAATGTATCCGGCGTATTTCACTTGAATTTCAACTTGTTCAGACGCTTGTTGATCCTCAATAGCAGGACCAAAACCATCAATAGAGATCAATGACTCATAATTCACTTCAGGACGACGAAGAAGATCTTCACCACTTGCTTCACGAACGATCGGCGTTTTTAAGATCGAATTAACTTGATCAATATTTTCTGATTTAGGATTCACCCAAATGTCTTTTAAACGTTGACGTTCTTTTTCTATATTTTCTACTTTCTCGTTAAAGCGAGCCCAACGAGCATCATCAACTAAGCCAAGTTCACGGCCTTGTTCTGTTAAGCGTAAATCGGCGTTATCTTCACGAAGTGATAAACGATATTCGGCACGAGACGTAAACATACGGTATGGTTCTTTGGTTCCAAGCGTTGATAAATCATCAATAAGCACGCCCATGTATGCTTCATCACGGCGTGGACTCCAACCTTCTTTGCCTTGAGCAAACAAACTTGCATTAAGACCGGCCATTAACCCTTGTGCAGCCGCTTCTTCATATCCAGTAGTACCGTTAATTTGACCAGCAAAGAATAAGCCTTCAATAAACTTAGTTTCATACGTTGATTTTAAATCACGAGGATCAAAGAAATCATACTCAATCGCATAACCTGGACGAACAATGTGTGAATTTTCAAAGCCTTTCATTGAACGAACGATTTGCAGTTGTACGTCAAATGGCAAACTTGTTGAGATACCATTTGGGTATAATTCGTGTGTTGTTAAGCCTTCTGGTTCAATAAATATTTGGTGGCTGTCTTTATCAGCAAAACGCATTACTTTATCTTCAATAGAAGGGCAGTAACGAGGGCCAATACCTTCGATAACACCAGCGTACATAGGACTACGATCAAGGTTCTTACGAATTACATCATGCGTTTTTTCATTAGTATGAGTGATGAAGCAGTTAATTTGTTTAGGCTGCTGTTCACGATTACCCATAAATGAGAAAACAGGCGTTGGATTATCACCCGGTTGTGCTTCTAAATTTGAAAAATCAACGCTACGAGCATCAATACGTGGTGGAGTACCGGTTTTAAGGCGATCGATTCTAAATGGACGATCTCGTAAACGTTGAGCAAGAGTGATCGAAGAAGGATCTCCTGCGCGACCTCCAGAGAAGTTTTCCATGCCAATGTGTATCTGACCCCCTAAAAAGGTACCAGCCGTTAATACAACGGATTTAGCACGGAATTTAAGGCCCATTTGAGTAATAGCACCGATAATTTTATCGTTTTCAATAATCAGATCATCTACTGCTTGTTGAAATAACGTTAAGTTTGGTTGGTTTTCTAATACTGAACGAACAAATGCTTTATATAGTGCTCTATCTGCTTGAGCACGAGTCGCTCGAACTGCTGGACCTTTGGACGCATTTAATGTTCTAAATTGAATACCGGCATGATCAGTGGCTTGTGCCATTAATCCACCTAAAGCATCCACTTCTTTTACCAAATGGCCTTTGCCGATCCCACCGATAGCAGGATTACATGACATTTGACCTAATGTGTCGATGTTATGTGTGAGTAGAAGTGTCTTTTGTCCTGTTCTTGCAGCTGCTAATGCTGCTTCAGTTCCAGCATGACCACCGCCAATAACAATGACATCAAAGTTTTCTTGGTAAAACATGAGTTGACCTTAGGTGTTATGAAAATAGTGAGAAGAATTTAATTTTAAGAGATCTATTTTACCCTTTTTCTAGCTTGGAAAGAAATGAAAAAGTGACGAAGTTCAAAAATTAAAGATCACTTAATATATATAAGATCTTTTAAAGAGATCTCTTATTAGATCTATTATATAGATCGTCGATCTCTGTGGATAAGTAGTAAATGATCAATAGGATCATATACTTTAGTAAGATCCTAAGTTGTGATGAATCTTTGATCTTCGATCGGACTGCTTGAGGATAAAAGAAGTACTTATCCACAAGGGGGTAGGGCGTTAGATCTTATTCAATGGATAACTATAACTTGATCACTGGATCATTGCCTAGTTATCCACATAGTAGCAGTTTTCTATTTAATAACTTTAACTGATAAATACATACAAAAAATTAACAAATATGTTGTTTTAACCACAATTCAGCAGGCTCTTCAGGAATACTATGTTGAGTTACATCTATCTCTAAAAGTGGGAATTTCTCTATCGCACCTAATTCAATCAATGTATTTTGTAATGATTTTCCTGCTGCACAGAAGGTGTCATAGCTTGAATCACCAATAGCAACGATAGCAAACGAGACTTTTGAAAGATGTTGAGCTTGCTCTGTGAGTTGTTGAATAAAAGGCTTTATATTGTCTGGATAATCACCAGCACCATGGGTGGATATAGCAATAATCCAGAGACTATCTATGTCTATTTCATTCAAATTTGGTTGATTATGGATATCTGTAGCAAACTCCATCTCTTCTAATAAATCGGCAAGGTGATCGCCAACGTACTCAGCGCCACCAAGGGTGCTTCCTGTAATAATAGATACGTTTTTCATGAATTTTTCCTATAAAAAATGGGCCATAATAGCCCATGATTGTTGGTGTGATTTGGGGGATTATTTACCGATACAGAAAGAGGTAAATATTCGACCTAGTAGATCATCTGAAGTAAATTCTCCTGTGATCTCGCTAAGATGCTGTTGTGCAATTCTAAGCTCTTCTGCCAGGATCTCACCGGCCATGTAACCTTCAAGTTGTTGTTGGCCTATATCAAGATGCTGAGCCGCTTTCTCTAACGCTTCTAGGTGACGACGGCGAGCCATAAAGCCACCTTCTTGATTGCCAGAGAAGCCCATGCATTCTTTTAAGTGGGTACGCAGAGCATCAACCCCTTCACCTGTTTTTGCAGACAAACGAATAAGGGTAGGATCGTTAACATGGCAAATACCTAGATCTTCACCTGTTTGATCGGCTTTATTTCGTATCACTGTCATGCCCATGTTTTTAGGTAAGCGATCAAGAAATTCTGGCCAGATTATTTTGGGGTCTGTTGCATCCGTTGTTGTGCCATCAACCATAAATAAAACGCGGTCAGCTTGAGCTATTTCGTCCCAAGCTCGTTCAATACCAATGCGTTCTACCTCATCTGAGGCTTCGCGAAGGCCTGCAGTATCAATGATATGTAAAGGCATACCATCAATATGAATATGCTCTCTAAGGACGTCACGAGTGGTCCCTGCAATATCGGTGACAATTGCAGTATCTTTACCTGATAGTGCATTAAGAAGGCTAGACTTGCCTGCATTTGGGCGGCCGGCGATAACAACTTTCATGCCTTCACGCATGATCGCACCTTGATTCGCTTCTTGGCGAACGGCATTAAGGTTATCAATGATCCCTTGTAAGTCACCACTGACTTTGCCATCAGCTAAAAAGTCGATCTCTTCTTCTGGGAAATCAATGGCGGCTTCAACATAAATTCGAAGGTAAATAAGGGATTCAACTAAGGTGTTAATTTTATTTGAAAAGACACCTTGTAGTGAATTTAACGCAGATTTTGCTGCTTCTTCAGAACTTGCATCGATTAAATCGGCAATGGCTTCGGCTTGAGCTAAATCCATTTTATCATTCAAAAAAGCTCTTTCTGAAAATTCGCCAGGTCGAGCAGGGCGAACATCATCAATTTTTAAGATACGTTTAATCAGCATATCCATGACAACAGGACCACCATGCCCTTGAAGCTCTAGAACATCTTCGCCGGTAAATGAATGAGGGTTAGGGAAGTAAAGTGCAATCCCCTGATCGAGTTCAAGGCCATTATCATTTTTAAATGGGGTGTATTCTGCATAGCGAGGTTTAAGGGTCCTTCCTACCACTTCTAAAGCGACTTGTTGAGCTTTAGGTCCGGATACACGAATGATGCCTACGCCGCCTCGGCCTGGTGCTGTTGCTTGTGCAACGATGGTGTCTGTATGTAATGTCATGATTATTCTTAATGTCTATTGCTTGAGCATATTGTAAGCCGATAAAACAAAAAAGGCGACCATAGGCCGCCTTTTGTTTGCTTCTTTAGAAATTCAACTTACTTAGAATGTAAGCCTTTTTTCTCAAGAGCACGGTAAATCAGCGTTTGCTGAATTAACGTTACGATGTTTGAAACTAACCAGTAAAGAACTAGGCCAGCAGGGAACCATAAGAAGAACACGGTGAACATAACAGGCATAAACGTCATGATCTTCTGTTGCATTGGATCCGTTACTGTTGTTGGACTCATTTTCTGGATTAAGAACATACTTGCACCCATTAATAATGGCAGGATGTAGTATGGGTCTTGTGCTGATAAATCCGTGATCCAACCAAAGAATGGCGCATGACGAAGCTCAACCGATTCCATCAGAGCCCAGTATAGAGCAATAAAAATCGGCATTTGAAGAAGAATTGGTAAACAACCACCTAGTGGGTTTACTTTTTCTTTTTTATAAAGCTCCATCATTTCTTGACTCATACGTTGACGGTCATCACCGATGCGCTCACGCATTGCTGCCAACTTAGGTTGAAGCATGCGCATTTTAGCCATAGATGTGTATTGCGCTTTTGTTAGTGGGTACATAGCGCCACGAACAATAAACGTTAGAATGATAATCGCTACACCCCAGTTACCAACAATCGTATGTATAAAAGACAGTAGTTTATGAAGTGGTGATGCAATGAACCATAACCAACCGTAATCAACGGTTAAGTCTAGGTATTTTTGAGTTTCTGCCATTTCTTTCTGCAGTTTTGGACCAGTCCAAAGTGTCGCAGAAAGTGTCGCTTCTTGACCCGCAGGAATCGTTACAGCAGGCATGCGAACGCCAATGTAACCATAATTACCAGCAACACGAGATGTTATTGTCGCATCGTTTACGTTGCGTGGGATCCAAGCTGAAGCAAAGTAGTGTTGCAGCATACCCGCCCAACCTTGACCGTTTGTCATGTCGATAGATAAGTTTTTATCTTCCATGTCGTCAAAGCTGTATTTTTTGTAACGAGTATCTTCTGTAGAGTAAGCACCACCACGGTACGTAGGCATCGTTAAGCTGCCACCGTCATCCATTAAGTTTTGCTTTAAGTTCGCGTACATTTCTACTGTTGCTGGTGCTGAAGATTGGTTATCAACCGTATAATCAACATTGATAGCGTAGCTGTCACGTTTAAGAATTAGTGTTTTAGTATAAGTAATACCGTCTTTCACTAATGTTAGCGGAACGCGTAATTCGTTTTGACCGGCAGCTAAAACATAATCTGTTTTTTGCGTAGTGAATTGTGCACGGCCGGTATTTGAATCGATACCTTGAGGACCGATAAGACCACTTTGAGCTATGTAGCTGTGTGTAGCATCGTCCTGAAGAAGAACGAACTTTGCTTTAGAGTCTAATTCAGCGTCGTATTTATTAAGAATTGATTCAATGATATCACCACCCAATGTATCTACTTTTAAAGTAAGTACATCTGTTGTGATAGTGATTAGCTTACCAGACTGTGCTGAATCAGCAGGCGTATCACTGTGTGCTGTTGAAGAAGTTGGAACATCACCATCCGTTTGTGTTTGTTGAACGGTATTAACTGTAGCTGGTTGCTGCGGATTAGTTTCTACTTGCCATTGTTGGAAAAGTAAAAAAGAAACTAAAGCCAGTGCGAGCAACAGAATATTACGTTGGGTATCCATCGTTATTGTTCTCTGTCTTTATGCTGCTTGGGTGGGACGGGGTCATAGCCCCCATCATTCAAAGGATGACATTTTAATAGACGTTTGCCAGATAGCCAACACCCTTTTACTAAACCGTGTGACTTTAGTGCGTCAATTGCATAATGTGAACACGTTGGAGTAAATCGACAGCGAGGTCCAATCAATGGACTGATGACGAGTTGATAAAAACGGATTAGACCGATTGCTATCCACGAGAAGGGCGAGACAGGCGATGCCATAATTTGTCTAATAGCTTGTTGAAGTCTTCGTTACTCAGATCTTGAGCACTCTTTTTAGCGATAACCACAAAGTCTTTCGCAGGTAATGAATGTTGCTTATTGCGGAAACTTTCACGCGTAATACGTTTGAACTTATTGCGACCTACAGCAGTTTTAATTTGCTTTTTAGGAACAGCAAGGCCTAAACGAGGGTGCGATAGTGAATTTTCTCTGGCAAGAATGGTGAAGTGAGGTGAGCCGGCTCGGTGAGCTTGCTTGAAAACAGATTTGTAATCTTCGGGAGTTAACAAGCGTAACTCCCGAGAGAAGTCGTAATTCATCAAAATAATCTAGGATTACTTAGATAGACGCTTACGGCCTTTAGCGCGACGAGCGTTAATTACGTTACGACCGTTCTTAGTAGCCATACGTGCACGGAAACCGTGAGAGCGTTTACGCTTAAGAACTGAAGGTTGGAAAGTGCGTTTCATTGGTATTACCTTTTACTGATCAGTAGTGTTTAGGTTTTTTGTATAAACCCGGCGTGGGACGTACATTCCGACGCCTCTCAACAAAGAGGCGGAATTGTAATCATTGACAGAAAAATAGTCAATAAGAGGTTCCACGATTTTTCCGGACGGTGAATTATACGTTTTGTGAGCCAGAGCGCAAGGATCTTTATGCGATCCCGACCTGATTCAAGAATTTTTTTAATTTAGGATCCTGTGGATAACCAAAAATTTGCTCTGGGGTTCCTTGTTCCACTATCTTTCCATCTGCCATATAGATGACTTTATCTGCGACTTCTTTTGCAAATTGCATTTCATGAGTTACAACCAGCATGGTTTGATGTTGAGTGGCCAGTTTTTTCATTAAAGTCAGTACTTCATTAACCCATTCAGGATCAAGTGCTGACGTGGGTTCATCAAATAATAGCAGTTCTGCTTCTAAGGCCATTGCTCGTCCAATACCAACGCGCTGTTGTTGGCCTCCAGAAAGCGCTGAAGGGTAGTTATCCCCTTTATCACCAAGCCCAATATCATCTAAAATTTGTTGTGCTCTTTTAAGGGCATCTGCCTTATTCCACTTGTGGACAGTTATTAGGCCTTCAGCAATATTCTGTCGAGCGGTTAAATGTGTAAAAAGAGCATAATTTTGGAAGATAAACCCTGTTTTTCGTCGTAATGCGATGATTTCTGCTTTGGTATTTTTTTCACTTTCGACACTAATATCATCAATCGTGATGGTGCCTTTGTCGGCAGTCTCAAGAAAATTGATGCATCTAAGTAATGTCGACTTACCCGTACCACTTGATCCAATGATGGCAATTATCTCTCCTTTATTAATGGTGAGGTCAATGCCTGATAGTACGTTTGTGTCACCAAAGCTTTTATGTAGGTTGGTAATTTTTATCATCGAACATACGCCTTATTTAATTTCACTTCAGCCCAAGTTTGTACTCGAGTAAGAATGACAACAACACCCCAATAAATCAGGGCTACGGCTAAAAATGCTTCAAAGAACTTAAAGCTTGAAGAGGCTTCCATTTGCGCTTTTGCCATTATTTCAGACACCCCTAGTGTAAAGGCTAATGACGTGGATTTAATCATATCAATGAAATAATTCATTAATGAAGGTAAAGCTACTCGAGACGCTTGAGGAAGAATAATACGACGCATTGCTTGAGATGTTGTCATACCAATAGAAAGACTGGCTTCCATTTGGCTACGATCAATCCCGATAATAGCTGCACGAATACTCTCTGCCATATAAGCGGCAAAATGGAGCGTTAAACCAATAACAGCGGCACTAAACGCATCTAATCCAATAAAAATAGGGAATACTTGTGGTAAGCCATAATAAAGAAGAAATAATTGAACTAGTAGCGGTGTACCACGGAAAAAGCTAATGTAAAGTTGGCTAAGTTGATCCAATACTGGCACTTTAAAGACTCTTAAGTTAGCGAGTACTAACGCCAGTGCCAAAGCAAAGAACAATCCCCATATCGCCATTTCTAATGTCGTACCTAAATACTTAAACAGTATAGGTAAGAGTTCAATCATATACGCAAAATCAAATCCCATGATGTCTCTCTATAATTAGTTTGAAAAGTGGTGAGTTGTACTGAGTTTATATAAGTAATAAACACAAAACCCACTACGTTACAGATAGTGGGTTTATTGTAAATAGAAGTAGGTACTTACCGAGTTAGTTTGATTTATTGTGTTACGTCAGCATCAAACCACTTTTGTGATATTTTTGCTAATGTACCGTCTACTCGCATTTCAGCTAATGCTTTATTAACTTCTTTTTGTAGCTTTTGACCTTTTTCATTTTTTACAAACGGCCATGCATTTTCAATGGTTTCAAATGGTTCGCCTGCAAGTTGCAGTGGTAATCCTGATTTTTTAATCAGTTGAGCTGCTGATAGACGGTCCATCACAAACGCATCTGAACGGCCTAAAGCGACATCGTGCTCAATACCTGTATCGTAGGTTTTAATGTTTATTTGGCCTGATTTATCGTTATCTCGCAGTAATTTTTCAAAATTAGAACCTAAGTTAACGGCAACGGTTTTTCCTTCCAAATCTTCAATACTTTTGATGCTGTCATTGCCTTTACGAACGGTAATTTGCGCACCGTCAACAACATAAGGGTCGGCAAATAGGTATTTAGCTTCACGTTCTTTGGTTTTGGTAATTTGATTTGAAATCGTATCAATTCGGCCTGTTTCTAATAGCCCAAATAAACCAGAAAAACTCGCAGTTACATATTCAACGTTATAATCATTACGGCGACCAATCTCATCCCATAAATCAACCTCAAAGCCTTGCAGTTGATCCTGTTTAACGAAGGTAAATGGGAAATAACGGCCCGACATTCCTACTTTAACGTCAGTGGCTGCTTGAGCAAATTGAGTGGCTGCTAGTGTCAGTGTTAATCCAGTAAGAATGTTCTTTGTCCATTTCATGATTGATACTCCGTAATTCATCAGTATTGAGATAATACGTTTTTTGCGATTGAGTTCTAAATATCCCCTGGTTATGTGTAATAACTAAATCGTAAAATAAAGGGCATAATCTCCTCATTGTTGATGGTTTTGGGTATAAGTCTGGTAAAAAGTGTGTCGATCTAGGTAAAAAAGCGTGATCAGTGTGAATAACTTCGATCTTATTCACTGGATCATCGATCTAACGCTGGCACAAAAGTTATCCACAGTATAAAATCGACAACCTTTTAAAAATAATTATGAGTGGGGTTGTCCGTGTCTTCATCGCTTTGGCTGCAGTGTTTACAGCGCCTTCAAGAAGAATTACCTTCCGCAGAATTTAGTATGTGGGTTAAACCCCTGCAAGCTGAATTAAATGACAATACCCTTACGCTATTTGCGCCGAACCGTTTCGTGTTGGATTGGGTTCGAGATAAGTACTTAAATAGCATTAACTCATTATTAAATGAGTTCTGTGGTAGCGATGTCCCTACATTGCGTTTTGAAGTGGGTAGTAAACCTACGCCATCATCAGCACCGAAGAGAACAGCTGCGGATGTTGCTGCTTCAACCTCAGCTCCTGCACAACTTCAAGCCTTACAGTCAACGAATAAGCCTTGGGAATCTCAGAGTTTAGAGCCTACACCTGCTGATCTGAATCATCGCTCGAATGTAAATCCTAAACATAAATTTACTAACTTCGTTGAAGGTAAATCAAACCAACTTGGCTTAGCTGCAGCTCGTCAAGTGTCTGATAACCCGGGAACCGCGTATAACCCACTATTCTTATATGGTGGCACTGGTTTAGGTAAAACGCACCTGTTGCAAGCAGTGGGAAATGCGATTCTTGAACGTAAGCCCGATGCAAAAGTGGTATACATGCATTCTGAGCGCTTTGTTCAAGACATGGTTAAAGCGCTACAAAATAACGCCATTGAAGAGTTCAAACGTTATTACCGTAGTGTTGATGCCTTGCTTATCGATGATATTCAATTTTTTGCGAATAAAGAGCGTTCACAAGAAGAATTCTTTCATACCTTTAATGCGTTATTGGAAGGCAATCAGCAAATAATCCTAACGTCAGACAAATACCCAAGAGAGATCAATGGGGTAGAAGAGCGTTTGAAATCTCGCTTTGGTTGGGGTCTTACTGTTGCGATTGAACCGCCAGAATTAGAAACTCGCGTTGCTATCTTAATGAAGAAAGCAGAAGATCATCAAATTCATCTTGCCGATGAAGTTGCCTTCTTTATTGCAAAACGTTTACGTTCGAATGTACGTGAATTAGAAGGAGCGCTTAACCGTGTGATTGCAAATGCTAACTTTACTGGCCGTGCAATTACGATTGATTTTGTACGCGAAGCATTACGTGACTTATTAGCGCTTCAAGAGAAGCTAGTAACGATTGATAATATTCAAAAAACCGTTGCTGAGTACTACAAGATAAAAATGGCGGATTTGTTGTCTAAACGCCGTTCTCGCTCTGTTGCGCGTCCACGTCAATTAGCGATGGCATTGTCTAAAGAGTTAACCAATCACAGCTTACCTGAGATCGGTGACGCATTTGGCGGTCGAGACCATACCACTGTACTTCATGCTTGTCGTAAAATAGCGCAATTGCGTGAAGAGAGTCATGATATAAAAGAAGACTACTCTAATCTCATTCGTACGTTATCATCGTAATTCATTATCTACTTTTAAATAAACGAGTATTATGAAATTTTCTATTGAACGCAGTCTGTTATTAAAACCACTGCAACAAGTATCTGGTGCCCTTGGTGGCCGTCCATCATTACCTATTTTGGGTAACATCTTACTTCAGGTAGAAAATGGTCAATTATCAATGATCGCAACCGATTTAGAAGTAGAGTTGATCAGTAAGATTACGTTAGAAGGTGATTTTGAAGCGGGCGCTATTACTGTTCCTTCTCGTAAATTTTTAGACATTTGTCGTGGTTTACCTGACAGCGCAACTATCACTATCGTATTGGAAGGCGATCGAGTTTTAGTGCGTTCTGGACGCAGTCGATTCACTCTAGCGACTCTGCCAGCTAATGATTTTCCAAACATTGAAGGTTGGGAGAGCGAGGTTGAAATCACCTTATCTCAAGCACAATTGCGTAAACTGATCGAGAGCACTCAATTCTCTATGGCGAACCAAGATGTTCGTTATTACCTCAATGGTATGATGTTTGAAACTCAAGGTGCTATTTTCCGTTCTGTAGCAACGGATGGTCACCGAATGGCAGTATGTAATATGCTGGTGGGTTCGGATCTTCCTGAACAGCAAGTGATCATGCCACGCAAAGGTATTCAAGAGCTAGTTCGCTTACTTGACTCACCCGATCAGAGTGTTACTTTACAGTTTGGTAATTCAAATGTACGTGCAGAAGTGAATAACTTTGTATTTACGTCAAAACTGGTTGATGGTCGCTTTCCTGATTATCGACGTGTAATGCCGCAAAGCAGTAACAAGACGCTAGAAGCCGATTGTGATGAACTGCGCCAAGCATTCGCTCGTGCTGCTATTTTATCGAATGAAAAATTCCGTGGTGTTCGCGTTAATTTAGCCAATAATCAAATGCGTATTACGGCGAATAACCCTGAACAAGAAGAAGCAGAAGAGATCCTTGATGTGGATTTCCAAGGCGATGATATCGAAATCGGTTTTAACGTTAGCTATGTATTAGATGTGCTGAATACTTTAAAATGCGAACGTGTACGTATTTCGATGACAACGGCTAATGCGAGTGCGTTAGTTGAAGATTGTGCTAATGATGAAGCGCAATATGTTGTTATGCCAATCCGTCTGTAGATTTTAACTATCAATGCCATTATCACGCCTAATCATTAATGATTTTCGTAATATAAAGACGTGTGATATTCAATTATCATCTGGCTTTAATTTTGTTACGGGTGCCAATGGCAGTGGTAAAACCAGTGTCCTAGAAGCGATCTATTTGCTCGGACATGGCCGTTCATTTAAGAGCTCGTTAACCGGTCGGATCATTAGACATGACTGTAACGAGCTTTTTATTCATGGTCGTTTCACCACACCAGAAAACTTTGAGCTGCCTATTGGTATAAATAAGCAGCGTGACGGTACTACAGAGGTTAAAATAGGCGGAGAAAGTGGGCAAAAACTGGCACAATTAGCTAAGGTTTTACCGCTTCAATTAATTCACCCTGAAGGGTTCGAATTAGTGACTGATGGCCCTAAATTTCGCCGAGCATTTATCGATTGGGGAGTGTTTCACGTGGAACCTGCTTTTTATGAAGCATGGAGCCGAGTGAAGCGATTAACCAAGCAACGTAATGCATTATTAAAAACGGCACAGAGTTATAGAGAGCTAAGCTACTGGGATTTGGAACTCGCACAACTGGCTGAAAAAATAGATCAGTGGCGAGTGGATTACATCAATCACATATCTGAAGCAACTCAACAAATATGTCAGGCATTCTTACCAGAATATGACATAAAGCTGTCATACTATCGCGGTTGGGATAGAGAAACCCCATACGCAGATTTGCTCAAGAAGAACTTTGAGCGAGATAAACAGCTGGGTTATACCGTCGGCGGCCCAAATAAAGCCGACTTACGAATTAAAGTTGCAGGCACTCCTGTTGAAGATGTGTTGTCTCGTGGTCAACTAAAGTTGATGGTATGTGCGCTACGATTAGCGCAGGGGCAACATTTAACAGAAGCAACAGGAAAGCAGTGCATCTATTTAATAGACGATTTTGCTTCTGAACTGGATAGTCATCGCCGTCAATTGCTGGCTCAATATTTGAAACAGACAAAGGCGCAGGTGTTTATTAGTTCGATTACTGCTGAACAGATTGCAGATATGCATGATGAAGAAAGCAAGATGTTCGAGATAGAACATGGCAAAATAGCCCAAGGATAAAAACGCGAGAGTAACTCATGTCAGAAAATTATGATTCATCGAGTATTAAAGTACTAAAAGGCCTAGATGCAGTACGTAAGCGTCCGGGTATGTATATCGGCGACACCGACGACGGTACAGGTCTTCACCACATGGTGTTTGAGGTTGTCGATAACTCAATCGATGAAGCTCTTGCTGGTCACTGTAAAGATATTATTGTAACGATACACGAAGATAACTCGGTATCAGTAAGCGATGATGGTCGTGGTATTCCAACAGAAATTCACCCAGAAGAAGGCGTATCAGCAGCAGAAGTTATCATGACGGTACTTCACGCAGGTGGTAAGTTCGATGATAACTCTTATAAAGTATCAGGCGGTCTGCACGGTGTTGGTGTTTCAGTTGTAAACGCACTATCTGAAAAAGTGGAATTAACGATTCACCGTAAAGGTGAGATCTTCCAACAAACGTATCATCACGGTGAGCCACAAGCGCCATTGGCTGTTGTTGGTACTACAGATACGACGGGTACTAAAATCCGTTTCTGGCCAAGTGACCAAACGTTCGCAAACATTGAGTTTGTTTATGAAATTCTAGCGAAACGTCTGCGTGAATTGTCTTTCTTAAACTCTGGTGTGTCTATTATTTTACAAGACATGCGTGAAGAAGATAAATCTGATCACTTCATGTTTGAAGGTGGTATTCAAGCGTTCGTTAATCACCTAAATCGCAATAAGACACCTATTCATCAAAAAATCTTCCATTTTGATTTCACGCGTGAAGAAGATGGCATTGCTGTTGAAGTGGCAATGCAATGGAATGATTCTTTCCAAGAAAATATTTTCTGTTATACCAACAACATCCCACAACGTGATGGTGGTACGCACTTAGCCGGTTTCCGTTCTGCGCTAACTCGTACATTAAACACTTTCATGGATAAGGAAGGCTTTTCTAAGAAAGCGAAAGCATCAACTTCTGGTGATGATGCGCGTGAAGGCCTAACAGCGGTTGTTTCGGTTAAAGTGCCTGATCCTAAGTTCTCAAGCCAAACTAAAGATAAACTGGTTTCTTCTGAAGTGAAGTCTGCGGTTGAATCTGCAATGGGTGAGAAACTGTCTGAGTTCTTAGCTGAGAACCCAGGTGAAGCGAAAATGGTTTGTTCTAAAATCATCGATGCAGCTCGCGCACGTGAAGCCGCTCGTAAAGCGCGTGAAATGACTCGTCGTAAAGGCGCGTTAGATATTGCAGGTCTTCCAGGTAAGCTTGCGGATTGTCAGGAAAAAGATCCTTCACAATCTGAACTCTATATTGTGGAAGGGGACTCTGCTGGCGGTTCAGCCAAGCAGGGACGTAACCGTAAAAACCAAGCGATTCTGCCTCTTAAAGGTAAAATTCTAAACGTTGAAAAAGCACGTTTTGATAAAATGCTTTCTTCTCAAGAGGTTGGCACACTAATTACTGCACTTGGTTGTGGTATTGGTCGTGACGAATACAACCCTGACAAACTGCGTTACCACAATATCATCATCATGACCGATGCCGATGTCGATGGTTCTCACATCCGTACTCTTTTGCTGACGTTCTTCTACCGTCAAATGCCTGAGCTGATTGAGCGTGGTTATGTATACATTGCTCAGCCACCACTGTACAAAGTGAAGAAAGGCAAACAAGAGCAGTACATTAAAGATGAAGAAGCAATGGGTGAATACCAAATCACGCAAGCGTTAGATAACGCATCGTTATTTGTTAATCCAAATGAATCAATCTTTGGTCAAGAGCTGGCTAATTTAATTGAGCAGTTTAATGGTGTAATGAAACTGATTGAGCGTATGAGCCGTCGTTACCCATTAGCGCTATTAAATCGTTTAGTTTACACCTCTCGATTAGCTCAGGAAGCGTGTGAAAACGAAGCTGAAGTTCAAGCGTGGACTGAGGCGTTAGTTACTGAGCTTAATGAGCACGAAACCGGTGCAAGTCAGTACACAGCAGCATTGGATTTTAATGAAGAATTAAACATTCACCAGCCTAAGCTTGTTGTTCGTACTCACGGTGTTCAACATGAATACGTATTAAGCGCTGATCTGCTTAACTCGAAAGAGTACGGCCGTATCGCTGAGTTATCAGAAGCGCTTAATGGTTTGATTGAAGAAGGTGCTTATGCACAACGTGGTGAGCGCAAACAACCAGTAGAAACACTGGATGAAGCGATTGCATGGCTAATTAAAGAATCTCGTCGTGGCGTTTACTTACAGCGTTATAAAGGTCTGGGTGAGATGAACCCTGAGCAGCTTTGGGAAACAACAATGGATCCTGATTCTCGCCGTATGATGCAAGTAACAATCAACGATGCAGTAAGTGCGGATGAATTGTTTACTACGCTAATGGGTGACCAAGTTGAACCGCGTCGTAACTTCATTGAAGAGAACGCATTACGTGTAGCTAACTTAGACGTCTAAATTTTTAATCCTATATTTTGCCAGTTAGTTCTACTTCTGCGTCGAAGGTGCTCACTTATGTTCATAAGCTCCGCGCCTTCTTCTTGAATTAGAACGAGCTGACTTCATCTAGAATCATAAATGCTAAGTTGAAAATTAAGAAGCACTGCTGTTGGCGGTGCTTTTTTTTATCTGGAATTTGGGGTTTGTTTTCGTTTGTAGTTCAGTTGTTTGGTATTAGTTTTGAATGG
The DNA here is from genome assembly GCF_008933155.1 of Aliivibrio finisterrensis. Taxonomy (GTDB): domain Bacteria; phylum Pseudomonadota; class Gammaproteobacteria; order Enterobacterales; family Vibrionaceae; genus Aliivibrio; species Aliivibrio finisterrensis. Next base: position 113,861 of record NZ_WBVP01000007.1, on the reverse strand, counting down.
GAATGGAAAATATTTTTGGCTATATCTCTTGAAAATAAAATTACTGAGCCGCATATCTAGTTATGAAGAGGATGCCGAAAGGGTCTTCTGAACATGACTTGTCCAAAACGGAAAGTCTTATAATTTGATAGAGGCAACTAAGGACCCAAGTTTGGGGTAGTTGTACTCACTATTGCTTAAAATAAAGGATAGTATTATGCGTAATGTAGATTTCACTCCACTGTACCGTTCAGCAATTGGTTTTGATCGTCTTTTCAATCAAATGGAAAGCCACTCAGCGAAAACTAATGGTGGTTACCCTCCCTATAACATCGAGCAAAAATCAGAACATAACTACCGTATAACCATGGCGGTGGCGGGTTTTGCTGATGAACAAATCGAGTTAACTCAACACGAGAATATGCTGATTGTACGCGGTGAGCGTCCTGAATCGGATGAAGCGAAAACGTACCTATACCAAGGTATTGCAGAGCGTAACTTTGAGCGTAAATTCCAATTAGCGGATTATGTGAAAGTGGTGGGCGCAACCATGGAAAATGGTTTACTGCATGTTGATTTAGAACGTGAAATTCCAGAAGCGATGCAGCCTCGTAAGATTGCAATTAACGGTAATAACTTACTGGAAAGCTAATCGTAGATTGGTGAAAATTTGAAATGAAGGCGCTGTGATAGCGCCTTTTTTATGTTCGCTAGGTTATTTATTAATGACTTATTGCTTTTCCATCACCAATAGATGGCATCGGTAGGAGTGGTTAATTTAGCGATGACAAACAGAATTGTTGATTCCAAAGCAACAAGTCATTATTTGAGATTAGATTGTTGTATCAATAGCTTATTGCTTTTCCATCATCAATAGATGGCACCTGTATGTGTTGCTTGTTTAGTTATGACAAACAGAATTGCTGACTCCAAAGCAACAAGCTATTATTTGAGTTATTGAACTACTCTGAATAGGCCTTAAGCACTTCTTCTGCAATAATATTAATGCCTTTTTGCATCATATCTTCATCTTGAACGTAGTTCATACGTAAGCATTGATGAGCGTGCTCCCAACTGTCATCTTGTCCAATAAAGAAGTACTCACCCGGGACAATTAATACGCCACGCGCTTTCAAGCGTTTATACAATTCCATTGTCGTGATAGGTAATTCATCAAACCATAGCCACAAGAAAATAGCGCCCTCAGGTTTGTGAATGCGAAAACGAGGATCGGTAATCGCCGTTTGTAACATCTTAACTGCAGCTTGAGATTTATGGCGATAGAAAGGCTGGATAACCTCCTCACTTAAACGCAATAAGTCACCTGATTCAATCATGTGCAAAGCAATTGCAGGGCCCATACTTCCTGGTGCAAGATTGATAATGCCATTTAGGTTAGTGATGGCTGCTGTCATTTCTTCATTGGCAATCACAATGCCACAACGTAACCCAGGTAAACCAAGCTTAGAAAGGCTCATGCAAAGAATGGTGTTTTCATTCCAAAATGGCGTGACTTCTTCAAAGATAATATTCGGGAAAGGGGTGCCATAAGCATTATCAAGAATTAACGGAATATTATGTTCACGAGCTAATGTGTCGAGTTTGGCCACTTCTTCATCCGTAATGACATTCCCCGTTGGATTGGTAGGACGAGAAACACAAATTGCTCCCACAGAATCGTCAACAGTTAACTGGCTAAAATCAACGTGGTATTTAAACAAACCGTTATCGAGTAATTCAATCTCAGGACGGTAAGAAATAAAACTGTCGACTTCTAGTTCAGAGTCCGCATAGCCAATATATTCCGGAGCAAGAGGTAGTAAAATTCTCTTTTTTGAACCATCCGCATAAGTGCCTGCTAAAAGGTTAAATAGACTGAAGAAAGCACTTTGAGACCCATTGGTTAGAGAGATATTTTTCTCTGAAATATCCCAACCGTAAGTCTCTTTTAATAGTTTTGCTAATGCTTTAACAAAAGAGTCTTTACCTTGTGGGCCATCATAATTGGCCATTGCTGCAACCAGTTCACCTGAATCGAGCATTTCTTGTGAGGCGCTTTTAAAGTAGTCGAGCATGGCGGGAATGCCTGCAGGGTTACCACCACCGAGCATGATTGCTCCTGGGGTACGTAAGCCATCATTTAGATCATCCATTAATTGGGTGATCCCACTGTAACGAGTAAATTTTTCGCCAAATTGAGTAAACTTCATTACGACTACCGCGCTATTTGTTGAGTCTGAGTATTGATTGTTTTAACAACATACCTCAACACCAAACAGAGATAAAGAGCCAAGATAAGTCCGAATTTTATTGATTAAACCGTAAACTCACTGTGAATTTTAAGAAAGTGCTTATTTTTGCTACTCCCAAAGAGGGCAGCGAGGTATACTTCTTGGTTATATTTATCAACCATCGCGCGAATTAAATTATGCAAAAATACGATATCAAAACCTTCCAGGGAATGATCCTCGCGCTGCAGGATTATTGGGCACAAAACGGTTGTACGATTGTACAGCCTCTAGATATGGAAGTAGGTGCTGGTACATCTCACCCAATGACATGTCTGCGTGCACTTGGCCCAGAGCCAATGGCTACCGCTTATGTTCAACCATCTCGTCGTCCTACGGATGGCCGTTATGGTGAAAACCCAAACCGTCTGCAGCACTACTATCAATTTCAGGTAGCGTTAAAGCCTTCACCAGATAACATTCAAGAGCTGTACCTAGGTTCTTTAGAAGTGCTTGGTATCGATCCACTTGTTCATGATATTCGTTTCGTAGAAGACAACTGGGAAAACCCAACATTGGGTGCTTGGGGGCTAGGTTGGGAGATTTGGCTAAATGGCATGGAAGTAACGCAATTTACTTACTTCCAACAAGTTGGTGGCCTTGAGTGTAAACCTGTAACAGGTGAAATCACTTACGGTATTGAGCGTCTGGCTATGTACATTCAAGAAGTAGACTCAGTTTACGATCTTGTGTGGAACCATGGTCCTCAAGGCGTGGTTACTTACGGTGACATCTTCCACCAAAACGAAGTTGAGCAATCGACTTACAACTTTGAACACGCGGATGTTGATTTCCTATTTGGTTTCTTCGAACAGTGTGAGAAAGAATGTAAAGAGCTGCTTGAACTTGAAAAGCCTCTACCTCTTCCAGCGTACGAGCGCATTCTAAAAGCAGGTCATGCATTCAACCTGCTAGATGCTCGTAAAGCAATCTCTGTAACAGAGCGTCAGCGTTATATCCTTCGTATTCGTAATCTAACTAAATCGGTTGCAGAAGCATACTATGCATCACGTGAAGCGCTAGGCTTCCCTATGTGTCGTTCTAATAAACCGACAGCAACTGAGGAGAAGTAATCATGGCGAAGAATTTTCTAATCGAATTAGGTACTGAAGAGCTTCCACCTACAGCGCTTCGTTCATTAGCGGAGGCATTTGCTTCTAACTTTGAAGCTGGCCTAAAAGCGGCTGATTTAGCACACCAAGGTATTAAATGGTATGCAACGCCTCGTCGTTTAGCGCTTAAAGTGGCTGAATTAGATGAAGGTCAAGCAGATAAAATTGTTGAAAAACGTGGTCCAGCTATCGCATCTGCATTTGATGCGGATGGTAATCCAACCAAAGCGGCTCAAGGTTGGGCTCGTGGTAACGGTATTACGGTTGAACAAGCTGAGCGTCTAAAAACAGACAAAGGTGAATGGCTACTTCATAAAGAAGCTGTGAAAGGCCAACCTGTACAAGATCTTGTTGTTGAATTAGCAGCAAAAGCATTAGCAGGTTTACCAATTCCTAAAGCAATGCGTTGGGGTAACTCAGACATTCAATTTATTCGTCCAGTAAAAACACTGACTATCCTATTGGGTGACGAACTGATTGAAGGTTCTATCTTAGGCGTTGCTTCTACTCGTACACTTCGTGGTCACCGTTTCATGGGTGAAAGCGAGTTTACGATTGACTCTGCTGAACAATACCCTGCGATCTTAGAAGAGCGCGGTAAAGTAATGGCTGACTACGATGCGCGTAAAGCGATCATCCTTGCTGATGCTCAAAAAGCAGCGGCAGCAGTAGGCGGTACAGCGGATCTAGAAGATGACTTAGTAGAAGAAGTGACTTCTCTTGTTGAATGGCCAGTAGTATTAACGGCTAAATTTGAACAAGAGTTCTTAAAAGTGCCTTCAGAAGCGTTAGTTTACACAATGAAGGGTGACCAAAAATACTTCCCTGTGTATGACGAAGAGAAGAACCTACTTCCTAACTTCATTTTCGTTTCTAATATCGAATCTAAAGAGCCTCGTCACGTTATCGAAGGTAACGAGAAAGTGGTTCGCCCACGCCTTGCTGATGCAGAATTCTTCTTCAACACAGACCGTAAGCGTCCACTTATCGACCGTCTACCTGAGTTAGAACAAGCTATCTTCCAAAAGCAATTAGGTACGATCAAAGACAAAACTGACCGTATTACTGAGCTTGCAGGTTACATTGCTGAGCAAATTGGTGCGGATGTTGAGAAATCTCAACGTGCGGGCCTTCTAGCTAAGTGTGACTTAATGACATCTATGGTATTTGAATTTACAGATACACAAGGTGTGATGGGTATGCACTATGCAACTCACGATGGTGAAGATGAGCAAGTAGCTCTCGCTCTTTATGAGCAATACATGCCACGTTTTGCGGGTGATGAACTACCAAGCACAGATATTTCTGCATCAGTAGCAATGGCGGACAAACTAGATACATTGGTTGGTATCTTCGGTATTGGTCAAGCACCTAAAGGTTCTGATCCATTTGCACTTCGCCGTGCTGCGCTGGGTATTCTACGTATTATCGTTGAGAAAGATTACAACTTAGACTTAGTTGACCTAGTAGCTAAAGCGCAATCTCTATTTGCACTTGAAGATGGCTCAAGCAAGCTAACGAATGTAAACGTAGCGACAGACGTGATTGATTTCATGCTAGGTCGTTTCCGCGCATGGTACCAAGATGAAGGTTTCAGCGTAGATATCATCCAAGCGGTACTTGCTCGTCGTCCAACGAAACCTGCTGATTTTGATAAGCGTGTGAAAGCGGTATCTCACTTCCGTGAACTAGACGCTGCAGAATCTCTAGCGGCTGCGAATAAGCGTGTAGGTAATATCCTTGCGAAATTCGATGGCGAACTGGCTCAAGAAATCGATCTTGCTCTTCTTCAAGAAGATGCAGAGAAAGTATTGGCTGAGAAAGTAGAGATCCTAGCTGAAGCATTAGAGCCTGTATTTGCTGCAGGTAACTATCAAGAAGCACTAAGTCGTTTAGCTGAGTTACGTGAACCTGTTGATGCCTTCTTTGATGGTGTAATGGTTATGGCTGATGATGAAGCGCTTAAGATTAACCGCTTAACGCTGCTTAACAAGCTTCGTAATCTGTTCTTAGATATTGCGGATATTTCTCTTCTTCAAAAATAAGAAATAGCCAAATTTCATGAAATGCCTCGCCTTTGCGGGGTATTTTTTTGTCTAGATATCGTATTTTCGAAAATTAGAGGTTAATAATATACTTAACAATGACTACAATTGATGTTCTCTCTTTTATTAGGCTGCTGATTTCGATGAAATTATCTGTGTGTACAACTCTTATCTCCCTTTCACTTATGGTCGGGTGTCAAAGTACTTCATTACCAACCACGGATAATGCAAATTCTTCTTCACAGAATACTCCTGTAGTCTCAAGTGATTCGACGAATCAAGTCAGTGTATGTCCTTCATTAGGCATTCAGCCTGTGACGGTTACCGTTTCAGAACTGTGGTCTGAAGGTGCAGTCGTCACAGATGCTTACTCGGGCAATATTGCTCAAGTGAAGAATGGTAAAATAACGCTAACACCAAGTCGTCATAGTGGTGGATTACTGTTATTAGAATCAAGTTCAGTACAGGAAGCAGAAGCAGAGAAGCGTGATTTCCAATGGCAGAGTGCCACGTTTTATCATATCGCAACCGATCGTTTTTATAATGGAAACAGTTGGAATGACCACAGCTATGGTCGTCAAACTTCATCACAAGGTTTTAAAGGTGGTGATATTGCAGGGTTAACGCAAAAACTGGATTACTTAGCTGAGCTAGGTGTTGATGTACTTTGGATTTCGACACCACTAGAGCAAGTTCATGGCTGGCTTCCTGGAAAAAATGACAATACACCAGAATATCCATACGCAGGTGGTGCCACATTAGATTGGACACAGCTTGATACCAATATGGGTTCAGAGCAAGAGATGAGAGCGTTTGTCGATCTTGCTCATCAATTAGGAATGAGAGTAGTGTGGAGTATTGATACTGCTCCTTCTCAACCAAGCCTTGCCGATTTGCAGCAATTTTCTATTCAACCTAAAGACAGCAGTGAACTGCCAAGTTACTGGAATGATTGGCATCCAAAAGAAGGTCAGAATCTAACGCATTATTTAGATGCATTTAAAGGTGAAGATGGTCAAGTCCCACAATGGTGGTCTTCAGATTGGTTTAATCCAAATTATGAAGGGGTAGTGTCAACGCCAACCTTCTTTACCAATAAACCGACAACTGCAGTGAGCCAAGTCAGTCAGGATAAACACGCATTATTAACGCAATGGGTGACTGAATGGGTAACCAAGTTTGGTATTGATGGCATTATTTTAGCTCAATCAACGCCTAAGTTAACAAAACAATTTGAAGAACAAGGCAGTAAGGCATTTGAAGCATGGAAGAAAGACAATCAATATAAAGCGCTTGAAGGGTCTTCTTTTATTGTGGTCGATTTAGAAAATAATAACCATTTTATCCTTCAAAAGCAGTCAATTGAATCTCAATGTGAAACACAACTAAGTGCTCAAACAACGACTGAAAATAAAGTCGCCATGAATGCGTTAACCTGGTTTGATAAAGATAAGCAACAAGCGTTAACGGCTGATAATTATGCTCAATACAGAGATGCGGCCTCCGCTTTATTGTTATCTCACGACAGTGTTTCGATTTGGTATGGGGATGAAAGTGCAAAACCAGGTGATCTATATAGCATGATGAATTGGGAGGATGCGACAGGACTTAATTGGTCATTGCGTTCTCATTGGAAGAAACTACTCTCTTTTAGAGGGAATCATTCCGCGATAGTACAAGGTGATTATCAAGTAGTGAAGCAAGCACCTTATTACGCTGTTATACGCAAAAATGAATCAGATAAAGTGATGATTGTGTATACGGGGGAATAGAGGTTTGACTGTGGTTATCGGTGTCATCAAAATTTCATAAAATCCGAATAAGAGTGTGATACCAACCACATAGGTTTTGTGAGAGAGATGATAATCTATAGCTAGAATTAGTTGTATTGGTAGATGTTTGTTAAAGGAAAGGAGCTTATCATGACTCGTTTTTTAGCTATCTCACCACAAAGCCAGTGTTATTTATTTACCGTCGCTTTGGCGCTTAATTTATTAGGTATGGTATTGACCGATATGTGGGTACCTATGGTCGTTGGGGCAATTGTCACGACCGCATTATCTGTGGATGCTTGGGTTCGCGTTCATTATGTATTACCAATGAAAAAAGAGATGCGTAACTTGCAATATGAGATTGAAAGCATTCAAAAACAAGTGCGAGATATCAATACATAAACTATCCCTAAACAGTATAAAGGCGACCTCGTGGTCGCCTTTATCATTTCTTAAGCTGAAAGCCCTTTACGGATAAGAAATCGGTAAGGCAGCGAATCAGTATCTTCCGCAATAAGCTCATGATCCATAAAACGACAGAAACTTGGAATGTCACGCGTGGTCGATGGGTCGTCTGCTTTGATCAATAGCGTTTCACCATCTTGCATCTGTCGAATTGTTTTTCTAACCATCATTACAGGCTCTGGGCAGCGTAATCCTTCCGCTTCTAAGGTTTGGTTGGCGGTATCAAAGTTGATGGTCATTGTTGTATCTCATTACAGTTAAAGGCGACCAAGATCATACTGCTGTAAAAAAAATAATCAATACACATTGGCAAAGAACTGAAAAGAGCGTAAATTATTTATTAACAACAAATTAACATTAGACGGTTATTTCGTTGTTTTAGCTATAGATATGAAAGCAATAGAAGGATCGTCATATGCTTACTCAAATAGATCGCTTAACCATTTATTGTGTTCTTTGTTTCGTTACCATTTGCTCATTAGTATTACGCACCCCTGAGAATATCAGCTTACTTCCTTTAATTAGTCTTGCCTCCGTTATGATCGCGCTGACGATTGAGTTAAAAACCTGGTCAGAAAGTGAAACCGCAGAAGAAAAAGATTACTAGAAACACCTTAACAATTAAAAATTACACCACACTCTAACTTTCCCGCCTTTTTATCGTTCTTGATCCCAACAAGAAATGAATGAATTGCGGGATTTTTTTTATTTTTAAAACCGTTAAACTACGTAATTACCATTAAGGTATATCAAACATAGGTGTAGGTAATGGAACTAGAAGAAGTTTATCGCCGTGATTTAAATTTACTCATTGCACTTCGAGTATTATTAGAAGAAAACAGCGTGAGCCAAGCGGCTGTTCGGCTCAACTTAAGTCAATCAGCGATGAGTCGAGTGTTGGGGCGATTGCGAGATCTCCTTGGTGATCCGCTCTTTACTCGTCAAGGCCAGCATTTAGTTCCTACACAAAAAGCTTTAGAAATTAATGCGCAAATAAATCAGCCATTAGAGTCTTTACGCCAGTTACTTACCCCTAGCGATTTTACGCCGATGCATTGTGATCAGCATTTCTTAATTGCGACCACTGACTATGCAATGCAAACCATTTTGCCTTATGCGCTTCCTAAAATTTATGAGCAAGCGCCGAGCATCTCATTAGAGTTTACCTCACTTAATCATGAGAACTTGTTTAAACAACTGAGTACTGAAAAAGTGGACATGGCGATATGTCGACCAATTGGTTCTGTTTCTCCGCTTAAGCAGGATGTGTTAGGGCAGGTTGGGGTGTTATGTCTGTTATCTCAGAACCACCCACTCGCAGGATCAGTATTAACCCTGGATGATTATTTATCACTACCTCACGCCATGATTGCCATCAGTGATGGAGTAAAGGCGTTATTGGATACTGCGTTATTGGGTCAAAGAGAAAGAAGACAGGTACTTAGGGCGTATCATTTAGAAGCGGCGTTGGCCATTGTTGATAAAATGCCATTAGTGATCACGGTACCTGCGGATCTCGCATACTTGGTTGCTGAAAGATATGATCTGGTTATTAAACCATTGCCGTTTGAATTTACGCCGTTTGATTACTCTTTAATTTGGCATTCTCGTTGTGATTCATCACCGGCTCAAACTTGGCTTCGACGCGTAGTAAAAGAAGAGTGCGGTAAGTTAATTGAAAAACGAATTGAAGACATTGGATTTGTATAGCTTATTATTCTTTAGATAAGAAAAAGGCAGCGATTAAGCTGCCTGGTTTACTGATGTTTCATATTAAAACTAAGCTAGGTAGGGCTTAGTCTTAACTCTTTTACTATTATCGATTAAATTTTGATAACAACACGGCCCGTGATTTGACCGTTGGTAATGTCTTCTGCGGCTTGAATTGCGTCATCAAGAGACACTTCTTTCGTTGCTTGCTCAAAGAATGATGCAGGAAGTAACTCAGCTAATTGTTCCCACGCTTTAATGCGTTTCTCGCGAGGGCACATAACAGAATCGACGCCTTGTAAGCGAACATTACGTAGAATGAACGGCATTACCGTTGTTGGTAAATCAAACCCACCCGCAAGACCACAAATAGCCACTGCACCGTTGTAATCAATTTGCGCTAATACTTTTGCTAGTACTTTGCTACCAACCGTATCAATAGCGCCGGCCCATAGTTGTTTTTCTAATGGTTTCGCTGGTTCTTCTAGTTCACTGCGCTCAACAATGCGTGATGCGCCTAATGATTTAAGTAGGTCGCCATTTGAAGAAGCTCGGCCTGTTACAGCGGCAACTTTATAACCAAGTTGGTTAAGAAGCGTGATAGACACACTGCCTACACCGCCACTTGCACCTGTTACTAAGATCTCACCATCTTCTGGTTTAATGCCTGCATCAACAATCGCTTGAACACATAGCATTGCGGTAAAACCAGCTGTTCCGATAGCCATTACTTTTTTAGCGTCTAGACCTTTTGGCATAGGGACTAACCAGTCACCGTTTAGGCTTGCTTTTTCAGCCATGCCACCCCAGTGACCTTCACCAACGCCCCAGCCAGTAAGAACCACTTCATCACCTGCTTTATAACGAGCATCGTCTGATTGAGAAACAACACCCGCTAAATCAATACCAGGAACCATAGGGAAATTACGAACAATGCGCCCTTTACCTGTAATCGCTAAGCCATCTTTATAGTTTAAAGAAGAGTAATTTACATCGATTTTCACATTACCTTCAGGCAGTTGAGACTCGTCGATCTCAGTAACAGCAGCAATGGTATTTCTCTCTTCTTGATTCAGAACTAGTGCTTTAAACATAATGAACTCCATTAAGGATAAATAACGATCATCAAACGGTGTGTTTGAGCAATGAAATAAGTGTAGATGAGTTAACGGAATAAAAAAAATGAAACTTAAACATTAGCTGTATGCATTTATTGCATAGATCATGTAGAGCAATTTTTATAAAAAAGAGTAAATAAGATCTTTACTTTTTATAGGATCGTGTTATTTTGCTCGCTTGCTCTAATGTATAGAGTTATTAATACAAGTAGTAAGTACAAGTAAAACCCTCAGAAATATCTTCGAAAAAGCTATTATCTCCGTGTTTCATTTCACTTTTCCAATCATTAATAATTGAACATTTCAGCAGATCGTTAGCAACGAATAAGCCTAACTGGATCTATTTATAATGTAATGTGACCGTGTGCTATCGAAGTTGTGAAAATGCGTTGGCTTTATACCTAATACCGTTAATTAGGCTATCTACTTTATTTTTGAAAAGCAGTTTTTAAACAACCGCTCTTCTTAAAAATAGCTAGATTGATAAGATAAAGAACGTACAACTTCCCTATGTATAAATTACATAAGATAAATATCTCTTCTCAGGCTGAACAAGCGCATCGTATTGATGCATGTTTATACTAAGTTAAGAAGGATATCTCATGTCTAAATCAACAGGCAGAAAGCGTTTTTGGTTCCACCAAGCGCGTGATACGAAAGTTATCTCAAAGAAATAAGATAACAAAAGCGATACCAAATTAGGTATCAACTCGAAAAAAGTCGCCCAAGAAGGCGACTTTTTTAGTTTTTATGGTTTGTATTTCAAAACACTAAGGGCGTTCGAATACCGTTGCGATACCTTGACCGAGACCAATACACATAGTCGCGACACCAAGTTTAGCGCCAGTGCGTTCCATGTTATTGATTAATGTGGTGGCAATACGGGATCCCGAACAACCTAATGGGTGCCCTAGCGCAATAGCTCCTCCATTTAAGTTAATCTTCTCTTCCATTACATCCAGTAAACCTAAATCTTTAATGCATGGTAGGGATTGAGCTGCAAACGCTTCATTCAACTCGAACAAATCAATCTCATTAATCGACAAACCTGCTCGTTTAAGGGCTTTTTGAGTTGCGGGAACAGGTCCATAACCCATGATAGATGGATCGCAGCCAGAGACTGCCATTGAACGAACTTTAGCGCGAATGGGTAAACCAAGCTCATTGGCTTTTTCTTCACTCATGATCAACATTGCTGAAGCGCCATCAGAAAGAGCGGATGAACTACCTGCTGTTACGGTACCATTCGCAGGATCAAAGGCCGGTCGAAGCGCAGCTAATCCTTCAAGTGTGGTTTCTGGGCGAATGACTTCATCATGTTTTACTAAGGTGAGTGCGCCATTTTCATCATGGCCTTCAATTGGCAATATTTCAGAATCAAAATGACCCTCAATCGTCGCTCTATGTGCTTTTTGGTGAGAGGCCAGTGCAAAAGCGTCTTGTTGTTCACGAGTAATGCCGTGCATCTTACCTAACATTTCTGCCGTTAACCCCATCATTCCAGAGGCTTTAGCCACACTTTTTGATAAACCAGAATGGAAGTCAACACCGTGGTTCATTGGTACGTGGCCCATATGCTCAACACCACCAATAATACAAATATCAGCATCACCAACCATGATTGCGCGAGAGGCATCATGCAGGGCCTGCATAGATGAACCACACAAACGGTTAACTGTGGTGGCTGCGATAGATTTTGGTAAACCTGCTAATAACGAGGCATTACGTGCAATATTAAAGCCTTGTTCTAAGGTTTGCTGAACACAACCCCAATAGATATCTTCGATTTGATTGGGGTCGACTTTTGGGTTTCGTTCGATTAAGCCTTTCATTAAATGCGCTGATAAATCTTCGGCACGGGTATGGCGAAATACGCCATTTTTAGATCGACCCATCGGAGTTCGGATACAATCAACAATAACTACATTTTTCATGATAAATCCTTCCTTAGAGTGATGCCGATACAGAGGGTGCTTTAGGGGCTGGGTAATAACATTCGCCTGCCGCCGCTTTCTGCTTGATACTTTCAGGTACTTGGTAAACTGCACCCAATTGCTCAAACTCTTTCGCCATCTCTAGGTAAGTAGGTAATCCAATCGCATCAAGGTAGCGGAAAACACCGCCTTTAAATGGAGGGAAACCTAAACCATACACTAACGCCATGTCGGCTTCTGCAGGAGAAGCAATAATGCCTTCGTCCAAGCATCGGATCACTTCGTTAATCATAGGTATCATCATACGAGCACTAATTTGCTCTGAGGTATAAGGTTGAGTTGTGTTGGTTACCGTTGCAATGATCGCACCGGTGCCATCATCCACATTTTTCTTCGGTTTACCCTTTCTATCTACCGTATAAGCATAAAACCCAGTGCCATTTTTCTGGCCATAGCGATTAGCTTCAAACATCGCATCAATCACATCACGACCGTCTTTTGCCATACGTTCTGGGAACCCCTGAGCCATGACAGCTTGTGCATGGTGAGCGGTATCAATACCTACCACATCAAGTAAGTAAGCTGGTCCCATTGGCCAACCAAACTCTTTTTCCATCACTTTATCGATTTGTTGATAATCACCACCATCACGCAGCAATAAGCTAAAGCCTGCAAAATAGGGGAAAAGGACACGGTTTACAAAGAAGCCAGGGCAGTCATTCACAACAATTGGGGTCTTACCCATTTGAGAGGCGTAAGCAACAACGCGATCAATGGTTTGTTGTGAGGTTTTCTCACCACGGATAACTTCAACCAATGGCATACGATGAACAGGGTTGAAGAAGTGCATGCCACAGAAATTTTCAGGACGCTTGAGTGATTTTGCTAATAACGAAATGGGGATGGTTGAAGTATTCGACGCTAAGATCGCGTTTTCGTTAACTTCATTTTCTACTTCTGCTAAAACAGCGGCTTTAATTTTTGGGTTTTCAACGACCGCTTCAACAATGACGTCTTTGCTATCAATACCACCATAATTTAAAGATGGTGTAATGGATGAAAGTACTTGCGCCATTTTTAATCCAGATAAGCGCCCGCGCTCTAACTGTTTATTAAGCAGTTTAGAGGCTTCATTCATCCCAAGATCTAATGATGCTTGAGCAATGTCTTTCATTAAGACTGGTACGCCTTTAGATGCTGACTGATAAGCGATGCCGCCACCCATGATGCCCGCGCCAAGCACGGCTGCATTTGCGACAGGTTCACTGTTTTTCACTGCTTGTTTTGCTTTGCTTTTCACTAGTTGGTCGTTTAAGAAAATACCAACTAACGACTTAGCCACTTCGGTACGGGTTAGGGCAACAAAGTGTTTATTCTCAATTGCGAGCGCTTCATCACGGCTCATTCCTGCACTTTGTTCAATCGATTTAACCGCCGTTATTGGTGCTGGGTAATGTTTGCCTGCCATTTTCATTATCATGCCTTTAGCGACATTAAATGACATGGCAGCTTCTAGAGGCGAGAGTTGTAATGGCGCTTTCTTTTGTTCACGGCGTTGTTGCCAATTGAGTTGACCATCAATCGCTTGTTTTAGCATAGAGACTGACGCATCTATCAAGGTTTCACGTGAAACAACACCATCAACCATTCCTAGTGTTAAGGCCTCTTTTGCTCGTTTAGGTTTACCTGTGGTAATCACTTCCATTGCAGGGTCTGCACCAATCAAGCGAGGAAGACGAACTGAGCCTCCCCAGCCCGGCATGATACCTAATTGAGTTTCTGGTAACCCGATAGAAGCGGTCTCATCAGCTAAACGGAAATCAGTCGCTAAGACACATTCGCAACCGCCACCAAGTGCAAACCCTGTGATGGCTGTTAAGGTAGGAACCGGAAGGTCTTCTAGCTTATTAAAGATGATATTGGCTTGATGTAGCCATTCACTGAGCTCTTCTGGAGGAGTATCGAACAGACCAAGAAATTCAGTGATGTCTGCACCAACGATAAAGGCACTTTTACCAGATGAAAGTAAGAGTGCTTGTAAGTCCTTTTGTTGGTAGAGTGCATCAATGGCTTCACCCAGCGAGTGTAGGGTTGCAAGGTTGAGCTTGTTTACGCTGCCAGTCGCATTAAATACGAGGTGAGCAACGCCAGGTTCGATGTAGTCTACAGAGAGGTTTTCACCTTGATAAATCATTTTCTATCTCCATGAAATGATAACCAGATAAGAGTATTCGTTATTATGATAATCTGGTTTGACCAGTTAATAATGGTGTTAATTTAAACAGATTTCAAATTAAATTTAACAATTTATTTACGTTTGTCTTGGTTGATCACAAATTTACTTTCTTCGATTAGCGAATAAATATCAGCTTAAAAAGCGTAAATGTCATGAGAAGTGATACACTTTAAGGTTCCGTTTTTACTATCAGTGTAGTCTATGAATGATCAGCCATATCAAGTGCCAAAAGCGATGGCGGTATTTGAAGAAGAGATCAAAAAAAGTGTCTTTATTACCTACCTTGCTAGAACCGCTTCAATTGATGAGGCCAAGGCGTTTGTTGCTGAAATAAAAGCAAAGCACGCTGATGCTCGGCATAATTGCTGGGGGTTTGTTGCTGGCCGACCTGAAGATTCAATGAAATGGGGCTTTAGTGATGATGGCGAACCTTCAGGTACTGCTGGAAAACCCATTCTTGCTCAATTGAGCGGAAGTGGCATTGGTGAAATTACCGCTGTAGTCACTCGTTATTCTGGTGGGATTAAATTAGGAACAGGCGGATTAGTTAAAGCTTATGGTGGCGGTGTTCAACAAGCATTAAAGCTCATTGAAACAGAAGAGAAACGAATTACAGAGACGCTGGTTTTACACTGTGATTATAACTTAGTGAGTCTGGTCGAAACCTTGTTACTTCAATTTGAAGGGCAACAAGTAATGGCGGATTATAGTAATAAAGTTATCATGACTGTCGAGTTAGAAAAGCGCATTATTCGTGAGTTTAAAACCGCAGTGATTAATAAAAGTGGCGCAAAAATAGAGTTTCCATCGCAAGAATGAAATTCATATAACATCAATTTTTTAGGATGAGAATGACGCAAAGCGTCCAATAAATCATGCAGTTTCGTTCAATTATTCGAATCGTGGGTATTTTACTTGCGGTGTTTAGCTTTTTTATGTTGGCTCCAGCCTTCGTCGCATTCATTTATCGTGATGGTGCGGGTGTGCCATTTGTTATTACCTTCTTCTTATTATTGGCAGGAGGTGGTGCGCTTTGGTTTCCTAACCGCCAACATAAACAAGAATTAAAATCTCGCGATGGTTTTCTCATCGTCGTTCTTTTCTGGATGGTAATCGGCAGTGCAGGGGCATTGCCATTTTTGCTTTCAGGAGATCCTGCTGTATCGGTAACCAATGCTTTTTTTGAATCATTTTCAGGGTTAACGACAACAGGCGCTACGGTTCTTACAGGGTTAGATCATCTGCCAAAAGCGATTTTATTCTATCGCCAATTACTTCAATGGTTTGGTGGTATGGGTATCATCGTATTAGCGGTAGCCATTTTACCCGTGTTAGGTATCGGTGGTATGCAGCTGTATCGAGCGGAAATTCCAGGCCCTGTTAAAGATTCTAAAATGACCCCTCGAATTGCAGAAACAGCAAAGGTACTTTGGTATATCTATCTTACGTTAACTATTGCGTGTTCTTTGGCGTTTTGGGCGGCAGGTATGGACTGGTTTGATGCTATTTCTCATAGTTTCGCTACTATAGCGATTGGTGGTTTTTCTACGCATGATGCCAGTATGGGTTACTTTAATAGCCCACTGATAAATGGCATTACTGTGGTGTTTTTACTTATCTCTGCGTGTAATTTCTCATTGCATTTCGCCGCGTTTGCTTCTGGTGGCGTGCACCCTAAGTACTATTGGAAAGATCCCGAATTTCGAGCGTTTATCTTTATTCAAATATTGTTGTTTCTTATCACCTTCTTGTTATTACTTAAACACAGTACGTATGACTCGATAGGAATGGCGGTTGACCACGCTTTGTTTCAAACGGTATCAATATCAACAACCGCAGGTTTTACCACAACCAGCTTTGCTGAGTGGCCCCTGTTTTTGCCTGTGTTGTTGCTGTTCTCATCATTTATTGGTGGTTGTGCAGGGTCAACCGGTGGCGGCATGAAAGTAATTCGTATTTTATTGCTGTCACTGCAAGGGGTGCGTGAACTAAAACGTCTCATTCATCCAAGGGCTATTTTTACCATTAAGATTGGCAGTAAAGCCTTACCACAACGAGTAGTTGATGCCGTATGGGGCTTCTTTTCTGCGTATGCATTAGTATTTGTCATTTGTATGTTGGCATTAATAGCGACAGGACTTGATGAATTAACAGCGTTTTCTGCGGTAGCAGCGACATTAAATAACTTAGGTCCAGGCTTAGGTGAAGTGGCGGTGCATTTTGGAGATGTAAATGATGCTGCAAAATGGATATTGATTGTTTCAATGTTATTTGGTCGTTTGGAAGTGTTTACCTTACTTATTTTATTTACGCCGACGTTCTGGCGTAGTTAGTTTTTAGTTTTAGCAAAGATAAAAGGGTTTATTGTGGAAAGAATATTACTTCTTCACTCAAGTCGTGAAGGTCAAACAATTAAGATATTGGATTACATTGCGACTAAAATGGGAAGTGATGTTCAGTGTGAGTTAGTCGATTTACATCAACCATTAACGGTATCATTCGCCGATTATGATCGGGTTGTGATTGGCGCTTCTATTCGCTATGGCCATTTGAATAAAAAGTTATATCAATTTATCGCTAAGCACCAAATAGCATTAGAGAAAACGAAAGCTGCTTTTTTTATTGTTAATTTGACGGCTCGTAAAGAAGGAAAAGATACGCCAGAAACGAGCGTGTATTTTAAAAAGTTCTTATTGAAGTCACCTTGGGTCCCTGCTTTGCAAGATACCTTTGCGGGTGCCTTGTTCTATCCTCGCTATAACTTTTTTGATCGAATCATGATTCAATTGATCATGAGAATGACTGGTGGAGAGACAGATCCAACTAAAGAAGTTGAATATACCAACTGGCAACGAGTGGATCAGTTTGTTGATAAGATAAAACTTGGTTAAATTCTATTCGTTTTTAGTAAAATAGTGCGATAGAAGTAGAAATTTTAGTTTAGATTCATCTTTTTAGCGTGGAAAGTGTAGATTTTATTATATAAGTCATTACAATAGCACGCACAACAGGGGTGTAGCTCCAACTGGCAGAGCAGCGGATTCCAAATCCGCGTGTTGGGAGTTCGAATCTCTCCACCCCTGCCATATTTAGAAAAGGCTCATATCGAAAGATATGAGCCTTTTTGCTGTCTGGGGTTTGAGAAAAGAGCCTCGGATTCCCCCACCATAAGAACGCGCGTGTTGGGCGTTCGAATCTCTCTACCCCTGCTATATTCGAAGACCTCAGCAGAAATGCTGGTTTTTTTCGTTTCTAAAGCATAGAAAAGAACTACGTATTCCTCGCCCCAAGGATATTAGCAACCATTATTATTACAGTTTGAATTGTTGATGAGAGAGATATCTCAGACTTATTCTCAATTATTGACTATATTCATAATAATATTAATTTATTGAGTGTAAGTAGGAACAACTCATGACTACATTTCAAAAAGGCTTTTTATGGGGCGGAGCGATTGCTGCGAATCAAATTGAAGGTGCATTTCAAACCGATGGTAAGGGCTTATCAACATCAGATATGCTTCCTAATGGTATTCTTAGTCCATCACAAACCAGAGAAACAAGAACGGATGGCATAAAAGATCTCGCTATTGATTTCTATCATCGATATCCAGAAGACATTAAATTGTTTGATGAAATGGGGTTTAACTGTCTACGTCTTTCTATTGCGTGGACTCGTATCTTCCCAAATGGTGATGATGCCGAGCCAAATGAAGCGGGATTAGCATATTATGATGCGATCTTTGATGAGTTAGCCAAGTACGACATTGAACCTTTTGTTACGCTTTCTCATTATGAAATGCCTTATGCTTTAGTTGAAAACTATGGCGGCTGGAGTAATAGAAAGGTCATCGAGTTCTTTGAGCGATACGCTAAGGTCGTATTTGAGCGCTACCAGAATAAAGTTAAATTATGGCTGACATTCAATGAAATCAATATGTCACTACACGCCCCATTTACCGGGGTAGGGCTACCTGATGAGGCTGATGAGCAAAGTATTTATCAAGCGATTCATCATCAATTAGTTGCTAGTGCTCGTGTGGTTAACTTATGTCATCAAATGCTCACTGATTCTAAAATTGGCAACATGTTATTAGGGGCGCTTAACTACCCATATACGTGTCATCCCGACGATGTACTTGCTGCTATGCATGAGAATAACCAATGGCTTTTCTTTGGTGATGTGCAAGTTCGCGGAAAGTATCCAGGTTACATGTTGCGTTATTTCCGTGAAAATCAGATAAGTTTACACTTTGTAGACGGTGATCTTGAAGAGCTAGCAAAAGCGAGTGTTGATTTTATCTCATTCAGTTATTACGCCAGCGGATGTGCGAGCGCCGATCCAAAGAAAAAAGAGGTTGGTAATATTGTCGCGAGTGTTCCTAATCCACACCTAGAAGCAAGTGAGTGGGGGTGGTTAATTGATCCTAAAGGGTTACGAGTGCTATTGAATGTCCTGCATGACCGTTATCAGAAACCACTATTTATTGTTGAAAATGGGTTAGGCGCTAAAGATGTAGTCACAGAAGAAAATACCATTGAAGATGATTATCGAATAGCCTACTTGAACGACCACCTAGTTCAGGCTCGCGAAGCGATGCTTGATGGTGTTGAATTAATGGGGTTTACCTCGTGGGGACCAATTGATTTAGTCAGCAATTCTGAAGCTCAACTGGATAAGCGTTATGGTTATATTTACGTAGATCGGAACGACAAGGGTGAAGGTAGTTTAAAGCGTATTCCGAAGAAGAGTTTTTATTGGTACCAAGAGGTAATTAAAACTAACGGTAGCTCATTAAAGTAGATTTATTAATGTGAGTTGTATTTATTGATTCGATAGCTAAATGGTTTTAAAAGTACTCAATAGAAAAGCTACAGTAACTGGTAACAAAACATCTTGGAAAGGCATTCTCATAAAGGGTGCCTTTTTTTGTTGGAAGAGAAATAAGCAACAAGAAAACCTATTGATAATAATATCTATTATATTTATTTCTTGTAATTATGCTCAATTTATATTCAGATATGAAGCGAATAAAATATAAACAAAACTACAAGGATGTGTGATGAAAAGTTATTGGTTAGCGTTTATTGTCTGCTTATTTATATCAGGGTGTGCACCTACATCCGTTACAGAACTAAAATCGGACCCTCGCTGGGTCAGCGGTCAGCTTGATAATGGGTTCCGTTATCATATTTATCCTGATCGAGAGAAAGAAGTCTCCATTCGTTTTATTGTACATGCTGGCTCACTCCAAGAGACAGATAATCAAAAAGGTTATGCTCATTTTGTCGAGCATATGGCTTTTAATGGTAGTGAACATTTTTCTCAAAATGATGTAATTTCTCTGTTTGAAAATGCAGGCTTAAGTTTTGGGGCAGACATTAACGCCTACACCTCTTATGAAGAAACCGTTTATAAATTAGATCTCCCAAATAATAGTGAACTCAATAACGCATTCACCTGGATGAGGGATATTGCTGATGGTATTGAACTCTCTTCGACTGAAGTCGAAAAGGAGAAAGAGGTAATTCTTGGCGAGTTTCGTCATTCGAGATTAGAAGATAAGCCTATCTCTGCTCAGTTTTATGAACATGTAATTGAGGGGACGATTTATGAAAGTAATGATCCTATTGGAAATAAAGAGTCGGTTTTATCCGCCTCTTCAGCACGGTTGTCTGAATTTTATAACCAATGGTATCAACCTCAATTAGCTGAAATTATTATTAGTGGTGATGTTACTTTAGAAAATGCAATAAAACTTATCACAGAACATTTTGAGAGCTGGAAGAAAGGAACTTCGACAGTTAGCTTAAAACCGTTAGAGGCTTTAAATCAAAATAACTTTATAGGAAAAGTAGCAAGTGGTGAGGCACCAAGCATTGCTATAGTCATTGAGCGTGGTGATTTTCGAACCAATACAAGAGAAGAACAACATCAGTTATGGCTAGATGAAATTGCTCATTCAATTATTCAGCAAAGATTAGGTGGGGTATACCTTGACGCAGCAATGCCAGTTCAATGGATTTACTCAACGGATTACTATGCGTCTGATCAGCGTTATTTCATCTCTTCAGTTTCGTTTCCTGCTAATTATAGAACCCAAAGCCAACAACTATTTTTAGAAACGCTAGCTTCGCTACGAGATCATGGCGTGTCATATAGTGAGTTAGATAATTTACTCCAACCTTACCATCATCAGCTTGATAATCTTGATGCCAACCGAGAAAAATTGACGCCTTATGACCATGTTGAAAACAGAGTTAACGGCATTGTGAACCAGCAAATAAGTCAATCAAGTTTAGATTACGAAGCAAGTTTGAAGACATTTTTAGCAGCGACAGATTTGAAAGCAATTAATGATCATATTGATGAATTACTGTCATCTTCGTATCAATTTGCTATTGGTGTTGATTCGGTTGAGTCGATGGCTCAAATAGAATCAAGTATCCCTGAACTAAAATCAATATATGCAAAATCAGGAAATGAACCACTGATTAATAATGTGAGTGCTGCTTTTCCTATACCAATGACGAGTGGCACGATTCTGTCTGAAACTCAATTATCTGATGAACTCGATTTAACGCGTTGGACACTAGGCAATGGAGTAAATGTCCTTTATTTGAGAAAACTCGATGCTGGTGATGAAGTGGTGTTTTCACTAGCAAGTAAAGGGGGGATTGCAGCGTTGCCTTCTGAATTGATACCGGCTGCTAATATAGCTGTTCCTACCGTGACTCGTACTGGTATAGGTAAATTTACTGGCTCTCAATTAGATTCCCACTTAAGAAATAGAGGGATAGAACTTTATCCTTTTATAAACTTTACACATCATGGTATTGAGGGAATAACAGATAAAGAAGGACTAGCAGAGACGTTTGCAGTGCTGGCTACGATCATGTCTGAAATTAATGTAGATGAAGAGCAATTAAAAGCAGTAAAACAGGAGTTTGAGCAAAACAGAAGTGCGTATATATCAACCTCGCTTGGGCAATTTACTAAAGCAATTAATAGAAATACATTTCCTTCAACCAGTCGTCATCAATTGCTCGATGGTGATGGTGTAAACACGGTGACTAGTGATCAAATTAAACGTGTGCATCATTTACTATTTCAGCAGAACCGTAATTATCAGTTAGTGGTTGTGGCTAATTTAAAACCGTCCGAGTTAAAACCGTTACTTCGTCAATATATAGCAAGCATGAAATTGAGTTCTGCGGATAAAACCGATTACGCCTTAACGTATAAGTCAGATCCTGTTCTAAGTATGACGATGGCGGTAAATACTGAGCAGAACAGTCATTATTTAGCTCAATTTATATCAGAGCAGAGCATCGAAAATAAATCAGCTAAATCCATTTTTATGGAAGATATGTTGCAACGAATCATATCTAAGAGGGTGATGCATTATGTTCGTGAAGAATTAAGTTTGGACTATGCACCCTATGCCGTAATGGTTAATGCAGACAGTGAATTTAAGCCTCATTGGCTTATTGGGGCACAAGTTGCCCCTAAGAATGCAGAGCTTATTGAATCTGCTGTTAACAAGGTGATAGAAGAGCTATTGAAAGGGGTCACTGATAGTGAGGTTAACGCTGCTGCTAAACAGTTGGTAGTAGATTTAGAATCATTAAAAGATAACTCTGTACAACAAGCATGGTTCTTAAATCGTTACACGATACATGACTATGGAATTGAAGCGTTATTTGATATTCCAAAAACAGCGAATTCAGTTAATGCCGAGGACATAAATAGATTAATTAAATCTTCATTTGGTAAAAATAGTCGCCAGTTTACATATTTATCGACACCGATTTGATATTTATGATGAATATTAATTTTTAAATTTATAGCAGGATAGGTGCTTTACTCCCGATGCTGTTGGGGATCAGCTCTACTTTCTCGTTTTTAAATATCTAATCAAACCTCTGCAGATATGCTGAGGTTTGATTGTGTTTGGGCTAGGGAGGGCTGTAACGCGTTGTTAGCTTTTTATTAGTTGGAAACCAATAAAACAAGCTACAACACTAAGAGTGACATTTAGTAGGATATTTAAACCGGCTTTAAAGATCTCACCTTGCTGCATCAAAATAACATTATCCATTGAAAAGGTAGAGAAAGTGGTTAAAGCACCTAGAAATCCAAGGCCGACGATTGGACGCCAAAGGCTGGACTCTATGATACTCTCGCTAAGAGAAGCCATTAATATACCCATAATAAGAGAGCCGATAACATTGACAGTTAAGGTGCCGTACGGGAATCCTTTGCCTAATAGGACAATGCAGAGTTCAGAGATTAAATAGCGAGAACAAGCCCCAACAGCTCCACCTAAAGCAATGAAGCCTAGTAGCATAAATTGATTCATTGGTACCTCAATTAAATTAGAAATTTTGCCTTTAATAGTAAGATAGCAGTCTAAAGTTTTTTATCCATGTTTTTTGTAGGAGCAATATATGAAGTTATACCAAACAGTTTTGTTGGCGATTAATCCAGATGAAAGTCGAGCGCATAAGTTAATGACAAAAGCGGCTATTTTAGCCAATCAAAATGAAGCGGAACTTGATGTTGTTTTTGTTGAATTAGGTATTGGCAACACCAATTATATGGACGTTGAATTAGGATTAGATTGCTGTGATAACGCCTTAGATTTTAAACGTATTGAGCAATTATCTGAATTATCAAAAAAGTCACCTCATCCGGTACGTTCAATACATATTGCTGATGGTGATATCGTTAAGCATATCAGTGATATTGGAAAAAATATTCATGCAGACATTGTTATGATTGGTTACCACAAAAGCAAAATACATTGGGGGCGAACGCTTGGCGGTGAAATTGCAGATAAAACTGCATGTGATGTTATTATTGTCAAATAACCCATGTTTAATTGTGTCTATTGAGGGTTTTCTACGGATTGCGAGTATTCAAATGGTGGATAACTACAATTCCATCGTTTTGTTTACGGAGAAGCATATTAGGTTCATATGATTAAACCTAATATGCGCTCACTCACAAACTCAGCCACCCACCTGATAACTTTTTTCTCTTTCGTTTCATTTCTTCTGTACTTTCTTTATACTCCGAACACGTTCAGATTTTGATTCAAAGATCTGAAAGAAACTTGTCGGAGTGCTTAGTGCTTTTTAAAGTACGAGCTGAGACCGCAGTGCGGGATCCGTAGAACCTGATCAGGCTAATACCTGCGAAGGGAACAAGAGATATTTTTTATCTTAGTTTGTTAATCACTAACCGAATTATTTAATGATAAATCGTAGCTTAATTTTAGCTTTAATTTATTTATGTAATTCATAACATACAGATATGCAGGCCTATTCTCTGTTGTATCTCAAACTAAGAACCTCTTGCTACAACTCAAATCCGACAAGCAATTATTCTATTTTTATCAAGGAATTTTGCTATGTCGTCTAGTCGCAAACAAGCACGTTTAGATGCTAAAACCAATATTGAATCGTTGTCGGTTCAACCATACCCAAATTCAAGTAAAGTCTATATTGAAGGTTCTCGTCCAGATATTCGCGTACCTATGCGTGAAATTTCTTTGGCTGACAGTTTAGTTGGTGGGACAAAAGAGAATCCGACACTAACGCCAAATGAGCCGATTCAAGTTTATGACACTTCTGGTGTTTATACTGACCCAAACTATAAGATAGATGTTTATCAAGGTTTACCGAAATTGCGTGAGCGTTGGATTGAAGAGCGCAGTGATACTGAGGTTTTGGGGGGCGTTAGCTCGGTTTATTCTCAAGAACGATTGGCGGATGAAACCCTTGACGAACTTCGTTATGGAAACCTCCCAACGATTCGCCGCGCTAAACAAGGTCAATGTGTTACCCAACTGCATTATGCGCGTCAGGGAATAATTACGCCTGAGATGGAATACATTGCTATTCGTGAAAACATGGGACGCCAAAAGTTTGCAGATGAGCAGTTAAATCATCAACACCCCGGACACAGTTTTGGGGCTAACTTACCTAAAGAAATCACTCCTGAATTTGTGCGTAACGAAGTGGCAGAAGGCCGCGCTATTATCCCATCAAACATAAACCATCCAGAAGCTGAGCCAATGATCATTGGTCGTAACTTCTTAATTAAAGTTAACGCCAATATTGGTAACTCCTCTGTCAGTTCATCAATTGAAGAAGAAGTCGAAAAACTAGTTTGGTCAACGCGTTGGGGCGGCGATACCGTAATGGATTTGTCTACTGGTCGAAATATTCATGAAACTCGTGAGTGGATTCTACGTAATAGTCCGGTACCGATTGGCACCGTTCCAATGTATCAAGCGTTAGAAAAAGTAAATGGTGTTGCTGAAAACCTAAACTGGGAAGTGATGCGAGATACCTTAATTGAACAAGCCGAACAGGGTGTTGATTACTTTACGATTCACGCCGGTTTACTGCTTCGTTATGTTCCAATGACGGCAAAGCGAGTGACGGGTATTGTTTCGCGCGGTGGCTCAATCATTGCGAAGTGGTGTTTGGCTCATCACCAAGAAAGCTTCTTATATACGCACTTTCGCGAGATCTGTGAAATCTGTGCTAAGTACGATGTTGCCTTATCTTTGGGCGATGGCTTACGTCCGGGTTCAATTGCCGACGCTAACGATGAAGCACAATTTGCTGAATTAAGAACGTTAGGTGAGCTAACCAAAGTTGCGTGGGATTACGATGTTCAAGTAATCATCGAAGGCCCAGGCCATGTTCCGATGCATATGATTAAAGAGAACATGGACGAGCAATTGAAGCATTGCCATGAAGCGCCATTTTATACCTTAGGTCCATTAACCACTGATATTGCTCCGGGGTATGATCATATTACATCAGGGATTGGTGCTGCCATGATTGGTTGGTATGGCTGTGCCATGTTGTGTTATGTGACGCCAAAAGAACATTTAGGCTTACCAAATAAAGACGATGTGAAGACTGGCTTGATTACTTATAAGTTAGCAGCACACGCAGGGGACTTAGCCAAAGGTCATCCGGGAGCTCAAATCCGTGATAACGCCTTATCAAAAGCCCGTTTTGAATTTCGCTGGGAAGACCAATTTAATCTCTCTCTTGATCCAATCACCGCACGTGAATTTCATGATGAAACACTGCCGCAAGAATCTGGCAAGGTTGCTCATTTCTGTTCAATGTGTGGACCTAAATTCTGTTCAATGAAAATTTCACAGGAGGTTCGTGAGTACGCCAAAGATATCGATCAAGTCGCATTAGACCAAGCGATTGAGTTCAAAATGATTGATGATCCACTTGAAGGAATGCGTCAGAAATCAGAAGAGTTTAAAGCGTCAGGTTCTGAACTTTATCATCCTGCGGTAGAGACGGAATAGCTCATTATCTTTCTTTTAAATCAATATTGAAGATGTAGTAATAAATAGTAAGTGGTGTTTCACGTGAAACATCGCTTGTTTATTGAAGGTTTGAGGAGAGATGAGTATGTATACTTTTCCTGCGATTGATAGAAATAAATTTGGTCTTTACCCCGTGGTTGATGATGTGTCATGGATTAAAACCGTGCTTAGCCTTGGGGTGAAAACGGTTCAATTACGAATTAAGAATCCAGAACAAGCAGACATAGAAGAGCAGGTAATCAACGCAATCGAACTTGGCCGTCAATATGATGCTCAAGTGTTTATTAATGACTATTGGCAGCTAGCCATTAAACACAAGGCATTTGGAATTCACCTTGGACAAGAAGATATAGAAATCGCTGATCTGCAGGCAATATCAGATGCTGGCATTTGCTTGGGGTTATCTACTCATGATGACAGTGAGCTATTGAAAGTGAAAGCTCTCAATCCTAGTTATTTAGCGCTTGGACATATATTTCCTACACCCACCAAAGATATGCCATCACAACCGCAAGGCCTAGTTAACCTAGCAAAAAACCAACAGCTAGCAGGTGATACTCCAACCGTAGCTATTGGTGGCATTGATCTTACGGTCGCAGAGCAAGTGTGGCAAACCGGTGTAGACAGTATTGCGGTAGTTCGCGCGATTACTCAGGCTAGCAATGTCGAAGAAGTTATAACTCAGTTTACCGCTATTCTTGCTAAGCCAAGAGAGAAGAAAAATGTCGAGGCTACTTATGAGTAATTTACTAATGGAGGGGCTCAATGACCAAGATTTCCTCCGTTATAGCCGCCAAGTCATGTTGCCTGATATTGGTGAAAAAGGGCAGTTAGCACTAAGAAATAGCACAGTATTGATGATTGGTTGTGGCGGGCTTGGCTCTGCCGTTGGAATGTACTTAGCTGCTGCTGGCATAGGTACCTTGATTGTCGCTGATGGCGATAAACTTGAATTGAGTAACTTACAGCGCCAAGTTATTTATCGTAAATCGAATATCGCTCAGAACAAAGCGATTGCTATGGCGCAGCAGATAAAAGGTCTAAACAATGCCGTTACGGTTGAGGTTATCAATCATCATTTAACTGAACCTGAATTATCTCGCTTTCTGACTCAAGTCGATGTCGTTCTCGACTGTAGCGATAACTTATTTACGCGTCATGAGATTAATGCTGCTTGTGTAAAAAACGGAGTAGCACTTATTTCTGGTGCGGCAATCGGGTGGCAAGGACAACTGATGCTGTTTTCTAATCAGCAACAGGATAATCAAAATGCATCAGCTTGCTACCATTGCTTGTTTCCATTTACAGAAAGTCAGCAAACGCAAAACTGTCAGTCATTTGGCATTATCGGTCCTGTGGTTGGTATGATTGGCAGCCTACAGGCGTTAGAAGCCATCAAGTATCTCACTCAGCCAAGTTGGGTTAAGTGGAGTTCGATTCATCAATTTGATGGCAGATCACTTAAATGGTCTAGCATTGATATCCCTAAAGACAACACTTGTTCTGTTTGTTGTCGATCCCAACAGCACCATCATGTTTCACGTGAAACAGTGCAAAGCCAAGAATGTATTAATGGAGAGTTTATCTGTGAGTAATCTAATAACAATAGAGCTGAATAATGTGGTTTATCGAGTAGAGAAAACACACTCCATTCACTCTTTTCTTGCCCTGCATAAGGTTGATTCTCAAGGGTGTGCATTAGCGATGAGCAATCAAATAATCCCAAGATCAGAGTGGCAAACCCGTGGTCTTTCTGATGGCGAAAGTATTTCATTATTTCAAGCGATAGCAGGAGGCTAACATGAGTGGCTCATTAATCATTGCCGGTAAATCTTTTTCATCTCGCTTGTTTACTGGAACCGGAAAGTTTCCCAACTCAGACATAATGCAAAAATCATTAATAGAGTCGGGCTCTGAATTGGCGACCATGGCGCTGAAACGTGTGGATGTGAATAACCCAGCAGACAATATTTTAAAACCCATAGTAGATGCTGGAATTCACTTATTACCCAATACGTCTGGTGCTAAAAATGCTCGTGAGGCAATCTTTGCCGCACAACTGGCGCGTGAAGCATTGGGTACAAACTGGCTAAAATTAGAAATTCATCCAGACCCTAAGTACTTAATGCCAGACCCAATTGAAACACTAAAAGCAGCAGAAGAGCTAGTGAGGCAAGGGTTTGTTGTCTTGCCTTATTGTCATGCTGATCCGGTGTTGTGCAAACGATTAGAAGAAGTTGGTTGTGCTGCAGTGATGCCTTTAGGTGCTCCCATTGGTTCGAATAAAGGCATTGCAAGTCGTGACTTTTTAGAAATTATTATTGATCAAGCTCGCGTACCTGTTGTGGTTGATGCCGGTATCGGTGCGCCATCTCATGCTGCGTTTGCGATGGAAATGGGAGCAGATGCAGTTCTTGTGAACACGGCGATTGCAGCTGCAAGAAATCCAATCGCAATGGCGACCGCCTTTAAGTTAGCGGTGCAATCTGGCCGATTAGCTTACGAGAATGGCTTAGCGCCCGTAAATACCCAAGCGGTTGCTTCTAGTCCATTAACGGCATTTCTTGATTAAGGTGAATGAAATGACATTTACTGATGAATGGAAAAAGTTACATTGGGATGAGGTTAAACTCTCCATCTATAGCAAAACTTATCATGATGTTGAAAGGGCGTTGAATAAACCCAAGCGGGATCTAGAAGACTTTAAAGCATTAGTTTCTCCAGCAGCAGAAAGATACCTTGAACAAATGGCTCAAGAATCTGCCCGTTTAACTCGTCAGCGATTTGGTCACACGATTGGTTTTTATATTCCTCTGTATCTTTCTAATCTATGTGCCAACGCATGTACTTATTGTGGTTTTTCAATGGAGAATCGAATTAAGAGAAAGACACTTAATCAAGATGAAATAGCACAAGAAATGGCAGCAATTAAAACGATGAACTTTGATAGTGTGCTTTTGGTTACAGGAGAGCACGAAACTAAAGTTGGAATGAATTATTTTCGTCAAACACTACCACAGATAAAGCAGTCGTTTAATTACATTGCGATGGAAGTTCAGCCTCTTGAACAAGAAGAGTATGCAGAATTAAAAACCTTAGGGTTGGATGCGGTAATGGTGTATCAAGAAACGTATCATCCATCGACGTATGCAGAACATCATCTTCGTGGAAATAAAATGGACTTTCAATATCGCTTAGAAACACCAGATAGATTAGCAAAAGCGGGCATAGACAAAATAGGTATTGGTGCGCTTATCGGTTTAGAAGAGTGGCGAACGGATTGTTTTTTTGTGGCGGCGCATTTGGACTACTTAGAGCGTCGATATTGGCAAACGCGTTATTCTATTTCTTTTCCAAGATTGCGACCATGTGAAGGTGCACTCGAACCTAAATCAATCATGAGTGACAAACAACTGGTGCAATTAATTTGTGCTTATCGGTTGTTAAACCCAGAGGTTGAACTGTCATTGTCTACTCGGGAGTCAGAACACTTTAGAGATAATGTATTACCTTTAGGGATCACATCTGTGTCTGCTGCATCAAAAACTCAACCGGGTGGGTACGCTAATGACAATGAAGAGTTAGAGCAGTTTTCTATCAGTGATGAGCGCTCTGCTTTAGCGGTTGCAGAAGCGGTTCAGGCTAGAGGGTTTGAGCCTGTATGGAAAGACTGGGAGCGAAGCTTTACTGTGAACTGAAAGAAATATCGCTTTCAAAGTGAAACGGTGATCGAGTGTGTTTGGCTACTCAGTAAATAAAAAGTACCACTCAATATTGAGTGGTACTTTATGTGGTTTGATTACTCTGATTTTAAGTTAGTTAATTAACGCCTATTTACGTAATTGACGAATCAACTCTTCTGTTGGACGCACGATAGCGACAATCATCTCATCATAGATTCCTGATGCATTGGTAGTGATTGTTAATAGGTTATCCAGTTGCTTTGATGACGGCTTCTTACCTTGTTCAAGCTCTTGAATAACCGCTAATGTTGCTGTTGCTACTTCAATATGTTTTGCTGCCAATGGTGCAGTATCAAGAGAAGCGATATTGTTGTTAAAGATCACTTCTGATGTTTGTGCACTCTTTAGAACGGTTTGATAGTGCTGCTTCAGCGCTTTTAAATCCGCTTTATTGTTTACTGCCGTTTCTGCCAGTTTTATCATATCTAGTACCGCGAAGCTTTCTACAGGAACTGCGTCAACAAAACGATTCAATCTTTCATATTGATTGTATAGTTCACCCTTAGGCTCGGTTGAATTAAACTTAGCCCAGTTTCGAGCATAGTACTGCGCAGGTTCTGCGTAGTTTGCAAAGCTCATTAATGCAGACACATCACCGCCGTTGGCAATACGTAAGTACTGTTTATAGCTATTGGTTTGATGCTGCAAGCCAACAGAAATCGTTGCCCAATTATCTATTGCCTGTAGGCGTTGGTACATGCTGTCTTCATCAGTAAGATTTTCTGCTGACCATAAACGTTCAGCAACGGCGTAAGTTCGAGGCCAAATTCGACCTTCAACAGTCAGATCGTCGTAGTTCTCAGCCCAGATAGCAGCTTCACCACCAAGAATTAGCTTTTGTTCACCTTTATTCAAAGCAACAGGATAACCGCCATTAGGTGCAGGGATCTCAGAGTTTGTGATTGATGAACTTGCTGTCATTTCACCTGTGGTTGGCCAGCGAACATTACCCACAAGTTGATAACTCTCTTTTTCAATATTGCCATTGTCAAAGGTTAAGTTGAATTCGGTGTAAGACATGAAGTTATCAAAATGACCACGGAATGACTCACCTTTGGTATATTCCATGATATCGACTTTAGCTCGTGATTTTCCGTTGTAATCAGTAAAGGCACGAGCATCACCATTTTTATCGGTAATGATGGTTAGTGTCCCTTTACGTGGACCACCTTTGCCTCTTGGTTTTTGCCAAGTGTAGGTTTCGAATGTTTCTCCGTTGTGCAGTTGATCATCGACTTGTGGTCCCTTTGGCATAGGGTCATTACGATAATGGTAGCTGGTTGGTTGTGGCTGATCTAAGTAGAAGCCAGTTGATAGTAATCCGGCATAGCCTTCTTTTGCTGCTCGACCAATACTGTCATGCCCACGCCAGCTTTGAATGACAATTGATGTCGGTAGATCTTTATGCCAAATCTCATCCCAACCCATGATTTTCTTACCTTTTTTGTTTAGCATTTTTTCAATGCGCGCATTTAGGTATGACTGTAAACCACGATTACCATCAATATTATTTTCAGCGATGAATGCTTGGATTTCTTTATTGTCTGTCCATTGTTGGTAGTTTGGTTCATCACCACCAATGTGAATGTATTCATCAGGGAATAGCTCTGTTACCTCACTGAATACTTTGTCGAAGAAGACATAGAGTTCAGGGTTAATAGGGTTCATTAGAGGAACAAAAACACCCCAAGCACGTTGTTGGTCATACGATTGTTCACCTTCTCCCGACATTAATTCAGGGTAGGCATGAGCAACAGCTGACGCGTGGCCCGGCAATGAGATCTCAGGGATTACTCGAATACCGCGTAGGCGGGCGTATTCCACAACGTCTTTGATCTCTTCTTTTGTATAGAAATCACCATCGGCGGTTTTCTCCCATAACTTAGGATAACTTTCGATTTGAATACGGATTGCTTGGTCATCCCATAGGTGCCAATGGAAGACATTCATTTTTGCTGAAGCGAAACCATCAATTTGACGTTTAATTGTATCAACGGTAACAAAGTGACGAGAAGAATCAAATGATGCTCCACGCCATGGGAAACGAGGTTCATCTTCAATGTTTATTTGCGGAGCAAAGTAACCGTCTTTAGTTGTGTTGATTAATTGAAGAAAAGTTTCTGCACCACGGAGTGCACCGTATGGACGGTCAGATTCTAAAATGATTTGTTTTTTATTGATGGTTAGTTCGTAAGACTCATCAATATCATTATCTTGGATGTTGTTTTTTGCTGCTTTACTAACATCGATAATTAAGGTCGCTTCTTTTTTTGATGCAGCAAAAGGGGTAAGTAATGGTAATCCTGTTTGAGTTTCTACACGTTGAATTATACGCTGAGCAAGTTTTTGAATACGTTCTGATTTATAGCCATCGATATAAATACTAAAATCGTTAGTAATCGCTAATTGGCCCGAGTTTAACTCTACAGATTGTGGATATGGCATCAAGTTTAAGTCGGTATTTGGTGCGGAGGCGATTGATGATGCACTAAAAATAAGGCTTGAAATCGTAAGAGTTAACAGAGTTTTTTTCATTATGTGTAGTCCTATATTCCTTTAAATTCGGAGGGAAGGATTACTTATAATGGATTGGCTGTATGTGATCAGTTTATCGTTCTGTATTAGTTGTATTGAGTGAAGTGTCACTAATGAGATGCCGTGCGGGATAGTATTAGATTAGATACATTATTTTGCAGTGAAAGTGTGAAGTTAGAGGTGTTTCACGTGAAACCTTTATTTGCTTCAAAAAAAATGCCACTGTAAAAAGTGACATTTAAGTTTATTTAAACGGTAGAGTTAATTGGTCATTAACCTTCGTAACTTAACTCTGCAGTGGCTTGTTTTAGCCACTCTTTTACATCACCTTCAACCAATGGGCTTACTTCATCCCACACTTTCTGGTGATAGTTGTTTAGCCAAGTAAGTTCTGGGCGGTTCAACATATCAACATTGATTAAACGCTTATCGATAGGGCAACGAGTTAAAGACTCAAAACCAAGAACCGAGAAATCACCTTGAGTTTCGATTTCAACGACCAGCTCTAAGTTCTCAATACGGATACCAAACTCATCTGCACGATAATAACCAGGCTCATTAGATAACACCATTCCTGGGATAAGAGCGGTGTTGTTGACTACTTTAGCAATACGTTGAGGTCCTTCGTGAACACTTAGGAAGTGACCAACACCGTGACCCGTGCCGTGATCGTAATCGTAGCCTTGAGCCCATAAATGCTGGCGAGCAAGGATATCTAGTTGATGACCGCAAGTTCCTTTAGGGAAGCGAGCAGAAGCCAAACCAATGTGACCTTTTAACACCAAAGTAAATTGCTGCTTGATGTCATCACTTGGTGTACCTACTGGCAAGGTACGAGTAATGTCTGTTGTGCCATCTGGGTACTGACCGCCTGAATCAACAAGGTATAAGCTGTTCATTTGTAGCTTACCTGGTTCAGGTTGGTTTTCATGATTGTAGTGACACATTGCTGCATTGCCTGCTGCCGCTGAAATAGTATCGAAACTTAAATCAGCTAAGGTTGCATCTTCTTCGCGGAAGGCTTGAAGTTTGTCTGCAAGAACCGCTTCGTCATGTAAGTTACCCGCTTCGATCTCAGCGTCAAACCAAGTTAGGAATTTAACCATCGCCGCACCATCACGAATATGACACGCTTTCATTCCTGCTTTTTCTGTTTCATTCTTTGCTGCTTTTGGCAGTAAACATGGATCAGCCGCTTCGATAAGTTCTGCGCCTGCATCGGCAAGTACTAATGACATCCACGCATTTGATGTTGCTGAATCAACCATTACTTTCTTACCAGTAAGTGATTGTAGAATTGATTGAAGTGCTTCTGGTTTGTGAACACGAACACCGTTACCTACATGAGCGTCAAACTTTGCTGGAAGGCGGCACTGATCTAAGAAGAAATCCACGGTTTCATCTGCGTGAATAATCGCATGAGAAAGCAATACTGGAAGACGAGATACGTCTAAACCACGCACGTTCAGTAACCAACAAATTGAATCTAATTGCGTTAATAGTGCTGCATCTGCATTTTTCTTTGTTACTTCTTTGGCTATTTCTTGACGTTTATCGGCGCTTGATTGGCCTACTAGAGCGAATTCCATTAAACGAACATCAGAGACTTTAACCTCAGGACGGTCATTCCAAATTAAGTCGATTGGATTTTCGCTGACCGTTTCGAGTGTGACAAAACCTTCAACGGTTTTTGTT
Organism: Aliivibrio finisterrensis; assembly: GCF_008933155.1. Taxonomy (GTDB): domain Bacteria; phylum Pseudomonadota; class Gammaproteobacteria; order Enterobacterales; family Vibrionaceae; genus Aliivibrio; species Aliivibrio finisterrensis. Next base: position 79,858 of record NZ_WBVP01000007.1, on the reverse strand, counting down.
GCACTCTTAAGCCATAGTGCTGTGTGCATACGAGGGTCAATAGCCACTTTAGCATTCGTAGCTAACGTATCTTTAATCCACTCTAATAGCGGCTCTTCATGAAGGTGACGATATTCAAACACTTCTGCAGGTACTTGTTTACGAACTTGAACCGTGTAACGACCATCAACAAAAATGGCGGCTTTATCTTTGGTGATAACCGCGGCACCAGCAGAGCCAGTAAATCCTGTTGCCCATAATAGACGTTCATTATGTTCAGGAATGTACTCACCTAGAAATTCATCTTCATGTGGAATGATGAGGGCGTCGAAATCTTGTTGTGCAAGCCAAGAGCGAAGTTGCTCAATGCGTTGAGAAGTTTGAGGATGCATCTGGATAGTCCTTATTATTGTTCTGTCCGTGTCGTGTCGAGGCAGAAAGCGTTGTTTGTATTCGAGCTATAACCTAGCGCTTTTATTGCGTATCTGCAATTGTTGATGCTGATAAATCTTTACAGTGGCTGATTATGATATTGCGTAGCCAACAATTGGCAGCATCATTGTCTTTTTGTTGGTGCCAAAAGAGCGTGTAGGCCATTTGGGGTAGCTCTGTTGGTAGAGGTAATACAACCAAATTGAGTTGCTTGGCGACAAGTTTAATAAAATGACTTGGCGCGGTGAACACTAAGTCGGTATGGGTGCATAAACTGGCGGCGCTATTAAAGTCAGGGACGATAATACCAATGCTTCGCTCAAGCCCTTTATCGGCAAGTTTGTAATCAAGCAGCCATTGATCTTTACCATCACAACGCACTTGAACGTGACGCTGTTGAAGATAAGTATCTAATGTCCACTCTTGAGTGAGTACCGGATGATCTTGGCGAACCAAGCACATTTGACTGTCTCGATAAATCTCTTGGCCTCGAATATCAGCAGGCATTTGCATCGTGATGTTTGCGTATTTTGGATCGAGATCTTTCCCGGTAATACCAATGTCCATTTCGCCTGATTGCAGTTTCTTTAAAGTATTGGTATCCCAGGCGTGGGTATCAAGCATGACATTCGGCGCTTCATTTAAAATGTAAGACATGAAGTGCGGCAAAAGCAATGGATAAGTGCTCTCTACTAAACCGACACGAAAACGATAATGACTGCGCTGAGGCTCAAAGGTGGCGGATTCTGTGATGCTTTCTAAATGACTTAATAAGGTTTGCAGTTGTCGCTGAAGATTGCGAGCTTTGGCTGTGGGGAGTAGGCCATAAGCAGTACGAGTAAACAGAGGGTCATTAAATTGTTCCCGTAGTTTAGCTAGGTTTTTACTGACCGCAGACTGGCTTAAACAAAGACGCTGCGCTGCACGTGTAACGCTTTTTTCTTCTAACAATAGATGAAGTGTAAGCAATAAATTGAGGTCGACTTTACTCAGTTTTTCAAAAAACATAGAGATATTCCAAAATAGAATGTTAGATCTGAATATAAACCATTTCTGTTCATATCTCTAGTTACGTACACTTCACGGACTATTTTAGGAGTTACACATGCACACGCCAGTTTCAGCATTACCAATACAACAATCAGATAAAAAAATTATTACGTTAATGGTTATTTTGGTTTTATTTAGTCCATTAGCTATCGATATATACCTTCCTGCTTTACCTATGATGGTAAGTGAATTTCAAGTCGCGCCAACGTTAGGTCAAGATACGATTACTTGGTTTATGTTTAGTATGGGCCTTGGTCAGTTGTTCGCAGGTCCGCTTGCTGACCGTTATGGGCGTCGTCCAATTGCTTTAACGGGTATTGTCATTTATGGCTTGAGTGCGGCTCTTGCGTATTCAGCTCAAGAGATGGAAATGCTATTAGTTGCTCGATTGCTGCAAGGTTTTGGTGCGTGTGCGACGTCAGTTGCGGCTTTTGCTTCGGTTCGTGATTCGTTTGGAGCAGAAAAAAGCGGCCGAATGATCAGTTACCTTAACGGAGCTATCTGTTTTATACCGGCATTAGCCCCTATTTTGGGCAGTTACTTAACCATTCATTTTGGTTGGCGTTCAAACTTCAGTTTTATGGCTGGTTTTGCACTAGTCGCTCTTGCGTTGATAGCGATTAATTACAAAGAAACAAAACCGAAAGACACAGTACAAACAGGGCGTTTAATCAGCCCATCTCGTTACTGGTCGGTACTACAACATCCAACATTCTTATTCCACGCAACCTTATGTATGTTAGCGATGGGAGTTATCTTAGCTTACGTTACTTCTGCACCGGTTTTCCTGATTGATAAGCTTGGGCTGACAATGCAAGAATTTACTAATTGGTTTGCGGTAAATGCGGTATTAAATATCGCGGCGTGTTTTGCCGCACCTAAATTTATGATCAGATTCGGAACCCGAAAAGCACTCCTTTTTGGCTTGAGCGTACTTATTGTCGCTGGCGGACTAATGCTAGGGTTCCAACATATTCAGCAAGCTTGGGCGTTTATGATCCCGATTTTCTTCTCGTCGGTAGGCTTCGCATGGGTACTGGGTTCGGCGGCAGGTAAAGCATTAGCACCTTTTGGTGATAGAGCGGGCACTGCTGCTGCATTATTAGGGTTGTTCCAAATGAGTGGTGCAGGCGTCATTGTTGGCACAATGCAAAGATTAGCACTCCCTTCTGCACAGCTTTTAACGCTAATGATGTGGCTTCTTATCCCAGGCTTGCTGATTCTATTGAGTAAAAAAGGAAAAGTATGGCATTCAGAGAAAATCGTGGAATAATTTTATTTGTGTAATCGCCATTAATCGCATAATTTGTACATAAATAAAGCATTTTTGACTTTTAATATATTCAGTTAGTTTTCGTTTCGGTGTATATTCAGCACTTATATTATTATTGATTGATTATAAAAACAGGGCAAAACACGCAATGTCGATGTCTATTATTGAAATGGCTCGTGTTCTAGAGCAAATGGAAGAGTCGCCAGAGAAACTCATGTTTGGTCGACTTCTTTCAGAACTGGGTAATCAAAGCCAAGAACGAGTACGAAGTGCGGCACGACAAGTGTCTGTACCAACATTGCGTGATCTTATTTACCAATTCCAAGTGGTAATTGAAGAGCGCAAAGGCGAAACAACAAAAAAATTAGCCGAAGAAATGGCCAAAGAAGGCGTCTCTTTAGAAGATTTTCAAGCTTATTTAGCAAGCAAATAATGTGTGCTGACTAAATAAGTAACAACAATAAAAAAGCAGCGAATGATCGCTGCTTTTTTTGTGTCTGATAAGCTGCTATCTATTCATTCTCAATTGCAATTTCTTCTTCTTTTTTCTTACCATAAAATTGTTGAACTAATAATCCGCACACAATCATAATTAAACCAATTAAGGTTGATGGATGGATCTCTTCACCAATAATGTTAGCCAATAACAATAAAGAGATAAAAGGAGAAGCAAAAATTAGGTTACTGATACGCGCTGTATTTTTTGTTAAACGCAGTGCTGATAACCACAATACAAACGTTATGCCCATCTCAAACAAACCGACATAAGACACCGCTAGCCAACCACTCATTGGGATTTGTGCCCAAGGCGCACCTTCATAAATACTCAAGCCAATCGCCACAGGCAAAGCGACTAAAAAACCAAGCAGTAAACCAAGAATTGGGTCAGCCTTATTTTTCGCATTTAAAATCCAGTAACTTGCCCACAATAAGGTTGAAACGAGAGCCAGACCGACACCTAAAGGGCTGTCAAATTCTAAGCCTAATACATCACCTTTGGTCGCAATAACGATAACCCCAGCGTAGCCCAAGACACAAGCTATCCAATCTTGCTTACGTATTTTTTGACCCAGAAAAACAGCGGCCATTAAAGTCAAAGTAATTGCCCAGCTGTAATTGATTGGTTGGGCTTGAGAAGCCGGTAGTAAATCGTAAGACTTGAAAAGAACCAAGTAGTAAGCCAGTGGATTAATGGCACCTAATAAAATGTAGTACAAAGGGTTGGCTACAAAGGTATCCAGTAATTTCGATAGGTTCTTTTGATAAGCGGCCACACCCGCTAATGCAAGAATAGAGACGGCACTTGCGATAGTTAGCATCTGAGTGGGGGTAAAATGCTCAAGGGTGATTTTAAAAGCGGTTGCGACGGTTGACCATAATAGAACAGCAGCGATTCCAAATCCTAAAGCACGACGTTCATTCATTGTTATTATTCTCAGTTAGAAATCCATTTAGATCAGGAGTGTACCTGTGCTTGAAAAATAGTGTTAACTGGACATTTATCCAGTATCAAAATATCCTATAAGAATAAGTTTTTGTATTGAGTGAGTTATGGAATTTTTTAATCAATTTGGTGGCCATTTATTGTTTGGTTTTGCAGGGGCAAGCATTGCTTATGCCGTTGCACATGTATTAACAAAAAGTCGTAATCAGCAAGAATTAGCCTTATTAGAGCATGAATTAGAGTCAGAAAAAAAACTCGCCTCAACTCAATTAAGCCAACTCAACCTGCAGTTAGAAAAACAACAAATAGCGCTGAATGAATTAGATGGCGAAAGAGATCAGTTAGCACAAGAACAAAAACAATCTCATGGTCGCCTAATGGCAGCAATGGAAAAGTTGCGCTATTTTGATTCGATCCAAAAAGAGAAAGAATATTTAACCCAGCAATTGGAGTTTTCACGCCAAGCAAATTCGAATGTTGAAGCAGAGCTGAGAGAACAAGAAGCTCGTCATGAAGAAGAGCGTAAATCGAGCCAAGAAAAGCTTGAGATGTTAGAGCGAGCAGAGTTGCGTTTAAAACAACAATTTGAAAACTTAGCCAACCAACTTTTTGAACAAAAAACCAAAACAGTAGATGAGCAAAACAAAGTCAGTTTAGAAGGCTTGTTGTCACCATTAAAAGAACAGTTAGAAGGATTTAAAAGACAGGTTAACGACAGTTTTGGTTTTGAAGCTAAAGAACGTCACACCTTAGTGCATGAAATTCGTAGCTTGCAACAGTTGAACGAACGAATGACACAAGAGGCGGTAAACCTGACCAACGCACTTAAAGGTGACAATAAACAGCAGGGCAATTGGGGTGAAGTGGTCCTTGCTCGAGTACTACAAGAGTCAGGGTTACGAGAGGGTCATGAGTACGACACTCAAGTCAGTATGGATGACGAAGACGGTAAGCGTTTTTACCCTGATGTGATTGTTCACTTACCTGATGAGAAAGACGTCGTGGTCGATTCAAAAATGACCTTGGTGGCGTATGAGCGATTTTTTAACAGTGATGACTTTAATCAAAAAGAACAAGCATTGGATGAGCACTTAATGGCCATTCGTGCGCATTTACGCGGATTAAGTAAAAAGGATTACCATAAGTTAAATGGCTTACGTAGCCTTGATTATGTCTTAATGTTCATTCCTGTAGAGCCAGCATTCCAAGTAGCTATTGAAGCGGATCCCTCGTTGATATCTGATGCCATGGAGCAGAACATTATAATTGTAAGCCCTACAACGTTACTTGTGGCACTAAGAACCATTAGTAACTTATGGCGTAACGAGAGACAAAACCAAAACGCAAAAATCATTGCCGATCGCGCCAGTAAGCTATACGACAAAATGCGTTTGTTTGTTGATGATATGGAAGCGGTGGGTGGTTCATTAGATAAAGCCAATCAAAGCTACCAAGGTGCAATGAATAAACTGGCAAGTGGGCGTGGCAATCTTATTCGTCAGGCAGAAAGCTTTAAAGAGCTAGGTGTTGAAGTAAAGCGAGATATAAATCGTAAATTTATTGAGCAATCTTTTGAAGCAGATACACTGCAAACACTTGGTGATAATGGCTTGGATAAAGTAGACTAGAGCGCTGTTGAATTCAGAGAGTAGGGATTCAGCGAACAATCTCTAGAGGACGAAAAATGACGGACAAGATGAACATGGCTGAAGAAACAACGCACTTCGGCTTCACCACAGTCGCGAAAGACGAAAAAGTAGCGAAAGTTGCAGAGGTATTTCACTCTGTAGCAGCAAAATACGACATCATGAATGACCTTATGTCTGGTGGTGTTCACCGTGTTTGGAAACGATTCACGATTGATTGCAGTGGCGTACGTCCTGGTCATAAAGTTCTTGATTTAGCAGGTGGTACTGGTGATCTTACGGCTAAATTTTCGCGTATTGTTGGTGATACAGGCCAAGTGATTTTAGCGGATATCAATAACTCAATGTTGAATGTTGGTCGCGACAAATTACGCGATATGGGTATTGTTGGTAACGTGAATTACGTACAAGCAAATGCGGAAGAACTGCCATTCCCAGATGATCACTTTGATTGTATTACTATTAGTTTTGGTCTTCGCAATGTGACAGACAAAGACAAAGCATTACGTTCGATGTTCCGCGTGCTTAAACCGGGTGGTCGTCTGCTCGTGCTGGAATTTTCAAAACCAATTCTTGAGCCATTATCAAAAATTTATGACGCGTACTCTTTTCACCTATTACCAAAAATGGGTGAGTTGATTGCAAATGATGCAGACAGCTATCGTTATCTTGCTGAATCCATCCGTATGCACCCAGATCAAGAGACATTGAAGGGCATGATGGAAGAAGCGGGCTTTGAACAAGCAAACTATTACAACCTAACGGGTGGTATTGTTGCTCTGCACCGCGGTTACAAGTTTTAAAGGATAAAACCAATGCCATTAGAACCGTTTGTAACAGGCGTGATGGAAACAGGGTTAAATACACTGTTAAAAGAATCACCAGATAGTAAAGCTGCTTTATTGCGCTTAAAAGGCAAAATTATTCATGTTCATTTAAATGAAGTGAACAAGGATCTTTTCTTTGTCTTTAGCCATCTACAAGTTGATATTCTTTCTCAATTTGAAGGCCAAGCTGATTGCTATCTTGCTTTAAATCTTTCTGTTTTGCCGCAATTGCGTAACCAAAACAATATTACTCAACTTATCAAACAAGATAAGTTGGTATTAGAAGGTGATTTAAAACTTGCTCAGCAATTTTCAGGGTTACTTGAAGAGTTAAAACCTGATGTAGAAGAGAAGTTATCTCAATACACAGGAGATATTGTTGCTCACACGTTAGTAAGTGGTGTGAAAGGCAGTGCGTGTTGGGTAAAAAAACAAATTACTCGTCAAACACGTCATGCAGCAGAAGTATTAACGGAAGAGTGGAAAATCGCACCAGCACCATTAGAAATTGCACACTTCTGTGACCAAGTGTCTGATGTTGAAAATCAACTCGCAAAGTTAGATGAACGTTTAACGCGATTATTAACCAATAATCCAATGGAGCGCGCATGACGCCATCAGAGTTAAAACGCCTATATCATATTACCAAGGTTCAACTTGAGTATGGCTTGGATGAACTGCTGCCTGATCACGCGTTAACTCAACTACCAAAGCGTTTACGTCGTGGCCTTTTTTGGATTAAAAATAAGCATCCAGAAAAACCACTGGGGGAACGCTTACGTTTAGCGTTGCAAGAACTGGGTCCTGTTTGGATTAAGTTCGGTCAAATGATGTCGACTCGTCGTGATCTCTTTCCTCCGCATTTAGCAGACCAGTTGGCATTATTACAAGATCAGGTCGCTCCATTTGATGGTCAATTAGCAAAAGACCAAATGGAAATATCATTAGGTGGACCACTAGAAAATTGGTTTACTGATTTCGATATAATCCCATTGGCTTCTGCTTCGATTGCACAGGTTCATACTGCCAAACTTAAAGAGTCTGGTCGTGAGATTGTTCTGAAAGTAATTCGTCCTGATATTCGCCCTGTGATAGAAGCCGATATTCGTTTAATGTATCGCATGGCAAGGTTAGTTGAACAACATATTCCTGAAGCGCGCCGTTTAAAGCCGGTTGAAGTCATTGAGGAATACGAAAAAACCCTAGTGGATGAACTAGACTTAAGAAGAGAGGCTAGCAATGCAATGCAGCTACGCCGAAACTTCGAAGGTAGCGAAGAGCTGTATGTACCAGAAGTTATTTTGGATTTAAGCTCTGAACATTTAATGGTATCTGAGCGTATCTATGGTATTCAAGTATCAGACATTGCCCAGCTAGAAAGAAATGGCACCAACATGAAGCTATTGGCTGAGCGTGGTGTATCGGTCTTCTTTACTCAAGTATTCCGTGACAGTTTCTTTCATGCAGATATGCACCCAGGCAACGTATTCGTTAATCCAGATAATCCAGAAAATCCACAATGGATAGGGTTAGATTGCGGCATTGTAGGAACTCTTAATAAAGAAGATAAGCGCTATTTAGCAGAAAATTTATTGGGTTTCTTTAATAGTGATTATCGTAAAGTCGCACAATTGCATGTTGATTCAGGTTGGGTTCCGGCAGACACGAATGTCGAAGAATTTGAGTTTGCGATTCGCATGGTGTGTGAGCCAATTTTTGCTAAACCATTAGGGGAAATCTCTTTTGGTCACGTGCTATTGAACTTATTTAATACCGCACGCCGCTTTAATATGGAAGTGCAGCCACAACTGGTATTATTGCAAAAAACATTATTGTACATAGAAGGGTTAGGACGACAGCTTTATCCTCAACTGGATCTATGGGCAACCGCCAAACCGTTTTTAGAAACGTGGATGGCAAAACAGATTGGACCGGCAGCCTTTATGACTGCTTTGACTGAGAAAGCACCATTCTGGGCAGAAAAACTACCTGAACTACCTGATTTAGTTTATGACAGTTTGCGCCAGGGCAAAGTTCTCAATCAACGAATGGATAAACTCTACGCAGGGTATCGTCAAAGTAAGCGACAACAAGCAAAAGGTAAATTCCTATTTAATGTTGGCGCAACTCTGCTGATTTGTTCTGCGGTGTTATTAACCAGTAACATTACTGCGTTAGCATCAATTAGTGCTGCTACAGGAGTCACGTTTTGGCTATTAAGCTGGCGAGCATATCGTCAATAAACGTTACTCTATTTAGCAATTTTTTAACCCCTAACACGCTGAGGAAATAAGCATGGGTGGTATTAGTATTTGGCAACTTCTTATTATTGCAGTAATCATTATTCTACTATTTGGTACGAAGAAATTACGCGGTGTAGGCAGTGATTTGGGTTCTGCAGTTAAAGGCTTTAAAAAAGCAATAAGCGATGAAGACACAGCAAAAGATGCGAAAAAAGACGCAGACTTTGTTGCTCCTCAAAACTTAGAGAAAAAAGAAGCAGAAACAGTAGAAAAACAAAAGCAAAACGACAAAGAGCAGGCATAACACGTGTTTGATATCGGTTTTTGGGAACTGATACTGATCTCTGTTGTTGGGCTCGTTGTATTAGGACCTGAACGTTTGCCAAAGGCGATTCGTTCGGTTGTTCAATTTGTGAGTGCAGCAAAAAGCATGGCGAATAACGTCAAAGATGAGCTGTCTCAAGAGTTGAAAATACAAGAGCTACAAGAAAATTTGCGTAAAGCAGAACAGATGAATATGGAAGACTTAGCCCCTGATCTTAAAAAATCAGTGGAAGAGTTAAAACAAGCGGCAGCTGATGTCACTCGTCCATATGCAAAACCAGAAGAAAGCGTAGATACTCAAAAGGTAGATACAGCAGCTCCGGTGACATCTGATTCAACTTCTAAAACAAAAGCAGAGTAATTATGTCATCAGCTGAACACTCTCAACCGTTGTTAACTCATCTGCTAGAGCTAAGAAATCGTCTATTAAAGGCATTAATTGCTGTAATAGTAGTATTTTTAGGTCTGGTTTGGTTTGCTAACGACATTTATGAGTTCTTATCTGCACCCTTGGTAGAAAGATTACCAGCGGGCGCAACGATGATAGCAACTGATGTCGCGTCACCTTTTTTCACGCCCATAAAGCTGACTTTGGTGGCATCGGTATTTGTTGCTGTACCTATGATTCTTTATCAGGTGTGGGCATTTGTGGCTCCAGGACTGTATAAGCATGAGAAAAAACTTGTCATGCCATTACTGTTCTCAAGCTCTTTATTGTTTTACGCCGGTGTTTCTTTTGCTTACTTTGTTGTCTTTCCTTTGGTGTTTGGTTTCTTTACCACAATTGCACCTGAAGGGGTTCAAGTAGCAACGGATATTGCCAGTTATCTTGATTTTGTCTTAGCGCTATTTATGGCTTTTGGTATTGCATTTGAAGTACCTGTTGCCATTATCTTACTGTGCTGGACAGGAGCAACAACGCCTGAAACACTCAGAGAAAAGCGACCATACATTGTAGTGGGTGCTTTTGTTGTTGGTATGATGCTGACGCCACCAGATATTATCTCTCAAACCTTGCTTGCAGTACCTATGTGTATTCTGTTTGAAATTGGTTTGTTCTTCTCACGTTTTTACGTAAGAGAAGAGAATGAAGATGATATGGAAAAAGATGAAGCGTAATGCTTGATTAAGAATCTATATTAAAGCGCTGATATGAAGTCAGCGCTTTTTTTATGCCTCGCTCTAATTAAATTCTCCTACGCAATTTTCTGATCACCTATTTATCCAGCTTGCTATAAAGTGATCATGATCACTATTAAACTTTAGCATTAGAATAGAAAGAAGAGACAAAGTAGAACTCTCTTGTGCGAGATCTCTTACAAGTGGGTAAGATTTTGCACTTTATTTGTAGTTTATATTACCTGTTTATTTATAACGTACTGATAAATAATGATTTATATTCCGTGGTGAAATAACAGATAATTTTTTTGCAAATATTCGTAATTAGTCTATTGCTGAAATAATCGAAAAGCGTAATCTTATTGGTGTCGGAAGGATGCTGACACGGAACAGGAACTAGCCAAGGATTTGGTACGCTTCAGGATGAGGCACTCGGTTACTTAGGATTAGTAATCGGCATGGATAGCGAAATGGACATTGAATGGACGCAATAGTAACTAGGATGGTTGCTACTAAGGAAAGACAATGGACACCTCTAGGATTGAGGTAAAAGGACTGCACATCAGGATGATGTAAGGGACACCGCTCAAGGAACAAGCGAAGAGAGTTAACTACGGACTGTTAACGGATCAGGATAAGATCAAGGACACCGCTAGGATAGCGAGAAAGGAATGCACTGAAGGAATCAGTATACTATCAAGGATTTGATGCATGGAGCACCATTAGTAGCCGGATTGCTGCGAGTAAAGTTATAACCCCGTTAGACGAGAGTCTAGCGGGGTTTTTCTTGTTTGGGGTAAAGTAAAAGAGCAGGGTTCAGGAAGAACCTATACGCTGCGCTAACTAGAGGCTAGAACGCTTCGCTTCTATAAGAGCAAAAGCTGATTCAGAATCTTGATGAAATATGGTATCAACAACCCCCTCTAACTCCCCCTTATATTGATATTATCGCTCCCAGTAATGTATAGATAAAGGGGGAGAACCTTCTTTGGTGCGGATATTTCAGCGCTCACAATACAGTTCCTCCCCTTGAGTAATTATCTTATTTGATCACTACTGTTGATATAAGGCTAGGAGGGGTTGTAAATGCAGGGCTTAAGTGTTGTTTCACCTCTCAAGGCGAAGCCGTCTATCTTTTGATCTTATAGTTTCTAGTTAGCGAAGCGTATCGTTTCTAGCTGTATTTACCACTTAACACGTTCACTCCTGAAACCTTCAAGCGAAGCGATCTTAATCCTTACACCCAAAACACCATGACCCGTGTGCGAGATCTCTCACAAACAAGTGCGCTTTTTCGCTTTATTCATGGGTAAACATAACTGACTTGAAGTTAACCTATTGATATTTAATTGTTTTCTATATTTAAGTAAAAGGGCGATATTTCTTTTTGCAAAAGTTTGAATTTAGTCTATTGCTGAAAATAATGAAAAGCGTAATCTTATTGATGTCGGAAGGATGCTGACACGGAACAGGAACTAGCCAAGGATTTGGTACGCTTCAGGATGAGGCACTCGGTTACTTAGGATTAGTAATCGGCACGGATAGCGAAATAGACATTGAATGGACGCAATAGTAACTAGGATGGTTGCTACTAAGGAAAGACAATGGACACCTCTAGGATTGAGGTAAATGGACTGCACATCAGGATGATGTAAGGGACACCGCTCAAGGAACAAGCGAAGAGAGTTAACTACGGACTGTTAACGGATCAGGATAAGATCAAGGACACCGCTAGGATAGCGAGAAAGGAATGCACTGAAGGAATCAGTATACTATCAAGGATTTGATGCATGGAGCACCATTAGTAGCCGGATTGCTGCGAGTAAAGTTATAACCCCGTTAGACGAGAGTCTAGCGGGGTTTTTCTTGTTTGGGGTAAAGTAAAAAAGCAGGGTTCAGATCGGTCGCAAGCTCCCTTAAAGGTTTCAGGGGGATGTGTGATTAGTCTATCTATATTCGCTAGAAACTATACACTGCGCTAACTAGATACTATAAGAGCGAGTATTGTGACGTTGGAATAGCAGCGTTAAAGAATCAGCTTTTTCTCTTATAGAAGCGAAGCGGTCTAGCCTCTAGTTAGCGCAGCGTATAGATTATTTCTGAAACCTGAAACCTGAAACCTGAAAACGTTTTTTGGCTCTTAAATCCCAAAAAGTTTTCTCGCATTCGCCGTCGTAACCACATCAACATCCGCCAAACTCATTTCACGCAAATCCGCCACACGTTGAGCAACTAGCTGCGTATACGCTGGCTCATTACGCTTACCACGGTGTGGTACAGGCGCTAAATATGGGCAATCGGTCTCTAAGATTAAGTAATCCATATTAAGGTGAGGAATGATTTTATCCATACCACCATTTTTAAAAGTAGAAACACCACCAAGACCTAAATGAAAGCCTAAATCATTGATCGCTTTGGCTTCATCAACAGAGCCACCAAAGCAATGGAAAGTACCTGACAATGAGCCATCTTGCTCTTGTTTTAGCAGGGTTAATGTCTCTTCAATAGAATCACGAGTATGAATCACAACAGGCAGTTTCATCTCTTTTGCCCAATTTAATTGGGTGATGAATGCCATCTCTTGTTCCGCTTTAAAGGTTTTGTCCCAGTATAGATCAATACCTATTTCACCTACCGCAATGAAGTTGTGTTTTTCAAACCATGAGTAAATAGTTGCTAAGGTCTGTTTAACATCAGCATTCACATAACAAGGGTGTAATCCCATCATTGAATGGCAAATCTCAGGGTAAGCCGCTTCGGTTTTTAGCATTGGTTCGATAGATTCTAAATCAATATTAGGCAATAGAATCTTGCTAATGCCTTGTGCTAGTGCGCGCTGAACAACAGCATCTCTATCGTCATCAAATTCTTTAGCATAAATATGAGCATGAGTATCGATCATGGTGAAACCCTAAAAGAAGAATAATTATCGCTATCATACCAAGTTCAAAGTAAAAATCAGATCTATACGAAAAAGTCAGGGTAAAGACTACGATTAGCTACTCGATAGGTATATATTGGAACGTATCATAAATACAAAAAAGGAGCACAGTGTGTCTGTATCCATTCTAGGTGCGTTTCCAAACCGCCGTATGCGCCGTATGCGTAAACATGAATTTAGCCGTCGTCTAATGGCTGAGAACCAAGTAACCGTTAATGACTTAATCTATCCAATGTTCGTACTTATGGGTAAAGATCGTCGTGAAACGGTAGAGTCAATGCCGGGTGTTGAGCGCTTATCAATTGATTTATTGCTTGAAGAAGCACAGCGTCTTTATGATTTAGGCATTCCTGCGATTGCACTTTTCCCTGTGGTTTCACAAGATGCGAAGAGTCTTTGTGCTGCTGAGGCTCACAATCCTGAAGGTTTAGTTCAACGTACAGTTAAAGCTTTGAAAGAGCATGTGCCAGAGCTTGGTGTGATTACAGATGTTGCTCTAGACCCATTCACAACACACGGCCAAGATGGCATCATCGATGAAGATGGTTACGTAATGAATGACGTAACGACAGAAGTTCTGATTAAACAGGCGTTATCACATGCAGAAGCGGGTGCTGATGTGGTGGCTCCGTCTGATATGATGGATGGTCGTATTGGTGAGATCCGTAAAGCGCTAGAAAAAGCGGGCCATGTTCATACACAAATCATGGCGTACTCTGCAAAATACGCGTCTTGTTATTATGGCCCGTTCCGTGATGCAGTGGGTTCTTCATCAAACCTGAAAGGCGGTAATAAGAAAAATTACCAGATGGACCCAGCAAACAGTGATGAAGCAATTCATGAAGTGGCAATGGACATCAATGAAGGTGCGGACATGGTGATGGTGAAACCAGGTATGCCTTACTTGGACATCGTTCGCCGTGTTAAAACTGAACTTCAAGTGCCTACGTTTGCTTATCAAGTATCAGGTGAGTACGCGATGCACAAAGCCGCTATTATGAATGGTTGGTTGAGTGAGCGCGATACAGTGATGGAATCGCTACTGTGCTTTAAGCGTGCTGGTGCGGATGGCATCCTAACTTACTTTGCGAAAGATGTAGCAGAGTGGTTGGCGGAAGATAAGAAGTAAGGGCAGGGTTCAGATCGCTTCGCTTAAAGGTTTCAGGGGTGGGTGTGGTGGGTTTTAGTATTAACTAGAGACTATACGCTGCGCTAACTAGAGGCTATAAGAGCATAGAATTCAGTGCTGTTAACTCTTTTCTAAAAAATAAAAAAAGCATGATGATTTTAGTTAATCATCATGCTTTTATTTTTCCTGAATCCTGAATCCTGAATCCTGAATCCTGAATCCTGAATCCTGAATCCTGAATCCTGAAATTACTACCAGTAAGGCTCTTGCTTTTGCTCTTATAGAAGCGAAGCGTTCTAGCCTCTAGTCAGCGCAGCGCATAGGCTCTTACTCGTCCCTAGCATCTATAACCAAATCCCAACCAATATTCGTCTGCTTATCTGCTTCAATCTCTAGTTCAGCTCTTGTTAGAGGATTCGCAGCTAACCAAGTAGCATCAATAGACAGCGACAGAACATCGTTGTTTTCAGATAGGGTTACCGCTGGTGCTAAATTTACATCGCGACGATGGGTTAAGATAAGTGCTAAACGAAGTATACGTAACATACGTTGCGCTGAGGCATCTGAAACAGCATGTTGGGCGGGCATTGCTGAAAACGATTCACGGTAACGGCGTAATAGTTCACCAAGTAAATGTTTTTGAGCGCGAGTAAATCCCGGTAAATCAAGGGCATTGATTAAATAGGCAGAGTGCTCTCCACCTTTTTTATAATCAATACACATACCAATTTCATGCAGTTGAGTTGCAGCCGTTAGTAAAGGTAATGCTTGAGGTTCAACAAGCCAGTTATCCCCACATTGTTGAACTAATTGGATAGACAAGTCTGTCACTTGTTGTGCGTAATCAACATCTAGCTGATAGCGTTGTTGAACGCTTTTAATCGTACGTTGACATACTTCATCGTGCTGCAATTCATCGATCATGCCGTAGCACAGACCTTCACGTAAAGCGCCGCCAGCTAACGTCATAGAATCGATGTCTAATAATTCAAAAATAGCAATAAGGATGGATAAACCGCTCGGGAACACGAGTGCTCTCTCAAGCGTTAATCCATCGATATCTAATTCTTCTAGGTGTTCATATTGCATTGCTTGTTTTTGAAGGCGCTTTAGCTTGGCCAAGGTAATCACCTCATCCATGCCTTGCGCCAACATAATTTCTTGCAATGCTTGGACCGTACCACTTGCCCCTACACAAGTTTGCCAACCAAGGTCGGTATATCGAGTTAGGATAGGAGCTAGTGTCTCTTTTGCACCAGCAATGGCCGCATCAAAGTTACTTTGCGTTAATGCACGATCTTTAAAATAGCCTTCTAACCAAGTTACACAGCCCATTTTTAAGCTTGTGAGTGCTTGAGCTTCAAAGCCATCGCCAATAATTAACTCTGTACTTGCTCCGCCGATATCAACAACTAAACGGCGACCATTACCACCTGAAGTGTGCGCAACTCCTTGGTAAATCATACGAGCTTCTTCTTCGCCTTCGATCACATTAATGTCATGACCTAAGATTTGATTGGCTTTTTCTAAGAAGACATCCACATTGGTCGCGACGCGCAATGCTGCGGTTCCGACAATGCGAATGTTTTCTACAGGAATGTCTTGCAGGCGTTCTGCAAATAAGCTCAAACAATCCCACCCACGCTGCATAGCTTCATGGCTGAGTGTGTAGTTTTCATCTAATCCCGAAGCCAAACGAACTTTACGTTTAATTTTGGCCATGGTTTGCACACTACCATTTATATGACGCACAACAAGCATATGGAAGCTATTGGAGCCTAAATCAATGGCGGCATACATAGGTGATATTGTTGAACTTTTCATAACATCCTTTTAATTTTTTCCGTAGAACTCAGATTATGCTTGAGGGCTACGAGGTTGACGTGGGCGAGAATATTTACGATTTCCGCCTTGACGTTGACCATTGTTGTTGCCGTTACGACGATTTTGCTGCGGACGACGTTGAAGACGTAGTGGTGCAGGTAAATCTTCAAGTAATGCTGAAGCGTCGTAATCAGATTGTGGAATTGAATGCTCAATATACTCTTCGATTGCTGGAAGATTAATTGCGTATTCTTCACATGCGAAGCTAATAGAGTTACCACTTGCACCAGCACGACCAGTACGGCCAATACGGTGAACATAATCTTCTGCTTCGTTTGGTAAATCAAAGTTAAATACGTGCGTTACTTGTGGAATGTGAAGACCACGAGCAGCGACATCAGTAGCCACTAAGATATCGACATCACCTTTAGTAAACTCTTCTAAAATGCGCTCACGTTTTTTCTGTGGAACGTCACCAGTAAGAAGACCAACGCGGTGTTTATCAGCAGCTAGGTGACCCCAAACTGATTCACACTTGTGTTTAGTGTTTGCAAAGATAATCGCGCGATCTGGCCATTCTTCCTCAATAAGCGTTTGAAGTAATGCCATTTTGTGATCATTTGAAGGATAGAAAAGCTCTTCCTTGATGCGATGACCTGTTTTTTGTTCTGGTTCAACAACAACGTGCTCTGGCTCTTGCATGTGTTCAAAAGCAAGCTCTTGTACACGGTAAGATAGCGTAGCAGAGAACAACATGTTCAAGCGTTCAGTTGGCGCAGGCATACGACGGAAGATAAAGCGAATATCTTTAATAAAACCAAGATCGAACATGCGATCGGCTTCATCAAGAACAACCACTTGGATCATCTTAAAGTCGATGTGACCTTGCTTATAGAAGTCGATGATACGACCGGTAGTACCGATCAAAATATCAACGCCTTGCTCAATCACTTGTTGTTGTTTTTCGTAACGTTCGCCACCGTAAGCTAACGCGGCTTTTAGACCCGTGCTTGCGATCAGTGATTCTGCATCATTGAAGATTTGAATCGCTAGTTCACGTGTTGGCGCCATGATGATGGCACGCGGTTGCGTGATTTTACGACCTTCAGGTGCCGGTGTCGTTAATAGGTGATTAAAAGTAGCAGTAAGGAACGCTAACGTCTTACCTGTACCCGTTTGGGCTTGGCCTGCAATGTCTTGGCCGGCGAGCAGTACCGGCAATGCCTTAGCTTGAATAGGAGTACATTTAATGAACCCTTTTGCATTCAAACCGTCGATAACCTGAGGCTGTAAACCTAGGTCGGCAAAGTTTTGCTCTGTGATGTGCGTCTTTTTCATTGCTATAGAATATCAGTTAAAGCTTGCAATACGAAACGTATTCCATTCAAATAGAGAATCAATTTGCTGGTTATCATCAAATCAGCCTTTAAATTTAACGTTGGAGTTGACGATGAGCGACAAAATTTTGCAGCTTACAGATGGCGGTTTTGAAGAAAGTGTGATCAATGCTGCAGGCCCAGTATTAGTAGATTTCTGGGCGGAATGGTGTGGTCCTTGTAAAATGATCGCTCCTATTTTGGACGAAATTGCTGACGAGTACGAAGGCAAATTAACGATTGGTAAATTAAATATCGATCAGAATGCTGGAACACCACCAAAGTTTGGTATTCGCGGTATTCCAACACTGCTTCTTTTCAAAGATGGCGGCGTAGCTGCAACGAAAGTGGGTGCACTTTCTAAGACTCAACTTAAAGAGTTTCTTGATGCAAACCTGTAATATAGGACAGCATTAAAGTAGATAGAACCGCATATAATGAGAAATTATGTGCGGTTTTGTTTTATCTGAGCTAAGCTAAGCTCAGAAATTAAGGGGAATCCCCTAGACTAAAAAGCGAATAAGTGATAATTTATCGCGCGTAATTCATACGATTTCATTTCTTGACCGAGCTCGAAGGTCATCCATTCTTAAATCAACTAAAGATAGAATCTGATTTTGACTAAACAACTACCTACCACTATGAATCTTACTGAACTTAAAAACCGACCTGTATCGGATCTTGTTGCTCTTGGCGAATCATTAGGCCTAGAAAACCTAGCGCGTCTAAGAAAACAAGACATCATCTTCTCCATCCTTAAGCAACATGCGAAAAGCGGTGAAGACATCTTTGGAGATGGGGTTCTTGAGATTCTTCAAGATGGCTTTGGTTTCCTTCGTTCTGCAGATTGTTCTTATTTGGCTGGCCCGGATGACATTTATGTGTCTCCAAGCCAAATTCGTCGCTTTAACTTGCGTACTGGTGACACGATTTCTGGAAAGATTCGTCCACCGAAAGATGGCGAACGTTACTTTGCTCTTCTTAAAGTAAACGCAGTTAACCATGATCGTCCTGATAATGCTCGTAACAAAATCCTTTTTGAAAACCTTACTCCTTTACATGCGAACGATCGTTTACGCATGGAGCGTGGTAATGGTTCAACAGAAGACATTACAGCACGTGTTCTTGATTTAGCATCACCAATTGGCCGTGGCCAACGTGGTCTGATTGTTGCTCCGCCAAAAGCGGGTAAAACAATGTTGCTTCAAAACATCGCCCAAAGTATTGCGCATAATCACCCTGAGTGTGAGTTGATGGTTCTACTTATCGATGAACGTCCGGAAGAAGTAACAGAGATGCAACGCCTAGTTAAGGGTGAAGTAGTTGCGTCTACGTTTGATGAGCCAGCGTCTCGTCACGTACAAGTTGCTGAGATGGTTATCGAGAAAGCAAAACGTCTTGTTGAACATAAGAAAGACGTAGTTATCTTGCTTGACTCAATCACTCGTCTAGCTCGTGCATACAACACTGTAATTCCATCATCTGGTAAAGTTCTTACTGGTGGTGTGGATGCAAACGCACTTCACCGTCCTAAGCGCTTCTTCGGTGCTGCTCGTAACGTTGAAGAAGGTGGTAGCTTAACTATCATCGCAACAGCGCTTGTTGATACTGGCTCTAAAATGGATGAAGTTATCTACGAAGAGTTCAAAGGTACAGGTAACATGGAATTACACCTAAACCGTAAGATTGCGGAAAAACGTGTATTCCCAGCTATCGACTTTAACCGTTCAGGTACTCGTCGTGAAGAGTTGCTAACTAAGCCGGATGAGCTACAGAAAATGTGGATCTTGCGTAAGATTGTTCACCCAATGGGCGAGACTGACGCAATGGAATTCCTAATTGATAAGCTATCAATGACGAAGACTAACGACGAATTCTTTGATGCGATGCGTCGTCAATAATTGATACTTAACTCAATTATTGGTACCAAGGTCAATAAATAATGAAACGCTGCCTATTTAGGTGGCGTTTTTTGTTGAGTTTTTGTTAATTTAACGGCATCATCATTTGTACTAAGCTTTGGAATAGGAATGTCCGCTTAGTTTATCTAAAGGAGTAACATATGCGACAAGGACTGTTAGCATCGATCCTCCTCTCTGCAAGTTTGCTGACGAGTCAGGTTTCTGCATCTGATGTTCAACCAAGCTTCGTCAATAGCTTGCTGGTTGACCAGCAGCTCAATAAGAAGGTCGATGAACTGCATCAATATTTGATTGATGGCGATATCATCACGCTCAACTTTTCTCTTAATCGTCTCTCTATGCCACAGCAAGAAGCTGTTCGCTTCATGTTGGTACAGCAAATAGAACAAAAAAAACTGATATTAAGCCCTAAGGGGACCATTTGGCTGAAAGAACAATTGGCTATTCATCCGACTTATACTATTAAAGAGCAAGGTAATGGGTATGTGGTGACGAAACTCGCTTTTGATTATTCTAGTATTGCTTCGCGCGTTCTAAACCAAATGAAAAAAGACCAACAGGTGTTGGATTTTATTCTCGCGACTGAAGAGAGGCGCTTGGTGTTATCTGAATGGCTAGTGGGTGAGCCTCATGAGGTTCGTGTTCGTCAATCGATCGTCTTAGCTGAATTGGATAGCTTAACCCCTGAAGCGCTAGGTTATCTTGTATCACAAATTACCGATGATCCTTTATCTGTTTGGTTACCAACGACCGAGGTAATGGTACGTCTTGCTCAATTATCTCAAAGCAGTGATGTGTATAAAATCTTATGGAAAATGCGTACTGATCAACACAGCATTGCAGAGCTTGAGCGTTTATCTCGTATCGCTCCCGATCCATTTGCGACTCAGCAATTAATGTCAGCAACCAATAATCCATCTTTAAAACAGAATGCTTTTGCTTCATTAGCTCAGCTGCATCCTCTACCTCAAGATGTTCAACAGTTCTTATTGGCTAAAATTGACCATATTCAAGACGGTGGTGCGGTGGCAATGCATCTTGCTAATTATGGCCATACATCGTGGTTAGAAAGTCTGCCAACAACACGTAATAAAGTTCGAAAGCAACACGTTAGCTTAGCATTATCACAACGCTAATCACGAGCTTGATTGGCAAAAGTAAATAGAGAGTGTGAGTTTGAATTGGGTTGGGTATAATCTATTCAAACTTCACGACAGTAGATAGCGATGAAATATAAGGATTTACGTGATTTTCTCAATCACTTGGAACAGATCGGGCAGTTAACACGCATTTCACACCCCATTGACCCACATTATGAAATGACAGAGATCAGCGATCGTACTTTACGAGCGGGTGGTCCAGCATTGCTATTTGAAAATCCCATCGGTTACGATATCCCTGTATTAACGAACTTATTTGGTACTGCTGAACGTGTTGCGATTGGTATGGGTCGTAAAGAGGTTCTTGAACTGCGTGAAGTGGGTAAATTATTAGCGTATCTAAAAGAGCCAGAGCCACCAAAAGGTTTTAAAGACGCACTAGATAAATTGCCGGTATTCAAGCAAGTATTGAATATGCCAACTAAGAATATTCGCAAGGCAAATTGCCAACAGATTGTTTGGCAAGGTGATGAGGTTGATTTAGATAAAATTCCGGTAATGAGTTGCTGGGCAGATGATGTTGCACCGCTATTAACTTGGGGTTTAACCATCACTAAAGGCCCAAATAAGAAACGTCAGAATTTGGGTATTTATCGTCAACAGAAACTGAGTAAAAACAAAGTCATCATGCGTTGGCTTGCTCACCGTGGTGGTGCGCTTGATTTGCGTGACTGGATGGAAACTAACCCAGGTGAACCTTTCCCTGTTTCTGTCGCATTTGGTGCCGATCCTGCCACGATTCTTGGTGCTGTAACGCCAGTTCCTGACACCTTATCAGAATACGCATTTGCAGGTCTTCTGCGTGGTAGTCGAACTGAAATTACTAAGTCGATTAGTAACGATTTAGAAGTCCCAGCCAATGCTGAAATTGTACTTGAAGGCTATATCGATCCTGCTGAGTTTGCCGATGAAGGCCCTTATGGCGATCACACCGGTTACTATAATGAAGTTGAAAAACATCACGTATTTACTGTAACGCACATTACCATGCGTAAAGAGCCTATCTATCACAGTACATATACGGGCCGTCCACCTGATGAACCCGCGGTATTAGGTGTGGCGTTAAACGAAGTGTTTGTGCCGATCTTACAAAAGCAATTTCCTGAAATTATTGATTTCTATTTGCCACCAGAAGGGTGTTCGTACCGCATGGCGGTAGTGACGATGAAGAAGCAATACCCAGGACACGCAAAACGCGTGATGATGGGGGTGTGGTCGTTCTTGCGTCAGTTCATGTACACCAAATTTGTATTAGTGTGTGATGAAGAGGTTAACGCACGAGATTGGTCACAAGTGACTGCAGCAATGTCTCAGCATATGGATCCAGCTCGTGATAGTTTGATGATAGAGAATACACCAATCGATTCATTAGATTTTGCTTCGCCAGTCGTTGGTTTAGGCTCAAAAATGGGCTTAGATATCACTAAAAAATGGGACGCCGAATTAGCATTATCACCTAATGTTGAATATTCACTGACAGACAGTGAGCAGATTGAAGGGTGTTTGGCGGAAATTACCAAAGCGTGCCCTGAGATTATCGATATTCATTTGCAAAACAACAATGCCAGTATGGTCGTCGTTTCTATCAATAAGCAAGCGGTCGGTAATGGTAAGAAAATCATGGAGGCGGTTTGGTCTCAGTTTGATGAGAACAAGTTTGTTATCGTGTGTGATGACGATGTCGATGTGAGTGATTGGAACGACATTATTTGGGCGGTAACCACTCGAATGGACCCTGCAAGAGATACGTTATTTTTGCAAGATGGCGACGGACACTCAAAAATGGGATTAGATGCGACCAATAAATTGGGCTCTGAATGTCTTCGTGAGTGGGGAACACCAATCAAGAAAGACCCAGAAGTTGTTGCTAAAATCGATGCCATTTGGGATGAATTAGGTATTTTCAAATAAGTATTGGTTTACTACATATTTTAGTGAAGTGTAATGTCTTGTAGCAAAACAGCTGTTGTTATCGATAAGCTATCAACACTAATTAAATCCATTCTGCTTTTGCGGAAAGACATTTCATTTCACTGGATAAAGTAAACGAAAAGGTATTTCATTAAGCTCTGAAAAAGATAAAGAAAGGTGTGATGAAAAAAATAACCTTACTCCCACAGCAAAAAGAATTCAGCATCGAAGAAGGACAAACCATCTTAGATGCGGCATTGGAAGCGGGGATAAACTACCCAAATCGATGCCAAGTAGGTGCATGTGCCATGTGCTTATGTAAAAAGTTAGAAGGGGAAATTGAATACGATTTAGAACCACTTCTAACCGACAAAGAACAACAAGAAGGGTGGGTATTTGCGTGTCAGGCAACAGCAAAAAGTGATTTAGTGCTGTTGTTAGAATAAATCCTCCCCGTATAATTAGAGCTTAATGCTCAATACACATAATAATTACAGCGTATAAATACCATGTTAAATAGGTATCAGCTGAAAAAGGAAAGTCATGCCAATCAATTGCAAAGTAAAGTCTATCGAGCCATTGGCTTGTAATACTTTTCAAATATTACTTCACCCAGAACAGCCAGTAGAATTTAAAGCAGGCCAATACCTAATGGTTGTGATGGGAGAGAAAGACAAGCGCCCATTCTCAATCGCTAGCAGCCCTTGTCGTCATGAAGGCGAAATTGAACTACACATCGGCGCTGCAGAGCACAATGCCTATGCCGGTGAAGTGGTGGAGTCAATGAAAGCGGCACTAGAAAACGGCGGAGATATCCAAATTGATGCCCCTCATGGTGAAGCGTGGATCCGTGAAGACAGCGAGCGTTCAATGCTGTTAATCGCTGGTGGTACTGGTTTTAGCTACGTACGTTCAATTTTAGATCATGCCATTAGTCAAAAAATTCAAAAGCCAATCTTCCTATACTGGGGTGGCCGTGATGAGTGTCAACTGTATGCAAAAGCAGAGATAGAAGCCATTGCAGCAGCGCATGAGCATATTACCTTTGTACCTGTTGTAGAGAAAGCGGAAGGCTGGGCGGGTAAAACGGGTAATGTACTTGAAGCGGTAAAAGAAGATTTTAACTCTTTAGCTGAAATGGATATCTACATTGCAGGTCGTTTTGAGATGGCAGGCGCTGCGCGTGAGCAATTCACCACAGAAAAACAAGCGAAGAAAGAACAGTTATTTGGTGATGCGTTTGCCTTTATCTAATTTTTAGCTTTAGTTAATACAAATAAAAATGCCACGTTAATAGTGGCATTTTTTATGGGTATAAATTGAGTATTCTAAGTGCTAAATTACTTTTGTATTACTCTGTATCATCAACCATGGTAAGCGCTTTACGAGATAAGTCCGCTGCTGCTTGCTTACGGTTTTGCTTATCTAGTACTCGTGCAAGGTAGGCGTAATCAGACATATCTTCACGCACCTCTAATGCCGCTTCAAAGTGGTCGCGTGCGGGCTGCCATTTTTCTGTGCGCATATATAGCTGGCCAAGCGTACTTTGAATAACAGGGTTACGCACGTCGTAATTGGCCATGTTTTCTAGTAATACGGTTGCAGGATGATAATCAGCCAGGTTCAACGTAGGTAAGAGTGCGACTAAGCGATCATCCGCACGTTTCTTCAAGTTATCACGCAGGATAATATAAGCTTCAGAGTCTGCTTTACGATCATGTAATTGTTTGATTAAACAAATTAAAACAGGAACGTGTTTTTTTAGTTTCTTAGGCAGCGTATTCCAATGCTCTAATAAGCCTGCTGTGCCTTTATTGGTTGCGATAAAGGCCATTAATCCACATTCCGCTTTCTCTTCCAGTTCTAACGCTTGCCGCTCTGAAATAAGGTTCGCTTTAGTTAAAGGATGAATGATGTTCTTTAGGGCTTGCCATTCATTAAGTGCCAAATAACACTCTTTAAGTAACCCAAGTAAAATAGGGTTACGAGGGTAATCGACTTTGACTGACTGAAGAGTAGCAAGGGCGCGCTCATACTCTTCTTCACGCATTTGTAATTTTGCACTTGTTAGCGCTACCGCGAGTGTACTGTCTGACTGTTCAGAAGCCAGTTGTAGGTAGCGATCACGCTGTTCTATCTGTTGACGACCTTGAGCGGCTTCAGCAGCAGCAAGATAGTTAAGTAGAGGAAAGTCATTATAACGACCGCCTTTGGTGATCAGGCGTTCCGCTTCTTTCCATTCCCCCTCATGCAGTTTGATCATACCTTTAAAGGTGTTATAACGCGCTTTACGTAAATGACGAGCGCTGAACCAACCACGAGTAAAATTACCAACAGAGAGAATGCGTTTTACCAGTATTTCTAATAAAAATAACCCTGCGATCAAGGCTGCAATAAAGATAACCAGTGTGGTTAGACTCATTTCAATCGTTGTATCAGCCACAGAAATAAGCACATAACCTTGTTGGTCGGCAAATGTCGTCCCTACGATTAATCCACCGACTAAGACAATGGCCAGAAGAAGTAATCGGATCATGATTCATCTCCTTTAGTCATTTTTTCTACGTTGGCTTTCTTTTCAGGAGCAAGGGCTTTCTTTGCCGGCTCTGTTTTTACTTGCGTTTCGCCAATAGATTGTACGTTACGACGTAGGCGCTCAGAGATGAAATCAGACAGTAGCACTTGAGTTTTAAGTTTTTGTGGATAACGAACATCGACGTTGAGTTTAGCTAAGGAATCCAACTGAGCCATAAAGCTTTTTACTGCGGGGTCATCTTGTTGGAAATATTGTGAAGACCATAATTTCGCACTTTCTAAAGCGGTTGCGTAAACTTCACTTTGTTCACGATATAATGCTTTTGAAGCCAGCAGTAATTTACCTTTAATGTTTTCTTTTAGGTAGAAGTGTTGCTCAGGACTTAGTAATGGGATGACATTACCTTCACGCACACGATAAGTAATAAAGTGTCCTGCGAAGTCATCCAGTGATTGCATTAGGTTCGATTGCCAATCATTGATATTAGTAGACACTTCTTTTGTCTCAATCGCATTGGCTTCAGGAAGAATCGCACTGGCTAACGGTAATTGATTAATTTGTTGTTCAAGGCTATTTAGTTTAAGAACTAATCCATCACGGTCAATAAGAGGAATGGCTTTTAATGTCGCAATGTCATTGGCCATTGCGCGACGTAGAGGAGTTAAGCTTGGGTCATTTAGTGCAGAGATTCGTTGGTCGGCATTTTCCATTAATCGGGTAGCGCTAACCACATCATGCTCAAGCCACAGTTTACGACCAGCCATTTTTACCAAGTAATCAGCTTCAGCAAGTAGCCAGTCATTCGGGCGACGGCCTTTCACATCAGCAATCGCCAGTTGTAGGCTCGCAATGCTTTTATCTTGCTGTTGCATTAATACCGTTGCTTTACGAACGATTTCGTCTGCTTTATCGGTAATACGCTGCTCTGCGGTGACCAGTTTTGCATCAAAAGAGCTATCAGCAGCCTTGAGTTGTTGTTCAAGCTGAGCGATTTTAATCTGCTGTTGTGTTGTTTGTTGTTGAGAGGTAAGGAAGGTTCCGCCACTCAACAGAATAGAGATAATGATAGCAACAGTGCCTAGACGACGACTTTTTTTATCAACAAATGCGTCTGTTTTTGTCGTTGATTGTGGTGGTGTTTGCTCTGTTTTCTTCTGTTCTTTTTCTATTGCAGGAGAAGAGGAAACCAGTTCTGCTTCTTCTGCAGTCTGTGGTTGATTATTTTTTGTCATTTGAAAATCCCATCATGATGATGCTCACAGATATAGTGCAGCAAGTCGGAATTAGAGGCTCCGCCAACCGTTTCAATATGTTGATAACCAAGTTGTTGTCCAAGTAGGTTAATTCGTTCGCTAGGCACTAACAATCGACAGTGCAGCACCCAATCTAAGTCTGTTCCAGCAAATTGAGAGGTGAAAAACGACAGTTGCTCTCCGCTGGTGATAATTATGGTATTGATGTTTTGTGATTGCCATTTTTGGGCATTGAGTTTGCCATCAAAAGGCGTCATTTTACGTTGATAAACTTCACAGTAATTTACTTCTGCACCGAGTGCTTCAAGTGCTTGATAAATTAGATCACGTCCCCCGTTTCCTCGTAAAATAAGTACTTTCTTACCTGCCACACGGTTTAGCACTGGAAGCGCTAATAAATGTTCACTGTCGCTCGGTGTTGGGAAGTGTACTGCATCTGAAATATAGGTTCTGAGGTGTTGGGCGCTCTTTTGACCAACAGCAAGATAATTTAGCCCTTTTTTCCACTCAATTTGGTGATGTTGCAAGTAATTTTGAGTGTGTTCGACAGCGTGCTGACTGACCGCAATAAGGAAATCCCCATCAGAGAGTGGTGAGAAAAGTTCTGGAAGTTGAGAGAGTTCATTACCGGGATGGATAGTTAACAACGGGTGAGAAATAGCAGGATGCCCTAATTGATTCAGGGCATCACACAATGCTTGGCTCTCTTGCTCAGGGCGAGTCACCAAAATCGTCATCGTTAAGCGTCAGCGTAGAGGCGGTCTAAAATATCTTTCGCGCCATCGTTAAGTAACTGTTCAGCCAGTTGTGTACCCAATGCTTCGGCGTCTGATACAGACCCTGTAATTTCACCACGTACCATGATAGAACCATCAGGCTCACCAACTAACGCGCGTAACCAGATTTGGTCACCATCAATAAGAGAGTAGCTACCGATAGGAACCTGACAGCCACCTTCAAGACGGTTATTCATTGCGCGCTCACACAATACTCGATGCGCGGTTTCTGGGTGGTTTAATGGTTCAAGTAGTGCTCGAATACGAGTATCGTCCAAACGAGTTTCGATGCCCACCGCACCTTGACCAACGGCAGGTAGCGATTGTTCTGGTTCAATTGAGCTTTTGATTCTATCTTCTAGACCAAGACGGATAAGACCGGCACACGCAAGAATGATCGCATCATAATTACCGTCGTCTAATTTTTGTAGACGAGTGCCTACATTGCCACGTAGTTCTTTAATAATTAAGTCAGGGCGTGCTTCTTGTAATTGACATTGACGACGCAAGCTACAAGTACCAACAACCGAACCTAGTGGTAAGTCTTCAATGCAAGTGTAAGTATTTGAGACAAATGCATCACGTGGATCTTCACGCTCACAAATTGTCACTAAGCCTAATCCTTCAGGAAACTCAACAGGAACATCTTTCATTGAGTGAACCGCAAGGTCAGCACGGCCTTCTAACATAGCCACTTCAAGTTCTTTTACGAATAATCCTTTTCCGCCTACTTTTGCTAATGGCGTATCAAGAATGATGTCGCCTTTAGTTACCATTGTAACTAATTCTACTTCCAAACCTGGATGAAGTGTTTGCAGTGCATCTTTAACAAAGTGTGCTTGCCATAGAGCCAGAGGGCTTTTGCGAGTGGCAATTCGAACTGGTAATTGCTGTGACATAGTAATATCCGATCAAAATAATTACCTTATCCTATCACTACTTGAGGGTGAGGTGAAAATACAGGATGACAACAGTGTGATTATAGGTTAAAAACGACACCCAAATGGTATGGGCACCCATATTGTTGTAAGCGTGTAAACTTTACGAGCACAATGAAAAGTGTTATCTTGATCACGTTTTACAGTCGGTATTGAATAAATGATATTCAATATTAACCGTCATCACTGATGACAAAGATGAACTAGGCTTTCTATTTGCAAACCTATATTGAAACTTTAATTGCTAGACAGCAACGCCTTACGGAACAACGTATAGAGCGTGCGCTGGCATTAATGAAACCACTCGGGCAAGAGATTTTCCATCAATTGCCATTATTGTTGCATTTTAATCACTCGGAGCTTCCGGGTTTTATTGAAGGTGCACCTAGCGGTATTAAACAGTTTCATGCAAATAAGAAGCAGCGTGAGTGGATGGCTCAACTGACGCTTCGCTATCCTTTATCTACCTCTAATCAGGGCAGTATCCTTGGTTTGTATTCTATGGGTAGTACTTCTTCTATTGGTCAAACCATTGGCAGTGACCTTGATATATGGGTCTGTATTCCAGAAGATCTTCCCGCAGAGAAAAAAGTATTATTGCAGCAAAAGTGTGATGCGCTAACAGAGTGGGCAGAGCAATTTTATATTGAAGCAAATTTTTTCTTAATGGAACA
The DNA here is from genome assembly GCF_008933155.1 of Aliivibrio finisterrensis. GTDB lineage: Bacteria > Pseudomonadota > Gammaproteobacteria > Enterobacterales > Vibrionaceae > Aliivibrio > Aliivibrio finisterrensis. The sequence continues at coordinate 51,081 of NZ_WBVP01000007.1, read as the reverse complement.
AAACCGTTTTCGTGAAGCGTATTCAGAAGAGATGACGGGCGATAACTGCGGGTCTTCCCAGCACTTATTATTGTTAGATGAATTTTATCGAACGGCAGTATGTCTCGGTGGACAGCAGCTGTTATGGCAAATTATTCCACCAGAAATGGAAGAGAGTTATGACGAATATGTCGATCAGCTATGCTCTCAAGGTGTAATAAAAAGAGATCAATGGATTGATTTTGGGCGCCTAAATCATATACCAGCAGAAGAGTACTTTGGCTCTAGCTTATGGCAACTCTATAAGAGTATTGATTCACCGTTTAAGTCGGTGCTAAAAGCGATCTTATTAGAAGCCTATTCTTGGGAATACCCACACACTCAATTATTAAGTATTGATAGTAAACGTCGATTCTTTGCCGATGAGCCTGATCTCTACGGTATGGATGCGTATTATCTGATGCTAGAAAAAGTGACGCGTTATCTTGAGCGGACCAATGATCCGGCTCGTTTAGAATTAGTACGCCGTAGTTTCTACCTTAAAACCCATGAGAAATTGTCTCGTCGTCAAGGGCAAGGCTCTGTTGAATGGCGCCGTAAAGCGCTAACAGAATTGACGACTCAGTGGGGATGGCCTCAAGCGACGATTGTTGAGCTTGATTCTCGTCGTACATGGAAGGTGGAACAAGTTAAAAAAGCGCATAACGACTTGCTAGAAGCGTTAATGCAAAGTTATCGTAACTTGATCCGTTTTGCGCGTAATAATGATATAACGTCGTCGATTAGCCCCGAAGATATCAGTATTCTTGCTCGTAAGCTGTATGCTGCATTTGAAGAGCTGCCAGGCAAGGTGACCTTACTGAACCCCCAAATTTCCCCTGACTTACATGAAGCAGATTTGAGCTTCGTTGAAGTGCAAGATGGCGGTATTAACAAAGCGGGTTGGTATGTTTATAAAAAACCATTAATTGCAAAAGAGTTAATGGGTGCAAAGCACTTAGAGCATAACCGATATTTGAGTAAGTTAGTGGCATGGGCATTTTTTAATGGCTTACTAACCGAATCAACGCGTTTAGATGCCGTGGTTCGCGATGCTGATTTGAACATTGATAAGTTCTATCAAATGGTCAGTGATCTAAGAAATACCTTTTCTGTTCATATGCCACACCCAACCAAAGAAGAGTTGGGTAGTCCATGTGAGGTTCGCCAGCTTTCTATTTTTATTAATTTAGAAAATGACCCAACAGAAACATTGAAGATGAAGCCTGAACGTATGAATCAGACGGATGCGGATATTTTCAGTTGTGGTAGTGAGCAGAATAATCTGATCGGCAGTGTCGACTTGGTATACCGTAATTCATGGCATGAAGTGAGAACGCTTAACTTTAGTGGTGAGACCGCCATTCTAGATGCGCTTAAAACCGTACTATGTAAAATGCACCAAGACGCAACACGTCCCGAATCGGTTGATGTTTTCTGCTATAGCAAACAGATGCGCGGTATTATTCGTAATAATATTTATCAATTGCTGGCTGAGTGTATCGAACTGCGTCTAAAACCAGTTGAAAATAACGAAAAACGTCGTCGTTTTAAAGGCATAAAGATTGGCTCGACCATGTATGGCTTATTCTTTGAGCGTCGTGGGGTTTCGATTCAAAAACTGGAAGATTCGGTACAATTCTACTCGAGTATTTCAACCAATAAAGCAATTGGTTCAACGACTATTCCTCTTGGCGATAGCAGTGGTATCGTTATTCCAGAAGCGGTAGATTCGTTTGCAAGTGAAGGTTTAATTCAGTTCTTCTTTGATGACAGTCAGGATGAAGGCTTTAATATCTACGTCTTAGATGAAGAGAATAAGGTTGAGATTTACCATCAATGTTATGGCAGTAAAGATGACATGGTCAACAGCATTAACCATTATTACACCTCAAGCCGTAATAATGTCGATTTAGCGAATCCAGATAAAGTGAACTTCAATTTACCTCAGTTTTATGAAGTGGTCTCTAATGGTGAGCAAGAGACATCTATTTTACCTTACCGTAGTGGGCAGCAGCAATGTAAGGCAAAACCGGTCTAAGCTTTCTTATAAACTAAAGCGAAGGGACGTAAGCTAAGTCGAAGTCAGTCTTAGCTTTGCTCAATTAAAGGCAAATCCCCCCTCGGCGTTTGGGTCTCACTTCATTTCAGTATATACTTCACTCACATGTATAAATAACCAGTGTGATGTGATGGACGTTTCTTTTCTTCTTGATGGTCTTAATGACAAACAACGCGAAGCCGTAGCCGCTCCGTTAGAAAACATGCTTGTGCTTGCGGGTGCCGGTAGTGGTAAAACTCGAGTACTTGTGCATCGTATCGCATGGTTAATGCAAATCGAACAAGCGTCTCCTTTCTCAATCATGTCAGTAACCTTTACCAATAAAGCCGCCGCTGAAATGCGTGGTCGTATTGAAGAGTTAATGCATGGCAGTGCTGGCGGTATGTGGAATGGTACTTTCCACGGTATTTGTCACCGCATTCTTCGCGCTCATTATCTTGATGCAAAATTGCCTGAAGGCTTTCAAATTATCGATTCGGACGATCAACAACGTTTATTAAAACGCTTGATCAAAGCCCAGAATCTAGATGATAAGAACTGGCCAGCTCGCCAAGCTGCATGGTTTATTAATGGCAAAAAAGATGAAGGTTTGCGTCCGCATCAAATTAACACCTTTAATGATCCTATCGCTCAGACTTGGCTAAAAGTGTATACCGCGTATCAAGAAGCGTGTGATCGTGCTGGCTTAGTCGACTTTGCTGAAATTCTTCTTCGTGCCCATGAACTACTGCGTGATCACAAGCATATTCGTGAGCATTACCAAGCGCGCTTTAAGCATATTTTGGTCGACGAATTCCAAGATACCAACAACATTCAATATGCGTGGTTACGCATGATGGCTGGCTCAGATTGTAATGTGATGATCGTGGGTGATGATGACCAATCGATTTATGGTTGGCGTGGTGCCCAGATTGAAAACATTCAAAAATTCTTAGATGAATTTGTTGGTGCCAAAACCATTCGCCTAGAGCAAAACTACCGTTCAACCGCCAATATTCTAAACGCTGCCAATGAATTGATCAGTAACAACACTGAACGCATGGGCAAGAAATTATGGACTGAAGGCGTTGAGGGCGAGTTAATTTCTATTTATTCGGCGTATAACGAATTAGACGAAGCACGCTTTGCTGTGGGTAAGATTAAAGAGTGGCGTGATAACGGTGGAGCATTGGAAGACTCTGCTTTCCTATACCGTAATAACGCCCAGTCTCGTGTTCTTGAAGAAGCGTTAATTCAAGCAGGCTTACCGTACCGAATTTACGGAGGTATGCGATTCTTCGAACGACAAGAGATCAAAGATGCTTTGTCTTACTTGCGTTTAATGAATAACCGTAATGACGATGCTGCGTTTGAGCGTGTTGTTAATACGCCAACGCGTGGTTTAGGTGATAAGACATTAGAGACGGTTCGTTTTGCTGCTCGTGAGCGTGGTGCAACCATGTGGCAAGCGAGTATCGCTTTAATTGAAGAGCAAGTATTACCGGGTCGTGCTGCTGGTGCATTAAGCCGTTTTATCGAGCTAATTAATGCACTAGAAGACGATACTCGTGACTGTCGTCTGCATGAACAAACTGACCAAGTGATTAAAAGCTCGGGTCTGTTTGCTATGTATGAGCAAGAGAAAGGCGAAAAATCAAAAGCGCGTATTGAGAACTTGGAAGAGTTGGTAACCGCAACTCGTCAGTTTGATAAGCCAGAAGAAGCAGAAGAGATGACTGATCTCACTGCTTTCTTAACTCACGCAGCATTAGAAGCGGGTGAAGGTCAGGCGGATGAGTTTGAAGATGCCGTTCAACTGATGACATTGCACAGTGCTAAAGGGCTAGAGTTCCCGCTTGTGTTTATGGTGGGTGTTGAGGAAGGCATGTTCCCAAGCCAAATGTCAGCAGAGGAAGCCGGACGTTTAGAAGAAGAGCGTCGTCTTTGTTATGTCGGTATGACTCGTGCGATGGAAAAACTGTACATCACTTATGCAGAGATGCGTCGTTTGTATGGCCAAGATAAATACCATAAACCATCGCGCTTTATTAAAGAGATCCCAACGGAATGTGTTGAAGAAGTTCGCATGAAAGCGAAAGTCAGCCGCACAGGTTCGTACGGTAGCTATGGCTCGCAAGGCGCGTCTTCAGACAGCCGTTTTGGTCAAAAAGCGGTGAATAATAACTTTAATGAAACGGGTTATGCGTTAGGTCAGCGAGTGAAGCATCCTAAGTTTGGCGAAGGAACCATTATCAACTTTGAAGGGGCGGGTCCACAGGGTCGTGTTCAAGTTGCTTTTAATGGCGAAGGGATTAAGTGGTTAGTCACTCAATACGCTAAATTAGAATCGCTGTAATTTAAGTGATTTAAAAATAAAAAAAGAGAGCGAATTTGCTCTCTTTTTTATTAACGTAATATCAAAACTAATGCCTGATCTTCTTCTTTTTCTTTCTGAACAAGATAGCATCGGTAGTAAATACAATCAGAGCACTCCAAATAAAGACAAAGGTAATTGCCTTATCTGCACTAAACTCCTCTCCGTAAAGCCCAACCGCAAGAACAAACATTAAACTTGGTCCTATGTATTGGAAAAACCCTAACGTCGATAGTTTTAATCGTGTAGCAGCACCGGTAAAACAAAGCAGAGGTACCGTGGTAATAATGCCCGCAGCAACGAGTAATAAATTTAGAGTCATTGGATTTGCTGCAAAGTTTGAGGTTGGGGAGTCTGCAATAAATAATAAATAAACAGCAGCAATAGGTAACATAACGAGAGTTTCAATAAATAAGCCAGATTGTGCATCCATCGCTACTTTTTTACGTAATAAACCATAAGAACCGAAACTACAAGCCAGTGCTAATGCAACGATAGGGATAGAGCCAAAAGTGACTAGCTGAATAACCACACCAATGACGGCAAAAGTAACCGCAAGCCACTGTAGTTTGCGCAATCTCTCACCCAAGAAAACCATTCCAAGCATGACGTTAAAAATAGGGTTGATAAAATACCCAAGGCTGGCATCCAACATATGATCGGCGGTAACAGCCCAAATAAAGATGAGCCAGTTAGTTCCTATTAATAATCCTGTAGTTGCCAGATAAGCCATTTTTTTCTTATCTTTTAACGTGTTAGAAACGGTTTTCCAGCCTTTAGATAGAAACAGTAATCCAGCCAGAAAAAAGAAAGACCAAATCACACGGTGACTTAAAATCTCAAAAGGCGAGACTTCACTGATGGTTTTAAAATAAATAGGTGCAATGCCCCACATGGTGTAAGCACCAAGAGCAAAAAAAACACCCTGGCGAGTGCGCTGTTGTTCGAGTTCAGTGGTTGGCATAAGCAAATTCTTAGTGAAGTATTGTAATAGATAAGGTCTTTTTATGATCACACCTTATAGGAGTTATTATGTGACGAAGTATAGAGGGGAGTGTCGAATGTGCCTAGTATTTTCCTATTGCTCTTTTCCTCACCAATAACCATAGGTAGAATGAGCCTCCCATAGTATTGATGAGTTTTTTATGTCCAGCATTATCGCAGAGCAGTTAATGGAACAGGTATCGCCAAGTTATACCGTTTTAAAAGACGTGTTTGGCTACCAAGAATTCCGTGTTGGACAAGAAGAAGTCATTAATGCCGTCCTTGATGGTAAAGACAGCCTTGTTATCATGCCAACGGGCGGTGGTAAATCTCTCTGTTATCAGATACCCGCATTGGTTTTTGACGGGTTAACCTTGGTTATTTCTCCTTTAATCTCATTGATGAAAGACCAGGTTGATCAACTTAAAGCTAATGGCGTAAAGGCGGAGTGTTTAAACTCAACCATTGATCGTGAAGAGCAAATTTCGATTTGGAATCGTGTTAACTCTGGCGTGGTAAAAATGCTGTATGTTTCACCTGAACGCGTGATGATGCGTGACTTTATGGATCGTTTAGCCTCCTTAAATTTGTGCATGATAGCGGTAGATGAAGCGCACTGTATTTCACAATGGGGTCACGATTTCCGTCCAGAATACGCATCACTTGGACAGATTAAACAACGCTTTCCTGCTGTTCCTATTATGGCCTTAACCGCGACAGCTGATGATGCTACGCGTAAAGACATTTTAAATCGTCTCTCTTTACCGAATCCTCATGAATATTTGGGCAGTTTTGACCGTCCAAATATCCGATATACGGTATTAGAAAAGCACAAGCCAGTAAGTCAAATTGTTCGTTATCTTGCTACACAGAAAAACCAGTGTGGTGTGATCTATTGTGGCAGTCGTAAAAAAGTAGAAATGTTGACGGAAAAGCTCTGCAATAACCATATTCGAGCTGCGGCTTATCACGCTGGTTTGGATTTGGATGAGCGCAACTACGTACAAGAAGCGTTTCAGCGAGACGATATTCAGATCGTGGTAGCCACGGTTGCTTTTGGTATGGGGATTAATAAATCAAACGTTCGTTTTGTCGCACACTTTGATATTCCTAAGAACATTGAATCTTACTACCAAGAGACAGGACGAGCAGGGCGTGATGGTTTGCCTGCTGAAGCGGTAATGTTATACGATCCTGCCGATATTGTATGGCTAAGAAAACTGGTAGAAGAGAAGCCTGAAGGTCCTCAAAAATTGGTAGAAAGCCATAAACTGAATGCCATGACTGCTTTTGCTGAAGCCCAAACTTGCCGTCGCCAAGTACTATTAAACTACTTTGGAGAATACAGCGCTAAGCCTTGCGGTAACTGCGATGTCTGTTTAGACCCACCAAAACAATTTGATGGTACAGAAGCTGCACAAAAAGCATTATCTTGCGTATATCGAGTAAACCAAGGTTTTGGTGTTGGCTATGTGGTGGAAGTATTACGAGGGCTAAAGATCGCCCGTATCCGTGAACATGGCCATGATAAGTTATCGACTTATGGTATTGGTAAAGAACACAGCCATGAGTATTGGGTGAGTATTATTCGCCAGCTGATCCATAAAGGATTATTAGCGCAGAATATTACCCGAAACTCGACCTTACAATTAACAGAAGAAGCTCGTCCTATCTTAAAAGGACAAGAAGCCTTAGAGCTTGCTGTTCCGCGTTTAGATATTGCGGCGAAAACAGCAAAATCAGAAAAACTCAATAACCGTAATTACGATAAGCAGCTGTTTGCTAAGTTACGTAAATTGAGAAAGTCGATTGCAGATCGCGATGACTTACCACCTTATGTGGTCTTCAGTGACGCGACCTTAATGGACATGGCTGATATCACACCGACATCCTATGGTGAAATGCTTGCCGTAAATGGCGTAGGTCAGAAGAAGTTAGAGAAATACGCCGATCCATTCTTGGATCTGATTGAAATGCACATTACCGGACAAGGATAAGTCATGAGTTTATTTTCAGTGATTGAGTTTGATAAAGACGCCGGGCGGATCATTTTTTCTATTCCAGAGTTTGATTTTGATTCGTTTGAAATGATAGGTAAGCAGCTAGTGAGAGCCATGGATGCTACAATTACAGAGCAGCAAATGGATGCGGATTTACATTCTTGGCTAATCGACTTTGAAGGCGCACAATTTATGCTGCGTGCTGAGCATTACTCTAATTCGGTTTGGCTAGAAGCCTTAGCTCGTACCGAGAATCAAGAAGAGTTAGCGTTTATCGCAGGTTTGTTTTAAGCACCTCTTGTGATCAAAAGCGGTTAATGTATAATCACCGCCCTGAAAATTGGCTAGAGTTATTACGTAAATAAACGGTAATTTTAGCTTTGTGTTTAATTTGGGTTCCCTCGCCCCCAATGACAAAAAGGTACTTATATGAGTACATTTACGCCCGCGCAACAGCGCAACGCTTTATCCTTCCTTGTAGTGTTCCACCTTGTAATTATTGCATCAAGTAACTATTTGGTTCAGTTACCCTTTACTATTTTTGGGTTTCATACCACTTGGGGTGCATTTACCTTTCCTTTCATTTTCTTAGCGACAGATTTAACGGTTCGTATTTTTGGTGCCAAAATGGCAAGAAGCATTATCTTCTTTGTTATGTTGCCAGCATTAGCGGTATCGTATGTCTTATCTGTTGTCTTTTTTGAAGGCCAGTATCAAGGTTTTTCCCAGCTTGGAGAGTTTAATTTATTCGTTGCGCGTATTGCGATAGCAAGCTTTATGGCTTACCTACTTGGGCAAATTTTAGATGTGCACGTATTTAATCGTCTACGTCAGCTAAAACAGTGGTGGGTCGCTCCGACGTGCTCGACATTGTTTGGTAACGCATTAGATACGCTTGCTTTCTTTAGCATTGCTTTCTATCAAAGCCCAGATGCTTTCATGGCAGAGCATTGGACAGAGATCGCATTGGTTGATTATGGCTTTAAACTGGTGATCAGTTTAGGTCTATTTGTACCAATGTATGGCGTGTTATTGAATTATCTAACTCGTAAGCTAACTTCTGAAGGACATCAATTAGCAACGCAACCTCCGCAGGTTTCATAGTTATTTGTGTTTTAAGAAGGAAGGTCAGCATTTTGCTGACCTTTTTTATGTCTAATCTTTTGAAAATAAAAGAATTAGTGATTTTGTTGAGATCTTTTCTCATTTAACCATTGCAATTTAAATGAGAATGGTTATTATTACCTTGTCTTCAGGGAGCTACGCACTATGGTTTACCCCGTATTGCTCCAAGAAGGCACGACATTGCTCACATTGCTTCCAGTGTAAATCAGCTCCATGAGTAGTGATAACGTTTCTAAGTTAACGGTTATCATTATTCTCTTTTGCTGAGCGGCGCTTCTTTTCGAAGACGCCGCTTTTTTTTGTTTATTTTTTGACATGTTATTCCGATTTTTAATCAATTTTCAGGGTTATAAATTGAGTGTTTTTTCGCAAAAAAAGAGCGGATTTAATATTATTGTCCACAAAGCATGATCAAGTAAGGATCTCTTTTGGGATCGCTGTATGCGATCTAAGCTTTTGATTTTTTAGTTTTAAATTTGCTTATTTTGAATTGATAAAATAGTTATTAATTAGGCTAAAAATAATTACAAACAGACTTATCCACAGAAAGAGTGCTTGTGTGAATTGCGGTTTTTTCTCAAAAGATGGAGAAAAGCACGATCTATTTGTAGAAGATAGCGAAGCAATTATCGTGGAAACTAGCATCTTGAAGTTACTTGGGTATAAAATGAAACTTACAGTTCATCAAATCTCTGGATAATACCGATCATGGCAAACATTCCTGATAACCCATTTATTTTAGTGGATGGTTCTTCGTACCTTTTCCGCGCTTATCATGCGGCACCTAACTTTACTAATGGCGATGGCCAACCAACAGGGGCGGTGTATGGTGTTATCAATATGCTGCGTAGTCTGTTAAAGCAATTTGAAACCGATCGTATTGCGGTTATTTTCGATGCAAAAGGAAAAACCTTTCGTAACGATATGTACCCAGAGTACAAAGCAAATCGTCCGCCAATGCCGGATGATCTGCGTTGCCAAATTGAACCACTGCATAAACTGATTAAAGCAATGGGCTTACCTCTAATTTCAATTCCAGGCGTAGAAGCGGATGATGTTATTGGTACATTGGCATCTCAAGCGTCAAAAGCGGGTATCCCGGTACTGATCAGTACGGGTGATAAAGACATGGCACAGTTAGTTGATGAAAACGTCACGCTAATTAATACCATGACTAATGTTGTTATGGGGCCTGAAGGCGTTGTTGAGAAGTTTGGTATTGGCCCTGAGCTTATTATTGATTACCTAGCACTGATGGGCGATAAGGTCGACAACATTCCGGGTGTTCCTGGCGTGGGTGATAAAACTGCGACAGCACTATTACAAGGCATTGGTGGCTTAGAAGCGCTTTACGCCAATCTTGATGATATTGCACCCCTTGGTTTCCGTGGTTCAAAAACCATGGCGAAGAAGCTTGTTGATAATAAAGAGGGGGCTTACCTTTCTTATGAATTAGCAACCATTAAACTTGATGTTGAATTAGATCAACGTCCAGAAGAATTAGTGAAACAAGAACCAAATGTGGATGAATTGATCCAAATGTTTGGTCAAATGAATTTTAAACGTTGGTTAACAGAAGTGTTAGACGGCGGTGACGGTAAGATCGTTTCACATGAAACATCGGCAAACCGCGCTACCAAAAATACAGCAACAGAAAGTACTGATCCTGAAGATGTGATTGTTGCCGCTCAGGTTGATCGTTCAAAATACGAAACGATTTTAACCAAAGAAGCATTTAACGTATGGCTAGAGAAACTTACTAATGCGGATGTTGCTGCATTTGATACTGAAACGGATAGCCTAGATTACATGGTGGCTAATTTAATCGGCTTATCTTTTGCTATTGAAGAAGGCGAAGCTGCCTATCTACCTGTTGCTCACGATTATCTTGATGCACCAGAACAACTTGATCGCGATTGGGTTCTAGAGCAACTAAAGCCGTATTTAGAAGACGACAGCAAAGCAAAAGTAGGCCAAAACTTAAAATACGATGCAAGTGTATTAGCGCGTTACGATATCGAGATGAAAGGCATTAAATTCGATACAATGCTTGAATCTTATGTGTATAACAGTGTTGCTGGTAAACACAATATGGATAGCCTAGCGCTACGTTACCTTCAGCATAACACCATTTCATTTGAAGACATTGCGGGTAAAGGTAAAAAACAACTTACGTTTAACCAAATCGCATTAGATGAAGCGGCCCCTTATGCTGCTGAAGATGCAGATATCACATTACGCCTACACCATGTATTAAACGCTAAGCTAGAAGTTGATGAGAAACTAAAATCAGTATTTACTGATATTGAATTGCCTCTTGTTTCAGTGCTTTCTCGTATGGAAAGAAAGGGCGTATATATTGATGATATGCTGCTGTCTGCACAGTCGCTTGAAATTGGTCAACGCCTTGATGAACTAGAAAAAGCCGCGTATGAAGTGGCTGGTCAAGTGTTCAATATGAACTCACCAAAACAGCTTCAAGCGATTCTATTTGAAAAAATGGAACTGCCCGTCATTAAGAAAACCCCATCAGGTGCGGCATCGACGAATGAAGAAGTACTGCAAGAACTAGCACTAGATTATGAATTGCCTAAGCTGATCTTAGAGTATCGTGGCCTAGCTAAATTGAAATCCACTTACACTGATAAGTTACCTAAGATGATTAACCCATCTACGGGGCGAGTACATACCTCTTATCATCAAGCAGTAACGGCGACAGGTCGTTTATCATCGACCGATCCAAACTTACAGAATATTCCAATTCGTAATGAAGAAGGTCGTCGTATTCGCCAAGCGTTTGTGGCTCCTCATGGTTGGAAAATCTTAGCCGTCGATTACTCTCAAATTGAGCTACGTATCATGGCGCACTTATCTCAAGATAAAGCGTTATTAGAAGCTTTCTCAGCAGGTAAAGATATTCACTCAGCAACAGCGGCAGAAGTGAAGGGCGTATCTATTGAAGAAGTGACCTCTGAAGATCGTCGTCGTGCAAAAGCGATCAACTTCGGGTTAATTTATGGCATGAGTGCCTTTGGTCTTGCGAAGCAAATTGGTATTTCTCGTGGTGAAGCGCAAGATTACATGAATGTGTATTTTGAGCGTTATCCTGGCGTCATGCAGTACATGGAAGAGACTCGTTTACTAGCAACCGAACAAGGCTATGTTGAGACGCTATATGGACGTCGTCTGCATTTACCTGAAATTAATGCTCGAAATGGCATGCGTCGTAAAGCGGCAGAACGTGCGGCTATTAACGCCCCAATGCAAGGCACAGCGGCTGATATTATCAAAAAAGCTATGATCTTAGTGGATAACTGGATTGAAGCGGAAGGTAATGGTCGAGTTAACTTGTTAATGCAAGTACACGATGAATTGGTATTTGAAGTGCAAGAAGATGCACTCGATGAAATCACCAATAAGGTGAAGGCATTGATGGAATCGGCCGTTGAACTCGATGTTCCATTAGTCGCAGAAGCTGATGCGGGCAACAATTGGGATGAAGCACACTAATTATGATGTACTATGCATCATTTGATGTAACTGATTAAGTTGTAATTTAGTTACATTGAAAATAAAAACTATGAGCCAGCGCACGCGTTGGCTTTTTTTTATCTAAAATAAAGTGAAGTTTGTCAGGTATTTGTTGTGTTTTTTGATACGAAACTGAAAAAAAATTACAAATAAAGGTTTTCAAAACTGCTCGTTTGTTGTACATTTATCTGCGTAGGGTACAGAGGTAAAGATGTTCTATCTTTCAGACCTTTTGTTTCACGTTATTGAATTTGGCTAAATTCAGCCGCCTCAGTCAACCTTTTTGACTGAGGCGTTTTTTCTTTCTGAGCCTCATAAAACTTATTCCCCTCTCTTTTTCTGTGTTTTTCTCTATATCTTCTTATCTTTCATTCTATGTAATTTTACTACAAGTTATTTTATTGATAATTAATTTACATAAATATCTTAAGTCATTGTTTTTAAATTGTTTAATTGTGTATTGAATGGTTTTTAAGGTGAATTTTTTGCTTTGAAGGGGATTAGTTATTTTAATTGGCAGTATTGGCTTTGTGGCGGTTTGTTTACAGCGAGGGTTTGTAGCATGATGCGCAGCAGAAAAATAAAAACACCTCTTTATCTCTCCCATTTCCCCACCTGTTACGGTGGGGTTATTTTTTGTCACAGGCTGAAGCTGAATCAATCTATACGGATAGTGTTTATATAGATTGATATTAGATGTGATTACTCAGCATCTAATTCTTCAATGAATTCGTCATCGATTTCAAAAGCCGGTGCAAACCATGTGTCTAATTTAGCGCGAAGAATATCCACACCAATGCCCTTTAATGAAGAGAAGGCATCAACCACCACTTCACCACCAAAATCGACAGCAGCTTCACGTACTTTTAGCACTTGAGCTTTACGCGCACCACTTTTCAGCTTGTCAGCTTTAGTTAATAAGATTTGTACTGGAATATTTTGATCAACAGCCCAAAACACAAGTTGTTGGTCAATATCTTTAAGCGGGTGACGGATATCCATCAATACCACTAAGCCTTTTAAGCACTGACGCTTCTGTAGGTATTCCCCTAAAGATTTCTGCCATTTCTTTTTCATCTCAATCGGTACTTGAGCAAAGCCGTATCCTGGTAAATCCACGATATGGCAGTTTTCATCCACTTTGAATAAGTTAATTAATTGCGTACGACCAGGAGTCTTAGAGGTTTTCGCTAAGCCTCTTTGGTTTGTTAAGCGGTTTAATGCGCTTGATTTACCCGCATTCGAACGGCCAGCGAAGGCAACTTCAATACCTTCATCTTCAGGTAGATGGCGAATATCTGGTGCACTCGTAATAAAGTGCGTATTTTGGTAGTGAATAGTTTTGCTCACTGTTAACTCCGTCTCGAAGGAAACCAAGCTGTAGATAATGATCCAAGTAGGATTATTGTAGTCAGCTGATTACTTTTTTGTGAAAATGTGTAAAATAAACGCATCAAGGTTGTCACAATGTTTTTTTATCGTGTCAAACTTGGCATAAACGGTAAAGATCGCTCATTGTACCATGCTGTAGCCAATTTAGAGCGGTACTGGAAGCTTAATATCCAACACAATGTAAATAAATCCTATAAAAAAGGATAACTCATTGTAGGGGAACGATAATAATAAATGGAATGTCATGAAAAAATTAGCGCTGATATTAACTCTCCTAGCTAGTTGCTCAACATGGGCTCAAGGAGATATCGAAGCTGGAAAGCAAAAATCGGTAACGTGCACAGCTTGTCATGGACAAGAAGGTAACAGTGCGTTAGCACAATACCCAAACCTAGCGGGTCAACATGCAGGTTATCTTGAGAAGCAACTTCATGACCTAAAATTAGGTATGGAAACGCAAGGTAAGCAAGGCCGATGGGATCCTGTTATGAGTGCAATGGCAATGCCACTAAGTGAGCAAGATATCAAAGATATTTCTGCTTACTATGCGTCATTACCTATGGCTGATAATACGACGCCAGAGCGTGTTATACCTGAAGGTAAAGCATTGTATTTAGCAGGTGATATGCAACGAGGTATTACGGCTTGTATCGCTTGTCATGGTCCGCGCGGAAATGGTACTTCATTATCTGGTTTTCCTAAGATTTCAGGTCAACACGCAGACTATATCAAAGCACAGTTAGAGCAATTTCGTTCAGGTGAGCGTCATAATGACATGAATGGTATGATGCGTGATATTGCGAATAAACTGACGGATAAAGACATTGCTACCTTATCTCAATATGTTGGTGGATTACATTAATTCGTAATGTAATTGCTGTTGCTTAACGACACAATTTGAAGAAGCAGCTCTCGTAGCTGCTTTTTTTTATCAAAAAGACGTTAAAACGATTATCTTTGCACCAGTATCAGGTATACTTCCCGCCCTAGAATTTTCAGGTAGTGGAGTGAGCGTATATGCAATCTTGCCCTTTGTGTCAGCATTCACACGCTGATGACTTCCATCAAGATAAGCGTCGACGTTATTACCGTTGTCAGCAATGTCACCTTGTTTATGTGGATAAGGCGGATCATTTAGACTCTGATACAGAGAAAGCTCACTATGATCTCCATGAAAATAATCTTGAGGATGAAGGGTATCGAACCTTCCTATCACGATTTGCAGAGCCGTTGTTGCAGCGTGTTGGTGAGACACCTCAACAAGGACTAGACTTTGGATGTGGCCCTGGACCATTGCTTGCTCATATGATGAGAGAAGCGGGTCACCATGTCGAACTCTATGATATTTATTACGCCCCAGATAAGCACGTGCTTACTAAGCAGTATGACTTCGTCAGTTGTACAGAAGCGATAGAGCATTTTTATCAACCTCAAAACGAATTGGAATTGTTATTGAGTTTGGTGAAACCTGGTGGTTGGTTAGGTATCATGACGAAACTAGCCAGGGACGAAAGCGCGTTTGCCACTTGGCATTACAAGAATGATTTAACCCATGTCAGCTTTTTCAGCAAAGAAACGTTTGAGTTTGTAGCAAAGCGTTACCAACTTGAGCTCGAATTTGTTGGGAATGATGTCATCTTACTGAGGAAAACCCAGTAATGAGCCGTATTAAAAAAGCCCGTAAGCCGGGAATGGCGAGTGAGCCAGTTGTTGTTACACGTAACCGTACCGATCGTGATGTTGATAGTCGTGAAATTAAGCGTAAGAGAAAGCGTAAAGGCTTAAAAGCTGGCGCTCGTAATGCTGAAAGTAACGCAGAGCAAAACCGTCGTTTCGCACAGAAAAAAGATCCACGTATCGGCAGTAAAAAACCAATTCAACTTGTTGTTGAAGCGAAAGTGAAGTCAACGAAACAAGAGCGTCGTTTAACCAACGAACAAGAATTAGCAATGCTAGAAAATGATGCGCAGCTAATGGTTCTTCTAGATCGTCTCGACAATGGTGAAAATCTAGGTACCGGCCTTCAGAAATACGTTGATGAGAAATTAGCACGTATCGAGCACTTAATGGGTCGTTTAGGCTTATTAGATGACGAAGAAACAGAAGAAGAAATTGCTGAATTCCCAGAGTTCGCAGAGCGCAAAGCGAAAAGCGATGATGATCTGTTAGCTGAATTCGATGACTTTAATATGGATGACTTTAAGTAATTATGTCTACAGTAACCCTGTTAGCACTGCTTGGCGGTGCAATTATTCTTGCGTTAGCCGGTTATGCTGGCAGCTTACTGATGAAGTTAAAGAAGCAGAAGGAACTGCAAGAACAACACAGAAAATTGGCGATACAGAAACGTAACGCCAATATTTTTGAGAATGTGGTATTGCTATGCCAAGCAGGAATGCAGGAGCAGTGTGATCACTCAGAATTAGCGATTCGCTTATACTGCATCATGGATTATCTGCAAGAAGATGATCGTATTGATGTAGAGAAAGACTATCCAGCGCTTTCTGAGCTTTATCATGTGGTTAAAGACATGCCACGCGGTGATGAAAGACAAAAACTCGCAAAGCAAGATCGAATGAAAGACAATTTGATTCGAACTAAAGCGGAAGCTCGTTTGCAAGGTGCAATTAAAGAAGAGATTCAACAATTGCATGCTCGCATCAAACCACTGAATCAAAAAATTGATATTAAAATGATCTGATCGACAGTTCTATTTACCACTGCATTGAAGTCATCGGCTTTATGAAGCAAATGTTTTATGATGCAGGAACAGTGTCAATGCAGATATAAAGAGATGGAAGTAAGTCATGTCAAATCAACAAATAGTATGGGACCAAGAGATCATTGAGAAGTACAACTACTCAGGTCCGCGTTATACCTCTTACCCAACTGCTTTAGAGTTCCACGAAGCTTATACTCCTGCTGAATTCGATATGGCGTGTACTCAGTACCCTGAGCGCCCACTGTCTCTTTATATTCATATCCCATTCTGTCACAAGCTATGCTACTTCTGTGGTTGTAATAAGGTGATCACTCGTCATCATCATAAGGCGGATATCTATTTAGACTCCCTGGAACTTGAGATCCGCCAACGTGCAGCACTGTTTACTGAACGTAAAGTAACGCAATTGCATTTTGGTGGTGGTACACCAACCTTCCTAACTAAAATTCAATTTACTCGCTTAATGACGTTATTACGTGGTGAATTCAATTTTGAAGAAGGCGCAGAGATCAGCATTGAAGTTGACCCGCGTGAAATTGAATTGGATATGCTTGATCACCTACGTGATGAAGGCTTCAATCGACTAAGTATCGGTGTTCAAGATTTTAATAAAGAAGTTCAGCAACTGGTTAACCGCGATCAAGACGAAGATTTTATTATTTCTATGGTTGAGCGAGCAAAAGACTTAGGCTTTCGCTCAACCAATCTAGATTTAATTTACGGTTTACCAAAGCAATCTGCAGAATCTTTAGCGTTAACCATTAAACGTGTGCTTGAGATGGAACCGGGCCGTTTGTCTGTATTTAACTACGCTCACATGCCAACTCTGTTCGCTGCTCAGCGTAAGATTAAAGACGCTGATTTACCAGCACCCGCTGAGAAGTTAGTGATGCTGCAAGAAACCATCGAGAACTTAACGGGCGCAGGCTACCAGTTTATTGGTATGGATCACTTTGCATTGCCTGATGATGAACTAGCCGTTGCACAACGTGAAGGCATTCTTCACCGTAATTTCCAAGGTTACACTACTCAAGGTGAGTGTGACTTATTGGGCATGGGCGTATCAGCCATCTCAATGATTGGCGACAGCTACGCACAGAACAAAAAAGACTTAAAAGAATACTACGCTCAAGTTGATGAAAAACGTCATGCTCTGTGGCGTGGTGTAGCGCTTGACCAAGATGATTTAATTCGTCGTGAAGTGATTAAACAGCTTATCTGTAATTTCACATTAGATACTAAAGCGATTGAAGTTGAATTTAATTTAGACTTTGATAAGTACTTTGCTGAAGACATTAAACTGCTGCAAACGTTTATTAACGATGAGTTAGTAACAATGCATGAAGGACGTATTGATGTTGAACTGCGTGGTCGTTTATTGATCCGTAATATCTGTATGTGTTTTGATAAGTACTTGCGAGACCGTGCGCGTCAGCAGCAGTTTTCTAGAGTTATCTAAAAAGCGCTGTGATCTTTTTGAAAATTTGAAACCGTAGGTGTTATACACCTGCGGTTTTTTTGTTTTGAGAGCAAGGTTTCAGGGCGCTTCGCTTGCAGGGTTCAGGATTTGTTACTTTTTGTTTTTGTGCTGTGATTACAGCGAGCACCTCTGAATCCTTTAAGGGAGCTTGCGACCGATCTGAACCCTGCTCTTAAGGCTTCACATTCCTACTGATCGGGTTCTGCAACGAGATCAGCGTCTCCGTCGATTGCACTTCCTCAATCGCTTGCAGCTTATCAATCAATACAAACTGCAGTTCATGAATGTTTTTACACATCAACTTAACGAAAATATTGTAAGCACCGGTGGTGTAATATGCTTCAACAACCTCCTCTAATGCATCCAATTTAGCCAGGGCAGAGTGGTAATCACGAGCTGCGTATAAATTAATGCCGATAAAGCAGCACACGTCGTAGCCCAACGTTTTTGGGTTAACGATAACCTCGGTACCTTCAATAATCTTGGCTGACTTCATTTTTTCAATGCGAACATGGATGGTGGCAGGGCTTACATTAAAGCGCTTTGCTAATTCAGCATAAGGAGTGCGAGCATCATTCATCAACGCTTGTAAAATGTCGCGATCGAGATCGTCGAGTTTATTGGATTGATTCATGATGCGTCCTTAGCGTAGTGAGTATTTTATTATCCAATCTTTAAATTACCTCAAGATACTCAGTACAGCGAGCACTTTATCTAGTCGTTTTTATTAATATCCATTACCATAGGCGCTTGCTGTTGCTAATTGATTAAGCTTATTGGAGTACCCTGTGCAAATAGCGTTATTGTGTGAAGACCCAAATCGTCAACCTGAGTTAGAGGCCATTGCCACTCGCTGGGGATTAACGCATGACCAAGATAATGTGTTTGCTTTGGTGTTAACGACCGAGAAGCTAGAGCTGCGTAAGCGTGATGAACCCAAATTAGGCGCAATTTTTGTTGATTTGGTTTCAGGAGCCGTTGCACATCGTCGTAAATTCGGTGGTGGTAAAGGCCAGTCTATCGCTAAAGCGGTTGGTTTAAACAAAGGGGCAACACCAGTTGTGCTTGATGGTACGGCAGGGTTAGGGCGAGATGCGTTTGTATTAGCATCGTTAGGCTGTAAAGTTCAAATGGTAGAACGTCATCCAGTGGTTGCCGCTTTACTTGATGATGGCTTAGCGCGTGCAAAACAAGATCTAGAAATTGGTGGGTGGGTATCAGATCGTATGTCACTGCTTCACGCCTCAAGTCATGATGCGTTAGCGCAATTGATGGCACAAGATGATTTTGAGCAGCCTGATGTGGTTTATCTTGATCCTATGTATCCGCACCCAGAAAATAAAAAGAAAAGTGCGTTAGTTAAAAAAGAGATGCGTGTTTTTCAATCTTTAGTCGGCGCAGACAATGATGCCGATGCATTATTAACACCGGCATTAATCATGGCAAAGAAACGAGTGGTGGTAAAACGTCCAGATTACGCAGAGTGGCTGGATAACCAAAAACCATCAATGGCGATTGAGACTAAAAAGAATCGCTTTGATGTGTATGTAAATGCGGCTATGTAATTCAATCGTCTTACGGTTTATTGATCTTTAAACGGCACCACAAGAACATCAATAGGGCTGGTATTGATCACTTGTCTGGTTGATGACAGCAATTTACTCCAGAAATCTTGATGATGGCCACATACAACAAGGTCGACATCAAGATGTTCAATCGCCTCACACAGCTCATTACTCAAATCACCACTGCTTACCAAGGTTTTATGTATTGGGTACTCTGCAAACGCCACTAAGTGCTTCATGGCTTCTTTAGAGGCTTCCATTGCCTGGTGTTGTGTCTCTGCAAGGTTGATATCAATTAAGCCAGTATAAAGTTCAGCGTAGCTTACATCGATATGAATAAAAGAAACTTTAGCCTCTAGCGCTTTTGCTAATTTAGCGGCTTTAGTAACCAAAGATTTACTCTCTTCTGTTAAATCGACAGCAACGAGAATATGTTGGTAACTCATGATGTCTCTCCTAATTAATCCAATATGAAATTTGTTTATAAATATAGATTAGCACCAGAACTGTTCTTTTTTTGTCGCCTAGATCTCGTTCTGATTGATGATTATTGAATAAGTTATTAGCTAGCGAGATATGATAGAATTGTTGTAATTTCTAATGATAATTGCTCATAAAGGAACGTAAATATGTTAGCTAAAACGATGATTGATCATCTAAATGCACAAATTAACCTAGAATTTTTCTCATCTAATCTATACTTACAGATGAGTGCTTGGTGTGAAGATAAAGGTTTTGATGGCGCAGCGTCATTTTTCCGAGCTCACGCAACCGAAGAGATGGAGCATATGCAGCGTTTATTTACTTATGTAAGTGAGACGGGCGCAATGCCAATTTTAGGCGTGATAGAGGCACCACAATCAGAGTTTTCTGGTTTAGGTGATGTATTTCGTACGACGCTTGAACATGAGCAAATGATCACACAAGAGATCAATAAATTGGCGCATGTGGCATTCACTTCACAAGATTACTCAACGTTTAATTTCCTTCAGTGGTATGTAGCTGAACAGCACGAAGAAGAGAAATTATTTAAAGGCATTTTAGATAAAATTGATTTGGTAGGTGAAGACGGTAAGGCATTATTCTTTATCGATAAAGATTTAGCGGTATTAGCAAAATCTGGTTCTACATCTATTATGGATAGCACAGCTGGATAAATATCAATCTTTGCAATGTAGTCGTCTACAGGTAATGTAAGTACATCAAGGGTCGTTATTTATCAGGTACACAGACAAGCATGTCGAGGTGATTATGATAAGTGGCGACCTTATATTATTAGCGTTATTTTCAGTGACGAGTATCAACATTATTCGTTATTTAAGTACATTAAAAACCCTTCTTTTTGTGATGAAAGAAGCGCACCCTCTGCTTTATCAACAAGTTGATGGTCGCGGATTTTTTACAACCCACGGTAATATTGGTAAGCAAACCAAATTGTTTCAATATCTATGGCAAGAAGAGTATCTTGGCCATTACGACACCCTTTTTGTTTTTAAATGTGAAAAAGCACGATATCTATTTATGCTCTCTAGCGCGTTACTACTCGTGAGTGTGGCTGTGTTTTTCTTAGTAATTAGTTTGGGCATCTAGCGCTGATAATAGTACACTCCCTGCCAATTGAATTTGGGTGAGAGTGTCATGAAAAAAGTAGACGTAGTAGTTATCGGTGCAGGTGCTGCCGGGCTAATGTGTGCAGCAGAAGCGGGTAAGCGAGGCCGCAGTGTATTAGTGGTTGATCATGCTAAAAAACCAGGACGAAAAATTCTGATTTCTGGTGGTGGTCGCTGTAATTTCACTAACTATGATGTCACGGCTAATAACTATGTGTGTAAAAACCCTCACTTTGTTAAGTCCGCACTATCTCAATATACCAATTGGGATTTTATCTCAATGATATCTAAATATGCTATTGAGTTTGAAGAGCGCGAACATGGACAACTATTTTGTGTTGATTCAGCCAAAGAGATTGTCGATATGCTGCTTAAAGAATGTGAATTGGCCGGTGTTAATTACCGTTATCGTTGCGCTATCTCTGATGTTACTAAACGAGACTCTGGTTTCTCTCTTAAATTAGATTCTGACATTATTGAATGTGAATCCCTAGTTGTTGCAACGGGGGGCCTTTCAATGCCAAAACTTGGCGCTACGCCATTTGGCTATCAATTAGCTGAGCAATTTGGTCTTTCTCTGGTACCAACCATTGCGGGTCTTGTGCCGTTTACGTTACATAAAGAAGATAAAGAAGCGTTTTCTGAGTTATCAGGCATTGCGATACCCGTACTTGTTGAGTCAGAAAGTGGTGATAACTTCAAAGAGAATTTATTGTTCACACATCGCGGTTTGTCGGGCCCATCTATTCTACAAATTTCATCATATTGGAACGCAGGTCAAAAATTAATGATAGATCTGTTACCTAATAACGACTTGTCTGAAGAATTAGATAAGATGCGTGAAGCTCATCCAAATCAAAGTGTTAAGAACTCACTTGCGAATTTTTTACCTAAGAGAGTGGTAGAGACTCTATTAAATAATACGGTTTTTAATGATCGTTCTCTAAAACAAGTCAATCATAAAGAGCAAGAGCAGTTATGCACTCTGATCCACCAATGGAAAGTGTTACCTAACGGTACGGAAGGATACCGTACGGCTGAGGTCACATTAGGTGGTGTTAATACGGATGAGCTCTCTTCTAAAACAATGGAGTCAAAAAAAATATCTGGCTTATATTTTGTTGGTGAAGTAATGGATGTCAGTGGTTGGCTAGGCGGCTATAACTTTCAGTGGGCATGGTCAAGTGGCTATGTGGCAGGAATAAACGCGTAATATCTACTAATCTAGAATTTATGTATGGCTTACTTCGTGAATACGAGTAAGCCATACTATTACCCCAAACCTTGTCATGGGAAGATATTAAACTATTGGTATGATATACTGTGAAGAGTAATGAATCATAAGGCTTAATGAATAATGAAAACTCTCTCGTTCAATGTGCAAAGTGTTGTTCAACTTCAAGAAGAGTGTGACTTATTATCGATAAAATCAGGTGCTTCTTGTTTAATTCAACTTTTCTCATCTCAAAGTAAAGAAGAGGTTGAAGGTTATTATGATGTATTAAATAAGCTCTTCCCAAATGCTGAAATTATCGGTCTTAGTGTTATTCACGCAAGTATTAATTCGGCTATTTATTCACACTCCACAGTAATTTCAGTCTCAACGTTTGAGTCGAGCCAAATTACTTCCGCCAATGTTTTCCATTGTGTCGATGAGAAAACAGTCGGTCATCAATTGCTAAGAAAATTGTCGATGAACCAAGCAACTAAGAGTGTGATCGCTTTTGGATGTTATGGCTCGGCAAGTAACTATCCTTTATTTGAGGCCTTCTCTGATTCTCCCTATGGCGTACCCGTTTCGGGTGGCGTTGCTGCCGATGCTGGGCATGAGGTTTGGGTATTTTTAAATGGGCAGTTTTACAAAGACTGTATTGTTGCTATTGCCTTGCATGGCGAGAGCTTGAGGGTATGGTATGAAGCTTTTGTAGAATGGAATCCAATCGGCAAGCGTTTTCGAATTACGTCATCAGAAGGTCGAATTGTAAAAGCCATCGATCATATTCCTGCGTATGAGTTTTATTGCAAGTATTTAGCAGATAGTAAAAATTTACCTTTGAGCCAAATCCAAGCATTTCCACTTATGCTTGAAGAGGATACTGCACGAATTATCAACCCAGTAGAGTCGATAACAGAAGAAGGGTATTTACAGTTTACGTTAGACGTTCAGATGGGGGATGAAGTACGACTCTCTTATTACCACCCTTCATTGACTCAAGAGCAAGTGAATCAAGGGGCGTTGATGCTTGCTAGAAAGTGCCCAGAGTCTATTTTTATTTATAACTGTGAATCTCGTATTGAAAGCAGTTCTGAATCAACGGAATTACAAAGTTTTTCTGATATAGGTCCATGCCAAGGAATGTATGGTATGGGGGAGTTTTTCCGTTCCACTAATCAACAAATTCTTCATCATAGTTTAACTTACCTAGCATTGAGTGAATCATCTGATTCTATAGCCATTGATACTTCCATTTCACACTTACCACGCACACATAATTTAACGCCGCTGTTCTCACTGATTAAAAATTCAATTCAAGACTTGGATACTATGACGTCTGAAATGGAAAAAAAGATCAGCGAGCAGTCGATGCGGCTTATTCAAACGTATCGTATTGATAGAAGAACGGGTCTACTTAATCGTACTGTATTAAAAGAGCGTTTATCCCATATCGCGTGCACCGATCATTTACTCTCTTTTAAGTTAACCAATTTAAGTCAGGTCAATGAGAAATATGGCTATCAAGTGGGTGATAAATTACTGCAAGACATTAGTCTTTATATCAATACGCACTTAGGTAAAAAAATAGAGGCTAATATCGAGCTGTACAGCATTGGTATTGCTGAGTGGGGAGTTATTTTTCACAGCGATAAAAACAGTGAGTTTTTACGAAAATGCATTACTGACTTTATTGAAGACTTAGAGCATGAAAACTTTGAACCATATGGACTCAGTGATGTGGATTATCTGAGTGTCGCTATCTCTGGCGGTATTATTAGTCGCCGTGATTTTGCTCATGTTGCCGTGGAAGATTTAATATTAAAAACGGTAGAAGCTCGTCGAATCGCGATGCGCCGTAATCGCCATTTGTGCAATGCCCGTGATCTTCTTAATGAGGAGCGTTCACGCCAAAGTCAGCTTGATTGGTTAACTTGTGTGAATAGAGCGGTCTCGCAACAAGGGGTGTTAGTGTATGGTCAACCTATTTTTGAATCACATACACGCCAACTTGCCTCTACGGAATGTCTAATGCGGATCCGTGAGGATGACCAAATATTTGCTCCTGGGCAGTTTTTACCCGCTGTTGAGGGGACTCATTTATATACTCGATTAAGTCGTGAAATGATCTCTCGCTCGTTTGAGATTATGCAAAATAATGATCTGAAGTTTTCAATTAACCTATCACCACAAGATTTAATGAGTGATAGAACTCTCGACTTGTTAGAAACA
Source organism: Aliivibrio finisterrensis (assembly GCF_008933155.1). GTDB lineage: Bacteria > Pseudomonadota > Gammaproteobacteria > Enterobacterales > Vibrionaceae > Aliivibrio > Aliivibrio finisterrensis. The sequence continues at coordinate 26,794 of NZ_WBVP01000007.1, read as the reverse complement.
TCAATTCTACGTTTAGATAATCCTTTTAGAGTGGGGTTTGAAGTGCTTGAAACTGAGCAAATTCAAGATTATGACCGCATGATAGAAGTGTGTAATTATTTTAGACGTTTAGGGGCTCGTATCATCATTGATGATTTTGGTTCTGGATATTCAAACATCGATGAAATCATGAAACTAGAGCCCCAAGTGATTAAGTTAGATGGGTCTATTATTAAAAATGTACACCAAGATAAACGCCAGCGTTTGATCTCTCAACAAATGGTACAACTGTGCCATGCCCTTGATGCCAAAGTCGTGGCTGAATTTGTTCATAACCAAGAGGTGTGTACCATTGTTGAAGACATGGGTGTTGATTACTTACAAGGCTACTTTTTAGGTGCACCTAAAGCATTAGAGTTGTAACTGTGACCGCTGCGTTCGGCCTGAAACACCGTTAAAAATTGATCGTAATACTTAAAAAGAGCTTGAGCATTCTCAGGCTCTTTTACCATTTCTAATACCTCTATTCCCGCCTCACAAGTACAGAGATTTCCTTGGCTTTGATTACGACGTAAATGGTAACGAGAGATCTCAGATGGACTTAGTTCTAGACAAGGAAGCGCCTTTAACCAAGGGCTTTTATTTACCATTTTTTTGGCTTCTTGCCATGTTGCATCTAACAGAATAAAGAGCTGTTTTTTGCTTGGATCTCTACTCGTTAAATATTCAGAACTTAAAGTTGGAGCATCACTAGGAAACAGCAACCACGCTTCTATATCCTCTTGATGTATTTTATTGATGAGCGCTTCTGGCTGAACTTTTCTTTGCCATAAATAGCTTTTAGCTTTAGGTAGGCCATTTAGTAATAGCCTGCCAGTATTGGTGAGTTTATCTAACTCGTTTTCATGGTAAAGCAAAGCAAATTCAACCTGGGATTCTAAGTTAGGTTGATGATCGCAAATGCAATTATGAATGAAACCACAAACAGAGCATGCGTGAGAAGGTGTTGTCATTAAGTTATTTATTATCCGTTGAATAAAGTGTCAGCCCTGATTGAATAGGGAATAGTACGCCATTAACTTGCTCTTCTTTGGCTGAAATCTTTTCTCCCTCCTTAGAGAATACGCGTTCAGAAATCATGTATTGGCGTTGGTGGCGGCTCATCAGAACATGGAGTTTGTTGTCTCTGGTTGCTTGCCATACACCAGTTTCAACCAATTGAGGTTCGTCAGTATTGTAATCGTAAGTCGTTATTGCTGAGTGATCAGCATTTAATGTTAATCCAATGGTTAATCCTGAAGCACCAACTGGACTGGTGCCTTGGTAAGTATTCACCCAATTAAGCGTCGTATCTTGGGCGGCTAATGTGGCGCAGCCTTGGTACTTTTTATCATTAATAGTGACTTCAGAGTTCCATCCATAGAGTGACTCAACCATGGTATCTTTGCAGATCCCTTTAGTCATAGTAAGGGAGAAATCACGACTTTGATATACTCGTTTATTGATATCAAATTGTTGTTCTGTGATCGTTTGCGCCTGTTTTTGTTTTCCAATTTCAGAGAAAATCAATTCACCATTGACCACTTGTAAACTCCAAAATGGTTCAGAGCCAAAAGCCTTGGTTGGCTGAATACTTCGCTGGCAAGATGCGCCTTCACCGGCGACTAGAGTGTTAATTTGAGAGACGACAAAACGAGCAGGATAATCATTGGCAAAGCCACCTTTTGGTGGTGCTTCAAAGTGGCCAATGAGCTCACCATACATAGGTTGATAAGGAGAGGATTGGATATCATTTCCTGCCTGCCATTGTGCTGGAGATAAGTTTATCCAGTATTGCTGATCACTGCCGCAAGGTTGAATGCTTTGAGATTCATGGCCAATAATTACGGTGCCACGCAACATAAACGTATGAGGCGTTCTTATCTCATTTAAGCGGTTTTGTTGAGATGCGTCTTTTGATGGATTAGTCGCATTATTTTGACTGCATCCTGATAAAAACAGCAAGGCGCCTAGCGCGAGTAATGATGTTCTCATTTACTTCCCTTGTATATGATTAGCCTAAATACCAGTATGCCATAGGACAGTAAAAATGCGTGAGAATTCACCTTTATCAGAGCTATTAAAAAAAAATTAGCGTAAAATACCGCCGTCAATTTAAATGAGTAAAGAGAGCTATAAGAATATGAGTTGGAACCTTTCGCCTTCAGACGTATTTAGTGCATCACCAGTTGTCCCTGTCATGGTTATTGAGCAGTTGGAAGATGCAGTACCAATGGCTCAAGCCCTAGCTGCGGGTGGTATTAATGTTTTTGAAATTACATTGCGAACAGCTGTTGCTCTAGAAGCGATCACAGCGATCCGCAAAGCAATGCCGACGGCATTAGTTGGTGCAGGTACCGTCATTAGCACTCAGCAGTATGATCAAGCGGTAGACGCGGGAGCTCAATTTATTATTTCACCTGGATTTACACCAAGCTTATTAGCACACGCTAAAACTGCGGATGTTCCATTAATTCCAGGAGTAGCTACGCCATCAGAAGTGATCCGTGCAATTGAGTTAGGTTACGCTCACTTAAAATTCTTCCCAGCAAGTGCGTTTGGTGGCCCATCAGTATTAAAAGCAATGGCAGCACCGCTACCACAAGTTCAGTTTTGCCCGACAGGTGGTATTAACCCACAAAACGTAAATGACTACACGGCATTAGATTGTGTGGCGACAGTTGGTGGTTCTTGGATGCTACCGAAAGACGCAATTGCAGCAAAAGATTGGGATAAAGTGACGAGACTTGCGAAAGAAGCGGTCGAGTTGATTAAGTAAGAATTAAGAGACTAGAAGCTATACGCTTCGCTAACTAGATACTATAAGAGCAAAAGATAGGATTCAGGGCTCAGGTTTCAGGAAGATCAAAGCAAGTGCTCCTGAAACCTGCTTTAATTTAATTAACGCTTAGCGGCCATATCACGCAGTGCTTGTTTCTCGGCGTTGTTTAGGAAAGCTAGATCCAACCCGTTGACTTGAATTTGACGCAGCTGTTCTTGAGTTAAACCTACTTTTGGTGCAGCAACTTCATATTCATAAGGAAGTTCAATACCCTCAACAGCAGGATCATCCGTATTAAGACAAACTTTAACACCATAGTTAAGGAAAGTTTTGATAGGGTGCGATTCAAACGAAGCAACCGTACTGGTTTGGATGTTTGATGTTAAGCAAGACTCAATACCAATGTTGTTTTTCGCTAAGTATTCCATTAGCTTTGGATCTTCAATCGCTTTTACACCGTGACCGATACGCACTGCACCAAGCTCGTTGATTGCTTGCCACATACTTTCTGCACCCGCTGCTTCACCGGCGTGAACCGTTACTCGAAGCCCTGCATCACGAACTTGTTTAAAGTGGCTTACAAAGCGATCGCCTGGTTGGCCTAATTCATCACCAGCTAGATCGATAGCAACCAATTTGTTCTTTTGGGTTAGAAGACCATCAAGTTCTTGCTGGCAAGCATCTTGACCAAAAGTACGACTCATAATGCCAATTAGATTTGCTTTTACCCCAAAATCTTTACAGCCTGCTTCAACGCCATCCACAACGGCTTCAACAACACCTGCAATCGGTAAATTGTGTTTCATTGCCATGTAGTATGGAGAAAAGCGTAATTCAGCATAATCAATTTGTGCATTCATTGCGTCTTGAACATTTTCGTAAGCTACGCGGCGACATGCGTCTAAATCACCAAGAACCGCCACACCCCAATCAAGTTTAGATAAGAAGGCAACAAGGCTTGGCTCTGCTTCTACGATTTGTACGTGAGGGCGCAATGCTTCAAGATCATAAGCTGGTAATTCTAAGCCAAATTTTTGGCCTAAATCTAAGATAGTTTCAATTCGAATGTTGCCATCAAGGTGGCGATGTAAATCAGTAAGAGGGAGTGTTTTAGTTATCATTATTAACAGTTCCTACAAAAAAGAGGTGAATGCGTATAAATATTAAGACTGAGTATAGAGAGACATTATTATGATGTCAGTAGCCGATTGGCTAAAAGCAGCGCAATTTGATGGATTACGCTTTGATGTTAACTTATTCTGTTGAGGCTGTTCTTTAAAGTATATTATTCAATCTCTTTTAATTTTCGAGTTAAGGTGTTTCTTCCCCAACCAAGCAATTTTGCTGCTTCTTGTTTATGCCCATGAGTATGATTAAGGGCCTTTTCTAATAATATGCGTTCAACATTTGGGATAACTTTATTTAGGATATCCATTTCCCCTTGCTGTAATTGTTTCTCAACCCAGTCACTTAATTGCGCTTGCCAATCCTCATTGATACTTTGTATCGGTGAACTTGACGTCGCAAATAATTCTTGTGGTAGATCGGCTGAAAGCACTTCTTGGCTGCTTGCCATTACCGTTAACCAGCGACAGGTGTTCTCAAGTTGTCTGACATTACCTGGCCAATTACATTGACTGAGGGCTTTGCTTGCTTCGTTGCTTAGAGTTTTACATTCTATACCAAGCTCTTTGGAAGCGAGGTGCAAGAAATGCTCAGCAAGTTTAGCAATGTCTTCTCGACGCTCTCTTAGTGCAGGAATATGCACGCGAATAACGTTGAGCCGATGAAACAGATCTTCACGAAATCCTCCGTCGGCAACCAGTTTCTCTAAATTTTGATGAGTTGCCGCAATGATCCGAACATCTACTTGCACAGGCGAGTGTCCACCAACGCGATAGAACTGCCCATCAGCAAGCACTCGAAGTAGGCGAGTTTGAATATCTAATGGCATATCCCCAATTTCATCAAGAAATAAGGTGCCTCCATTAGCTTGCTCAAATCGTCCTTTCCGAACGGCATTGGCTCCAGTAAAGGCGCCTTTCTCGTGCCCAAAGAGCTCAGATTCAATTAAATCTTTTGGGATTGCCGCCATATTAAGAGCGATAAACTCACTATTTGTTCTTGGACTGTGACGATGAAGAGCGTGAGCAACCAGTTCTTTACCTGTGCCTGATTCTCCGTTGATGAGCACAGAGATAGAGGACCGAGACAAACGACCAATGGCACGAAAAACTTCTTGCATTGCGGGCGCTTCACCAATAATTTCAGGAACATGGTGGGCTTTATTTGGTTTGTTCCCGTTTTGTTTTTTCTGCTCCTGGCTGTGAGCAAGTGCGCGCTCAACGAGCGTTAAGGCTTCATCAATATCAAAGGGCTTTGGTAGATACTCAAATGCCCCTTTTTGATAGGCACTAACGGCTGCATCTAAATCCGAATGCGCGGTCATTATAATCACAGGCAGTTCAGGATAATTTTCTTGAACGTGGTTAAGTAAAGATAGACCATCCATTCCAGGCATACGAATATCCGAGATGATCACATCTGGCACATTACGCTCTAGGGCTTGAATGACACTTTCAGCATCACCAAAACTTTCACACATCATGTTTGTACTGGTTAAGGTTTTCTCTAATACCCAGCGAATTGAACTGTCATCATCGACAACCCAAATATATCCTTTGCTCATAAAGTGTTCTCCGTAGCCACTTAAGTGTGTTATTGGTTATGGTTATTTAAGTGGAAGATAAATAGTAAATACGGTCTTTCCAGGCCAACTTGTGACGTCGATTTTTCCGTTATGTTGGTCGATAAGGTTTTGTGAGATCGAAAGCCCAAGCCCTGTGCCTCCTTCTCGTGCACTGACCATGGGGTAGAATAAGGTGTCTTGAATATGGCTAGGTATGCCTGGTCCATTGTCAGTAATATCAATTTTGACAGCAAGTCGATGGCGTTGACCATAAATATTGGTTTGAAAGTCAGTGCGAGTACGCAAAGTTATGGAGCCATCGGGTTGGTCTTTGAGTACTTCAGCGGCGTTACTAACAATATTGAGGATGGCCTGTTCTATTTGCTCTGCATCCATATCAAAGTCGGGCAAGCTAGGGTCATAATCTCGAATGATTCGTACTTGATAACTGGAGTTAAGCTCAATCAGTTGGCGGACTTTTTCAATGACAGCATGTAGGTTTTCTGGCTTTTTGTGTCCTAATTTTTGAGGACCCAATAGGCGATCAACTAAGTTTCGTAGTCGGTCTGCTTGCTCAATAATGATTTGAGTGTACTCATGTAATTCAGGCTTTGGCAACATTCGTTCGAGCAGTTGTGCTGCGCCACGTAATCCCCCTAATGGGTTTTTAATTTCATGAGCCAAACTACGAACTAAGACTTTAGCAGCTTGTTGTTGAGCGTGTTGATTAATCTCTTGAGACAAACGGCGTTGTTGTTCGATTTGGCGAATTTCAACCAATAGGTAAAGTGATTTTTCGATCTCAATGGGGCTTGATGTGACTTCAATATAAAGTGATCGGTCATCAATCATGATTTGAACATCACTATCCGTCACGCTCTGGCCTGTTGTTAGCGGTTGCATTAAGGTAGAGAGATCAAATTTAGAGTGGTGAAATAGTTCATCAAAACGATGTTGAGCCATTCGCTGCGCGCTTTGAGAAAAGAGTTGTTCTGCTGCTGGATTGGCATAATGAATAGTACGGTGATCATCCAGTAATAAAATCGCCGTTACTTGGTGCTCAAGCAGCTGTGTCGAAAAGTCCATCGTTAACATCATCGTCCTTGTATCGCAAAACCCATCTTGCACCATTGTAGTGCATTGCACCTTGCTTGTCAGGAAGGAACGGAAGCGGTTCCTTTAGTTTGTTGATGGGCGATGCAAAAAAACAGTAATAATAGGTGATGATGCAATTCTCTTGCCGTCTTTCAGAGCAATAACGGTAATGAGGTGAGTTCCTCTATTTATGTTTTTTAGTTTCCACTCTGTGGATGTTTGTGGCAGACCATAAGGCGCACCATCGAGCAGTAACTGTAATTTTTCATTAATGCTGAGCTTACGTGTGAGTTCAGTTAATACGGTGATATGGCCTCGAGAGCTGCGGATTGTTTCTTCTTGTTGTAAGTTAGTCACTGAGATAGCGAGTGGCTTGAGTTTCTTTTCCAGTGGCTTGGTTGCGGGTGCTGTTTTTTTCGAATGTTCAGGCACTGCTGGAGAGGTTTCAAGGCTAGTAGTGGGTGATAAAGAGATCGTTGTTACAGGCTCCTTACTAAGAGGTGCGCTATCACTAAAGTGGCGAACGCCCTTGCTGTCTTCCCAGGTGTAAATCGTATTAGCGAAAATAGATGCTGAGAGTAAGCTAAAAAGGATGAAAAAAATATAACGCATAATGTCACCATGGTATTGATGTCATAACGATACTGCAGAAATGAAATCTGGGTAAGTGTGAGCCTAATAGAATTACTGTTAAAAGAGAAATTGCCAACATAAAAAAGGCTCGCTTGTGAAGCGAGCCTAAAAATAGCAATTTGATTTCAAACTGTTGCGTCAGAATTAAACTGAGTAATACATTTCAAACTCAAGTGGGTGAACCGCTGTGTTGATTGCTTCAACATCTTGAGACTTAAGTTTGATGTAAGAATCAATAAAGTCATCTGAGAACACGCCGCCAGACGTTAAAAATTCACGGTCAGTATCTAACGCTTGTAGAGCGATATCTAGAGATTCAGCTACTGTTGGGATTTCTGCCGCTTCTTCCGCAGGAAGGTCGTACAGATCCTTATCCATAGCTTCACCTGGGTGGATCTTGTTCTTTATGCCGTCAAGGCCAGCCATTAGCATTGCTGAGTAACATAGGTATGGGTTAGCCGCTGGGTCACCAAAACGAACTTCGATACGGCGTGCTTTCGGGCTTGGTACCACAGGGATACGGATAGAAGCAGAACGGTTACGTGCAGAGTATGCAAGCATAACAGGTGCTTCAAAGCCAGGAACAAGACGCTTGTATGAGTTTGTTGATGGGTTAGCAAATGCGTTAATTGCACGAGCATGCTTGATGATGCCGCCAATGTAGTAGATAGCCATTTCAGATAGACCGCCGTACTTATCACCAGCAAACAGGTTTACCCCGTCTTTTGCTAGAGATTGGTGAACGTGCATACCAGAACCGTTATCGCCAACCAGTGGTTTAGGCATGAAAGTCGCTGTTTTACCGTAAGCGTGTGCTACGTTATGAACAACGTACTTATAGATTTGAGTCTCATCTGCTTTTGTTGTTAGCGTATTGAAGCGTGTTGCGATCTCATTTTGACCCGCAGTTGCTACTTCATGGTGATGCGCTTCAACAACAAGGCCCATTTCTTCCATGATTAAACACATAGCAGAACGGATGTCTTGAGAAGAATCAACAGGAGCTACTGGGAAGTAACCGCCTTTAACACCTGGACGGTGGCCTTTATTGCCGCCTTCGTATTCAGTACCTGAGTTCCAAGCTGCTTCGATATCGTCAATTTTGAAGAAAGAACCAGACATGTCAGTGTTGAAACGAACATCATCAAATAGGAAGAACTCTGGCTCAGGACCGATTAACACTGTGTCAGCGATACCTGTTGAACGCATGTATTCTTCAGAACGCTTAGCGATAGAGCGTGGGTCACGATCGTAACCTTGCAGTGTTGCTGGCTCAAGAATGTCACAACGAATGTTTAGTGTTGGATCCGCTGTGAATGGGTCAAGTACCGCACTTGCTGCATCTGGCATCATTACCATGTCAGATTCGTTAATGCCTTTCCAGCCTGCAACTGAAGAACCATCGAACATTTTACCTTCTTCAAAGAAGTCGGCGTCAACTTGATGAGAAGGAATTGAGATATGTTGCTCTTTACCTTTTGTATCGGTAAAGCGTAAATCAATAAATTTTACTTCGTTCTCTTGAATTAGAGCTAATACGTTTTCTACTGACATGTAGGATAACCTCCAGTGTTATAATATAAATATTGGCCAGCTAAGCTGTTATTTACTATGTAGCTAGAACTGTGCCAAAAGTAATAATCCTTTATTATTAATGACTTGCGTTTTTAATTTACTAAAAGCTATCTTTAACTGCACTAATTTGATCCCTGTTTGCACCATTATTGTGCGCTGCAATAGGAGAGTGCAGATAAAAATAAATTGTCATTAATTACTTCTATCCGCTATTCAGCAGTGAAATAGAAAATTTGTCAATCTAATTCCAACATAAAATTAAATTATCAGTAACAACGTTGCTCTTAAGGATTTGATATTTATATTCTTTAGTTTTTTGGTAAAGATAATAAAGTTATTAACTAGATTGCATAAATCTCGCTAAAACTGGTCGTTTTTACAGCGTTTTTTGGCGCTGTATTAAATAAATTTAAAAATAATTGTGTCTTTAATCACATATTTCGTGGGTTTTGCGCTAAAATCTGTTAAATTATTGACCGTTTTTAAACCAAGTAGTGCCAATGGTGGCTCTACATGCTCTGAGTGAATTTGAATCCATGTCTACTCCACAGATTGATAAACTAAGAAATATCGCAATTATTGCGCACGTTGACCACGGTAAAACAACCTTGGTTGATAAGCTATTACAACAATCAGGCACACTAGAATCATCTCGTGGTGAGACTGAAGAACGCGTAATGGACTCGAACGACATCGAGAAAGAGCGTGGTATTACGATCCTTGCTAAAAATACAGCAATTAACTGGAACGATTACCGCATCAACATCGTAGATACTCCTGGACACGCCGATTTCGGTGGTGAAGTTGAGCGTATCATGTCTATGGTTGATTCTGTTCTTCTTATCGTAGATGCTGTTGACGGCCCAATGCCTCAAACGCGTTTCGTTACACAAAAAGCATTCTCACACGGCCTTAAGCCAATCGTTGTAATCAACAAGATTGACCGTCCTGGTGCTCGTCCTGATTGGGTTATGGATCAAATCTTTGATTTATTCGACAACCTAGGCGCAACTGATGAGCAACTAGACTTCACTACTGTTTACGCTTCAGCACTTAACGGCTGGGCAACAATGGAAGAAGGCGAGACTGGCGAAAACATGGAACCATTGTTCCAAGCAGTAGTTGATAACGTAGATGCGCCAAGTGTAGACATCGACGGTTCTCTACAAATGCAAGTTTCTCAACTAGATTACAACTCTTATGTTGGTGTTATCGGTGTTTGTCGTGTTACTCGTGGTTCTGTAAAAGCAAACCAACAAGTAACTATCGTAGGCGCAGATGGTTCTAAGCGTAATGGTAAAGTAGGTACAGTTCTTGGTTACCTAGGTCTTGACCGTCACGAAGTTGAAGTTGCAAATGCTGGTGACATCATTGCAATCACAGGCCTTGGTGAGCTGAAAATTTCAGACACAATCTGTGACGTAAACAACGTTGAAGCGATGAAGCCACTGTCTGTTGATGAACCAACAGTAACAATGACTTTCCAAGTAAACAACTCACCTTTCGCTGGTAAAGAAGGTAAGTTCGTTACTTCACGTAACATCCTTGAGCGTCTAGAAAAAGAACTAGTTCACAACGTAGCATTACGTGTTGAGCAAGCGTCAGATCCAGATAAATTCCGCGTATCAGGCCGTGGTGAACTTCACCTATCTATCCTGATCGAAAACATGCGTCGTGAAGGTTTCGAGCTAGCAGTATCTCGTCCAGAAGTTATCATCAAACATGATGAAAACGGTGTTCTAACAGAACCGTTTGAAACAGTAACTATCGATGTTATGGAAGAGCACCAAGGTGCAATCATGGAAAACATCGGTATCCGTAAGGGTGAGCTAACAGATATGGCTCCAGATGGTAAAGGCCGTATTCGTATGGACTTCATGATGCCTTCTCGTGGTCTTATCGGTTTCCAAACTGAATTCCTAACAATGACGTCTGGTTCTGGTCTAATTTATCACTCGTTTGATCACTACGGTCCACACAAAGGTGGCGAAATTGGTCAACGTGCTAACGGCGTATTAATCTCGAACGGTATGGGTAAAGCAGTAACTTACTCTCTATTCAACCTTCAAGATCGTGGTCGTTTATTTGCAGAGCACGGTGATGAAGTATATGAAGGTCAAATCATCGGTATTCATAACCGTGCTAACGACCTGACTATCAACTGTCTACGTGGTAAGCAACTGACTAACGTACGTGCATCTGGTACTGATGAAGCTCAAACGCTTTCTCCTGCTATCAAATACACACTTGAGCAAGCTCTAGAATTCATCGATGATGATGAACTAGTAGAAGTAACACCAGTAAGCATCCGTATCCGTAAGCGTCATCTTACAGAGAACGATCGTAAACGTGCTGGTCGTGCACCTAAGTAATTATTGATTCGGATTTAGCTTTAGTTAAATCACAAATCAAATAAAATTTAAAATCCCTTTGTAGGCAACTACGAAGGGATTTTTTTTATCTGTTATGATGATACCAACTCAAATAAGTAGGTGTTCATTCTTGCTTGTTAAAATAGATTATAACTGCGTTATAAACTTTATAATTAGGCCCACTAGTTATTGCAGTTTATGCCTTGTTTTAATCTATTTTTCCTACGCAATCATCTAGACACCTACTCACTTGAATTGGTATATGTAAGCGTTGATATATAATAAAGAGCGAATTGATGGAAGAAAAAATCAAACATGAGCTAAGGATTAGCTGGTCATATCTGCTTTTCTTAAAGCAACGGATTATCCATGACAGACTAACCGTCAGTGCCGGATATATGGCCTACATTACGTTATTGTCTTTGGTGCCGTTAATTACCGTTTTATTGTCTGTATTGTCGCAATTTCCAGTCTTCTCTGGTGCAGGAGACACAATACAGGCATTCGTGATTCAGAATTTTGTACCAGCAGCCAGTAATGCAGTTGAAGCCAGTTTAAAAGAATTTATTTCTAATACAGGAAAGATGACGGCGGTCGGCTCTGGATTCTTATTTGTTGCTTCGGTAATGCTGATTTCTGCTATCGATAAAAGTTTGAATTATATTTGGCGAGTAAAGAAAAAGCGTCGTCCAATGTATTCATTTTCTTTGTATTGGATGATTTTAACTTTAGGCCCTTTATTGGTTGGGGCAAGTTTAGCTGCAACTTCATATGTGGCCTCACTAAAGATCATGGATGATGAAATAGTGTCCAGTTTTTATCGAACTTTATTGGGTTGGTTGCCTATCATATTGTCGTTCTCAGCATTTGTTGGTTTGTATTTATTAGTGCCGAACAAAAAGGTTCGAATAACGCATGCGCTTGTTGGAGCTATGTCTGCAGGTTGCTTATTTGAGTTTAGTAAAGTGGGGTTTGCGCAATACATAACACAATTCCCATCATATCAAGTGATTTATGGCGCGTTGGCTGCAATACCTATTTTGTTTGTTTGGATTTATTTATGTTGGATTATTGTCTTAATTGGCGCTGAAATAACAGCAAGTCTCGGCGAATTTGAAGGATGGAGGGCTGGTAAGGTGAGTACCAATATATTGGAATCAGACATTAAAGCATTAACAGAACAACAAGGATTGATAGAAAGTGATAGCACTGATCCAGAGAGTAAGTGAAGCTGCTGTAAAAGTAGATGGCGAAATTATCGGTGAAATTAATCAAGGTTTATTAATTTTATTAGGCGTTGAAAAAGAAGACGATGAAGCAAAAGCCAAACGTCTAATGGAAAGAGTATTAACTTACCGAATTTTTGAAGATCAAGATGGTAAGATGAACTTAAATGTGCAACAAGTAAATGGTAGCGTATTGGTTGTATCGCAATTTACGCTGCCTGCAGATACAAAGAAGGGTACTCGTCCAGGGTTTTCAAAAGGGGCGCATCCTGTGGATGCAGAGCGCTTATATGACTACTTCTCTGACTTATGTGAAGAGAAGTTACATACTCAAAGAGGACGTTTTGCTGCGGACATGAAGGTCTCGCTAGTGAATGATGGTCCAGTGACGTTTTGGTTGCAGGTTTAAAGGCAAGGGCGAGATTCTAGGACGCTTCGCTCTAGGGGCGAGGAAAAGCAGAAGACTATACGCTTCGCTGACTAGAAACTAGAGACTATAAGAGCGAGAGTGTTGATGTGGTGAGTTTTTAAGTTTCAGGATGCTGCGCTTGCAGGTTTCAGGAAGAGCAAGAACTGAGTTCGGTTGGCTTTTACTCTTCCTGAAACCTGAAGCCTGAACTCTCGCTTTTTGCTCTTATAGTCTCTAGTTAGCGTAGCGTATAGTCTCTCGTTTCAGGTTCATTCCTTGAAATCACCACGATCGCCCCTGAACCCTGCAAGGGAGCTTGCGACCGATCTGAACCCTTAGCTCTTCCTTACCCCTAACAACAATAAAAGGATTTATATGTTTCGATTGATCACACCAACCACAGACGCGGAATTAAAAGCGTATTACCATTTCCGTTGGCAAGTATTACGTGAGCCCTGGCATCAACCTGAAGGCTCTGAGCGTGATGCGTATGATGACATGAGCCAACATCGAATGATTTTAGATGGTCGTGATCAACCTGTCGCAGTAGGGCGTTTATATTTAACGCCTGATAATGATGGCCAAATTCGCTATATGGCCGTTGCAGCACATTGTCGAGGCAAAGGTATAGGCGCATTGATTTTAGTGGCTCTGGAGTCTTATGCGCGCCAAGAGAACGCTAAACGTCTGGTATGTAATGCTCGTGAAGATGCAATTCCTTTCTATGTGAGAAATGGATTTACTAACCAAGGTGAACTGAGTGATGAGAGAGGCCCAATTCGTCACCAACAAATGCTTAAACATTTAGATCCTCTGGCTGATGTACTTCGACGTCCAGATTGGTGCGCAGAGCTTCAAAAGCGTTGGGAAAATGAAATTCCAATCAGTGATAAAATGGGCATAAAAATCACTCAATATACCGGTTATCGCTTTGAAGTCAGTGCGATCTTAAATGCGAATTTAAATCCTCATAATACGATGTTTGCAGGTAGCATCTTTACCATGGGAACCCTAACAGCTTGGGGGATGGTATGGCTACTGCTAAAAGAGCAAGGTTTAGATGCAACCAGTATTATGTTGGTAGACAGTCATATTCGTTATCGCCAACCGATCACCGAAAATCCAAAAGGCATTACGTCATTAAATTGTTTGCAAGGGGACTTTGACCGCTTGAAATCAGGTAAGCGAGCCAGAGTGAAAGTGAAGGTTGATTTATGCAATGGGGATCAGCCTGCGGCCGAGTTTTCAGGAACGTTTATGTTGATGAGGGATTGAGAGTAGGACGCAACAAGTTGCTGAAGGGCGCTTCGCTTGAGGACGGACTTCGTCCTAAAGGATTCAGGAAGAGGAATAGCTCAGATCGCTGCGCTTTCAGAATTCAGAGGCGAACGTTGTTATAACATCGACAAAGAATGGTTCCTCCCCTTTAACGCTATTGCTATGAGAACGATATAGTTGATACAAGGGGGAGTTAGGGGGGGTGATTATTATTACTAGGTTTCAGGAGAAGAACTAGAAACTATACGTTTTACTAACTAGACCGCTTCGCTTCTATAAGAGCAACAGCAAGAGCAGAATTCAGATCGTTACGCTTGCAGAGTTCAGAGTGGCCTCTCTTGCTTTTATAGTTTCTAGTTAGCGAAGCGTATAGTCTCTGATTTTAAAATTCATACGCTGAAATCACAACGATCACCCCTGAACCCTAAGTTCTCGATTTTAATCCGCCGCCTGCATTCTTGCCCACCACGCTTCATCTGCAACGATCTGCCCTGTTTCATCAAGCTGCGGTAATTCAAGACCTTTACGTTTGGCTACTTTCGCAAGTACAGGGTGGCCACGCTCAAACAGCACCTTATTGATGTACTCTTTTGGTAACATACTCTCTTCACGGTCATACATACCAGCTAAATCGCGTTGACGTTGTGCTTCATACAAAACCAATGCACTAGCAACAGAAACATTCAGAGACTGCACCATACCGACCATAGGAATAATAATATCCTGATCTGCGAGGGCTAATGCTTCTGTGCTGATGCCGGTTTTCTCGCTACCTAAAATGATAGCCGTTGGCTTGGTGTAATCAACCTCGCGAAAATCAACCGCAGTATCAGACAGGTTAGTTGCCAAAATCTGCATGCCTTGCGCTTTTAAAACCGCAACAGCATCCTTTATGCTTTTATGAGTTTCAACATCAACCCAGTTACGAGCTCCTGCGGAAGTATGCCCTAACATTTGCATTTGCTCGGTTGGCCATACCGCATGAATCTTATGGATGCCGGTTGCATCGGCTGTACGAACAATGGCAGAAACGTTATTGGATTTATGGGTTTCTTCTAAGCACAGAGTAAGATCAGTTTGACGAGCTTTTAATACGGAAGTAATTCGTTGATAGCGTTCTAAGTTCATGATTTTTTATTTCTTGGAATAGGTTAGAGGGACTAGGGGTAAGTATGGAGAAGCGAGGATTCAGGTCTCAGGTTTCAGGAAGGTCAAAAGCGAGTGCACCTGAAACCTGCGAGCGAAGCGATCTGAAACCTAGATCTAACTAAAAGGACGAAGTCCGTACTCGAACCTCGTCCCTCGCATCTAGTTCTTATGTCTACGAACTTTCAGTGCGTGTGGCATAACACGAATTCGACGCATGATCTCCGCTAAGTGCGTGCGATCTTTAGTCGTTAATTCAACCGTAATTGTGTATAAACGGCCGTCTTTCTCTTCGGTACTAATACCACGGATATTTGAGCCCGTACTAGCTATGACATTGGCTAAATCCGCTAATGCACCTTGGTGGTTTTGGATATCAATATCCAGAGCAGTCGCGAATTCTTGATCGAACTCATCAGCCCACTCAACTCCCATGTACTTATCAAGCTCTTTTTGATAACCACGAACATTCGCACACTCTTCCATATGAACCACAAGGCCACGGCCAGGGCTTACATGAGCAATGATGTGATCGCCAGGAATAGGACGACAACAATTTGCGAAGGTCAGCAAAATACCATCAGCACCACGGATAGGTAATTTTTTACCCGTTCTGGTTTCAATGTTTGATGAGTCTTGCTCTGTTAGTTCATCCGCATCGCCAAGTAGACGACGAGCAACCACAATACTCATTAACTCACCAAGACCAATGGCCGCTAGTAAATCCTCGGTGTCTGCAAGCTTAAGATCAGACAGAACATGAGTAATGTTATCTTGTGAAATATCATCCAGAGAGACATTGTGGCCCAGCGCATGGTTAAGTAGACGGCGACCTAAAATCACAGAGTCTTCTTTACGCATGGTTTTCAGTACTTGGCGGATCTTAGTACGAGCTTTTGAGGTCACTACATAGTTTAACCAAGCGGCATTTGGACGCGCACCTGGAGCACTGATGATCTCAACCGTTTGGCCGCTTTTGAGTGGTTTACTTAGAGGGTAAGGTTGACGGTTAACGCGTGAACCAACACAGCTGTTACCAACATCAGAGTGAACAGCGTAAGCAAAATCAACCGCAGTTGCGCCAACAGGCAGTTCAAAAATACGGCCTTTTGGAGTGAAAACGTAAATTTCGTTCGGGAAGAGATCCGATTTTACGTTTTCAATAAATTCAAATGAGCTACCTGCACTTTGTTGAAGTTCAAGTAAGCTTTGCATCCAGCGCTGAGCTCGGATTTGAGCGGTAGTACTAGAGTTATCGCCCTCTTTGTACGACCAGTGTGCAGCAACACCTTTGTTCGCCATTTGTTCCATGTCTTCAGTACGGATCTGCACTTCAACTGGAACGCCGTGAGGGCCAACCATAGAGGTGTGAAGAGATTGATAACCATTGGCTTTTGGTACAGCAATGTAATCTTTAATACGGCCTGGGCGAGGTTTATAAATACTATGAACCTGACCTAATGCGCGGTAACACGTATCGACATTATCGGTAATTACTCGAAACGCGTAGATGTCCATAATGGTATGGAAACGCTGCTCTTTATTTTTCATTTTGTTGTAAATAGCGAACAGGTTCTTTTCTCGACCAATCACACGACCTTTAATGCCAGCTTCAGCAATACGGCCTTCGATCTCAGAGTGGATTTTTTGGATCATCTCTTTACGGTTACCACGAGCTGATTTTACCACTTCTTTTAATACGCGATAGCGATTTGGGTAAAGGGCTTCAAAACCTAGCTCTTCAAGCTCAGTTTTAATGTTATGTATACCAAGGCGATGCGCCAAAGGAGAGAATATTTCTAAGGTTTCACGAGCAATGCGGCGACGTTTATCAGGGCGTAATGCACCTAATGTACGCATGTTGTGGGTGCGGTCAGCAAGTTTGATCAAAATAACGCGGATGTCTTGCACCATCGCCATGACCATTTTTCGGAAGTTTTCAGCCTGCGCTTCTTTTTTATCGCGGAACTTAAGTTTGTCCAGCTTAGAAACGCCATCCACTAATTCAGCAACAGTCTCGCCAAATTGTTCTGCTAGCTCTTCCTTGCTAACTTCAGTGTCTTCAATAACATCGTGAAGCAGTGCAGCCATTAGCGTTTTATGGTCGAGTCGCATTTCTGCAAGGATACGAGCCACAGCTACTGGGTGAATGATGTAAGGTTCGCCACTTGAGCGAGTCTGCCCTTCATGGGCCTCTTTTGCTACCAGGTAAGATCGACGAAGAGCCTCAATGTGAGGCTCTGGCAGGTAATCTTTGGCAGCATCTTTCAGGCTATCGAATAAATCCAAATTTCGCCCCGTCAGGTTTGCTGTAATTTATAATCTATAAAAGATTATAGAGATTAACGATTGTGTGTGATTGAGCTTACTGCTGCTAATTCAGCGGCATCTTGCTCTTGTTGCTCTTGACGTTCACGAGCATCAAGTAATTCTTTAGTGATCAGGCCTTCTTCAATTTCACGAAGAGCGATAACAGTCGTTTTATCGTTCTCTTCAGGCACTAGCGCATCTTTACCACCAGTTTGCATTTGACGTGCGCGACGAGATGAAACTAAAACAAGGTCGAAACGGTTGCCGATTTTTTCAACTGCGTCTTGAACGGTTACACGTGCCATGAGGACTCCAATTTATTAACAAAAATAGTTATATGTTGAGAAAGTATACAAGTAACTAGTATAAGTTTCTAGCTAGGGTTACGAGATACTAATAGAAATACGAAGAAATTAGTCAGCTAAAAGCGCGTCTAACATGCCTTTGTATTTCATAGTTTGTTTGTCTTGCTTTAAACGCTCTGCACGGATAATGGCACGGAAGTCCATTTGTGCAGTATCAAAGTCATCATTAATAATCACATAATCGTATTCATCATAGTGAGAAATTTCTGACTTTGCTTCGCTCATGCGCTTAGCAATAACAGCATCGCTGTCTTGACCACGTGCATTTAGGCGTCGTTCAAGTTCTCCATTTGATGGAGGTAAAATGAACACACTTTTTGCTAAGGGCATTTGTTCACGGATTTGACGAGCGCCTTGCCAGTCAATGTCCAAGAATACATCAATGCCTTTATCAAGCGTTTCTTCGATCCATACACGAGAGGTTCCGTAATAATTACCAAACACTTCCGCGTATTCTAGGAATTCATCCTTTTGAATCAGCTCTTCAAAATGCTCTTTCTGCATAAAATGGTAATGAACACCATCGGTTTCTCCTGGGCGCATACCACGAGTAGTATGAGACACTGAGACTTTCATAGCATAAGTTGGGTTGCTTTCTAACAGTGCCGAGATCAAACTCGACTTACCAGCACCACTTGGCGCTGACACAATATAAAGTGTACCTTTACTCATGATAGATTCTCTTGGGAGTTATGGCATTTCTCTTTACGTTACACTTTAAACGGTAAAATAAAGATGGATGCGAAGCATAGAAAATTGGGTGGCGAAGAATAGCACAATCGAGAATTAATTTGAATGAAATAAATATACTAATTGAAATAATAATTTTGTGTTAACTTGGCTTGGCACTATCATTAGAGCGTAACCAATTAATTATCATATTTATTATAGCAATAACGGTGGATAACTCCTTATGCCTTCTCATTTACCCAAATCATTTAGTAAGCCTTTCTTAAAAGTATTTCATCTTTTAGAAGCGGTCCTACTGGTTGCAATAACGCTCTCTACTTTATTTGCCATGATAAATGAGTTTGTTCATGTGTTTTCGGTAAGACAGATCCAGTTAACTGATATCTTATTAATGTTTATTTATCTTGAAGTGCTCGCTATGGTGCAGCAATTTGTAATGAACGGTAAGATCCCTGTACGTTATCCTATCTACATTGCGATAATGGCAATCGCTCGTTACATTACGCTTGGAATGAAGGAGTTAGATGCCGTATTGATTGTATGGTTAGCACTTGCCGCTTTCATTTTAGCCGCAGCAACCTTATTGATCCGAGTTGGGCACCATTATTGGCCGTATGTTAATCATAAAAGTGATGAGTAGGCGATAAGGTTAGGGACAGGAAGTCTTGCCTTATTAAGTTACGTTAACAACAAAGCTGTTAACGTAACTTATTATTTAATTGTTAGTTTTTCCTCGCATACGAGCGTAAATTATAAAAGGAATACATAGCGTAATAACAAAGCTAATAACTAAAATGCTCATGTAAGCAGTATCAGCAGCGCCTCCGCCTAGCTGTGCTGGTGGAATAAATGAAATACCAAGAGCAAGAACGGATATAATTAATCCTGCAATTGCGGTTAGCATCTTCACTGTGCTACCCCCAGGTATTTCAAATGCACGTGGCAGATCTTTAAATTTCAATACCACGGTAATGTATGAAATAAAGAAGATAATATAACCGACCAGATAAATAACCACAGTCAGCGAAATCGCGGTAAAGAATGATACATTGGCACCACTCCCACCAAAGGTAAGCACAGCAGCCCAAATGGTGACGATAATACCTTGCAGAATTAAGAAGTTTACTGGAACATCATATTGGTTAGTTTCAGCCAGCTTCTTTGGTAATAAACCATCTCTACCTGCTTCTAACATCCCCCAAGATGGGCCTACAACCCAAGCTGAGACCTCAGCACAGACACCAAATGCGATAAATACCGCAATAATTCTCACCAGCAGCTCTGGGTTTTCGATGAAGTGACCAAACAAACCTTCAAAGCCTTGTACAACACCAACAGACAAGCCTAGTGATTTTTCAGGAACAACAGCACCAATTGCAATACCGCCGATAGTATTTAGACCGATAGCAAGTAAAACAAGTAGGATGATCGCAATGGGATAATCTCGTTTTACATTTTTCATTTCATTAGCGTGTGTTGCAGATGCTTCAATCCCTGCGTAAGCAAGAATAAATGAGACGAATACAACCACAGTATTTAATTGACTAAAATCAGGAATCATTGAACTTAATGATAAATCCATGTCACTGACGCCACCGGTAGCAAAAAAACCAATAGTTAGTGAAAATAGAACAATTGCTGGGATAGCGATGCCAAGAATAAAACCTAGTTTAGCAATGGTTGCGGTCAATTTGGTGCCTTTAAACTGTGAGAAAGTTAATCCCCAAAACACTACCATTACACCAATGAAGCGAGTCAAAGGGTCATTATTGAGAGCTTGCCAGTCGACGACATAAGACAGAGCACCAAGAATAAAATAGATCATGGTGACAAAACCAACGGTTATCTGGAACCACTGGAAGAAGATATTGGCAAATCCCCACTTTTCTCCAAGCGATTTTCCTGCCCAAGTATAAACCCCGCCTTTATCCCAACCTTCAATAGTTGCCATCTCAGCGGCGCATAATGCAACTGGTAGAAACCAAAAGATACCAGCAAGAATAAGATAAAAAACTAAAGAGATACCAGATGAGGCAAAAGTTGGATATTCATAAACAGTCATTACCATGGTTGCGGTAAGTGCAAAAAAACCAAATAGGCTAAGGTTTTTTGCCTTCGGTGCAGAGCTAGTCATTATTAATTCCCTTAATTTAAATTGCGTTGGTTAATGTTTATTTAGTCTCACGTTAAAAAAATTACTAATTAATGGTTATTGTAGCGAACGTGTTAATAATAAAGTGTAGTATTAACTTTTATGTATGTCGTTAACTGTTTATGATTAAGTTTGTGTGATTATAATGTTTATTTATTTGAAGGTTGTGAATGATCCCAAAGAAATGGTAGAAAATATCGTAATGCTCAGGCGATAAAGTGAATAGCATTAAATATACAAGTAATTAATCGCTAGACTTAACATAATGAAATCATAAATGGTGAGATATACAGCGTGAATAAACTCAAATTATTAGAAAGCAACTGGCGTTCAATTTGGCTAAATCAACGATATAAGCTAGCCGCAGTCTTGGTTTTACTTAACAGCGTGTTAATATTTCAAGCAGTTTATGGTATGCGTCATGATATATTTTATGCATTCTACATATCTAACTTTTCTAACATTGATTTTGTAAGATTAGCTAATGCACCTTGGTTTATGTTGGGTTTCTTTTTACTAATTAATTCAATCGGTTTGTTTTTTCGGGCTAGGATTGCCTGGGTCATGAGTTTAGTTTTATTACTTACTACTTTGGTATTTACCGTTCACTATTACTCCACACAATATTTAAACATGCTTTTTCCTGCCATTACTATTTGCGTATTACTTTTATTTAGTAAAGATTTTTATCGAAGCAGCGCAACAGCTGGCAGTATTGTTGCTGTCATAAGTTTTACTATTTTAATCATTTATTCAACCTATGGTAGTTTGTATTTTGGTGAAGGGTTTAGTCCTAAAATTGATAACTTAAGTACGGCATTTTACTTCTCCATGGTCACCATGACTACAGTAGGCTACGGTGATGTTTTGCCTGTAAGTGAGGCTGCAAGGCTATTCACCATTTCAATGATCATCGCCGGTATTGCTGTGTTTGCGACCTCTATCAGTAGTATTTTTGGTCCATTAATCAGCAAAGGTTTCAATCAGCTTATAAAAGGTAGGAAAGATAAAATGAACAGAACTGATCACTTTATAATTTGCGGAACATCCACAATGGCAATGAATACCGTAATGAGATTACGTCAACGTGGTTTGCCCGTCACTATAGTTACCATTAGGCCTGTTGAAGAATTTAACCAGATAGAACAAAGCTTAGAAGGTGAGTTTGATATTATTTCAGGTGATAGTTGCGATAGTTCTGTATTAAAAACGGCGGGTGTAGAGGAGTGTCGAGCAGTATTAGCACTGACTGAAAATGATGCCGATAATGCTTTTATCGTGTTATCCGCGAAAGAAATAAGTTCAGAAGCCAAGACAGTCATTATTGTTAATGATAGTAAAAATTTAAATAAAATTAAGATGGTACAGCCTGACATACTACTATCACCGCAACTTTTTGGCAGTGAATTGCTGGCTCGAATGTTAAATGGTGAAGAGGTAGGTAATACCGATTTAGTGTCGATGTTATTTAATAGTACAGCTACAGAAACAAAATAATAGCACTAACAAGAAAGACATTAGTAACACACCAAATACGGAAGAAAACAGTGCTACATAAAAATGCAAGAAAGAGATAAAAAGAAAACAGGTATTGAAATATGATATTAAGGCTCTTTATTGAGATAATGAGCCTTAATATGTAATCAATTATTCAATGTTCTGGATCTGCTCACGCATTTGTTCGATAAGTACTTTTAATTCAACCCCCGATGCTGTGATATCTGTGCTGATAGATTTAGACGCTAGCGTATTTGCTTCACGGTTAAATTCTTGCATCATGAAATCAAGTTTACGGCCACAAGCGCCGCCTTTCTTCATAACATTAGTGGTTTCTTTTACGTGTGAATCTAAACGATCAAGCTCTTCAGCCACGTCAGATTTTTGAGCAAGAAGGATAAGCTCTTGTTCAACACGAGAAGAATCTAATTCAATTTTCGCATCTTCAAATTTAGTGAGAAGACGGTTACGTTGCCATTCTAAAATCTCAGGCATACGAGCACGAACTTTTGCCGCTTCTTCTGTGATCGCATCTAAACGCTGAACGATCAGTGCTTTCATGTTTTCGCCTTCACTCGCACGCGCTTCAACAAAATCATTCACAGCCAGTTCAAATTCCGCCAATAGTTCTTTATTGATTGAATCGAAATCTTGCTCAGGCGCTTCCATTACCCCTTGCCATTGCAGAACTTGGAAAGGGTTAATGCCGCCTTCGCCAGATTCTGTTTTCACCCACTGCGCTGCTTTAATTACTTGGCGAGCTAAATCTTCATTAATTTTTAATTCGCTGCTTGCTGCGTTGTTTGCTTCAAAGCGTAAGTGACATTCCACTTTACCGCGAGCAAGACGCTTACGAAAACGCTCACGTAATACAGGTTCTAAACCACGGAATTGTTCCGGCATGCGAAAATACGTTTCTAAATAACGTTGGTTTACTGAGCGGATTTCCCACACAGCGTTACCCCAATCAGCTTTTACTTCGCGGCGTGCATAAGCCGTCATACTGTAGATCATGTAAGCGTCCTCAAATCATCAATAGGAAGGATGATGAATAAAAATATTGTGCATACTATAGCAGATAAGCGCTTTAGGAAGTAAGTAGAGTCGATGAAAGAAACGGCGCTATGCTTTATTATGGGAGTTCGGTATAATCGCCGACAATTTGTCATAATCAAGGTATCTGCCATGCGTCCTAGCGGAAGAACAGCTCAGCAAGTCCGTCCAATTACACTTACTCGTAACTTTACTGCACACGCAGAAGGTTCAGTATTAGTTGAATTTGGTAATACGAAAGTAATTTGTACTGCAAGTGTTGAAGAAAATGTTCCTCGCTGGTTAAAAGGCAAAGGTAAAGGTTGGGTAACGGCTGAATACGGCATGCTACCTCGCGCAACACACACTCGTAACCGTCGTGAAGCGGCAAGTGGCAAGCAAGGTGGTCGTACGATGGAAATCCAACGTTTGATCGCTCGTAGCCTACGTGCAGCGGTTGATCTAGAAGCACTAGGTGAGCAAATGATCACGGTCGATTGTGATGTTATCCAAGCGGATGGCGGTACACGTACCGCCTCTATCACAGGCGCAAGTGTTGCATTAGCAGACGCTATTAATCACATGATTGCATCGGGTAAGTTAAAGACGAACCCTATGAAAGGCCACGTTGCTGCGGTTTCTGTAGGTATCTACAACGGCGAAGCGATTTGTGACCTTGAGTATGTAGAAGACTCAGCAGCTGATACCGATATGAATGTCGTAATGATGGAAGACGGTAAGATGATTGAAGTGCAGGGCACGGCAGAAGAAGCGCCGTTCTCTCATCAAGAATTGTTGGACATGCTGGCTCTGGCGCAACAGGGCATCAATGATATTATTGAGAAGCAGAAAGCGGCGTTGGCCGAATAATTGATTTTTATAGCTCCTGATTCAGGGGCTATTTTTTTATGTGTTTTAAGATCTGAGTTCTAGGATTCAGGACGCTACGCTTGCAGGTTTCAGGTGTACTCGCTTTTGACCCTCCTGAAACCTGAAACCTGAGACCTGAACCCTTTGCTCTTATAGGAGCGAAGCGGTCTAGTTTCTAGTTAGCGTAGCGTATAGTTTTTTATTTTAAATATCACAATACCAAAAAAGAGAGAATGAAAATGAAAGCATACCAACGTGAGTTTATTGAATTTGCCCTTGAGAAAGAAGTACTAAAATTTGGTGAGTTTACTTTAAAGTCAGGTCGCACAAGCCCATATTTTTTTAACGCTGGCTTATTTAATACCGGTCGTGATCTAGCGCGTTTAGGTCGTTTTTACGCGGCAGCATTGGCTGATTCAGGGATTGATTACGATGTATTATTCGGCCCAGCGTATAAAGGTATCCCAATCGCTACAACCACAGCAGTAGCGTTAGCGGATCACCATGACACAGACAAGCCATACTGCTTTAACCGTAAAGAAGCAAAAGATCACGGTGAAGGTGGCAACCTAGTGGGTAGTGCACTTGAAGGCCGCATCATGTTAGTGGATGATGTGATCACGGCAGGTACCGCAATCCGTGAATCAATGGAAATTATCCAAGCAAACGGTGCCGATCTTGCCGGTGTTCTTGTTGCGATTGATCGCCAAGAAAAAGGCAAAGGTGAGTTATCTGCGATTCAAGAAGTTGAACGTGATTTTGGCTGTTCAATTATCTCAATCGTAAGCTTAACTGACCTGATCTCATTCTTAGAAGAAAAAGGCGGGAATGCTGAGCAACTTGAAGCGGTAAAAGCGTACCGTGCAGAGTTTGGTATTTAACTGTAGATTCAAACAAATGCGTTAATAGCGTTTTTTCAATAAAGAACGATAAGTGGTTGGCTTCGGCTCAGCCACTTTTTTTATTTCAGGCTCTGGTGGTTGTGGTGGTGTCATATCAACATCTAGCCACTGCTTCATCTTTTGCCAAAGTTCTTTATCTAATTCAGGATGGCTAATCAAAAAACTGTTCTTTTCAGAAAACATATTTTGATATGCCTGACTTTCTGACATGGTACCTAATAACGGGTATTTCATGTGTTGCAGTACTTTATGGACGAACTCAGTGCCTTGTTTGTTTTCTTTACAACGAGTGATCACAAACGCAAGCTCAACGTTGTTTTGATTAAAAGCAGGTGATTTAATTAAATCTTTAATAAACCCCAGCATAGAGTGAACATCAATCGGTGAGGGTTGTACCGGAAAGACAATTTTATCCACCATTGAAATGTATTTTTCCATCTCAAATTGGCCAAAGTTAGAAGGCGAATCAATTACCGTAATTCGAGTATCTGCTTCTAACCGCAAAGCTAAAGAAAAAGGCACACTAGAAGACGGTAAAAACTTGGTTGTTCTAACCCCATCGTTTTTGCTTCCCCAAAAGTGACTCGTACCCTGAGGATCAAGGTCGATAATTTCAGTTTTTACATTTTGATGAGCGTAGAAAGATGCCATTGCAATCGCAAAGGTTGATTTCCCAGCACCACCTTTACGGTTGATAACCAGAACCTTTTTGCATTGTGATCGTTTATATCCGACTAACATATTTGCTCACTAATCTATCGTACTCATAACTTCTTATTAATTAAGTAGTCCATATGGCATATAAATTTACTCTAATACCTTAGTTTATACGTAAAACTTGAAGCTGTTACATAAAAAGTAACAATTTCGCCTCTCATTTTTTATGAAATAGCACTTCTATTGCTTAAAGTTACGAGTAAACTGAAATAATACATATATTGAGGTTAAGCCCATGCAAGAAAACCATAAGATTTTAGTCGTTGATGATGACGCTCGCCTTCGTTCGTTATTAGAGCGTTATTTATCAGAGCAAGGCTTTCAAGTACGTAGTGTGGCTAATAGTGAGCAAATGGATCGCTTATTGGCTCGTGAAACGTTCCACCTAATGGTATTGGACTTAATGTTGCCAGGTGAAGACGGCCTATCAATTTGCCGTCGTTTACGCAGCGCGAACAATATGTTGCCGATTTTAATGTTGACGGCAAAAGGCGATGAAATCGATCGTATCGTTGGTTTAGAAGTGGGCGCAGATGATTACCTTCCAAAACCTTTTAATCCCCGTGAACTATTAGCACGTATCCGTGCGGTTCTGCGTCGTCAAGTAATTGAAGCACCAGGTGCGCCAAGCGCAGAAGACAAAATGGTTGAGTTTGGCGAGTTCCGTTTAAACTTAGGTACGCGTGAGATGTTCCGCAACGAAGAGCCGATGCCACTAACATCTGGTGAGTTTGCAGTACTTAAATCACTTGTGACAAACATGCGTGAGCCAATGTCGCGTGATAAATTGATGAACATGGCACGTGGTCGTGAATATTCAGCAATGGAACGCTCTATTGATGTTCAAATTTCTCGTCTTCGCCGCATGATTGAAGAAGACCCAAGTCGTCCCCGTTATATCCAAACGGTGTGGGGATTAGGTTATGTGTTTGTTCCTGATGGGGCAGAAGCGTAAGGGCCGGATTCAGGTTTCAGGAAGTGCAAAAGCAGGATTCAGATCGGTCGCAAGCTCCCTTGCAGATGTATGGACTCCCGA
>NZ_WBVP01000069.1 GCF_008933155.1 Aliivibrio finisterrensis | reverse complement strand
TGTCTAAAGAAAAATTTGAACGTACGAAACCGCACGTAAACGTTGGTACTATCGGCCACGTTGACCACGGTAAAACAACTCTAACAGCTGCTATCTGTACTACACTTGCAAAAATCTACGGCGGTGTAGCTAAAGATTTCGCATCAATCGATAACGCTCCTGAAGAGCGCGAGCGTGGTATCACAATCTCAACTTCTCACGTTGAGTACGATACACCTGAGCGTCACTACGCACACGTTGACTGTCCTGGACACGCCGATTATGTTAAAAACATGATCACTGGTGCTGCTCAAATGGATGGTGGTATCCTAGTTGTTGCTGCAACTGATGGTCCAATGCCACAAACACGTGAGCACATCCTACTTGGTCGTCAAGTTGGTATTCCTTTCATCGTTGTATTCATGAACAAATGTGACATGGTTGATGATGAAGAGCTTCTTGAGCTAGTAGAAATGGAAGTTCGTGAACTTCTTTCTGAATACGATTACCCAGGTGATGATTTACCAGTAATCCAAGGTTCAGCTCTTGGCGCTCTAAACGGCGAAAAAGAGTGGGAAGACAAGATCATTGAGCTAGCAACAGCTCTTGATACTTACATTCCACTTCCAGAGCGTGCTGTAGACATGCCTTTCCTACTTCCAATTGAAGATGTATTCTCAATTCAAGGTCGTGGTACTGTTGTTACTGGTCGTATCGAACGTGGTATTCTACGTGTAGGTGACGAAGTAGAAATCGTTGGTATCAAAGAAACTACACTTTCTACATGTACTGGTGTTGAAATGTTCCGTAAACTGCTTGACGAAGGTCGTGCAGGTGAGAACGTTGGTGCACTTCTACGTGGTACTAAGCGTGATGACGTTGAACGTGGCCAAGTACTTGCTGCTAAAGGTTCAATCAACCCACACACTAAATTTGAGTCAGAAGTATACGTTCTTTCTAAAGATGAAGGCGGCCGTCATACTCCTTTCTTCAAAGGCTACCGTCCACAGTTCTACTTCCGTACAACGGACGTAACTGGCGATATCACACTTCC
>NZ_WBVP01000068.1 GCF_008933155.1 Aliivibrio finisterrensis | reverse complement strand
TGCTTGGCTCCCTGCTGCTTGACTAGCGTAATCAATAAGGTCATTCCAACCATTTTCATTATCGACGATTGCTTGTACTCCGGCAAACGTATCGGCCCCTTGAGCTTGTACTGCACTGTTTACAGCACCGACATTGCTTGCATCAACGCCAGTGATCCCAGCTTGGGTGTAATCGGTATCTGCGGGAACGCTTGCCCCAGAAATGTTTTTGGCGTGGTTAATGACATTTACCATGGCGCTAATGTCGGTCACCACGACTAATTGTGCGTCGTTTAGCCAAGCATTAAACACGCTGACGTTGCTGACATCTTGCGTTAAGCCTATGTTGTTATAATCCGTACTTTGAGGCGCTGTTGCAGTGATAGGATTACCGCTATCTTTGGCGTAATCATGAATGAGAAGATAACTTGTGACCATCTCATTCATCTTATCAAAATCATTAGGGGTAGCTTGATTTTGTGGAATAACAATATTCAGTTCATCGATCTGCCCTTGACTCAGTGAGCTGAAACCTATTGCCGCATAATCTGTACTACTAGGGGCTGTGTTATTCGTTGCGTCACGAACATAATCAACAAAGGTCCACCACTGATCTGTATAGTTCAGCTCCATCCAGTCAATACCGCTAAGGGCATTTTGATACCCACTGGAAGTATTCTCACGAATAAAAGCTACGCCTTCATTGGTAAAATAATTTGTTATTTCTCGTGAAACAGTATGTGGCCATCGATACTCTAGATGCCGAGAACTACCATAAGTCCAAGTGGGTACTACAAGGTAAAGAGATTGTGTAGTTCCATTGTTGAGCCGAATATCTGTTTTGATTAAATAAGTATATTCCGCATTAGTATCAGCAGGAAGATTGTTAACAATTTCGGGGTGTAACGTATATGAAGCGTAGAAGTTATATTCATTTTGTGATTGTGGATCAAAGTAATTACTTAATCCATCGCCATCAATATCTTGGTTAATAAAATCTTGTAAATCAGAAAGATCATTTAATGTCGGTTTTTGGTTAAATAAAGCATTGTTAAGGT
>NZ_WBVP01000067.1 GCF_008933155.1 Aliivibrio finisterrensis | reverse complement strand
GCTAGATCGTAACAATAACCGACACACGCTTACCGTTTAAAAACTCACTCGGACTCAGAAAATTTAATGCCTTTCTAGGTCTCGAATTAATCAAAAACTCTGCCTGTTTAACCTCTTTTGCAGCAAGTTCTCCAATGGCCATTCCCTTTGGGAAAAAACGTCTTAGTAAACCATTGGTATTTTCATTCAAACCTCGTTGCCAAGAATGGTAAGGTTTAGCAAAATAAATGTCACAGTTCAGATGCTTAGCTATCTTAGCATGACCCGCAAACTCTCCGCCATTATCAAATGTGATTGTTTTGCAAAGCCCTTTAAAGGGCTTCATCATACGATTTATTCCACGAGTGACGGCTTTTTTGGATTTACTGCGTACTTTACACGTAACTAATAGCTTGGATACTCGTTCAACCATGGTCACCAAATACCCATTTTGACCATATACTGTGTCGCCTTCCCAGTGACCGAACTCAGCATTTTCATCAACAATAGATGGGCGCTGAGATATATCTATACGATTAGGAATTAGTTTTGCACCAGCTTCCGTACCTTTACGTTGCTTATAGATTTTTCCTTTTCGAGGTAGAAGAGTTTTCCAGTATTCTCGCTTTGTTAGATTGTAAATGGTACTGCAAGATATTGTATTTTCTATGTTTTCCTCTTTCATTCTTCCTGCTATTTGCTCAGGACTCCAACCTATTTCTAGAAGAGGCTTTATTATATCTTTATGTTTTTGGCTACATTTAGTGTGTTTTTTTGCAAATTTTCTTTTTTGAAAAGCGTGCCTATGTGCTTGTTCTGCACAATAGCTGCCTATAGGGCAGCGTAATAATTCAATTGAAATTGATTTATTACCTCTCTTAAGCATTTTCCCTATTTCACGAGCTGAAATACTGAGTGAATTCCAAGCTTCGATCTGGTATCTTTCGCCTAGTGTCAGTTGCTTATATTGGTTTCCCATGTGGTTACCTTGGCCTATTGTGTGAGAGCTTGAAGCTTATAGGCAACTGACTCTCTTATCTATACCAAAGTGTGTCGGTTATTCTTGGGATCTAGG
>NZ_WBVP01000066.1 GCF_008933155.1 Aliivibrio finisterrensis | reverse complement strand
CAGCGATTGAACCATTAGCTTTTTAGATGTGAAAGTAGGGTGGTTTTCCTTTTTCTTTGTAGCCTTTTGGTGTTCGTTTCATCTGGTTCGGCATTGAACTATTATTGCCCTAAATTCAGGCGTTTCAGCTGCTAATTTACGCTTCAATTGTTCTTTGGTTATGCCTCATTTTAGCCTGCATCAGTGTTTTCCTCTCAGCATTTTCAATCCCAGTTGTGGCAATGATATTTGGTTTATCAGCTCAAAACTTGCTGCAACTCAGTCGTACAAATGGTGTAAGAAAAAAGGATTGTTTCGTTTCACAGTTATTGCCGTTGAAATGATATTTTGCTCGCTTAATTGAGCCAGTCTAATTAAACTCAATTTACAGTAAATCTTGGTAAATCAGTTCTTTACCAATTTAAGCGGAGCGAAAGCAAGGCTCGTATAACAAAGCAATCAACACGATGCTATTTACATTCGGCATTCGCGGTTTAGAGTATAATTGGTTTTGTAATTAAGGCGTTCGCACGTGTTATTGCGGCGTTATACGAACTCTGAGAATGCAGTTTTTTGGTTCAGTCCAGCGATTGAACCATTAGTTTTTTAGGTGTGAAAGTAGGGTGGTTTTCCTTTTTCTTTGTTGCCTTTTGGTTTCCATTTCATCAGGTTCGGCATTGAACTATTATTGCCCTAAATTCAGGCGTTTCAGAAACTAATTTACGCTTCAATTGTTCTTTGGTTATGCCTCATTTTAGCCTGCATCAGTGTTTTCCTCTCAGCATTTTCAATCCCAATTGTGGCAATGATATTTGGTTTATCAGTTCAAAACTTGCTGAAACCAAATCGTACAAATGGTGTAAGAAAAAGGGATTGTTTAGTTTCACAGTTATTGCCGTTGAAATGATATTTTGCTCGCTAAATTGAGCCAGTCTAATTAAACTTAGTTTACAGTAAATCTTGGTAAATCAGTTCTTTACCAAGTTTATCGGAGCGAAAGCAAGGCTCGTATAACAAAGCAATCAACACGATGCTAATTACACTCGGCATTCGCGGTTTAGAGTATAATTGGTTTTGTAATTAAGGCGTTCGCACGTGTTATTGC
>NZ_WBVP01000064.1 GCF_008933155.1 Aliivibrio finisterrensis | reverse complement strand
GCTTTCGCTCCAATTAACTTGGTAAAGAACTGATTTACCAAGATTTGCTGTAAACTGAGTTTAATTAGACTAGCTCAATTAAGCGAGCAAAATATCCAACCAACGACAATAACTATGAAACGAAACAATCCCTTTTTCTTACACCATTTGTACTAATTGGCTTCAGCTAGCTTGGAACTGATAAACCAAATATCATTACCACAATTGGGGTTGAAAATGCTGAGAGTAAAACACTGATACAGGCTAAAATGAGGCATAACCAAAGAACAATTGAAGCGTAAATTAGTCGCTGAAACGCCTGAATTTGGGGCAATAATAGTGCAATGCCGAACCTGATGAAATGGAAACCAAAAGGCAACAAAGAAAAAGGAAAACCACCCTACTTTCACGCCTAAAAAACTAATGGTTCAATCGCTGAACTGAACCAAAAAACTGCATTCTCAGAGTTCGTATAACGCCGCAATAACACGTGCGAAAGACCGACTTGCCAAACCAATTATACTCCAAACCGCGAATGCCGAATGTAAATAGCATCGTGTTGATTGCTTTGTTATACGAGCCTTGCTTTCGCTCCGATAAACTTGGTAAAGAACTGATTTACCGAGATTTGCTGTAAAACGATTTTAATTAGACTGGCTCAATTAAGCGAGCAAAATATCACTTCAACGGCAATAACTGTGAAACGAAACAATCCCTTTTTCTTACGCCATTTGTACAATTTGGTTTCAGCAAGTTTGGAACTGATAAACCAAATGTCCTAACCACAATTGGGATTGAAAATGCTTAGAGGAAAACACTGATGCAGGATAAAATGAGGCATAGCCAAAGAACAATTGAAGCGTAAATTAGCTTCTGAAACGCCTGAATTTGGGGCAATAATAGTTCAATGCCGAACCTGATGAAACGAACACCAAAAGGCAACAAAGAAAAAGGAAAACCACCCTACTTTCACACCTAAAAAACTAATGGTTCAATCGCAGGACTGAACCAAAAAACTGCATTCTTAGAGTTCGTATAACGCTGGCATAACACGTTTATTACTGTGCAAACCAACCTGAATTTTGATGCCTTAATCACGAAACCCAAGACAAACCCAGAACACCGAATGTAATAAATCGTGTTGATGCGATTGTTGTGCGTGCTTACTTTCGGCTCGG
>NZ_WBVP01000063.1 GCF_008933155.1 Aliivibrio finisterrensis | reverse complement strand
TCCTTCGAAATTGGCTTGGTCTGGTGATTATATTGGCTTGAATTTGTTACGTACTTATACGCGAGCAAATGATGGAAAGAATCACCAAGGCGGCGGGGCTTACGTGTACGATGCTAATACACTTAATGTCGTTAAGTCATGGGGACAAATTTCGGGTCACCAATTCGGCAGTACGCTGACAGTCGATAGTCAAGGTAACTTCATCTCTACCGTGCTGGGTGATGCCTTCCCTCGTGGTATTAATCTTATCCAATGGAGTAACAGTGTTAAATATGCGCAAAGCTTACTTCGCTTAAAAACCGAGCATGGGCAAACCCCGAATAATCCATCGGGTGCAACGTTTGATGAATTTACCGAGATTTCTACGCCAACGACGACCTACTACAAATGGTCAAATGATAACCGTACTTATTCTGAGCCAGCTGGCGTGGTTGAAATGGACGATCGCTTTGTTAGCTTTATGACCGGTGAGCGTGGGCTGCGTAATGATGAAACGGGGAGAGCCCACAACAAGTCGCGTAACATTGCTGTGGTATCGACGGGTAAAAATGCCAGTGAAGGCAAGTACTTAAGCTTTGGTGAGTTTGAGATGACCGCCTTCTATGATTACTACGGTGGTTACCGCCAAGAAACCAACCGCAATGTAGTTTGGATCACCGACTTCACCGACCTCAACGAGAATGTATCACGTGTCAAACCATTGAAACTGGCAGATAACGTTATCCTGCTCTTGATGGAAATCCATACCTTTGATGGCTACGCCTACAGCGCGTACATGATGCTCAATAAAGACTTGCAAGTGCTTGTACCACTCACCCGTATGCGCCAAGACATCATATTTGGTCGCTCCGATGAGCTGCGTGCTGAGAATGGCACCGCTTATGGTTACAGCAGCGAGAATGGCAAATTACAGCGCTTTACTATCAGCCTCAATGGCGACCCGACAATTGATAGCGATAACGATGGCTACGGCGATTACTACGAGCAACTTTTAGACAGTGACGCCAACGATCCGAATTCACCGTTACTGAATGGTGATTTAGACACTGACAGTGACGGTATTCCTGATCACATGGATTACGATGACGATGCCGACGGTATCTCGGATATGGATGACAGCGCGCCACTTGATCGCAACTCAGATTATGACGGCGATGGC
>NZ_WBVP01000062.1 GCF_008933155.1 Aliivibrio finisterrensis | reverse complement strand
CCAGAAGTGGTTAGTTTAACCCCTTTTCTTCGGATTAGGGGAGGACGATCACCACGGTGTGGTTCATGACTGGGGTGAAGTCGTAACAAGGTAGCCCTAGGGGAACCTGGGGCTGGATCACCTCCTTAAACGATAGATTACGATTTATGAGTGTTCACACAGATTGCGAAGGTTGAAAATAAAGAAGATTTAGAAGGTGTCCAACACCTTCGAATATCCAGTGTCCCGTTCGTCTAGAGGCCTAGGACACCGCCCTTTCACGGCGGTAACAGGGGTTCGACTCCCCTACGGGATACCATTTTCTCCTTATAGTTTGTTAAGTTGACGTCGTTTATAGACTATAAACGTCCTTACAACTTGCCTCCTCTAAGAAGAAAAATATGGGTCGTTAGCTCAGTTGGTAGAGCAGTTGACTTTTAATCAATTGGTCGCAGGTTCGAATCCTGCACGACCCACCATTCTTTCCACAGAGAATGGGTTTATTTCTGATAGAGTCAGGAGTAAATTGGAATATTATGTGGGCGATTAGCTCAGTTGGGAGAGCACCTCCCTTACAAGGAGGGGGTCACTGGTTCGAGCCCGGTATCGCCCACCATTTCATATGGATATACTCTTTAAATATTTTTGGAAGGATTCCAAACCAGTTCAAGAAATTGATCTAGGTTCGGATTTTTTGTGTCTGAAAATGCTTAAAAAGTATTTTATCATTAACAGTGTTAATGATTTTATATCGCTCTTTAACAATTTGGAAAGCTGACTGATTCAGCTTAATTACAGCTAAGTGCTGAAATTAAGTTAAATCAAAATTTAAAAGTTCTTAATATCTTTTGTTTATCTTAGATAAACAAATTAAAAACACATTCAAGTGTTCTTGGTATTATTTTGTTTCTACTTTTTAAAGTAGAGATAAAGAGCGAATCCGGCGAAAAACCAGAACTCACATTTTTCTGTTTAGAGATTATCTTTTTTACAGAAATAGTGATGATTTCAAACCTTGATTAGTTGAAATACGATCTCAAGTCATTTGTTTTACGTAGTAATTTTATTTTTAGACAAGGCGTTAAGAAATTTATCGAAGGGAGTGTAGCTTGCTACATGACCAAGTAAATTTTGAAAACAACGAAGTATAAAGATAAAAGAACAAGTAAAAAGACCTCTTGGGGTTGTATGGTTAAGTAAT
>NZ_WBVP01000061.1 GCF_008933155.1 Aliivibrio finisterrensis | reverse complement strand
CCCAACACTGAGCGCCATTCGTGGTTTGACCTACAACAGCGCCAATATAATTGATTACCAAGACGCGATTGCTGCTGAAACCACGATTAGTGACATCACAGCGTTGCAAGCTTTGCTCGATAATGTCGATGCCAGTGTAAGTGCCTTTGTTGCGGTGCAGATGGCGGCCACAAGCAGCAACGCATTGAACATTGATGAGCCAACGCTGAGCGCGATCCGCAGTTTGATTCATAACAGCGCCAATGTCACTGATTACCAAGACGCGATAGCATCAGAAAGTACGATTACCGACCTGAGCGCACTGCAAGGTTTGATTGACAGCGTTGATGCGAGCATCACAGCCTTCGCCAAGGTACAAGCGGCGGCCACAAACAGTAACGCATTGAACATTGATGCGCCAACACTGAGCGCCATTCGCGGTCTGACCCACAACAGCACCAATATGATTGATTACCAAGACGCGATTGCGGCAGAAAGTGCGATTACCGATCTCACGGCACTGCAAGGGTTGATTGACAGTGTTGATGCCAGTGTAACGGCGTTTGCTGTGGTACAAAATGCGGTGGCCATCAGTAATGCGAGCAATGTGCTTACCGCGACGTTACAGGACATTCGCTCACTAACATTTAATCAAGCGGCACTCAACGATTATCAACAGGCGATAGAAGGTGAAGCGTCGATTACCAATGTAACGGCGTTGCAAAATTTGATAGACAGTGTTGATGCGAGCATCATCGCGTTTATTGCAGTACAAACGGCAGCCACAAGCAGCAACGCATTGAACATTGATGCACCGACACTGAGCGCCATTCGCGGTTTGACTCACAACAACGCCAATATCAGTGATTATCAAGGCGCAATTGCATCAGAAAGTACCATCGCCGACGTGACTGCGTTGCAAGCACTGATAGGCAGTGTCGATGCCAGCATTAATGCGGTTGCAGAGGTACAAGCAGCGGCAGTCAGTAATGATGCCAACAGTATCGATTCGGCAGTGTTACTCAGTATTCGAGGTTTGAGTTATAACGCCAATAATCTATTGGCGTATCGCAATGCCATTGCAGACGAAACAGCGATAGCGGATGTGGCGATGCTGCAAGAGTTAATTGACAGCGTCGATGGCAGTATTGTGTCGTTCGCCACGGTGCAAACAGCAGCAACAACCAGCAACGCATC
>NZ_WBVP01000060.1 GCF_008933155.1 Aliivibrio finisterrensis | reverse complement strand
TGTAGTGGTACCTTTACTTTGGAGGGTAACTAAGCCTTATAATGACGTTAATTTATGAGGAATAATCCATGCCACGAAAAGAGCGAGTTACACCCACTGAACAGCAAAAACTAGAGTATGCCAAAATGATGGTAGAAGATGGTTATACAAACCAACAGATACAAGAGATATCAGGGGCTTGTTCATCAGCAGTTGTTCGGTGGAAGCGACAATACAAGCAAGAAATGCTTGGTATTACGCCACAAAATACAACAGCGTTTACCTCAGAGCAACGGCGTATTCAAGAGCTTGAAAAACAATTAGCTAGAGCAAAGCGGGACATTGATATATTAAAAAAAGCGAGCGCCTTGTTCATCCAAGACCATTAAGGCTGAAAACTGCCAGGCAATTGAAGAAGGCGTTTCCACATTTTACGATTACTGAGTTATGCCGTATTCTTTCGGTCTCGAGCAGTAGTTTTTATTCCCGCAAGGTTTCTAGAGCCAGTGACGAGTCCTTAGTTAGTAAGATAAAGAAAATTGCACATGATTCAGGTTATACCTATGGTAAGCGTAGGATACATAACGAATTAAAGGCCTTTGGTATTTCCATTAGTCTATCTAGGGTTTCTAAGTTAATGAAAAGTTTAGGTATCGTAGTTAGGTTCCCTAAGAAGAAACATTATTATCCTAATTCTGGTTTAGAGGTTATTTATGCACCAAATTTACTAAAGCGACAGTTCTATCCATCAGAGCACAATACTCAATGGGTTACGGATGTTACTTATATACGCTCTCATCAAGGGTGGAGCTATCTTGCTTGTGTATTAGATCTTGCGACAAAGGAAGTGGTTGGGTATGCACTATCTCAATCACCAGATACTCATCTAACGCTAGCAGCGTTAGATGATGCCATAATGAAAAAATCCCCGAAGACAGGGAGTTTAATGGTTCATTCTGATCAGGGCTGCCATTTTAGTTCTCATGCATATAGGAACCGATTAAAGACGTTAGGTATAACCCAGAGTATGAGTCGCCGAGGTAATTGCTGGGACAATGCAGTCATGGAGCGTTTCTTCCGCTCACTAAAGTCAGAGCGATTAAATTATCTCAAGTTTATCAACCATCAATCGGTGGTTGTTGAGACAGAGCGCTACATTAGATTTTACAATTACAAGCGACGTCATAGCTCAATCGGGTATTTAACGCCGCACGAAATGTATCAGAAAAAACAAAAAGTGGCTTAGAAAGTCTCCAAAAAAACTGGACCATTACA
>NZ_WBVP01000006.1 GCF_008933155.1 Aliivibrio finisterrensis | reverse complement strand
CTAAAAAATGGATCGGTTATACAGAGCTACAGCAAGAGCTTGTTGAAAAATTTCAAACTCGTACCCTTAACCCAGGATCTGATTCCCTAGAGTTTAATCAAATACTGAAAGGCTATGGACAACTTAGGTTATTTTATCATTTCCAATCCCATCATAATGTGTACGAGTTTAGTTCAGGGTTGAACTTTCCACCTAAGCTTAGTATCCAATTCGATTCATCAGTATTGATGAGCGATTTGCATTTTGAGTATATGAAGTTTTATCACTTAATGACTTTGCTCATTGGCTCAGACTTTAAAGTAAATGAAATTACCATAACATCTGGAAGTCGGACATTTTCATCTAATGCAAGTGTTTACTTCCCAACGATTAACCGAACTCATGATCGTGACTATCCTGTATTCCCCCTTGGGTTGAACTTGAGATTTAATGATCAAGGTCTTCCTAAGTTTCCGTTGGAGGCGTTTAGTAATTACTACCTTCTAGAAGAAAAAGAGAGAATCATCTTTACTAGGTACCTTAGATATCAAAGAATGAAATC
The DNA here is from genome assembly GCF_008933155.1 of Aliivibrio finisterrensis. GTDB lineage: Bacteria > Pseudomonadota > Gammaproteobacteria > Enterobacterales > Vibrionaceae > Aliivibrio > Aliivibrio finisterrensis. The sequence continues at coordinate 192,384 of NZ_WBVP01000006.1, read as the reverse complement.
TGATGAGGAGAAGTTTTTAGGATTTTTTCGATTGTTAGAGAGCCTAACAACTAAATCTAGTACGTATGTAGAACCTGAATCTTTAGAGGCTTTTTTGAAAGAATCTAAAGCATGTATTCTGGAAAAATTGAAAGGCAGAGGCACAAGTAGGGATATCAAAAAGTTAATTTCTCGAATTGGTAGACTAAACACTATGAAGTATAACACTACCAAGTGTATAGAAGACTTCCTCAAAAAATTACCAGCTGAAATTAGGATATCAATAGCAGTTACAGATAAGGATGTTCAAAATATTGTTAATCTAAGGAATAACATTACCCATGCTAATGCTTACACCATTGATGATAGAGAATTAGAAAAATACACATCTTTCATTAACGTTCTTCTCTATTTAGCGTTGCTTGAAAAAATTGGTAGCCATCCAGAATTAGGATCTAAGGTTGTTTACAGGCTAGATGGGCATCACTATATTCAAAATCACAATTATTAAAAATTACCCTAGTCTTTAACGTATGGTGTGGAGGGTGACTAAAGCAGGTCAGCAATTGATAGGTGAACTATATAATTTGACGTACCTGAAATTATCTGACTTCCATAACTTCGTAACGCGTTTCTGTCCAAAAATGAGTTAGATTCACTTGGTATCGATTCGTTAGTAATGTTTGTTACTAACAAACTTACAGCAGTGATCCTGTCTTTTTTTCAACTATTTTGTGCATAATCGTCTACTGACACTCAACCGACCTTTCTTAAAAAGAAAATAAATAATTTACGGTTTTTTTTCTATTTTCCGTATCTTGAATTGGTAGCTAGACAAACTTACAGTACACATAAATAAAACTAAGCATCGGCTTACTTCATATAACTACATTATTAAAAAAGACCTTTGCTAACAATTCTAAAATAGGATATTTATGAAAAAGAATCTAGTTACACTTATTGCACTTATTAGTTTATCAATGAGTGGTTGTAGTATTATTGATAACAATATTAAAGTAGATAAAGAGCTTCAGAAAAAGGCGGCCTTTGCATTAGGGACTACACCTGAGAAAATAAAAATCACTAATCGCGGAGCTGATATAATGAAAGTAACATTCAATGCTACTTTTAATCGACGTGTATTCCAATGTTATTATACTGGTGGTGTTATTATCACAAGTGATGCTATTTGTTCAGCAACAGATGGTAAGGCTATGCCAGCAACGTCACAATGTAATGCCCTGCTTAAAGCTGCTGGCAAGTGCTAACATTAAAAATGGTTACCACATATATCTGTAGTAACCATTTCTACGATTGTAGTGTTCCCTGCTGCGATTAATCACCAGATACCACTATAATTTCGATAGCACTAATGGTGAGTTTTTTAGTCAACAACACCTATTTCAATTCTAATCATTTACATCAACCTATTGTTAACAAAAATAAGTTGATAGAAAACGTTTGTTAGTAATGTTTGTTCCGAACAAACATTACTAACAAACTAACTTACTGAACATTGACTGATGGTTTCCCAAACATATAATACAAACAATCTGCATTTCCCTTAATTTACCCATAAACCCGCAAACATCAGATAAATAATCAGATTTCCTTGACGGTGAACCATTTTATCGCTATTAATATGTACCAGACATACGGTTAAATTGATTTTTGATAAAAATAGATAACTCATTGTAATTACAGCACTTTTGATTGATAGGTGTAGCATTCAAATCCCTATCCCTCCACCAAATTAAAAGATTAAACCGCTGTTTTTTAAAGCGGTTTTTTTGTATCTGTACTATCGAAAATCACCTTGCACAGAAAGGTGGCACAGATGCACTTATTAAGACTCCCAAATAGCGTGTACTATACTCGTCTCGCCACTCCAGTTTCACTCCGTGAAAGTGGTTATCCTAACGAGCTAAAATTCTCCCTACTGACTCTTGAGCGTAAAACCGCTTATCGTCGTAATGTTGAGCAAATTCAATTACTTCATGCATTGTTCTAGAAAGCCATTGCGCTATTTTGTTCATTTACTACCAACTCTGATTTGGGCAGGGAAGACACATACCTATATTTATTTTACCTTGGTGTACGCGTAACTTGTAAAGCAATGGATTTACCTATTGTGTACATAGGCAAAGATATCTCTAATTGCCATTGTTGTCCCACAGCGGACGCACACATTGCTTTAGTGGGAGAATTAGAAAATAGGTATATTCTCACTTGAGGCTTATGAATAATCAGCTCTAATCAGCTCTAATCGGATCAATTCATCAACAGCTTCCCAATATTTTGTACATTTCTCCATGTGGGATTGTAATAGCCGCCTGCTCTAGTTCGGTACGCTTAAAGGCATTGATAATTATAATTGCGACAAGAAAGAGAATTGAACTAACCTCAATGTGGTCAGCATCCAAGGAGCTATAATCGCACTGATACTAGTAAGTCCAACACGGCTTGAGGCATTTGCAAGAAACTGCCCAAAAAACACCCCTGATTGAGCAACAGTCGATATCCCTTTCAACCCATATCCAAATCGTCCTATTGATGAGTGACTTGTATCTTTAAATTTATAAGATTAGATAGAAGTTATCGAAAAATATCAATAGGGTGCACACGTTAACATTAATTATCAGCAATTATTTTCTTGGTATGTATATGCAATCACAAACCCAAGAAACAAAAAAAGCGAGCCATTATAGCTCGCTTTTAAATCTATGTTTTTATTATAATTTACAGCAGTTCAACAGACTGTTGAGCAATTACAAATTCTTCATTGGTTGGGATAACCATAGCAACAGCGTTCAGAATTTCTGATTTAGCGATAATACCATCAGCGCCAAAACGTGCACTTTCGTTACCAGAAACATCTTCAACAAACCCTAGAATTCTAAGGTTGCTTAAGATTTCACGACGGATTGGTAATGAATTCTCACCGATACCACCAGTGAAGATGATGCCATCTAGAGAATCTAATGCTGCTAGGTAAGAAGCCACGTACTTAGCTACACGGTAAGTGAATACTTGGAATGCTAATGTCGCACCTTCGTGTCCCTCTTCCATTGCTTCAAGGATACCGCGAGCATCACTTGTTAGACCAGACACACCTAGGAAACCAGACTCTTTGTTTAGAGAGTTAAACACTTGCTCTTGTGACCAACCTTTCTTAAGTAGGTACTCAATGATTCCTGGATCTAAGTCACCACAACGTGTACCCATCATTAAGCCAGAAAGCGGGGTAAAGCCCATTGACGTATCAACACTGTTACCGTCTTTAATTGCACAAACCGATGCGCCATTACCTAGGTGAACAGAGATAAAGCTCGATTCTTCGATTGGCTTGTTAATCATTTTCGCAGCTTCACGACTTACGAAATAGTGGCTTGTACCGTGGAAACCGTAGCGACGAACACCAAAATCAGTATATAACTCTTTAGCAATAGCACCTGTGTATGCACGCTTTGGCATAGTTTGGTGGAACGCTGTGTCAAATACCGCAAATTGAGGAAGAGAAGGGAAGGCTTCAACAGCAGCACGGATACCAATAGCACCTGCTGGGTTATGTAATGGAGCAAGATCTGATAGGCTCTCAATCTCTTGAGTTACTTCTTCAGAAATGCGAACTGTTTGTGTGAATTTTTCACCACCGTGAACGATACGATGACCAATTGCAACAATACCATCAGTAAAGCCTAACTCTTCAGTCAGCCCTACTAATTTGCCAATTGCAATTTTATGGTGGTTCTCTTCGCCTTCAATGGCGATTTCAGTTTTCTGTCCTTGATACTTCCAGCTCATACGAGCATCTTCCAGACCAAAGCACTCACCAAGGCCACTTAATACTGCATCACCAGAAGCAGAATCGATAACAGCAAACTTTAGTGAAGAGCTGCCTGAATTGATAACTAATACGTATTCGTTGTTCATCATTATTCTCTTTATTATACATCTGTAGGTTGCACATAGATCTGTGCCTTTTGTTACCCTTCTATTATTCAACTTTTTTTTAATTATTCAACTTTTGTTTTTGTTTATTCATATTTTATTTATCAATTCCTTATTCTAGATCAACATTAGCAAATATAGGCTGTTATCTGCCCTCAATCTCAATAATGAAAAGTGTTAAGGAGATCCTGTTATAACGAAAATTTAACATGAAATCATTGATTTAGGCTCTGATAAAAAGAAGAATGACATACCGTTCAAATTTTGACTAATTTAGTATGAATATATTAATCTGCGATGATTCTGCCATCGCACGTAAAATGCTCTCAAACCATATAGAACTTGCCTCTGAGATTACGCTTCACTACGCTGAAGATGGTGCTCAAGGTTTAGCTATATTAAAAGATCATTCGATTGATGTACTCTTTCTTGATTTGACCATGCCAGTATTGGATGGGTTTGAGGTTCTTGAGCAGTTCCCGAACAACGCAAAATCAACTCAAATAATTGTTATTTCAGGAGATATCCAGGAAAAAGCAAAGCAGCGCTGTTATGAACTTGGTGCAAATGAATTTATCGAAAAGCCCTTTAAACCTGAAGAAATAGCAAAATTGCTTCATCGTTATAATATTCCTACAAGCTCTAAAATCGCAATACATAACCATAATCGTAATCGTAGCCTTACTTTTTCAGAGGTTATTGCTAATATTAGAGAAATTAGCAATGTGGCTTTAGGTACCAGTGCCGCTCTTATCTCAGAACAATTTGATCGCTTTATCGATATGCCACTACCAAATGTTGCCTCTTTGCATCATTCAGAATTGCAAATAACATTACAAGATATTGTTAATAACTCTGAATACCGAGCTATTTCCCAACGTTTTGTAGGTAATGGCATTAATGGTGAGGCTCTCGTCTGTTTGCACGGTAACGAATTATCCGAATTGTTAAGCGTTGATAATGGAGAAGAACAAATAACAACCCATGAAGCTATTTTAGATATCTCTAACCTTCTAGTTTCCTCTTTTCTTTCTTCATTCAATAAACAGTTAGATATCAACATTTCATTACGTCAGCCTATTGTATTAGAAACAGAGCAATTAAAAGTCGCATTAAAACACACTCCCTCTTTTCTTAAAGAGTACGAGAGTGACATCTTCACTATCGAATTTGTCTACTCTGCAGAAACTATCGATTTAAAGTGCGATGTGATTTTTTTAATGGATAACGACTCTTTAACTGCAATCAAGTCTATTTTGGAGAGTATATTATTATAACCTCAGATATGAGTGACTTTCATTGGGCAATGCAAGTTATTGATGATCTCGATGCTGGCTTAATTGTGTTAGACAAACATTTTCAATGTATGTGCGTGGAATGGCTTCATGCAATCTTACAGTGGCATCACCTCAGATATGATCCTTGGCAAAGTTATTTTTGATGTTGTTCCTGAATTACCAGAAACGTGGTTACGAAAGAAAGTTGACGATTCTTTTACCTTAAACTCTCGTGGATTTTCATGCTGGGAGGATAGGCCTTACTTATTTAAGTTTAAGAACTTTACTCCGTTCTCTAATGGCTTGACTGAAATGCGTCAAAACATTACTTTTTCACCGCTTACCTCTTTAAATGGTCAAGTTTCTCACATTAGTTTGGTCATTAATGACGTTACTCATATCGCAAAAAATAAGCTCCATTTACAAGAGTCAAATCAACAACTATCGAATCTAAGTAAAACGGACGGTTTAACGAAACTGTTTAATCGTTCTTATTGGGAGTCCTGTCTAAAAAGAGAATTTGAGCAAGCCACAATATCGGGAACGACGGCTTCTGTTGTCATTTTTGATATCGACCATTTTAAAAGAGTAAATGATACTTATGGCCATGCAATTGGTGATGTCGTTATTCGCAATGCGGCTGAGTTATTACGGAAAACCTCTAGAAATACAGATATCTGTGGTCGTTACGGTGGCGAAGAGTTTACTGTTATCCTTCCAGGGACCAACGCTGAGCAAGCACTATATTTTTCAGAACGATTACGAAAACGCGTAGAAAAAGCGCAGGTTGAATCCGATAACGTCATAATAAACTACAACATAAGCGTAGGTATCTGTGAGCTATCTTCAGATAATGATGATTATTTAACTTGGTTAGAAATGGCGGATAAAGCACTCTATTATTCAAAAGAACATGGACGAAATCAATCAACTATCTACCATCTTGCCATTAAGTAATTCATAGACAGAAAAAAGCCTGAGTGATAATACTCAGGCCCTGATTACAAGAAGTAATGTCGCATCCTGCAACACTTACCCAGCTATGCGTAATGCCAATACTGCGTTGAACACTTTACCGATCGGCGACCAAACCATCATAAAGCTCTTTACGCAAATGAACCCTGCCCAAAATGTGTCGGGTCCGTATAATTATCGTTATCCTTTTACACCACCGGCTGTCAAACCACCCACAAGGAATTTCTGAGCAAGTAAGAAAACCAATGTAATAGGTAATGCTGATAATACGGCAGCGGCCGCAAAATCACCCCATAAGTAGTTCTGAGGGTATAAATATTGTTGCATACCAACTGCTAATGTGTACGAGTTTACATCAGAAAGTAGTAAAGATGCTACCGGAACCTCAGTAATTACCCCAATAAAAGACAAAATAAACACAACGGCTAGAATTGGCACCGATAATGGTAACAATACTAAACGAAATGCCTGCCATGGTGTTGCGCCATCTAATGCTGCCGCTTCTTCTAATGAATTATCAATGGTTTCAAAATAGCCTTTAATCGTCCAAACGTGTAAGGCTATCCCTCCTAAATAAGCGAATATCAAACCACCATGTGTATTCAAGCCTAAGAATGGAATGTATTGGCCTAACTTATCAAACAGAGCATACAGTGCCACAAGCGCTAAAACTGCAGGGAACATTTGGAAAATCATCATACCTTTAAGGATGGTTTCTTTACCTTTAAAACGCAATCTTGCAAACGCATAAGCACTTGTTGTCGATAATGCAACAATCAGTATAGAGCTGATGGCTGCTATTTTTACAGAATTCCACAACCAAGTAAGAACAGGGAATGGAGGTTGTGTCGTTGAGCCATCTGCGTGCTCTACTGCAATCCCCAGAGCCAATTTCCAGTGCTCTAATGATGGGTTTTCAGGAATAATGCTACCTGTAGCAAAGTTACCTTCACGGAATGAAATCGTAATAACCATTAGCAGTGGGAATATGATCATTGCTAAAAATACCCACATTGCTACATGAGTTGCCCAAACGCGGTACTTTAAGTTTTTTCCTTGAACCATTGCCATATCAATGAATCCTTATTTATTTAGTCTGCAAGTAGCTAAATACAATTTTCGTTATAAATAGCGACTTAACTATTATTAGTTTAGTTATTTGATAATTTGGTAAAACGTAGGTTCAGTAACGCTAAGCCACCAACCAATAAGAAAATAAGTGTTGCAATTGCACTTGCTAAACCGAAGTCTTGGCCACCACTGCCCTCAAATGCGATTCGATACGTATAACTTACTAGTAAGTCGGTATAACCCGCAGGTTCAGTCGTTCCAATCATGTTTGGCCCACCTTTAGTCAATAACGCAATCATTACAAAGTTATTAAAGTTAAAAGCAAATGCAGCAATCAATAATGGGGTTAATGGTTTAACCATCATTGGTACTGTGATTTTGAAGAAGTTTTGAATTGGCCCTGCACCATCAATCGCTGATGCTTCATAAAGATCTTCTGGAATCGATTTCAATAACCCCATACATAGAATCATCATGTAAGGGAAACCAAGCCATGTATTCACAATTAATACCATTGTTTTGGCAGTAAATGGGTCAGAGAACCAATTAGGCTGAATACCAAACATGCTATCAAGTAACATATTTATTTCACCGAAGCTTTGGTTAAACAGACCACGAAAAATCAAAATAGAGATAAACGCAGGAACCGCATAAGGAAGAATAAGCAATAAACGATAAACTGCACGGCCTCTTAACTCTTCCCATTGCACTACCGCAGCAAGAACCAAACCTATTGCTAAAGTGAAAACAACGGTACAAGTAGCAAAGATCACCGTCCAAATGAAGATGCTAATAAATGGTTCTTTAATACCGTCATCTTTCCAGATACGCTCAAAGTTCGCCGCGCCAACATTAACAACAAAACCAGGAGAGACAGGATCACCAACAAAAGCATCCTTATCATTTACTTCTTGATAAAACCCTGTTTCATGGTTTGCTTTGAAGTAGGTTTCTGTTTTTTTGTTGTATAACGTTTCACCATCATCTTGTAATACAAACAGTGGTCCAACCGCAGCAAACTTACGTAACCCACTCATCTTAATTTCTTCACCAGATGGCATAGACAAGGTAATTAAATTTAAGCTTGGGCGCTTAGCAATGATCTCTTTGATCTTAGCTTTTTTTCCTTTCACTGTTTCTACAGGCTTCAGATCTAAATGACGCTCAACCGCCTCTGAAATCTGAAAAGTCTCTGTCGCTAACAGTTGACCTGAATCTTTAATCGTTAACGCGTAACCATCTCCTTGATTCATTAATTGAAACTTATAGCTCTTACCACTTTGATACGTCTTTGATAGATGAACTGCTTGAGCACGCTCTAAGGTAACTTGGTTCGTTGCACTGTAATTGGTAAATGCCAACCCTACGGTATAAACCAATGGGAAAATAATGAATAAAATCATGCCCGCAATACCTGGGAAGGTATATCGATGTGCATAAGTTTTTTTACTACCAAACACATAAACAGCTAACGATGTTAATACAAGCGTTAACATTGCAAATGCAGTTTCACCACGAGAATACATAAGTACGCAAACATAACCATTTATCGCTGCAATAGCGGATAAAAGTCCCCATTTTGCCAATGATTTATAATTTGAATGCGAAGCGACTGCTGTTGTCATAAGCTCCAAGACCTTTTAAAAAATACCAACCTAGTAAGTCAATTAATAGCGATAACAAACTTACTACGATGGGTATATAGAGGATAATTTGATAATAATATTTAAAGAGGAAGAAATGGAAACCCCAACTCTCCCTCTGTAATATTTCGACTTACTTAGTCATGCGTTGTTCTGCTGCTGCTAATGCATCATTGATCATTTGACGCCTATCGACCACATTCCCCAGAGCTTCTTCCATGCTGTACCAGAATGTCGTGAACTGCGGAATATTTGGCATAATTTCACCATTCATTGCATTGTCCATTGTCGCTGCGATACGAGAGTCATTACCTAATTGTGCTTGGTATGAATTTAAGGCTACTGCGCCTAGTGGCTTATCATCATTCAGACTTTTTAAACCTTCATCTGTCAATAAGTAACTTTCAAAAAATTCAACAGCAAGATCTTTGTTTGGAGAAACGGCACTGATACCACCAACCCAAACCCCAACAAATGGCTTAGATGCTTGACCGTGGAATTTAGGTAGCGTAGTTACGCCGTAGTCGATGCCTGCTTTTTCAATGTTGGCCCAGCCCCAAGGACCGTTAATCATCATTGCAACATTGCCTTTTACAAATTCAGATTCGGCAACGGAGTAATCCATATCTGCAGAAATGGTTTTCTCTTTTACCATACTCTCAATAAAACTCATTGCATCTTGAACGCCTTTTTGGTTCACACCTGCGTTTTTTATATCATAACCATCCGCCGTTTTCTTAAAGGCATATCCACCATCTGCAGCAAGTAGAGGCCATGTAAAGTAAGCGCCTCCACGTAAAGGCCACATGATTGCTTTTTGATTTTTAGTCATTAGCTCTTTATCTAATGCTGGAATATCTTCCCAATTTTTTGGTGGCGTTTTGATGATTGCTTTATTATAAATTAATGAAACCGACTCTATCGCGATTGGGTATGCTATTGTTTTTCCTTTATACTCTACCGCGTCCCAAGCAAAATCTACGATTTCAGATTTCAGCTCTTCAGATGGTTTGATTTCTGCTAACAGTCCAGCCTCAGCAAAACCACCAAAACGGTCGTGTGCATAGAAAATCATATCTGGACCATCACCTGCCGCAGCGACTTGAGCAAACTTCTCTTCTGCTTTATCAGGAAAAGCAACCGTTACTTTAATACCGGTATCTTCTTCAAATCGTTTACCTACTTCAGCCATACCTTCATAAGACTTATCACCAGTCACCCAAATAGTAAGTTGACCTTCTTCGATTGCAGCAGAAGCGTTAATTGAACCAAGAGCTGCCATTGTGCATAGTGCGACAGTACTGAGGACTTTTTTCATTGTGAATCCTTCCTTTATAATTAATGAATCATCGGTAGGGTTTAGGTAAAAGCAGGTGATGATTCAATTTTCAGGATGTATTTTCATAAATTCTCACTTTGAATTCATCATCCTACTCTCTACGCCTTTTTCCTTATGACGTAAAAGCGTGATCTCAAACTCAATGGATATTGCGCCACATCACAGAACGTCACTCAAATGCGACCCACCTCACATTGAATTTTAAATAAACTTTGAACTCCATCAATATTTATTAAAAATGTGACGTACGTACTCCTCCCCCCTACTCCCCCAAAAAAAATAGGAAGGAGGAGGATGACGTTTTCGCTCTTTTGCTTAAGAATGACACCATAAAGCAAATAGCTAATATCAACTTAGTGCATCGTTGATATAAAATAATTTAAAATTAGACGAGGATAGACACAATGACGAGTGTCACTTTACGCAACGTTTGCAAATCCTATGGCGACGTTAAAATCTCAAAAAATGTAGATTTAGAAATCAACTCTGGTGAATTTGTTGTTTTTGTTGGCCCATCAGGCTGTGGTAAATCCACCTTATTACGCTGTATTGCGGGTTTAGAAGACATTACTTCTGGTGACTTATACATGGGTGATAAGCGAATGAATGATGTCGAACCTTCTAAACGTGGGGTTGGGATGGTATTCCAATCTTACGCGCTTTATCCACATTTGAACTTATTTGATAACATGTCGTTTGGTCTCAAATTAGCAAAGGCCGACAAAGCCGAGATCAAAAAGCGCGTCGATCACGCGGCTGATATCCTGCAACTTGGTCACTTACTAGAGCGTCAACCAAAAGCACTTTCTGGCGGTCAACGTCAACGTGTGGCTATTGGCCGTACTTTGGTATCTCAACCAAACGTTTTTCTTCTTGATGAACCCTTATCAAACCTAGACGCCGCATTACGTGTTCAAATGCGTATCGAAATTGCCAAACTGCATAAGAAACTTGGCTGTACCATGATCTACGTGACTCATGACCAAGTAGAAGCGATGACTATGGCAGAGAAAATCGTGGTACTTGATGGCGGATACGTTTCTCAAGTAGGTGCACCATTAGAGCTATATCATTACCCAAAAAATCGTTTTGTTGCTGGCTTTATTGGCTCTCCAAAAATGAATTTTATTAGCGTCTTTATTGAAGATGTAGAAAAGAATCAAGTTAAAGTTCAATTTAAAAATGGCTCTACACTGTGGATCCCGGTTGATGGTACGCACGTCACTCGTGGAGAAAGAATGTCACTAGGCATACGCCCTGAACACTTAGTCTCTGCCGAAAATGGAGATACCGTAATTAAAGGCGAAGTGCTTGTTGTTGAAAAATTGGGATATGAAACACAAATTTATTTAACCATTGAAGATGCCGATGCCGATATGATATACCGTGTCCCTGATACTGCATTAATTGAGGCTGGTGACGCTTTCTCTGTGGGAATACCCGCACACCGTTGCCATTTATTCCATGGTGATGGAAAAGCATGCCAAAGGCTCTATAAAGAAGCCGGCGCTTAACTGACATTACTCATTTATAAAAAAGCCCAACAATGAATTGGGCTTTTGTTGTTTATTCAGTAAGAGGAATATTGTGAACACACATCATGCTTTCCCGTACCCTCTAGGGGCGACATTAACTCCCGGTGGATGTAATTTTTCAGTCCATCATTCGTCTTCATTTCCTCTCTCATTAATTATATTTAATGAAGATGGGACCCATAAAGAACATCCATTCACTGAAGAATATGGCTCAATTAAATATACCTTCATTGACAATATCACTAAAGACACCGCTTATGGTTTTAAAATAATTCAAGGGAAGGAAGAGCTACTTTTACTTGATCCATACAGTAAAGCCTTAAAACATACCCCTCATTATAATGTTCCTTATACAGCGGAACAAAGCTGGACTTTAGCGCAATCTCTTGTCGTTGATGATTCTTTTGATTGGCAAGATACATCAAGACCAAAGGTCCCTCGCTCCGAAACCATTTTATTGGAAACTCACGTAAAAGGGTTTACTCTATTAAATTCGAAAGTAGATGAAAAAGTAAGAGGAACTTACCTTGGGTTGGCTGATCCTGCCAACATCGCACACTTAAAACACCAAGGTATTACAAGTGTTCAGTTACTTCCTGTTGCTGCTTGTATGCATGAGCCTCATTTACTTGAAATGAACATGGTGAACTACTGGGGCTATAACCCCATTTCATTTATGGCACCCGACCCACGCTATGCGCGTAATGATGCTGTCACAGAATTAAAAACAGCCATCAGAGAACTTCATAAAAACAATATCGAAGTCATTCTCGACGTGGTATATAACCATACTGCTGAAGGTGGAGATGGCGGAGTCACCTTTAATCTAAAAGGCTTAGACCAAGATTATTATTTACATCACCATGGTAATTACACTAATTATACCGGTTGTGGAAATACGTTAGATATTACTCATCAACCAACTCTCAACTTAGTCATGGATACTTTAAGATATTGGGTTGAGCAATACCATATTGATGGATTTCGTTTTGACTTAGCTGCAACACTAGGTCGAGTATATGACCAATTTAGCCCTAACAATGCTTTTTTTAAAGCGGTTGCTCAGGATCCTACCCTTCAAAAAATAAAGTTGATTGCCGAACCTTGGGATATTGGTCCGAATGGCTATCAAGTCGGAGAGTTTCCTGATGGTTGGAGTGAATGTAGCGATAAATTTCGTGACACGACTAAGAGCTTTTGGCGCGGCGAGCAAAATTATCTAAAATCCATTGCTACTCGTATTATGGGTTCTCGTGATCTTGTCAGTGCTTCTCGATGGCCGCACAAATTACCGGTAAATTATGTTAGTTATCATGACGGGTTTACGCTTCAAGACCTCGTAAGCTATAAAGAACGTCATAATCATGCTAATGGTGAAGATAACCGAGATGGTCATGGAGATAACCGTTCAGATAATTATGGCGTCGAGGGAGAGACAACGAACCCAAGGATTATTGCGTTACGTGAGAAACAAAAGCGCAATATGATAACAACATTATTATTTAGTTTTGGTATTCCTCACCTTCTTGCTGCCGATGCTTGCTCGCACACTCAAAAAGGCAATAATAATGCTTACTGCCAAGACAGTGATATTAGCTGGGTAAATTGGAAGCTTGATAAGCATGCTGATGAATTTAAAGTTTGGCTTGCCGATATAATCCAAGCACGACAAACTCATATGGTACCCATGATTAACGCCTTTAGTGGCAGTAAACGAACAAAGCAAAAAGTAAATTGGTATACACCTGAAGGAAATAACATGGCGCATGGTGATTGGCACCGCGCCGAAGCACTGTGTCTTCACCTCAACATTTATGATGGTGAAAAAGAGTTATTAATAATGATAAATCAGTCCAATGTACCGACTCGTTTTGAGTTGCCTAAATCTCAGCATTATAATCGCTGGGCTTTGGTCTGTAATACCCAATACTCCACAATCGAATCAAAACATGTGACCTTTGATTACAGCCTTTCAGCACTATCTATCGCTATATTTAATGCAGAATAAAAAAGGAGGCTAATCAGCCTCCTTTTTAATTCATCCACTAAGCTAATCATCAAGCTTAGCTTCAGATTTTACACGTTCCTTGTGATATGTTCTATACGCTATAACCATCAGCGTCATTACTAACTTGGATGTCATCCAGATCATATACGAACAATATACCTTAAATTGATGTGTAAAAAGACAAAGTGTCTTGTTCTAGTCGCCCCAATGTCATGGAACTGTTAGAATCTTACCAAAATAATACATTATTGTCACAATATAAAAGCAACATGGCACACTTTATATAATTTGAGCTAAACGCTCTTGAACGACTCCAACAATCAAGTCGGGCTGAAATTTAGATATAAATCGGTCACAACCTACTTTTGCTACCATCGCATCATTAAAGCTTCCGCTTAGTGATGTATTTAAAGTAATAAATAAATCTTTCATTCTAGGATCAGTACGTATTTCATGAGTTAAACGATAACCGTCCATTTCTGGCATCTCAGCATCGGTGATCATCAATAATATTTCATCATTAATGTTCTTACCTTCATCACACCATTGTTTTAATAAATTAAGAGCTTGTCTTCCATCACTTTTTTCTATCACTTCTACACCAAGTTGCTCTAGTGTATTTCGCACCTGTGTACGAGCTGTGCTTGAATCATCAACAATCAGCACTCTACGCCCATGCATATGATTTACTAGCTCTTGATCTAATACACCTTCTGAAATAGAAATATCATATTCAATAATTTCAGCCAGCACTTTTTCAACATCAATGATCTCTACAATGCGAGTATTTTCAGGCTCAACTTCAACTTGAGTGATTGCTGTAAGATAGTTATGGCGTCCAACCGTTTTCGGTGGCGGCTGTATGTCTGCCCATGTTGTATTAATAATATTTAGAACTTGACCAACCAAAAAGCCTTGAGTTGTACGATTATATTCAGTGATGATCAGTGTTGTTTCTTCATCATTAGCCATTGGTTTCATACTAATAGCACCACGCAAGTCAATCACTGGTACTGATTCACCACGTAAACTCGCAACACCTGAAATATGGTAATGAGACCCTGGAAGCTTCGTTAACTTTGGTACTTTCAGAATTTCTTTAACTTTAAATACATTGATAGCAAAAATTTGAGTTGTATTAAGCTTAAAAAGCAACAATTCCAACCGATTTTCACCTACAAGTTGAGTACGTTGGTCAACACTATTTAACATTCCACTCATATATATCGCTCATTTTATTATTTTCGTTGATAATATAGTCAACTATTGGTTTGATAACTCATTAATTCTCTATATTATCGGCATTTTTCGAGAAGTCTTTAACAAGTTAGTGCAAAAAAATAGACAATAATGTTACCATTCTTCGCATAAGCATCAGATAAGATGCATGTAGTACTCATTTAAAGGAATTTTATATGTCGCAAGCCCAACCCCTACTCGTTCGTATGATGAATACAAACATCATTATTCAAATACTTATTGGTATTATTGCAGGTGTTGCACTCGCTACCTTATCCCCAGATATCGCTACTTCTGCGGGATTGTTTGGTCAGTTATTTGTCAGCGCACTTAAAGCAATTGCTCCTATCCTTGTTTTCATTTTGGTTGCCTCTTCTATCGCTAACCAAAAACGAGGCCAAGATTCAAACATGAAACCTGTCATCGTTTTATATTTAGTAGGTACTTTTTGTGCATCATTAACCGCTGTGGTTATGAGCTTCATTTTTCCGACAACCCTTACTCTAGTTACAGATGCAGCGACAAACAGTGCTCCTGAAGGGATTGCTGAAGTCCTTCATACGTTACTATTTAAAATCATTGATAACCCAATCAATGCGTTAATAACAGGTAATTTCATTGGTATTTTAGGCTGGGCTGTCGCGTTAGGTTTAGGCCTACACTCTGCCTCTGATGCGACCAAAAATGTCTTTATTGATCTATCTAACTGTATTTCAGACATTGTAACAGTTGTGATTCGTTTCGCTCCGATTGGTATCTTCGGTTTAGTATCAAGCACATTTGCTGACACAGGCTTTGATGCGCTAGCGAGTTATTCTCACCTGTTAGCAGTACTGCTTGGTTCAATGGCATTCATTGCCCTTGTTGTGAATCCACTTATCGTATTTATCCGTACGAAACGTAACCCATACCCACTTGTTTTCTTATGCTTACGTGAAAGTGGTGTAACGGCATTCTTCACACGAAGTTCTGCAGCAAATATTCCGGTAAATATGGCGCTGTGCGAACGTCTAAACTTACACAAAGATACTTACTCTGTATCAATCCCACTAGGTGCAACAATTAACATGGCAGGCGCTGCAATCACAATTACAGTACTAACGCTTGCAGCGGTAAATACAGCAGGTGTTGAAGTTGATTTGGCTACTGCATTACTACTTAGCCTAGTTGCTGCGGTTTCTGCATGTGGTGCTTCAGGGGTTGCTGGCGGTTCATTACTGCTTATTCCATTAGCATGTAGCCTATTTGGTATTTCAAATGATATTGCAATGCAAGTCGTTGCTATCGGCTTCATCATTGGTGTAGTTCAAGATTCAGCTGAAACGGCGCTAAACAGCTCAACAGACGTTATCTTTACTACAGCTGCATGTCGTAAAGCAGATAACCCATACAAAGCACTAGTACAAACATCAAACTCTTAATACTAAAATTAAGACTAAAAATGGCCGCTAAGTTAGCGGCCATTTTTATTTGATATACCAATTCCATTAATAATCTTTATGTTGGTATAAATAAACTGAATAAGAAAACGCTAACAACGCACATAATGTCGCAGGAATAGCTAGCGTATTTATCCCAAGAAAAGGATAGAAATAACCACCAATCACGCCACCAAACACAAAGCCCAATGCGATAAATAAATACAATGCTAAACGACGACGATGAATCGGCTCTCCCTTTAACTTCATACCTAGCATAATGCCAAGATCAGTAAGCACTCCCGTTACATGAGTGGTACGAACTACTGCGCCACTATAAGTGGTAACCAAGCCATTTTGTAATCCACAAGCCGCAGAAGCAAAGTAATGCCCCCACTGACTTCCTTCACCTAAAACAATCATTGCAGTAAACAACAAAATACTTTCAATACAGAGTGCGAAATTATATCTTCGCCCTAATTTTAATGCGGTACAACCGACGATTAAGCTACTTAATGAAGATCCTAAGATAAAGCTAAAGATGATAAAGAATAAGTGCCATGTTGTTTCGTTGAACCCAAGCAGTTGAGTTCCAAGCAACGTTGCTGTACCAGAGAGATGAGAGATAGATTGGTGCTGAAAACCCAGTAAGCCTACTGAGTTAGTGATCCCAGCTAAAAGAGCCAGAAAGAAGGTGCCGTATTCGACCCATTTAGGAAGTTTTGAAATCACGATGCGATACCTAGCCAGTAAAGAGCGTTATTCTATACTCAAGTAACAACAAGGTACAATTTCAGAAAAATTTATCTGGTCCTATACACTCATCGACCCTAAATAAAAAGGAAAGACGCAATGTCTTTCCTCTAAATATTGTTAATTAGCTGTTTTATTCAAATTACGACAAATACATCTTAAGGTACTTATCTGCCGCTTCATCCCAACTAAAATTTTGCGTCATTGCATGTAACTGCACACGCTTAACCTCATTAAGATCTTGGCTATACAGTAACAAAGAACGCATTAATACCAACAGTAACTCGATTGGGTCTGGTTTTTTAAAACTAAAGCCTGTCGCATTTTCAGAGTCAGTATCATAATCAATAACACTGTCTTTAAGACCACCAACTTCTCGTACAATCGGTAATGTGCCATAAGCCATGCTATAAATTTGGTTTAAGCCACAAGGTTCAAATTCTGATGGCATTAAAAAGAAGTCTGAAGCCGCTTCTACCCAGTGTGCCAACTTATTACTATAAGCTTCAACAAAAGCAAATTTATCGCTATGAATCGCAGAGATCTCCGCCAGTTGGTTCGACAAAAAGGGATCACCAGTACCCACAATAACGACTTGAACATTATTTTTTAAGAACTGTTCTAAGATTGGTAATAGATAATGAATGCCTTTTTGGTTAGTCAAACGACAAACCATGCCATAGACAGCAACGTCTTTTTTAGGAAGATTCACTTCTGCTTGCAAAGCCGCTTTACACGCTTTTTTACCTCGAACCATGCTGATACGATTTGCTTTAAACTGTTTAGGTATAAAACTATCTACTTCTGGGCTCCACTCACTGTAATCACAGCCATTCAGAATACCAAACAGATCAGCTTCTCTTGACTGAAATTCATTAGCCATACCATGAGAACCAAGCTCTGTCAGCAGCTCTTTGGCATACGTAGGGCTTACTGCATTAATTTTATCTGCACATAACACTCCTGCTTTAAGTAAGCTGACATGGCTATGACTGACAGCGGCTTCTGGCACATAATGTGATTTAAACTCAGAAAGGCATTCAACCTCATCATAATGGAAGATACCTTTAAACACCGCATTATGAACAGAAAGCACACTTCGGGTTTGTGCAAAAAACGCATCATTGCTGTAACGTTTTTTCAGTAGGTATGGGACTAAGCCTGTGTGCCAATCATTAGCATGAATGATTTCTGGCTTAATGTTCAATTTTGGCAGCATATCCAGACAAGCCGCACTAAAAAAAGCGAAACGCTCACCATTATCAGCATACGCTTGATTATTTTCTGCGTACATTTCTGCACGATCAAAATATTCTGCACACTCGATAGCAAATACAGGTACACCGTCCACGTCTAACGCTCGAACTTGATATGCGGTGTGTGGCCAATGCTCTAATTTTGTACTTAATAAGATATCGGCATCATCTCGACCAGGAATAGTGATATAAGCAGGCATTGCAATGCTGACATTATGACCTAACTTTTTAAGCGATTTAGGCAGAGCCTTGGCAACATCTGCCAAGCCTCCACTTTTGATCAATCCTTCGACCTCAGATGCTACAAATAAAATTGAAAGCGTCTTAGTAACCAATTCTCTCTCCTTTAGGGATAACTACGATACCCTCATCTGAAACATGATATTTTTTCTTATCTTCTTGAAGATTAACACCAATTTCAGTTCCAGGGGCAATATCTACACCTTTATCAATGATAACTCGGCGTAAAACACAACCTTTACCGATTTTTACATCACCTAAAAGAATACTTTCGCTAATATCACACGCTGAAGCAATATTACTACGGAAACCTAGAACTGACTTCTCGATACGAGAGCCACGAATATAACTACCGCCACACACTAAGCTGTCAATAATTTGCACTCGTCCATTATCTGAATCACTAAATGTGGCTGGTGGAAGTGGCGGGTAATAGGTATGTAGCGGCCATTTACGGTTATAAAGTGAAAATGGAGCGTCCTTTTTAAGAAGATCCATGTGTGCTTCCCAGTACGACTCAATCGTACCTACATCACGCCAGTAAACTTCTTCTTTTTCACCAGTAATATGGTTAGTACTGAAGTCATAAACATACACATTTCCTTCAGGGAACATCTTAGGAATGATATCTTTACCAAAGTCGTGCGACGAATCTGCAAGATCTGCATCATATTTCAGCTCTTTACATAAACTTTCAGATTCAAAAATGTAATTTCCCATAGAGACAAGAGCAATGCCCGGTTGACCTGGAATACATTTGGGATTGGCTGGTTTCTCTTCAAAACCAATCATTTTCCCATGTTCATCTACCTCAATAACACCAAAGCCAGTGGCGTCTTTCGCAGGCATACGAAGTGCAGAAACAGTCAGTGCTGCTTGTTTTTTCTTATGGAAATCGAGCATTTGTCGAATATCCATTTTATAGATATGATCAGAACCAAAAATACATACATGCTCCGGCTCTGATGCTTCAATAAAGCTAATGTTTTGATAAATCGCATCCGCAGTACCTTCATACCAACGTTTACCTGTACGCATTTGTGCAGGAACAGGGTCAATAAAGCGATCTGTAATTCCGTTTACGTTCCAACCTTTTTTCATATGTTGGAATAGAGACTGTGACTTAAATTGAGTTAATACATAAATTCGCATTAAATCTGCATTTACAAAGTTATTTAATGCAAAGTCAATTAATCGGTAACTACCACCAAACGGTACCGCAGGTTTCGTGCGAGACTCAGTTAACGGACGTAGGCGTGAGCCTTCACCGCCAGCCAAAATCATTCCTAATACACCAGCCATTTTCTCTCCTTGAGATTATCATTAATATAGCCACTATTAATTAATAGCGCCTTTAATCATTATTTGAGATTAACTTAACATATTTTTTATGCAAATTTGATAAACATGGTGTTTATATTTATTTTCAATATTAATTCATACAATAGTGTGCTTTAGTTCAATGTTTACAGAGCAAGCAACACAAATGGTTAACATTATTTTCACCAATCATATATAATTATTCATGCTATAAATAGTAATTGAAAGTGATGACTAACAGTGCAATTATTTAAACTATAGTTACTTAGTAGGGATCATGGTATGGCACTCAGTTTGTTTCAACAACTTCAACTTATTTGGGATTATCATCTTTTAAATCAAGAGATAAAAAAAAGCGATGCTATCTTTGTATTATGTAGCTACGATTTACGTGTTGCCGAGCATGCAGCCCAACTGTATCTAGATGGCTATGCACCTTTAGTTATTTTCTCAGGGGCGCAAGGACGTGCTACAGAAGGCTTGTTCAACTTAAGCGAGGCTGAAACTTTTGCAAATGTAGCTAAAGATATGGGGGTTCCCTCTACTGCTATTCTTGTGGAAACAAAAGCGACTAATACGGGTGAAAATATTTTCTTTACTCAGAGTCTATTAAAAGAAAAAAATATCAAGGTTGAATCTCTGCTGTTAGTTCAGAAGCCTTATATGGAAAGAAGACTACTTGCCACTTTCTTAAAAAACTGGAACGATATAGAATTCTGTATAAGCTCCCCTAATATTAGTTTTATCAATTACCCAACTAACGACGTAACGTTTGATCATGTCGCTAGTATTATTTTAGGTGAGTTACATCGATTAAAAATCTATCCAACCTTGGGTTACCAAGAAGCACAGGATATTCCCGATGATGTTTGGGAAGCGTTTGAGAATCTTACTCAACTTGGCTTTGACGAATATTTATTATCTGAATAAAATAAATACATAAAAACAGCCCTGAATAATAAATGATATTCAGGGCTATTTATTATCTTGATATTTATTAACACCTTACTTTAAACGATAAAATATCGTTGAAAGAGGAGGTAAGGTGATTAAGATAGATTGAGGTAATCCCTGAGACTCGATGGCTTCCGTTTTCACGTCACTAATCACATCGTAGTTACTGCCGCCATAGAAGTGTGCATCACTATTAAGTAGTAACTCATATTCACCAGAAACCGGCATACCTAGACGGAAGTTTTCTCTTGGCGCTGGTGTAAAGTTACTAATAACTAAAATACGCTCGCCATTATCACCTAAACGTTCATGCGCTAGCACACTCATCTCAGCTTCATCTTGCAAACGCCACTCAAAACCACACGGGCTACAGTCATTTTGATACAGTGCTGGTTGTGACCTGTACATTTTGTTCAGGTCACGCACTAGCGCTTGCATACCAGAGTGACGTTTAAATTGCGTTAAGAACCATTGTAATTGACTATCATGATCCCACTCTGCGCTTTGGGCAATCTCAGCGCCCATAAAATTTAACTTCTTACCAGGTTGGCCATACATATAGCCCATGTACGCTCGCATATTTGCAGTTTTTTGCCATTCATCGCCCGGCATTTTATCTAGAATAGCACCCTTTCCATAGACCACTTCATCATGAGAAAGTGATAAAACGTAATTTTCACTAAAAGCATAAACCATAGGGAAAGTAATGGTGTCGTGATGATAACAACGATGGATTGGATCTTCTTGAATATAGCTTAAACTGTCATGCATCCAGCCCATATTCCATTTAAAACCAAAACCTAAGCCACCATCAAACGTTGGTGCAGAAACACCAGGGAATGCGGTTGATTCTTCAGCAATGGTCATTGCATTAGGATAATGAGAGTAAACCTCTTCGTTCATCCATTTCAATAATGCAATAGCACCATGATTGTGATTTCCGCCATCCCAGTTAGGGATCCACTCACCATCTTCACGAGAATAATCAAGATAAAGCATTGAGGCAACCGCATCAACACGCAATCCATCAATGTGGAAATGCTCAAACCAATACAAAGCATTTGAAACTAAAAACTCACGTACGTGTTGTTGGTCATAGTTATAAATAAAACTTTGCCAATCATTGTGCCAACCACGGCGTGGATCTGGATCATTAAACAATGATGTACCATCAAAATTTGCTAAGCCATGCGAGTCAGATGGGAAGTGTGCAGGAACCCAATCCAATACCACTCCAAGGCCAGCTTGGTGACACTGATCAACAAAATATTTGAAATCGTCAGGCGTACCAAATCGGCTAGTTGGTGAAAATAAGCCTATCGGTTGATAACCCCAAGAGCCATAGAATGGGTGCTCAGATACAGGCATTAATTCAAGATGGGTATATCCCATATCAACGATATATGGGATTAACTGCTCAGCCAATTCACGGTAAGTTAAAAACTCACCCTGTTCATTTCGTTTCCAAGAACCGGCATGAAGTTCATAAAAAGATAAGGCTTCTTTTTGCTTTTGAGTAACAGGCCGCGTTTGCCATGTCGTATCTTGCCACTGATATTCAGCTTGATCGTAAACAACAGAAGAGAAAGACGGGTATTGCTCGTTAAACGCACCAAATGGGTCCATTTTGTGAGGAAGTGCTTCCCCACTAGGCCCTTTAAGTTCAAATTTATATTTTACTCCAGCCACATGCTCTGGAATAAATAATGCCCAAAGTCCATTATCAATGCGCTGCATAGGGTGACGACGGCCATCCCACTGGTTAAAATCACCAATAACACTGACAGCAGATGCATTCGGTGCAAACACAACATATCGCACACCTTGAACACTCTTTTTACCACGCTCAAGCGTAACTAAATGAGCACCCAAATGGTTATACATCTCTTTTGGCGCATGAGCCTGAGCATCTGTCGGGGAAATGTCGTGATATTGATAAGGATCATCAATGATTTGCTCAGTGCCATTCCAATTAACGACTAATCGGTAATGTTCACTGGTAATATCAAGGGGTTCATTAAGAATAAACATCCCCTCTTGAGCAAGATCAGAGCTTAATGCATAACTTTTCTGATCTGAAGAAAGACGCACACTAACCGAGGTTGCTCCAGGAAGCCAAACACGTAAGGCAATGTCAGTAGATTGATATTGTGGACCTAAAAAAGAAAACGGATCTGAAAATGCAGCTCTTTCAAGCTGCATGTAAATGTCCTTTTCTTTACGTTCAACAAGTAAGTTCAACGTAAATACTCCTATTATTTTCGGCTAGCTTGAGCACGAATGTCAGTTAAACGCTTAGTTAATTCATTCACTTCTTGGCGATTAAAGATCTCATCCAAGGTGATTGATAACTTACGACGCCAGTTTGGATATTCATCAACAGTTCCCGGTATGTTAACTGGTTTATCCATTTCTAGCCAATCTTCAAGCTGTAAACTGAGAAGCGTGCTCGATCCTGCTGCTAAATGACACTGCAACGCATCACTTAAGTTTCGATCCATCGGTACAAATGACGCATCACGACCCACACCTTCAGGTAGGAAACCATGGAAATCAACGCTGTTTAAAATCTCTTGTTTAGATTCTGCTCGCGTTTCAAATAAGGCTTTTAACTGCTCAGCATCTGGATATAAGCCGATCTCTTCGCCCATTTTTAAATCATCACAGTGCCAAAAACCACGCAAGGTTGGCATATCATGCGTACATAGTGCCGACATCGACTGTTCTTGATAATGAGTAGGCGAATAAAAACCACCATCTTCTGCTGTTTCAAAGAAGAAGACTTTATATGAATGAATACCGGCATCAGCAAGTAAATTCACAATTTCATCAGGCACGGTACCTAGATCTTCACCAATCACTGAACACTCATAGCGATGGCTCTCTAGCGCAAGAATCGACAGCATATCTTCAACTGGGTAATACATGTATGCGCCTTTTGTCGCATCTTCACCCTTTGGTATCCACCATAAACGCAACAGACCCAATACATGATCAATACGTAATGCACCACAAGCCTTCATGTTTGCACGAAGCAGTTGAATATAAGCATCATAGCCTGTTGCTTTCAATGCATGTGGATTAAGTGGTGGTAAGCCCCAATTTTGACCAAGAGGACCTAAAATATCAGGTGGCGCACCAATACTTGCGTCTAGACATAGGTTTCCGTGATCTGCCCATGTTTCAGAACCAGAATCCGCAACCCCTACCGCTAAATCGCGATACAGACCAATATCCATGCCTTTATCTTCAGCAAAATGCTGAACATCATTAATTTGAGCAAACGCAATCCATTGTAAGTACATGTACAAATCAACTTGATCACGGTTGTCTTTAATAAATTGCTGTACTTGCTTATTATCAAAATGCTGTAATTCACTTGGGAATACAGGCCAACCCCAAATGCTTTGATCTTTGGTATAAAGCGAATTATGCAATGCATCAAATGCTGCTTGATGAAGTAGGCTTTCACCGCCCTCTTCTACAAATGCAAGGAACGCATCAGAGCGAGCGCTATTTTTATCTAAATGGCGCGCTTTAAATTCCGCAAATAATAGCGGCAACACACTCATTTTAAGTGCTGACACTTCGGTATAATTTACCCAATGAGACTGACGAGCTTCATTCAAACGTTGTTGAAATTCAGCACTACCAACCAATTCTTGTGCGTTATTACACAGTGCAAACTCAGGAACTGAACAAACATCAATATAAAGAATATTTAACCAACGACGAGAAGATGGGCTGTATGGACTTGCGCCTTCAGGGTTTGCTGGAAACAATGAATGAATTGGGTTTAAACCAACAAAATCACCACCGCGATTTGCAATATCACCAACCAACTGTTTTAGATCGCCAAAATCACCAATACCCCAGTTATGAGCGGTTCTTAGTGTATAAAGTTGAACACTTGGGCCCCACAGTTTCTTACCTTGATTAATTGCATCCTGTTTAAAACAAGCTTGAGGAGTCACAATCAATGTCATCACATAAGGTGCTTTACGACGCTTACGAATTACTTCTAATGTGTGGTAACCCCAAGGTAGAGTCGGTAATGAAAATAATAATACCCCGCCATTTTCACGCTCATCCGCTACAATTTGAGATTGCAGGTAACCTTCAAGGATCTCGCCATTTTCAGTCGTTACTTTCCAACTGAATTCACTAATGCGTGCACTTTTACCTAGCTGCATAGAAACTTGAAGTGGCTCGTTATCACGAATAACAGACACCGGCGCTAATACGTCTTGCTTCAGCATTTTTTCAGAAGAACGCTGCAATGTCGCTTCATTCTTAGTGTCATAACCTAAAGAAGCCAATAAACGAATCAAGGTATCGTCACTGACTTGTTCTTCATCGCCCCAAGCACTTACGTAACTATTTGCTAGCCCAGCCTGCTCTGCGATTTGATGTAGAGTATTATTATCTTTCATCGCTTTTTCTCCAAGGGCAGCATAATACTGCCCTCATTGTTATATTTTTAATTTCAAATTAACGGTTAACGGCTTTTAGTTTCCAGATGTTATTCACATAGTCACGGATACTACGGTCAGAGCTGAATTTACCCACAAGTGCTGTGTTTAAAATCGCCATTTTCGCCCAATGTTTTTGATCACGGTAAGCCGCATCGATGTCATTTTGAGCACGAACATAATCTGCGAAATCTGCCAATACTAGGTACGGGTCACCACCATAAAGTAGGTTGTCACGCGTTGCAGATAACAGACCCATTTTACCTGGAGTAAACTCATCACCTGCCAATAAGTCTAATGACGCTTGCAGTAATGAATCGGCTTCGTAATATTTGTATGGGTTGTAACCTGATGCTTTTAGCGCTTCAACTTCATCAACATCTAGACCGAAGATAAAGATGTTTTCATCACCTACTTCTTCACGGATCTCAACGTTTGCGCCATCCATTGTACCGACAGTCAATGCACCGTTTAGGGCCATTTTCATGTTGCCAGTACCCGATGCTTCTTTACCTGCGGTAGAGATTTGCTCAGAAACGTCAGCTGCTGGAATGATGATTTCAGCCATGCTCACTCGGTAATCAGGAATGAAGACAACTTTGAGTAAATCAGATACACGAGGATCATTATTTACTTTCTCAGCCACTTTATTGATAGCAAAGATGATCTCTTTTGCTAAGTGGTAACCCGGCGCTGCTTTCGCTGCAAAGAAGAACACACGTGGGTGCATATCAAAGCCAGGTTCATTCAAAATACGGTGGTATAAAGAAAGAATATTTAACAAATCTAAGTGCTGACGTTTGTATTCATGCAGACGTTTGATTTGAACATCAAAAATAGCATCAGTATTTAATTCAATACCCATGTTCTCTTGAACCCAATCCGCAAGACGTTGTTTGTTTTGCTTCTTAACGGCCATAAACTCTTTTTGGAATTTCGCGTCATCAGCAAATTTTGCAATATCACGTAGCTGATCTAGATCTGCTGGCCAGTCATTACCAATCTTAGTTGAAATCAAGTTAGAAAGACCTGGATTACAGAACTTCAACCAACGACGAGGAGTCACACCGTTCGTTACGTTCGTCAGTTTTCCTGGGAAGTATTCATTAAACTCAGGGAATAAATCACGCTTCACTAGCTCTGAGTGCAGTGCCGCAACACCATTTACAGCATAAGAAGAGACAACACATAAGTTCGCCATACGCACCATACGGTGAGTACCTTCTTGGATGATTGATAGCTTACGTAGTTTATCTACATCACCCGGCCATTTCAGTTTTACGCCTTCTAAGAATAGATAGTTAATGTGATAAATGATTTCCATATGTCTAGGAAGTAAACGAGAAATTAACGATTCGCTCCACGTTTCTAATGCTTCTGGAAGTAACGTATGGTTAGTGTAAGCAAACGTCTTAGAGCAAATAGCCCAAGCCGCATCCCATGTTAAGCCACGCTCATCTACTAGAATGCGCATTAATTCAGGGATACCAATCGTTGGGTGTGTATCGTTTAGTTGGATCGCTTCGTATTTTGGAAGATCTTCAATTTTATGCCCAGCAGCATCATGACGACGCAAAATATCCGCAATAGAACATGCACAATGGAAGTATTGCTGCATTAGACGCAGTGTTTTGCCTTTTTCATGATTATCATTAGGGTACAAGACTTTCGTTACGTTACCCGCATCAATCAGAGCGTGCTGCGCTTCAAAGTAATCGCCATTGTTGAAACTTGCTAAGCTGAAAGCCGCTTTTGCACGGCATTCCCATAAACGTAACGGGTAAACAGTGTCACTTTGGTAGCCTACAATAGGTAAATCCCAAGGCATACCTTCAACTGACATGCCAGGAACCCAACGACGTTTCTCTTCACCATTTTCAGTGTACGTTTCAACTTTACCGTAAAAACCAACGTTTTGTGCAAAATCAGGACGAGCTACTTCCCAAGGGTAGCCTTCTACACCACACCATGCATCAGGTGCTTCTTGTTGGCGACCATCTTCAAAAGACTGACGGAACAGGCCGTATTCATAGTGTAGACCGTAGCCAATAGCAGGGAACTCTTGTGCCGCTAACGAATCCATAAAACACGCAGCTAGACGACCAAGGCCACCATTACCTAATGCTGGATCACGCTCTTCTTCTAATAAGTCCGTTAAGTTATGCCCTAACTCACCCATTGCCACCGTAATTTTTTCGTAAAGTCCCATACTAATAAGGTTGTTGCCTGTAAGGCGGCCAATTAAAAACTCTAGAGATAAATAGTTTACGCTGCGTGCGTTTTTAATTTTCTCATCATTTTCAGTGCCTACAAGGTCAAATGTAGTTAGTTCAGCCAGGGCTTTACCCATCGCCAAATACCATACTTTTGATGATGCTGTTTTTTCATCCGCACCAAACGTTGTTACTAAATGCTGCTTTACAGAAGCTTGAAATGCTGCTTTATCAAAATCTTTAATGTTGTTCGTTTTCATCTTGTGTCTCTCACGAAGGTTCATAAATCAACTGTGAGTAATCCTGCCTGTTTCAGATAATTGCGCATCCTCCTCTTTGGGGGGCGGAGACTAAAATCAAGAAAGGCGTAGTAATAACAAGCATAATTTAGCGTGATATAACTCAAACTTTGTAGGCTGACAGACTAGTTTGACGTGATAACTGACACAGTTTTGCGGTATTAAATACAAAATGATAACAAGATCACAATTTAGAACATTTCAAAAATTACATCATACAACGCAATAGAACCAATTGATTTACAGAACAAATGGTAACTAAAAACAAACATAGATCACACTAATGGGGCGTAGATGATACATTTTTTTCTAATATTATGGATAATCTTCTCAGTATTTTTAAGAAGAACAATAATTATGTTAATACCATCAAAATTGCATTTCCCAAGACGTTTGCATAACGCCATCATAAGACAACGTGTTCTCGATATCCTCGCTGATGCGATGCATTATAGACTCGTTTTATTTCGCTCTCCCGCAGGCTACGGGAAAACAACCATGGCAGCACAATGGTTATCCGACAAAGAAGCAACAGGTTGGTACAGTTTAGATGAGGCGGATAATGATGAATTTAAATTTGCCAAATACTTCATTCAAGCCATCAGCAATGCGACTCAATTAGAGCTCCCCCATTCCAAAGCGTTGACTGAAAAACGTCAATTTGCTTCGCTATCGAGTTTATTCTCTCAAGTATTCACTGAGCTTATTCCTTTTCAAGATGAAGCCTACTTCGTTCTCGACGACTATCATTTAATCACCAATGAAGCGATTCATCTTGGGTTAAAGTTCTTCCTTAAACATTTACCTGATAATCTCACTTTGGTTATTACTAGCCGTTCTCAGCCACCACTAAATACCGCTAATTTACGAGTTCGAGATCTGCTTATTGAGATTGATAACCAAAGCTTGGCTTTTGATCAATCTGAGACTTCTCTTTTCTTTAATCAACGTCTTAATAGTGATATTGACCAAGAATCAATTACCAATGTTCGTAAACACGTTGAAGGGTGGCCATCTGCCTTGCAATTGATTGCACTCCACAGCATTCAACACAATCAGCCGTTAAGTAACTCAGCGCAGGTCATGGCTCAGCTTAATCATACTCATTTATGGGATTATCTTGCTGAAGAAGTGTTTGACCATTTAGATAAAGAAACTCAAGCATTCTTAATGCGTTGTGCCGTCTTTGAACGTTTCAGCACCCAACTGCTGCCAGAAGTCACTAGCCGTAATGACTCTCAATTGCTTATTGAAAACTTAAATCGCTTTGGGCTTTTTATTAACAGTGATGGTGATAATGGTGATTGGTATAAATTCCATAACCTCTTTGCCGAGTTTTTAACTCACCAACGACAAAGTCATCTTTCTCATGAAGAAACCGATTTACAACAAAAAGCAGCCCAAGCTTGGTTAAAACAAGAGAACATTTATCAAGCCCTTCGTCATGCAAAAATCGCTAAAGATGACCGATTAATTGCTAATATCCTCACGCAATATGGCTGGCATTTGTTTAATAATGGCGAGCTTGTGTTACTTGAATCAACCATTAAACAACTCGATCCAGAAGTCTTGTTTGCATCACCCAGACTTGTGATCATTCGTGCATGGTTAGCACAAAGTCAGCACAACTATTTACAAGTGGACGATCTTCTTTCTGAAGGCCAAAAAGAAATGTCTGCACGCAACATTACGTTAGACAGACACATGCAAGGCGAAATCGATGCTTTACGCGCACAAGTAGCCATCAATAAAAATGACCCTGAAGCCGCTCTCGCCTTTGCTGAAAAAGCACTTGAAGAGCTTGAGACCAATAAATACCGCAGCCGAATTGTTGCAACATCGGTGATTGGAGAATACCACCACGTTTCTGGTAACCTTGCACAAGCGCTGGCTTTAATGCAGCAAACTGAAAAAATGGCCATGACTTATGGTATTTATCACCAAGCACTCTGGGCGATTCTACAACAGAGTGAAATCTTAATGGCTCAAGGCTTTATGCAGGCAGCCTTTGATTTACAAGATAATGGTTTCAAACTGATTAAAGACCAAGATTTAGGCCAGTTACCTTTGCATGAGTTTTTACTTCGTTCGCGCGCTCAGATTTATTGGTTCTGGTTCCGTTTTGACGAGGCAGAGCAATGCACCTGGAAAGGCTTAGACGTTCTTTCACCCTTTGATGAGACCAAACACCTACGTGGTTACTCAATGCTTGCTCGTTTAGCGGTAGCTCGTGGTGAACTAGACAAAGCCGAGCGCTATCTTGAGAAGAGCCAACAGCTATTAAGCCAAGCTGATTACCATATCGATTGGAAAGCGAACGCGTCTTCTGCTCAGCTTTTCTATTGGCAAGCAAAAGGCAATATCGATGCTATCAGTTACTGGCTAACTCACACAGAAAAGCCAGAGACCCGTTGTAACCACTTTACTCAACTGCAATGGCGTAACATAGCAAGAGCCCAGTACCACTTAGGTGAGGTAGATGCCGCGATTATCACATTGCAAGAGTCTCAGACCATTGCACAACAACATAAATTGATTACTGATATTAACCGTAATGCCGTAATGGAATCCGTTTTACTTTATGAAAATAAGCAAATTAATGAGTCAATCGAAGCGATGCATCTTGCGATAAAGCAATCCAATCAAACAGGTATTATTGGTAGCTTTTTAATGGCGGGTAAAGACATTTTAAAACCCTTAGCCAAATTGCTACAAAAAGGAAATATCACCGAACTTGAAAAGCATCGAATTGAGCAATTACAAAAAGCATTATCTAATAATGAACGCTCTCGCTCTGCACATTTTGATGAAACCTTTATTGAAAAAGTGATTAATAATCCAGAGGTTCCCGAGTTGATCAGAACAAGCCCTCTTACTCATCGTGAATGGCAAGTGCTTGGATTAATTTATTCTGGTTTCAGTAATGAGCAAATTGCCGCAGAGTTTGATGTTGCCCCTACTACAATAAAAACCCATATTCGAAATTTATACCAAAAGTTAAATTTAGCGAATAGAAAGGCAGCAATTGCTATGGCTGATGAGCTAGTTAGTATGATGAAGTAATCACATACTAGCTATTATCTCGTTAGTAATATTGGGATAATTAATTTTACGACATTTTTTATACAAAAACTTATGTATAATCACGTACCTTCGTGCATTATGCATAAGTTTTTTTTCATTTATATAGAGCTAAAATGAACTATTTAACGACATTCTTTAAAGGTATGGCAATGGGCGCAGCTGATGTTGTTCCTGGAGTATCTGGTGGTACGATTGCCTTTATTACTGGTATTTATGACACGCTTTTAGAAAGCATCCGTCGTATTAATCCTTCTATTTTAGGGTTATGGAAACGTGAAGGCTTTAAAGCGGCATTTGCACACATTAATGGTTTTTTCCTCATTTCTCTTTTTGGTGGTATTTTAACGAGCATTTTAACACTCGCAAAATTCATCACATGGATGCTGCATACGCACCCGATTCCTCTGTGGTCATTCTTCTTTGGCTTGATCATCATCTCCATTATTCATATCGCTAAGCAAATTGAGAAATGGTCATTAGATCGTTTTGTTATGTTATTGGCAGGAGCCGCGTTTGCTTATAGCATTACGGTACTAAACCCAATGACAATGACACCATCAACCTTTACTTATATTCTTGCTGGTTCGATTGCCATTTGTGCCATGATTTTACCTGGCATTTCAGGCAGCTTTATTCTTCTGCTTATTGGTATGTACAGCCCTGTTCTTGGTGCCGTAAAGTCTCTTGATTTGGTCACTATGGGACTATTTGCTTCAGGTTGTGTCATTGGCCTATTAAGCTTTTCTCATGTTTTATCTTTCTTACTAAGAAAATTCCGTGATATTACCTTAATCTTTTTAACGGGGTTAATGGTAGGTACGCTAGGTAAAATTTGGCCTTGGAAAGAAGTGATTGAATGGCGCGTGAACTCAAAAGGTGAAAAAACCCCTTTAATTGAACACAACCTATCTCCATTTGACTATGAGCAAGTAACACAGCAACCTGCGCTTATTGGCTTTGCTGTTGTTGGTGTGATTCTAGGTATAGGTTTGGTGGTTGGTTTAGAAATGTACGCAAAGAAAAACGACAAGTAATACGTATTTTTTGAACAAGCTATAGAAACAAAAATGGCGGTGAAAGCAAGGTTATACACCTTATCTTCACCGCCATTTTTATGGTAAAAAATCAATCTCACTTAATACCATAAGATTGAATAAAAATAGACGTTACCGTATCGACCTTACTTTTCACCGCATCACCTGTCGGTTCAGTGTCCAAATTCATGACCTGCGGCCAAAAGAACAGCCCTTGAAACAAACTCACATACACATCTGTCATCAATTTTGAATCGACATTCTTTAATCGCCCAGCCTCAATTGCCGCATTGAACCACTGCGTTATTGCGCGAATACTATAGATATTTTTTATTAAGTTTTTTGCCATTTCTGGTTGGCGTAAAAACTCCATCACTATGGTGCGAGCAAGGGAAATACCATAGGTTTGATAAAGTATTTCTATCTCTTTATAAGCAATATCATTCAATTGCTCTTCGGTACTTTTCTCTTCATCAAATTGATAAGAAACGTTTTCGTTTACTGAGTCATTAATAATGGTTAATACCGATTCAAATAACACTTCTTTACTTTCAAAATGACGATAGAGGGTACGTTTAGACACTTCAGCCGAGGCGGTAATTCTATCCATATTGGCAGCAAGAAAACCGTGTTCAATAAATTCTTCTTTTGCCGCATTGATAATATCAAGGTGCTTTTGCTGTGATCGTGTCAGTTTTTTCATAGTCCCTCCATCACTAAATTTAGACCATTCTACCCATTCAAAATAAATATGTACACTCAAGAGTTTACTTTTAAAAAATTTAACCATAAAATAAACTCACGAGTTTACTTTGGTAATTAAAAAATGATTTGCTCGACTATTTTATGTTCAACCAACCACTCTTTTCATGAGGAATGAGTCAATGAGCTCACGTATTTCGACTGTTATGTTAATGAAGAAAACCGTACTGGCTGTCAGCCTTGCGATTGGCACACTAATGATCTCTGGGTGTGACTCAACCGACGCACAATTAGAAACAACAAAAGTCGACACGATTCGCCCTGCACTTATTGAAGTGATTAGCCCAAGTATAAATGCGCAATTACGCTTTAACGGTGTTGTACGCTCAGCCGAACGTGCTGATTTAGCTTTTAGAATGAATGGACGTGTTATTAACGTGCTGGTTGAAGAAGGCCAACAGGTAACCAAAGGACAATTACTGGCGCAATTAGATCCTCGTGATGCGAAAACGGCACTAGAGTCAGCACGTGTTGAATATAAAAATAGCCAAGCAGAATACAACCGTGGCAAAGCGATTTATGAAAAAAGCCAAGCCATTGCAAAAAGTGATTTAGACACACTAAGCACTCGCTATAACCTAGCTAAAAATCGACTAGAAGAAGCAAAACGTCAATTAGAGTACACCCAATTGACCGCTCCTTTTGATGGTATTGTTGGTCGTAAGATGATCGATAATCATGTGCAAATACAAGCAAATAGCCCAGTATTGACCATTCATGATCTTGATAACTTAGAGGTACTTATCAATATTCCAGACAGTGTCATGTTAGGCGAATTAAAAGGCTCTGAAGCGATTGCTCAAATCAGTGCTGTTCCTAATGTGCGCTTTCCTCTTGTATTAAGTACCTATGGCACCCAAGCAGACCCAATAACGCAAACCTACCCAGTAGTACTAACGTTTAAAGAGTTAAGCGGCTTTAATGTATTACCAGGCATGACAGTAAAAGTGACTCCTGTGTATCCAAAAGACTCAGCAGAAGAGAACACTCTCATTACCGTGCCTTTAACTGCTATCGTACCAGATAACAAAGGCGGTCAATTTGTGTGGGTGGTTGATGCTCAAAATCAAGTACAGCAACGCACGGTTAATACCGGTGAATTACTGGCAAACCGAGTGGTTATTACTCAAGGCTTGCAAATGAATGAACGCATTATCATTGCCGGTGTCACTAGCATTAAAACCGACATGATCGTAAAACCCTATTCTGAACAATCAGCAATGAGTGACGGGGAATAGAAATGGACATTGCACGTTATACCATTACTAAACGTACCTCAGTGTGGGTGCTTATCACTCTGATCTTATTTGGTGGTTACTTAAGCTATTTAAAACTAGGGCGTTTTGAAGATCCTGAATTTGTCATTCGCCAAGCAGTAATCAATACTCCTTATTCTGGCGCAACCGCTCAGGAAGTATCTGACGAAGTAACCGACATTATTGAAGGTGCCGTTCAATCACTTCAAGAAGTAAAAGAAGTGAAATCTGTCTCTAAACAAGGCATGTCTGAAGTGACGGTTGAAATCAAACTTGAATTTGCTCAAAGCCAAGCCGCTTTACAACAAGTGTGGGATAAACTGCGTCGTAAAATTGGGGATGCACAACGCCAATTACCACCAGGAGCAAGCGCATCGATTGTTAATGATGACTTTTCTGATGTGTACTCGCTGTTCTTTGCCGTAACAGGCGAAGGCTTTAGTGACAAACAACTGCAAGATTATGTCGATGATTTGCGCCGTGAACTTGTTCTTGTCCCTGGCGTTGCAAAAACAGCAACACTAGGCGAGCGCCAAGAAACCATTTTCGTTGAAATGTCGAGCGAGCGCATGGCGCAATTTGGCGTGTCTGCAGAGAAAGTGTATCAGGTACTACAAAAGCAAAACATCGTAACGGTTGCCGGAAGCATTGAAACGGATGCAATGCGTATTCCTGTGATCCCAAACTCAGGGATTAACTCAATTGATGACTTAAATAACCTGCAAGTAAGCCTTGGGAATAACCATACTGTCCTTCGTTTAGGTGACATTGCAACGGTTACTCGTGGCTACCAAGAGCCGACGTCTATGCTAGTTCGTTACAATGGTGAGTGCGCCGTAGGTTTTGGTATTTCAAACGTATCAGGCGGTAACGTGGTTGATATGGGCGATGCCGTAAAAGCGCGTATTGCAGAGCTAGAAGGTCAACGTCCATTAGGGATAGAGCTGAATGTCATTTCTATGCAATCGGATTCGGTTCGTGCGTCGGTAACTAACTTTATTGATAACCTCATTGCCGCTGTTGTGATTGTATTTGTCGTCTTATTACTGTTTATGGGATTACGCTCAGGCATCATCATTGGCTTTGTTTTGCTACTGACGGTTGCAGGTACATTATGCATCATGTTAATCCAAGACATCGCAATGCAAAGGATCTCTTTGGGTGCATTGATCATCGCATTGGGTATGCTGGTAGATAATGCGATTGTGGTCACTGACGGTATTTTAGTGCGTTTACAAACCACTCCAAATGACAGCCGTGATGAGATCGTTTCAGATGTGGTTAATGCAACTAAATGGCCTCTTCTGGGCGGTACGGTTGTAGGTATTTGTGCTTTCAGCGCTATCGGTCTTTCTCCATCAGACATGGGCGAATACGCAGGATCTCTATTTTGGGTGATTTTATACTCGATGCTATTAAGTTGGGTATTTGCGATTACAATCACGCCAATGCTATGCCACGATTTTCTAACCGTGAAAGCAATAGATAACCAAGCACCACCAAGCCGTATTAGTCAACAATACCGTCAATTATTAACGTGGGTATTAGCACATCGTGGTATCAGCCTAGGTCTTTTATTGGTTGTTTTGTTTACTTCTATTTATGGTGTTCGTTATATTCCACCGGGCTTTATGCCAGAGTCTCAACGTGCTCAGTTTGTGGTTGATGTTTATTTACCGCAAGGGTCAGACATTAAGCGTACAGAGCAAACTATTGCGGCCATAGAGCAAGATGTAAAACAAAAAGAAGGCATCACTAATATCACTAGTTTTGTGGGCGGTGGCGGTTTACGCTTCATGCTAACCTACTCACCAGAAGCGCGTAACCCAAGTTATGGTCAGCTACTGATTGATATTGATGACTATCAAAACATTGCTCCACTGTTGGTTGAACTTCAAACTGAGTTGGATGCAAAATACACCAATGCGTCGATTAAAGTATGGAAATTCATGCTAGGCCGCGGCGGCGGTAAGAAAATTGAAGCCGGATTTAAAGGCCCAGACAGCCATGTGTTGCGTCAATTAGCAGAGCAAGCAAAAGCGATCATGCTTAATGACCCACAATTGATTGCAGTACAAGACGATTGGCGTCAACAAGTGCCAGTGCTACGCCCTCAATTTTCAGAAGAAAAAGCACAACAATTTGGATTAACAACACAAGAGATAAATAAAGCCATCGCTCAAACATTATCAGGGCGAAACGTTGGTGTTTATCGTGAAGGTAATGACTTAATTCCGATTGTGGCTCGATCACCAGAAACAGAGCGTAACCATCAACGTGCGATAGAAAATACAGAGGTCTTTAGCCCAACAACCGGCAGTTTTATCTCAGTAAGCCAGCTTATTGAATCATCAAACTTAGTTTGGGAAGATGCCATTCTGCGCCGTATTGATCGAATGCCGACCATTTTAGTACAAGCTGACCCAGCACCGGGCGTACTGACTGCGGATGCCTTTAAACAGGTAAGAGAGAAAATTGAAGCTATCGAACTTCCATCTGGATATCAGTTAATTTGGTATGGGGAATATAAAGCCTCTAAAGACGCGAATGAAGGCTTGGTAATATCAGCACCTTATGGGTTTGCAGCGATGATTTTATCTGTGATCTTCATGTTCAACGCATTACGTCAGCCATTGGTTATTTGGTTAACGGCACCTTTAGCCATTATCGGTGTATCGGTTGGGTTAATCGTATTCCAAACGCCATTTGAGTTTATGGCAATACTGGGCTTTTTAAGTCTTATCGGCATGATGGTGAAAAATGCGATAGTACTAGTAGACCAAGCGGATGTGGAAGTAGCAAATGGTAAGCACCCTTATAATGCGATTATTGATGCGTCATTAAGCCGTGCAAGACCAGTATTACTCGGAGCACTAACAACCATACTTGGTGTTGCTCCCTTGCTTATCGATCCGTTCTTTAAAAGCATGGCGGTGACCATTATGTTTGGTTTGTTGTTCGCAACCATACTGACATTAGTGGTTATCCCGCTCTTTTATGCAATGTTCTTTAAGATCAAGATAAGCAACTAGAGTGTTAATGACTAAATAACAGACATATCGAGTAGGATGAGGTGTTGCCGCCTCATCCCTTTCAAAGAACCATTCTCACAGACCTTGTAATGATCTGTTTTTTTGGGAGACTTTCTAAGCCACTTTTTCTTCGTAGATGTCGCATCCAAATCCCTAGCAGAAATACTGGGGATTTTTGTATCTGAAATCTAAGTGATTCCAATATCAAATGAGATAATGATTTCCTGTAAGTAAGCGATCAACAATAGCGGAGGAAAAAGTCTTGAGAACAAGACGAAATTTTATGATAAGTAGTTATTCCACAATCAATAATTTTAACGACGTTATCGAGTATTTTAACCAGCTAAGATGATCTGTTATTTGCTACGATTAGTATTAGCAATCATTGCAGCATCATGGCCACTTAACGCTTGGTAAGGGCGTAAATCAAACAACGGCATAATGGAATAAATATGATCGAAGATGTCGGCTTGTACCCCTTCGTAAAATACCCAATCCGTCTTATTGGTAAACGCATAAATTTGCAATGGTAGCCCTTCTGAGGTTGGCTGAAGTTGGCGCACCATGAATAGCATATAGGAATGGATATCTTTATTAGTACGTAAGTAAGCGGCTAAATAAGCACGAAAAATGCCGACATTAGTCATTTGTCGAATGTTACCTAAATGAGGAATATCATCCAACTCTTCATTAAATGCAGTTATGTCTTTTGATTTCTCAAATAAGTACTCACGTAAAATTCGAATACCTTTAAGCGATTCAATTTCATCATCAGTCATAAAACGAATTGAATTTACATCAATATTCACTGAACGCATGATGCGTCTACCACCCGAATCTGACATACCCTGCCAGTTAATAAAGGCGTTTTGAACCAGCGCATAAGCTGGGATCATACTGACGGTATTATCAAAGTTTCGTACTTTTACCGTCGTTAATGAAATTTCTTCAACTGAACCGTTCGCTTTAAACGAATCCATTTCAATCCAGTCATTTAACGTAATCATTCGGTTTGCTGAAAGCTGAATTCCGGCCACAAAACCTAAAATGGTATCTTTAAATACCAACATCACAAAACCGGTAGCAACTCCTAATCCACTCAAGAAAATAATCGGTGATTCATTGGCAAGGATAGACATAAATACTACAAGGCCAATAAAAAAAGTAAACAACTTAATCAGTTGAACAAAGCTCTTAACTGGCATCCGGCGAGTAATGCCTTTGAAAGTAGCAACGTCATTAAACGCATCAAGTAAGGCAAAAACCAACCTTATAAAACTGACAAGAATAGAGATACTGAGCACTTTATCTGCTATGGCTGATAGTAATGTGTAATGCCCAAGTGCTAATGGAATCAAAAGTTCCAATACCATCACAGGGACAAGAAGTGTTAATTTTTCAAGTACGTTATATTTAGCAAACCCACCAGATAAGGGTTCATTTGTGCGTTGCAGTACATTTCTAATAGTGCGAACAATAATATGATGAGTAACTAGATAACCAATAATAGCAATGCCGATAACCACTGATACAAATACGATAGTAAGTTCAACCCCATAAGGATCAATATTGACCCCTAAAGTGCTTAATTTATCTGAAATATAGTTTCGAACATGATGCTCTAACACGCGGCCACCCTTAATCCCTAGTATATTAAATATATTAATAATCATAGACTTTTAGCTTTTTTCTACAAGCATTATTTTTAGTATAGGTTCTATAACTGTACAAAATACCTGACAACGCTATCCCCTCTAAAAAGCGGTTTTTTCTTATGCTAAAAGTCCAAAACATGCACAAGTTCACAAAATCCGAGAACTTTGTTTACTTTCCAGTTAAACCTTCTATAAAGAACTACAATCAAAGTATCTCTTACATTTAACTCAGAGGTCAAAATGGAAAATCAAACACCAGGTCAGGCTTTAATTTCAAAAAGTTGGAAATATTTTATTACTGTTGGCGTAATCGCTTCAGCTGCAGGATTGGGAGCTACTAGCCTACCTGTGATAGCTGGTGTGACGATTTCGACGATCATCGGTACACTATTGTTAATCACAGGGTTAGTTCAGGTTTACCATACTTTTCATATTCACTCCTGGAAAGAAAAATTATGGTATGTATTAAGTGCCTTACTTTATATTATTGGTGCTTTATTTATTCTACTTAAGCCACTAGAAGGGCTTATGACCATTACTACTATCATGGTTGTGGTTATGATCTTTAATGGTCTAACACGCATGATTTTTGGGTTTACTAATAAAAACCTTCCAGGCAATAGCATGGTTATTTTAAGTGGATTACTTTCTGTCATTATCGGTGGGTACTTCTTTAGCCTGTTAGATAACCCAGAATTGTCGCTATCCTTATTAGGCACTTTTGTTGGTATATCGCTGCTAATAGAAGGTATCAGCTTTGTTTTTCTTGGTCTACGAATGAAAAAAATGATTAATAATTAATAATTTCCGACCAGTTAGACCATTCTGGATAAGTAGTTTTTCAGATAATTGCGTAGGAAAAATAGATTAGAGCAAGGCATAGTAACTAGTGGATCTAATTACACAATTTATAACGCAGATATAATCGTTTTTAACAAGCAAGAATGACCAAATACTTAGGCAGGTTGGTATCATAGACAGTAGTTTAAAAAATGCCGCTTACCTTTAGATAAGTGGCATTTTCAATGATTATCTTTTAACTAAATAATTTAATTAAAATTATAATTTATTCCATGCGTCTTGCCAGAATACGCTCACTGCAGGCTCATAGCTTGGGTTTGAACACCAACCAGAATTAGGCCACGGCTTACATTGGTATAATTGCTCATCTTTACCCATTACGATGTCGCCTTCTTTATAGCTTGTTCCAACTTGATATAGTGGGCGATCACCTGATGGTGGTGTTGGTTCTGGATCTGGTGTCACAGGCTTATCAACTGAACAACCGCTGTCTGAGACTTTCTTCCAAACGCCCCATTCACCTGTTGTGCCAGGTTCTTCACCTTTTGTCCACCAACCCGCTTGCCATACTGCGCCATTATGTGCAACAAGATCACCAGCAACATACGTTCCGTTCATTGTCCATGCATCTTCACAGTTTTCCACTTCGGCAACTACCGTAATATTACGGGTAGCAGTCACTATTTGACTCGCACTATCAATAACGCGGTAAGTCAGTGTGTAGATACCAGTAGTATTAACGTCTACGCTTCCTGATACTAGGATTTTAGATGAAATATCACCATCTTCTGCATCGCTTGCTGACACACCAGACATTGGATCAAACTCTGTACCTGCATCAATCGTTAGATCATTAACGCCCGTAAATACTGGTTTTTCACTGTGTACATCAATCTGACGAGTGACAACTGATTCACTGCCGGCATTATCATACGCTTTATAAGTTAAGGTATAACGACCCGCCGTATTGGTATCAACAACACCATCAACGGTGATCGATGATGTCACATCACCATCATAGTCATCGGTCGCTTTTACACCTGCTAATGGATCAAACTCGGCACCTTGAGCAAGAACCACATTATCTGCACCGATAATCTCAGGCGCAAAACCTGCTTCAGTAGTAATAATGCTTACTTTTAGCGGTGCTTTTGGCGCTGCCAGTTCAATGCTATCTAATGTTTCATCATTACACACGACATTCGCTTGATATGGTTTCAGAGCAGTCTCAACGTTAACGTGGAAACGGTTCATCTTATCTGTTGTTAAACGACGGTTATGTAGATTATACGTTTTCACTCCCGCTTCTTGTGTCATCACTTCTAACTGACAAGAAGAAGGGCTGAAGTTATCTTCATACACAGAACCATACGCACCGTGCAGTGCAGGGTAAATGTAGCTTGGTAATGTATTTTCAGGATCGTAGTAACCCACAAGTGTTGTTACCGCTACGCCTTGTTTTGATGGTGTTAGTTCGACCTTCTTATTTAGAACATCGTTTTCAATCTCAACCCATTCACCATTGGTGTATTGGTAGGCAAACTTACTGCCCGTTGGTAATGAAATCGTTGTACCATTTAGGTGTAAATAAGCGGTCCATCCTGCCCACGATTCAACAACCGCGATCTTACCTTCAAAGGCAACATCGTTAGTCAGATGAATATCTCTTGCCCAGTACCCATTGCCCATATTGAAGTGGATTAGGTTATACGTTGCATAAAGCTCTTGAAGCTTAGTACCTTCTGCTCCAAACTCATGCAATGAATCAGTATCAGAGATCGTCGTTAACAGGCGACCAAGATCATCATTCACGCTATACGTCCATGGTGCCATGCTTTGTGTTTCATGATCCCATTTGCTGTAGCCAGTCGGTGAATTTAGATCAAAGTTCGCTTTTGATTCCATCGCATCTTGGAACACACTTGATTCATAAGGTGCTAAAAGCGTGTATGCATTTTGCGAAGGATATAATGGCCAACCACCAGACATGGTGCCTTTACCAAACATGTGACCAGCAAATGGTTCTGCACACCCACCTTCAGCACACATGCTTTGATTGTTCGCTTCACGTGTGAAGTTCGGAATGAATAAATTCTTATTTACATCCCATCCCCATGCAGAGTTACGCTCTGTTGAACGATTATGCACGGCACCGTTAAAACCGCCTGGGTAGTGAGCGCCAACGCCAAATTCATGACCCACTTCATGGCTAAATTCGTTACCTGTTGAGTTAGCAACGGATGCTACACCGACATATGAACCTAACATACCATGATTAATTAAACCGCCAGAGTACTTGCCCACAGACATATTTACCGTCACTTGAACGGCATGATATGGATTATCAATATTCCAAGCGGTAGCACTACGTACATTAGATGAGTGAACACCATAGTTTGCACTGTTAATGCCCGCAGACACTAACTCACGAGCGACACGATAATGTGAATCACTGCCGTAACCATCTGCTTTACTTGGATCGTAATCTTGCAATAAACGGCCATCTGGTAACATAATTTCAGGAAAGTGAATTGACTCATACGGGTTTACCGTCAATTTACTTACTTGAATATTTTGGAAATATTGACGCTGTAATTCACGCTCTTTTGCGAATGAAAACGCATTGCGAGGCTCAGTTAATAGACCGATATCAACAGCATTGATAATAAAGTTAGTATTTGCACCAAGTTTAATATCCGTTAATAAGCCTTCTTGCCCTTCATTGGTCGAGAAGGTTAAGTTTAAGCCCGGCTGCATAACTTCAGCAGGAAGTGCTACTGTGTACGCTTTCTCGCTATAAGCAACCTTTTGGATGTCCATGTCACCTTTACCATACCATTTACCATCGACATTATGGTATGTCAGCTCATTACCCGAGCTTAATGTATCAGTGCCTGATGCATAAGTAATAAATGAGTTATAACCAGCATATGAACTAAAAGTTATACGTTTATCATCAAACGCTTCCCCTTCAGGAAGAATAAAATTCTTCGCCCAACTACCATCAGCTGTTTCTACATGAATGGTATCGTGCTCTGCAAGCAACTTTCTAAATTCCGTTTCACCGTGTACTTCAGCAATGCTTGCTAACGGGCCATTACCCATTACTTTATGATCAAAGTGCTCTGGTTTTACCGCATCAATCTCAAACTCAAGTTGGCTGGCAATTTTCGGTTGCTCAGCAGGCAGTTGCATTACGCTTTGATATACGATGTCACCTTGCGCATTTTTTGCAATAAGCGTAATTGATTCATTCAGATCAACTTCATTCGCTAACGGTTCAAAAATAACCAATGTTTTACGCAGTGATACTAAATGAGGATGGCGATCATCTGGAATTTTATTGGTTGTTGGCAACGTTAAACTTTGTGCCAAACTAACGCTACCAAGTAAACTTCCTTGAATGTCTGAGCCTAGGTTTTTTTGGCTAAAGTAAACTTTATCGGTAGGTTGTTGTGCTGCTACAGCAAATCCACTGGCTAAAATGGCAGGGATTAAGCAAGCAAGATATGTTTTTTTCATACAATCCAAACAGTTAAAATAAATTTATACGGAATATATTTCACTTTAAATTAATTAGTTATTCGTATAATTTAAAATTTGAACTAACGCCACAAAATTATGGTTATTTATGTGCTACTGAGGATAATCTAAACAAAAAAAAAGCCTCTTGGGGGATTAAGAGGCTTTGAGTTAGGAGATTTTATTCAGAGAAGATGGTTAATCTTTTCTGTATTTTACAGTTAACCTTGAATCAGTGTTAACGCGTTTTTCATTGCTTCTTTTGTTGAACATTCAACTTGACGAATGTTAGCGAAACGGTCAGATTCTTTTACTGGAATATCATGAGCAAGGATGATGAACTTAGCATTCGCAACATCTTTTGCTGTCAGTTTATTTACCAAGCCATTAGACCCTTGTGTTTCAACTTTAATCTTGATGCCTGCTGCTGCGCCTGCTTTCTCTAGTGCTTTTGCTGCCATGAACGTGTGCGCTACACCTGAAGGACAACAAGTAACCGCAAGAACATCATACTCACCTTCGCCAGCTACTGGTGCTGCTTGAGCTTGTACTGGTGTTGCTACTGCTGTTTCATCTTCTACAACTACTGGTTTCCAGAAGCCAACAATAAGTGCTGTTGTTAGTGAACCTAGTGCAATACCTACAACATACATAGGGATGTTGCTAGAGACAGGTGCTGTAATTAAACCGCCCCAAGGAGCATGAAGTAATACATCAGTCATGAAACCAAACACACAACCAACCATGCCGCCAATTACGATAGATGGAAGAACACGCATTGGGTCATTTGCTGCAAATGGGATAGCCCCTTCAGAGATACCAATTGAACCCATGATTGCTGCTGCTTTACCTGCTTCTTGCTCTTCTTTAGAGAATTTCTTCTTAAACATGAATGTTGCAAGAGCCATACCTAGCGGTGGAGTACAAATCGCGATACCAACGCCACCCATTAGCCATGGTTGTGTATTTACTTGTGTTTGAGCGAATAATGTTGCTACTTTGTTGATTGGGCCACCCATATCAAACGCCGTCATACCACCAAGAATCGCACCTAGAACCGCTTTAGAAGAACCCGCCATTGACGCTAGGAATTCATTCATCGCAATCATGAAAGAAGAGATAGCCGCACCTAAGCCCCACATTACGATACCCGCAGAGACTAGCGTACCAACTAGCGGGTAAATAAAGTAAACCCCTAAAGCACTTAGATGCGCAGGAATAGGAAGCTTCTTAAGTTGAAGAACCACACCACCAGCAATAAAACCTGCAACGATACAACCAAGGAAACCACCACCTAAATCAGCCATAATGCCTGATGCAATAAATGCTGGCGCTAGTGCAGGTTTGTCCGCAATAGAGTAACCAATAAAGCCACCCAAAATGATTGGGAAAAGCACAAGACCTTTAATCGCGATAGTAGAAATATCCGCTAAGATACCTGTATCAGGAACGGCACCTTTACCTGTCGCCATTACCGCTAGAGCCAAAAGTACCCCACCCGCAACCACGAATGGAAGCATGTGAGATGTACCAAAAAGCAAGTGTCCTTTTAATTTGGATAGTGTTTGTTTCCAATCACCAGATGGTTGAGTTGTTGCAGTCATCGTTGACATAAAAGTAATCCTAAAGTGAATAAAACTAAAAGTTATGCCA
The DNA here is from genome assembly GCF_008933155.1 of Aliivibrio finisterrensis. GTDB lineage: Bacteria > Pseudomonadota > Gammaproteobacteria > Enterobacterales > Vibrionaceae > Aliivibrio > Aliivibrio finisterrensis. The sequence continues at coordinate 147,643 of NZ_WBVP01000006.1, read as the reverse complement.
ATCACAGTAAGTAAGTGTTCAGAAATAGCGAAGGAAAAAGGCTTGAAAACAAGGCAGAATTTTTCGATAAGTAGTTATTCTACAATCAAAAATTCTAACGCAGTTATCAAGTCTTTTAACCAGCTAGGATGACCAGTTATTTACTACGATTGGTATTAATTAATCAGTAAATCTAAAATGTCTTGCTCGGTCGTCGCTTTTTGCATATCTGCAATTAGGTCATCACCGAATTTTTCAAATAACGCTTGTAGTGCATAAATGTGATGATCGCCGCTTTCTGGTGAGGCAATCATGAAGAATACCGTTGGTTGATCATCATCAGCGCCGTATTCAATCGCCGTTTTTGATACGCCAATCGCAATAGCTGGTTCAATAACCGCGGCATTTTTTGTATGAGGGTAAGCAATACCCATATCAGAAGTCACACACTGCGCTTCACGCTCATAAATACCCGCTAAAAAGTTTTCTTTATTATCGATACGGTTATTTTTTAATAACATTTCAGCTAACTCAGAAATTACGCCATCTTTCGTTGTCGCTTCTAAGTTCAATTTAATTAAATTAGTATTTACTAGTGTGGTGATCATAATGTTTCCCTTAATAAGAATTTTTACTTAATTCAAACTGCATTAAGTTGATGAGAGAATAATATGAATTAAAGTGACTCTTGGTAAGTTGATATTTAAAGCATTTACTGGACTTTTGTACCTACAGAATCAAAGTGTGATGGTAGTAACAATTAGGGTTATAAAAAGAAAACAAATAACTACAACTGAACCAAACGAAAAATAAAAAACTTAATTAACAGTAACTTAAATGGTAAGTAGATTATTAAGTAAGAAATAACGCAAAGTACGGAAATAAAACATAAGGCCGAAAGGAAGAAAATGAGAACTAAGCCACATTAAATATGTGTCATCTAATGTGGCTTATTTAAAATATAGAAGAAGAAGTAAAAAACACCCGTTCGGATTTTTAGATACTTAGTAATAATAAATCCATAACAAACTAAGATAGCTCTAGATCATTAACGATGAGATTCTTAGTACTACGTTTAGCGTTATACAATAATTCGTCTGCCGCTTTATAAGTATTTTTATCTGGGGAAAATCTGCTTAACCCACCACTAATGGTAATGGATATTCCATTATCCCAAACTAATGCCTCTATTGCTCGTCGAATATTTTCAGCAATATCTATACTACGAGTTTTATTACTGGTATCAAAAATAACCACAAACTCCTCACCACCAATACGATAACACTTATACTCACGCCCTAAAATTCGGATAAGTGCACTAGCTACTTTAACTAATATTTCGTCACCAAAATCATGACCATAATTGTCATTAATCGCTTTAAAGTTATCAATATCTAAAATTAAAAAATCATGCTCAATTTTTGCTGACTTTTCATAGTCAATATTGAACTTTCGACGATTCAAACAATTTGTCAGTGGATCTGTGAAATTTTCAATATTTAAGTATTTTATTCTTACAATCGTAAAGAACAGTAATATCGATATAAGCATCAACACACTAAATGATATCTTTAAGAAAAACATCGTTTTTTCATGATCATCACTTAAATGATCATTCTCACTTTGTTTTAATTTATTAGAAATCAACAACTGGTAATAATTATTTTGCCTTTTATCTATTAAGGCATAATAACGATGATTAATATCATAAAGTTCTGATATATTATTTGTTTGATGATAATAATCAAATAAAGTGTTATACACAATTTTTGCGTATCTTGCCTGATTATCCTGATCTACTATAGAAAGTAATTCTTCTTTTTTTTCTTCTATATATAAAAAATCTTTTTTTCTAAATGATAATTGAAATTCCGCAACAGAAACAAGCGTATCCTTCCCTAACAAAAGTCGCAGCTGATCTTTCTCTAACTCCTCTTTCGCTACCGACAAGCATTGGCTCGCTTGTTCAAGTTGCCCAAGATGAGTGTAAGCCTCTGCCTTCAAGCCAAGCGTATATATATAATAATCACGCCAATCTTCTTCAGTGTAAGAAGCTTGGTGTGGCTTTACCATCTCAAGCATATTTAATGCATCTTGGGGCTTATTCATCGCTAATTTATTTTCAGCAAAACTTAATCTTGCCTGATTTTTTAATCTATACCAATCGTTAGATTTATCAGAATATATAATCTCCTCAATAATATTATTAGAAAATTCATACTCTTTAAAATAACTAATAGCAAGTGCTAAGCTTAATTCACCTGATGCTATTTTAAAATCATCACCACTCTCATTTGCTATTTTTATATAGCTAAGAATAGGATCTATCATTCCAAATAGGTCATTGTCTTTGTATTTTAATGTCGATATTTTATCTAAAAAATACAGCTTATCATCACAACTAAATGAGCCATTTTCAAAAACAATATTTAAAATTGCAATTCCTATTTTAGGGCCGTTTGGATAAGCAAGAATAGGACGAATACTTTCTGCTATCGCTTTAATATTTTCACTATATTCATGCTTATCAAGACGATTAAAATCATCAATAATACGGCATTCTAATGGCTCACAATTCTGAGTAAGCGATACTAATTGCTGCTCGTAATCCGTCAAACTAACACTATCATCATGATTATGAGATAACTCATTAACAATAAAAACAATGGCATTGGAAATAATGATTATTCCAGTGATAAATAGGATTACTTTTTTCATTCTGATTATTATAAAAAAGAGAGGAGTATACACCTAAAACTTCTATTCACAATCTGTTAAATGCATTTATTATTCCCAGGTAAAATACCTTCCTTCCCCCTTTACTTCACCATGGTTCGATAGTCTGACGGGGTATAACTGGTCTTATTTTTAAATACTCGATAAAAATAATTCACGTCTTGAAAACCACAACGCGTAGCGACTTCAGTTAAACGGAAGGTATATTTCTTCAACATGAATTTTGCACGTTCAATACGCACCCAAGTAATATAATCTGCTAGCGTCATATGCCCTTGCTGCCTAAACATACGAGACAAATGGTTTGGCGAAATATTAAAACGACTAGCGATATTATTTCTATCAATACTACGATGGAAGTTTTCTTGGATATAAATGCATATCCCTTGATAAAGATCTTCACTGCGCTTTTTAGGAGAAATCACATCATTTGGCTCACCTAACATTGTTTTGCTATAACTCAACAATGCCAAAAGTAGATACTCATCAATCTGGTTTTTATTCGGTTCACGAGCGAGAGCATTTAGCGCTTCTAAAATATTATCAATCGCATGGCCAGTTCGAGTTTGAATACTGTACTTTTGCACATCATAGAAACCCTCTTCGCCCTTACGCTTACTCACTAAACTGAACCCCACTTGCCTGCGACCAAAAAGTAAACTAAGCACTGAGCAATCTTCACTCCAAACGGGTTTGTTCCAGCAGTTTGGTGGGATATAGAGTGCGTCTCCCGCCATGATTTTAACTTCAGTAATCCCAATATCTGGATCTTCAATCTGATTTAAATATTCACCGCTGATCACTAACTCTAAACGAGGAAAGTTAACTTGGTAACAACATGAGGGGGGCGTCACTTTATCGCCTGCAAACCAGATCTGATTAAAGCTTTCTCTTTCTGACAGTAGCGCCTCTAAAACAGTATTAAATACTAAACCCATGCTCATCACTTACTAAAATTAACCACACTTTTATCTACCAACCCCATCAAAATCAGGACGTTATTGATAAATAACCCATCAATAACTACATAAAAATAACAATGTAAGTCATTATTTATTAAGTACTTTTTTGACTTGTGCATTATAGCTTTTTGGATTTATAAAAATCAGAGCTGAATCACACTTGGCTTTAGAGGATACAAAAATCCAGTAAATGCATTTCTCGCACACTTACCAATCTATCTCATCAGAATCACACTATTCCCACACAAGACATCCACCCAAATGGGAATAACTTATGATTACTGACTTAATCAACGAACAGCTAATTTGCTTAGATCTTGCAGCAAAAACCAAAGACGACGTTTTTTCTGAAATGACAGAGCATCTTTTGCAACAAGGTCGAATCAATGACAAGCAGGTATTTCTTAATGATATCTACGCAAGAGAAGAATTAGGAAATACAGGCTTTGAAGAAGGCGTCGCACTACCACATGCGAAAAGCTCGGCGGTTATCTCCCCTGCAGTCATGATTGGTATCAGCAAGCAAGGTATCGAATATGGCGCTGAAGATGGGCTACCGTCTCGACTGTTCTTTATGATTGCCTCCCCTGAAAACGGTGCAGATCATCACATTGAAGTACTGGCTGAACTTTCTTGTAAACTAATTGAAGATGGATTTATTGAAAAATTCCTAGCCACAACATCACCAAAAATAGCGTTAGCGCTACTGCTTGAAAAAACAAAAAACACCAACACTGGTGAAGCAACCAATGGCTTTTTAATTGGTGTCACAGGCTGTCCTGCTGGCATTGCTCACACCTACTTAGCCTCTGAAGCACTAGAAAAAGGCGCGGCAGAATTAGGCTACACCATCAAGGTAGAAACTAACGGCTCTATTGGCGTTAAAAACAGCCCTACCGCAGAAGAAATCGAAAAGGCGGAAGCAATTATTGTCGCGTGTGACAAACAAGTAGATCTGACTCGCTTCGCAGGTAAAAAGCTAATCCAGACTAACGTTAAAGCACCGATTAAAGATGCAAAAGGCTTAATTACTCAATCTCTTACACAGCCTCCTTTTGTTGCTGATACAACTAAATCAAGCTCAGATAACAAAGGCAGTGCTTCTCAAACACGCTCAGATATTTATCGTTACCTAATGAATGGCGTATCACACATGATCCCATTTGTTGTCACTGGCGGTTTATTAATCGCACTGGCACTTGCTCTAGGTGGTCAACCGACAGAAAGCGGTATGGCTATCCCTCCAGGTAGTTTATGGAACAAAGTATTAGATGTTGGTGTTGTTGCCTTCACATTAATGATACCAATTCTTGCAGGTTACATTGCGTACGCAATTGCTGATCGCCCTGCACTTGCTCCGGGCCTAATTGGTGGTTGGATTGCAAATAACGGTTCTTTCTATGGTGCTGAAGCCGGTACTGGTTTTATTGGCGCTATCATTGCGGGTTTACTTGTGGGTTACTTTGTTAAGTTTATTGCCAACATCAACTACCACAAGTTCATTCAGCCTCTTGTGCCTATCGTTATTGCACCGATTACAGGTTCACTATTCATCGCGTCATTATTCATTTTTGTAATTGGTGCACCGATTGCTGATTTGATGGATTCACTAAACGTACTACTAACCAACATGAGCACAGGTAACGTTGTTCTACTTGGTATCGTTCTTGGTGGCATGGCAGGCTTTGATATGGGTGGTCCATTCAATAAAGTTGCCTTCCTATTCTCTGTCGGCATGATTGCGAGTGGTCAAACTCAATTCATGGGTGCGATGGCGTGTGCAATCCCTGTTGCTCCACTAGGTATGTCACTAGCAACGGTTATTGGTCGCAAGTTCAACATCTTTGAAGAGTCTGAAATTGAAGCAGGTAAAGCCTCAGGTGCCATGGGCCTAGTGGGTATTTCTGAAGGTGCCATTCCATTTGCAGCACAAGATCCGATCTCTGTTATCCCTGCCAACATCCTTGGTTCTATGGTTGCCGCAGTAATGGCGTTCTCATTTGGCATTACAAACAGCGTTGCTCACGGCGGTCCTGTTGTTGCTCTACTTGGTGCAATGAATAAACCGGTATTAGCACTGGCTTGTATGGCAGCGGGCGCAACCGTAACCGCATTGGTTTGTGTTTCTATTAAAAAAGCTCGCCAAGCTAAATCGTTTTCTGTAGCGGCAGCCTAACCTTCCCTTTCTCCAGTGTTTTCTCTCTTGATTCAGTAAAACAAGATTTGAAACGCACTGGAGAAGTTTTCCATTGATGACATCGAGTGCATTATGAATAAATCAACTCAACAATTCTTTTACCCTATGACCAATGTAATTCAAGATTATGCATGGGGAAGCTTCACCTCTATCGAAGCTCTATTTGATATAAAAAACACCAGCAATAAGCCACAAGCTGAATTATGGATGGGCGCTCACCCAAATGGCTGCTCTACCGTTACCATTAATGGGCAACCAACCTTATTGTCTGAGCTGATCAATCAAGATCAAACCGCCTATTTATCTTCGTTAACGGCAGACCACTTTGGTGAGTTACCATATTTATTCAAAGTATTAGCGGCAGAAAAAGCATTATCAATTCAAGTTCATCCTAATAAACAACAAGCGATGGCAGGCTACGATAAAGAAGAACTATCAGGCGTTGCGCTTAATGACTTTAATCGTAATTATAAAGACAGCAATCACAAACCAGAATTGGTATACGCATTAACACCTTACAAAGCGATGAATGGTTTTAGAGAATACCAAGAGATCATCAACCTATTTAACCAGATGGCTCTGCCTTCTCTTGAAGAAATCATCACACGTTTTGAACAACAGCCAAACTCACAAGGCCTAAAATGTTTCTTTAAAGCGATTCTGTCATTAACTGATGAGGCAAAAGAGTCAGCATTAGCAGAGTTAGGTCACTTCGCCAGTAATAATAAACAGAGTGAACTATTTGCTTTAATTGATGATTTATCAATTCAGTACCCAAATGACATAGGCTTATTTACTCCATTAATTCTTAATGTCATTACTCTGCAGCCGGGTGAAGCCATGTACTTAAATGCGTGTACGCCTCATGCTTACATTAATGGAACTGGGCTAGAGATAATGGCGAACTCAGACAATGTGCTGCGCGCAGGGTTAACCCCAAAATTCATGGATATTGATGAGCTTATGGATTGCACAGAGTTTGTAAGCATTCCAGCAGACTCCTTGATTATGCAACCTAACATTATTAATGGAGGGATGAATTACCCTATCCCTGTGAGCGATTTTAAATTCTCAGTATTTGCACCTGCTGATGACCTACCATTAGAAACACACAGCGCAGAGATCTTGTTTGCGATTGATGGTGACATGACACTGAATCACTCAACGGGGGAAACGATTAACGTACCTAAAGGGCATTCTATTTTTGTTCCAGCTTACGCGCACCAATACACATTAAAATCTAGCGGGAAAGTGGCAAGAGCGTATAACTAACGGTTAGATCTAAAGATAGAAATACGCTGACTTAGCACTGTTGTTAAGTCAGCTTTTTTACTTATAACAGCTGGCACATGGCGTATAGCATCAACGCCTGTAACCCTTTTGGTTGTCTCGTATTTACCAAGCGTTGGCTAAACTCTTCAGATAACATATTACGAGTTAAATAGGTCGCGGCCATAATCATAGGCTTGCTTGGTTTTTCAGGCAGAACTAAGGCAATAATTAAGTTTACCTCTCCCATTTTTGATGCCCAATCCACCGAGTAATCACTGCGAATGATCGCAATTGTCGGTTTCTCAACATAAGGAGAAATAACATGAGGTAAGGCGATTTGTTTTGCCATTGCCGTTGATGATCGTTCTTCTCGCTTTATCAAAGACAGCAACAATTCATCAGACTCTTGTGGGTAAATGAGCTGCGACAGACCTTTTAAAATCTCAAATTTAGATAAGATGGCTTGCGCCTTTACATAATGGAAATCAACTTCACAGTTAGGGGTTAATTGCGGGCGGGTATTAACAATCGTTTCTGAGAAATCACACAGTTTATCAGAAGCAACAAAATCAAAGGTGGAAGCAAGCAAGTCAGTCAGAACAAAGTTAGCCCACTCAGCATCAATTCCTACCGTTACTAATTGGCAAAAATCTCCCGGTCTTAACCCTATTTTTAGCAAACCCAATGGACTTTCGGCGTCGCTACTGAGGTTTTGAGTAATATTATCGATATATACAAGGCTCTGAAACTTTTTAGCAAGCCGAGTGAGTTGGCTCGCCACTTGAGGTGGCAAGCCTTGCTCTTTCACAAAGAAGGTAATGCGATAGTCGATAATTGTCGACATCATTATGAAAGGTGTTTTCTCAAAATAGTGTCTACATCTGTCAATATAGATTCAATACTGTATTGCTTAGTATTAATGCCTAAAAAACGACTCTTATTTTCAATTTCGATATCTGATGCAATGATAACAAGATCTGCATTCACAATATCCACAGGTGTAAGTACTTCTTCGACACCCATTGCGCCTTGAGTTTCCACTTTGATTGACACTCCCAATTTCGCAGCCGCCTTTTTAAGCACATCAGCTGCCATGTAAGTGTGTGCAATTCCGGTTGGACACGCTGTTACTGCCACAATTTTCATGATTTACTCTTAACTGGTAAAAATTCAAATAACTCAATGTATTCACAAGATACTAATTTAAATAACAATACATTGGCTATTTCTCTCTCATTTATCATAAAGTGCTTTAGCATCAATTAATAAGGAGCAAACTCACACTTTACTACAGAGGGTACAATAATCCAGTAAATGCCTTTTTTATCCAGTTATTAAAATCCAAAGATCCACTAACATGGCCAACAAATTATCGATAAAAAATGGAATCGTTATGAATATCACCTCTCTTATTGACATTAATGTTATCTGTTTAGACCTAAAATCAACGTCTAAAGAAAGCATTCTTGAAGAGATGGTTAATATATTAAACGATGCTGGAAAACTGTCGAATAAACAACAGTTTCTAAGCGATGTGTGGGCGAGAGAAGCGATTGGGAATACGGGTTTTGAAGACGGTATTGCTATCCCTCACGCCAAAAGTACCGCTGTCATTACGCCCTCCGTCGCTATTGGTATTAGCCGCACAGGCATTGATTATGGTGCTGAGGATGGGCTTCCATCTGATGTCTTTTTTATGCTTGCATCAACCGATGGTGACGACAATCAACACATCGAAGTATTATCACAAATATCCATTCGATTAATTGAAGATGGTTTTACCGACAAGTTAAAAGCCGCGCAAAGCAAAGAAGAAGCTTTAGCCTTGTTTACTGATTCAATTCAACCAGAAGAAGCACTGACTTCAACAACCATAGCTGAACCACAAGCTGAAAAAAGTGAACTCTCTCGCGGCTTAGGTCGTGCTAAAGAACACTTACTCTTTGGCACCTCACACATGATCCCCTTTATTGTTGCCGGTGGGGTTTTACTCTCTTTATCTGTCATGATCTCAGGCCATGGCGCCGTACCCACAGAAGGGGTCTTGGCTGATATTGCGCAAATGGGCATTGCCGGATTAACCTTATTTACCGTGGTGCTTGGTGGTTACATCGCTTATTCCATTGCTGATAAACCGGGATTGGCCCCGGGAATGATTGGATCTTGGATCGCTGTTCAGCAATACAATACTGGATTTTTAGGGGCAATCATCATTGGTTTTTTTGCAGGGTTTGTCGTTCGTACATTAAAGCAAATTAAGCTGCCAGAAAGCATGACCTCGCTTAGATCTATTTTTATCTATCCGCTTATCGGCACCTTCATCACTTGTGCGGCTGTCATGTGGGTAATTGGCGCACCAATCGCTAATACCATGACGCTGCTAAATGAGTGGCTTGCAAGTATGGCAGGTTCAGGAAAAATGGTTTTAGGTGCAATTCTTGGCGCAATGGCAGCCTTTGATATGGGAGGCCCAATCAATAAAGTCGCTACTCTATTTGCTCAAACTCAAGTGAATACGCAACCTTGGTTAATGGGTGGTGTCGGCATTGCGATTTGTACTCCACCATTAGGCATGGCGCTAGCGACCCTCTTATCACCTAAAAAATTCAAACGAGAAGAGCGTGAAGCAGGCAAAGCGGCTGGCATTATGGGGATGATAGGCATTACAGAAGGCGCAATTCCATTTGCAGCTGCCGATCCTGCTCGTGTTATCCCAGCTATTGTTGCCGGTGGTATTGTTGGCAACGTAACTGGATTTTTGTTTAACGTATTAAATCATGCGCCATGGGGTGGCTGGATTGTATTACCCGTTGTTGATGGGAAATTTGGTTATGTGGTTGGTACCCTACTGGGTGCATTAACCACGGCACTTATTGTTATTTCATTGAAGAAAAATGCCGTAGAAGATGAGGATAAAGAGATCCGTGAACTTATCTTAACTGCCGTAAAAAATGAAGGCGAAGCGGATGTATTAGCGGTGACAGCCTGCCCATCAGGAGTGGCTCATACCTTCCTTGCTGCCAAGAGTTTAGAAAAAGCCGCACAACGATTAGGCATTAAAATAAAGGTCGAAACTCAAGGGGCCGATGGCATTAATAACCGCATTACCCCATTAGATATTAAAAACGCTAAATTGGTTATTTTTGCTCATGATGTAGCAATAAAAGAACCGCTTAGATTTGCCGGAAAACGCACTCTAGATATCAGCACTAAAGAAGCAATGTATAATGGTGAGGCACTACTTAATTCGCATAAAACGAAGTAATCGAACTTTATACCATTCTCAGATAATTGCGTAGGAAAAATCGATTTTAACAAGCAAGAATGATCAAATACTTATGTAGATTGGTATTAGATACAATCCAAAAAGGCTCGAATTAACTGCAAATGAGGTTCAACCAAATCTTGATGGTTACTTCGATATCCTCCGCCAACCACGCAGGCAATAGGGATGTCTTTTTGCTTGGTAAACGATCTCATCCAACGATCTCGTTGATATAAACCTTCTGTTGATACATCTAAGTAACCTAACTCATCATCACTATGGATATCGACACCTGCATCATAAATAATAAGATCAGCTTGATGATGATTGACCGCCAGTTCAACCACTTGCTTAAACGCCTCTAAAAACTCAGCATCTTGTGTTCCTATTGATAATGGCACATCGTAATCAGAGGTAGGTTTACGCGCAGGGAAGTTTTTATCGCAATGAAAAGAGAGCGTAATAATGTCATCGCGATCCGCACACAACGTCGCAGTTCCATCACCATGATGCACATCACTATCAATAATTAATACTCTATCGATCCCCTCTTGCTGTAATGCATGATGAGCTGCCATCGCTAAATCATTCACCAAACAAAAACCACTACCAAAATCGTAATGAGCATGATGATAACCGCCACTTAAATGTACTGCAGATCCATACTCTAACGCCTTATCTACGGTTAAACAGGTGCCTGCTGTTGAGGTTAATGTTCTTTGAATTAACAACTCACTCCACGGAAAACCAATGCGTCGCATTTTAGCGGCAGGTAACGTTCCAGAAACTAACGCATCAATATAGTCTTTATCATGCACTTGTTTAATCGCATCAACTGTAAGTGCCGTTGGCTCAAAATAACAGAGAGGTGCATTTGAATAATGGGATTGAATCGCTTGGTATAAACGCTGATATTTTTGAATAGGATAGCGATGTCCTTTTGGAAGATCTAATTGCGAGTAAATTGGATGATAAATTAACGGCAACATGACCAAGTAGCCCTATTCTAAAAATAAAAAAAGAGCAGCTATTATGGCTGCTCTCTATCAATACACAAGAGGGATCTCTCTGTCTAAAACTTAATTGTTTATCGCCACACGCTTTGTCATTGCTTTACTGAAGGCTTTATTAACAAAAATAGTAATAAATACAGGAAGCAACCAAGAAGTATGAGAAGCATACAAGGGTAACCATTGCTCACAAAACGCGTTCATGCCCTCTGGTAATTTATCCAGAATATGCAGCGCATCAATCGTACCAAACAAAGCAGCAATACATACTACCGTAGTGTGGCTCATTGAAATCGCAGGTTTCTCTGTGCTTGTTTTCTCTGGCATCAAGATCATCGCAATGATAAGCGCAATCGCAATCGGGCATAAGATCAGAATTGCAGGCAAACTCACCTCAATGATAGTCTCTAACCCTACGTTTGAAATGATCGCCGTTAATACCATAATAACGGTAGCACTCACTTTAAAGGTGATGCCGTAAGTATTCTTATAGTACTCAGAGTTCGCATTAGTTAAGCCGATCGTAGTCGTTAAACACGCCATTAAGGTAATGGCTGCCAATAGAAGTTGACCTAATACCCCAAACTCCCCTGCCGCATAACGCGTTAAGATCTCGCCACCATTACTGGCACTTGGTGCAATTTCAGACGATGTTGAGCCTAAATAGCCCATTGCTAAATAACATAATGACATCAATACAGAGTAAATAACGGCAATGCGTAACGTGTAGTAAGAAATGGCTTTTTTACTCTCAACACCTTTGCTACGAATGGTTTGAATTATAACCCAACCAAAGGCTACCGCTGCGATGGCATCCAATGTCATATAACCTTGAATTAACCCATTTACCGCAGGCGCTTGCTCATAAATCTCAATAGCTTGGCTTGGAGAACCTAATGGATTTAATAATGCCGCGACCACCAATATAGTTAGCATGCCAATTAACGCGGGTGTCATGATTTTACCAATGTAATCCACTAATTTACCCGGTTTTAATGCTAACCATAACGTCAGAGCACAGAATAAAGCAGAGAACACCATTAACCCATTACCTGAATAGAAAGGCTTAATGCCCATTTCATAAGCAACGGTAACAGCACGAGGCAATACAAACGCAGGGCCCAATGTGGTTAATACCAAGAACCAGAATGAACGGTCCATCCACTTTGGTAAGGCTGATGTCAGCTTATCTGCAGAAGATAAACGGCCTAATACGACCAAAGTGATTGCAGGCAGACCAACAGCAGTTAATAGAAAACCACCAATAGCAATAAGCCAATTATCGCCAGCTTGTTGTGCCATCAAGGGTGGATAGATTAAGTTACCTGCACCAAGAAAGAGTGCAAATGTCATAAAGCCGATAGCGGCGAGATCTCTTCTTTTCAAACGACATACCTTTTATAAAATGAAACAGGGTGTCAATTTGGCTAGAAGATGATAAAGAAAGGGTCTTAGTTATCCGCCAGCCTAACTGACGAATAACATAATCGTCAGTATCAGTTAATGACAACGACGACAGAGATAAGTGCGTAAGCATGATGCTTAGAAGCAGTCAGTAAAGCTGCTTGATGTTTTTTGATGCCTGTAGACATAACTTACACACTCTAGAAAAATAATTGTCCTTAAGCTAAAGGAATTACCGAAGATTGTAAAGCCTAATTATAACTTTGTTAATTATCACTCTAAAATCAGACGTGACTCTGCCATTTGTAGCTCACTAGCTGCTGGTTCTAAAGATGGATTATGAGGATATTGTTCACCGTTAAACTTCATTAAAACAAATCCTGAACCACGCGACCACACGATTAAGTCTTTCCACCCATTAGTTTCGGTATTAGCCACACTAATTGGAGTACTCGTTACTGATGATTTGGATATCAATTGATAGCTATCACCCAGATTTTCGAAAATCAAAAGTGTGCAACCACCAGAGCCACACCATTGCATTCCTTTAAGAAAAACCACGGCATCCTCTAAACCATCACCATTTAGATCTGAATATCCGGTAGAGAATACAGGCTCATGTTCTTGGGTAGCTTCAGAGACTGATTGCTGTAAATCAGGTTTTAGATCTGCTTGATTGCTGCACCCAAAAATCACAAAAGACAGGCACAATATTAAATATCTCATGTTTTATCCTCTTAAATTATCAATACAGTTTACAAGAATTTTTCAATTAGTGCTTCATCAACGTAGACATCACCGACTTTGGCGTGCTTTTTAGCGATACCTACCACTTCAGAACCTTGTTTTACATAAGCGGCCAACGCTCTTTCATTGTCACCGCGACCATAAGCAAACAATTTTTCGAACCCTTTAACTTTCGCAACCTCAAACGTAGATTTAAAGAGCTTTTTAGATACGCCTTGCCCTCTTGAGTTAAATTTTTTCGGCAACAATTTACGTCTAAACAATACTATTGCTACTGTGTAAATAAAGCTCAAATTTACCACCAAAGACAGTAAACTAAAAGAAACCTAGAACGCCATCCTTCTGACTTTGATGCTGACGAAATGTAGTTTGGTTAAAGTTGCTATTAGTTCTGTAACTTTAAATTATCCTCCAATTTCATCAAATAAAGAAGCCCATTTCTTTGGTAGATATGTCTTAGCAATTGAAAGAATCCACCCTGTATTTTCTGCCAATTCTTCCAAAGAAAATTTTTGATTTCCCTTATAGTAATTATTGAGGAATGTGTATGCCTTAGCTACTTATAACTATTTTTCTCTGGTATAAATCATAGCTACTTAATTAACCAAGTAGATACAGCCAACAACCAGAAAGTGGTTCGTATTTCTATGCCACACAGCATACCAGAACGCTGTCTTATTTCGATATACTTTCTTTATAAATCCAACAAAAAAACGCCAAGCAGTTTATGTCTACTTAGCGCTTAATTTATTGATACTTCTGTAATTAACTCAGTACATAGATTGCACAAACTAACGTTTATAGTACTGGTTTAAAAGCTAGAGTTTGGTTGTTGTAAAAACTCAATTTCTTCATCGGTTGATGCTCGCCCCAAAATAGCATTGCGATGTGGGTAGCGGCCAAAACGATCAATTATCTCTTTATGTTTATGCTCAAACTCTAAGTTGTATGGATTACCGAGCTTTTCATATAACTTTACCGCCTCAACATGAATCGCCCGAGATTCACTGTGCATAAATGGTAGATACATAAAACCACGCTCAGTTTGAGATAACTCAGCATCAAAGCCTTTTGATATCGCAAATTGGGCAAGCGCCAAACCGAGAGGATCATTTGAAAATGAGTCAGGCGTATCACGATAAATATTACGAGAGAACTGATCAATCAGGATAATTTCAGCAAGACTTCCCAATGCCGTTGTACGCCATTCAGAAAGTTCACCTGCTTTTGCTTGTTGATGCAATGAGCTAAAACGGGCCTTAATGATTGCATCTAACGCTTCGTCTTTTTGCCACCACTGCGGTGGTTCGAGCTCGTTAAACCAGAAACTGATGACTTCTTGATACATATTATTCTCCTTTTATGCTCATACTTGTATATCAACATAGCACGTAATTCAGATCTATATAATTTGCACCCTCTATATCTATAAAAAACGCCATCACAAAGGATGGCGTTATTTTATTGGTTATCAAACTAGATGATTACTTCTCTTTTGATTTATTTTTGTTTCTCTCTAGCTTGCCTTCCCAATACGTTGCCCCTTTAATGCCCAATTTTACTGGGTCAAACGTGTAGTTGGTGACACCGCGTTTTTGCTGATCTTCATAATCTTTTAGCGCTTTTAGTGCTGGCTTAGACATAAAGAAGATGATCAAAATACCGACAATGTTTAACCACGCCATTAAGCCAACACCAACATCACCCATTGCCCATGCAAGGTTCGCGGTTTTAATGGTACCGTAGAACACCGCTGACATTAGAACCACTTTAAGAATAAACATCATGCCATCGATTTTTAGAGTTCGACGGATATAGGCAATGTTTGTTTCTGCAATGTAGTAGTAAGCAAGAATAGTAGTAAAAGCAAAGAAGAACAGTGCAAAAGCAATGAAGATTTTACCAATGCCCGGCAGTGTACTTTCAATCGCCATTTGCGTAAACATTGGACCATTCGCGCCAACGGTTGCTGCAAGGTTCTGTACTAAGAATACCTCTTCACCACTGCCGTGAACGTTATAAGCACCTGTGATAAGGATCATAAACGCGGTAGCAGAACAAACCAGTAACGTATCAATGTAGATAGAGAACGATTGAACTAAACCTTGTTGTGCTGGGTGATCAACACTTGCTGCTGCCGCGGCATGAGGCCCCGTACCTTGACCCGCTTCGTTTGAGTAAACACCACGCTTTACACCCCAACCAATTGCAGCACCAAAGCCTGCCATTGGTGTGAACGCATCACCGATTATCATAGCAAAAATAGTTGGTACTTGTGAGATGTTAAGTAGGATTATAACGAATGCAAGAATGATGTATGCCAATGCCATAAACGGCACCACAATTTGAGTAAAGTGAGCAATTCGTTTTACACCACCAAAGATGATAAAACCAAGTATGATAGAAATAACTGAACCCGTTAAGATCTTCGCAAAACTAAATACGCCTAGACCTGTATCAATCATGCCACCAGTACCAAATGCCGTTTCTACTGCATTTCCAATACTATTAGATTGCACACCCGGAAGTAACACACCGCAAGCAAAGATAGTCGCAATAGCAAAGAGCCACGCGTACCATTTTTGACCCATTGCTTTTTCAATGTAATAAGCCGGACCACCACGAAACTGACCTTCGTCTTCTTCTTTATAGATTTGCGCTAAAGTGGACTCAGCATATGCCGTTGCTGCGCCTAAAAAGGCAACTAACCACATCCAAAATATGGCTCCAGGACCACCAAAACCAATGGCTGCCGCAACCCCAGCAATGTTACCCGTACCGACACGACCAGACAGTGATACTGCTAACGCTTGGAATGAGCTAATCCCTTTGCTTGATTCTTTGTTTGATACCAGCAAGCGACACATTTCTTTAAAGTGGCGAACTTGCACAAATCGAGTTTGTATAGAATAAAACAAACCAGAGCCCAAGCAGAGATAAATCAATACTGGGCTCCAAATTATGCCATTGAGAAAATCAACGATATCTTGCATATAAAATCCTTTTTGATTTATGGACTGATTTTTTACTTAACCAACCATACATCAAGGCATAACAACAAGTTAACAACAACCTTTCTAAAAGATAGAAAAGTGTGAAACAAAGCACTACATTTCAAATTATATTGATATGTGCAATATAAAGCACCAATAAGATTAAAAATAACAATACTTTGTGCTGATATTCAAAAATCTATATTTTGTTCTATTACCCAGTATGTCTAAACTGCTCTGCTAACTTACTTTGAGAAAGTAAATTATCCATCAAGCCTCCATTGTCAGCCTGACTCTCTTGAACTAAAGACGTCGTTGATGCTGATAATTCTTGAGTCGATTGGCTAATAGATTGAACGTTATTATTCATGTCTTCTGATACATTGCTCATCTCTTCAACTGCCGTGGCTATTTGAGAGTTTTGATCAGATATATCGGTAATTTCAGTTAACAGCTGTTCTAATTTATCAGCTGAGGTTTTTGCACTCTCAATGCAATCCGCCGAAAGATTTTCTCCTTCTCTCATCGATTCCACTACGATATGTGTTCCTGTACGAATTAAATTAATAACGGTTTGAATCTCTGTGGTTGAATCGTGACTTTTCTGTGCAAGTTGACGAACTTCGTCTGCTACCACTGCAAAACCTCGCCCTTGCTCACCTGCTCGTGCAGCTTCAATTGCAGCATTAAGGGCTAACAAGTTAGTCTGCTCTGCCACACCTTGTATTATGGTGAGTACGCTTTCAATGGTATTAGTGTTGACTTCAAGCTCTCTAACAGATACTGACGTTTCATCTAACTGATTGGCTAGTACATCAACGGCATGTAATGTAGATTTTACTGCTGCCATCCCCTCTTGCGCAGCAACTTTCGCTTCATCAGTTGTTGATGCGGTATTCTGTGCATTTCTTGCTACTTCATGCGCTGTTGAATGCATTTCGTTAATGGCAGCGGCAACTTGCTCTACTTCCATCGATTGCGAATCAAGCTGAGTTGACATAGTATCCAGATTTTGGAAAGACTCTTCCATTGCCGCAGTTACTTGTTCATTTGAGTCTTGAATACGCCCGGAAACCGCGTTAGTTTCTGAGTGACACATTTTCATCGCAAGCGCTATTTCTGAAATATCATCAACCTTTTTATTATAAACAAGCTCCATTAATGGGTTATTGAAAATCTCACGAGCATCTTTACTTAACGCCTCTAATCGGCGGGTCATCATATAAAAAGAGGTTATTGCCAAAAGGAATAGTGATGGGACGCCGGCATTCGGAACAAATTGCTCAAGGCCAAAAGCAAAAAAAGCGGGAATAATAAGAGCAATAGTAGCTCGTTGCCACAAACGGGTTCTAGGTAACTTTAGTTTAAGAGGTGTTTTTCCTACATTCAGTTGAGCGTATATCTTTTCTGCATTATCAACATAATCTCTTTTAGGACAAGTTCGAACAGATTGATACTCAATGACTTGTCCGTTCTCTGAAATTGGTGAAACAAACGCATCAACCCAATAATAATCGCCATTAGCACAACGATTTTTTACCATTCCCATCCATGAATTATTACTTTGTAAGTATCCCCACATATTGGCAAATGCTGCTTTAGGCATGTCAGGGTGTCTTACCATATTATGAGGCTTCCCTACCAGCTCTTCTTGAGTATAACCTGCCACTTCACAAAACTCTTTGCTAGCGTAAGTGATGTGGCTGCTCGGTTTGGTGACAGAGAGTAAATTATAACTTTGTGGGTATCTCACTTCCTTTGAAGAACTATTTTTAAAATCCATATATAACCAACTTTTAATATTATTAAGTAACCATTAACTAACATAGTAAAGTATAGTCAATTAATCCACTTTTTATCTTGTATTCTATATGGTATTTCAATTGATTAAATTTCCATTCATAAAAAACCAAGCTTATTGGGGGGAATAAACTTGGCTTATATATTTGGTCATTAAACCAATTAGACGATTTTAACTCCAGCTGGCATCAAGCGCTCTGGTGTCAATAATACGCTTTCGCTTTCATCTTCTGTTTCTGCACACAGCAACATGCATTCTGAGGTTTCACCGCGCATTTTTGCTTTTGCTAAGTTACACAGCACAACTACTTGCTTACCCAAAAGCTCATCTTCAGTGTAATAAGGAACAAGACTCGTAACGGTTTGAAGGCTCTGCTCTCCTACATTGATTTGAACAATGTAAAGTTTGTCTGCATTTTCATGGCGTTTAACTTCTGTGATTTTACCAACACGAATATCTAATTTTGCGAAATCACCGTATGCAATTGTTTCCATTTTACTTTATCCTTAGCTCTAAGTTAGTGTTAACGTTTACATTGTCAACAATACGCTATAGAACAAGTAAACAGCAATTAAATATTTACTAAAATTTTAACTCGATCAACTATTTTATCTCGACCACATCACAGGATTGAACTTATTATGGCAACCATTAAAGACGTTGCAAAAGAAGCAGGGGTATCGGTTGCCACGGTTTCTAGAGTGGTAAATAAATCACCAAAAGCAAGCACAGTAGCTATCGAATCAGTTAATGCGGCGATGCAAAAACTGGGATATCGCCCAAATGCGAACGCTCGAGCATTGGTCAGTAAGAGTACCAATACGATTGGCGTAATGGTGGGTGATGTGTCGGATCCCTTTTTTGGATCACTGCTTAAAGCGGTTGATACCGTTGCTCAAGCGCATCAAAAACACTTACTGATTGGCAACGGCTATCACGATGCTACCACTGAGAAAGAAGCCATCGATCTTTTAATTAATAACCGTTGTGAGTCTCTGGTGATCCACTCAAAAGGGTTAAGCAATAAAGAGCTGCTGCAATTTGCGAAAGAGGTCCCAGGGCTGGTTATTATTAATCGCCATATCCCTGAAATAGCCGATCGCTGTATCTCATTAGATAACCAACACGGTGCAAACTTAGCGACAGAGCATTTGATAATTCAGGGTCATACGAAAGTTGCTTACATTAATTCTGAACATGATATTGATGATAGCCATCACCGTAAAGCCGGCTACCAGCAAGCATTGCACGCTCATGGGATCAATTTTGATGAAGAGTATTACGCCGAAGCACAGCCAACGGATGAAGGTGGTGAGCAAGCAATGATTGACCTATTATCTCGTAATTTACCTATCACGGCGGTGGTTTGTTATAACGATTATATGGCCGCAGGGGCGTTATCTGCGCTTGAGAAACAAGAGATTGCGGTTCCTAAAGACATCTCTTTAATGGGGTTTGATAATGGTTTAATTGCTAAATATTTACATCCAAAGCTCAGTACAATTGATTACCCTATCCAAACCATGGCAAAACAAGCAGCAGAACTTTCATTAGCATTAGTTGCTGGTAATTCAAGCGTCACAAAAGGTACGATTTTCCAAGCCTCTTTAATCGAGCGTTCATCGGTAATAAAGCAAGAGAGTCCAGATTCTTAATCTCACTCCCTTCCCAATAAACTTACTGCCTAACGCTGATTGCTTAAGCGTGTTTCATCGCAGTAAGTTGCTTATGTGTACGCTTCCAATTTTTCTCGCATCAACTCTTTCTTAAACGGTTTTGCCACATAGTCATCCATACCTGATTGATAACACTTATCGATATCTTCAACAAAAACACTCGCAGTTAAAGCTATGATTGGCAAACGTGTAGCCATTTGATCTTGCTCCCATGCTCTTATTGCTTCTGTTGCAGCAAACCCATCCATCACTGGCATCATACAATCCATCAAAATCAATGAATATACTGTGGTTTTCGCTGTCACCATATTGACAGCTTCTTGACCATCATTAGCTAAATCGACATTAAACCCTTCTTTTTTTAATAGCAAAGAAGCCACTTTTTGATTCACTAAATTATCTTCAACAATCAGAATGGTTTTGGTTTCTGCATTTTCCTCTTGAGTGCTCATAGGCACATCATCAGGGGAGTCGAGAGGTAATACCGCTTCATGCTTGTTCTTATTTGATTTTAGAGCCTGATTTATTGCATTACAGAAACGATTACCTAACAGAGGGTAAATCACGAGCCCATCAATAGTATGATTAAAATCGGCTTTTTCATCTCCGTGTTTTCGACAAATAACCAATCCCGGTTTCTGAGATAAGGCATTAATTCTATTGATATCATTATGCGTTAGAACCAATGAGTGCTGACAATATATGATCACATCATAATTTAATGCTTGAGATTCAAGCTCATCGCTATTCTCACGTATTGTCGTCGACAGGCCTAGCTGATTACATTCCGTATTTAATTGAGACGCATACGCTTTATTGTTGCTAATGATTAAACACTGAGTTCCGTTGTATTTAGTAACTTTTGACGCGGCTGATCCCAGCACGTCAACATCCAGCATAAAATAAAATTTACTACCAAAGTCTTTTTGTGAATCTACCTTAATCTCACCGCCAAGTAATTTCACTAACTGGTGGCAAATTGCAAGCCCTAGCCCGGTACCACCAAACTGACGAGTAATTGAGCTATCTTCTTGAGTAAATGGTTCAAATATCTGCTGGAGTTTATCTTTATGAATACCGATGCCAGTATCTTTTACCGAGAAGAGTAATTTACCTCTAGTCTTCGTTTCTTCTTCATAATTGATTGATAAAATAACCGCCCCATTTTGAGTAAACTTAACGGCATTAGACATTAGATTCATCAATACTTGGCGTAAGCGGTGCTCATCTAGCATTACCGTATCTGGAAGGTTTGGGGCCAGTTCTATTTGCAAAGCCAGCCCTTTATCAGAGGCTTTACTTAATACGACGGTTAATGTGTCGTAAGCAACTTCTGCTACATGAGATTGCTGTGGTACTAACACAAGATTACCTGATTCTATTTTAGATAAATCAAGAATGTCATTGATAAGTAAGAGCAACGCCTGAGAAGACGTTTCTATGGTACTCAAATATTCGGATTGAACTGGGTTTAGATCTGTTTCGGCTAAAATATCAGACATACCTATGATGCCGTTTAGCGGTGTTCGGATCTCATGGGACATGTTCGCTAAGAAAGAGCTTTTGGCTTTAGTGGATGATTCCGCTTTAACTTTCTCGATTTCAAGAGATTCTGTTTTCTTATTAAATGACGAGATCAAATACCCTATCTCGTCATTGTATTCGTAATTGATGTCTATTTTTCTGTTAGACGCACTCTCATCAATTTGTTTTGAAATCAATACGATAGGATTAATCAAACTTCGGTTAATAAAGTAATAAGCTATAATTACACACAATAATAAAATAGGAACTATCCCTAATTCTATATTGATAATTTGAGCGTAGATTTCATCTGACACGGTGCGATAAGAATTAATTACTTTTATCTGCCAGTTAAAGGCTTCCATCTGATGCGTCACAACATACATGTCTTCTTGTACATTAAACTTATAATCCGCAATCATGGTGTCGCCATTGTTAATGACGATGCCTAATTTATTCTTTTCTGCTTGCGCTTCAATGACACTGATTAGCCCTTTTAAAGAAATGTCTATGGTTGCCACCCCAACGAACTGCCCTTGATTAAAATAGGGTTGAGAAGCGGTGATCATTTTTTGTTTCGTGAAGGGGTCAATATAAACATCAGACCATGAAATATGATTAGTGCTATTTTCATGGGCTACAGAGACATACCAAGACTCGTTTTGATAAGGCGCTTCACTTGGAATGTTGTAATCATTGATCAGTGCAATTTTGCCCTCTTCATCACGAGAGAAAAACAAACTAGCGAGAGTCTTAGATGGGATAAAAGTGTTTGGCTCTGGCCATATACCACCACTAATAATAATGTCATCGCTTTCTTTGAGAACGGAAGAAAGCATGTTTTGAATGTTCTCTGGCGTATTGCCACTAACAGCAACACCTACCAACGCATGCAATGTAGAAAGGGAATGATTCAGGGGAGCATCGATTTCTCGTGATAAAAGCTGAGTTCTTAAATCAAGATTGTTTTCTAGATTTGCGCGAATAGGAGATTGAACAACATAATAAGTAACACTACCGATAATAGTAATTAAGAAACAAACGTAGCATCCCAATGCAAGCATGCTTTTTTTCTTGAGAGACATGTTATTCGCCATACAGAACCTAGCCACTTATCTTCTTGATTTATTAATTAACTATAATCAGCATAGGTAGATTTAGCTGAGAAGTCATATTAATTTATGATCTACTCCGCATTAATTTCTAAAACAAAAAATCCCTAACCAATGAATTAGTAGGGATTCTATTATTATGCTACTAACCACACGCTATCTAGACAATAAATTGATATCGAGTCTCATGCTGATAGGTATCACTCGGTGACAGAATAGTGCTTGGCTGAGGCCATTCAGGGTGATTTGGCGCATCTGGCAAGAATTGCGTTTCTAATGCCACGCCTGAATAGTCTTGATACTCACCATCGATACGATTTGGTGTGCCTGCTAACCAGTTTCCAGTATACAGCTGTATTGCTGGTTTTGTGGTCACCACATGCATTGTAACTAAGCTATCAGGAGAGGTTAGGCTTGCTGCACACTCCCCTTTTGCACACGCTTTATCTAGCACAAATGAGTGGTCATAACCTTTGGCGTTATCTTGGTCTTTGTCTAGCATAAAATCTTGTGAGATCACTTTTGGATCGGTGAAATCGAAGTTAGTGTCTTTTACTTTTTTCCATGCGCCTTTTGGAATGCCTACGTCAGTCGTTGGTACGTACTCATTGGCGTTAACGCTTAAGATATGATCTAAACTCAGATGTTCAGTATCTGCACCAAGTAAATTGAAATAAGCATGATTGGTCAAATTAACCGGGGTTGATTTAGTCGTTTGTCCGTTATAACTGATCACGATTTGATTATCATCAGTCAGTTGGTAGGTAACAGAAACCGTTAGCTCCCCCGGAAACCCTTGGTCGCCATCAGGTGAAATTAAGCTAAATTCAATGCTGTTTGTCGTTTCTTTTACGACTGACCAACGACGCTTATCAAACCCTTCTGAACCACCGTGTAAAGTATTGCCTGCTTGGTTGGTATCTACTTGGTATTTAGTCCCATCAATTTTAAACTGACCATTCGCAATTCGATTGGCATAGCGACCTACAGTAACACCCATATAACTTGCTTGCTTTTTAAAGCCTGCCATTGTTGACTGACCCAGCAAGACTTCACGTAGTTTACCTTTTACTGGCACTTTGCAACTTAACCAGGTTGCGCCGATGTCCATAAACACAGCGCGCATTCCGTTTTCATTTTTGAGTTCGAATAACTGAGCAAGGCGACCATCGCTGGCCGCCTCCTGTGTCATGGTTTCGAACAATGTTGATTGTTCTGTCATGTGTATTCCTTACAGCACTTCTACTAAACCTGCGCCATTTTTTGCTTGGCACACATAAATTGATGCTTTTAGGCCTGTTGCGGTTTCGTATAGCTCTTCAACCGCTGCTTTAACTTCGTCCACTAATACTGGCGGAACCAAAGCCACGATACAGCCACCAAAACCACCACCTGTCATACGAACGCCGCCTTCTGTACCAATCACGTTTTTAACGATATCAACTAAGGTATCGACTTCGTTTACTGTGATTTCAAAATCATCACGCATTGAGGCATGAGATTCAGCCATAAGAACAGCCATGCGTTTCATATCCCCTGACGCTAACACTTTTGCCGCTTCTTCGGTACGATCATTTTCTGTAATCACGTGACGCGCACGTTTTGCGACCATTTCATCCAATTCATGTGCTTTTGCGTTGAACTCTTCAATGCTTACATCACGCAGTGCTTTTACACCAAAGATGCGTGCGGCTTCTTCACATTGCTCGCGGCGAGTGTTGTATTCTGAATCAACTAAACCACGTTTTTTGTTTGAGTTAATAATCACTACTGACATGTTTTCTGGCATTGATACCGCTGTGGTTTCTAGTGAGCGACAATCAAGTAACATTGCGTGGTTTTCGTTACCTTCCGCTGAGACCATTTGATCCATAATGCCGCAGTTACAACCAACAAATTCGTTCTCTGCTTGTTGACCATTTAGTGCGATTTCTGCTTGGCTGATGTTTAAGCTATACAGCTCTTTGAAGGTTTGTCCGATAACCACTTCTAATGCGGCTGATGAGCTAAGACCTGCACCTTGAGGAACGTTACCCGAGACGGAAATATCTGCCCCTTTGAATTCAAAACCACGACCAATTAAACACTTCACCACGCCACGAATGTAGTTCGACCACATTTTATTTTCTTGGAATGTGATCTCTTGAGTAATATCAAACTCGTCGGTTTCATTACCATAATCTACCGATACGACACGAACGATATTGTCATCACGCTTTGCAGCTGCCACTACGGTTTGGTAATTAATCGCACAAGGCAATACGAAACCGTCGTTGTAATCAGTGTGTTCACCAATTAAGTTCACACGGCCCGGCGCTTGAACAATATGTGTTGGAGCGTAAGAAAGTACTGAATTGAATGCGTCTTTTACGTTTTTAATTAAGTTTGTCATAATCTTGTTCTCAAAATTTTGTAGGGAATTCTATCTTTAGGTTTCAGGTCGGTCGCAAGCTCCCTTGCTGGTTTCAGGCTTACATTCATTAAACCACCATAGTCACAACAAATACCCCTGAATCCTTTAGCGAAGCGTCCTTAAGCAAAGCGCCCTGCTTTTAATCTTTATAATGCACATCGCTCACATCACGCAGTTTTTGCGCGGCTTGCTCTGCGGTTAAATCTCGTTGGCTTTCGGCTAACATTTCATAACCCACCATGAATTTACGAACCGATGCAGAACGAAGCAGTGGCGGATAAAACAGTGCGTGTAATTGCCAATGTTCAATATCAGTGCCCTCTTCAAAGAAAGGCGCATAATGCCAACCCATTGAGTATGGGAATGAACACTGGAACAAGTTGTCGTAACGGCTGGTTAGTTTTTTGATTGCTAACGCCAAATCATCACGTTGCTCGTCCGTTAATTCACTCATGCGACGAATGTGTGTTTTTGGTAGTAGCATGGTTTCAAACGGCCATGCAGCCCAATAAGGGACAACTGCAATCCAATGTTCCGTTTCTACTACCGTACGTTCTCCATCTTTTAGTTCTGATTCAACATAATCAACCAACAAGTTTGAACCGTGTTCTTGGTAATACTCTTTAAGATGTTTTTCTTTGCGCTCAATCTCATTGGGTAGGAAGCTGTTTGCCCAGATTTGACCGTGTGGGTGCGGTTGAGAACACCCCATTGTCTCGCCTTTATTCTCAAATGCTTGTACCCAAACGTACTCTTTTCCTAACTCTTCAATTTGATCATTCCATGTATCAATCACATTACGAATTTGACCTACAGGTAATTCAGGCAAAGTTTTGCTGTGATCTGGCGAGAAGCAAATCACTCGGCTTAATCCTCGAACCCCTTGTGTTTTAAATAGCGGATTAGACGATTGTGGCGCTTCTGGTGAATCCGTCATTAGTGCGGCAAAGTCATTACTGAATACGTAAGTGCCTTTATAGTTTGGGTTGGTATCACCAGAGATACGGTCATTGGTTGGGCATAAGAAACAGCCTTTGTCGTATTGTGGTAATTCAGCCGTTGATGGTTTTTCATCTTGACCACTCCACGGACGTTTCGCACGATGTGGTGACACTAAAATCCACTGACCCGTTAATGGGTTATAACGGCGATGCGGATGATCTACTGGGTTAAACTCAACATTTGACATAATTTTTATACTCAATTCTTTAAAAGTGATTAGCTAATTCAAGGAAGGGCTATCTTATAAATCTCCTCCCTGAAGCCTGAAACCTGAAACCTTAGCTCTTTTAATAACCTTCAGGATTATTCGACTGCCAGCGCCATGTATCCGCACTCATTTCCATTACATTGCGAGTCGCTTTCCAGCCTAATTCTTTCTCTGCTTTTTCTGTGCTTGCCCAGCATTCAGCAATGTCACCCGCACGACGTGGACACAAGGTATAAGGAACCGGCTTTCCTGAAGCTTCTGCAAACGCCTCAACCATTTCTAAAACACTTGAGCCTTTACCAGTGCCTAAGTTGTAAATATGAAGGCCTGATTTTTCACCTACTGCTTTTAATGCGGCAATGTGCCCATCCGCTAAATCCATCACATGAATGTAATCACGAACGCCTGTGCCATCTGGTGTTGGGTAATCATTACCAAATACAGACAGTGATTCACGACGGCCAACAGCAACTTGTGCGATAAATGGCATTAAATTATTTGGAATGCCTTGAGGATCTTCCCCCATAGTGCCTGATGGATGCGCGCCGACTGGGTTGAAATAACGAAGTAAAGTAATGCTCCAATCGTTCTCTGCATCAAACAGATCAGAGAAACACTCTTCAACCATGTATTTACTGCGACCATAAGGATTTGTGGTTGCGCCAGTTGGTGAGTTCTCAGTAATAGGAACAATAGCAGGATCGCCATAGACGGTTGCCGATGAGCTAAATACGATGCTTTTTACATTCACTTTTCGCATTGAACGAGCTAAAACCAATGAGCCGTTAACGTTGTTGTCGTAATACTCTAGAGGTTTAGCAACAGACTCACCGACGGCTTTTAATCCCGCAAAGTGGATCACAGATGAAATAGTGTGTTCAGCAAAAATACTATCTAAAAAGGCTTCATCACGAATGTCTCCCTGATAAAAGACAGGACGAACTTGAGTTAACGCTTCGATACGATCAAGCACTGCGACTTTGCTGTTTCCCAAGTTATCCAAAATGATAGGTTCAATGCCTGCTTCAATCATTTGAATACATGTGTGGCTACCGATATAGCCCATTCCACCTGTTACTAATACTTTCATGATTAACTCTTCTTCCTACTGAATTTTCAGGCAGTTTATCAGTGAATTTAAAGTGATATCGTGATCACTTTCAAATAATGTAAACGTTTACACTAATTTTCAATCGTCGTTTATATTTACAATTCAAGTAATACCAATCACAGTAAGTAAATGAGCAATAATAGCGAAGGAAAAATGCTTGAGAACAAGGCAAAGTTTTTCGATAAGTAGTTATTCTACAATCAAAAATTTTAACGCAGTTATCGAGCATTTTAACTAGCTAGGATGATCAGTTATTTACTACGATTGGTATAACTTAGCGCTGGCATATCTAAAACCAATACACAAAAAAAGAAGCCGTAATTGCTTAGGGCCTCTTTAACTTAGGAGTACGATATTTAGGGGAAATACCGTCGTGTGAGAATTAAGTTACTCTGCTTGCAATGCCACTTTCTTACGTTGCTTAAATATGCGGCCAAAGATACCAACAAACATCACCAAACCACATACGCCATATACTTGCATAAAGAAAGGATCATCCGAAATAAAGCCCACGTTCGAGAACATAATGTACGCACCCAGAACCATATAAAGCACAATAGCAGATGCTTCAAATCTAAATTCCCACGGTGTGATGTCCATACTTTCATTCACAGGCATAATATAATCAGTATCACGCGGCATAAACATACCAATCAAGAACATCAATGCCGTACATACAACAAACAAAATCGCCAATTGATGTAAGAAATGAATCGGTGTTTTAAAGATGAGTTGCATTGCCGCATAAGAGCTTACAAACACCACCAAGGCGACTTTTGCTGCAATGGCTGGTACACGCTTTGAAATATAACCAACAAATACAATAGTAAAAATAGGAACACTAAAGAAGCCAGCAACCATTTGTAAGTATTGGAATAGCCCTTCTGGTGCAAACATAATAAACGGTGAGATACATACTGAAATAATGGCAATAAACACACCAAAAATACGACCTTTACCGACTAACTCTTCATCCGTTGCATTTTTACCAAAAAGAGGCTTATATACATTAAGTGCGAATAACGTTGTCGAGCTATTTAATACACCATTAAACGTACTTAAAATGGCACCGAACATAACAGCAACAAAGAAACCAACCAAAGGCTTTGGTAATACTTCATTCACTAAACGGGTGTACATCGTATCTGGGTTGCCCGCTTCCGCACCAAACATATGATAAGCAATAATTCCTGGGATAATCAGAAATAGCGGTGAAATAACTTTGATTGCCCCCGCCATGATTACGCCTTTTTGCCCTTCTTTTAAGTTCTTCGCACCTAACGCACGTTGAATGATCGATTGGTCTGTACCCCAATAATATAAGTTCACCAATAATAGACCCGTAAATAGCGTAGAAAATGGTAGCGGATCGCTTGGTTTACCTACTGATTGAAGTTTCTCTGGTGCTGCCGTTAAAATCGTATCCAAGCCTGACATAAAGCTGCCATCACCCAATACCATTAACCCAAAAACAGGTATCATCAAACCACCAATGATCAAACCAATACCGTTAATGGTATCTGCAATTACTACTGCTTTTAAACCACCATAAATAGCATAGAAGAAGCCTAATAAGCCTATAGTTGTAGAAATGATCGCAATCGCTGTAAATTCAGATACGCCCAATAAACCTTGAACATCAAAGATTTCACCCAGCACTACTGCACCCGCATATAAGGTGGTAGGCAGAATATTAATCACATACTGGCACAAGAATAATAACGTAACAAATTTCTTTACCGACATGTCATAACGGCTTTCTAAGAAATCAGGAATGGTGGTGATCCCTTGCTTTAAATAACGCGGAACCAACAATAAAGCGATAATGACAAGCGTGACGCCTGACGCTACTTCCCAGCCCATAACACTCATGTTATGCGTATATGCTTGAGCACTCATGCCCACAAAACTGGTTGCACTTAAATTAGTTAAGATTAGCGAACTGGCAATTAACCCACCAGTTAAACTTCGCCCGCCTAAGAAATATCCGTCTTGTGAGTTATTTTGCGTGTTTTTTACTTTGTTATAGGTATAAAACCCAACAAAACCGGTAAAGAGAAGAAATGATAGAAATACTGTGATGGACATTTTTTTGCTTCCTTAGTTCATAGTATTAATAAGTGACAGCCAATGCAGCCACTCATTATGTATGGTTCTCGCTTATATTTTCTTTAACGAAACAATAAGCGCAGATTCAGGATCAAGGATTGGTAATATCAAACCGATTTCTTGTAAGTTATTACCCGTTAGCGTTAATGTTTGATCTAACCATTTTGGTGCTTGTTTCATTAATTGAAAGCTGGCTTTTGGCATTTCAACTAATTTGACTGCATATTTTGCATTTGCATCAACACAAGTCATTCGAAGTGGTGATGGTAATGCATAGCTAGGCATCGCTAATTGGCATACCGTAACAATGGTTTCATCTTCACCTTGAACGCCATAAACGTATTGATTCTTATCAGCAACATCCATACGGAAACTACGGCCTGAATGCAGTAAATGACGGTATTTTTTATGCAGTGCAATATAGTGAGAAAATGCGGCTTTCTCTTCAGTAGACTCTTTTACTGGGTCAAGCTCTACGCCCATGTGCCCACTCAATGCTGTTACACCACGCAGATTAATGTGATGCTGACGATTGGTTGAGTGGCATTCCGCTGGGCCAATGTGTGCCCCCATAACCTCTGGTGGGAAGAAATAACTCATGCCACGTTGGATCGTTTGTCGCTCTAACGCGTCATTACAATCCGATGCCCAAAAACGGTGGGTACGCTTTAATATTTCAAAATCAATACGACCACCACCTGAAGAGCATGATTCGATTTCAACGCTTGGGTGCTGTGATAATAATTGATCGACTAACGCATAAAGCGCCTTAGTTTGACCATGAACAGCAGGGCGACCATGGTGACCAGGCTGAACTAATTCACGGTTCATATCCCATTTTAAATAGGTGATGTTATAGCGTGTTAATAAGTCATTTAAACGGTCAAATAAGTATTGGAAACACTCAGGGTTCTGTAAATCCAACACATGCTGCCAACGACCAGAAGGTTGATGATACCCTTCTAAACCAAGCATCCATTCAGGGTGATTACGATATAAATTAGAATCTTTGCTGACCATTTCTGGCTCAACCCATAGACCAAACTCCATACCTTTATCATTGACATGAGCAATCACAGGTTCTAGGCCTTCTGGGTATTTCTCTTCGTCTAAATACCAATCCCCTAACGCGGCTTTATCATCATGACGACCAACAAACCAGCCATCATCTATAATAAAACGCTCAACGCCCATCTCAGCGGCTTCTGTTGCCATTTGCATGATGTATTCTGGTTTATGATCAAAATAAATCCCTTCCCATGTATTCAAGTGTACAGGTCGAGGTTTATCCGTTGGGAATGAAATAATGTGCTGACGAACATAATGATGGAAACGCTCAGAGATGCCATTTAATCCATTGCTGCTATAACAGCCATACAACCAAGGCGATTGATAGGTTTCATTTGTGCCTAAAATACACTCACCTGAAAACAGTAATTCACCCGCCTGAACAAAACGACGACCATCACTACGCACATCTGCACGTAACTCATGGTTTCCACTCCAACCTAAGTGGAAGCCCCATACTTGCCCCAATTGCTCGCTAAAGCCATTCTCCCCGACAAGCAGACCCGGAAAGTTTTCATGAGACGTACGACCGCGGCGGTTCTGCTGCATAAATCCGCCATGTTCAAGAGATTGTCGCTGAGTTTGAAACTCTTGACACCAACGACCGTGAAACGTCATTAATTCATTGGCATGATTTGGCAATGGCAGCGTTGAAGATAGCTTACCTAAGTAATACTCTGATTCGCCTTTATTGGTAACAGTGATACGCTTTTTCACGACATCTGAATCGTGATCAATATGCAGTTCAACCAACAATTCAAGCTGAGCAACCTCATCACGCAAGGTAATTTTAACCGATTGGCCATCCGCTTGTTGATCAACAATATGGAAAACGGGAGCCCAATCAGAGCCATGTCGATGCCCTTCAATACCCGGAGCATTAAAATGCCCACGACCTAGTTCAGGACAAAGAGATAGAGGCACATCGATATCAAGGCGAGCTTGTGAAATTGGTCGTTCTATCGCAAACAATAAATCGCTATCAATCTCATTTATTTTACCGCCCCAGTGAATGATCTCAGGGATCAAATCTACTTTAATAATAATGCTGTGATTTTTACTGCTTAAATGAATCAACTTATCCATATTACTTCCAAATTGTTTTCGTAAACAAACTATGGGTGCATTGTGTTCTTTTAATGGCTTTTTTCTAGCTATATCTGCGATTAATGTGATCCTAAAGACACTAATAACCGACCAAATGTGCGCTCGATCTTATTGTTCTCGAAAACAACATTTTTTGTTATCACGACAATTATTTGAATTACAGCACAACTTTAATGAGAGCCTTGTGTTATCTTCCTATTATAATAACGAAAACAAGAAGAGATAAATGACAGTCACCTTTAAAGATGTTGCTAAATTGGCGGGAGTTTCGACTCAAACCGTATCACGAGTCACAAATGGGTCAATAAATGTTTCCGAAAACACACGTATAAAAGTAAATAAAGCAATTAAACAACTTGGGTATATCCCCAACAAAAGCGCTCAAATGTTAAGCCGCTCAAAATCAAATGTGATCGGCCTAATCACTCTAGAAATGTCACTCCATGGGGCTGCCTTAATCGCTAACGGTATTCGATTACAAGCGCACGATATGGGCTATGGTACTGTCTTTTCTGTCGTAAACACTCCCTGCTTAGAAAATATTCAAGCTTCTATACATGAGCTTATTTCACAACAAGCCACCTGCATTATTTTGAATATCCCGTTAACAGCAACCGCTGCGGAACAATTAGTTCAGCAATACCCTCATTTACATTTTGTGTTTATTGACGTTCCAGAAGAGACCCAAGTGCACTATGTATGTTGTGATCATCAAACAGGGGCTCAATTAGCGACTCAACATCTACTAGACACCCAACATCAACAGTTTTTATTGATTACGGGGCCCAAAGCCTCAAGCGCCTCCATGTCTCGTTACCAAACTTGGTTGTCTGTTCTAAAACAAAACCAATTACAGCCAGTAAATACTGTAGAAGGAAACTGGCAAGCAAGCAGTGGTTATCTTGCTGTTCGAGAAACCGTCGCAAACCAAATTACCTTTGATGCCGTGCTCGTGGCCAATGACCAAATGGCTTTAGGCGTTTTAAGAGCCCTAAATGAACTCGGACTCACTGTGCCTTCTCAAGTATCTGTTATTGGTTTTGATGATATTAATGACAGTGCCTATTTCAACCCGCCGCTCACCACGGTAAAACAGCACTTTCTTGAAATAGGGAAAGAAGCCGTCATTATTGGTTTACGTTCCGATGAGCAAGACAGTTACGATCTTATTCAGCGTAATCTTGATGTCGCTTTTGTTCAACGCCAAAGTACCGCACCAAGAACAAAACAAACGTATCAAAAAGACCATCTTGTACGTTTATTAAATGACATTAAACATTTACTACCTGACGCATAATGTGAGCATCTAATGCAGCAAGATCCTTTAATTCAGAATATCATTGACTTTATTTCACGTATTGACCCATTCACTCGTTTGCCTAAAACGATGGTCGAGCGTATCTCCTCAAAAATTCGTATTATCTATTTAGGTGAAAATGAGCACCTTGATTCATCAACTCAAGAGCACCAGCAATATTTGTATCTGATCCGCACAGGTGCTATCGAGCAAATTCATCAAGATGGATCATTGCGTTCACGCTTAGGTGAAGAAGATGTATTTGGCTTTAGCTTATTAAAAAATACGCATGACTATCAGATCAAAGCCATTGAAAGCTCATTGTTGTATTTAATTCCCATTAGCGTCATTCATGACATACAACATACGTATCCTGAATACACTCATCTATTTGATACAGAAACAGAAGTGCGCATTAATTCTGCAATAAATGCAGTATGGTCTAATAATGATAACAACCATTTTTTAAATAGCATTCAAGATGTCTCTACCTCACACACCCTTGAAGTCGATAAAGATACATCCATTTATGAGGTCGCACAGCATATGCGTCTCAACAAAGCCTCTTGCGCTATTGTTACCGATAAAGAACGTTTAGTCGGCATTGTTACGAATGCTGACATGACTGAAAGAGTCATCGCTGATGCCTTCAATATCTATCAACCTATACACCATATAATGACCGTAAATCCCATCACTATTTGTTCTTCTTCTTTGATTTATCAAGCCATTATTACCATGATGCAATCCAACATTAAGCATCTTCCCGTGATGGATAGTCACAAAGTTATTGCTTTAGTCACACTTCCTTTGTTACTACAAAACAATCGACTACAAGCGATTTTCTTTATAGATAAAATAAAATCAGCACTCAACGAAGAAGAACTGGCTCAATACGCTCCCCAGCGTCAAATCATTTTTAATCAGTTAGTGAAAGAAAAAGTGCCAGCTGTAGTGATAAGTCAAATCATGACCATTATTATGGATACTTATAATCAACGACTCATTGATATTGCGATTAAGCGCCTAGGCCCACCACCCTGTGATTATGCATGGGTAGTTGCGGGCTCACATGCTCGTAATGAAGTCCACATTTCCTCAGATCAAGACAGCGCTCTGATATTATCGGATGAGGCCACATCCCAAGATCGATTGTATTTTCAACACCTTGCTATGATAGTAACAAAAGGTATGGATAGCAGTGGCTACAGTTTATGTCCTGGAAAATTCATGGCTGTAACACCCAAATGGTGCCAACCATTATCAACATGGAAGGCGTATTATAAAAAATGGATTTCTAATCCTGAATACGCTTTTCTACTGAATCTGAGTGTGTTTCTCGATACAAGAACCATCGCAGGTAACGCTTTATTTCTTCGTTCCATCCAAAATGAAATACAAGATCGTACCGCCAATACGTATTTACTTACGACCTTATTTACTGACTCATTACAACACCGAGCACCATTAGGCATTTTTAATAACTTAATCTTGGTCAAAAATGACAACAATGAAAAGACACTGAATATTAAACGCCATGGTATTAATATTATTGTCGATTTGGCCCGTCTGTATAGCTTAGCGGCAAAAACATCAGAGCCGAACACTCGAGAACGTTTACTGATCGCCAATCAACAAGGCTTTATCAGTGATGCTTCATTAAAAAATATCTTAAGTGCTTACGATTTTTTATGTAATTTCCGCTTCTCATATCAAGCAGATACGCTTGCTCGTGGTCAACAACCAGATCACCATATCAATCCCAATTATTTTGGTAGCTTTGAACGTCAGCACATTAAAGACGCATTTCGCCTAATTGATGATTGGCAAAAAGTCACTAAAATAAATTTAGGACTATTAGCATGATCTCTTTATTTAAACGTCAGACTACGTGGCAAAAGCTCATTAAGCATAAACAACGCTATTTAGAAACAGAAGCGTTAACAAAAGAGATGAGAACTGCACTCAATTTTCCATTACCACAGGGAACATCATTCATTAAAGAATTGTCCTTTCTTGTTTTTGATTTAGAAACAACAGGGATAAACGCTCAAAATGATCAAATATTGAGTATTGGTTGGATAGAGATAAATCAAGGCAAGATAGATATGTCATCCGCGCGACATTATTACATTAACCATGGGCACAGTATAAAAAAAGAAACGGCAATCATTAATCATATCGTACCTACAATGCTGGTTGACGGAATCTCCCTGAGTGAAGCCATATTACAATTTTTGATGGCCGCAAAAGGTCGAAGTCTTATTGTGCATGGCAAATCCATTGAATATGCTTTTTTAGCCCATTACATCCATATGAAATTTTCATTACCTCCTCTTCCTTTTGTTTGGATCGATACCCTTTCGATTGAAGTTAATATTGCTAGAAAATTAGGAATAATGACACCACAAAGCCAGCAATTGCACCTCGTCAGGGAGCGCTATAAATTGCCGCGCTATGCCGCACATAATGCCCTTATTGATTCACTAGCGACGGCTGAACTATTTTTAGCTCAAACACAGAAAATTTTAAAACAAGAAAACCAAACCATTGAGCAGATTTATCAATATTCACACTAAAAAAGGCCACGTCCACAACAGACGTGACCTACAATGAATACGCATTATTTGATGATTTTTCTATGACGCTTCTATTCTTTGGCCTGTCATCATTTCTGCTTTGTCTGCGTGAATATGCTGCGAGTTGAAACCATCATGTAATCGATAGTAACGTTGGTAAATTAATCCACTCACTGTCATAAGTATCGCCGGAACACCTGCCATCATAAAGTGAAGTCCCATGATAGTTTCTGCTGATTGCGCTACGTTTGGAATGTAACCTACAATCGATAACCCCATACCAACGATAAAGCCACCTGCTGCACCTGCAAATTTCACAAGCATTGTTTGAACTGAGAAAATAACACTCTCACTGCGGCGGCCGGTTTTATATTCACCGTAATCAACCACATCCGCTAGCATTACGGTTTGCAAAGCATTTGCAATGCCCACACCAAACTTAATTGCTGCACCAGCACAACCAATTAATAAAGCATTACCAGGAGAAACAATACCCATAACAATTAGAAGCACACAAGACACTACAGGGAAACCACACGCCATTAACCATAAATATTTACGAGGGAAAAGTGTCGCTAAGCGCGGGAACAAAAAGACGCCAGCCACTTCAGCAATACCTGCAACCATCATATAAATCGGAAATAGTTCAGGATTACCCAACGCGTAAGTGAAGTAGTAAATAGCAAAACCGCCGACTAATAAATTCGCAATTTGAAAAGATAATACCGTACCAATCAACGCTTTTAATTGATCGTTTTTACCAATGATAATCAGTACATCTTTAAAGCTAAATTTCTCTGCTTTAACGCTTGTTTCTCGAACTGGTTCTTTTACATTACGAGCAATTAAGAAGGCACTTAATACAAATAAAACCGCAATTAGCATCGCAACATTGAAGAAACCATCACCTTGGTTGCCTTTGCCTAACTCACCCACAATATGTAGGCCATAAGTGCCGGTAATAAACCATGCAAGGCTTGCAAACAAGCGAGGCCATACCACCAGTTTTTCACGCTCTTGACGAGAGTTTGATAGCGCAGGGATCATTGACCAGTAAGGAATATCCATAATGGTGTAAGTTAAACCCCAAAGGATATAAGCGGCTGCTGCATAAATGTATAACGTAGTGCCTTCAAACATGTGTGTACTAAAAAGACCAACAAGTACGATTGCATTTAAGAGTGTGCCAATCACAATCCAAGGGCGAAACTTACCAAATTTAGAACGAGTATTATCAACAATAACGCCCATCATCGGATCAGTAATAGCATCAATAATACGGGCAGCTAAAAAGATCGTTCCCACAAACGCCGCAGATAAGCCCGCCACGTCGGTAAAATAAAACATTAAAAATATATAAATCGGCGCACAGGCAAAATCTTTTCCTAATGCACCAAGACCGTAAGAAAGTTTAGTTTGTAGAGTAATTTTTTCAGACATCTTATATTCCTTTCCGATGGTGGAAGTTCTCTTTTTAACTAGAGATTCATTCCTACTTAATTGATGATGCCATGCTACCCACTCCGTAACTATTATTCCGTGACCAAAAACCACTTTATGGAAACGTTTCCAGTTATATTCCAAAAATGAGATCTTAACGCTGATCTACCCCATCTTGTTATTTTTAAAGATAAAAAAAGCCTTTATTTAAATGCAAATAAATTACAAATAAACAAAGGCTTACCTAGCACATGACGCTTTATTGTTAGCGTTTACAGTTTTTTTAATTTGATTAACATAGCACTTTCAGCATCTAGAATGGGCATAGTCAGCCCCACGTCTTCGCACCATTCACCTGATAACTGGCAATCGGATTCTGTCCAAAAAGGCTGATAATTTACAATCTCATTATAATTGGCGGGTTTATCTAAAATGCTCACCTGATATATCGCACTACGATCTAAGCCGGGAATACGTAAATGTCCACTTAGCGAATTGGTTGGCATTGCTAATTGTGCCAACAAAACGATGGCTTCAGAGTGATCATTCGCCACTACCGCATGAATTTGATGTGCCTCATCATCCGATGGAATTCGCCATGTTCGACCTGTATGCAATAACGGGCGTAATGTTTTATGCAATTGAATGTAGCGCTCAAACCCTTGTTTTTCCTCTTGCAGCTCTTTAACCGGATCAAGCTCAATACCCATGTGTCCGAATATCGCCGTTAACCCTCTAAACTCAATGCTATGGCGACGACGAGTGCTGTGACAATGGCTTGAACCAATGTGACTGCCCATCACTTCAGGAGGGAAGAAATAACTCATGCCTCGTTGAATACGTTGTCGCTCTAACGCGTCATTATTATCCGATGGCCAAAAACGATGCGTACGCTTTAACACTTCAAAATCAATACGCCCTCCCCCTGCCGCACATGATTCAATATCAACCTTTGGATGTGCCGTACGGATCTTATCGACCAATTGATAGTAACGTACCACTTGTTGATGCCCTGCAGCATGACCATTATGAGCTGGCTGCACCACCTCACGGTTCATGTCCCATTTAATATAATCAATGGCATATTGGGTTAAGAAATGATCTAATCGTTCATAAAGATAGTTAAACGCGTCACCATTTTGCAGGTTAATAACGTATTGGTTACGTCCTGTTGGCTGATCATAACCTTCAACTGCCAGTAACCAATCTGGGTGTTGACGATATAAATCAGAATCTTTATTGATCATTTCAGGTTCAAACCAGAGACCAAACTCCATTCCTAATTCGCGTACATGATCAATAATTGGTGCTAATCCATTTGGGTATTTATCTGCATCTAAAAACCAATCTCCCAACGCGGCTTTATCGCCATTTCGACCTTTGAACCAACCATCATCAATAATGAAACGCTCGACGCCCATTTGAGCCGATTGCGTTGCCATTTCCATAATGTAGTCAGGATCATGCTCAAAATAGATCCCTTCCCACGTATTAAGGTGAATTGGTCGTGCCGTATTTATGATTTGCTTATCAAGAATTGATTCTCTGACATGAGAGTGAAATTGATGACTCATGCCATTCAATCCTTGATTACTGTAACTTGCATATAACCACGGTGTTGTTAATTCCTCACCTTGTTGCAAGCTAATTTCACCCGGAAGATATATCACTTCGGCCTGCATATAACGACGGCCATCGGCTTTTACATCAACACGCAAACGGTGATTACCACTCCATGCAAAATGAAATCCATACACATCGCCTTGCATTTCATCAAAGTGACGGGTGCCTGCAACTAATGCCGGGTAATGCTCATGAGAGGTACGTCCACGACGGTTTTCTTGTTGGTATCCACCTTGTTGTAATGGCTGACGAACCGTTTGAAATTCATGAATCCAGCGACCGTAATACGTCATTAGCTCCGCAGCACGAACGGGTAACGGTAAGGTATTTGCTAATCGATTAACTTGGTAAGGTGTTGATTTTATATTAATAAGAGAGTGACGCGTTTTGATTACATCTTGTTTATCTAAACTCAGCTCCGTTATCATTCGTAATCCAGCAAGTGCATCTTCACTTGTTAGAGTGACGCTGTGTGCATTTGACTCAACCTCTGTGATGACAAATACAGGAGCCCAATCCGCACCATTGCGATGCCCTTCAAGGCATGGACTGCTGAATACGCCTCGGCCTAACTCTGGCGCCAGCGTCATTGCGACATCATTATCCAAACGACCGTAAGGAACTGGACGCAAAAGTGAAGAACAGAAAGAAGTGATATCACCACTTACAGGCTTCCCCCAATGTAGGATCTCTGCACATTCACCAACGTCAATAATCACTTGGCTATTTGTACCCGTTAATACAATGATTTCTTTTTGCGTCATGAGATAAACCGTAAGCAGTTTTAATTGCCCTCTATAATAAAGAAAAAAATGAATCTTTCTGTGAATCACCGCAAATTATGGAAACGTTTACAGAAAATAAAATTTCACTTTAAACCCAGTAAATCGGATAAGAAACAGATAAAACAAGGCATTAAATGTGACAAAGATCACAATTAACACGATAGAAAGGAAGATAAATTAAAAATGACGACTCCATCATGTAAACGTTTCCAGAAATTATTTACACTGCCTTCATATTAGTGCGAAGGGTAACGATTTCCCCCTTTTGTTGCTCATTTCGCACTCTCATTAAATCAGTACGTAGGAATATCACGATGGAATTTTCAGCCATTTTGCAACGACGCGATTGGGAAAACCCACAGTCGGTTAATATTCATTGCTTAAAAGCACACAGTCCATTAGCCAGCTTTCGCTCTCTTGCTGACGCACAAGAAAATCAGCGTTCTCAACGCACTTCATTAAACGGACAATGGAAATTTCACTTATTTTCGGCACCAGAAACTGTCAATGGTGAATTCATTCAACCTGAATTTGATGATACGACATGGAATGACATTACCGTGCCTTCAAATTGGCAACTTCAGGGTTATGACAAACCTATTTATGCCAATGTAAAATACCCATTTGATGTCAATCCTCCTTATGTTCCACAAGAGAACCCAACAGGTTGCTACCGAACAACGCTGTCATTAACAGAAGAAAATCTTACAGAAACACAGCGTATTATTTTTGATGGCGTTAATTCGGCTTTTCATTTGTGGTGTAATGGTGTGTGGATAGGTTATAGCCAAGACAGCCGTTTACCTACTGAATTTGACCTAACAGAGCACCTTCATGTTGGTAGCAATACCTTATCTGTCATGGTGATCCGTTGGAGTGATGGCAGCTATTTAGAAGATCAGGACATGTGGTGGCTAAGTGGAATATTCCGCGATGTCACTTTATTATCAAAACCAAAACAGTGCATTGAAGACGTATTTATTACCCCTGATTTAGATGCCTGTTATCGTGATGGCAGCTTATCGATTGTCACGACCATTAATGCTCCAGTGACATCACAAATTCAAACTCAGCTTTTTGATGAAAACGGTGCCGTTACTGATCCTATCATCGCTTCGCCACATAACCGACGCATTGATGAGCGTGGCTCGTACGATAATGTTATTTTTCAAACACTGTCCGTTCGTGATCCAAAAAAATGGACCGCTGAAACACCAAATCTATACCGCCTTGTTGTTTCATTATTAGACGAAGACGGACAACATATTGAAAGTGAAGCCTATCACGTTGGTTTTCGTAAAGTCGAAATCCACGATAGTCAGCTAAAGCTAAATGGCCAGCCTTTGTTGATCCGTGGCGTAAACCGTCATGAGCACCACCCAGAGCTTGGACATGTCATGACAGAAGAAGACATGATCCGCGATATCTGTTTGATGAAACAATACAATTTTAATGCCGTACGTACCGCACACTACCCTAACCACCCTCGATGGTATGAACTGTGTGATCAATACGGTTTGTATGTGTGTGATGAAGCCAATATTGAAACGCATGGCATGATCCCAATGAACCGCTTATCAACCGATCCTCAGTGGGCCCACGCCTACATGAGTCGTTATACACAAATGGTGATGCGAGATAAAAACCACGCCTCTATTATTTTATGGTCGCTGGGTAATGAATCAGGCCATGGCAGTACTCACAATGCGATGTACGCTTGGTCAAAACAGTTTGATCCCTCTCGTCCTGTGCAATACGAAGGCGGTGGCGCAAATAGCACAGCTACTGACATCATTTGCCCAATGTACGCCCGTGTAGATACCACCATTGAAGATGAAGCTGTTCCGAAATGGCCTATAAAAAAATGGGTTTCATTACCTAATGAACAACGCCCATTGATCTTATGTGAATACGCACATGCGATGGGAAATAGCCTAGGTAGTTTTGATGACTATTGGAAAGCCTTCCGCGAATACCCTCGCCTTCAAGGTGGTTTCATTTGGGATTGGGTTGATCAAGGGATCACTCAACACGATGAAAATGGACAACACTTCTGGGCTTATGGTGGTGATTTTGGTGATGTCATTAATGATCGTCAATTCTGTATTAATGGATTGATGTTCCCAGACAGAACACCACACCCCACGCTAGAAGAAGCAAAATATAGCCAACGAATGATCAACATTGAATTGATAAATCAAACATCAAATCAATGCACTTTACGCATTCATAATGAGCACCTTTTCCGTGCGGCTGATAATGAAGTATTGCAATGGCGTTTATTAGAAAATGGCGTTGCTGTATTAACCGGTGATCACGTATTAAGTATCGAGGCTAACGATAACGAAACCGTTAATCTAGACCTTGCATTCACCACAAAACCACAAGCGCAGTACCACTTATCCATCGATGTGACGTTACTCAGCGATACGCCATGGGCATCCACAGGTCATGTGATGACAACTGAGCAGTTTGTATTAACCAATCCAAATGGGTTAATGCTTCCTGCTACCAATGCTCTTATTGCTCCTTTATTAACAGAAGATGACAATCACATATTTATTACCAGTCATAACGAAGTGCATCAATGGCAATTAAACCGTGCGACGGGTCTTCTAACTGATTGGCAAGTCAACGGTGAGCCTCAGTTTTTAGCATCACCAAAAGATAACTTTTTCCGTGCGCCATTAGATAATGACATTGGTGTGAGTGAAGTCGATTTTGTCGACCCAAATGCGTGGGTATGTCGCTGGGAAGAAGCCGGTATAGGTCACTGGAAGCAAGAGTGTATAAAGAGTCATGCCAATGTCTCATCTGATTCTGTTCTGGTGAGTTCAACGTTTGCATACCAACACAACAATCAAATTCAAGCACTCTCTGTTTGGAATTATACCTTCTGTGATGATGGTGAAATGTCGCTTGATATCTCAGTAACATTGGCAGATCACTTACCACCAATGCCACGTATTGGGCTAGAGCTAGAGTTGCCACTAAAACATAATAATACCAACATTTCATGGAAAGGATTAGGGCCATTTGAGAACTACCCTGACCGCTTAGCCGCTGCCCGTTTTGGTCACTACACTCAATCATTAGAAACGATGCATACACCGTATATTTTCCCGACAGACAGTGGGTTACGCTGCGATACTAAGTGGTTGCAAGCAGGTAATATTGAAATTATGGGAGACTATCAATTCAATGTCAGTCGATACAGCTTAGCTCAACTAACAAAAGCCAAACACACTAATGATTTGTATGAAGAAGATAAGGTCTATTTACGAATCGATCATAAGCACATGGGCGTTGGCGGCGATGACTCATGGAGCCCAAGTGTTCATAAGGAATATCAGTTGACCGATAAATCTTACCGTTATCAATTAAGTTTTAAACCTAAAACGCAGTAAACTCACTACTCTCAAATCAAATCCTCAGAATCGCCGTTCTGAGGATTTTTTTTGTTTTTCTTATCGCGATGTTAATTACATTGCTTTATTTAAAGATAAAATCCTTTATATTAAACAAGTTACTTCAAAACAAACCAATACCCCCTACAGCACAAATAAGAATAAGAGATTTCTATGGCGACCATTAAAGACGTAGCAAAAGAAGCAGGCGTATCGATTGCAACGACATCACGAGTCATCAACAATGCCCCACACACCAGTGAGAAAGCGATTGTTGCAGTCAAAAAAGCCATGGAAACCTTAGGTTATCGCCCAAATTCAAACGCTCGTGCTTTAGTAAGTAAAACATCAAATACCATTGGCGTGTTAGTAAATGACGTTTCTGCTCCTTTCTTTGGCTCTATGGTAAAAGCCATTGATACGGTTGCTAACGAACAAGGAAAACAGGTTCTTATTGGTAATGGGTATCATGATGCAACCAAAGAAAAAAACGCCATTGATTTACTAATTAATAGCCGTTGTGAATCATTAGTGGTGCACAGTAAAGGGTTAAGTAATGACGTTCTGATTAAATTAGCGGATGAAGTTCCAGGAATGGTTCTTATTAATCGCTTTATTCCTGAAATTTCCTCTCGCTGCATTGCACTTGATAATTACAAGGGCTCTTACCTTGCAACAGAGCACTTGATCCGCCAAGGGCACCAACACATCGGTTATATCTGCTCAAGTCATGAGATTGATGATGCTTATGATCGTAAAGCCGGTTACTTACAA
Source organism: Aliivibrio finisterrensis (assembly GCF_008933155.1). GTDB lineage: Bacteria > Pseudomonadota > Gammaproteobacteria > Enterobacterales > Vibrionaceae > Aliivibrio > Aliivibrio finisterrensis. Next base: position 104,042 of record NZ_WBVP01000006.1, on the reverse strand, counting down.
GCATTAGAAGATAATGATATTAAAATAAAAGAAGAATATATTGAATATGGCGAACCCGATGAAGAAGGCGGAGAACAAGCCGTAATCAATTTGATTGCTAAGAACACCCCCATTACAGCTATCGCTACTTATAACGATTATATGGCGGCAGGATGTATGGCATTATTGCAAGAAAACGGAATTCGTATCCCTGAAGACATGTCAGTCATTGGTTTTGATGATGGTCATATTGCTCGCTATATTTATCCTCGATTAACGACTATCCGTTATCCTATCCAAATCATGGCAAACCAAGCGGTAAACTTATCTCTCAAGTTAGCCAGTCGCGATACAGAAGAACAAACAGAGCATAAATTATTTATTCCAATTTTAGTTCGTCGCTCTTCTGTTGGTTGTATTTCATCGAAATAAAAACCATTAAGCCAACAAACCCAAAAGATTTTCGATAAAATGCGACGATTGTTTCTAAATACTAAAAGTTTTACTAAATTAGTTATAATTTGAGTATCGTAGCAAGTGTTAATTCAGTACTATAACTACAGAACAAATAACAAGACGTTTTGGCTGGAGGATGAATGGCAACGTTAAAGGAAATAGCCAGCGAAGCTGAAGTTTCATTGGCAACGGTATCTCGTGTATTAAATGAAGATCCAACACTAAGTGTAAAAGAAGAAACCAAGCGACGTATTTTCGAGATAGCAGAAAAGCTTGAGTACAAAACCAGCTCGACCCGTAAACTGGCCAGTGCTTTACCTCAAGTAGCAAAAGAACAACTGCACTTCCTTGCTTTATATAATTACAAACAAGAAACTGAAGTGAATGATCCTTACTACCTTGCGATTCGTCATGGTATTGAAACTCAATGTGATAAATTTGATATCACATTAACCAACAGTTATGAAAGCAGCCTAGAGATAAAGAACCCAAAGGTAGATGGTATTTTACTGGTTGGTCGTCAAACAAAAGAACAACTAAAAGCAATTCAAAAGATCAGCAAAAACATTGTTTATATTGATTATACCGATCACGATCAAAACTTTGATTCTGTCGATATTGATCTTGCTCGTATCAGTAAAGAAGTCATCAACTACTTCATGAACCAAGGTTACCAACGCATTGGTTTTATTGGTGGTCAAGATGATATTGATTGTTCTGATATTCGTGAAGAAGTGTTTGCAGAATACGGCCAACTAAAAGGCGTGGTTTCAGAATCCGATCTCTACCGTGGTGATTTCTCAAGTTCATCAGGTTATAAACTGGCTAAAGCAATGCTAGAAACCGACCATGCAAATGCGCTGTTTATTGCTTCAGACTCTATAGCTATTGGTGTATTGCGTGCGATTCATGAAAAAGGGTTACGCATTCCTGAAGACATAGCTTTAATCAGTGTCAATGACATACCCACTGCCAAGTTTACCTTCCCGTCACTCTCTACCGTTCGCATTCATTCAGAGCTAATGGGAAGCCAAGGTGTTAACTTATTGCTTGAACGCCGTCGTGATGAGCGAGTGATCCCTGTTCGTGTGTATATTCCAAGTAAATTACGCTTGCGTGATACCACTAAAAAATAACTAAAAACTTTTTTTATTTTAATAAAAGCAGCGTTTATCACGCTGCTTTTTTTGCACCTAAATTTTAACGATTTACTCTACTCTTTTCTATTTCTGCACAATACACCATCACTTCACGATTATTTTATCTATTTATTAATCAATTAAGGTTAATGAATTGTTTCTACAACTCTTATTAACGTTACCAAGCTCACAAAGCTCAGTTCAATATGTGACCAAGTTAAAAGTAAAACAATTTACCGATTTGTTTTACTAAAACTTTAGTTAATATCTTTTACCAGAGAGTTATTAATTACCTATTTATAAGAACTATCGGCATCGTCCGGGAGGCTACACGTGAACAATTGGGAAAACTTCTTCCGCCTTAATGAAAACAGAATGGCACCGCGTGCTTACTTTTTCTCATACGATTCAGTTCAGTCTGCAAAGACATTCCAACGTGAATTAAGCAGCCACTACCAGTTATTAAGTGGCCAATGGAATTTCAACTTCTTCACTAACCCACTGCTTGTACCTGATGAGTTCTACTCTGAGCACATGAACGATTGGGGCAAGATTACCGTTCCAAACATGTGGCAAATGGAAGGTCATGGCGATCTTCAATACACCGATGAAGGCTTTCCTTTTCCTATCGATGTTCCTTTTGTACCAAGTGACAACCCTACTGGCGCTTATCAACGAACCTTCACGTTAGGCGAAACTTGGAACAACAAACAAACCATTATTAAATTTGATGGCGTAGAAACTTACTTTGAAGTGTACGTAAACGGTAGCTACGTTGGTTTTAGTAAAGGTAGCCGTTTAACTGCTGAATTTGATATCTCTGAATTTGCACAACAAGGTGAAAACCTGCTTTCTGTTCGTGTCATGCAATGGGCTGACTCCACTTACATTGAAGACCAAGACATGTGGTGGACTGGCGGTATCTTCCGGGATGTTTACCTCGTTGGTAAAGAGCAAGTTCATGTTCAAGACATTACCATTCGCACTGATTTTGATGCAAATTACCAAAGCGCGACACTGTCTTGCAAGGCAGAGTTAGAAAACCTAACAAATAACTCAGCATCTAATTATTCACTTGAATATGCACTGTTTGATGGTAAGTCTGTTGTTTCTGAGGGTACCGTAAATTCACTCACTTTTGATGCAAACCATAGTGTAGAGATCAAGATTGATCTGGAAAACCCAACGCATTGGACGGCAGAAAATCCTTACCTGTACCAACTTATCCTGACTCTAAAAGATGAGAATGGTAAAACATTAGAAATCATCCCGAACCGTGTTGGTTTCCGTGACATTAAAGTGCGCGATGGTCTGTTCTACATCAATAACAAATACGTCATGCTTCATGGTGTGAACCGTCACGATAACGATCACCTAAAGGGTCGCGCTGTCGGCATGGATCGTGTTGAGAAAGACATCGTTTTGATGAAGCAACACAACATCAACTCGGTACGTACTGCTCACTACCCTAATGACCCACGCTTTTATGAACTGTGTGACGTTTACGGTCTGTTTGTTATGGGTGAAACTGATGTAGAAACGCACGGCTTTGCTAACGTCGGTGATTTAAGCCGCATCACCAATGATCCTGCATGGGAACACGTATTTGTCGAGCGTATTGAGCGTCATATTCATGCTCAGAAAAACCACTCTTCTATCATCATGTGGTCGCTAGGTAATGAATCAGGCTACGGCTGTAACATCAAATCAATGTACGATGCAGCAAAAGCAATTGATGACACGCGTCTGGTTCATTATGAAGAAGATCGTGATGCTGAAGTCGTTGATATCATCAGTACTATGTACTCTCGTGCTCAACTAATGAATGCCTTTGGTGAGCATCCGCACAATAAACCACGCATCATTTGTGAATACGCACACGCAATGGGTAATGGTCCTGGAGGGTTAACTGAATACCAAAACGTGTTCTACAAACATGACTCAATTCAAGGGCATTACGTTTGGGAATGGTGTGATCACGGCATCCTAGCGAAAGACGAAAACGGCACTGAATTCTTAAAGTACGGTGGCGATTACGGCGATTATCCAAACAACTACAACTTCTGTATGGATGGTTTGGTTTACTCGGATCAAACTCCAGGCCCAGGCTTAAAAGAATACAAGCAAGTTATCGCACCGGTTAAGATCCAAGCTAAAGATGCAGCAAACGGCATTTTCACGGTAGATAACAAACTATGGTTCTCAAATCTTGATGACTACACCATTACCGCTGAGATACGTGCAGAAGGCGAAACACTGCAAAGCACAACATTCAAAGTAGAAGGCTTAACTGAAAACTCAAGCCGTGATATTGAAATCACACTACCAGAATTGGATGGACGAGAAACATTCGTTAATTTCACAGTACGTAAAGATTCTCGCACTCTGTATAGCGAAGCGAATCACGATATTGCAGTTTATCAAGTTCAGTTAAAAGAAAACACAGAGCAGCTTCCAGTGTTCTCTAACAGTAATACAATCGCTCTTGATATCACAGCATCTCGTTTAGATTATGTGGTAAAAGGGTTGAACTTTGCGCTTACTTTCTCAAAAGTGAACGGTAAATTAACCTCATGGGTTGTAAACGGTGATGAGTTAATTGCCAGCGCACCTAAACTGAACTTCTTCAAACCAATGGTGGATAACCATAAGCAAGAGCATGAAGGTCTATGGGAGCCTGCACACCTTCAAATCATGCAAGAGCACTTCCGCTCTATCGACCTTGATGCCTCAAACGGTAAAGCCATTTTCACGGTAACCAGCATTATTGCGCCACCTGTGTTTGATTTTGGTATGCGTTGTACTTACGTTTATGAAATCAATAAAGAAGGTCAGCTAAACATTCAGTTATCTGGGGAGCGTTACGGTGATTACCCTCATGTTATCCCTGTGATTGGTTTAGATCTTGGCATCAATAATGAGTTTGACCAAGTTCAATACTACGGTCGTGGCCCAGAAGAGAACTATCAAGACAGCCAACAAGCAAACATGATTGATGTATACCAAACAACGGTAGCGAATATGTTTGAGAACTACCCGTTCCCACAAAACAACGGTAACCGTCAGCACGTTCGTTGGGCATCGCTAGCCAATCGTCACGGTTCTGGTCTATTTGTTAAGCCTGATCAAGAGATTAACTTTAGCGCTTGGTTCTACACGAGCCAAAACATTCATGAAGCACAGCACACGATTGAACTTGAGAAGAGTGGTTACATCACCCTAAATCTTGACCACAAACTGATGGGCTTAGGCTCAAACTCTTGGGGCTCTGAGGTGTTGGATTCATACCGTGTTTACATGGATAAATTCCAATACGCACTGACTTTGGTTCCATTTCAACAAGGTGGCTGTTCACCAAAAACATTGGCGAATCACACATTCATCTCAAACACAGCATTCACTTCAAAAACAACAATTGAAGGCGGAGAAAAGTAATGATCATTTTAGACAACCTAGAACAATTTAAAATGGTATATCGTGACGGCCGTAAATGGAACCGTTGTGTTGAAGCGATTGAAAACATTGGCAACCTAAGAGATGGGATCATGTATTCAATTGGTGATTCTCTGGTGTACATGATTGAAGATGGCGTGGCTAAAAACACAGAAACCTTTGTTGGTAACCGCCGATACTTTGATATTCATTACTACCTAGAAGGCCGTGAAACCGTAGAGGTTGCAAATAAGTCTGAACTAGAAAGCGTGCAAGCGTATTCAGATGAAACCGACCGTGAGCATCTAAACGGTAATGGGCAAATACACCAACTATGTGAAGGTCAAGTCGCGGTATTTGATAACAGCAAAACCTACAAATTCCATGGCGATAGTCGTGTTCGTAAAGTGGTTCTAAAAGTCACTATCGAAGATGGCTACTTCCTGAATAAATAAGTAATACCTGAAATAAAAAACTATGAGAGGGGTTGGATCTTAACCGACCAAACCCCTCCTACCCTACAATATGTGATTCATCGGAGTACCTTATGTCTACATCAACTCGTGGCACGATAGGCAAGTTCGCCTTACTGTCTATGACTTTTGCTGCAGTTTATAGCTTCAATAATATCATCAATAATAATATTGAGATCGGGCTATCCTCTGCACCTATGTTCTTCCTTGCAACCCTGTTCTATTTTGTTCCATTTTGTTTAATCGTTGCCGAATTTGTATCTCTTAATAAAAATTCCGAAGCCGGTGTTTATGCATGGGTAAAAAGTTCGCTCGGTGGTCGCTGGGCATTTATTACCGCGTATACTTATTGGTTTGTTAACCTATTCTTCTTCACCTCTTTACTACCAAGAATCATTGCTTATGCGTCTTATGCTTTCTTGGGGTTCGAGTACATATTTACACCATTAACCACGGCGGTATTAAGTACCCTACTGTTTGCGGTAGCGACTCATGTATCAAACAATGGTGCGAAATTACTAGGTCCAATTACCTCTTTAACCTCATCATTAATGCTTCTACTTACTCTGTCTTACATTTTATTATCAGGCGGCGCGTTAATTGGCGGTATTGAGCCAGCAGACCCAATCACTATTGAAGCAATGACTCCATCATTTAACTGGGCGTTCCTTGGTGTAATTACGTGGATCTTCATGGCTGCGGGTGGTGCAGAATCAGTTGCAGTTTATGTAAACGACATCAAAGGCGGTCACAAATCTTTCGTAAAAGTGATCATCATTGCAGGTATCTTTATCGGTGTGCTTTATTCTGTCGGTTCAATTGTTGCTAACGTCTTTGTCTCTCGTGAAGAGCTGAAATTTACCGGTGGTTCGGTTCAAGTATTTGAAGGTATGGCAAGACACTTTGGCCTTTCTGAAATCATCATGAACCGCTTTGTAGGTATTGTATCGTTTACCGCAATGCTTGGTTCATTACTGATGTGGACAGCAACACCGGTTAAGATCTTCTTCTCTGAAATTCCAAAAGGTATTTTTGGTGAAAAAACAGTAGCACTAAACAAACAAGGTGTTCCGGTACGTGCGGCCTGGATTCAGTTCTTAATCGTTATTCCACTAATGTTCATTCCTACATTAGCGTCTGATACAGTACAAGATTTAATGAGCACCATCATTAACATGACTGCGGCAGCCTCTATGCTTCCACCACTGTTCATCATGATTGCGTACTTAAACTTACGTATAAAATTGGATCACCTAGAGCGTGACTTTAGAATGGGCTCTCGCCTTACAGGTATCACTGTGGTTTCAATTCTGATTGGTATCTTCACAGTTGGTTTCTTTGCATCAACCTTCCCTACAGGTGCTGATATCATGACGATTATCTTCTACAACGTCGGTGGTATTGTTATCTTCCTTGGTTATGCATGGTGGAAATACAGCCAATACGAAAAATCATTATCTAAAGAAGAACGAATTGAAGAAGCAAAACCTGCTGTTCAATAATTAAAGAAACTACATAACTGAAGCGCCCGTCATGGGCGCTTTTTTTTGTCTAAAATAAAAACAATACCAGAGTAGATCACCATCACAGTTTGCTGTTTCCTTAATCTCTATTTAATGACATACCTCACAGTAACTTTTAGTAAATTTTACTACTATAATTTCACTAAAAGTTACCTAAAATTGTTAACTAAAATGATAAACTCATAATCCAAACGCAAACACATAGGGATACATTATTATGTCTGATTCTTTACGAGGGACAATTGGCAAGTTTGCCTTACTGTCGATGACAATGGCGGCGGTATTTAACGTTCGTAACATTGTTAATAACAACATCGAGCTGGGACTAAGTTCTGCACCCATCTTTTTATTCGCTACTTTAGTCTACTTCATCCCATTCGTATTCATTATTGCTGAATTTGTATCAGCAAACAAAAACTCAGAATCAGGTATGTACGATTGGTTAAAACAACCTCTTGGCACTAAGATGGCTTATTTAGGTTCTTTCCTTTACTGGTTTGTAAATCTATTCTGGTTCGTCTCTCTACTTCCTAACGTAATTGCTTATGCTTCTTATGCAATGTTAGGTTATGAATACGCCTTCTCTCCTATTGTCACCTCAGTTATCTCTATTGTTTTATTTGCAGCTGCGACGCATATTTCAACCAAAGGTGCATCTTGGTTAGGTAAGATATCTGAAATGGTTGCTTATGGTGTCTTTGCTCTATTTGGTATTTACGTTATCGGAGCACTAATGGCACTAGGAGGCGATCATACTCCAGCTCAACCAATCACAATGGAAGCCATGACCCCAACGATTAACTGGGCAACACTTGGTATTATGTGTTGGATTTTCCAAGCCGCTGGTGGTGCAGAAACTGCCGCTGCTTATTTGAAAGATGTAAAAGGCGGTCAAAAGACGTTTATTAAAGTTATCATTGCCGCAGGTATCCTAATTGGTGCTATGTATGCTGTTGGCTCTTTACTTGTCAACGTATTCGTACCACGCGAAAGCCTAACCTACGCAGGCGGTATGGTTGAAATCTTTACGGGTATGGCTCAATACTTCAATATCTCTGAATCATTAGTTGGTCGCTTTGTGGGTATCGTTCTTTTCATCGCAATGTTCGGCTCTATGATGATGTGGACTGCAGCGCCTGTTAAAATTCACTTCTCTGAAATCCCTCAAGGTGTTTACGGTGAGAAAACAACAGAGCTAAACGAGCACGGTGTTCCTGTTCGCGCAGCATGGTGGCAGTTTGCTTTTGTTGTTGTGATGCTAGTTGTAAATGGCTTTGGCTCTGAATCTGTACAAGACATGATGAATACAGCAATTAACTTAACGGCTGGTACGGCAATGCTACCACCGATCTTCATTATGGTTGCTTACTTTGTTTTTCGCTTGAAGCATGATGATACTCCTCGTAATTTCCGTATGGGCTCGCGTAAAGTAGGCATGGGTGTGGTATCGGTACTTATCACTATCTTTGTGGTAAGCATGACAGCATCGGCTTTCCCAACGGGTGTTGACTTAGTAGAAGCCTTCTTCATCAATGTATTTATGACAATGGTATTCTCTGCACTTGCATACTGGTGGATCTCTCGCTTTGAAAAGAAGCAAGAAAAAGCATCTGAACTAAAAACAGCATCGGCAAAATAAGTAGAAATCAAATTAGCATTTAGTTTTCCGTACTATACCTAAAGCAAAAGGCACTGAACCCCTCACAGTGCCTTTTTAATATCTACTTTCGTTATGCTAACTGAATCACACTCCACCTTTATATCTCCTTATTAAATGAGACTGAGTTCACGGACAACTGTTCTATTTATCAATAATATCTACTGAGTCAAATTTACTAAAACTTTACTAAATCAATTATAAGAATTTAATTATGAATTTAAAGATTTCTGCACTTGCTGTTGCTACTGCCCTTTTCGCTGTGGGCTGCGCACAAACATCACCGACAGACCTTAACTCTACTGAGCTTAAAGCGGCACAATTTAAAGACGTGATTGATCGCACGGGTTCCCCTGAATATATGCGTGATTACGATTTTGATGATCACCAACGTTTTAACCCATTCTTTGACATGGGCTCTTGGCACGGTCATCTACTACCAGACAACGATGATGGTATGGGTGGTTTCCCAGGAACGGCTCTACTAACCGAAGAATACATTAATTTCATGGCAGACAATTTCGATCGCCTAAGTGTATTTAAAGATGGCAAGAAAGTTGAATTTACTATGGAAGCATACAGCCTTCCTGGTGCATTAGTGCAAGTATTAAGCTCTGATGACGTAAAAGTCGAAATGACACTACGCTTTGCAACAAACCGCACTTCTTTAGTTGAAACTAAAATCACAACCAACTCACCTGTTGAGCTTGTTTGGGATGGTGAGCTGATCGAAGGAAATCACGCAAAAGAAGAAAAATCTCAATCAGATAAAACCATTGCTGAAGCATACCCTGATTATGATCGTCGCATTGAAGCAACAGATGATGGCTTAAAAGTCACTTTTGGTGAGGTTCGTGCTACTTGGTCTCTATTAACATCAGGCGACTCTGAGTACCAAGTTCATAAATCTATTCCTACAACGACTACAGTAGATGGTTTGGGCTTTACCTCTAAAGCAAGCATTGAGCAATCCACCACGATTTATACTACATATTCTCATGTATTAACCGCTGAAGAAAACCAAGCAGAACAAGCTAAAATCATCGACATTCTAGCACATCCGAATCAATACTTAGTCGCAACAGAAAAGCGTTGGGAAGAATACCTTGATAAAGGCTTAACCAACCCAAATGCAACCCCTGAACAAGAGCGCGTTGCAGTAAAAGCAATGGAAACGCTTAATGGTAACTGGCGTGGTGCGGCTGGTGCAATGGAGTTTGACTCTGTAACACCATCTGTAACCGCCCGTTGGTTCTCAGGTAACCAAACATGGCCATGGGATACATGGAAGCAAGCGTATGCAATGGCACACTTTAACCCAGAAGTAGCCAAAGATAATATTCGCGCTATGTTTGCGTATCAAATTCAAGCAGATGATACCGTTCGTCCTTGGGATGCTGGTTTTATTCCTGATTTATTAGCCTACAACACAAGCCCTGAGCGTGGTGGTGATGGTGGTAACTGGAATGAGCGAAACACCAAACCAAGTCTTGCTGCATGGGCAGTAATGGAAGTATACAAAACCACTGAAGATAAAGCGTGGTTAGAAGAAATGTACCCTAAATTGGTTGCTTATCATGATTGGTGGTTACGTAATCGTGATAACAATGGTAACGGTGTTCCTGAGTATGGCGCTTCACGCGATAAAGCACACAATACAGACAATGGCGATATGCTGTTTACGGTTGAGCGTGGCGATAAGAAAGAAGAACTTGCTGGCCTAGATAAATACCAAGAGATCATAAAATCTGGTAACTATGACCACATTGAGATCCCTGCACAAACGGCAGCGTCTTGGGAGTCTGGTCGTGATGATGCCGCAGCCTTTGGTTTTATCGATAAAGATCAATTAGACACTTATGTTGCAAATGGTGGTAAACGCTCGGATTGGGAAGTGAAGTTCGCACAAAATCGAGATAAAGATGGCACGCTTTTAGGCTATTCTCTACTGCAAGAGTCTGTTGACCAAGCAAGCTACATGTTCAGTGACAACCAATATCTAGCTCAAATGGCTGATATCCTAGGTAAAGATACTGATGCAAAAGAGTTCCGTGAAAAAGCCGATAAGTTAGCAAGTTACATCAACACTTGTATGTTTGATGAAGGTACCGGCTTCTTCTACGATATCCGTATTGAAGACAAACCATTAGCAAACGGCTGTGCGGGTAAGCCAATTGTTGAACGTGGCAAAGGCCCTGAAGGTTGGTCACCACTCTTCAATAAAGCAGCAACCCAAGCAAATGCTGACGCTGTTGTTAAAGTGATGAAGAATACCTCTGAATTCAATACTTATATTCCACTAGGTACGGCAGCACTATCTAGCCCTGCATTTGGTCCTGATATCTATTGGCGCGGACGTGTTTGGGTTGACCAATTCTACTTTGGCCTAAAAGGCATGGAAAGCTACGGTTATCGTGACGATGCGGTTGAAATGGCAGGTGCATTCTTTGATCACGCTGATGGCCTAGTTGGTGACGGTCCTATCCGTGAAAACTACAACCCACTCACTGGCGATCAGCAAGGTGCACCAAACTTCTCTTGGAGTTCAGCTCACCTTTACATGCTTTATAATGATTTCTTCACTGCTGAAAAGTAAGCACATAAAGGCTAACAAATAAAATAAAGGGATATGATTAACGTCGTATCCCTTTTTTACTCTTTCGATTTAAAAATGTTTTGTATCGTTATTACGATTTGGCTTTTTCTTTGCAACACTCAGGCATTGCGTGGCCTGAAAGTACCAATAAACCAGCAAAAATACCTAAGTTCTTAATGAAATTCTGCATCTCATGTGCGCCTTCCAATCCTGAATAATTCCAGAAATCATGCAACGACACATTAATAACCAACACTAACCCTGCCAATAACAGAGCAACTATCCATGTAAATCGATTTGCTATTAGTAAAACGGCAGCACCAATTTGGAAGATACCCGCAAGCCCCAATAGGACTGGCACAAATGGCATGTCATGCTTTTCCATTAATTGAATATGCATATCCCACGATACAAATTTCATGATACCTGGAACTAAGAAATACAGTGCCAGAAGTACACGACCTACGGTTAGTAATAGAGTATTCATTTAATCAATCCCTATGAATTAAAGTACAGCACCATTCACTGATAATTTCACATCAATATTGCCTTTCACGGCATTTGAGTATGGACAGACTTGGTGTGCTGTTTTCACTAATTGTTGAGCTTTTTCTTCATCTAATTCTAGCGTTACTGCTAAAGCAACCGTTAACGCAAAGCCACCTGTAGTATTTGGGCCGATACCCACTTCAGCCGATACTGGAGCTTGAGTCAGCTTGATTTTCATCTCACGAGCCACGTGTAGAATCGCATTTGAGAAACACGCAGAATAACCTGCTGCAAACAGTTGCTCAGGGTTCGTTGCTTCGCCTGTGCCACCCATCTCTTTTGGATAGCTTAAAGCAAGATCAAGCATATTATCGTCAGTTGTTACTTGGCCATTACGTCCTGCTGAAGCCGTTGCTGTTGTTGTATATAACGTTGTCATAATGATGTCCTTTGATTGAATAGCACTGAGATATTTAATTGATCACAATTAAGTTGCGCGCAATTTTATTTCAGTAAGTATAAGTCGATTTAAAGATAAAAAACAAGTATATTGTGCACAATCTAGTTTTATTTTTGGTGTGAATATGAATAAGAACCTTGAACTACCTACTCAAGAAGAGAGTGATTCCCCTCAACTATTGCTTAAAAATCAAGTTTGTTTTTCTCTTTATAGTGCCTCAAACGCAATGATCAGAGCTTACCGCCCGCTACTAAACGAACTGGACCTTACTTATTCTCAGTACTTAGCAATGATGGTTATTTGGGAAAGCAATGGCATCAATGTAAAAGAATTAGGTCAAGAGCTACACCTAGACTCCGGAACCTTAACGCCTTTATTAAAACGCCTAGAAGTAAAAGAGATCATTACTCGTCAACGCAGCACTCAAGATGAGCGTATTCGACAAGTTTTTCTCACAACTAAAGGCTCAGAATTAAAGAAGCAAGCACTCTCTCTCCCTAATGCTATATTTTGTAAAAGCCAGCTAGAAATTGAAGAGTTACAACAATTGAAACAAACCTGTGAAAAATTATTAGCGAATCTACAGCAATAAATCAGTCTTTGCCTTTATTAGGCATTTCTATCAATAAAGATCTTTTTAAAGCATTGATTTTTGATTTTCGATGAGTACACTGCCGGCACAGATGTATATTATTAGAGAATAAAATGAAAAAAATCACAATTGCGCTTGCTCTTCTTATTGGTTTAACTGGTTGTCAGGCAACTCAACGTCAAAATGCAACCACTGGTGAAACAGAGACTAACTCTGCAACAAAAGGCGCTCTTGCTGGTGCGCTTGCTGGTGTAGCTATCGGTCTAGCAACTGGGGATAACGCAAAAGAGCGTCGTAAGAATGCACTTATCGGTGCAGCAGCAGGTGGTGCTGTTGGTGGTGGTGCTGGTTACTACTTCGATCAACAAGAAGCCGCTTTACGTAACGAACTAAAAAGCTCTGGTGTTCAAGTTGAACGTGTTGGTGATAATGAACTTAAATTAGTTATGGATAACGGTATTGGTTTTCAGTCTAGTTCTTACCAATTAGATTCAAGTATTTACAACACGCTTAATGGGGTTGCTCGTATTTTAGTTGAATACCCAGATACTGCACTTCAAATTGATGGACACACTGACAGCTCTGGTAACGCGACTAAAAACCAAACCTTGTCTGAGCAACGTGCTGATTCTGTTCGTACTTACCTCATCAAACAAAAAGTAGCGGCTGGACGTGTTCATGCCCGTGGCTACGGTGAGCGCTACCCTGTTTGTGATAACTCAACATCACAAGGTCGTACGTGCAACCGTCGTGTAGAAATCACTATTTTACCGCTTAAATAATCATCGATAATAAAACTCACCAACAATTAACTGTATATAAAAACAGTTAATTGTTGGCTTTCAGTATTGACTGTTATAGAATCAAAAATCCCCCAAGATGCTAGCATCAAGGGGGATTTTTGATTTTAGACAAACAGCTTAATTATTGAACTGCGTCTTCTATTTTATCTACCACAAGATCTTTACCATCAACGATGGTTTCTTGTACTTTCTCAAAGGCATCCAAATCCATAACATTTTGAACTTCATCGCCATAGTTCATACCAATGTAGATCCCTAACGCGATGAACAGTAATGCAAATATTTTAAACATAATCACTTATCTCAATAATTCAGCCTTCATTTTACAAAAGAATTCTTAGAAAACCTATGGCAAATTTCAGTACTCATTTAAATGTTGCCGCATTGGCATCCGGTGTGACTTCCGCAGCCCTATTGTCAGCAAATCACATCGAACTTAATACCGCACTATGGTTATGGTTTTTAGGTACTATCGGTGGCCTATTACCGGATATCGACTCTGATAACTCGACCTCTTTAGACATTATATTTAACCTATTTACTATTTGTATCGTCCTGCTAAGTATCCGTTATTTAACCAGTGATGCTATTGATGAAAGGCAGTTTTTACTTCTCATTGGCTTACCTGTTGCGATTCATCTGTTTATGAAATTCGGCATACGTAATGTATTTGAATGGCAAACTATTCATCGTGGTATCTGTCACTCTTTATTATTTCTTTTATTTTGTGGACTACTTACGACTAATATTACGTGTTTTATTCTTGGTGATGACGTTAAAAGCTGGGATCATATTGCTTGGCTTTCTGGTGCATTTGTTTTCGCAGGTGGGATAGTTCATTTACTTTTAGATGAGCTCTACAGTGTCGATTTAGCGAACGTTCGTATCAAGCGCTCATTCGGCTCAGCCTTAAAACTAACCGATTTTTCTAATCTACCTTTATCTGCTGTATTTATTATTGCTAGCGGCATACTATTTTGGTTTGCTCCGCCAATTGAATCAACAATCAGTGCATTGAGTGATTGGCGCTTCTTTAAGCTGTGGTAGCGACGAATTGATACGTTACGAGAAACAAAAAAGCACAAGAACCGTTTAATTCTTGTGCTTTAATTAGCTAATTAATCTCTATATTACACAGTAAAACGCTCAACTAATTCAGACAGTTCATTGGCTTTCTGATTCAGCAAGACGCCACCAGCGCGGTTTTGGCTTGCTAATTCAGCCGACTCAGAACTTTGATCAGATACAGAAACAATACGCTCTGAGATTTCTTGGCCTACAATACTTTGCTCTTGAGTAGCCGTTGCAATTAACGAGTTCATTTCCATAATCGTATTTACAGACGCTAAGATTTGACCAAGTGATTCAGAAGCAGCTACCGCTTTATTTACTGTTAATGTACTAAAGTTCTTACTGGCTGCCATAACTTGAACCGCTGAATCAGAGCCTGATTTTAATGCTTCAATACGTTGGTGGATCTGTGCTGTACTCTCTTGAGTCCGACTTGCCAGTTTACGTACTTCGTCGGCAACAACGGCAAAACCACGCCCTTGTTCACCCGCCCTTGCCGCTTCAATTGCCGCATTTAAAGCAAGTAAGTTAGTTTGCTCTGCAATATCTTGAATTACCGACAACGTACTTGCGATATTTTGTACATCACCTTCAAGCTTAGAAATTACATTGCTTGCTTCATCAAGCTCTGCTGCCAATGTTTTTACTGACTCTGACGCTTCATTTACTGTCTGCATAGCGACTTGAGCATTGTTATCCGCATCTTGAGCTGAACTTGCCGCTTGTTCTGCATTGGAAGAGATCTCATGAGATGAAGTGGTAAGCTCCGTCATCGCTGTCGCTATTTGTTCTGTCTCTGAACGTTGATTAGTAACAACCGCATTCACCTGAGCAGAACGCTCTGACATATTTGAAGTTTCTGCTACAACATCACGACTAACATGCGATACATTCGAGATGATCTCATGCAGCGATTTAACAAATAAATTAAAATTCGTACTCAATTGATCGAATTCAGGAACGGTAAAATGTGGCATACGTGCCGTTAAATCTGCATTACCAGAAGCAAAAGATTTAATCGATTCATCAAACTTTTGAATCGGCGCCATAATGCTTCTATTAATCAAAGAACCAATAAATGCAACAATAACAACAATCACTAATGTAAATATAACAATAACTTGCATACTTTTAGCTAACTGTTGATCACTCAAGGCTTTCATATCATTAATGACAGCATCAACATCATCAGTATAGAAACCAGTACCCACAATTAAATCCCACTTTGAAAAGTAAACACTATAAGCCAATTTTGGTAATGCCACTGTTTCATTTAACTTAGGGTAATAATACGTAGAGTAACCAGAAGAATTTTTGGCTGCCGTAATAATATCTTGAATCAAATAGTTACCTCTTTTGTCTTTCATATTCCACATATTATTACCAACATCATTGGTATTTCCTTGCAAAATACGAACACCGTTAGAAGTAAAGCCAAATAAATAACCTGTATCTGCAAATTGTACTGGCTTTAGTGACTCTAACACTTCTTCTTTAGTCTTATCTTGTTCCGCAAAATGCTTTAATTCTGAAGATACAATATCCAAGTAAGATTTCAGCTCGACTCGCTTCATTTGCATCATCTGCGAACGTGTCATATCCATTTGAGCTTGGTTTAGTGCACTGGCTTCTTTATAGGTCATCGCCATTATCAACAATGATGTTAATACAATTGGCAGAATCGCAAGTAGGTACAATCTCGCTTTTATTGATAGGTTCATTTTATTCTCTCTGAGGCTCAAGTTACGTCTTGAATTAAGATGTTTACTAAAAATGTAATTATTATTTCCTACTAAACATCAATTTCTATGCCAATTATTTATAAAAAGATCACTACTATTTATTTTTCCTTACATTCAAAGAGCCGATTCACAGATAAATCTGCATTGACCTTTTTACTTTTATCAATAGAATATGGGGAATACCTATCACTTGAAAATAAGCTGACTTCTTTGAGATTTTCATTATTACAATACAAGCGTAAAAACATCGCTTCGTGGTCACTATTGTTAGTGTGTATTGTGCTATTTGTTTGTTTTTCTCAAAATTTTGGTTTATCGACAGCTTGTCCTTTATCTCCTCAAACTGACAATGTAGGGCAAACCCATAATTTCAATGTAGAACAAGAACAGAATGCTGATGCTGATGCTGATGCTCCACAATGCAGTAGCAGTGAACAATTAGTCAATGCTCATACCATTCATCTAGATTTTGCTATCCCAATGTTTATCTTAGCCCTTCTTATTGTCGCGGCGATCCTTAAACAAGCTGGAGCAACTTACTCTTTTACAGAACCGATCACCTCTTATGGTATTCGGCGACATCTGGCCTTTTGCACCTTCCAAGAATAATCACACCGTAAGTACTTATATCTTTATTTAATATAATTATTTTCGGAGTAAAACCGTGTTTACAATTCAACAAATTAAAGTCATCGCTCGATTTCGTTCAGCGGTGATATTGGCATCAGCGTTGCTGTTGTCCGCTTTTTCTTTATCTGCTACAGAGCAATCAATATCTACAGGTTGGTTAACTCATCCTGATCATCCACCAGCACAAGTTCGTTTTATGCTGACTGGTGAAGTAGATAAATCAAATAATAAAGCACAAGGTTTATTAGAGGTAAAACTCGATGATGAGTGGAAAACCTATTGGCGATCACCTGGTGAAGGAGGTGTATCTCCTGTTCTTGATTTGAGCCAATCTCAAAACCTATCTAATCTAGAATGGTTTTGGCCAACCCCTGCTTTTTATGAGCAATCAGGGTTAATGACCCTTGGCTATAAACATAATGTTGTTTTTCCAATGGAATTAACGTTTGAAGATATCAATCAACCGTTACATTTTTCAGGAAGATTAACCCTGCCAACGTGTACTAATATCTGTGTTCTGACTGATTACGATTTAGAGCTACCTCCAGTCGAGCTTAATAAGCTAGAAACCGAAGCAAGCGCTCAGCACTTATTCCAGCAAGGGTTAGCTTCTGTTCCAAAACAAAGTGATTCAACAACACTAGTTAGTGCTTCATTTGATGCTTTATCACAAAAACTGCAAGTTCAACTTACTCATGATGCTGGTTGGAAAACACCTCAAATTCTGATTGATGGTCCAGAGATAACTGATGATTACTTCTCTCAACCGGTAGTGGAGGTTGATGGCAGTTTAATTACCGCAACCTATAACGTTACGAATTGGTTAGGTGATACTGATTTAGTTGGTAAAACAATTTCAATTACTGCCTCTGATGAGTTATTTGCTCACGAATTAACAGCAATTGTCGATGCAAAACCACTAACCCAAAGCGCAGATACAAGCATTATTACCATGATAGCTTTTGCTTTTTTAGGCGGCTTAATTCTTAATATCATGCCATGTGTATTACCGGTTTTAGGCATGAAACTCAACAGTATGGTTGCTTCATCAGCGTCAAGTAAACGATCTATTCGCTTACAGTTTTTTGCTTCTGCTGCAGGGATCTTAACCTCTTTCTGGTTACTTGCGACTGGTTTGCTTATTTTAAAATTTACAGGCAATGCCATTGGTTGGGGGATCCAGTTCCAAAGCCCTACATTCATTGGCTTTATGGTTATCATTACCGCCTTGTTTACCGCTAATTTATTTGGCATATTCGAGATCCAATTACCAAGCCGATTCTCAACCTCTATTGCGAGTAAAGGCAATAACACAACACTTGGACACTTCGTTCAAGGTATGTTTGCAACACTACTTGCGACTCCATGTAGTGCACCTTTCTTAGGTACTGCGGTTGCTTTCGCATTAGGTGCTAATGTTTTTGAAATGTGGGTGATATTTACTTCGCTAGGGCTTGGAATGGCTCTTCCTTGGTTACTGTTCGCTTTATTTCCGGAACTCGTTTCATTTATGCCAAAGCCTGGAATGTGGATGAACAAGATCAAAATTATTTTTGGTTTGATGATGCTAGTAACAACGTTATGGTTACTTAGCTTACTTTCTCCCTTTCTCGGTAGCACTACTGTTTGGATTGTTACTGCATTACTAATTATTTTCTTATTATATAAAGTAGGTAAAAAACACGGCAAGAATACCGTTATTGCTATCTTAGCTATTATCGTTTTCTCTAGTAGCGCATTACTGATTATTGGCAGTATGACAACAAAGCATTGGGTAACCCCTATTGTCGACGATATCCCTTGGCAATCTTTAGAACAACACTCTATAAATGAATATGTAGCTCAAGGAAAAACAGTCTTTGTCGATGTTACCGCCGATTGGTGCATTACCTGTAAAGCCAACAAGATAGGTGTAATTTTACAAGATCCTGTCTATTCAACACTGCATCAAGAAAACGTTATTGCTATGAAAGGAGACTGGACTCACCCAAGTGAAAAAGTGACCAATTACCTAAAAAGTCATCAACGTTTTGGGGTTCCACTTAATGTTGTTTATGGGCCGAATGCACCGCGAGGGTTACCTTTACCTGTTATTTTAACAAGTAACGATATTATTCAAGCAATCGAATATGCAGGGAGAACAAACTAATGACGACAAAGAAGATAGCTGCAGGAAAAAAACAAAAGGCCATTCACTGGTTTAAGGAAATCATAAAATTCACGGTCTTTATAACACTGTTTTCTGTTGCCGTAGATTATTGGCGAAGCCAAGATATGCCATCAGAAACCCCACCTAAACTGTCCATTAACACTATAGACGGAGAATGGGTTGATATTACAAAAATGAGCTATAAAGAACCTGTTCTAGTTTATTTTTGGGCGACTTGGTGTCCAGTTTGCACCATGGTGAGCCCTAGTGTGAGCTGGTTAGCTAACGGCCATCAAGTCGTTTCTGTTGCGATTACCTCTGGCGATAATAACCGCTTAGCTCAGTATATGAATTACAAAGATTACGATTTCCCTGTTATTAATGATTCTACGGGAAATATTGGCCGAGAATGGGGAGTGACTGCAACCCCATCTATAGTCATCGTTAAAAACGGTGAAATATCTTCTATCACAACTGGCGTAACGACCCCTATTGGTCTGTGGTTACGTTTATTTTTTGCTTAAGGTTATTATTCTCATGAAATCATTATTATTATCGGTATCAATCGCAGCAAGTTTATTTCTATCACCGCTTGTATCTGCAGAAACTATTTCTTCTGCTCAAGAGAAACAATTAGCGGAGATCTCTGATTTACTTCGTCAAAACCCAGAAATCATTGAAGGGTTACATACTAATTTATTGCAATATATTGATAGCCAACAGTCACTAAGCAGTATCTTGACGCTAAATCATGACTATCTATACAACAACCCTAAACATCCTTATTTTGGTGCTGAGAATCCGAAATTAACCATCATCAATTTCACTGATTTCAACTGCCCTTACTGTAAACGTTTAGAGTCAGGTCTTGTTGATGTTTTAAAGGCATACCCAGAAGTTCGAGTGGTTAATGTCTTTTTACCTTTCCAACAGCGTATGGTTCCTGGACTAAAAACCAATACAGCTTGGTATGCTTTAGATGTGTGGGAGAAAAAACCAGAGCAATACGCAGAAGTGCATCGCTTGATGATGGCAAAACCATCACGTCATGACAGTAAATCCATAATGAAAATAGCGGAGTTAACAGGAACACAGCAAGAACTGACTCCAAATCAAGAAAAGGTAAAAATGGTAGAAAAGAGTGAACAGATCTTTACTCAACTAGGCTTAAGAGGTACTCCAAGTTTGATTATTGGTAACGAAATCATTCCAGGGTTTATACCAACTGAAGACTTAAAAGCCATCATTGATAAACAACTCTAAACGCTAATTAATATTTACCTATAAAATACCCCCAATAATGATGACTCACTATTGGGGGTTACTTTTTTGTACGCTCATTAAAAATGACAGCACCAATGCGATTCTTCATCATAATTACTCTTGAGTATGTAAAGCAAAGAAGTGATTCACAGGCCCATGCCCCTGACCAACATTCAGTTCATCCGCATGAATAATCGCTTGAGTAATATAATGCTTACCTAGTGTTACAGCCGCCTGTAACTTATGACCTTGCGCTAAATATGAAGCAATCGCTGACGATAACGTACAGCCCGTGCCGTGTGTATTGCGAGTTTCAATTCGGGGTGTCGATAAACGCTCTATGGAATCAGATAAAATCAGTAAATCAGTACTGTTCTCATCCTTTTCTAAATGCCCACCTTTTAACAATACTGACTTAGCACCTAATTGACGAAGTTCACCAATGATGGCTGTCATTTCATCTTCGGTTTTGGGAACTTTAACACTAATTAATGCCGAAGCTTCAGGAAGATTTGGCGTGATCACATCAGCAAGTGGAAGAAGTTCAGATTTAAGGCTATCAATAGCAGATGCCTGAAGTAGCAAATCACCACTGGTGGCTACCATTACGGGATCAACCACCACGTATTGAGGAGAATATTGTTTGATTTTTTTTGCGACAGAATGAATGACATCAGAATCACTTAGCATTCCGACTTTAACGGCAATCACATTTAGATCAGAAAAAACGGCATCAAGCTGCTGTTCTACAAATTCACTGCTGATTGAATAAATGCCCGTAACGCCTTGGGTGTTTTGAGCCGTTAATGCGGTAATAACAGAGCACGCGTAGCCTCCAGTTGCTGAGATGGCTTTAATATCAGCTTGGATCCCTGCGCCACCACCACTATCAGACCCTGCAATAGTTAATACAATAGGAGTAATAGTAGATAACTTATTTAAAACAGGTGATGCCAAAGGTGCTGTAGTAACGAATGTAGACATAATTATTTTCCCTAACTAACGCTCAGGAAAAACAGTCGAATGAGAATATCTCTACGTTGGTACGCAAGATCTCACCTAAAGAAACGGATCAGAGGCGATCGAGTCAAGAGGACCATTAGTTCCCTACGTCAGTACTAACTGAATCAGGTTCAACGGGTTCGCTATTGCGATCTCAGCCTATTGGCTCCCCGACTAATGAAGTCATACTATCACTAATTAATTTTGAGATAATATAATTTTTATAAGAATGTTATCTGTATGGATTAATTTTTATGCTGAGAACCCAATTTAGACGCTAATTGACTAATGATGGTTTTACGCATATCCGACAGCTTTGGTGCTTCACCCACTTGCCATGGTAATGGACGCATTAGACTCATTGTTCTTAATCCAAAACGGGCCGTTAATAAACCAATCCCCAATCCTTGTGCTGCACGAGTAGAGAGCTTGCCTGCCAACCCCGTTGATAACATATCCACACCAACATCGGTCGCCATTTCTGTTGCCCCGGCAAAAGCCATGTTTTGCAAAACCATTTTGAACAAACGTAAACGTCCCCAGTAACCAAGCTCTACTCCGTACACTTGAGAAACTTGCTCGATTAATCGAATGTTACGCCATGCAACCAGTAACATATCAACGACAGCTAATGGGCTTAATGCCACCATTAATGCTGACTCACCTGCGTGTTTACTGATTAAAGCTCTTGCGCGTTTATCATGCTCAGCTACCACCATGCTGTCATACATTTCAAATACTTCAGCGTTATTATGATGCGATTCGATACTATTCTTCCAGCGCGTATATTCTGCCGTATTCGCCGTCGCTCCTTTCTTAGCTAATGCTTCACAGAACGGTTTTGCCTGACCAATACCATTGCCTTCAACCAATTCAGTTACTTGATGTTGAATTTCAGCTCGGTTTTTAAGTTTACGCAATGTCCATAATTCACGACCAATAGCAGTAACCCCCATGATTGCTGCAAGGCTAATTAACCCTGCCCAGCCTAATGACAGAAAATCAGCCGATTGGATTGCAGTAATGACATGATCAACACTTTGCCACACCGTTAAACCAAGGAAACCACCAATCAGAGTTTTAATACTCCAATGGGTTTTCTTTTTGATTAATGGCGTTTCAATATCCACACCATCAAGTTCCTCTTCTTCGATAGCTTGAGGAACAAATTTAACACTCTCTTCAAATAGCTTTTGAGTTTGCAGGTTATCAAGGGGTTCGCTATCTTGCTCCAGTTCTTGAGACGAGGCTTGAAAGATACGCTGTTTTTTTAACTCACTCATACTAATTTATCTCCTAGCAAGAACTGCATCGCCTTATCCATTCGGATGTGTTGCAGCGGTTTGTCATTCTCATTGTGCAACGGTTGAAAACTCATAAAGTTAAACGGTTCTGTTTCCCAATAGGCTTTACTTGGTATACGTTTTGGCACTTCGCCCGGAAACATCATTAATGGCTGCTGCTCAGAGCTTACTCCTGAAATAGCAGAAAATAGCTCACCATTTTCATCAATCATTCCCGCCGTAGTCGCTTGAATAGACGCAATACTCATGCACTCCATCTTGATGCCTTCATACGCCGTTTCTTGCCATGTTTGATGGATCATCTGTTGCAGTAACAAAACCATGTTTGGGTGTTGCTCTGGTGTCACATGATCAGCCTTGGTTGCCGCAAATAGTACCTTATCAATTTTTGGCGAAAACAGACGTTTTAACATCGAACTTTTACCATATTGAAAGCTGTGCATCAGTTGATCAACCGCTTGGCGCATATCATTAAATGACTGTTCACCTGCATTTAATGGCTGTAAACAGTCGACCAAGACAATTTGGCGATCAAAATGTCTAAAATGGTCGTTATAAAACTTCTTCACAACGTGCTGTTGATAATGTTTATAGCGTTTTTTTAGTATCGAAATATTCGAATCTTTCTTCGCTTTTGCTAGCTCTTCTTCTGTGTATTTATGCAAAAACATAAATGGGAAAAACTGCAAGACCGGTGCACCCGCTAGTTCTCCAGGTAATACAAAACGCCCCGGTTGTACCCAGTGCAGACCCTGAGAATCTTTACAGCTATGAAGATACTGAGTAAATAACTCTGCAATATGACTGATTTGTTTTTCATCGACTGGCGCTAAAGGATCTAACTTTTTCGCCTCTTTTAGCCATGCTTCAGAGAGTATTTTTCTATGTCCAGTTAAGTTAACCTGCTGTTGCTTTGACCATTCAAGATAATCCATATCCAGTAATGGAAGATCCAATAGCCACTCTCCCGGATAATCGACAATATCAACGTATAAAGTCGCGCTGTCTTGCAAATGTTTTAACACACCCGATTTAGGTTTAAATTTAATAGCTAAACGTAATTCACTCACATCCCGTGTAGGTTCAGGCCAGGTTGGCGGCTCAGCAAGTAATGAATCCATCCCTTCATCATATGTAAAACTAGGAATAGAAAGATTTGATTGCGGTATGCGTTTCGCACCAATCATTCGCCCTTCACGAGTCACTGATAATAAAGGTAATTTATCGCTTGAAGCGGCATGTAAGCACTGATTAACCAAAGAGGTAATAAACGCCGTCTTACCTGCGCGCGATAGCCCTGTAACCGCCAATTTGACGTGGCGATCCATGCTTCGGCTAACTAATTTATTCATTTCTTTGGTTAATCTACTCATTCATATTTCTCTCTTTCTACAAACAACAAATGGAGTGTACAGAACTGAATCTGAACACCCCATGAACAAGGTCTTAGTTATTGCTTAATTAAAGGTTACGAAATTCGCGGCGAACCTTGTATTCCGAAGAAGTAACATACCCTTCCATTCGGCGGATCTTCTCTTCCATTCTGGCCATGTCTTTATCAACACGCTTAATCACTTCTGATGCTGATTGACCCGCTTGCCATGGTTTACTTTTTACTGTGTGCTCGCGTTTTTCTTCTGTGCGGTAGTACATTTCAACTGGTGCTTTATCTAAAAACAACATGGCTGCAAAGTACGCCAGCATAACAAGAAAACCCGCACTGAATAACGCGGCAGATACTACTAAAATACGTACTATCCACGGCTCAATACCAAAGTACTGTGCAATACCTGCACAAACACCACCAATTTTTCCGTTTCGAGTATCTCTATACAGTTCTTTTGACATTAGCGCTCCCTCCAACTTGGGGATTCTGCATCCAGAATTTTCTCTAATGTTTCAACACGACGTTGCATTTTATCCGCACGCTCTGTCATCGCTTTTAATAACTGTGTATCTTCTTGTGACAAACCTTGCGCTGTTTTTCCTTTACTTCGGTAATGTAAAAACAGCCATAACGGTGCAACAAAAATAAAAAATATGACCAATGGGAAAGCAAAAAAGCCGCTCATTGTTTTCTCCTTAGTAATTCAAATTCGATCAATTCTTGTAATCTATTATGCGTCTTTCTTCATTTGTTCTTTTAGGCGCTCTAATTCTTTTTCAATTTCATCTTGCGCTTGCAGCTCTGCAAATTCTTGTTCTAGTGAGTTTGCTTTACCCATTGAGTAAGTGTCTGCCTTTGCGTCCAATTCGTCAATACGACGCTCATATTGTTCAAACTTTGCCATTGCACGTTCTGTTTTACCTGAATGCGTATGCGCTTTAATGTCGTTACGATGCTGCGCTGTTTGTTGACGGATCACTAAGGCTTGTTGACGCGCACGAGTTTCAGTCAGTTTAGTCTCTAACTCAGTTAATTCTGTGGTCAGCTTCTCAATGCTTTCTTCTACAAGGATGAATTCTGTTTTTAGGCTTGATAGTACGTCTTGTACTTTTTGTTTTTCAATCAATGCTGAACGCGCTAAGTCTTCACGTTGTTTAACTAAGGCTAAACTTGCCTTTTCTTGCCAATCGATCACTTGCGCTTCAATTGAACCAATTTTGCGTGTCAGCTCTTTTTTATCTGCGATTGCTTTTGCTGATGCAGTTCGAACTTCAACTAATGTGTCTTCCATCTCTTGAATGATTAAACGGATCATTTTTTCTGGATTTTCGGCTTTATCCAGTAAAGAAGTTACATTGGCATTAACGATGTCTGCAAAGCGTGAAAAAATACCCATAATTTATTCCTCTCAATTAATATCAATTTAGATAACTATTTTTAATCTCTACTATGACCAATACACAATATATGCCAAGTTTTAACTCATTAAAAGTCAATGACTTACAATAAATCGACGGGCGCACTATTTTAAGCTATGATTAAAATGACCATTTTTTAGCAACATTGACCAGTTAAGTTAAGGTAAAGCATGAGAAAAGACAGCTTAATCGGCGAATCGGATGCGTTTTTATCTGCGTTAGACCAGGCATCTCAATTGGCGACGATAGATAGACCAATCCTAATTCTTGGTGAACGCGGAACCGGGAAAGAGTTAATTGCTCAACGACTTCACTTTCTATCAAAGCGATGGGATGAGCCACTAGTGAGTTTAAACTGTGCCGCCTTAAGCTCTGGCACATTAGATTCTGAACTTTTTGGTCATGACGCAGGCTCATTTACAGGAGCAAAACAGCGTCATCAAGGTCGATTCGAACGTGCTGATGGTGGTTCCCTCTTTTTAGATGAACTAGGAACCGCGCCTTTAACCGTACAAGAAAAGTTGCTTCGAGTGATTGAGTATGGTGAATATGAACGCGTTGGTGGATCTCAAACCTTAAAAGCAGACGTTCGCTTGATTTGTGCGACCAACCAAAACCCGCAAGACTTAATAGCAGAAAATAAATTTAGAGCTGATTTATTAGATCGATTATCTTTTGATGTGATTCATTTACCCCCGCTACGATACCGAGAGCAAGACGTACTGTTACTTGCCGAACATTTTGCCATAAAGATGTGCCAAGAAATGAACTTAACGTATTTTGCAGGATTTTCACGTTATGCTCAGCATCAAATCTTAGGTTATGACTGGCCCGGTAACGTCCGTGAGTTAAGAAACTGTATTGAAAGAGCCGTGTTTAAGCATAATCATGAAGAGGCTCAAATCGAGTCAATTCAGCTCAACCCTTTTGTTTCTCCATGGGCAGACTCTCAGTTAACCTCTTCTCCTTCAACTATACTCAATGTTCAAGAAAGAGAAGAGCAGGCTATATCGCTGCCATTGAATTTAAAACAATTTCAAATAGAGCAAGAAAAAGCACTACTTGAACAAGCGCTATTAAAATCACAACATCATCAACGAAAAGCCGCTGAAGAATTAGGCATTACTTACCATCAATTTCGTGGATTATTGAAAAAGCACCAACTCTTGACCACAATCAAGGGATAATCTTAGATATTTAAGTGCAGAACCAGTCACTTGGGTATAAAATGGCAGGTTCATTAATTAAAATCGATAAAAAGCTGCGGTCATTATGAAAATTATTGCGCGCATACTCATAACTGCAACAGGATTATTTAGTCTTGTGGGTTGTTATGATGCGGGGATTAAACAAACAATCCATGAAACAGGGTTCGTTTACTGTGAGTCAGGAAATCTGGATACTTTTAATCCACAAATCTCTGATGAAAACAGCATTCTTGAAGCCGTTAGCGCTCAGATCTATGATCGCCTGCTTATTATTGATCCTGTTACGCAAAAGCCATCGCCAAATTTAGCAAGCGAATGGCAAGTTGATAAGACAGGAACGGTTTACACTTTTACTTTACAACCTAACGTTGCATTTCATACTACTGACTTATTTACACCAACACGCTTTTTAAATGCGAATGACGTTGTTTTTAGTTTTGAGCGCATAATAAACCCTGATAATTCATATCACAATGTCAATTCAGGGCATTACCCATGGTTTGATAGTATCAATTTCCCTCAAACAGTGACCTCAATAGAAGCCATTAACCCGCATCAGGTTCAATTCACGCTTTCTTCACCTGATAATACCTTTTTATCTTCTTTAGCAACCTCTTACGCGGTTATTCTCTCCAAAGAATATGCCCAGCAACTTGCGGCCTCTGACGATAAAAACCTAGTTGATTCACTGCCTGTCGGTACTGGTCCTTTTAAACTGGCGCAATTTCAAAAAAGTGAAATGGTGCGTTTAAAACGACACGACAACTACTGGCAAGGTAAGGCTAAGATGTCGCAAGTGGTATTTGATATATCAAGTAGAGGGACAGGTTCATTAGCAAAACTATTGCGCCAAGAGTGTGATGTGGTAGCAAACCCTATATCCAGTCAATTACCTATTATTATTGAAAATGACGAATTGACTTTGTATTCACAAACAGCAACTAACGTTGCTTTTATTGCTATCAATACAGAAAACCCATTATTACAAGATCAACGCGTGCGTAAAGCCCTCAATTTTGCGATTGACCGTTCAAGCTTAATTAACTCGGTTTACTATAATTCAGGTATTGAGGCAAAGTCGATCTTACCTCCTGCTTCTTGGGCTTATGGTAATGACAGCTCTTTTATTCGCTATAATCTAAATTATGCAAAAGGATTATTACGTGAAGCTGGTATAGAAGATGAAATTGAACTGACGATGTGGGTGCCTCTTGATAATAACTCTTATAATCCAAGTCCTAAAAAGTCAGCTGAAATCATTCAGAACAATTTTGCAGACATCGGGATTAAGCTTAAATTAATTACTAGCGATTTGTTAAACCGTAATGAACTCGCAGAAAATAACATCGATTTAGTATTAACTGGCTGGAATGCTAACAGCTCAGACCCTGATACTATGCTTCGCCCATTGCTTTCGTGTGACGCAAAACAAGCGGGATTCGGTGTTGCCAATTGGTGTAATGAGGAGTTTGATTTCTTGCTTGATTTAGCAAAAGAAACTAATCAACCTCGCTATCGTATTAACTTATATCGTCAGATCCAAAATCTATTGAGCGAAGAAATGCCAATAATACCATTAGCACATGGCGTAAAATATCAAGCGAACCAATCTTCGTTACACGGTTTTACATTAAGTCCATTCAATACCTATCCATTCCATAACATTATCAGAATTAAGGAGGAGATATAATGTGGATTTACACGATACGACGTTTTAATTTATTCATTGTTACGCTATTGATCCTAACCTTAATCGGTTTCAATATTCTACGTCTTGACGATAGCTCTGCATGGTCACAAACCTCTTTCTTCTCTGGGTGGTTCAACTACTTAGGTCAGCTAACTAGCGGAAATCTTGGGGTGAATGAATACGGTGTAAATATGCTAGATGAAATTTTGCGTGTTTTCCCTGCTACCATCGAATTGTGCTTCTTTGCCTTTTTTATCGCCCTTATCATAGGGACCCCTGTTGGGACCATTGCAGGTATGCGTCAAGGTAAACCAATGGATACCTTTATTTCATCCATTGCTTTACTTGGCTACGCTATGCCTTTGTTTTGGATAGCATTAATATTACTGATGTTTTTTAGCTTGCAGCTTGGTATTACTCCTGTTTCTGGTCGTTACAGTTTGCTGTATGAATTTGATACTAAAACAGGGTTTGCCTTTATCGATGTATTAGCTTCTAACTCTCCGTACCGTGCCGAAATGCTCGAAAACATTATTCAGCACTTAATATTACCTACGTTGGTGCTTTCAATCGCCCCAATGACAGAAGTCATTCGCTTGATGCGCTCTTCTGTTTCCACGGTAATTACTCAAAATTACATTAAAGTCGCTCATACAAAAGGGCTGTCTAAATTTCAAATCATGATTAAACACATTATTCGTAATGCATTACCGCCCATCATTCCAAAACTAGGTATACAGCTATCAGGCCTATTTACTGCAGCTATTTTAACTGAATCTATTTTTAACTGGCCTGGTATTGGTCGCTGGCTTTTGGATGCTATTATTAATCAAGATTTTGTTGCTGTTCAAGCAGGGGTAATTACTGTTGCTTCATTTATTTTATTCGCAAATGTCCTATCTGATTTATTAGGTGCAGCAGTAAACCCATTAGTAAGGAAAGAGTTCTATGCTCTCAAATAGCGTTTATCAAGAAGAACATATTCCAACGCAAATGGAACGTTTTTGGTTAAGTTTTCGATCAAATTCCTTAGCTATGTTTGGATTTTGGTGCTTATTATTAATTATTATAATAACCATCACTTCACCATGGTTAAGCCCTTATGATCCTCAGTGGCAATCAGATAATCTATTAATGCCTCCATCATGGAGTGCAGAAGGAGATGTCGCCTTTTTCTTAGGTACCGATGATTTAGGGCGAGATATTCTCTCTCGCTTATTAATGGGCTCAAAACTAACTTTTGGTTACGCTGTAATTGTAGCGCTATTCTCTGGTATTGTAGGTTGCACCATTGGCATTTTTGCGGGTATGACTAAAGGACTATTATCGAGTGCTTTAAATCACCTATTAGATATCATTCTCTTTATCCCTTCCCTATTGCTCGCTATTATTTTTGTGGCTTTCTTAGGATTTGGAGAATTTAATATTTTATTAGCAATCTGGTTAGCTCTCATTCCTCGTTTCATTCGCGCTGTATACACCGCGGTTCATAATGAGGTAGAAAAAGATTATGTCCTTGCAGCTCGACTTGATGGTGCGAACGACTTTTACCTTCTGTGGAATTCTGTATTACCAAATATTCTCATTGTTATCGTCGCAGAAATGACATTAGCGATTTCAGTGGCTATTTTAGATATTACTGCTCTCGGTTTTCTCGGTTTAGGCGCACAAGCACCAAGTCCTGAATGGGGAGCAATGTTAGGCGACTCTATTGAGTTAATTTATACCGCTCCGTGGACAGTAACGTTACCTGGCATCGTCATTACCTTTACGGTTATTATCATTAATTTAGTTGGTGATGGTATTCAGCGTGCATTAAATGCGGGGACAGAGTAATGCCTTTATTAGATATTCGTCACTTAACCATTGAGCTTGAAACACCTCAAGGTATGGTAAAAGCTGTCGAGCGTATGAGCCTAACACTTAATGAAGGTGAAATTCGCGGGCTGGTAGGTGAATCAGGTTCAGGTAAGTCTCTTGTCGCTAAAGCAATTTTAGGCATCACCAAAGATAACTGGAAGATCAGTGCTGATAGAATGCGATTAGGTAATATTGACCTTCTTGCATTGTCACCAAAAGAACGCCGCCGAGTGATTGGGCGTGAAATGGCGATGATCTTCCAAGAACCGTCGACCTGTCTAGATCCATCAGAGCAAGTCGGTAACCAATTAAAAGAAGCGATCCCATCAAAATACTTTACTGGTAGTTGGTGGCAGCGTTGGAATTGGCGGACTAAAGGCGCTATTGCTCTACTTCATAAAGTAGGGATCAAAGATCATAAACGCATCATGAAATGTTATCCATATGAGTTAACAGATGGTGAGTGTCAAAAAGTAATGATCGCTATGGCTATTGCCAATAAGCCTCGTATCTTAATTGCTGATGAACCAACCGATGAATTGGATGCCGTAACCCAGTCACAAATATTCCGTTTATTAAGCCGCATGAATCAAGTTAATAACACCACGATTCTTTTGATCAGTCATGATTTAATCACCTTAACCCAATGGGTAGATAGAATCACCGTAATGTACTGCGGTCAATCGGTTGAGTCTGCTTGTCGTAAGGATATTTTGGAAGCGCCAAAACATCCTTATACTAATGCACTTCTAAGGGCCATGCCTGATTTTAGCAAAGATGGGATCCCTCATAAAGCCAAGTTAGAATCATTACCTGGAACAATTCCACCATTACAACATTTACCTATCGGCTGTCGTTTAGGTCCTCGTTGTCCTTATGCTCAAAGAAAATGCGTGCAAGTCCCAGAAGGTCGTAAAGTGAAAGATCACAAATTTAGCTGCCATTTCCCATTAAACTTTGAGGAGAAGAAGAATGACTGCGCTTCTTGAGGTCACTGATCTTAAAAAAGATTACGTTTTTCGTACTGGGTTGTTTCGCAAGCAAGTACGAGAAGCGGTTAAACCCGTCAGCTTTTCATTAGAAGCGGGACAAACAATAGGTTTTATTGGTGCGAACGGCTCAGGTAAATCAACATTAGCAAGAATGCTTGCAGGTGTCGTTGAACCTACTTCTGGCACAATTAAAGTTAATGGTGAGGTTTTAGATTACAAAAATTTTCAAACTCGTTGTAAACTGATACGTATGATTTTTCAGGATCCTAACTCGTCGTTAAATCCTCGAATTCAAATAGGCCGTATTCTAGAAGGCCCATTGAAGCGTAATACCAGCATGCCTCCAGAAGCAAGAGAGCGCCGAGTTAAAGATACTCTCCAACGTGTTGGATTGTTACCTGAACATGCTTACTTCTACCCACAAATGCTGGCGACAGGCCAAAAACAGCGGGTCTGTTTGGCTCGAGCTTTAATCTTACAACCGTCTATTATTGTGGCAGATGAAGCCTTGAATGGACTCGATATGGCGATGCGCTCTCAAATCATTAACTTGTTTTTAGAGCTTCAACAAGAGATGGCTATTTCATTTATCTACGTATCGCAACATATTGGTGTAGTAAAACATATTACTGACAAAGTAATGGTGATGCATGAAGGGGAAGTGGTAGAAAAAGGTCCAACCCAAGAGATCTTTGCAAACCCTCAACACTCTATTACACAGCGTCTTTTAGCGAGCCATTTTGATGCCCCTACACATGATAGAAAGCAGCGTATTAGTGCAGCGACACCTAAAATTGAGTGCTAGATTAGACTAAATAAATCCCATCTCTATTACCAATAATAAAGATGGGACTATGTAACCTCAAATCGGGATAAGAAAATCGAGTAGTAAATCTTTCATGTACTTAAATTAAACCAATAAGTCAGTATTGTTAATTTAGATAGATACCAAGATTGCACGGCTACTTAACCCACTTTCTAAAGTCAGCAATAACATCTGCGCAGGCTCTTCATTCAATTGCTCACCTGTCCAAAAATCACGCCAAATTGAAGGTTGATCAGCCACTAACGTGTGCTCCATTGGCTCATCATCATAGTTAAAGACACAATGGAGCTCATGCTGATGATTAAGTCGAAGTGTACAGTGACGATTCGATAATGATTTAAACTGGGCTGAATCTTGTGTTAGGCGATGACGTGACAATAGATTCTTCCATGTCTTCTTCGCAAAGTTATTCAACTCAGGTAACGGGTCTCCAGATAAGGCTAATCCGCCAGCGGCTAAGATCACATTGCGGTGAAATTCATAATCTTTTCGTTCT
Source organism: Aliivibrio finisterrensis (assembly GCF_008933155.1). GTDB lineage: Bacteria > Pseudomonadota > Gammaproteobacteria > Enterobacterales > Vibrionaceae > Aliivibrio > Aliivibrio finisterrensis. The sequence continues at coordinate 71,405 of NZ_WBVP01000006.1, read as the reverse complement.
GCCCCTTGATTAGGTAAGGAAATTAACGTGATGCAATCAGGATCAATTTGCCATAATTTACGATGCTGCCAACTACGATAAAATGTTTCTTTTGCAATTTGTTCAAATCGCTCGGCTTTTCTTTCTACGTCATCAGAGACGCGCATTGCATCCACAAGACCTAAAGATGGCCACATTGGCGCATTACACCCTAGAATTAACGCCTCTCCAGCACCATTAATAATGGCTTGCATACCTAAACGATAGGCTTCAATTCCTGTGATCCCTGACTGAACACGAACACCTTTTAATGAGCCCCAGTAATTTGCATCCAATTTAAAAAGTTCAACTCCCCATTCCTCTCTCATGGTTCGAATAACTTCAGTTAAATGAATCTGCACGGCTTGTTTTGAAGTATCAAGAATATACCAAGGTGTACAACGCCAACCTCCATAAGTGATATCTTCCGCTTTTAATAACTCACCGTTTCCATGACGTACAAACCAATCTGGATGATTTTTAAAGATCTCTGACTCTGGTTGAGCAATAAATGGAGCAATCCAAATAGCTGGCTTTTTGCCTTTACTTTTTATTGCCGCTAATAAGCTTTCAATGCCATTAGGGAATTTATTTGACGGTGATAACCAATCCCCCATAAATGCTTGATAGCCATCATCAAGTAAAACCCATTCAAACTCTGGTTGCTCATTACACATTACTTCAAGGTTGTCTAAAACATTTTGCTCAGTCACATCAGCGTAATACGCGTACCATGAACACCACCCAACAGGCGCACTTTGTTTTACTCCTGCTCTCATCGGGTGCTGTTGCTGTATTTTTACTGCATAAAGTTCATATAAAGCATCAAGTGAATCGGCTTGAATAACAGTAACCGCTTCCATTTTATTGCTAGCCCAATCCTGAGGGTGAGTATGCTCCCCATCAAGAAATGCCATTACGTTCATTTCACCTTGGTGTTGATGAATTTCAAAATATCCAGCAAAGCGATAACATGAGGTAAACCCAAATAAAGAGTAACCGTCTGACTGCTCGATCACTAAGTAGTTATAGAAACGTTTTTTGGCTTTTTCTGAATATAAACGGTAACTGGCGTTATTATCAGGACAACGGCCAATATCTTGAGGAGAACTAACCTGACCACCCGTTTGAGATAGCATTTGAAAGCCATCGCCTAAAATCTTAGCATCATGCTCTAATTGTGTAGGGAACTGTAAAACAAGATAATGATCATTAATAGGCAGGTTATGAATGCCAGCAAAACGCATAGTAACTTGGTCGTCTTGCAGTTCATAAACTAAATCAGCTTGAACAGGAATAGTTTCTTGTCCGCATAAGAAAAATAAAGGGTTCATCATGCACTTCCTACTACTCGTTTCTATAACGAAATTAATCAGATAACTGTGTCAATTCCATAGAATACTACTATTCAAGATACAAGCAACAATAACAGATGAGGGGCGAGAGTTTGGAGGGGTTAAATATTAAAAACACCAAGCCAGTATCATTAATACTGACTTGGTAAACTAATCAATAAATTTATACTTTAAAGAATAACAATTGTTCTCTTTGGTTTTCAGAAAGTTCAGATAAATGCTGGCTAGCTTGCGCAGATTCTTTAATTCCTTCTACGTTCTGGTTAATACTCTCAGTAATCACATTAACGTTTTCACTAATAGACTCTATAGCTCTACTTTGCTCATTGGCTGCTGTTGCCATTTCGGCATTAGTTTGAGAGATAAGCTCTATTGAATCAGAAATGCTTAATAATTGATTATTTGTATCAAGACTCATTTGAGCAGTTTTATGAATCATATTAATAGACTGATTAACTGAATCAACCACAGTCAATGATTTTTGCTGCAAGTTATTAATGATATCTTGAATATTCTGAGTTGACTGTTGAGTCTTAGCAGCAAGTACGCGAACTTCATCAGCAACAACCGCGAAACCTCGACCACTCTCACCAGCACGTGCCGCTTCAATCGCTGCGTTTAATGCTAGTAGATTCGTTTGCTCAGAAATAGAATCGATAACCGTAACCACTTCACTAATGCGATCCGTTTGATCTTTCAGTATCATTACTTCAGAAGAGGTTTCATCCATCTGAATCGCAAGATCTTGACTTAATTTCACCCCTTCTGCAGCAGATTGAGCGCCATCTCGGCTCATTCCTAATACTTCTTTAGCTTTAATATCCGCTTGATTTGCAGATGCATCGACTTGATTTGCAGAAGCAGCCAATTCAGTAATTGCCGTTGCAATCAAATCAACTTGAGATTTTTGGTCTGATGCATTCGCTTCACTTTGTACCATAATTGCAGCGAGTTCCGTTGACGATGAAGACACTTCTTCACCAACGTTACGTAAACTGCTAATCATATCTTGTAAGCGAACTACTGTGCTGTCTGTATTTTTACATAGCTCACCAATTTCATTGTCACTTGATTGATTATTCAATGAATCTAGACGGCCATTTGAAATATCTGACATCTGCTCTTGAAGTACTAAAATTGGTTTAGTTACGATCTGAGCAATAACAATACCAATAACTAAAGAAATGATTACAGTAACCGTTAGAGCAGTTAACAATAAAGTCTGACTTTCAGAAATTAATACCATATTATGTTCTGAAATACTGCTATTCATCTTAGTTAGACGAACTCTTTCATCATTCAATTCTTGATACATTGTATTTCCAAGGTCGATTAATGCTTCCTTATTTTTATTTATTTGGTCAGTAGCCTTCCATAATACCGTATTAATTTCAGATTGAGATTTAAATGCAGAAGCAAGGATATTTTTGGCTTCTTCATTCTCTAATGGTTCAATCAGTTTAGCTAATGTATCAAAGTCTCTATTAACGATGTCTATTCTTGGTGTTTTACTTACCGATGTATATAAGTCTTCATTGAACAAAGAAGTCATCTGAATTTCGATGCTACCTGCTTTATTGTATACTTCAGGCAGTACCTTTCCCCAATATAGCTGAGATTCTTCACTTTGTGATGGTGAGAATATTAGCTCACTTGCCTGTTGAATAGGTGTCGTTAGATACAGTGAATTGCCCCATTCTTTTATCTTTTTATCATTATATTTTATCATCTCATCTGAATGCTTTTTGTAATCATTCAGTTGAGATATCAATATATTCAATTCAGATTGAAGCTGCTCAGGAGACTTAACGGCGGCCCCCATATTTTGCAACGTTCGTTGTTGGTTTACCATATTAGCAAAATTAGAATTCAGCTCTGAATTAATGCCATCAAAATCGATTGTTTTTAATGATTCAAGATTTGTAAATGTAGCAGATACATTTAATCGAAGAAACAACAATTGCGCTTCAGCAATAGAGACATTGCTTAGTTGATAGCTTCGGTAATCTGATATTTGAACATTACGGTTTGTTGATTCTAATTTTGAATTAACTAAATAGATAGCAAGCATCATTACTACGACAGTAGCTAAGACTGGTACTAATATTTGATATTTTGTTTTTAAATTTGAAAGTAACTTTTGCAGCATTCTTGCATTATCCTAATGATTTCACCTATGTGAATTTTCGGCGAGAGGATAATACATATTTTGATTTTCTCATAGCAAAATCACATTGATTTTAAATTAATTTAAAATCAATAAAAAACAGAATACTCTTGTTATAAAATAGTATTGTTTTTATATATTAGCAACCTTTAAATATATGAGATTGTAATATATAAAATAAGAATATATAAAAAAAGCACCCAAATATAGGTGCTTTTAAAATTAATTTACTTTTATTGTCTTATTCAACAATAATTGGGCCACCAAATGAAGTTACTGGTGGTACTTTACCTTTGAATTTCTCAAAGTTAACTAGACATGTATTCGCTGATGTTGCCTGAGCAAGTTCAGATGATGGAATATCTTGTGTTAGTGTATTTGGATCGCCATAAGTACAGATTGCGCCCACTTTTTCATTTAATGGACCGTACCATGCACCTTCTTCAATACGGATAACACCACGAGGGTAACTATCAGTCAGAACAGCACCAGCGAGAAGCTGACCACGGCCATTAAATACGCGAACTAAATCACCATCTTTAATGCCTTTTTCTTTAGCATCTAGAGGGTTAATGTATACCGGCTCACGACCTTGAACAGCGTAGGTTGCACGGAACTCTTCAGATTCACACATTTGTGAGTGCAGACGCTTGTCAGGGTGACAAGATTGCATCCAGAATGGGTGCTCTTTAGAACCTGGACCACCATGTGAACGTTCAGATTTCTCGAACCACATTGGGTGACCTTGACATTCTTCGTAGCCAAAACGTGCAATTTTACGGCTTGTGATTTCAATGAAACCAGAAGGCGTACCTAGAGCATTAACCTCAGGGTCTTTACGGAAGTCAGCGTGACGAACCCATGGTTTACCTTCACCAAAGTCTAGAACACCTTTTTCCCAGAACTCATCAAATTCAGGCATCTCAAATTTGCCTTCGTTTGCTGTGCGACAATCAGCATAAAGTGAACGAACCCACTCCATTTCATCCATACCACGAGTATATTCTTTATGACGGCCAAAACGACGAGTCAGTTCAGTCATGATCTCAAAGTCAGATCTTGATTGATATAAAGGATCTACAAGCTTATGCATTGCAATCAAGCCACGTGCAGAGTATGAACCGTATTGGTCAATATCGTTACGTTCCCATTGCGTACATGCTGGAAGTACAATATCAGAGAAACGACATGTTGCCGTCCAAGCAAAATCAATCGTTACAACCGTTTGAAGTTTTTGGAATGCTCTCTTCATTCGGTTACGATCTTGGTGGTGATGCCAAGGGTTGTTACCAGAAATAACCATCATTTTGAAATCAGGCAGTACAACTTTAGAACCGTTATAACGGATCTCTTTACCTGGTTCTAATAGACAGTCGATCCAACGTGCTACAGGAATAGTATTGCTGTAACCATTGAAGTCGTTGTTATTCCACTTAGGCTCATGACCTTGATCTACGTTACGTGGGAAGCCACCAGGACCAGCAAAACCAGTAGAAGGAACACCAACACTTGAGTAGTGGTGACTGTAAGATACACCACCACCAGCAAGACCAATTTGACCAGTCATTGCAGATAGAACGGTACCCATCCAGTATGGTTGCTCACCGTGCTGCTGACGCTGGATACACCATCCAAATAGGATCTGTGTACGACCAGTTGCCATCATTTTTGCAAAATCACGAATTTGCTCAGGTGATACGCCACAGATTTCAGAAGCCCACTCAGGAGTTTTAACTACTTTATCTTTAGTTTCACCAAGCACGTATTGCATAAACTCATCAAAGCCTAGGCAGTAAGTATCAATGAATGCTTTGTCGTACAAGTTCTCTGTATATAGCGTGTAAGCCACAGCCAGCATGAACGCCACATCAGTTTGTGGGTTTAAGTACATGTGGTCATTTTGTAGGTAACGCTGTGTTTTGTTTTTAACTGGATCAACAGAAAGCACATTTACTTTACCCGCAGCTACTTTTTCTTTTAGCTTTTCAAGGTATGCGTAAGATTCATGAGTCTCACAGTTCCAACCTACTTGTAGGTTTTTAACTGGATCCGTTGCCCATAAAATAATGTTATCTGAATGCTCGATGATCTCAGACCAAGAAGTACCTTGTGCATATACTTCTGTAGAACCAAGAACATAAGGCATGATTGTTTGACCTGCCCCCGTCGAGTAGTCGCCTACTTTCTTGATGAAGTTACCATGCATACCAACAGCTCGTTGCATTTGAGCAGTACAGTTGTGGAAAGAACCTGTTTGGTTCCAACCAGTTTGACCAGCATGAAGCGCCCATGGACCGTAGTCTTTTTGAACACGCTCAAGCTCACGGTAGAATAAATCTAACGCTTCATCCCAAGTTACACGCACAAAACGGTTGTTACCACGAGTCTCAGCTGAGTACTTATGTTTTTTCAGCCAATCTAAACGTACCATTGGGTAACGTACACGGCTTGGGCTATAAATAATCCCTTTGATACCATTCAACATATCTGTTGGATGCTTATCCATTTCTAGCGCTGTAATTTCTTGTACTTTGCCACCATAGATGTGCGCACGGAACGCCCCCCAGTGTGAGCCAGATGTACGCCATGTGCCAGTTGTTTCTGCAGCATTGGCTTTTGAAGACATTAGTAGGCTTGGACCTACTAAAGATACTGCACTTGTTGTTGCAACACCTTTTAGAAAACTTCTTCTGCTAATAGACATAATTCTATCTACTCCATTAATTCTTAGTGTTTTTCGTCAGAAAAATCTGAAGAGTGTTTTTGTAGGTATTTCAATACAAGTGACTTACTGTCTGTATCGAAGTTAACGAATGCCATCATACCGTCAAACATACCAGGCCATGTGTTAGAATCGAAGTGCGCTTCAGCTGGTTGTGTGTGACATACAGAACAGTTTGTTTTGTATGACTCTTCCGCTTTCTGCCAAACTGTAGTGTAGTCAGGTAAGAAATCTTCTTTCTTCATCCATAGATTTACAGTTACACGCTGCCAAGGTAGACCTGTTAGATCATCTTCTTTAGTTTCAAATTTCTGAACAAATTTATCGTTCTGAGCTGCATCTTTAAGCAGTGAACCTACAGCGATATTTAACCCAAAATCTTCCTGGATAACACGACCGAAGCCTTTAACTTTACGCCAGCCTTCAATTGCAACTTTCATTGCATCACCTTTCTCTTCCACTACAGTGACTTGAGATGCAGGATTTAATAGCCCAGCTTCGATCGTTAATTTATCATCTTCGTACATAGGAAGATGGCGAACAGAAACATACGTTTGACCATCTTCGTACTTAGTGTTGCTTGCTAGTTGAGTTAACTCACTAACCATACCGCCCGAGCTATCCATATTTGCAGGAAGGCTGTGTGCAATACCTTTATGACAATCTACACAACTTTGATCACGCTCTTTTGCACCTTGCATTTGAATACGTGCTGTAGGTTGCATTTTAGAGAAATCCATGCCGTCATAGTCATGACAGTTACGGCACTCAAGAGATTTGTTTGCGCTAAAACGGTCCCATTCGTGCTGGGCTAAAACTATACGACGATCTTCAAATTTCTCTGGTGTATCAATAAAACCGAATATGTGTGCATATACTTCCTTACTTGCTTGCATTTTACGAGCAATCTTTGAAGTCCATTCGTGAGGAACGTGACAGTCAGGACATGTAGCACGAACACCTGAACGGTTTTTATCATGAATAGTACCTGCGTATTCAGGTACAATGTTATCAGCGTGACAGCTTACACAGAACTCTTCAGTGTTCGTTGCTTCTAACGCAACATTAAAGCCACCCCAAAAAATAACACCTGCGATGAAACCACCAAGGGTAAGTACACCCAAGCTGATATGAACACTCGGGCGGGCAAAAACCGACCAAGCTTTTTTAAGTAATGACATCATAATTGCTTCTCTTTAAATAATTCTAATTTGTTATAGCTGGTGATACTTAAAAAAGAATCAACCACCGTGACCTGGCATACCAAAAAACAGCATCTGCATGAACCATACAGAGAAACCGTAAGCACCAACCACACCCACACTTAGAATTGGGAAAAGAACAACCGTAATGAAGAAAAATGCTTTCCATTCAGAAGAACGTTCTGCTCCATCGTTTTGCTTTATTGCATTGCTCATAATTTTATTCCTAGTTATCTTTCTACTTTAAAATTATAGAAAATGTTAACAAGTTATCGAACCTATTTGACATAGATTTTAATCCCTCACAAATAGTGCTTCAATTAAATTTTTCAGATAAGTCCCTTTATCGACTAGTTTTTTGCGTTCATCCAGAGATGTATTTAATTGAGAGGTGATATGTAGGAATATTAACACTTGTGACAAATTAATTTTATGTAAATATTGTTAACGATGTTAAATACCTCTAAAGGATGGGTAACTTTGATAACTTTATCAATTGATCTATATCAAATTTAGGACCCTATTTATAAGGTAGCACGTAAATATCACGCTATCGGTTTCTTTGTTAAACAATCTTGGCATAAACATTCTGAATTCTCAGAAACAATACCTACATCGCGAGTTTCGACCTCAAAACACCAACACGTTTCTTTACCCATTTTGATATCACATTGCGCTGGCTTTGTGCATTCAGGACAAGTATGTGCTGTTGTTTTACCTGATAATCTATCCATCACTCTGTCTCTTTCTTCATCAGTCATTGATTTCCACTCTATGATCTCAGTAATGGTACGTTTACAACCAATACAAATGCCATCTTCGTTTTTGCAAGCTGCAATACAGGGTGTTTTCATCTTTACTTCTCTCTATATCCTTTAAATCCCATACAAGTCATGGGATAATCATTGGAATTCAATATCGTTATTATTAGGAATGATTTATGGCACTAAGCTTACAAGAGCAAATGCTAAAAGCTGGGTTAGTGAACCAAAAGAAAGTAGCAAAAGCAAAAAAAGCTTCAAAAAAATCACGCGTTCAAAATCGTGAAGCAAAAGCGGCTGTAGAATTGAACAAAGCAGCTCAAGCTGAAAAAGACAAAGAACTAAGCTTGAAACACAAAGCCGAGAAAGTTCAGAAAGAATTAACCGCTCAAATCAAACAATTGATCACTGCAAATAAACTAGATCGCTCTCACGGTGACATTGGTTATAACTTTACTGACGGTACACTAGTCAAAAAAATGTATGTTGATAAAACAATGCAAACGCAATTAGTTGCTGGCCGTCTTGCTATCGTGCACTTTAATGACGATTATGAAATTGTCCCTGCAGGTGTGGCTGATAAGATTACCTTGCGTGATGAATCAGTTGTTGTGCTTAACAACGTAATAGCGGAAGATGCACAGGATGAAGACGACCCGTATGCGGAATTCGTTATTCCTGATGATTTAATGTGGTAATACAATGAGCCGTAAAAACAAAGTTAAAGAGACTCTTTTAAAGAAACACCGCAGAACCCAAACAAAAAATAGCCGTTCGCATAATAAGCCAAAATACATCAGTAAAGCTGATCGTGAAAAAATGGCTCTTGAAGCAGAGCAAGCAACAGTAGAGTCTGAAAACACAGAACAAGTAACACCATCAGAAAAGTAATATTTCTGGTCAAATGATACAAAAATACCTCATTGTTATAATAAACAATGAGGTGCTTTATAATAATACAGTTTACTGCATCAAAAGCCTTCTAAGCATTATGTAACAGTACTTGTAACTCATTCAGGTTCTTAACTGTATAGATTGGTTCAACACCTTCAGGGCATGCTTGTTGGCTTGCATTTAACCAGCATGTATCAACACCTGCATTCATTCCACCAAGAACATCTGAATCAGGGTTATCACCAACCATTAATATGTTTGATAATTCAACCTCACCCATCATAGAAAAAGTATGTTCAAAAATACGTTTATTCGGTTTAGCTACACCAACTTGCTCTGAAATCGTAATCAATTCAAAGTAATGACTGAATTCTGTTTTTTCCAAACGGCTCTTTTGCAGTTCAGTAAAGCCATTAGTGATAATTCCCATTTTCACATTGCTTGCTAATAATGAATCAAGTAATTCTCTTGCGCCATCTAGTGGTGTACAAATATCTGCCATTGCCATCATAAAAGCACTGTTCATCGCTTTTGGTGTAACGCCGACTTTCTTTGCCCACTCTTCAAATCGCGTTTCTTGTAGCTGCTGAGCGGTAATTTCATTATCTTGGTATTGCACCCACAATGGTTTATTTACCAATTGATATTCAATGAATTGTTCTTTACTGAAATGAATGCCGTATCCTTCAAACATACGTTGCAAACCTGCAAACGCATCGAAATGAAAGAGTGTTTCATCGGCATCAAATAATATCCATTGGTACTTCATATTTACTTCCTTTATGAGGCTTATATTTTCAAGATCTTTATTTTGAGCATAAGTCTGATTGAGTCACACTTACACCTTTAATTTGTGCAAACCAGTGTTGCCCAACGTCTAATGCCAGTTCTTCTTGTGCCCAACGTGTAATATTGGCCCACAGTATATGTCCAGATAAATTCAATTTAACTGCCACTACATCGTTTTCTTTATCTTCCGTTAAACTGTCGATGATTACTGGAAGAATATTACGAATAGAGCTTTGTTCTGGTTGCTGTTTAATTAAAGAAACATCATTAGCTCGAATACGTAATCGAATTTTTTGCCCTTCTTCCGTACACTTGCAAGGCGCCTTAACCCAGATACCCTGCTGAGAATTATTTAAGGTGACTAATGTCATAGGGTGATCTGAATGTAACTCAGTAATAAATCCTTCTAATAATGCAGAATGTTCTGATGCATTTAACCAAGGGCGCATTAATGGCGATCCCCATACATCAGTAATGTCTCCAGATAGACTCACTTTACCTTGGTTCAATAAAACCATGTGATCGGCTAAACGTAAAATTTCATCTAAACTGTGGGTGACATAAATAATTGGGGTTTGGATTTCTTTTGCTAACCTTTCTAAATAAGGCATTACTTCATGTTTTCTTGGTAGATCTAAAGAGGCTAATGGCTCATCCATAATAAGTAATGCAGGCTCTGATAAGATAGCTCGGCCAATCGCCACTCTTTGTTTCTCACCACCAGACAATGAATGCGGATAACGTTGCAGCAGAGATTCAATGTCTAACAGCTTTACGACATCATCAAATAAATGCGTTCTTTTTCCATTGCATCCATACAGCAAATTTCCTTCTACTTTATAGTGGGGGAATAAGCGCGCATCTTGAAAAACATAACCAACATGACGCTGCTCTGGTGGTATAGATACTTTCTTCTCAGAATCAAATAATACGGAGTTATTAAGAGTGATTCGCCCTGAATCTGGTGAGCTAAGTCCACTAACTATATTAGCAAGTGAGGACTTACCTGCGCCCGAACGCCCGAAAACGGCACAGATCCCAGATGAGGGTAACGTTAACTGAATATCAAGATTCAAATCACCTAATTGTTTTTTTATATCAATGACTAACATGAATTAACCCATTAACCTTTTTTTGCTGGCACGTGCTAACCATTCTGAGAGTAATAATGAGATTAAAGCAACAATAATAGAAATCACACATAGGCGTGCTGCCTCCATTTCGGCTCCTGGGGTTTCAATATAACTGAACATAGCAAGAGGGAGCGTTCGAGTCTCACCCTCTATATTCGAGACGAAACTGATCGTTGCACCAAACTCACCTAAACTTCGTGCAAAAGCCAATACTGCACCAGTTAAAATTCCCGGTAACATTAACGGTAAGGTAATCGTAGTAAATACTTTGGAGCGTGAAGCGCCTAATGTTCTTGCGGCTTGCTCTAACTTTTGATCGACGGATTCTAGAGCTAAGCGAATTGCACGTACCATTAAAGGTAATGCAACGATAGCGGAGGCAAGTGCAGCACCTTTCCAATTAAAACTAAACGTTAAACCAAATAGCTCATATAACCATTTACCAATAACACCTTGTCGCCCCATTGAAATTAACAGTAAGTAACCAATCACTACCGGTGGCAACACTAAAGGTAAATGAATTAAACCATCAAGTAAGCCCTTTCCTTTAAATTCACAGCGAGCTAACACCCAAGCCAAAAGAATGCCAATAGGCAAAGAAAAGCTAACGGCAATACCTGCAATTTTTAAACTTAATAGTAAAGCCTCTACTTCGTAATCCGTTAATATCATTAGATAGTCGAAAATCCATAAGAGATGAATGTATTTTTTGCTTCATCAGACAATAGGTATTGGTAAAAGCGAGTCACCTTATCTGAGTTTTTATTTTTTATGATAGCCATTGGATAGACAATCGGATCATGTGAATCTGCAGGAAACTCTTCAACAATCGTAACGCCTTTCGATAACAATGCATCTGTTTTATACACAATTCCGACAGGCGCTTCATCACGCTCAACAAACAATAAAGCCGATCGAACATTGTTACCTGATGCTATATGATCTTTTACTTCTGGCCAACGATACTGTTTTGTAAGACTTTGTTTTCCATAGATTCCAGCAGGAACATGCCTTGGATCAGCCATTGCAATACGAAAGCCTTTTTGCCCAATAAACCAGTGCCATGTATTTTCTTTTGGTGTTGTCTTAGAGGCAATAAGAACCAAGCTATTTCGTAATAAATCAACTTTGCTTGCAGTATCAATTTGATCTTGCTCTACCAAGTATTCCATCCATTTAGTGTTGGCGGAAAGGTAAATATCTGCTGGTGCACCATTGGCTATTTGTCGAGCCAGTGACGATGAACCGGCATAGCTAACACGGACTCGATCACCCGTTTTATCTTGATAATCATCAACAATGTCATTCATTACATTGGTTAAGGACGAAGCAGCATAAACAGTAACATTTGCTGATACCGATAAAGCACTAAACACCAATACTAAAAATAATGCCAATTGAGACATACTTATACCTTCCTTAATAAGCCGCTTTTTTTTCAAATTCATTTGGCCAGATCTGCGATAGATCTAAACTCTCTTCTATAGACTCAGCAATGCGCTCAATCGCTTCTTCTTGAATCGCATCCATATCTATCGCTTTATTTTCTTTTAACCCAGCCCAAAACAGGATTGCTTCAAACGCGCTTGGTTCATCAAAAATACCATGTAAATAAGTACCAAAAATGGTGCTTTCGTCATTAAGTGTACCATCATGCCTTACCATACTTTCATTTGTAATTGAGATAGGGAAATGATTATCCCCCCCTTTTTCCTCTTCTTTTATGTAAGTACTAACTCCTGCATGAATTTCGTATCCTTTGACTTTTACTGTCTCTTGGTTTGGTAACTTAAGATCTCCTTCGACTAACGTTAATTGTTTTTGTTTTTTAAGTTCCGTAGTAATAGATAAATACCCTAAGCCTGCAATCGATGAGGCTTTTCCTTCAAGACCAAGTGGATCGGAAAGGCTTTCACCTAACATTTGATAACCACCACAAATGCCCATGATTTTGCCACCAAAACGAAGATGCCTTTCAATGTCTTTATCCCAACCTTGCGATTTTAGATAATGTAAATCGACTTGCACAGACTTACTCCCAGGAAGAATAATGAAATCAGCACCTGATAATGATTGTCCTTTGCCAACAAACTGAAGATCTATTTCAGGATGTAAGCGCAAAGGATCAAAATCGGTATGATTACTTATGCGTGTAACAACAGGTACTTTAACTATAAACTTCCCTTTCTCCTGCTGCTCGCTCTTAATCGCATCTTCCGCTTCTAAATTTAATCCATGCAAATAAGGAATAACGCCTAATACTGGTTTACCTGTTTTTTCTTCTAACCACTCGAGACCGGGAACAAGTAAAGAGATATCACCACGAAAGCGGTTAATAACAAATCCTTTTACTCGCGCTTGTTCTGATTCTGAGAGAAGAGCTAATGTGCCATAGAGATGAGCAAAGACACCGCCACGATCGATATCGGCAACAATAATAACCGGAACATCAGCCGCTTCAGCAAACCCCATATTGGCTATGTCGTTTTCACGTAAGTTGATTTCAGCAGGGCTTCCTGCCCCTTCAATAACAACACATTGATAATGTTCAGTAAGATAAGAAAACGATTCCAATACATAAGGCATGGCTAATTTTTTGTAATCTTGAAAGCCCCAAGCATCCATTGTTTCAATGGCTTTACCTTGAACAATTACTTGAGCACCAATATCTGTGTTAGGTTTTAATAAAATAGGATTCATATGAACATGAGGCTTAACTCTTGCGGCATCAGCTTGAAGAGCTTGAGCACGACCAATTTCCCCTCCCTCTTCGGTTACTGCACTGTTAAGTGCCATATTCTGTGGTTTAAAAGGGGCAACTTGGATCCCTTTATTGACAAGAACTCGGCATAAGCCTGCCACCAGCACCGTTTTACCAGCATCAGAGGTGGTTCCTTGAACCATCAGTGGAGAAATTTTATTCATAGTTCCATCTATTTACGTTAGATATTAAGCCACTGATATTATCATTATTCTCTGTTAAGAGGGAGGATCTGTTTATCTTCTTCACTTCTTAAGTTTAGATGAATGGAATATGAATAATTTACTCACGATAGATTCAAGCGTGTTTTGTTTTAATAGCTCAATCGAAGCGACACCGCTTAAATTAACTCTTATGCATCACTTAAGGATCTATTATGAAAAAGACAATTATTGCCATTACCGCAGCTCTAACCTTATCTCCAACTATCGCTCTTGCTGGTAATGATGATCACAGCAACCATAAACAAGCACAATTTAACTATACGGGCCCTGTAAGCACAATTACCGTTGCTGAATTACTGAAAGATACAAGTATGTTTACAGAAAAGAATGCCGTTGTAGATGGAAAAATCATCCGTCATATTCGTAAAGATAAATACCTATTCTCTGATGGTACAACAGAAATCCAAATTGAGTTAGACGATGATATCTCATTACCATCCGCTATAAATGAAACCACGAAGGTGCGTTTATTTGGTGAATATGAAGGTGGTAAAGTACCTGAAATAGAAGTAGATAGAATGCAAATCCTGTAAAAAAATCAACTTATCATAACTTGGCCTGCATATTGCAGGCTTTTTTATAGATAAAATTCATGAATGTTAGGTTAATAGGGTATGGAATCAACAAAACACATTAAAAAGGCACTTATATTGGCAACAGCATTGAGTTCTTCAACAGCGGTGGCCAATAACTTCCCTTATAGCTTTTTTGAAGCTCGAGTAGGAACGAGTCCTGGTACATTTGGAGCCCAAATTAACCAACAATTTACAGAAAATTCGCACTTAGTTGGACAAATTGAAAGTAAATTTGAAGGTGATTGGGATATCAATGGTGGTATTGGTTTTAACGGTCCTATTAATGAATTTGCAGATATTTATGGTCAATTGCTACTTCATAACGTAAAAGACAAATCAAGTGATAAATTTGGTGATCAAATGCTCACTGAAGTCAATTTTGGTTTTCGTGCTTGGTTAGTGCAACAAATTGAAGTTGGTGCAAAATATGGCCAACTCTTTAATAGCAACACAAACAAAGATATTGGTAGCGTGCATTTTCGCTTCCACTCTACCGAGCAACTTTCTGTCGGCGCTGAAGCAAAATTCAGTGGTATTTATGGTAATCAGGTAATGATGACAGCAAGATTTACATTTTAAACTCAAAAAAAGCGACAAACCCGGCACATATATCTATTGATAATAACAATTATAACAATTATAACAAATAATTTACCCACATTCGTTGTATGGTACGATGCACTATAAAACAAAGGATTCGGGGGAAACCAATGTTAAGTAATATATCCATAAAAAATAAGCTCACACTCATGTTTGTTGTAGTCATCTTAGTGATGGCTTCCATTCAAACAGTAATGACAGGACGTCAATTACTCGATGAAACCTATCGTTCGGTAAATCAATTTTCAGCAGCTATCACTAAAGCAAGTGTATCTGGCCTTGATAAATGGATAAGTGGCCGAACTAATATTGTTGAGGCATCAACGAACGCATTTGTTCATTCTGATGTCCCTATTAGCTACTTCAATCAGTCTCAACGTGCTGGACATTTCATAATTACTTATGCAGGCCTTGATACTGGTGAGTTTTTTCAAAGTAATACTGATAATCCAGTGCCCGCTGACTACGACCCTAGACAACGAGGTTGGTATCAAGAGGCATTATCAAAAACATCAACCATAGTAACAAGTCCTTATTTAGATGCAGGTAATGGCGGATTAGTCATTACTATTGCTAAAGCGTTCAATACAATGGTTATCGTGGCGTTATTGGTGCCGACGTTAGTATTCAATCTATTGTTGATGATATTCTAGCTATCAACCAAGATGGTGTTTCTGCATTCCTTATTGATGGTAACGGTAACTTTGTCGCACATCCTGATAAAAACATGACAATGAAGTCTATCTCAGCACTTGGGCATGATTTCTCACTAAACCGAATTCAGCAACTCGCAACAAGTCACTCTCAAACTGAAGTTAATGTTTACGGTAACGATGCTTTCTTAACCGCCGAAAAAGTTCCTCAAACCGATTGGTATTTCATTGTTGTGGTTGATAAAAAACAGGCATTCGCGTCGGTTCGTAGCGTATTACGTGACTCAGCTATTATGACGTTAGTTCAAATCGCTATCATTGCCGCTCTCGCTATGTTCTTAATTAAGCACGCATTAGCTCCTCTAAATACATTAAGTGAAGCAATGAAAGACCTATCAAATGGGAATGGCGATTTAACACAACGTATTAAAGTCAATTCTAAAGACGAGATTGGTATATTAGCTGGCCACGTCAATGGATTTGTAGAAAAACTTCAATCCATAGTGAAAGATATTGCAACTTCCTCGTCGGAGCTGGATTCACAATCAAAAGTGAGTACAGCAGTAGCCCGTCAGACTAGTGATGGCTTAACCATTCAGCTAAATGAAATTTCACAAATTGCTACTGCTGTTCATGAAATGTCAGCAACAGCTCAAGAAGTTGCTAACAATGCACAGATGACGGCAGATTCAGCGGTTAGCTCAACAGAAAACTGTGAGCACGGAAAGCAAGTTATCATGCGTAACCAAGAATCAATCACGAACCTTGCAAATCAAGTGGATAATGCTTCAGGTATTATTCAAGAGTTAGATAAAAACGCACAAGATATCAATACTATACTTTCAACCATTCGTGACATCGCTGAACAAACAAACCTACTTGCACTAAATGCAGCGATTGAAGCCGCACGAGCAGGTGAACAAGGTCGTGGTTTTGCTGTTGTTGCTGATGAGGTTCGTGTTTTATCCCAACGAACTCATAGTTCAACAGATGAGATTCGCAATATGATCGAAACACTACAACGCAATACGGCAAATGCAGTTCAAAGTATGGACGAAAGCAAGACCTTTGCTCAATCAAGTGTTGATGACGCAAATAATGCCACTCAAGCATTAGAAGAGATTTCAATTTCTATTACCCAAATCTCAGACATGGCAACTCAAATATCAAGTGCTGCTGCTGAGCAAAGAACCGTGACTGATGAAGTAAGTAAGAATATCCAATCAGCTAACGATGTGTCTGACCAAATGTCACATCAAGCTGATAATTCACAAAAGTTATCAGAAGAACTACGTAGCATTGCTAAGCAATTAAATAATCAGGTTAATTTGTTTAAATATTGATACCTAAGTAAGTGACTAACAAAGCCAGTGTATATATTCGAAATATACACTGGCTTTTTGTTTTAAAAATAGGAATTTACCGTATCCTAACAAAAATGCTTGATTTCATCTCTTTTTAACCCTAACTTGTTAAGGTGTTGTTAAAAAGGATATTTCGGCATGCATCGATTTCGCAATTTCATACTGTTTCTTATATTACTACCAAGTATCGGTTTTTCTCTTGAGTTATCGCCCTTAGCGCAAGTTCCGTATACTGGAGATCTTGATAGTTTAAAGAAGAAAGGGACGGTTAGAGTTCTTGTTTCGGCAGATCTCGGCTTTTACTACATAGAGAAAGGGCAACCTAAAGGTATTATTGCTGAGTTTCTTCATCATTTTGAACTACATTTACGTAAAAATAAAATTCATGTAAATGTTCAAGTTATTCCTGTTCCACGAGATGACTTACTTAATGCCCTCGAAGCAGGATTTGGTGATATCGCTGTAGCAAACCTAACGATCACTCCTCAACGTCTTAAATATGTGGATTTTAGTGATCCCATTATAAGCAACAGCCAAGAATGGCTTGTGACATCAAAATCAACACCTACAATTGCATCATTTGAAGAGTTATCAGGTAAAGAAGTATGGGTTAGAGCAAGTTCAAGCTACTTTGAAAGCCTACAGAAAATTAATAAACAGCTCTCTTCCAATGGGATCCCCCCTATTCATGTCCAATTTATTGAAGAAAATCTCCAAGATTACGAATTAATGGAAATGATAAACCAAGGCATCCTACCAATGACGGTTATAGATAGCCATAAATCTCAACTGTGGACAAAAGTCATGGATAATATAATGGTCCATGAATCTCTTCCGATTCGCACCGATGCGAATATTGGCTGGGCGATAAGAAAAAACAGCCCTCAATTAAAATCCGCAGTAAATAAATACGCTAAGAAAATCAAACAAGGATCTTTTCTAGGTAATGTTATTTATAATAAGTACCTTGATAATTCCAAGTGGTTAAAAAATGCATTAAACCCAAACACTGTGAAACAATTTAATAATCTTGCTCTCTTATTTGAACAATATTCAGAGCAATACCAATTTGATTGGCTAATGATTTCAGCTCAAGCCTATCAAGAATCAAGATTTAATAATCGACTGGTTTCTCATATGGGGGCCGTAGGCATTATGCAAGTCCTACCAAAAACAGCAAGAGAACCTTACATTAACATTAAAAATTTCAGAGAGTTAGAGCAAAATATTCACGCAGGGGTTAAATATATGGATTTTGTCCATAAACGCTACTTCTTAAAACCTGAGATAACCAAAGAGAATCAAATGTATTTCTCATTGGCTGCCTATAATGCAGGGCCCGCTAATGTAAGAAAAATGCGTAGAATGGCAGTAAAACATGGATATGACCCAAATGTTTGGTTTAATAATGTGGAAATAATGGCCCGTAAATACGTCAGCAAAGAGCCTGTGCATTATGTTGCAAATATTAGCCGTTACTATGTTATCTATAAGCAGATTGCGCTACTGCAATCACTTAGAGAGCACCAAAATGCCTCTAACTACAAACTGTTTTAGCCATACAAAAATGCACAAATCTAATTTGGGCATTTTTTGCTAATTATATTAGATAACCTAAACCAGAATAAATAGGCTTTATTTAGCTAATTTTACTTTTGGTTGAACAAACTTTTTGCTTACATCAACAACTGCAACATCACGGAAGAAAGTTCGCCCTAACAGTACAGGAAAAGTCATGTGCGTACGATCATTCAATGTAAACTCTGTTTTAGTCTTTAAATCACCTATTTGAACCCAAGCATCGATAACAGGACGATCTGCTCGCTCTTCTGTACTTGACTGGCGTATCGTTACAATACGCACAACAGGTGATTCAAACTCTTTTGTTTCTTTATCGTTATGCGCTAATTTAAACTTCACCCAATCTTTTCCATCACGCTCAAACATCTCAATATCAATCGCTGAGATTGATGATGTGGTTGCTCCGGTGTCAATACGAGCTTTCGCATTATGATTAATCGCCTTGATGTACATCCACTCTTCTTCACCTAGAATTAATTTACCATCTGCTGTTTTTAAATTAGTCGCAACTGGTTTCTTAACTTGTGGTTTTGGATCAACTTGTGGTTTTTGCTCAGGTTTTATCTCTGGTTTTTTTTCAGGAGTAACTGGTTGCTCAACTGCAGGCTTCTCCACCGCCTCATCAGGTGTCGTTGTTGCTGTTGTAGACATACAACCAGCAAGTAAAATAGGTAAAAGTAACGTTGACCATTTTTTTGTTATTTTCATGCGCTTTCCTTTACTGTCTCATTTGTAATCATTCATTTTAGTATAGTGAATATCTCAAAAATATCTGTTACGTATTTGCAACAGAAGCAATAGATTTGGCAATATAATCAATATGCTGCTTTTGCATTCCCGCAATATTAATTCGTCCATCACCTACCGCATAAATACCATATTCCGATTTTAAACTTGCCATCTGATTAGGATTAAAACCGATAACAGAGAACATACCTTTATGCTGCTCAATAAAATCAAAATCTGTCGACTGAGTCTCAACTCGTAGCGCTGCACACAGATCGGCACGCAAACTTAGCAGTCTTTTTTGCATCTCATCAAGCTCTGTACGCCATGATAAGGTTAGCGCCTCATCATTTAGAATACGTCCAACAATCGCAGCACCATGATCGGGCGGCATGGTATAAGTAGCACGTGCCATTTGCAGAAGTTTTGCTTTGGCATTCATGGCTATTTCAATATTGGCAGCAATAACCATCGCTGCGCCAGTACGCTCACGATATAAACCAAAGTTTTTCGAGCATGAAGTAGCAATAAACATTTGAGGAACACGGTCAGCCATAAAACGCAGACCTGCAGCATCAGCTTCTAATCCATCACCAAACCCTTGATACGCAATATCTACAAACGGGATAAAACCATTCTTTAGCGCTAATTCTGTAATTGCAATCCAGTCAGAAAGACGAATATCAGCACCGGTAGGGTTATGACAGCAACCGTGAAGCAAAATAATATCTTTAGGGCCTGCTTTTGAAAGGTCTGCCATCATAGCGGCACTATCGACTTGTTTTGTTGCAGGATTAAAATAATTGTAGTGCTTAACCTTTAAGCCAGCCGCTTCCATTACTGGCTGATGATTAATATAGCTAGGGTTACTTATCCAAACCGTTGCATCAGGCTCAGTTGATTTGATTAAGTCTGCAAGCATGCGTAAAGCACCACTCGCACCAGGAGTTTGAATCGCAGACACACGCTCATACGCAGAGGTATCACGTAGTAATAAATCAACCATACTCTGATTAAAAACTTCACAACCAGCAAGACCAACATAAGCTTTTGTTGTTTGCTCTGCCGCAATGGATTTCGCCGAATCACTCACGGCTTTCATGATTGGCGTTTGGCCTTTGTCATTACGATAAACACCAATGCCGAGATCGACTTTGTTGTCACGATCATCAGCACGGTATTCAATAGAAAGGGAAAGAATAGGATCTTTAGCAGGAGTCGCTATATTTTGCAGCATATTTTCATATCCTTATGATCTGTAATGTATTTAAGTTACCATTCAGATAGGAAAATATCACGTTTTATTGTTTAGTTTTTTACAATTTTCTTACAACACATTAATTGTGTGAATAATTTGATTGCTCGAACCACGCCACTCCAATGACGGATCGGCTTTGTCTTGTTCAAAACGACCATCAATGAGTGTATCAATCAGAGCCACTATCTCTTTTTGTGTCTCATTAAGCTCGTTTAATTCGTAACCCGTCCACATCCAAATGTCTTTATTTTCGCATTCAGATTTAACTCGTTTAACTAGCTTAAGTATCGCTTCACAATTCATTGGGTGCAGCGGATCACCGCCTGATAATGATAATCCTCGGCGATAAATACGCGTATCATTCAAATCAGCAATGATCTTATCTTCTAGCTGCTGACAGAAAAGATGCCCCGAATTTGGATTCAATGTGGATTTGTTGTAGCACCCTTTACAGTTGTGCTCACAACCAGAAACAAACAGGGTACAACGCGTACCCGGCCCGTTAATCACATCAATCGAATGATAGACGTGATAGTTCATTATAAATGTTTCACTCGACGTTGAACTTCTTCTTGTTTACCGAAGTTGAATGGACGTGCATCAGGACTCCCTAAGTAACCACAAACACGACGTGTCACCGATACTTTTGTAGAATCATGGTTGCCACATTTAGGGCAAGTGAAACCTTTACTTGTACATTCAAACTCACCGGTGTAACCACATTCATAGCACTCATCGATCGGTGTGTTGGTTCCGTAGTAAGGCACACGGCTATAACTGTAATCCCATACATTTTCTAACGCTTCAATATTGCGCTGCATGTTAGGGAATTCACCATAACAAATGAAACCACCGCTTGAGATCTCAGGGTATGGCATTTCAAAATCAATTTTATCGTATGGGTTGACTGTTTTTTGTACATCTAAATGGAAACTGTTTGTGTAGTATCCTTTATCTGTCACTTTATCAATCACACCAAATTGAGTGTTATCAAGTTTACAGAAGCGAGAGCATAAGTTTTCACTTGGCGTACCGTATAAACTAAAGCCGAAGCCTGTTTCTTTGGTCCATACTTGAACTGCGTCTTTTAGATACTGAATGATCTCTAATGCTTTAACTTGAAGTTCAGCATTGTCATACAGGTGATCATCACTGCCAAATAGCGCTTCGATTGTTTCATGCACACCAATGTAACCTAGCGATACCGAAGCTCGCCCGTTTTTGAAGATATTAATAATATCGTCATCTGGTTTTAGACGAACACCACATGCCCCTTCCATATAAAGAATAGGAGCTACACGTGCTTTCACGCCTTCTAAACGAGAAATACGTGATTCTAAAGCACGACGACATAACACTAAACGCTCATCAAGCAGCTTGTAGAATGCATCTACATCCCCTTTTGCTTCAATAGCAACACGAGGAAGATTTAAGCTCACCACACCTAGGTTATTACGACCATCGTGAATTTGCTCGCCGTTTTCTTCATATAAGTCTAAGAAACTACGGCAACCCATTGGGGTTTTAAATGAGCCAGTCACTTCAACTACTTTGTCATAGTTAAGAATATCTGGATACATACGCTTAGAAGCACACTCAAGAGCAAGTTGCTTAATATCATAATGCGGATCAGATTTCTTATGGTTCAATCCATCACGAATTGCGAACACTAATTTAGGGAATACCGCTGTTTTACGATTTTTACCTAAACCAGCAATGCGGTTTTCTAAAATAGAGCGTTGGATCAATTTTGATTCCCAACTTGTACCTAAGCCAAAACCAAAGGTAACAAATGGAGTCTGGCCGTTTGCGGTATGTAATGTATTGACTTCATATTCAAGCGATTGAAATGCGTCATAACACTCTTTTTCTGTTTGTGCTTGAGCAAACGCTTCTGCATCAGGAATACCCCACTTCTCAGCAAGTTTTAATGCTTTTTGATAGCTGATAGTGACATACGGAGCAAGGATTTCATCAATACGGTTAATCGTTGTGCCACCGTAAATATGACTTGCTACTTGCGCGATAATTTGTGCGGTTACCGCTGTCGCAGTTGCAATCGATTTTGGTGTATCAATTTCTGCATTACCCATTTTAAAGCCACCAGTTAACATGCCTTTTAAATCAATCAGCATACAGTTAAACATTGGGAAAAATGGTGCGTAATCTAAATCGTGGTAGTGGATCTCACCACGCTCGTGTGCTTGTACAATATCACGAGGTAATATATGACGCGTTGCGTAGTGCTTAGCGACAATACCCGCTAATAAATCACGCTGAGTAGGGATAACTTTACCGTCTTTATTCGCATTTTCATTAAGTAGTTCAGCGTTGCTTTGTTCTATCAGGCCGCTGATCTCTTTATTTAGTACACTGATTTTTTCACGAGCGATATCGCGGTCGTGACGATATTCAATATAAGCGCGGGCTAATACTTTGTGTGGGCCTTGCATTAGTTCGTTTTCAACCAAGTCTTGGATCTGGCGAATACCTACTTCTTTTTGTCCCTGTAATGCAATTTCTACTGCATGAGCCACTAACTGCGCATAACTCTCAATCTCAGGAGTTACCTGCTCTGACGCGCCTTTTACAGCATCAATAATACGAGAATTGTTATAGGTTGCACGGCTTCCATCTCGCTTTATTACAGTTATATTCACAGTGGCTCCAAATACTAAATAGTGGGTGTATTAGATCAGCTAACACAAGATGTGGTGTATTAAGCTCGATCTGAGAATAAAATACCTTGATCTAGATCAAGCTACACCTGAGGGTGATTCTAGTTTCACCACTGCTTTATGATTGTTCTCAAATTTGCTGCAATGTATGAAAATGAAACATTTTTTTATGTGCTATATGCGTAATTTTTAATTAAACTGCTTGCGATTTCTGGAGGACTTATGAATCAACGAATTACTCATTTTTTTAGCTTTTTCATTCTTATTTTTAGCTCATTTACAAGCTATGCGATCACAATTTCGACATGGAATATGGAGTGGTTAACCCTAAACTCTAATGAAAAATTTCAATCTTCAGAAAGGCACCCACAAGATTTTGAACAACTAAATCACTATTTTTCATTGTCCAATAGTCAAGTTTTAGCCTTTCAAGAAGTCGATTCAATCGAAGCGATTCAAAAAGTTGTTGGTAATGACTATCAAATTTTTATTTCAGATCGCTCAACAAACCCTAAAAAGCAATTTAATGACATTAATCAATACACCGGTTTTGCGATCCACTCTTCAATCCCTGTCACTGATCCTAGAGATTTTTCTCTTCTTCCAAATAAAAAAAGCAGCAGATTACGTTACGCTACTTATGTAATTGCCACCATTAATGAGCAACCTGTCCACTTACTCTCTGTACACTTAAAATCAGGCTGCCTAGGTCAAAAGAAAAATAACTATTCATGCTCTACGTTAGAGCAGCAAACAGAAGAACTCACCGATTGGATAAATGAACGAGAAGAGAATAACGACAAATATTTAATTTTAGGGGATTTTAATCATACACTCGCTCACCCAAGAAGTTGGCTATGGCGAAATATTGATAAAAAGGCAAATAAAACACCTATTTTATTAACAAAAAACACAAAAGGTAATTGCACTGCAAAGCAGTGGAAACGAGGCTGGCCTAAATACACCACATTTACTCGTTTAATTGATCATGGTATTTCAAATATTGCACCAAACAATTTCACAGTAACACAGCAAGTTTTTAAACAATCTGATGTGAAAAAATACCAATTAACCGATCATTGCCCAATCTTGTTTACCTATCAATAAAAGAGCTAAATAAAAAAGGGACACTAATAATAAGTGTCCCTTGTTGTATTGAAAAAGAAAGAGTTTAAAATTTCATATTACTGTCCATCTTTGTTTGACTAAAATTAACACTCTCTTTTTTATCGTCTTCTCTTTCTACTGATTGCATCATTTCTTCTGATTGTGAGTCTGTTTTTTTCACATCACTCTCTTGTGATGCTTTTTCTGACGTTGAGCCGCCAACGACAAACTCATTACCATCAGGAAAATAACTCTCACGTTGATACAATTTATCGAGTGACTTGATAATGACGTGTTTTTTTACTTTACCTTTTGCCATTTTTTCAAAAAGTGGTTTTGCCATACTTTGTAGACCAATCACAGCATCAACACCCACTAGATGTCCGACATGATCTCGTCGGGAAGCAGCAGCTTCAATACCATTTTTTGCCGCCAACCATAACCAGATATATGCAATTGAATTGCCTTTTTCGTTGGTATCAGCTCCCATCTCACCAGCAAAATATTGTGCTTTAGCGTCTCCAGCTTCGGCAGCCACCTCCAACCAATACGTGGCTTTTTTAGGATCAACCTCGACACCTCTCCCTTCAGCGTACTGTTTACCGATGCGAATTTGCGCCTCAATATTATCAAGCATTGCTGCTCGTAGGTTCCATTCAGCGGCAAATTTGGCGTTTGGCTGAGGGTTTGATTCTGCCACATACCAATCCGCAATAAATAATTGGGCTGGAATATGATCTAACTCCGCAGCTTCAGTAATATAAGAAATACCTTTTTCTATGTCTGCCTCTACCCCATTACCCTGTAGATACGCAATTCCTAGTGCCAGTTTCTCTTCTGCTCCCCCTTCTTGAGCAGCAACAACTTTAGCCCAAAACTCTGATTTATCGCGTAATTCGACATTATCACGACGATCATCACACAAGCGTATAACTGATCGCATTGCTATATTATTATCTAATTTTGCAGCCATCTCATACCAGTGCAAAGCCTCTTCAAAATTGTTCATCTCAGCTTCTTTTGCTAAAAACAATTGTGTTGATATATGCCCTGTTTGTGCTTTATACACGCGTTCTTGGCGCTCTGCTGCTCGAGCCTCTGCTAAAGCTCTACGGTACGAACTTTCATCTCGTTCTTTTTGTTGTTGCTTTTTCTTTTGCTTACCATTCGCAAAAAAGAAATTAATACACACTAACACGAGCAAAATAACAAGCCCAACGACAGCGATTTGAATCCAATCCATGCTACACCATTATTCTAAATTTTTGATATCACCCATTATTATCGGCCTTAATGACCAAAACATGAAAAAAAAAATCGTGATGTATATTCAAAAAATTCACCTAGGACAAAGATAAGTTTATAAATTAATTTCATTTCACGTATTTTTTATTTGTATATTTTAAGAATGAAGATTACTATCCAGATCTTGGGGAGTAGTCACAAGATTTAATACTTAATCTTGTTCAGATATCGTCATCCCGAAGCTTCGGCTTCCGGTATCTGTAAGTGGGCAAAGAATGCCAATCACTTTGACAAGACCAATAACCATAACGTTAATTTTATTGTTTATGGTGAAAGGTTTACTCACTCATTTTTAGCGGGATTCCTTTCACCTACCTGTAAGGAATTATTATGTCACCGTTAACTTGGGAACTTTTTGGTTTAGTTGTTCTCGCTTTATTTGCCCTTGATCTATTTCAAACAAGAAAAGAAGCCCCTAGCTTAAAAAAAGCGCTTGTATGGTCACTTTTCTGGTTTATTCTTGCTTTTATCTTCTGTGCCGCACTTTATGTTTACTGGCCGTTAATGGCTCCAAACAGCAACTACTCACCAAAAGACGCAAGTATCGCCTTTATTACTGGTTACCTACTTGAGAAAATGCTTAGTGTCGATAATTTATTTGTCTTCGCATTAATCTTTAGTCAATTTGCCGTACCTGAATCAAGCCGACCTCGAATTTTATTATGGGGTATTATTGGGGCGCTTGCTCTGCGTGCAGTAATGATCTTTGTTGGTGCAGGGTTACTCGCTCAATACCATTGGATCTTATACATCTTCGCGGTGTTCTTAATCATGACTGGTGTGAAATTATGGTTTGCTAATACTGAAGAAAGCAGTGATTTCTCATCATCAAAATTGGTGAAGTTCGCAAAGAAATACATTCCATTTGATGACAAATACCACGGTCATAAACTACTTGCTAAAGTAAATGGTAAAACCATCGCAACCCCGTTAATGTTGGTTGTTATTGTTATTATGTTTACTGACATTATGTTTGCTTTAGACTCAATCCCTGCGATCTTTGCTATCACTCAAGAACCTTTCTTAGTGTTTGCAGCAAATGTATTTGCGTTGCTAGGCTTGCGTTCTTTGTACTTTGTACTTCAAGGTATGTTAGACAAGTTCTGTTATTTACAACCAGCATTAGCATTCATCCTAAGTTTCATCGGTATTAAGATGTTCTTGATGGGTACTGCTTATGAAGTTCCTACCATCATTTCACTATTAACCATTGTCGGTATAATTACCTTAGCGATCCTTGGTTCAATGATGAAAAACCGATCTCAAAACGCTTAATACGAACTCAGCGGTAACTAAATACGGATACCGCTGATTCATTTATTAATTTTGCATTATTCTGTCTTATTCTTTACATATCCTTGAACTCAATTCATATTTAAACGTCTATTATTCATAGATACTTCTCATTGGATAAAATTTACAATATTAAAGGCATTCATGAAAAAACTAATCCTCTCTTCGTGCTTAGTGTTACTTTCTACTTCCGGCTTCGCAGCAGAACCATGCTCAAATAAAACTATTATTGGCCAAATCGAAACCATTCACATAAAAGAATTAAACACCAATTATGAAGCTCGTATTGATACAGGAGCCGCAACCACCTCAATTCACGCCACTAATATCCAAATTATTGGCCAAGATGAAGAGAGTGACAATATGCGAGATCACTTGGGTGATACGGTTAAGTTTACAACTTACAACGAAGATGGTGAAGCAACTCAACATACCAGTCGTATCATTAAAGTAAGCAAAATACGTAATGCTCAAGGAGTAGAGCGTCGATACGCTGTAAGAATGCATTTAGAATTTGATGGTAAGGATAAAAAAGTAGCGGTGAACCTACGTGATAGAAGCAAATTAGACTACAAACTTTTAATTGGCCGTAACTGGTTAGAAGGTGATTATTTAGTCGATGTGGAAAAAAATGCAGAATAACGTTTGTTTTTTATACGGTTAAGTGGTTTTCTTCAAAAAATGCTTTACATAAAAATCAAAGGTGACTACTATTCACCGCACTGGAGGGATGGCTGAGTGGTCGAAAGCACCGGTCTTGAAAACCGGCAACCGTTAATAGCGGTTCTAGGGTTCAAATCCCTATCCCTCCACCACTTTTGAAAATTCAGATAGAGTCTGGATTTTACAAATTGGAGCGGTAGTTCAGTTGGTTAGAATACCGGCCTGTCACGCCGGGGGTCGCGGGTTCGAGTCCCGTCCGCTCCGCCAACACAACGAAGCCTTGTCAGAAATGACGAGGCTTTTTTGTATCTGCCAAATATGATCCGCAAACAAACAGCAGATCTAGAATTTAAATTCCTATACCCCCACTACTTATCACAGATAACTAACACCTGAATATTCCTCATTTGATCGGTAATTCCGTTGGCTAGGCTTTGTATTGGAATACGGTGTAGTATAAAACTTAATAACCATACGACAACTCTTATGATATTTAAGTAAAATACTCAATTTAATAATTAAATTTGCAATGTGGCTAACGTACCCTAGACTTGGTAATGGTATGGTTTTAAACCATATTATAAAAATTATCTTAATACGAGGTTACTTATGGACTTAAAAAAATCACTTTTACTCGGTACTATGATTGCAGCGACTTCCTTTCTAACTGTTGCAGCAGACAGCTCGAAAATGAAAGCACCCGAAGATATTACGTGTGCTGGTTTAATCGATCAAGATTATAGTCTTGTACCTGTTACTATCGGCTACATTGTATCAGCTCATAACATTACAGAAATCGATGCATTAGAGCCTGTAGAAATAGACGACATCGTTGCTGAGTGCCAAAAAGCATCGAATAAAAATAAAAAAGTAAGTGCAGTAGCGAAAAAAGAAGTGAAAGACGATTAAGTAATTAGGTAGTAAATAAAATTTGTAGCTTTATTTTAATAGACTAGAGTTACTTTCATTTAATATGATTGTAACTCTAGCTTAAAACGTTAAAACGTTAAAACGGCAATAGTGATAAACCCAACCAAAAGATGAAGCATAGCTGTAATTTAAACTGCTATTTGGTATCAAACATTATATCCACTTTATTTTTGTGATTTTTAACCATCCTAGTTATTATTCGTGGAATTTATTGCTTACGATTATGTTGATTTTTAAAACCTTTCGACTGAGTTTATGCTATTAATTTAAAAAATGAAATTAGTTACGTAATTTATTTATGTTTTTTGAAAAAAATCCAGCATTGCTGGATTTTTTAATTATGTCGTGTCATTTATTAATGAGCAACCGAATTAAATAAATTCCAATTCATATCGTTGGCAACCGACTTAATCATTAGTTGGCCACGCACACTGTTACCAGCCACATCCAAAGGAGGCGAGAATGCCGCAAGTGCACCTACATTCGGAATAACAGCAAGTAGCCCACCACCTACACCACTTTTTCCTGGCAAACCAACTTCAAAAGCCCAATCACCACTTCGCTCATACAGCCCCTCAGTCATCATTTCAGCTAATAACCTTGGAACGAGATCGGCTGATAAAATAGTTTCACCAGAAACAGGGTTAACGCCACCATTAGCCAAACATGCACCAGTGGTAGCAAGTTCAACACAATTGTAAAGCGTAGAGCACTGTCGGGTATAAACGTCACAGGCTTGGAATGGATCAGAGTACATAGATCCAGATGACTGCAATAATAATGCAATTGCCTTATTATGCGTATTAGTCATTTGCTCTGAGTCATTTACATCTTTAGAAAGCATAATCTGACTTCCAGCCATCGCACTTTGCATAGAGAGTATTTGTTGCCATCTATCTTCAGCGCCATCAGCTTTAATTAAACTTGTGGTCGCCATTGCACCAGCATTAACTAAAGGACTCAGTGGCTTGTCATTATGCAGTTCTAGTGCCATGACAGAATTAAAAGGCAATCCTGTAGCATCAGCACCAATTTTATCGTGTACTTCTTTAGCTCCATGTTGCTTTAGCGCGAGGGCTAAAGTTATCACTTTTGAAATGGATTCAATAGCGAACGAATAATCAGTATCACCAACAGTATGAACTTCTCCAGTTACAGAGACAAAACACAGACCGGTTAACTCTGCTGGAACTTGTGCCAAGAAGGGAATGTAAGAAGCATTATCTCCATCATGGATGTCTTTAAACTTTTCATAAGCTGTATTTATGGCATTAATCAATTGATTCTTATCCATTATTTAGCCTCATTATTATGTTGAAGATGATGAGTGTGTGTATCAGAATCATTAACAACGCCTGGGTGAGTATTTTCTATTTCCCAAGTAAATGGTGCAAAATCATTAATTTTCGGATCCTTCCAGTGTGGTTTGCGAATACGAAAGATAATAAATGGAATTGACACAAATATCAGCGTCAGAACAACAAGAATAGTAACAAATATCGTAGGGCTACCTATTGAGATCTGTGCAGGTGGTATAAATGAAAATATAAACGCAACTAATGACCCGATAAAGCCAAGTCCTGCAACAATCCACATACCAAGATTACCTCCAGGGATCTTGTATATTCTCGGACGATTTGGCTGGCTATATCGTAAATAAATAGCCGTTGCAAACATTAATAAGTACATAATAAGATAAAGAATAACCGTCAATTGACTTAGTATTTGATACGTTGCTTGAACGGATGGTAGAACAACAAATGTTACTGACAAGAATGTGACAATGACAGCTTGTACTAGCATAATATTAGTTGCCATGCCATTTGAGTTAGTTTCTTGCCAAAAGCGAGGTAAATATCCTCCTTTTGCCACAACAAGTAATGCACTTGAAGGACCAGCGACCCAGCTTACAACACCAGCTAATACCCCAAACGCTAAACAAATTGCAATAATAGGCGAAGCCCACCCAATGCCTGCCCATACAAACATGTCTTTATATGCAACAAGAAGGCCTTGAGTTAAGCTAATATCTTTCTGTGGGACAATAAAAGCAATAGCTAACGTACCCAGTACAAATATTGCTACAGTACCAATTGAAGAAATGGCTATAGCAATAGGGTATTGTTTTCCTGGGTTCTCAACATCTTTAACGTGAATAGCATTCATCTCCATACCAGCATAGAATAAGAAGATACTTGCTGCTAATACGACATTGTTAAAGTTAGAGAAATCAGGTATGAGATCGCTCAAAGCCAGTGGTATTTGAGATACATTGCCTGCTGCTAAGTAAGCAAAGCCTAAAACAATTAATACGATACCAGGGACGATAGTACCAACTACACCACCCCATTTGGCGACTTTTGAAAAGGCTTCTGTTCCTTTTAAACCAACAAAGGTAGCAAACCAATAAATAACGAGTACAACAGCTAAAATAAAAAATTTATTTTCGGATAATGTTTGGTCCCAAGGTTGATCTGGCCCAATATAAGCTAGCGATACTGCACCAAATGTAAGCACAGTTGGGAACCAAACCGTAACTTCAATCCAAAGTAAAAATACTGCTAAAAAGGCTAACTTTGGACCAAATGCTTCACCAACCCACCTGAAAATACCACCTTTTTCAGACCAGCCTGTGGCTAGTTCTGCGGCAACGAGTGAAACGGGTACTAAAAAAACGATAGCTGCAAATATATAGTAAAAAATTGAGCTTAAGCCATATTCAGCTTCTGCAGGTAATCCTCTTAAGCTTACTACAGCAACAATATTGAGCATTGCTAAAGCAAAGACACTTATTTTCTTATTCTGTACATTTTTTGATTCCATTTTTATCTCCTAAAAAGTAACTCAAACTTGGTAATTATTTAGAAAATTCAATAAAAAGCGTCATTATTAAATTCAAACTAAACGTTTACTTATTATTGCCAAAGATAATGAAATTATTTTGCTGTTGATATTTCCGCGGTTTCATTACTTATTTTTTCTTTTCCTTCCTGGGGGTTATGTTCACTCGCAATGTATATATACATCACTGGCAGTACAAATAATGTGAATAGAGTGCCTATCGCAAGACCGGCAATAATAACTAATCCAATGTTATATCGAGATACGGCACCCGCCCCCGTTGCAAATAGCAATGGCATTAATCCAGCAATCATCGCTGATGTTGTCATCAAGATAGGGCGCAAACGAATTGTTGCCGCTTCAATGATGGCATCAAGTTTTTTAGCTCCTTTTTCAACTTGCTCCTCTTTTGCCACTTCGCAAATTAAAATACCATGCTTGGTAATTAACCCAACTAAAGTAATTAACCCTACTTGAGAATATATATTTAATGATGTGCTACCGCTAACATGAGTCCAGCCTAGTGCAATTAAGGCACCACTGATTGCGAGTGGTACTGTAAATAAAATTACCAGTGGATCTCGTAAACTTTCAAATTGACTGGCTAACACAAGAAATATGATAGATATAGCCAGAGCAAAGGTAATATAAAGTGAATTACCCTCTTCAACAAATTGTCGAGCCTCCCCCATAAAGGTGTAATTAAATCCTTGAGGCAAATCTGTTTTTGCCAATTGTTCAAAAAATGAAATAGCATCACCCATTGCTACTCCTGGTGCAGGAACTGCATCAATAGAAATTGAATTCATCTGATTAAAGTGAGGAAGAGATTTAGCCTGCCCAACAACTTCACAGCTCACTAAGCTAGAGAGTGGAATAGCGGTTCCATTTTGAGCTGTAACATAATACTGGCTGAGCATGTCCGGATTTGAACGATAAATTCGCTCTACTTGTGGTATCACTTCATAAGAGCGTCCATCAATATTAACTCGGTTAATATAACCACCGCTCATCATGCTACCTAGCGCTTGACCAATAGCTTGCATTGTTACTCCATAAGCACCGGCAGCTTCTCTATCAATACTTAACTTTACTAATCCTGAATCATATTTCAAATTTATATCTGTATAAACAAAGTTTGGACTTGCTTTTGCTTTTTCTAGTACATTGTTACCAATAGAAAATAGTGTTTCAAAACTGGCAGGACTGGTAATAACAAACTGGATGGGTAAACCACCAGAAGCACCAGGCAATGAAGGCATTTGATAGGCGATCGCATTAATCCCCGATAATTTCTTTGCCTCTTTATTTATATTGGTAGATATTTCTTTTTGACTTAATTTTCGTTCATCCCACGGTACTAACGGTCCAATAGCCATACCCTGACTTGTCGTTGGGACGCCAATCATAGCTAATGAAGCTTCAGCTTGTGGTTGCTTGCCAATGATTTGAGCAATCAATTCCATATTCTGTTGAATATAGTCATTGTTCGAAGTTGATGGCGTAGTTCCTATAACCACAACCACTCCTTGATCCTCTTCAGGAGCTAATTGTGAAGGGATAAAGCTAAAGATGACAGGTAAAGAGATCAATACGATAAATGCAAATAATAAAACCACAGCTCGATTAGCAAGAACTGAGTGCAGCAGCTTATTATAAGAGCGCGTAACTTTATTTAATGTATTATCAACAGTGCTTTCAAACTTACTTGGGTTAGCGTGTGATTTCAGCATCTTCGAACACATCATCGGTGAAAGCGTGAGTGCTACAAATCCTGAAATAACCACAGAGCCAGCTAGCGTAAGAGCAAACTCTTTAAATAAAGAGCCTGTTACCCCGCCCATTAAAGCAATCGGAGCGTACACCGCGGCGAGGGTAATGGTCATAGAAATAACAGGAACCGCAATTTCTCTTGTTGCTTCAATTGCTGCTTTAAAAGGTTTGACACCCATTTTGATATGTCTATCGACATTTTCGACCACAACGATGGCATCATCAACAACCAATCCAATAGCTAGCACCATTGCAAGAAGGGTCATCAGATTTATTGTAAATCCAAATACCTGCATAACAGCAATAACACCTATTAGTGATAGAGGTATAGTAATAATTGGGATAATTACTGCACGGAAAGAACCTAAGAAAAGGAGTATAACGACAATAACAATTATGGCTGCTTCCGCAATTGTTTTAATCACTTCATCAATCGAGTCCGTGATTGCTAAGGTTGAGTCGTATAAAATACTAGATTGAATATTCGGCGGTAGACTATTTTTCATTGCTTCATATTGCACTTTTATTCCAGCGGCAACATCAAGAGGATTTGCTGATGGTGTAGCATTGACGCCAATAATGACAGCCTCTTTACCATTTGCTAATGCTCTTGTTGAGTCACTACTTTTACTCAGGGAAACTTCAGCGATATCTTGCAATCGAATAGTTTGCCCTTTGAAGCTTTTAATCACTAATGATTTTAGTCCGTCAACGGTATCAACTTGACTGTTGATGGTGCTGTTCAAAATAGTCAAAGTACTGTTAAATTGACCTACTGCGGATTGATAATTATTGGTTTGTAAAACACTAACAAGCTCTGAAGGCGAAATATCATACAGACCCAGTTTTTCTGGATAAGGCCAAATACGCAGTGCAAATGGAGTACCGCCAATGACTTGTATGTTTGATACACCGTTAACCGTGGATAACTGTGGATTAACAACTCGCTCAAGATAATCTGTTATTTGACTTGAATCGAGGGCCTGACTGTAGAAGGAAAGATAAATGATTGAGGTGCTTGACCCTGTAGAAGAAGTTACGGATGGATTATAAGCTTCTCTTGGCAGCTGGTTAGAAACGGAGTTAATTTGTGATAAAACATTTGCTAAAGCCTCTTCAGGATTAGTATTCAGTATCATATTTAAAACAATACTTGATGATCCCAATTGACTTGATGATGTCATATAGTCAAGATTATCAACTTGTGATAATGCTTGCTCAAGAGGTTGAGTGATAAACCCTTCAATTAATTCAGCGTCAGCACCTGGGTAGGGAGTATTAACAGTGATTACTGTATTGGTCATTTCTGGATACTGCCTAACTTGCAGATCCTTCATCGCATTGAGGCCAAGAATGAGTAATAGCACGCTTAGTGAAGCGGCCATCACTGGACGATGTATAAATATATCTGTAAAACTCATGGATGCCCCTTATAATTTTGGCATTGAAGTTGGAACAGAAATTTGATTTGGTACAATGTTCACTTCCGTGTTATTGCCTAAATTCAAAATACCTACAGTAACAATCTCTTCACCAAACGTTAAATCCCCTTTAATTAATGCGTTATTTTTATCTCGTTGTAATACCTCAACATTAACCAGTCGAACCCGAGTTACCTTGTCATTGTCGTCTTTTTGGATAACAAACACCGAGTTTCCATATAAAGCAAAAGCAATCGCAGTTTGAGGAACAACAAATTGTTTATCTAAATTATTAAGAGCAATGTTAACCTCAGCGAACATACCACCACGTAAGTTCTCTTGAGAATTTGGTAATTCAGCTTGAACCATAACCAATCCAGTATTACTGCTTACCGTCGGCTCAATAGCATTAATTCGGCCTTTAAACTCTTCGCCAGGGAATGTTTCTACAGTTAGGGATATGTTTTGACCAACGCTAATTTTTCCAATTTTACTTTGAGGAACACCAAAACGGACACGCATAACAGAAAGATCTTCTAATCGAACAATACTGGTTCCAGATGAAATAAACTCGCCTAAATTAACGTTACGAATACCAAGAACGCCATTAAATGGTGCTTTTATAATTCTTTGTTTAATCACTGCTTTTAGTTCATCGATATTAGCGAGCGCCGCTTGATATTTAGATTCTGCTGTTTCAAAAATTTGTTCTGATACTGAGCGATCTTTGTACAACTTTTTTAAGCGTAAATAATCATCTTTAATCGATAGTAATTGCACCTCAAGAGTTTTTAATTGGGCTTGTTGTACTGATGAATCTAAGCTTAGTAATGTTTGATTACGTTCAACTTTAGCGCCATTTTTAAAATCAATACTTTTAATTATACCCGCTATTTCGGTCGAAATATTAGCCCCCTGATTAGGTTCAATAAATCCAATAGCGCTAATACGCTGCGGCCAAATGCGTGGGGAAAGTTTTTCAACTGAAACAGGATAAACAGGTGTTGGCAGATTAGCTAAGGTGACACTTATCTTATGTTTCACAAATAAGTTAAAACCAATAACACTTCCAAATATGATAATTGAAACTACGATAACAACAATAGCAAACCGCGATTTCTTAATGTCCATTTTTTTCACTCCGGTAATTTATTAATACGGCTTCAAGTAGTCTTAATTTTCAATGCGGCCAGCCCTCATCATTGATAAATTAAATGTGAAAAAACACATCGAAACCTAATTTATCTTTAATAATAAATAATAGTTTAAACTAGAAAAAAAACGAATAAATTAGCAAATTGCTACATAATCCATACATAAAATCACTCACAACTCTTCAACACAAGATCTCTGACGTTTTTCCTTCAACAAAATCGCCTTACATATTCAAAAAAATCAACAACTTAAATGTCACCTAGGAAATTAACCATATAATCACAAATAACCAAAAAAAACGCAACAAAACTAGCGGGGATTAAGGCATACAACCCAAAAATCAGAAGAAGAATAGAAAGTGCTTTTACAAGAAAGGTAGCAAGAGCAAAAAGAATCAAGGAGAGCTTCTAACTCTTTTGTATAGGACAATGAAGCACTATTCGGCAAATACAGCCTTCAAAGTGTTATCTAGCATCCACAGTAACACTTACCGCCAGATGCTTGATTCAAACCACTACGGGGTTAAATTGCGTGTAAAATGGTATTCAAAGAAGTACCGCAAGCTAGTTTTGTCTACAATGAATCATACATATCTAAAACTCGCTCTTGGGATAGTTCTCTTGATGGAAATAGGTTCATCAAAGATTATAAAGGTAATGGCTTCACCGTTAACCGAGACATCAACGGTGCGTAGATACATTTAACAAGGTAGTTTGAACCTTAGTCAGATATAAACCACAAATTATGCTAAAAAGAAGATCGAGTTAATAAAACTCGATAGCAATACCTAATTCCTGAGCAAGCGTCTCTAGTTGCTCAGCATTATCGAGTTTAATTGACCACTTCATTCCACTACCTACGGCACTTATTACGTTTGCCCCACCAATTAAAGTAAGTGCATCAGTTTCAGCCTGCACGGTTACTCTTGAGGTGTTATTAAGCCTCACTACCATCTCGTGTGGATTTACAATTATATCGCCTTCGGAAAACGTTACTTTCATTCTCTACTTCCCAATTTTAGAATACCTACAGCCTCAAATTATACTCTTTTCTCTGATAGAAAGTGCTCTTTTACACCATACTAGTTATCTCATATTTTTTGCCTATCACATTTGTTACATATTCATCACAGCCTTTTCTTGACTATAATATCGGCACAAACTATTCTAGCGCACAACTGTACGCTTAAATGGGATATTTATTATGCATCAAGGATCAAAACCGCCTATTATTTGGTTAAATGTATTTATATTTACATCAAGTTTATTACTCGCTTTAGTCGCGACTCCTCTTTATGCCTATTACAATGGTTTAGGTAGTGAACATTGGATCTGGCTATTAGTCGCTTTCAGTTTTTGTAATCTATCTATCACAGCAGGTTATCATCGTTTATGGTCGCATAAAGCCTACAGTGCTCATCCTGCCTTACGTTTTATTTTTGCTTTAGGTGGTGCCTTTGCACTGCAAAATAGTGCACTTCATTGGTCTTCTGATCATCGTGTTCATCACCGTCATGTAGATAATAACGATAAAGACCCTTATTCAGCTAAACGCGGTTTTTGGTACTCACATATAGGGTGGATGCTACGTCACTACCAACCTGCAACTTATAACGATTACGCCAATTGCCGTGATCTACAAAAAGATACTGTAGTAATGTGGCAACATAATCATTATGTACCGTTAGCTCTTCTTATGAACATTGGTATTCCAGTGCTTCTTGGCGTTATCTATGGTGACATTATCGGTATGTTACTTGTGGTTGGTGCTGTGCGTTTGGTATTAAGTCATCACACAACTTTCTTTATCAACTCACTTGCTCATATTTGGGGCTCTCAGCCTTATACTGAAAAAAACACTGCGCGTGATAATGGCATTTTAGCTGTATTTACATTTGGTGAGGGATACCATAACTATCATCATATTTTTGAGAACGATTATCGCAATGGTATTTACTGGTGGCAGTATGACCCGACAAAGTGGTTCATCAAAAGCTGTTCATGGTTTGGCTTAACAGACAAACTTCGAGTAAGTCCGCAAGCAAAAATCGAGAAAGCTAAAGCCCTTATGTTACGTAAGAAAGCGGAAGATAAAATTGCATCACACCATAATTATCATGCCGTTAAAGAACATTTAGAAGCAGAGTATGATGCGCTAATTGAGCGTATGTCTGACTATTATGATTCTAAAAAGAAACTGCTTGAAAACCAAAAGAATGCATTATCAAAACAATATGAATTAGCATTACTTCGTGTGCAGCATAAGCAGATTAAACTGCAGTTTGAGCAGCAGAAGAAAGCGTGGAACTCTTTGGTCCTACAATATGTTTAATCTTATTTAGACGTAAAAAGGACAGCTTATAATTGGCTGTCCTTTTATTTTATTGATATGAATATAAAAGATTAAGAATATTTACGGCGATATAAACGAAACAAAGCCAATGAAAGTAAGCTAGCAAAGCCAAGAGTACCACCAGAGCTATCACTTAAATCTGTCGCTGTTCTTGTTGCTGCTATTTCACCATTCTGAGCTTTACGTATCCAATCGGCATATTGACTAACATCTGTAAATACTGATTGCGTAGGTAACGCACCGTCACCACAAACGCTAGGGCCAAAACTAACAATACCTATTTGTGTTTTTACACCATTATTATCCCAGACTAATGGACCACCAGAGTCACCCTGGCACGTTGCTGTCACTAAATTACTGCTATCAAAAGAGTTCCCTTTTGTGCAAATCTGCTTATTTGATGTAATAAAATTAGCCCATATGTCACATGCATCAGGAGCAACGTATTCAACCGTTGCTTGCATAAAATCAACTTGGCTATTTTCTGTGCTTGAATCTAATTGACCATAACCAATAATGTTAAAGGTTTTCACTGGAGTTGCTCTATATCCCTGCCCCTCAACCGTTAAATCACCCAATATAGCAGCATGTGATGATGTATATGTCGGCAGAGGCTGAGATAGCTCTAGTACCGCTACATCATTAATTAGTGTTGAATTATCATAATTACTAGGATAATAAATATTTTTCACTGCGATTCTTTGAGCAGCGAGCATATCCTGCATATTATTAGCATCTATTGCAACTTTCATATCCCGGATACGGTAAGAAGCAACACCATAAACACAATGTGCCGCAGTTAATATATGACTTGCATCTAAAACTGAACCACCACAAAAAGGATAAATCGTATTCGGTTGGCTTTCATACTCAAACATTAGTGAAGCCATAAATGGGTAATGTGCTACATCAGCAGTACTTCCACCAACAATATATGGTGTTACTACCACTTCTTCCGCTTTTAAAGCAGACGAATAAAGAAGTACTGATAACAATAACCCTTTGAGTACGTTCATGTTTCCCCCTTGATACCGCAGTGAGAGCGTTAATAATACATTAAATATACGTTAATGTGTTAACTTATATTTAACAATTAATCATACTTTTAACTGAAAAACACAAATGAAGAAATACTTACAATATAAAGACATTTATTAATTTCTTTTGCGATATAACCTATCAACGAATACGAATGACAAAAAGTAGGAAAATAATGGGAAGAGTTTTCTTTTTTGATTTACTAAGATGTATCGCCGCTATTGCAGTCGTCGCGATTCACGTATTGGCTCCCTACCGACATGAGTTGAATTCAATCCCTTTTGATCAGTGGGCAACAGCCGTATCAGTAAACAGTGTGAGCCGCTGGGCAGTGCCGGTGTTTATTATGATAACCGGAGCATTAATGCTCAGTGATAAGAGAGAGTTTGATGCGCCGTATTATGTAAAAAAACGACTCGGTAAGGTTTTTGTTCCTTTTATTTTCTGGTCTGTATTTTATGCTTTATTGTCAGGATTAACCGCGCAGGGTTATGATTTTGAAGCAGCAAAAACGATACTGTTCGATCTGCCTTTTGAATACACCTATTACCACTTAGGGTTCTTTTATTACTTTATTCCACTTTATATTGTTATCCCGTTTTTTCGAGTGATGGTTCAACAAATGGATAACACCGCTCTCTTTTCACTTATTAGTGTGTGGTTACTTACTACCTGTTTCTTTCTTGTCAAATTTAAAGGTTTCTGGAGCACAGAGATCTGGTTGTATAGTGGTTACTTACTGTTAGGCTATGCGTTATACCAACGAGTTTCGTTAACTAAAACGAACACCATAATCGCACTGTTAATTGGTATTACAGCATTAGTAACGACGGTTTATATGGTGATAAGCCAAAGTCTGCTATTAGGAGAATATACGGTAGGTAGATGGTTATCTTATAAGACCATAAATACCGTTGCAGCCGCTGGAATGCTGTTTTTTGTTTGTCGCTATTATGGTGAATCACTTTCAGATAACTCACGTAAAATTGTTGGATTTATCAGTACCTACAGTTTAGGTATTTACTTACTCCATCCATTATTCTTATGGCCAATGAAAAATTACGTGTGGTACCAAGGACATAACCCGATGTGGGTTATCCCTGCTTGGGTTATACTCAGTGGTGCTGGTGCCCTTGGATTAAGTTGGTTACTTTCTAAATCCAAGAAAACAGCCTGGCTTGTGCCTTAATTTATTAACCCTGTTCGGCTGTGATGATTAGTTGTCGCAGCCATTGATTCGCTTTGTTGTTTTCAAATTTCGTAGCCCAAAGCATATGGATTTTTGTTGCTCGTACAGGAAAAGGGACATCCAATAGTTGCAAGCCAAAACTCTCTTTATACTGAGAAATCAAACGAATCGAATTAATACCAATAACATCCGATTGAGCAACACACGCCATCATTCCCATCATAGAAGTATGTTCACTGCCCATTTTACGGTTCGGCAATACCTCTTCAGCTAAGTAGTCTGTTATTGTTTGTTTAAAGCGACGAATGTTTAAAAACGCATGATCTTCTGCAAAAAATCGATCCCGAGTAATAGTTCCTGATATTCTTGGATGACCGCACCGTGCAATACAACATATTTTATCCTCTGATACCACCATGCTTCTCAATGACGACTGTCTTGGTTTCATCACATCCAATGCCAAATCTACTTTCTCTAACATCAAGGCATCAATAATCTCTTCTTCATTACTCGGTAACTCTCTTAATGTCACCGTAATATCACTCTCTTTGAGCAATGCTTTTAATCGTATCTGCAACCGAGGTAATACTGACTCTAACGCATAAATAGAAAATGCTCGCCTCGATGTCTTAGGATCAAATGCCTCACCTTCGTCACCG
The DNA here is from genome assembly GCF_008933155.1 of Aliivibrio finisterrensis. Taxonomy (GTDB): domain Bacteria; phylum Pseudomonadota; class Gammaproteobacteria; order Enterobacterales; family Vibrionaceae; genus Aliivibrio; species Aliivibrio finisterrensis. Next base: position 30,218 of record NZ_WBVP01000006.1, on the reverse strand, counting down.
ACATTTGTTAAAACCATAATCGAAGGCTCAACTTGTTTAAACAAACTCGCACCATAATTTGTCATCTCTATGCCACGGCCTGAACGCACAAACAATTCTCTGCCTAAAGATTCCTTTAAACGACGAATCGCATTACTCACCGACGACTGCGTTAAATCAAGTTCTTCTGCCGCTTTAGTGAATGAACCCGTTTGACATACAGAAACAAAAACTCGTAATAAATTCATATCGAAATCTTTTTGCTTTGGCATTTTCTGCTCCCTTCGATTCCTGCAATTAAACCGATCAATCCATTTATATTATAAATATCAAGTATACAGTTCTCTCTATTTTTTAAATATATAGAGATCACTAATATAGATTCCAGCACTGAGGCAAAGCATTAATTCCTCATATCATTTTATTATTCAGTTCTAATTTACTTACACAGGTGGATTTATGAAAAAGACGATTTTAGCTGTTGTTATCTCATCAATATCTTTAGGTTCAATCGCAGCAGAGCACAACCATGAACACTTTAGTGAAATTGGTAAACAAGGCGGCAAACCAGCAACCAAAACAACCATTGAGAAAAATGACGCTTTCGCAAAAACATTAAACTTTTCTGATACTCGTGCTTTTGAAAATAATAACAAAGGTCTCATTGCTTCATTCGATAAAAAGACCGGTGACATTATCCGTAATAGCTTTGACTTTATCGACCCATCTGTAGCTAACGCTGATAATGCACCTGACTCAGTAAACCCATCTCTATGGCGACAAGCCGTTTTAAACCAAGCAGCTGAAGGGTTATACGAAGTAATTCCAGGTAAAATATACCAAGTTCGTGGCACTGATTTAGCTTCAATCTCTTTTATCCGAAGTGATAGTGGTTGGATCGCTTATGACGTATTATTAACACGAGAATCAGCAAGCCAATCATTAAAATTCTTCCAAGAGAATGTACCAGAAGGTGGTGACTTACCTGTTGTTGCCATGATCTACTCTCACTCACATGCCGATCATTTCGGTGGTTCAGCAGCGATTAAAGAGGCCTTTCCTGATGTGAAAGTGTATGGTTCAAAACACATAACCAAAGAAATTGTTGATGAAAACGTATTAGCAGGTAACGCGATGTCTCGCCGTACCGCTTATCAATACGGTGCGACACTGAATCGTCATGAGCATGGCATAGTTGATGCTGCGTTAGCTAAAGGCTTATCAAAAGGCGCAATTACTTACGTACTGCCAGATTACGAACTCAACCATAACGAAGAAATTGAAACCTTAGTTATTGATGGGTTAGAAATGCAATTTATGGATGCGTCAGGTACAGAAGCGGCATCAGAGATGATTACCTACATTCCAAGTATGAAAGCGTTATGGTCAGCAGAGCTAACCTACCAAGGCATGCATAACCTTTATACGCTTCGTGGGGCAAAAGTACGTGATGGACTAAAATGGTCTAAAAAAATCAATGAAATGCTAGTGACATGGGGAGAAGACACCGATGTTCTGTTTGCTTCACATTCTGCACCTGTATGGGGAACAGAAGAGATCTCTGATTTCTTAAAGATGCAGCGTGATGCCTACGGTTTTACGCATAACCAAACTCTACGTCTAGCGAACAACGGTGTTGTTTTACAAGACATGGGTGATGAAATTTACACAGTAATGCCAGAAAGCATCCAAAAAACGTGGCACACCAATGGTTACCATGGAACCTATTCTCATAATGCTCGTGCTGTTTACAATATGTACTTAGGCTACTTTGACATGAACCCTGCAAACTTAAACCCACTACCCGTGAAACCTGAATCTGCAAAGTTTGTAGAATACATGGGTGGCAGTGAATTAATTCTAGAGAAGGCAGAGGCTGATTTTGAAAAAGGCGAATATCGCTTTGTTGCCACTGTTTTGAATAAAGTTATCCAAGTTGAACCAAAAAACAAGGATGCTCGTGAATTACTAGCAGACACGTACGAGCAACTAGGTTATCAATCAGAAGGAGCTGGTTGGAGAAATATTTACCTAACGGGTGCTCAAGAGTTGCGTGTTGGCACACTGCCTGGTGCACCAAAAACTGCATCTCCAGATGTTCTTGCAAACATGACGGTTGAAAACTTATTGGATTACCTAGCAGTACAAGTGGATTCAGTAAAGGCTCAACACACACCATTCACATTAAATGTATTTCTGCCTGATAACAAAGAAACTTACTTTGTAGAAATGTCTAACGGTAACTTAAACAATATTGTAGTAGATAAAGAAATAAAAGCAGATGCGACGCTATTCATTAACCATGCCGATATCTCGCAAATTTTACTAGGGAAAACAACATTAGTAGAACTTATTGAAAATGAAAAAGCAGGGATAAAAGGCGATAAGTCAGTACTACAAAAACTGACAAGTTCACTAACTCATGCAGATGAAAGCTTTGAAATTGTCCCTCGCCCTGAAAAAGGTGAAGAGGTAGATGCTGAGTTATATGACAACACTCATAAACACTAATTACAAAGCATAGTAAGATCTAAACAGCCGATGTATAACACATCGGCTGTTTGGTATTACGCTCTGAACTTATGGTACAGACTCATCACAGCAAGAAGAATAAAACCACTTACTAACCCTACCACCCCATTTCCAACCGTCGGAAATGTCACGGAAACATAAGGAATAGTAGGAAGTAAACTAACTACGATTTCTAACGCATGGTGAACAAATGGAAGACTGTGCACCACAATACCACCACCTACTAAGAACATAGCGATGGTGCCAACGACAGTTAAGAACTTCATTAACTTTGGTGCCATTGCAACTAAGCTATTCCCAATAGAGCTCATCACGCCTTTTCCTTCACTTTTACGTTGAAGATAAAAGCCTAAGTCGTCCATTTTTACAATGCCAGCCACCAAGCCATAAACACCAATCGTCATTAAAATAGCAATTAAACTCATCACTAACACTTGAGTTAAAAACGGATGCCCTTGTACCGTCCCCAAAGCAATAACAATAATCTCGGCAGACAAAATAAAATCAGTTCTGATCGCGCCTTTTATTTTCTTCTTTTCGTAGTCTTCAATATCTTCTGGTGTCGTTTGTTCTTCTTTTTTATGTGCTTTTTGAGCATCATGATGATGAAAGAATTTTTCATGTACTTTATCTGCACCTTCAAAGCACAAGAACAAGCCACCAATCAATAATAATGGCGTAATTAACCAAGGTGCTATTGAGCTGATTAACAACGCTGCAGGAACCAAAATTAACTTGTTTCGAAATGAACCTTTTGCTACACCCCATACTACAGGAATTTCACGTTCTGCTCGTACACCAGACACTTGCTGAGCATTAAGCGCCAAATCATCACCTAATACACCCGCAGTTTTCTTTGCTGCCACTTTAGACATCAAAGCAACGTCATCAAGTACTGTCGCGATATCGTCTAACAACGTTAATAAACTTAGGCCAGCCATTTTGTTTCCTTTTTAATAATTCTTTTGAGTTCTCATTAAATAGTAAGCCGAATTTATCAATTATGATGACTTATTTTTTAGATAAGGCATAAAAGAAAAAAACCACTGAATTATTAAAGACAGTGGTTTCCAATACGATTAAAACTTAATCGTTATCTTTACGCTCAATTTCACTTGCTATGTACTGGCCATTGATTAAATAAGCATCAACCTCAATATCCATTCCAGTGTCTAGATTTAAGATCGTTAAATTATCATCAAATTCTGTACTTGCTGTCATATATATTGTTTTCTCACCTTGAAGTGTATTCATAATAAAAGACTTTGTTTTATTAATATCAACATTATCAGATACTATCTTCCCAATAAATTCAATATCATTCGAATCAGGCCAATCATTCTCGTCAGAATCCTGTGTTTCAAATTCAATTTCTAACACTTGGTTTTTTCCATTAACTTCTTTTGCTGTCACTTCAAGATAAGTTCCAACAGCTAGATTTTCTTTCTTACCGTCTTCATATATCGTATTACTTGTAACAAAAAAACGGCCTTTATAATTTAATATAAATGAAGATTTATCCTTTGCCACATTGGTAATAATACCTTCAATATCGGTATTTTGGTCTAAGTCATTATACCCTTCAACTTCAATGCTTTCGGCTTTGAATATTAAACCATCGATCGTTCCTGTAACCTCAACCCACTGGCCATTGCTTAATAGAGCATTGTCTTCAATCTGGGCATTCTCATAATTTACGATTAAATTTGAACCTAGGATAAACTGATGATCTTCAAGATGATTTAACAATCCTTCCATCTCAACTTTGCCATGATCATCAGGTTCAAATTTCACAATAGATAATACGTGATAACCAGCGTTAGCAGTGGGTAATGAAGATATCATGACCCAATCACCATTATCAATTTCAGTTAATAGTACGTTATCCGCAGAAAGAGCTACTCCATTAATTTTGAAATCACCTGTTTGTGGGTTAATTTCAGTAATCAACCCAACCATAGTTGGTTCTAGAGTTAATTTAGCATTACTCACAGTTAGTAAGTTAGCTTCGTCATTTGTAGATAATCTCACCATCATATTAGCTTTAAGATCATTCAATGAAATATCATCTTTATTACCAAAAGAGACACTTGTAACATGATAATCAACACCATTCATTGTTACTTCATTAGCTAAAGGATTAATAGACTCAATAGTGCCTTCAATCACGTTTGCTTGAGCATGAGAGGATACAGTATCACCCGAATCATCCGACCCACAGCCAGATAACATTACAGTTCCTAATAATAAAACAGCGACTTTTTTCATTTTTTAACCTAATTATTATAAATTATGTACTTTATAGGAGTACTATAATGAGATAAGTGTGAAGGATTCGTGAAGAAGAAAAATGAAAGTACTAATTGTTGAAGATAACCATCATGTTGCAGAAACAATCGCTGACTACCTAGAACTGGTCGGTATCGATATTGATTGCGCTTACCATGGTGTCGCTGCGATAGAAATATTAAAGAAAGAAAGCTTCGATGTTATTGTAATGGATATCATGATGCCAAAACTAGATGGGATAAGCACCGTTGAAACATTACGTAATGATCACGCCTGCAGTACCCCTATTCTTTTCTTAACCGCAAAAGACACCCTAGAAGATAAAATTCACGCCTTTGAAGTTGGTGGTGATGATTACCTTGTAAAACCATTTGCAATGGAAGAGTTGCATATGCGTTTACTTGCTTTATCTAATCGCGGTCGACGCACTGATATTGGAAAATTGACGTTTGAAGATATGGAAATGGACGTCAAAGCAGGCACTCTATATCGCCAAGGAAAACTCATTAAATTGGCACCAATTCAGCTAAAAATCATTGCATTATTAATGAAAAAAGCGCCTGACATTGTCAGTAAAAACGAACTTGTAGAGCACGTTTGGGGAGAGGAATCTCCGTCAAGTGATGCATTAAGAAGTCATTTATATACCATTCGAAACGCCGTAGACAAAGGCTTTGATACACCACGACTAGAGACCATTCATGGAAAAGGTTACCGACTTAAATAATCACTCGCAGCAGCCGAGCTTTTTTAAAAAAATCCGTTGGACATTTGCCATTCTAACCTTTCTAATGTTTGGGCTTTTCTGGGCAGTTATTTATATTGCAGAAGATCAATTAGAAATCATTAGTTTACACCACTGGTTAGATACAGAAGCCAGCCAATACACTCGAAAATACGCTCAATTAGGTAAAGATACCCCATTACCTAATGAAGAAGAGTTTTCTACGTATTGGAGTGAAAGAGAACATCCACTTTGGCTTAATAACTACAAAAAAACGGGGTTATATGAGCAACTGCTAGGAACAGAAGATAAGCACTTTATTGTTATCGACCACCCATCAGGTGACGGGCTCCTCTATATTCTCTTTCAAGATGATGCCGATGATTATCTCGATGACTATGAAGCCAACTTGCATTACATTACTGTTGGTTTAGGCATTATTACGACTATTTTAATGGTTTTATATGGGATTTACTTTGTTCGTAGTATTTCAACACCTTTACGACATATTCAGCACAAAGTAGATTTAATGTCACCAGAACACCCAGACTTTACTATTGACACTAAATACCAAGAAACCCAAGATATTGAACGTTCCTTATTAAAAAGTAAGCATCATATTGCCCAGTTTTTCACTCGTGAGAAAGAGTTCAGCCGCTTTGCTTCTCATGAATTACGCACTCCTATCATGGTCATTCAAGGATCTGCCGATTTACTTGCAAAGGTGCCAGACCAACCTCGTGTCGCACTCAAAGCAATTAATCGATTACATCAAGCAAGTGAAGAGATGACTCTGCTTACTGAAACCTTTTTGCTATTAGGTAAACAAGAAATAGAAGCGCATCATTTTCATCATTATCAAGTGGAAGAGATCTTACAGACACAACTTAACCATTTAGAACCCCTATTTGCCAAACAAGAAATGGGCGCTCAGTTAAACATAGTTAAAGGTGAAGCATGTCTTGCTCCAAGTAGCTTTATTACGGTTGTGATTAATAACTTAATAAAGAACGCCTTCAGCTACAGTGTAGGCGATATACAGATAAGCCTAGACAATAATAAACTATGTATTATCAACTGCCATGATGGTAACGACACCTACAATGCTGGTTATGGCTGCGGCTTAGTTATTGTAGAGCGGATCTGTGAACGAATGACTTGGGAATTTGATATACAAAAAACGGAGAAAGATTTCATTACTACCGTCACCTTTAGCTCATATGATCTTTCAGAGTCATAATGAATAGATAATAGACAGTAAAATAAAATAGACTTTGATACACTTTACGTAAATAACTGAACAAAGAATGGATGCTATCGTGAGCCAAATTAATTCAACGCCAAATTTATCAAACATCAATGTATTCCCTGTAAAATCAATCGCAGGGATTTCGCTATCTACTGCTCAAGTTGAAAAGCAAGGCTTACAATGCGATCGCCGATTCATGGTTGCATCATTAGATGGAAAAATGATTACCGCTCGCACTCATCCACAAATGGTAAAAATTAAAGCCATTATTGAACCTGATGGGTTAATCCTTTGTTACCCAGGGTTGATTGATCTACATTTCACCTTTAATGAATTAGAAATGAAAGAGATCGATACAACCGTTTGGAGTGATACTTTTACGGCTTACTCCACGACAAAAGAAGCCAATCAGTGGTTCACTTCTATTTTAGGCACTGAAGCACAACTGCTATTTTCTGGCGAGCAATCCAATCGTATGCGTGAAAAAATTCAAACCAACGTGAGTTTTGCCGACGGTTACCCATTGCTAGTGATCAGTGAAGCCTCTCTTACTGAACTAAATAAACGCAGTAGCAGTCATCATACTATGGCTCAATTTCGTACTAACTTAGTCGTTTCAGGTAATGAGGCTTTTATTGAAGATTCTTGGAAGCGTATTCGTATTGGGGAGGTTGAGTTTGAAGTGGTTAAACCTTGCCAACGCTGCATTTTAACGACAGTAAATCCAAATACGGCTCAGTATCACCCAAATAAAGAGCCATTAAAAACCTTCTCAACATTCCGTGCTGATGATTCTGGTAATGTGTATTTTGGTCAAAACCTCATTGCTAAAAACGAAGGGACGATTAACGTCGGAGATAAGATCGAAGTATTAGAAACCAAAGAGAAAGAATACTATTCAGATTCAATCTCTACTGTTGCAACTCAACAAGTCACAGTAGATCCAATCAACGTAACAGAAGACACTAAATCAGAAGAAATTACCATTAGCTTAAATGGAAACCTGTTTAAAGGTAATACACAAGACCCATTATTGAACCAAGCGGAAGCAGCAGGGCTTAGCATTAATAATAGTTGTCGTGCTGGTTTATGTGGTGCTTGTCGAGTCACTTTAGAATCAGGCGATGTTGAGCAAGAAGATTCCCCTGCTCTTAACCAAAGATTAAAAGATGCAGGAATGATACTGGCTTGTTGCTCCGTCCCTAAAACTGACATTGAAGTGGTTGATTGATTTTACCTTAATTGCAAAGAAAGGCGCTAGGACGATGCCTTTCTCTCAGTTACAATAGTCACAATTCGTAATTAAAGAGATCCTCATGTCAGATCAAGAAGAATTTGAAGTAGAAGCGATTGGCGTTGAAGTAAATGTTCAACCTATCGAACTCTATAAAGTATTAAAAATTGCTAATGTTGTGAATGGCGGTGGTGAAGCTAAGCACATGATTAGTGAAGGCTATGTAGGTGTAAATGGCGAATTAGAACAACGTAAACGTCGTAAAATGTACGATGGCGATGTTATTGAATTCAATGAGGAATATTACGTTGTTATCTGTGATACTCCTGTTGGTGAGCTGCCAGAAATTGAAGAGAAACCTCAATTTATTCCAATAGAACCTGAATATACAGAGCCTAAACCTAAAAAAGCTAAAAAAGAAAAGAAGAAGAAGCAAAAATCAGAAATTCCAACAACGATTGATCCAGAAAGCGGACGTCGTTCAATTAACTTCTTCTAATCCAGTTTCAATTATAAGCCCCTTACTCTTAGGGGCTTATTTATTATGCCCACTACAAATAGTTTATCCTTCCTCCTTATTATTACAAATATGCAAAAGTAATTATTTATTTAATCTATTATCATTAAATATGAAATAGCTATACTTTTCTCAACTTAATAACACCTTGACTCTAAATAGGAATAATAAAATGGGATGGCTTTTTACTTTCTTAGCCAAGCGATGAAAACATTACTGGTTGGTAGTAAGTGCTTAGCTAACCACACATATACTTAGTTGTAGCCCTTTCTATGTTCTTTACACCGGGGTTATTCATTCTTTTTGATAAAGTGATCTTACCTCGTTTCGAGCAAAAATCGAATGATAGAGAGTCGGATAGCATTGATGAAAAAGGCACAGTGATCATCGCTGGCGGCGGTCGATTTGGTCAAGTAGTCAATCGCTTTTTAGTATCAAACCATGTAAAAACCGTTGTGCTTGACCATCAAGCCGATCAGGTTGATTCATTACGTCAAATCAATACTAAGAGTTATTTTGGGGATGCCACTCGTCCTGATCTACTGCATACGGCAGGGATTGAACATGCTGCAATGTTGGTGGTTGCCATCGATAACCAAGAAAACAGTGTTGAACTGGTTAAGTATGTTAAGCACACTTACCCAAAAGTAAAAGTACTCGCTCGTGCTTACGATAGAGGCCATTCTTATATGCTTCGCTGTGCTGGTGCAGATTTCATTGAATCAGAAACCACCCGTTCAGCACTTGAAATGGGTGCAGAAGCCATGCGTGGATTAGGTCAACACCCATTCCATGTAGAACAACAAAAAATAGCGTACAAAAAGGTCGAGAATCAAAGCTCTGATAAATTATATCAAGCATGGTTAGATGATTCAGAAGGCGAGCGATTTGATAATAACTATCGTAAATTGTTTATTGAACTTGAAAGCACAATTAAACATGCCATGAGTAAAGATCGTTCTGATAAACACAACCAATCAGAGCGTGCATGGACACCACCACCCAAAGGCTACGCTGATGATCTTGATGAATAATCAAATGATACCAATTCCATTAATTATCTGATCTATTTAGTTACATTGGTATGAATCAATAGCTCAAATATCTATACATAAAAATGCCCTACTCATTACTGACTAGGGCATTTTATTTTAAAAAAAACGTTCTAATCTTTACATTCAGAGTAACAACTTGGTTTTCTTGGGCAAACAGCACCACGAGAACAAATTACTCTCGCATCCGTTTCTAACCCACGCTCAATCCAATTAATATTTAATATCTTAGCGACACTAATTAACTCTCTTTTTATTCCTTTTGCTATAGGGCTCTCACCACCATTTTTTACACATGCTTTTTGTAAATCACGAGCTAATGACACCGCGTCTTTTCCCTGAGCTTCAATTGCCGGATTCAAATCAATACCAGCGCATAACACGCGATTATTACCTGCAGGATCAGTCATATTTACCGATTCACAACAATAGATACGAGGTTCGTTATTTACATTAAGAATCGATATTTGTGCCGAACTCCCTTCTTTTGGCTCAGATAATCGTCGAAAAACAGCCCAGTGATGACAAGGATCATTTACTTGTTTCATATTTCCCCAAGGTAAAGGAATACCATTTCCACGATAAACCGCTTTCAATTTCCCTGGTGCGTACGCATCAAAATAATGCCAATGAGGATACGGAGAGACCACAGTCATTCGTCTCATCGCCACAGAAGGAGAAACCCCAGCTAAACGATGTGCATCAATCTCATAGCCATAACGGTCTAATAACTGCCTAAAGGGAACTCTTGGGCACAATAAAGCGCCCGCAAAAAAGCTAGACTCAAAATCGCGCCATGCATGTAAAATATCTTGCGCGTTTAATGAACTATCTGTGTGGTGTATTTCATCATCAAACACTCGATGGCTACCCACAGACAAAGAACTCTTCAAACCTTCTTTGTTATGTAAAACACAATGACCAATGTAGACCGCTAAATCGTACTTCAATCGTGTCGGGTGATGCTTTAAGACTTCATTTAGATAGACTGTACAAGGTGGTTCAAAAAAAGAAGTCAGTAGTTCTTTGCCATTAACACCAAACTCATCGACAACGGATTTTGGCGTATCTTGTACCCATTTCAGAGTTAATCCATGAAATGCCGCCAAGTCCATCATCTGCTCGACACTTAATGGTAATTGTTTCTGCCCTACCTCTTCTGCTGCTCGTTCTAAATCAGGAAAGTGATTTTGATTATTTTCTTGATGGGCTCTAATAAGAAGATGTGCGAATTGACGACCAGTCACTCCTGTTTGGTTCAGCATTTCAGGGATCGCTATTTGAAGAATATCATTAGAGAATAAAAAACTCGGTTCAAGTGCCATACCGCTGATCCCACCTCTACGTCCCTTATCTGGCGTAATGGCTTGTGCTTCTGGCTCGCTATCTAAGAACCACGATGACTCTTTTTGAAATACCGTAGCGATAACTTCCAACATATCAGCGCTGGGAACCCGCTTTCCTCTCTCTATCATTGAAAGATAAGAAACCGATGGTGAATTCTCAGGATCAACTCGAATACAGCGAGTGGAGAGATCTTCCATCGTTAAGTGATTGCGTTTTCTCAGATTTCGAATTTTTGTTCCAAGAAAATGACTTTGTCTAATAATACTTTTTGACTGGCGCATCTTGTAAAATTCACACTGTTAAGTTTTTGTTGTGAAATTGTAGTAGATATTAAGCTAAGCTTCAATACAAGTAAGCAAACAACTCTGACCAGTGTGACTTACTTATCTTTCAGGACGAAAATTGAGGGCAAGACTATGGCTATCACAAATATAAACAACACGAATAACGCACAACAAGAAACTCCGTTTATGGCTGAAGCTGTCTATGCCGTAGAAACGATGGATACCAGCAAACGAGAAGAAAAGCAGAATCAAATTAAGTCTCTACTTGATCAACTATTCCCTTTAACTAAAGGCTCACACAAAGACGTAACTAATTATCTGTTGGATTACCATCACTTAGTGGTTTTCTTTAAAGATGGTGGATGCAGTGGGTTACGTAACCCAGGAAAATTTGTTGCTTTTACTGGCCATCGCTCATCACCGGATACAATTCTTTTAAAAGACAACAGTGGTAGCCATGTAGAGATCATTTTTGGTCATCATGAACCGGGAAAACACACATTGGTAACTATTGAAGATATTGAGATGGAAACTTGTACGACCTTTACTCAAGACTTTGGTCTAGCAGCCATGCGTCATTGGATTAGCCTACTGAAGCGTGATGAAAAATCAAATCATAAAGCACATAGAGAAGATAAAGAATACACTGCAAAAAATGGGGATGATTATCAACTAGCTTGCTGTTTTAGTATTTAATAAAAATAAAAAAAGTAAAGGCCACATCAACTAAGTGGCCTTTCTTGTGTCTGGTACAAACGTGCAATAGCTAATTAAGCTAACGATGTCTATCGTCGTACATCAGCGACTCACCTTACACTGCAATCATTCTATTAAGTATGATTATCATTGTTTATTTCACTTTAAAGTTTGCGATAAAAAATGATCTGCGATAACGCACCTCAAATTGAATGTTTCAGTTTATATTGCTCTGGTGTGCAATCAGAATAACGCTTAAACATGGTAATAAACGGGCTAGTTTGATTATAGCCTAAGCTAAACGCGACTTCTTTAATCGACATTTTCTTTCTTAGTAACTCTAAAGAGTAAAGGTACCGGATCCTTAATCTCCATTCCGTAAAACTCATCCCTAACTCACTTTGGCAATGCCGGGATAACGTTCTCTCTGTCGTATGATTTTTTGCAGCCCACTCAGATAACGATGTTTCATCTGCGGGATTCGCTTCAAGCGTTTCAAGAATTGGTTTTAATAATTTATCCGTAGAGGTAGGTAAAAAGCGTTCACTTTGTTTAGCAATTAATAGTTGGTCAAACAGTACCTTAATTAATCTATCTTGCTGTTTATTTTCTGGCTTTTGGATTTTATGCTCTCGTAGCTCTTCAATTAATGCCTCAACTAACACACTCACTTCTAGTAAACAAGTATGCTCAGGAAGTTTTTTAGCTAATTCTGGGATAATATTTACAGAACAATAAGCAATAGGCTTTCGGTTATAGCTTTGATGTTTTACTCCTGCTGGAACCCAAATAGCAAAATGAGATGGAGCGAGAAAACGCTGCCCTTCAGCTTTGAGTTCTAAAATACCCCCACTGATGATTTGTAATTGCCCCCATGAGTGAGAATGAGCACGAGTTTCGGTATTTGAGCGAAAAGCGTCAAACAACAAATAAATATCTGAAGGCAACGTATCAAAAGTAACGGATGCTTGAATATGTCGTTGACCTACCATTCCTTAACCTCAATTAACTAGAGTTAGCGTATCTAATCATAGTTATTTACAGCGAACAAGTTATTTTAATACAAATAAATCTACGTAAACCTCTAATTTTTTTATATTTTAATATATATATATTAACAATTGAATTCGTACATTAAGCCATTAAATTATTTTTTGAACAAACAATTTGCATTAAATGAGCAATATGATTAATATGCACTCATAAAATCAATCCGATACCTTCTCATTGGATACTTATCAATAAAATTAATAAGTTACATCAAGGTAACATTTAATTTTAACATGCAACATCAAACAGATTATTACTAAAAATCTGCTCACTTAAATAAGTTTATCTACAATTCAACGAATATTAAATAAAAACTTATACTCTATAAGTTAGCTAATGAAGTTTATTTCAGTTGTATCTAAAATAGTTGGAAATATAACTTCAATTATATATTGAATTGTTATCATTCTATTAAATTTACAATTCCGAGGTTTATTGTGTTAGATGAAAGCACCTCTATGGAAAGTATCTCTAGACGGATCGAGGTCAGAAAAAAAGAGCTAGGACTTTCCAATACTCAAATTGCTACCGCATGCGATGTGTCAACCAGAACGGTTATTAACTGGACAAGTGGCCTTTCTAGCCCTCATATATCCAAATTGATTCCATTAAGTTTTATTCTGAGAAAAGAGATTGGCTGGATTGTTTCAGGTAGCGACAACATCCCTGATTGGCTAGGTGTCACGATGTCTGATGTGATCGAGTTCCATCAAGAACTATCAAAATACTCTAAATCAGAACGTACAATGCTGTTTAAATCAATCAGTAACTTAATCAGTCAATTCGGCTTTATTTTAAAAACAAAAGACAACAAATAATCTGTATGAGTAGCGCGCAAATGTGCGCTACTCCAATTTACTTTTTATGACCCATCGCAATTATTCATCTTCTTTTTTGATCCATACTCATTCTTGCCTTTTTTTCAAATATATAGAGTGACTATCATGAAAGATCTCGTAGAACGCTTTCTTCGTTATGTAAGTATCGATACGCAATCCAATCCTTCAGCACCTCAATGCCCAAGTACAAAAAAGCAGTTTAATTTAGCAAAGCAATTAATCGCTGAATTAACTGAGCTTGAACTTTCTGATGTCTCTCTTGATGACAATGGCTATGTCATGGCTCGCTTACCATCAAACGTCGACTACGATGTGCCAGCGATTGGTTTCATTGCACATATGGACACAGCCCCTGATGCATCAGGTGAAGATGTAAAACCACAGCTTATTGAAAACTATCAAGGTAATATTATTGCGCTTGGCACTAGTGGTGAAGAGCTGAACCCAACTCAATTTCCTGATCTTAAGAATCTTATCAGTCATGATCTAATTACGACTGACGGAACGACCCTACTTGGTGCCGATAACAAAGCAGGCATTGCTGAAATTTTAACAGCAATTGCTGTACTAAAAGCAAATCCAGAAATACCACACGGGGATATCTGCATTGGCTTTACTCCAGATGAAGAAATTGGCCGTGGCGCAAACCTATTTGATGTTGAAAAATTCAATGCTAAGTGGGCGTACACTATCGATGGTGGCCCTGTGGGTGAATTAGAATATGAAAACTTTAACGCTACTAGTGCAGATGTTATTTGCCACGGTGTAAACGTTCACCCGGGTACAGCTAAAGGTAAGATGGTTAACTCCATGAATATCGCGGCTCAATTTCAAATGATGATGCCAGCAGATGAAACCCCAGAAGGCACTGAAGGCTATGAAGGTTTCTATCATCTAAAATCAATGGAAACTGGCGTAGCAAAAACAGAACTTGGCTACATTGTGCGTGACTTTAGCCGTGAAGGTATGGCTGTTCGTAAAGCCTTTATGCAGCAAAAAGTAGATGAGCTAAACACAAAACTAGAAAAGGGACGTGTTGAATTAATCTTAACCGACAGCTACTTCAATATGCGTGAAATGGTAGAACCTCACCCGCACGTGATTGAACTAGCTAAAGAAGCAATGACTGCATGCGACATTCAACCTGATATTAAACCAATCCGAGGCGGGACTGATGGTGCTCGTTTATCTTTTATGGGTTTACCTTGCCCTAATATCTTTACGGGTGGTTATAACTTCCACGGTATTCATGAATTCATTACGATTAATGGCATGAAACAAGCCGTTGATGTAATTGTGAAAATTGCAGAGTTAAACGCTATCAACAATAAATAATTACATTTTATACCAATCACAATAAGTAAGTGTTCAGAAATAGCTCAGGAAAAATGCTTGAGAACAAGGCGAAATTTTTCGATAAGTAGTTATTCTACAATCAAAAATTTCAACGTAGTTATCGAGCATTTTAACCAGTTAGGATGACCAGTTATTTACTACGGTTGGTATTACTAGTCAAATAAAAAATGCCCGATGATTACCTCAAATCATCGGGCATTTTATTTTACGTTATTACATTATTTATACGCAGACTTCAGGCTCTGGTTGTAATACCTTTTCAACCTTCACCCCTGCGACTTTAAACTCAGGGATCTTTGCATGAGGATCTAGTGCTGTTGTGGTCAATGTATGCGCCGCCGCTTCTACAAAGTGAAACGGTACAAATATCACCCCTTCTTGCATACGCTTAGTCACAAATGTAGGAGCTTCAATCGTACCACGACGTGTTGATACTCGAACCATCTCACTGTTTGAGATACCTAAACGCTCAGTATTGATAAAGTGACCCGCTTTTTCTGCAAACGAACACGATGGCAGAATAACATCAGCATAAGCCGCAGTTTCTGCCATAAAGATATCTTGTTCCACTAAGAAATCTAACGTCTCTAAACCGTGAATTACATGCGCTTGGTCAGGATCACTCAGTACAGGTTTTTCACCCATGACGAATAAACCTTTTACTTGCTCATGGCACGGTGCATCGCAAACCTACCCATCTATAATTCGAAAACGCGCAAATTATTCTCTTTACCATCGCGTTAAACCCCTAAGCCCACCTTCGTTTAATGAAATTCATGTGACTTATATACCAAAACGAAAATAACACGAATGCGCGAACGAACATAGTTGTGCTAAATCAAAGAAAGTGTAGAAGATAAATATCATCATAGATCCATACATCATAAGTGGTAAAAAGAGAGTGAATTATGGATAAAACGTCTCGATTAGAAACGTCAGTGATCATCATCGGAGGTGGTGCGACAGGCACGGGGATCATGCGTGACTGTGCTCTGCGCGGTATCGATTGCATTTTAATTGAAAAAGACGATTTAGCTTCTGGAACCACAGGCCGAAATCATGGCTTACTTCACTCTGGGGCTCGCTATGCCGTTACGGATAACGAATCAGCTAAAGAATGCATTCATGAGAATAAAATATTAAAAAACATCGCAAAGCATTGTGTTGAAGATACACAAGGCCTGTTTATCTCTCTTCCTGATGATGACTTAGATTTTCAAAAGCAGTTTATTGAATCATGCCAAATTGCTGGTATTGAAGCAAAACAACTCACTCCTAAGGAAGCCTTACTACTTGAACCAAACGTCAACCCTAACCTAATTGGTGCGGTTCAAGTGCCGGATGGAACACTTGACCCTTTTCGTTTATGTGCGGCAAATGTGCTTGATGCGAAAGAAAATGGTGCGCGTTTGCTCACTCATACTCATGTTACGTCTCTTATTCGCCACCAAGATACGGTTCTTGGGGTTAAGTGTATTGATGTTAGAACCAATCAAAAATTTGAAATATTCGCATCAGAAGTCATTAATGCCGCAGGTATTTGGGGGCAAAATATTTGTGAATACGCTGATTTGAGTATCAAGATGTTTCCAGCTAAAGGCTCATTACTGATCTTAGATTATCGTATTAATAATTTAGTAATAAACCGTTGCCGTAAGCCTTCTGATGCCGACATTTTAGTTCCGGGTGACACCATTTCATTGATAGGAACCACATCAGAGCACATTGATTATGACAAAATAGATGATTTACACGTTAGCGCTAAAGAAGTGGATATCCTGTTAAGCGAAGGCGCGAAACTTGCTCCGATTATGGCGAATACTCGAGTACTTCGTGCTTATGCTGGCGTACGTCCTTTAGTCGCGGTAGATGATGATGGTTCTGGCCGTAATATAAGCCGTGGAATTGTCTTGCTTGACCATAGTGAAAAAGATGGATTGAACGGATTAACAACCATTACCGGCGGTAAATTAATGACATCGCGCTTAATGGCAGAAATGACCACCGATCTTGTGGCTAAAAAATTGAATAACACCCAACAATGCACAACACACAGCCGCCCACTCCCGGGGTCAAACAGTGCTTCTATCGCAGCGAAAAAAACCGCAAGCCTAGCAAAACCTGTTTATCAAAGTGCAGTTTATCGCCATGGTGAACGAGCACAACGTTTCTTGACTGATAATGCCAAAGATCAAGCGGTTATCTGTGAATGTGAAATGGTAACTCAAGGTGAAATCAACTATGCCATCAATCAATTAGATGTGCACAACTTAGTCGATCTACGTCGTCGTACCCGTTTAGGTATGGGGCCTTGCCAAGGCGAGTTATGTACGTATCGCGCTGCTGGGCTATTTGAAGAGTGTGGCCAAATCTCTGGCAATCAATCAAGCCAATTATTGACTCACTTTTTAGAAGAACGCTGGAAAGGTATCAAGCCCGTTTTCTGGGGTGATGCTCTGCGTGAGGCTGAATTTAGCTATTGGATTTATGAAGGCTTATTTGGTGCAAGCGATATCCCAACCGCGAACACCAGTACTGATACAGCGATAACGTCAGAACAAACAGATACGTCTCAACAACAAAAAGAACAAGAGGCAACATTATGAATTTCGATACCATTATCATTGGCGGCGGCATGGCAGGATTAAGCTGTGCTCTTCGCTGCTTAGAAGCTGGGTTAAAAACAGCAGTGATTGCCTCTGGTCAAAGTGCCCTACACTTCTCATCAGGCTCTATTGATGTATTAGCAAAAACACCTGACGGCACGCATGTTATCGACCCTATGTCAGCAATTGATGGATTTTCGACTCATTATCCTGAACACCCTTATGCCACATTAGGAAAAGAAACGGTAAACCGTGCTATTGATTGGTACCAAGCGACGCTATCTAGTATTGGTGTTCCACTAACTTCTCAAACAAACGGACGTAATCATTATCGATTAACGCCACTAGGCACAATGAAATCAACGTGGTTATCGCAACCTTTTGTTCATCAATTCCCAATGGCACTAGAAAGCAATACAGTGCAAAAAATAGTATTGGTGACGATTGATGGCTTTCGTGATTTTCAACCAAAGTTAGCGCAAGATAACCTAAAGCAAATCACTCAATTATCTGATGTTGAAATTTCAACAGCAAGCGTCTCTTTGTCTGCGTTTAATGACATTCAACGTAATCACTGTGAATTACGCTCTATTGATCTTTCTCGATTATTAGCAAAACGAGCGAACCTACAAGAATTTGCACATGCACTGCAGCAACACGCGAATCCCGGCGATCTTGTCGTAATTCCGGCTATTTTTGGTAATGGCAAAGGTTTGGGGCTTTTAAAGGAGATTGAAGCGTTAACTCAATTGACCTTATGTGAAATTCCAACTATGCCACCGTCATTATTGGGTATTCGATTAGAAGAAACCATGAAGCACGCTTTCATTGAACAAGGTGGAACTCTACTCAATGGGGACCACGTTATTCAAGGTGAATTTTCATATGTTGATAGAGAAGATCCTGAGCATTCGCACTACAGATTAAACCGTATATTCACTAAAAATCATGGTGACTTCCCACTGCAAGCAAAGCAGTTTGTACTAGCAACCGGCAGCTTCTTTAGCCAAGGTTTAAAAGCAAGTGCAAGTTCAATGGAAGAACCTATTTTTGGTTTAGATCTTAATCAAAGTAACACTCGAACTGGTTGGTATAATCCAAGCTTCTTTAGCCCTCAATCTCATCCATTTTTAAGTATGGGTGTAACAACAACCTCACAACTACAAGCAATAAAATCAGGTCATATTATTGATAATCTGTATTGCGCCGGAGCGATCTTATCGGGTTATAACCCTGTATTAGAAGGCAGCGGCAGTGGTGTTGCAATTAGCTCTGGGTTTCATGCTGCAGAATCCATAATCAAGCAGATAAAACCTGAATGTTTATCCAATAATAAAACAAAACAACAAGAGGTCGCATTATGAGCAGCCCACTATTTAATTCAAATCTATTAAAAGATCGTTTTGCAAAAGATAACTTAATCTTCAGAGCACCTGCAAACACGAGTTTTGATCAGTGTTTAAAATGCACCGTATGTACTGTGTATTGTCCAGTAGCCAAAGAGAACCCTGATTATCCTGGGCCAAAACAATGCGGCCCTGATGGCGAGCGTTTACGCTTTAAAAGCCCAGAATATTATGACGAAACCTTAAAACTCTGCACCAACTGCAAGCGCTGTGAAACCGCTTGCCCGTCAGGGGTTAAAATTGGTGACATGATTGCAGTTGCGCGTGGTAAACATGGAAAACCGGCTTATAACATGAAGGGGATCCGTGATTTTGTACTAAGTCATACTGATCTATTTGGCTCAATCGCAACACCTGTTGCCCCTATTGTAAACGCCGTCACAAGCGTACCCTTAGTTAAAAAAGTGATGCACAAAACCATTGGTGTCCATGATCACAAATCACTGCCTAAGTATTCTCACGGAACGTTCCGCCGTTGGTATAAAAAAGAAGTATCAGATCAATCGATTTACCAGCAACAAGTTCATTATTTTCACGGATGCTTTGTAAACTATAACCACCCTCAACTAGGGAAAGACTTTATCCGTGTCATGAATAACATGCACATTGGCGTGCAGTTATTAGATAAAGAAAAATGTTGTGGTGTTCCTCTTATTGCTAATGGCTTCCATAAAAAAGCACAGACAAATGCCGAGTTTAATGTTGCTAATTTAGAAGCTGCGATTGAACGTAGAGATGTTCCGATTTTATCGACTTCCTCTACCTGTTCGTTCACCTTACAGCAAGAATATCCACACGTATTAGATGTCGATAACAGCAAGGTAGCGAAGAAAATAGAATACGTTACTCGCTTTTTATTAAAAGAGATCATGAACGGTCGTGGGCCTAAAATGAAGCCCTTAAATAAGAAGATTGTCTACCATACACCTTGTCATTTAGAACGCAGTGGCGGCAATATTTACACCATCGAATTGTTACGTGCAATTCCAGGATTAGAAGTGCAAGTATTAGACAGTGAATGCTGTGGTTTAGCTGGCACTTATGGTTTTAAAACAGATAATTACGATACCTCTATCGCTATTGGTAAAAATATCTTTGACCAAATAAAAGCGGCTAAACCAGATTATGCAATTACTGATTGTGAAACCTGTAAATGGCAAATTGAAGAGAATACCAATGTGACGACTATTCACCCTATTTCCTTATTGTGTGAAGCATTGGTGTAAATTAACATCAACAGCCTGACTCATAAGTGTTCAGGCTGTTGTATTAGATACATCCAGCACCAAACAAACCCTTAAAAACCACACCAGAACTCCATATAATTAGCACAAATACATTCATTTTGTAAATGTGATTTAGATCGCGATTTCAATACCTATTAACATAGTAACTAAACAGCTAAGCGTGGTAGATTAACCACAATTTAAATCTGGAATATAATTATAATAATGCTTGAGAACATCTACTTCATTTATCAACCAAATTTCTTCGAAGGCTCCATTGTGTCTTATGAAGCATTAATAAGAGTTAAGGGCTCTGACGACTTACCTCTAAGCTTTATTTCAACAATTAATAATAAAGAAGAGTTTGATAAAGCAGTAATTTCTCATATTATTTCCGATAAATTGAGTCTAAATAATCAAGATAATGTTCATATCTCAATCAACATATCAGTCAGCAATTTAGAGTCTGAATCTTTTATTGAATATTGTGAATCCGTATTCAAACATCATAAAAACTTCTCGTTTGAGTTAAACTTTAAGCATCAAAACGTGAATCTTGAAAAAATACGTTTAAATATGCAGCGGCTAAAAAAACTCAACCTGTTTTTTACGCTTGATGACTACGGCACAGAATGTAAAAATTCAGATCCATTATTAAGCCTTAACTTTGACTATATAAAGATCGACCGGTCACTAATTAGCCAAATTGAAGATGACTACTTATCATTTTGTTTCTTACGCTCGTTGTGCCAAAAGTTAAATAAATTTTTAGGTAATAACGTCATTATTAAGGGAATTGAAAACGTTAATCAATTAAATTTAATTCAATCTTTAGGGTCAGTAATATCTCAAGGAGATTATCTGTCTTATCCTATTTCGCTATCTGAATTAAATCAAAAACTTAAATCGCATGCTCCTATTATTGATAATCAACTAAATGACTCAATGCCACCAATTGATCGCTTCATTTATAATATCAATGTAGCAAAAGACAATGCCCAATTAAATCAAGCTTTAGAAGCCCTAAAACCACAGGACCCATTTAATTTATTAGGTATTGACTACAACAATTTCAACTTGCAGGCACTTAATACAAAATATCAAGAATTACTCGATGGCATAAAAAGTCCTTCGATTCAATTTACAACCAATCTAATGAAGCACTGTAATTGTCTTTTTATTCTAAGAGATGAAAATGGTGTAGCAATATACAATAATAAAAAGCACACTGATTATCTTGGTTGTGATTTAGTTGGAATGGCTGTATCTGATGTATTAGAACGATTCCCAGACTATCAAACTTGTCTGCAACTTGATCAACAGTTGCTCAACAATGAGTCTGATATATTAATGTCGAATGAGACAGTAGAGGTCGATTCAACAACAACGCATTTCCATACTTATCGCCAAAAAATAAAGTATTTTGATAAAACCTTTGTCATGATATTTGTTTATGAAAATAAACAAGATGTACAATCGCCGATTGACCCATTAACAGGATGCTTTACTAAAGCTAAACTTAATCATATTGATGTAAACGTCTATAACACCATGGTATTTATTGATTTAGATGGGTTTAAGAATATTAATGATCAATACGGGCATCAATTTGGTGATCAGCAACTGAAAGAAACCGCACTTTTCATTAACCAGAATCTAAGAAAAGAAGATCTTCTTATTCGGTTTGGTGGAGATGAATTTGTACTGTGTTTTAATTCTCATTCAATTGAAAATATTGAAGTGAAAATGCAAGAAATACGCACTAATATTGAGCGTCACTTTCAACAGAAAGAGATCAACTTATCCTACTCTTTTGGCGTGGCTCCATTAGATATGGATATTCAACTCGCCTTAGAGATGGCTGATAAGCTGATGTACATAAATAAAAGAAAACGCAAGGAAATGTCCTAATAATCAAGCCTCATTAACGAGGCTTGATTAAAGAGTCATATCTATATGTCTGGAGTCACATCTTGAACATGGAATGTTCCTGAATCTAACAACCGTTTTTCTTCTACTTTTCCAGTAAAGTTGATCTTATTTAAATCCACTTTTTTTATCGTACTATCACGCATGGTTTTATAAAATAATAATCCATTTGTTTGGTCTACGACTGAAGTCCATTGCGTCGCACTTGGTAAATCAGGAATATGTGCTTTATCATTAAACTCGCTTCCAATCGGAATATCAAAATTATTTAAAATATGAAATGCCTGAGATACCGCATCGGCTCCTTCCTTCATTACAGGCGTTGAATTTACATAAAAGGCAGCACGCACAAATCTTGAGGGTGGCGTAATATCACCCGGCAACCCGAAAAAGCTAGAACCAACGCCAAAAGAGAAAGCATCTACATCGTTGATCTTTTGTCCTAGGCTTGCACCTGGAGTTAAATGGATATAATTGTTTAAATTAGTTACTTGCCATTGATAATCAGGAGCATTTGTCAGCACTTTAGCCACATTTTTATGGATATTTACTTCACCATTATTCATGATTTCAATAACAATATTATTACCTTTCTTATCGGCTACACGCCAATGTGCTGTTGGTGATGGCACTCCTTTAGCATCAATATAGACAGGTACTATCTTTATGTGCTTAATCGCTTGTTCGACTTCAGCTACTGTTTTAAACTGCGATAACATCCAACGGTTAAAGTCCATATCTGTAATCGTTGTCTTAGTATCATTTGGGTTGTATTTCTCTAACGACCCATAATTTTTAAAATAAAATAGGCCTGCCGTTAATCCTTCCTCATTAACACCATCAGCAATAAAACGATCATCGCTGACCGAGATACCAACAAATCCATACTTAGAATCCCACTTTAATCCCTGCTTTTGATCTGGCATGGTAGATACGTATGAATAATCACGAGGAGATACAATTAATTTACTGTTCAGATCATTTTGACCCCACTCAATCGTTCGAGCCTGAATGTAATCATGATTAACCGTTGAAAGAGAAATACCCGTACAGGCACTCGCTGAATACGCGACACAAGACGCAATAAGTACTGAAAGAAGTTTAATTTTCATTTTACGATCCCATTAATATGACCTTAAGATAGTACTCTTATAGATGATAAATCCAAGTATTTCTATAAAAACAAAAAAATCCTGAAGCATACTTCAGGCTTAATCAAAAGATTTAAATTTAACATTAACTCACTTGCGCAAGTCTAACTCCCTTCTTTACTCCTAATTTCTCGTTCATATATTGAGCTACTGCATCTTGCTGGTCTTGAGTTAAATACAATCCTAACTTAGTTCGACGCCATAGCACATCTTCTACTTTTTGAGAAAACTCATGTGTTATTAAGTAATCTATTTCGGCTTGGTACACACCTTCAGAAAATACTCGGCCCATATCTGCTTCTGAAGTTACATTTTCTAATAACGTCCAAACTAATGTGCCAAACTGGTTCACATAACGAGTGGCTGTTTTCTCTGATAACCATGGATATTGGCTGCAAATATTACTTACTAATTGCGATCGAGGATAATCAAAATCGCCACCGGGTAACGCCACATTTCTTGTCCATGGTTTTCCCATTTTAGAAAAATATGGGTTTAAAATCTTCATTGCTGTTTCACCCAACTTTCTATAAGTCGTTAGCTTTCCACCAAAAATAGACAATAATGGTGCTTGATCCAACTCTTGCTCTAACTCTAGAGTGTAATCACGAGTAATCGCTTGAGGTGAATCTGATTCGTCATCACATAATGGTCGTACACCGCTGTAAGTCCACACAACATCATCACGCTGAAGTTGATCAACAAAATGCTGATTTACTACATCAATTAAATAATTTACTTCATCTTCTGATATTTCTACTTTTCTCGGATCACCTTTATATTCAACATCCGTAGTACCTATGATTGAAAAATCTTCCATGTAAGGAATGACAAATACAATTCGGTTATCTTTATTTTGTAGGATATACGCCAGCTCTTCATTATGTATTCTAGGAACCACAATATGCGAGCCTTTCACCAAACGAATATTACGAGGTGATTCTTCTTCTAAGCTATCATCAAAAAATTGTTTAACCCATGGACCTGCAGCATTAACCAATGCTTTTGCTTTACGCTCAAAACGCGTATGTGTTTGCTCATCAAAAATAGTGACATGCCAAATGTCATCCACACGAGTGGCTTTTTCAACACGGCAATAATTCTTTACTTCTGCGCCGTTTTTCTCCGCAGCTATCGCATTTAAAATAACTAAACGAGCATCATCAACCCAACAATCTGAATATTCGAAACCTTTGGCCATTTCAGGCTTTAGTAAACCCGATGCAGAAAGATTCACAGAGTGACTTGCAGGAAGTGTGGTTCGTTTGCCTAAATTATCATAAAGGAACAATCCAGCACGGATCATCCATGCAGGACGTAAAAATGGGCGATGAGGTAAACGAAAACGCATTGGTTTTGCAATATGTGGGGCTTTAGCCAATAACACTTCACGCTCGGCAAGCGCTTCAGACACTAAACGAAACTCATAATGTTCTAAGTAGCGTAAACCACCGTGAATTAATTTTGAGCTTGCTGATGATGTTGCTGAAGCAAAGTCAGATGCTTCATATAAGCCAACAGTTAGGCCTCGACCAGCGGCATCAGCAGCAACACCGGCCCCATTAATACCACCACCAACTACAATTAAATCTAAAACAGCGCAGGTTGTGTGTGTTTGGTTTTCATTATTCATAGTAGTGACCTCAAATGCTCACAATGAGCGAACGAACATTAATTACGATAAGTAGACGGTATCTTAACTTTCGTTTTGAGTCACTTTTTATTTTCGATTTCGAACATTTACTGTGATACAGATACAAAAAATCCCTGATCTTAATCAAGGACAAGGATTTTTTATTTATGAACAATGAGAGTTACTTAGAAATGACTTCATAAGGGATTTCATTATCTTTTAAAATTGCCACGATCTCTTCTGGTGGCTCTTGATCCGTAATGATCATTTGCAGCTCAGTAATACTACCCAAATTCACCATCGCATTACGTCCAAATTTAGTATGGTCAACCGCAAGATATACGCTGCGACTATTTTCAATAATGGCTTTTTTCACTCGAACTTCATGATAATCGAAATCCAATAACGAACCATCATAATCAATACCACTGATCCCCAATATGCCAAAATCTAAGCGGAACTG
This sequence comes from Aliivibrio finisterrensis, assembly GCF_008933155.1. GTDB lineage: Bacteria > Pseudomonadota > Gammaproteobacteria > Enterobacterales > Vibrionaceae > Aliivibrio > Aliivibrio finisterrensis. The sequence continues at coordinate 4,656 of NZ_WBVP01000006.1, read as the reverse complement.
TTTAATGAAATCTAACGTAGCTTCGCCAACAATGCCACCATCTCGGTTACGAACTTCACCACCGGCAAGGATAACTTTAAAATCAGGGTTCGCCATTAAGATCATAGCGACATTGATGTTATTAGTTACTACTCGTAAATCTTTATGGTTTTTCACTAGTGCTTTTGCTACTGATTCTGGTGTTGTACCAATATCAATAAATAGCGTAGCACCATCTGGGATATGTTTCGCAAGTGCTTCTGCAATCGTATCTTTCTCGTTTAACTGCATCACTTTACGCGTTGTATATGCCGTATTTACCGAGCTTAATGGAATAGTAGCTCCACCATGATGACGACGTATTTTATTTTCATCAGCCAATTCATTTAAGTCACGGCGAATGGTTTGTGGGCTAACTTTGAATTGCTCCACTAAATCTTCAGTGCTGACATATCCATGTTGTTGCACAAGGTTTACGATTTCTTGGTGTCTTGATAATTGCTTCACGAATTACTCCCCTAATTTCGATCAATCAATGACTTATATTTTTCAACTTAAATCAGTGTACTAAAGAAAATATAAGGAATGAAATTTTTGATGAAAATATGCGTGATATATATCAAACAAAGTTCGGAAAAGAAAAAGGAGCACATTAAATGCGCTCCTTTAGTTTATTTAATCATCAAATTAGATTAATTACTCTTCGTCATGCATCTCAGCCCACGACTGTGCACATTTTACTGCGCGTTTCCAACCACGGTAACGCTGGTTACGCTTCTCTTCATCATGATGAGGTTCAAACGAACGATCAATGACGGCTTTATCTGCTAACTCATCAAGACTACCCCAGAAACCAACCGCTAAGCCAGCAAGATAAGCAGCACCTAACGCCGTTACTTCTGTTACTTGTGGGCGGTGAACGGCAACATCCAGTACGTCTGATTGGAACTGCATTAAGAAGTTATTCGCAACTGCCCCACCATCAACTCGAAGTGCTGATAACTTAATACCTGAATCCGCTTGCATGGCATCAATTACATCACGAGTTTGGTAAGCAATACTTTCTAGTGTTGCTCGAATAATATGGTTAGAACCACAGCCACGCGTTAAGCCAACAATCGTACCGCGCGCATACGCGTCCCAATATGGTGCTCCAAGCCCCGTAAAGGCAGGAACCACATACACACCATTTGATGAATCGACTTTAGTTGCAAAGTATTCTGAATCTTTTGCATCTGCCAGTAATTTCATCTCATCACGTAGCCATTGAATTGATGCTCCGCCCATAAATACCGCACCTTCAAGTGCGTAAGAGGCTTCACCACGTGGGCCACATGCTAGTGTTGTTAATAGGCCATTGCGAGACGTTACTTTCTCTTTACCTGTATTCATTAACAAGAAACAACCCGTGCCGTAGGTATTCTTAGCTTGGCCTTGTTCAACACACATTTGACCATAAAGTGCCGCTTGTTGATCCCCTGCAATACCAGCGATAGGAATACGAGTACCACCCTTACCACCAATGTTCGTTTCACCGTACACTTCTGATGACGACTTCACTTCTGGCATCATTGACAGTGGAATATCTAACTCTTTCAGTAGTTTTTCATCCCACTGAAGCGTATTGATATTAAACACCATGGTACGAGAAGCATTGGTGTAATCAGTCACATGAACACGCCCTTGCGTCATCTTCCACACAAGCCAGGTATCGACAGTACCAAACAACAGCTTACCTGCTTCAGCGTCTTCACGAGCACCTTCAACATTATCAAGAATCCACTTAATTTTTGTACCTGAGAAGTATGGGTCAACAACTAAACCTGTATTTTCACGAATGTACTCTTCTAGACCTGCTTCTTTTAGTTTTTCACACGTATCTGCAGTACGACGACACTGCCAAACGATAGCGTTGTAAACTGGTTTACCGGTTTCTTTATTCCAAACAATCGTCGTTTCACGTTGGTTAGTAATACCAATACCCGCAATTTGATCACTGCGAATACCCGCTTTTGCTAACGTTTCAACTAGAGTCGAACTTTGTGTTGCATAGATCTCTAATGGATCATGCTCAACCCAGCCTGCTTGAGGATAAATCTGGGTAAATTCACGCTGAGAAACACTGACAATATTCGCATCGTGGTCAAGAATGACGGCACGAGAGCTAGTAGTTCCTTGGTCAAGTGCAACAATGTATTTTTGCTCAGTCATGATGGAATCCTTTTAGTATTAGTTGTAGTGTATTAGCTCGTAGGGCTATATTTGTTAGTAACTATTTTTTATTATGCTTCAGCTGTTTTTGTTTCTTCTTCTGATTCACATTGATTCGGAATTGTACAACCTTGGCCTGCTGTTGGTAGGTAGGCACCAATCATTTTTGGATAAGCCCAGCCACCGAAACATGCACCTGCAATTGGCGCTAGAATTGGAACGATAAAGTATGGAATTTCTTTGGCTCCTGTTAGGGCATAATCCCAACCAGCTAAGTAAGCAAACAGTTTTGGTCCAAAATCACGAGCAGGGTTCATTGCAAAACCAGTTAGAGGACCAAGAGAACCACCAATAACTGCAATCAGAATACCAATAAGCAGTGGATTCATTGCACCACGAGAAGCGCCATTATGCTCATCACCTAAAGCTAGAATTCCGAACATAAGAACTGCAGTAATAACAAACTCAACCGCAAATGCGCCTAGCATCGATAAAGAAGGGTTTGGATAGGTTGAAAAGATACCAGCCGTTGATAATGCCGCTTCACTGCTTCGTAAAAAACCGTTCGCAATTTCATAATCTGCAAACAAGTTGCTATATAAAGCATAAACCAATGCCGCCGAGCAGAAAGCCCCAAGCAATTGAGCAATAATGTATGGGACAACTTTCGCTTTATTGAAGCCATGAAAAGCCGCAAGAGCAATCGTCACAGCGGGGTTAATATGCGCTCCCGAAACCCCTGCTGTACAATAAATGGCAATGGAAACACCAAAGCCCCATATAATACTGACTTCCCATTGACCAAACTCTGCACCAGTTAATACTAAAGCCGCAACACAGCCGACACCAAAAAAGATCAATAACCCCGTTCCTATAAACTCAGCAAGGCATTCGCCAAAAAGTGTGTGTTGTTTATTATTCGCCATTATTCATTCCTTTGTTTCGTTATGAACTCATTTCATCAAACACTGCGTTGCAGGTTTACTACATAAGACAAACGGTTCAATTATTATTTAGTAGGTATATCGCATTCACGTTAAGCAGCGAGAAATGTACTCCTTTTATTAATAATTTAAACACCAGAAAATACAAAAAAGAGCGTTCGAGCACAAAAAATGCGTGTTAGAATATCAAAAAGAAGATCTAGAGCATAAAACAAGCAAACGAACAGGTTCGAACCAGATTGTGAGCGGAATTCTTTATTTACTACTAGCATGATAAAAATAGTAAGACTAAATAAGTATATATACTAGTTAAGCCAAGCTTTAAGCGATTAACAATAGAACTCTATTTAGCAACCTATTGTTAGTAATCAGTAAAACTATTATCTACTTTTTCATTTACAAAAAATGCTCGATTTAATACATAACGGATTAAAACGAGCATTTTTACATAGCATTCAATCTTGTTTAACCGTAATTATGAATTAGCATCAAATTCAATCATGTAAAGTTCCTTGTCAATTTCATTATTGTATTTATCAATACAGCGGAAGCTTAAGAGCATTGAGCTGATCCAACAACATACAAGAACAATAATTTTAGGTAGAAAAGCAAGTGAGAAAATAGTTAAAATTATTGATAATTCAATTGATGAATAGGCCAATCCAATTGGACCAGACCATAACGTAAGCACTAAGGCAATAGAGTACGATTTTTTTGTAGGTAACATTTCCTTTCCTTTGAATTACTTGATCTGTTGTTTAAAGATACAGACACAATTCATCACTATAAATTGCGTCCGTATTTTTATAATCCCTATTTTATAAGATTATTTATTTTAACTATTACCACTCATAAGAAGCACCAACACCAAAGCCAGTATCGTTTGTAGAATCTACATAAGCCACGTTTGCACGAAGAGCAACATGTTCATCAATACGTATACCAGAGCCAAAGGCAACCGCATTTGCTCCATTATAGTTACCTAGCCCCATAGTCACATTGACTTTGCCAACACCATATGGTTGAAATAATGACGACGTTGCCATTCCCATCGCTGCAGTAGCATCTACACGTTTACCCATTTTTTTAAAGTCATCTCTTAAGCTTTTAATATCATTGGTATTTTGTTGGATGTTAGCTGTATTTTGTTGGATGTTATCCGAATTTTTGGTGATAGCTCCTCCTTGGGTGATTGATCTATTTTGAATAATATGAATTTTAGCATTCTCATCTGAAAGCAGGCGATTGTAGCTCGTCAATGTGCTTGTATTACGATCACTTTGCGCCTGGACTGCATTCAATTCTTCGGAGTTATGCTGAATTGCTTCATGATCCTGAATTTGAGCCTCTGATTGTGAAGATTCGCTTGATGCCAAAGGAGGTGTCTCTTGCTGTACTGTTGGGTAAGCTATTGGGGTGGCTGTCGGAATCCTAACTGATGTTTCTTGCTGTACCGTTGGGTAAGCTGTTGGGGTGGCTGCCGGAATCCTAACTGGTGTCTCTTGCGGTACCGTTGGGTAAG
>NZ_WBVP01000059.1 GCF_008933155.1 Aliivibrio finisterrensis | reverse complement strand
ACTGGTATCGGTATTATCGAACGCGGTGCCAATCGAGCTGGTATCATTGGCATCAAACACCGTGTTATTGTCGCTGTTGGTGAGAATGCCATTGTAGCTGTAGTCATCTAAGCTAGCCCCGACCACAATATCTGTCCCATTAAAGGTAAGTCCATAAGCACCAAACCTATCAGCTCTGCTCGATGGTGAGCTGAAAATCTGTTCCGTTGATTGCCACAGAGTGGCGTCGACATTCGCTAAGTCATAACTGTACACCGCCTCTGCACTGAGTGTAGACACCACGAGTTTACGCCCATCGGCACTCAGTTGAGTTTGAATACCAAAGCCGTCACTGGTTGCTGCGTCACTGGCACGCAGCACCTGGGTTTGATTCCAACTGCTACCATCATAATCAAAAACAAAAGCCGCCCCTTGGCTCGTCATACTATTGGTTGGCCCATCTTCTTGTCTCGCACCGACCGCAATGCGATCACCGGCCGCATTAATGCTAACGCCAACACCAAAATAATCATCGGTGGCGTAATTTGCGTTACGAAAACTTTGCTCAAGCGCCCAGTTAGTACCGTTATGACGATACACATACACATAACCGGTATTACCCTGATCAAACGCCCCCACCGCAATCACGTCACCATTGCTGGATACGGCGCTAGAAAAACCAAAATAACTTCCGCTACCGCCAGTAAACTGCTTCTGATAACTCCAACTGCCATTGATAAATTGGTAAATACGAACGCGTCCCGCTTTACTGCTATAGGCATCATCACCAATAACCAAGACATTACCGTTAGCACTTATCGCACCGTAATTAGAGGTGTCGGTTATGCCATGATTGATTGACGTCATCGTCCAACTTCCGCCCCAATCCGGCTCTCCAGCCACCATAGCAACATCAAATACATACGCCATGGTAGGACCCATCATAACCACTCGTTTTCCATCACCGCTCATGGCCATGTCACTGGCATGATAAGAGGTTTGATTGGTGCGTAAAATCTTCACCTCTTGCCATGAAGCGTCTGCACGGCGATAAATATAAATCGCGCCACCATCATCAGTAGCAGAGCTAGTCGATGGTGCGTCCCGCCCAAGTACTGCTACGGTTAAGCCATCGTCTGAAATAGCTGTTTTAGTCCCGAAATAATCATTTTCATGCACATTAGAAGCTTTGAGATAATGAGTTAAGCCGTCACGTTTTTCTTTATCTAGATAACTGTTTAGATGACTCAGTATATTACTGTGTACCGAGGTCACGCCTGCATTGGTGTAATCATCGA
>NZ_WBVP01000058.1 GCF_008933155.1 Aliivibrio finisterrensis | reverse complement strand
GGTTCATCGCGGCTTTCCGGGGAAAGCCGCTTTTATCTTCATAAAGAAATAGTCCGTATCTCTGTAGCCATACCCCATTCTTTTGATTAACTTAATTTTGTTATTTATTCCTTCCAGTGTACATGTATTTAATCGATATAAAGACGAACTAACAATTCCGTGAAGGTATGGTTTTAACTTTCGTGCAAAACTGATCAGTGGTTTGATCCCACTCTCATTTACCTGCTGCCACCATACATCCCATAGTTCTATTGCCTGCGTTTCTGAGTCACAATACCAGAGCTCTTTTAATTGCTCTCCTAGCAAATGAGTCACCATTAAATCGTGGTTTACCGAAAGTATTTCATCTAAATAACTCTGTTGATTTGCGTCTAGATTGTCTCTATTTTTCAAAAGGATCCAGCGTGAACGCTTAATCCAACGACGAGCTTTTTTGTCTTCTTTGAGTTGATCCGCTTGATCTACCCTAACCCTATCCATTACCTCTCGTCCATATTTGGCTACCACATGAAAAAGATCGTATACAATACGTGCATTAGGGCAATGAGCTTTCACTTCGAGATCGAAAGCTGTATTCATATCCATAGCCACTGCTTCGATATTTTCGGCATGCTTACCAAGCTCTTCAAAGAAAGGCCTGATATCAGTTCGGCTTCTACCTAAACCAATCCAAAGCACTTGATGCGTCTGCGCATCGGCAATCACTGTTGCATATCGATGTCCTTTAAATATGGCAAACTCATCCATCACTAGTTGACGTAATTTACCCCATGGTATGTCAGGAATAACTCGCTTAAGTCTTTGTTTATCAATGTTCTTTATCGTGTGCCAATGTACTCCAGTCAGTTCTGAAATATGTTTAATCGGCAGCAAAGGCAACAGTTGTTCAATATATTCTATCAATCGATTAGTCAGGCGTGAGTATGGTTTAAGCCAAGATATTGCTTCCGTTTTTGTACCGCATAGCGAACATGTAATGCGCCTAGTCTGAATCAAAAGTTCAACTGGAGTTCCTAATATCATAGCGTCTTTAATAGTTCGCCACTGAGTATCGTGAGTAAATTCAGAGAGTCGCCCACAAGAGCAGAATGCTGGGGAATCAGGCTTTAAGGTTATAGAGATTAATGAATCAGTTTTATGAGACTTTACGATCTGAAAACCTTTCCAGAACGATGATAAAAAAGTATTATTTGGCATGAAAATGGCAGTTTGTGAAAAGTTGTGTTTGGCGATGTAACTTTACCACTAACTGCCGTTTTTGTTTTCAATTCCCGCTAATCTGCGATGAACC
>NZ_WBVP01000057.1 GCF_008933155.1 Aliivibrio finisterrensis | reverse complement strand
CCCTCAAGGGGGTACGGTATTAATTCAACCACGAATTATCCAAAGGGAGCCCATACATGACTAATCATAATGTACTTGCTATCGATTTAGCAAAAAATGTTTTTCAAGTTTGTAAGTTTTCCAGGGAAACAAACAAAGTTATTTACAATAAGGAGCTCTCACGTAAAAAGCTAAAAGAGCTGCTTATTAGGGAAAAGATCTCTTTGGTTGCGATGGAGGCCTGCGCAAGTGCTCATTACTGGGCAAGGTATGCTAAAGAGCATGGTCACGAAGTCAAAGTAATCAATGCACGTGCTGTAAAAGGTTTTTTGGTGAAACAAAAAACAGATAAGAATGACGCGCATGCTATCGCCATTGCTGCAACCATGGTTCATATTAAGAGTGTCGGTATTCTTACTCCTGAAGAGCAAGGTCTACAAAGTTTAGAACGTGCTAGAGAATTAGCGAAAGCTCACAGAACCGCATTATCGAACCAAATTCGTGGATTACTTAGTGAATTTGGGATTGTTTTCGCCAAAGGCTTTGCATCATTAAATAAAGAACTTCCTTTTCTTTTGGAAGATGCTGAAAATAATTTACCCTATAATTTTAGACAGACTCTTCATCAGCTATGGGAAATGTTTCATTGCTACGATGAGAATCTAAAAGTTCTTGAAAAGCAGGTAGAGCAAGAAGTTAAGCAACATTCAATGTGTAAAAAATTAATGAAACTTGAAGGTGTTGGACCAATTGCTGCTCTTGGGTTATCTATCCGTTTAGGTGCTGCTGATACATATAATAATGGTAGAGAAGCTGCGGCTAACATGGGATTAACGCCAAAACAACACAGCTCAGGTGGAAAAGAAAATATAGGACATATCTCAAAGAATAGTGCCGACAAGCGACTCCGTAGTGTTTTATTTCAAGGAGCGTTGTCAGTCATTAATTCTATAGAGAATCGTCCAGCAAAAACAAATAAAGAGTTATGGTTAAAAGCATTAATCATAAGAAGAGGTAAGAAAGTCGCAGCGATTGCTTTTGCTAATAAAACGGTTCGAACAGCTTATGCTTTAATAAAAAATAAAACCGAATATGCACCAGTAGAATTAATCGCTTAGAAAAGAAAGCAGTCAACAAGAACGAAGTAAAACAGGTAAGACCGACCAATAGAAGCTAGTTGAAGCCTAAGGTATTAAATACCGTCTTTCAGGAATAGCCTATTGGTGCGAATACATCTAAGGGCGAGGTAGCTCCTCAATAAAGCCCGTATATAAGTGCGCATCTGTGTTTTGTTTTATGAAGTTGTTGTTGATTACGTTAGGGAGTCCATATAAGGTTTCAGG
>NZ_WBVP01000056.1 GCF_008933155.1 Aliivibrio finisterrensis | reverse complement strand
TGACATGTCTGTCCCCACTGGCACCATCACAAGGTAAACATCCGATGTCAAGGTATTGAATTTATAGTCTATGAAGGCGAAACCATTGAGATCAAAACTTGACTGCGCAATGTCGATGACTTTGCCATACGTCCAATCGTTATTCACACTCACCACTTGATACAGAATGTAATTTTCGGGCGCTGCCTTGATGTACATTTTTGTTGTGCCATAAGGGCGAGAGATATATGGCGTCGCCGCAGGTGAAATCCGATAATGCGGCAAAGCACTTAGATCAGGATTCAGCGTGGTCGCTACGGTATAATTGGTGTACGCGTATTCCGCATTTTTGTAGCAACTCTTTCCAAAGGAGCTGTCTGATTCGGCTTGGACCAGATAAATCGCCTCATGCTTGTCGTCTTCACTTGGGCCATCAAAACAATGTTCGTTGATAACCGTGCCACCAATACCACTTAAGACTGAACTTGAAAGCTCAGGGAAGGTGTTTTGCACAGCATCCTCGGTGCCATTGCCATCGAGATCAGTATCAATACCATTGACTATGCCATCGTTATCCGCGTCCAGATGGCCGTGATAAACAGGGTCATTCGGATCGTCGGCGACGGTGCGGTTATTCAACTCGGTGAAATTATTGATGCCATCACCATCGAGGTCTGTTTGGCTATCATCCACACCGACATTTAAGCCAAGCATGGTTTCTAAAATGTCCGCCATGCCGTCATTATCACTGTCAATACTTAAATCAACATCACTGCCATCGAGTGGATTTAATCCATATTGGGTTTCAACAATATCGCTAATGGTGTCGTAATCACTGTCTGAGAACGGGTCGTTATCATCGACATCATAGATGCCAAGCACACCATCTAAATCCGCATCATAGGAATTCGCGTCCAACGGATCGGTGTTCGCGCCGATTTCCACCTCGTTGATAAAACCATCACCATCACTGTCAACGATGGCACCATCACTGACATCATGTGGATTGAGGTTCCACGCCAATTCCAAGGAATCACGCAGGCCATCATTATCGCTGTCAGTCTCACTGTCGCTGTTATCATAAGGATTAAGTCCCACTTGGGTTTCATACACGTCAGATAAACCATCTGCATCATAATCGGTATTCGGGTCAAGCGGATCGCCGTCATCGATGTCAGCGATACCATCAGCATCATCGTCATAATCCATATGATTAGGGATACCATCACTGTCGGTATCGATCGCCGCATTCAGTAGCGGTGCGTTCGGATCGTTCGGATCTGTGCCTAAGAGTTGCTCATAGTAATCCCCGTAACCGTCATTATCGGTATCGATGCTTGGGTCGCCATTGAGGCTGATAGTAAAGCGTTGTAGCTGACCATTTTCACTGCTGTAACCATA
>NZ_WBVP01000055.1 GCF_008933155.1 Aliivibrio finisterrensis | reverse complement strand
CTTCTATCTGACTTAATGCACAAGCTTTGGTTTTATGTACTAAACTAAACTAAACTGAAAAGTACATAATGGTGCAGGCTATGAAAATCTTTCTTATTGCATGGATATTATTTTTCCTCTCAGGATGCACAGATGAATCAACCTTGATTACAAGTCAAGAAAGCATCCAAGGCTACCCTATTAATGGTTCGGCAGTTAAAGCGCCGTGGGTAAAGGCAGACGTATTACTTTACGAATTAGACTTATCTAAGCCAGATTTTTTAGGAGACTTGGTAAGTAAAGGTACGACAGATGAGCAGGCAAAGTTTATTGGAATAACTGTGCCAGATGTGACACGGCATTACTTGCTCCATGTTAAGTCGACTGAGGAAACGTACGAATTGGGGAGTAATGCTACCCCCATCATTAATGAACTTTATTCATTTCTACCAGCTAGCTTAGCCTCTGACGATACAGTAGAGAGGCATTTATTTGCAACGCCTCTTACGACAATGGCAGTGAAGTTAGCTATGCAAAAGGCAGATAGTAAAGAAGGACTATTTAAGGGAGATGAAGATGGAAACATAACTGAGTCAGAGTGGTTAGACTCCTTTAATATTTCAACGGATATTGTCAAATCGTTAATGGGCTACAGTCTGGTTGACGATATTGATATTTATACCCAAACGCCAGTTGTTGCGCATGCGTCTTCTGAAGGAAATAAGTCAGACGCTTTTCATTACCGCTTAGCTATTGAGGCAACAGGTGCCCTTATTCAACATCTATCAAAAGATAATGACAGTAATACCATATTCAATGATGTTTTATCAGATATGGCCGATGGTAACATTGAGGGCGCTGAGCATTATAATCTTGAGGATGTCACTCGTTTTAGCCAAGCTCTCATGACCCAACCTATCGTCAATGGGGGAGATCAAACATTAAGTGATTTCGCTGAATATTTACGATCTGAAGCGGCGAGTATTAATATTAATGATGATTTTAGCCACCAGCAACCGGCACAAACGTTAACCCAATATTATATGGTCGATGTTGATAATGATGGTTTCGTCAACAGTCGTGATGATGATGATGATAATGACGGTCTCAATGATATACAAGAGAGATTAACCGCGCGAGATACGACGTTACAGCCGCTGCAAATTTTTGAAAAATATGCGCAACAGGAGATAGGAGCAAGAACCCCGGCATTGAATGATTATAGTGATATCAACATTGACGTTTCTGATGAAGTCATTGACGAATTAAACGCATTTGTTTTTAATGAGTTAAACAAGATAGACAATGATTTTAGTGATATACAAAAAATAGAGGCGTATAAAACGCTTCAATCAGCTCCTCCAGGGACTGAACAATATCAACAAGCCCAGCAGATATTAGCAGTAAATGACACGCCTGATAGTACTCT
>NZ_WBVP01000054.1 GCF_008933155.1 Aliivibrio finisterrensis | reverse complement strand
CCAACCGAGTCCACCTACAACACCATTGGCTTAACCAGCCTTTCTTCTGCTCAAGTAGATCAGATGAACGCATGGCTACAAGAGCAAACGCTAAATAACGCTAACAAAATCACCAGCGCGTATCAGATCATCACTGCGTCAAGCAACAAAACCATCGATGATTACAACAACATTGGCATCACGCCAGACCTGAGAAATTTTGACCAATCAATCATTGAGGCGGTGTTGGCCGTGACGGTGGCTTCTACCGATTCTATTGCTGATCTACAAAGCACAATTGATGCCCTCGATGTAGATAGTGATGGGGTGACTTTTGGTCTAGAGCAAGATGAAGATGTCAATCCGTGGTCTGATTACGATGGTGACACCCTCAGTGATAAGTTTGAATCGTATTTCACCTCACTCGACCCGCTAGTAGACAGCAGCGCTATCGTTACTGAAGACAATGATGGTAACGACAAAGCCGATTTCTGGGAAAATGAACTCTCTACCTCAGCCGATGGTCTTGCTGCTTGGGTGAATCAGTCTTTGGCCAACGCTCCGCTTCAATCAGGTCCTGTTTTACAGAAAACCGACTTTTTAGCCGCTCAGAGCAACAGTTCAGGCACCAGTAACCCCACAATTGATCTCCAAGCGATTAGCGGTGATGCCAGTTATGACGCTATCATCTATGTCAAAGAGGACCTATCGCGCAGTAACATCGAATGGCTAGGTAATTGGTCTTCCAATAAAACCGTTCTGAAATTCGAGCAAGATTCCTCTGCTATTAACGAAATAGGGTTGTCAGCTCAAGGTCTAGGTGCGGAAAACTTCTCATTTGGCGCTGATACGCCTTACGGCCGTTTTGTTCATTTACATTATATCTATCTCGCCGATCCCGATGGCGACCCATCCACGGACGATCAGAAATTTAAGCTCTATATCGATAACCAGTTTGCTGGCGAGGTGAGCCAGGTATTCGCAGGCCCAATTAATTATGCTGATACCACATTGGGATTAATAGAATATAGTCAAACCCAGCCGTTTGGTTCAACAGATGGCCTCTATGCATTTTCAGCCTATAACGCCGCATTAAATGAGACAGAACGCCAAGCGTTGTTTGATGCCTCGCAAGTACAAATTCTCGACTCCGATGGTGACGGTGTTCTGAATAAATTTGACTTAAATGAATTTGCACCGGTTGCGCAAAATAACACCTTAACCACCGACGAAGATGTAAATTTAGCCTTTACCAGCAACCACTTTGTGATATCAGACCAAGATGGTGACAGCTTGACCTCTATCACTATCACGCGTTTGCCCGATGCGTCGAAAGGCGTATTGAAGCTAAATAGCGTCGATGTCACGGTGAACCAAACCATTGATGCAAGTGATATCGGTAATTTAGTGTATGTGCCGGTAACCGATGTTGTTGATGCTGGCGACTTTACCTACACAGCCAAAGACAGAGTGAATGG
>NZ_WBVP01000053.1 GCF_008933155.1 Aliivibrio finisterrensis | reverse complement strand
TTAACCGATGGCTATGAAACCGATAATGGCCTCAATCCGATGGATGCGGGTGACGGTAGCATAGACAGCGATGGTGATGGGATTCGTGATGCCGATGAAATGCTGTTTGGTTTAAATCCGAATGACCCGAATGATGGCAAAGACGCCGATACCGATTTAGATGGCTTTACCAATGGGCAAGAAGTCATGGTCGGCACCGATCCACTGGATGCGAATTCCTATGACGGTGATGGAGATGGCGTTCTTGGTATCATTGATAGCGATGATACCGATCCAATGACAGACAATGACGGAGACGGTATTGCGGATAGCGTTGAAAAACAAGCGGGCTTTGATCCAAACGACCCACTCGATATTGATTTCTCTATCGATGAAAACAGCGATGGCATTGCTGACGTGTGGGCAAGGTTGCAAATGGGTTTACCTGCGCAAGGGATCATGAATGTAAGTACTTGGGCGCAATATCAAGCCCAAATGGCAACCACGCCGGAAGCGGTCGTGACAGATTTTATTAGTCAACCAAGTCAACGTTCCATCGATTTGAGCGCATTAAGTGGGGAAGTGTCTTACGAGTTCGTCGTACATTTTGAAACGGACCGTTCCAATTCATTGGAGATACTCGGTCTGAAAAATTACAGTACTGGATACAACACCGAGTGGAGCATACGTTTTGAGCAATTTTCATCTAACGGTAAGTTAGGTGCGACGAACTATGGTTCGGCTGACCATAGGTTTACTGCTGTGAATGGGCAATCTATTGGTTCGCCTTACGGTGATCCAGTCCATATTGTTTTCCTTGCCAGGGGCAGTAATAGCGAAGTCTGGGTGAATGGTGTTCAAGTTGGGCAAATCAGTGGTCAACCTCTGCTCATTAATGATCCCGCTACACCGCTCGGTATTAATGAAGGTAGTGTACAAGGTGTTGAAGGCATCTATGGCTTTGCTGCGCATAACCGCGCGCTTTCGGCGGATGAAATCGCTGCAGGTTATCAAAAAGCGCTGAGTATTTACGTCGATACGGATGGTGACGGTATTTATGATGTGATTGACCCTGACGATGACAACGATGGTTATCTCGATAATGGGGAGCAAGACACCAGCGGTTACGGTACCGGTCAAGCGGTTTCTACTGTGCTGAACGACATCAATGATTTGCTTGCTAATAACCAAACCATTGATGAAACCCTATTAATCGATAGCGGTAAATTTAGCAACATCGTCAGCATCAACATGGCGACCTATAACGCTGAATTTACGCGATTGGGCAGCTTAACCACCTTAACGCAATTACAAGGCGTGATAGATGGGGTGAATGCTTCAGTGGAAGCAATCACCGCCATTGTAGGTTTTGCTAATGTTAATGATGCCAGCAACCTAAGCTTCGCGGAATTAAGCAGCGTGATGGGGTTAACTGCGCTTGATGCAAATAATCATGCGTACTACAGAGCCTTGATTGCTGCAGACGTAGGCAATAACGTA
>NZ_WBVP01000052.1 GCF_008933155.1 Aliivibrio finisterrensis | reverse complement strand
TCGTTGTTAATATCGCCAAGGGTTGAAGTAATGGAAACAGGTGTCGCGCTAGGTTGCAGGGTAATGGTTTCTAAACGGGAAACCCCGTCCACGTCTATGCTGATTTGCACTTGCGCACCACTGCTGTACAAGCTGGTATCGAAGCTCCCTGTGAGTGCTGTTAAGCTGTCACCCTCAAGGACGCTGACACTGACATTGCTGCCTGCTGGCACATAACCTGAAAGTAACGTGGTCAAATCAAGCGAGCCTGTATTGGTTTGCAAGATTTCAGGGAAATACGCCAAGGTAGGATCATTGGCAATCACTGTATCCACGGCTTGTTGTGCGGCGCTGTCTAAGCCAAAGGTTGGTACATTAAGCGCTAAATCTGTCATGCCATGACGACGCAGCCAAGTTTGCGTATTGAGGTACAAGGCTTTAGCAGTATTAGCATCAAGTGCGCTGTCTGCTAAATCTGTTGCCAAGTCTTGAGTAATATTGATAAGAGCTTCACCGCCACCGAGCACAGAAAGACCAATCAAAGCACTGCGATAATGCTGTTCAAGCCCTAAACCTGTGGCATTCATATCCACTGGTGCAATCGCAAACACATCATCGGCATTAGCGGAATCTAAGAAGGTGCTGGCAATCAAAGCGTTCGCCGCATTGATCCCTGCCACGGTCAGATCCGTTGCCGCCACTTTAGCCGCGATGTCGGTGAGTGGTGATACCGTCACGACATCACGGCGCGCTATCTCGGGTAATACTGCCGTTAGCGTGCTGTTGTTAAGTGTCATACCCGTTGCTTCATCAACATAGCTGCCGCCAGTGATTTCCATCATCACCGGAAGCGAAGTCGGCACAATCGCCATACTGAAGGCACCGTTAACATCGGTGGTACCAACTGTATGAGTAACGTCAGTGCCTTTGGTGCCCGCTTCAATTGCAAACACTCTCACCGATGCGCCACTGATGTTGTTCGCCACTGCTTGCCCTGTCACTGTCCATTGCGGATCGAGGACAAAGGCATCTGCATCATTAATCAGAGTTTGTAATTTCACAATATCGCCAACATCTTGCGCATCACTTTCCACAATGAAAGCTTGATAGTGTGCAAGATTGTTGCTGTCTACCGTCAAGCCCGTAATGCCTTGCAGCATGGCAATGGTTAACGTATCCGCGTTGTTGTTTGCAGCATATTGGCTGATGGTATCAATTTGGAATTGACTGGCGTTGGCACTGTCAATCAGTGTTTGCAACTTGGTGGATGTATCGACATTGCTGCCAACCTCTGCAGCAATCAAGGTTTGGTAATAAATGTGGTTATTAGCATTTAGTCCACTTAATCCCATTACCTTGTCTAAATCCGTAAAACTCAAACCCGTGGTGCCATTATTGTCGGCATAACCCACAATTTGCGCTAGCACAGTGACATGGGTATTCACTTCATCAATCACAGCTTGAATCTCTGCAACCCTATTTACTCTGCCTAGCCGCGTGAATTCTGCACCATATTGAGCAACATTGTCCGTGACAATATTGGCTAATTGACCACTCGCTACTAACACACTTTCAGTCAGCTCTTCGTTGTTAGCAATGAGAGTATTGATGTCATCAACGGCGTAAATAAGCGAGGCAACATAATCCAGTGCTAGGCTGCTATCCTCCATGCCATTTTGGGTCAGTAAATCGGCAAAGGT
>NZ_WBVP01000051.1 GCF_008933155.1 Aliivibrio finisterrensis | reverse complement strand
AATAAGTCGAATTTTTTATTATTCAACTTGGGTAATATGTTAAACAATTACGGAACAATTAAAAATAATATTTATAATTACCCGCGCTGTAGCAATCCTACGCCAAAAATTTTAGATGGGGATATTAACGATTGGTTGGTTAAAATTGATTTTGAAAGTGTAGTATTCATATCTGAATTGGAATCAAAATCTTATGTAAATAGTTATTATGCTACCTTTAATTATAATCGATATATTGAAAGTATATTTCGTTGGCAACGAAATCAAGAATCACACACCTCAAAAGAGAATGTAGATTTATTGAATGATTGTATTCTACAACTAGAAGAATTTGCTACTAAGTTAGTAGGTGTCAATACAATGATTTATACAGAAATGAAAAATAAATATACAAAATGTACATTCTTTAATTGTGATGTACCGATGAATGAGTTTTCTAACTTGCAAAAATATGAAAGCTTATAATCCATAATAATGACATAACAAATGCATCAACACGATTTACTACACTCGGCATCTCAGATTGTCGGGTGTTTCTCGTTTTAGGGCGTCAATTTTAAGTATAATCGCATAGTAGTAAACGTGTTATGCAGGCGTTATATTTTTTATTGAAACTTGCGTCATAATGCGCAACGCGCTACACTCTTCGTATGATTAAAACATTTAAGCACAAAGGTCTTAAAAAGTTTTTTGAGACTGGCAGTAAAGCGGGTATTCAAGCGAAACATGATCGCAAATTGAGAATGCAATTAGCCGCGATAGACACTGCAACCATTATTGATGATGTTGATTTGCCGGGTTTCAAACTTCATCCTCTGAAAGGGGATAGAGATGGAATTTGGTCAATTACAGTAAATGGTAACTGGCGTGTTACTTTCGAGTTTGTCGATGGTAATGCTTACATTTTAAATTACGAGGATTACCATTAATGGCTATGTACAATCCCCCACATCCAGGTGAGTTTATCCATGACGTTTATATGGAACCATTTGGCTATAGTTGTCGCTTTGTTGCTAAACAACTTGATGTTGCTGCTTCAACTCTAAATCGAGTGATAAAGGGTAAGAGCTCAATTTCACCTGAAATGGCATTACGTCTTTCAAAATCACTAGGTCGTACGCCTGAAAGTTGGTTAACAATGCAAGACAATTACGATCTATGGCAAGCAAAACAAAACGTGAATTTAACTAAGGTGCACACGATCAATTTTGCTATGGCGTAGTAAAATATAACAAATGCATCAACACGATTTACTACACTCGGCATCTCAGGTTGTCGGGTGTTTCTCGTTTTAAGGCGTCAATATTAAGTATAATTGCATAGTAGTAAACGTGTTATGCAGGCGTTATAACGACTAATCAAATTATCATGGGGGGTTAAATGGTGGATGACAATTATGAAATAAATGAATTGTTTGACTTAGAGGTTGTACTTGAAGATGGGCAAAAAGCTGAAAAATTAGTACTTGTAGATGAGAGTGGTGAGTCTACGCTTTCAGTGAATATAATCAAAAGCTTAAAGATATTGTCGAAACAACAAATGAGCTTACGAAAAATGAATCATCTGAGGTTTTGGGGTTCATTCAAGAACATTCAGATTTCATTGGAGATAATCTAGCTATATTGGTTGATAATTCCGAACTATTAAGTTGTGCTCATGATGTTGTCTACCAGACTTTTACTGGGTTGCCATCTCTAGATATAATATTGGCGTTTTTAGTTACTACTGTGATTAGTATAATAGAAGTGATTCGGAAATAGCGTCGTTATAACAAATGCATCAACACGATTTACTACACTCGGCATTGTCAGTTTGTCTTTAATTTCAGTGATTAAGGCGCTAAAATTCAGCTAGGTCTGCATAGTAGCAAACGTGTTATGCAGGCGTTATACGAACTCTGAGAATGCAGTTTTTTGGCTCAGTTCAG
>NZ_WBVP01000050.1 GCF_008933155.1 Aliivibrio finisterrensis | reverse complement strand
GACGTTATTGCCAACGTCTGCAGCAATCAAGGCTCTGTAGTACGCATGATTATTCGCATCAAGCGCGGTTAAGCCCATCACACTGCTTAAATCCGAGAAGCTTAGGTTGCTGGCATCATTAGTATTCGCGGATCCTACAACCTTCGTCAGCGCATTAACTGATGCATTCACCTCATCAATCAAGGTTTGAACCTCGGCAACAGAAGCAAAGTTACCAACAAGGACAAACTCCGCGTTGTATTGGGTCATATTCGCCGTCACAATGTCGGTGAATTCTCCGCTATCAATGAGAACTGACTCACTCACTGTTTGGTTACTGGCAATAAGCGTATTGATATCATCAATAATGGTGATCAGCGAGGCAACATGATCCAATGCCAAACTGTCACTCTCCATGCCATCATTGCTGAGTAAATCGACAAAGGTTGTGGCATCAATGCGGCTTGGTAGTGCAATGTATCGCTTAGTCGTCGTGTGGTCACTCACAGGATGGAAGAAGAAGGTCAATTCATTGATGTTCACGTCCGTTACTTCAATGACACTTGTCAACGTATAATTGCTGTCAACTTCATACAAGGTATGCGCTTCATTGCTAACCAATTGTAGATAAATATAGGTCTTATTATCATAGCTTGAGCTAGCAGTCGTTGCTGGAGCGGAGATGTCATACATAGGATAAACGCCTTCTCCTGCTATATTCGCAAGTAAGACTGTCACATCAAAGTCATGGTGAGACCACGCTGTATCAGCAAAACAGCCATAACTACTGCTTTTGTAATCAGCACCCACCGCAAGGTATAAAGTATGAGCGTATTCGCTGTTATCCGGCCCATTACAACCACCTGATGATTGTCCCGTTGACCAATTTAGTGACACATCGCTAGAACGCACGGTCTTATCGCCAGGTAAAGTCACACTACCGACCTCTAAAATACCGTCACGGGTATACGTCCCCGAAGCCGGATCGTCGAGGCTTAAGATAGTATCACTTGTTGTGCCACCTGAGCCGCCACCACTACTATCTGTACTGCCACTACCTAATGTATTGTAAGTGCCAGACGTATCTATTGTGACACCTGACATGTCTGTACCTACTGGCACCATCACAATATAAACGTCTGAAGTGATTTCATTGAACTTACGGTCAATAAAGACAAAGCCATTTAGATCAAAGTCCGTACCCGCAATATCCATCACTTTAGCATAGGTCCAACCATTGTTTACTCGTACCATTTGATACAAAGTATAATTAGCAGGCACAACTTTAATAAACAGTTTGGTTGGGTTAATTAAGAAAGCAGTAGGAGGCGTTGTCGCAGGCGAAATAAGGTAGTGTGGTAAGGATCCCAATACAGGGCTCACCGTGGTCGCTACCATGTAATCGGTATAAGCATAAGACGGAACTTTGTAGCACATGTTATTATTGGTGCTGTCCGGGTTAGATTGAACTAAATAGATAACTTCATGCTTATCGCCTTCACTTGGCCCATCGTCACAAAAATCGTTAATTACAGTACCGTCAATCCCGCTCAGTACTGAACTTGATAAGACAGGAAGCGTCGTTTGAACATTATCTTCGGTTCCATCACCATCCAAGTCGGTATCAATACTATTCACAGTACCGTCGTTATCGGTATCCAAATTACCTCGATATACTGGGTCATTAGGATCATTGGCAGCATAACCGCTATTCAGTTCAGTGATGTTATTGATGCCATCCCCATCCAGATCCTCTTGGCTGTCATCGATGGCCACATTTAAGCCAAAGATGGTTTCCCATATGTCCACCATGGTATCGTTGTCACTGTCGATGCTTAAATCGACATCACTCGCATCAAGCGGGTCTAGACCATTTTCTGTTTCGACGATATCAGCAATGGAATCACTATCAGTATCTGACAATGGATCATTATCATCCACATCATAGATTCCGTACACACCATCTAAATCGCCATCATAAGCATTGGCATCAAGTGGATCAGTATTAGCAACAATTTCAGCTAAGTTGGTGAATCCATCTCCGTCACTGTCAACGTTTGCACCATCACTGTTATCGTTCGGGTTGAGGTTCCATGCCAATTCCAGAGCATCGCGTAGACCATCGCTATCGCTATCGGTCATTCCATCACTGTTATCATAAGGATTAAGACCGGCTTGTGTTTCATAACCATCAGGTAG
>NZ_WBVP01000005.1 GCF_008933155.1 Aliivibrio finisterrensis | reverse complement strand
AAAAAAAAGGCCAACAATTATGCTGGCCTTTTTCAAAATCATAATATTACGCTTTAAGTAATCGCGAAATATGCGCTTTCAATACATCGATCGCAATACGGTTTTTACCGCCACGTGGAACAATGATATCAGCATGCTGTTTAGATGGATCAATAAACTGCATGAACATTGGACGTACTGTTTTCTGATATTGCTCAAATACAGATTCCATTGTGCGACCACGCTCTTCTACATCACGTCTAGCACGACGTAATAAACAGATATCTAAAGGCGTATCCATAAACACACTTGCGTGCATTAAATTACGTAAACGAGGATCAGTTAAAAGCAGAATACCTTCAAGAATGATCACTTTTTTAGGAGTCATCACATCAACTTCAGAAGTACGTGTGTGCTCAGTATAGCTATAGGTTGGAATATCAACCGCTTCACCACGCATAAGCTGTTCAAGATGTTCACAAAGTAATTCGTGATCAAGAGCACTTGGGTGATCGTAATTTGTTTTGACTCTTTCTTCCATGGTCAGGTGGCTTTGGTCCTTGTAGTAACTGTCTTCAGTTATTACACCAATTTGATGATCGCCAACTTTTGCTCGTAGTTCGTTATAAATAGTAGAAGCGATCAGACTCTTACCTGAAGCTGATGCTCCTGCAATACCTACGATAATACAGTTTTGATTACTGTTCTCTGACATAAAAGATACCTAAAAGTGTGCGAGATGCGGTTATTAAAATAAAACCGCCTAATTATAGGGATTACGAACGATACTTTCCACCGATAATTACGCTAAACACCGACACTATAAAGACTTGAACATTATTTGGTCAGCAATAACCTCTCCTTGCCAATATAATCGACTAGATACTTGTTCTGCGAGCTGAATATAAAGCTGACTATGGGCACTCGCTAGGTTTTCGGCAACACTTGGCGTACCTGAATCAGTCTCACTGCGAATATCTATATGCAATGGCAACTTACCAAGTAATGGAATTGAATACTTCTTCGCCATTAACTCTGCACCACCGGTTCCAAAAATGGCTTCTTCATAACCGCATTGTGAACAAATATGCACACTCATATTCTCAACGATGCCAATAACAGGAACATCTACTTTCGTAAACATGTTCACTCCTTTAATCGCATCAGTTAATGCAAGATCCTGTGGTGTAGTAACTATTACTGCTCCAGTCGTTGGTATCTGCTGAGATAGCGTTAGTTGAATATCTCCTGTTCCTGGTGGCATATCAATAACAAGATAATCCAGCTCTGGCCACCATGTTTCATTAAGTAATTGAGATAATGCCTTTGACGCCATTGGACCACGCCACACCGCCGCTTCTGCTTTATCTACTAAATAACCAATTGAATTACTGTAAATGCCATGAGCCTCTACTGGCATCATGCGGTTATTGTCTACAATGTTTGGTTTTTTATCTTCTACGCCTAACATTAAAGGAACAGATGGCCCATAAATATCCGCATCTAATATGCCAACTCGAGCGCCTAAATGATGTAACGCTAATGCCAAATTCACCGCAGTTGTTGATTTACCAACCCCACCTTTGCCAGAACTAACAGCAATGATATTTTTCACCCCTTTAACTGCAGGTTTATCTGTTTTTAAGGTTGCTGGTTTAGTCACCACATCAAAAGAGAGTGAATCCAGTTGTAAACTCTGTTTTTGTTGCTCAGCCCAAGCCAATAGCTCTTGCTTTAAGGAAGTAGAGACAAAAGGGAGGGTTACAGTAACAGTGCCGTTAGCTGTCAGTGATACCAAGTTTGGTATATCAGCCCATCCCTCACAAAGTTGCGAATGCGTAAATTCATTTAACCAATTTTTAATCTCAGCCATCGTTGTAAATGCCATCTTACCTATTCCTTGATTATTTTTA
The DNA here is from genome assembly GCF_008933155.1 of Aliivibrio finisterrensis. Classification (GTDB taxonomy): domain Bacteria; phylum Pseudomonadota; class Gammaproteobacteria; order Enterobacterales; family Vibrionaceae; genus Aliivibrio; species Aliivibrio finisterrensis. The sequence continues at coordinate 267,833 of NZ_WBVP01000005.1, read as the reverse complement.
CTCATCCTAGCACTAATTGAGTCTTTGATCCTCTATGCTTTCTAGCTCGCTTCAGGTACTATTTATCTCTTAAAATTTTCACCCATCACATTAAGCGAAAGAGAAGATATGGCTACAGATCCGAGAAAAATTCTGGTTACATGTGCCCTACCGTATGCAAACGGTTCAATCCACCTAGGTCATATGCTTGAGCATATCCAAGCGGATATCTGGGTTCGTTACCAACGTTTACGCGGCAACGACGTTAACTTTATTTGTGCAGATGACGCTCACGGCACACCAATCATGCTTAAAGCTCAACAGATGGGTATCACTCCTGAAGAAATGATTGCAGCAGTAAGCGAAGAGCATCAGAAAGATTTCGCAGGCTTCGACATTAGCTTTGATAACTATCACAGCACACACAGTGATGAAAACCGTGAGTTAGCCTCTCATATCTATTTAGAGCTAAAGAAAAACGGCTTTATTACTAGCCGCACTATTTCTCAGTTATTCGATCCTGAAAAAGAAATGTTCTTACCTGACCGCTTCGTAAAAGGCACTTGCCCGAAATGTAAAGCAGAAGAACAATACGGTGATAACTGTGATAACTGTGGCGAAACATATAGCCCTACTGATCTGATTAATCCTAAGTCTGCAGTGTCTGGTGCAACTCCAGTAATGAAAGATTCTGAGCATTTCTTCTTTGACTTACCTCAGTTTGAAAGCATGCTGAAAGAATGGACTCGCTCTGGTTCTTTACAATCAGAAACAGCAAATAAGATGCAAGAATGGTTTGAATCAGGTTTACAACAGTGGGACATCTCTCGTGATGCACCTTACTTTGGCTTTGAAATTCCTGGTGAAACAAATAAATTCTTCTACGTTTGGTTAGACGCTCCTATTGGCTACATGGGTTCTTTCAAAAACCTTTGTAACAAACGTGACGATCTAAACTTTGATGAATACTGGAAAAAAGACAGCACGACTGAGCTTTACCACTTCATCGGTAAAGACATCGTATATTTCCACAGCCTATTCTGGCCTGCAATGCTTGATGGCGCAGGTTTCCGTAAGCCAAACAATGTATTTGTCCATGGTTATGTTACGGTGAATGGCGCGAAAATGTCTAAATCTAAAGGCACTTTCATTAAAGCGGGTACTTACTTAAATCACTTAGATCCTGAGTGTCTACGTTACTACTATGCCGCTAAACTAAATAGCCGTATTGACGATCTTGATTTAAACCTTGAAGACTTCACTCAACGTGTAAACTCTGATGTAGTAAATAAGATTGTTAACCTAGCTTCTCGTAACGCTGGCTTCATTACTAAACGCTTTGATGGCAAACTAGCAGATAACTTTGCAGAGCCTGAGCTTTACAATGAATTTATTGCAGCAGCTGATCGTATTGCTGAGCTATACGAAACTCGTGAATTTAGCCGTGCTATTCGTGAGATTACCGCGCTTGCAGACAAAGCAAATCAGTACATTGATGAAAAAGCACCTTGGGTATTAGCAAAAGAAGAAGGCAAAGAGCAAGAGCTACAAGAAGTTTCTTCTGTAGGTATTAACTTGTTCCGTGTCCTAATGGCTTACCTAAAACCTGTAATGCCAGAGCTTGCTGCACGTACTGAAGCTTTCTTAAACGAAACGTTAACGTGGGAAGGCGTTACACAACCATTAACGTCTCACGAAATCACTACGTTTAAAGCGCTATTTGCTCGAATCGACCCTAAGAAAGTTGAAGCTATGGTTGAAGAATCAAAAGAAGATGCAGCTGTAGAAATGGCCGCAAAAGAGAAAGCTGAAGCGGAAAAAGAAAAAGCAAGCCAAACTGAACTAGATAAAGACCCAATCGCAGATGAAATTGAGTTTGATGCATTCGAAGCGGTTGATATGCGCATTGCACGTATTATTTCTTGTGAAGAAGTGCCAAAAGCAAACAAGCTACTTAAATTCCAACTGGATATTGGCGGTGAGACTCGTCAAGTGTTCTCTGGAATCAAATCAGCATACAAACCTGAAGAGCTAGAAGGCAAGTTAACCGTGATGGTTGCTAACCTTAAACCTCGTAAAATGAAGTTTGGTATGTCTGAAGGCATGATCCTAGCTGCAGGCCCTGGTGGTAAAGACCTTTGGATCCTTGAACCACACGAAGGTGCTCAACCAGGTATGCGTGTAATGTAATTCTTTTTTAAAAGAAGCTTACAAACAAAAATAGAGACCAAATGGTCTCTATTTTTTTTATCTATTTATAAGCGATTACACACTTATAAAACTGACGCTAGAGACAGGTTAATCTCACTTAATACTTGTGATGGATTCTCTGCCTGTGTAATTGGGCGACCAATCACTAAATAATCAGAACCAGAGGTAATTGCATCAACCGGTGTCATAATGCGTTTTTGGTCACCGATATCAGCACCTGCTGGACGAATGCCAGGAGTCACTAACTGAAAGTCTTTACCTAGGTCAGCTTTCAACATTGAAGCTTCTTGTGCAGAACATACAACGCCATCTAAACCACTATTTTTAGTTAATGCCGCTAAACGTTTTACTTGTTCTTGTGGTGCGATATCTAAACCAATACCCGCTAAATCTTGTTGTTCCATACTTGTTAGTACAGTTACACCAATAAGCAATGGACGATCTTTTCCATATGGTTCTAAAATTTCACGTGATGCTGTCATCATACGCTCACCACCACTCGCATGAACATTCACCATCCACACACCCATTTCAGCTGCTGCACGCACTGCTTTTGAACAAGTATTAGGGATATCATGGAACTTTAAATCTAGAAAAACAGAAAAACCACGTTTATGAAGTTCCTTTACAAACTCAGGGCCAAATAAAGTAAACATCTCTTTACCCACTTTCAAGCGGCAAGAGCTAGGATCAATTTTATCTACAAACGCTAATGCATCTGCTTGATTATCATAATCCAATGCAACGATCACCTTTTGGTCTTTCATTTTCTCTCCTTTGGAATTGCTCATTTTGTTTTACTCAAAAAAAGAGGCACTAAGAGCGCCTCTTCATTATTCACCATCTAAACCCTTTATAGGCTTAATTGCCCCCCACCCTTTACAGGATGGACACTGCCAAAATAATCGATGGGCAGAGAAACCGCATTTACAACAACGATAATTCGGTTTCATTTTTAATTGCTCACCAACTAGGTTTTGTAAACTCGATAAACTGGCTTTTGCTCTACCATCTTCAGCTTCATCAACATGATAGCCCATAAGACGGTAGAAGCCTTTCATTGTCGGATTTTTTAGCAGTTGCTTAGTCATATAACCTTGAGCTAATGCTGTACCTTCATGCTTTGCTATTAAATTAGACAGCATAAGCTCTGCACTTGCCCCTGCGCCTTTTACTATCGCTTCTTTTAAAAAGTTAAGCAATGAACCTTCTCTATCTAAGTGTTCATAACACTCTGCAAGTAATGGCAATGCCTCACTGATAAAATCAATATCTTGATCTAAAACGGATTCTAATTGCGCTGCAGCCGCTTTATAGCTTTCTTCTTCTATTAATAATTTCGCCATCATTATTGATGCTCGAACGCAGTTATTATCAATAGATAAGGCTTTTTTCAAATTCTGTTTTGCTTTATTTAAGTTACTATCAGCAAGCTCTTGCATTGCTAATTCACAATAATAATGAGCAATGTCGGGTTTTAGCTTTTTCTTACCCATTTTCACTAAACTATTAGCAAAGGTAATGGCTTGTTCCCATTCTCTTGTTTGTTGATGAATAGCAACTAACTGAAGTAAAGCGGCTTCTTTATGATCAGGCTCGTCCACTAACTGCTCAAATATTTTTTCGGCACGATCCAAAATACCAGCAACCATATAATCTTTTGCAAGTTGTTGAAGTGCTATATTTCGTTGATCTACCGTTAAGTTTGGACGAGCGATGAGGTTTTGATGAATTTTGATGGCGCGGTCCACTTCACCACGGCTTCTAAAAAGGTTACCTAATGCAAGATGGGTATCTATCGTATCGCTATCGACCTGAAGGAGCTCGATAAAGTGATCTACTGCTTTATCTGACTGATCAGACAGCAATAGATTCAGACCCGCCACGTATTGACGTGACAGGTGATTTGTATCTCTTTGACGTTGTTGTGTCGCACTCCTATTACCCATATACCAACCATAACCGGCTGCAATAGGTAATAATAGGAATAGCAGTTCTAACATTTAGTCACTACCCTTTGGTTGAATCTAAACGCAGTTTATTCAACTCTGCAGTTTGTTTATCGAGACGCTTACGTAAACGACGCTGCGTCATACTCACTTTTAAATACATACTGCCACAAATCAGCCAGCCTAAACCAAAACCAGTCGCAAAGAATATTCCTAGCAAGGTTGATAATTGAAAATCACCCTGTGCCAACAAATAGTTAAAATTAACAATAATCTGGTTTTGTGCACCGACCGCTAATGAGATAAGAAATAAAGATAATAATAAAATAGCTACAACAATTTTCACTGGTATTCCCTCCAGTTAATGAACATCTAACAATATCTTATTTTACAGCTCTAAAGATACACCTAAACGCACTGAAAATGAACATAAAAAAACGGCATACTAAAAAGTATGCCGTTTTTATATGCCAATTTACATTAGCTGAAATTCACACGTTCACGCAGTTCTTTACCTGGTTTAAAATGAGGAACGAACTTACCGTCCAATTCTACTTTATCACCAGTTTTTGGATTACGACCTAAACGAGGCTCTCGATAGTGTAGAGAAAAACTACCAAAACCACGAATCTCTATACGATCACCGCCCTCTAGCGTTGTTGCCATCTGTTCAAGGATTTCCTTGACTGTATCTTCAACCTGCTTAGCAGAAAGTTGAGGCTTTTTACTACACAGTTGTTCAATCAGTTCAGATTTTGTCATAAATGACCTCTCCTACGTTATCGAAAGAAAAGGGAGCATTACGCTCCCTTTAAATTTACTTATTCGCCTTTAGCTGCTTTGAAAGCGTCAGCCATTGCGTTACCGAAACCACCGTCTTCAGACTTAGTGTTCAGTGAAGCCATTGCTTCTTGCTCGTCAGCTTCATCTTTAGCTTTGATAGATAGGTTAACTACGCGGTTCTTACGGTCTACACCAGTGAACTTCGCTTCAACGCTATCGCCAACGCTTAAGATTAGAGATGCATCTTCAACACGGTCGCGAGATAGCTCAGAAGTACGGATGTAACCTTCTACGCTGTCTGCAAGAGTGATTGTAGCGCCTTTAGCGTCAACAGCTGAAACAGTACCGTTTACTAGAGTACCTTTCTTGTTGTCTGCTAGGTAGTTGTTAAATGGGTCTTCTTCCATTTGTTTAACACCTAGAGAAATACGCTCACGCTCTGCATCTACTGCTAGAACAACAGCAGAGATTTCGTCGCCTTTCTTGTACTCACGTACCGCGTCTTCACCTGTAGCATTCCAAGAAATGTCAGATAGGTGAACTAGACCGTCGATGCCGCCGTCAAGACCGATGAAGATACCAAAGTCAGTGATAGATTTGATCTTACCAGTAACGTGGTCGCCTTTAGCTTGCGCTTCAGCGAATGTCTGCCATGGGTTAGCTTTACATTGCTTAAGACCTAGAGAGATACGACGACGTTCTTCGTCAATCTCAAGAACCATAACCTCAACTTCGTCGCCTACATTAACAACTTTAGAAGGGTGGATGTTCTTGTTAGTCCAATCCATTTCAGAAACGTGTACTAGACCTTCAACGCCTTCTTCGATTTCAACGAAGCAGCCGTAGTCAGTTAGGTTAGTAACACGACCAGAAAGTTTGTGACCTTCTGGGTAACGCTTAGCGATAGCTACCCATGGATCTTCGCCAAGTTGCTTAAGACCTAGAGAAACACGAGTGCGCTCACGATCGAACTTAAGAACTTTAACATTGATCTCGTCACCAACATTTACGATCTCAGATGGGTGCTTAACACGCTTCCAAGCCATATCTGTGATGTGTAGTAGACCGTCAACGCCACCTAGATCAACGAATGCACCGTAGTCAGTAAGGTTCTTAACGATACCTTTAACTTCCATGCCTTCTTGTAGAGAAGCAAGTAACTCGTCACGCTCAACACTGTTTTCAGATTCGATAACAGCACGACGTGAAACAACAACGTTGTTACGCTTTTGGTCAAGTTTGATTACTTTGAACTCTAGCTCTTTGCCTTCAAGGTGCAGAGTGTCACGTACTGGACGTACATCAACAAGAGAACCAGGTAGGAATGCACGGATACCGTTAAGTTCAACTGTGAAGCCGCCTTTAACTTTACCGTTGATAACACCCATAACTGTTTCAGCATCTTCGTATGCTTTTTCAAGTTGGATCCAAGCTTCGTGACGCTTCGCTTTCTCACGAGAAAGTTGAGTTTCGCCGAAACCGTCTTCAACAGCGTCAAGAGCAACGTCTACTTCAGAACCAACTTCAACTTCAAGTTCGCCAGCAGCGTTCTTGAATTGTTCAGCTGGGATAGCTGCTTCAGACTTAAGGCCAGCGTCAACAAGAACGAAACCGTTCTCGATAGCTACTACAGTACCTTTAACGATGCTGCCTTGTTGGAATTCAGTTTCATTCAGAAACTCTTCAAAGAGTTGAGCAAAAGATTCAGTCATTAATTTGATCTTCAATATTAAACGTCCATGGGTATCCTACCGCATGGGGTTGATAGTAAGGTTAGTTATCATCCTTGCAACTAACTAAGTTTTCATTATAGCTTAGATTCAATAAAAGTAATGGCTTGCGCGACAACTTCATCAATATTCATTGAAGTTGAATCTAATACTAAAGCGTCTTCTGCAGGACGTAATGGCGCGACAGCTCTATTGCGGTCTCGATCATCACGTTCTTGGATTTCGCTTAAAAGACGGTCAAATTTAACATCTAACCCCTTCTGTTGCAACTGCTTCATACGGCGATTCGCACGTTCTTCTGCACTTGCATCTAAAAATATCTTCACTTCAGCGCTTGGGAACACCACTGTGCCCATATCACGGCCATCAGCAATTAGGCCAGGCTGAGCAGAAAATGCACGTTGGCGACGTAATAATGCTTCACGTACTTGTGGCAACGCTGCAACTTTTGAAGCCGCCATTCCTGTTTCTTCTTTGCGAAGTTCAGCCGAAACATCCTCACCTTCAAGAATGACTTTAACAAGTTCGCCTTCCGCTTTAAATTGCACGTCTAAATTAGCGGCTAAAGGAACAAGGCCATCTTCTGAGTTTAAATCTACTCCGTGATGAATCGCAGCTAGTGCTAACACACGATAAATTGCACCGGAATCTAATAAGTTATAACCTAGCTTTTCTGCAAGTAACATACACAATGTGCCTTTACCTGCTCCACTTGGACCATCAACAGTAACGACTGGTGAATGAGTTGTCATGGAGTTCTCCAATTAATTATTGTGATTGGTTTCTACGGGCGCATTATACCCAAGTCAGATTATTTATATACTCTAGATTATTAAAAACTAAAAAAGCCCTGTGTTTTTTTACACAGGGCTAGTATCAACAAATCTTAAGCTTGTTTATTGATAATTAATTAGACACTCAGTTCTTTTAATTTTTCAAAATAGTCTGGAAATGTTTTTGATGTGCAGCCCGGATCGTTAATAGTGACTGGTGTATCACTTAATGCCACAAGCGAAAAACACATCGCCATACGGTGATCGTCATAAGTATCAATCGCTGCATGCTTTAATGATGTCGGTGGCGTTATCGTAATGTAATCCTCACCTTCTTCGACTTCTGCACCCACTTTTCTTAATTCTGTCGCCATCGCCGCTAAGCGATCTGTTTCTTTTACACGCCAGTTATATACATTGCGAATAGAGGTCGTGCCCTCCGCGAATAACGCTGCAGTCGCTATTGTCATCGCGGCATCAGGAATATGATTAAAATCCATATCCACGGCTTTTAGCTCACCTTTACGAGCAATAACATAATCATCACCCCATTCAATGTCAGCACCCATAGCCGCTAACGCATCAGCAAACTGAACATCGCCTTGAATGCTTTTTTTGCCAATTCCCGTGACTTTAACTGAACCACCTTTAATGGCTGCCGCCGCTAAGAAATAAGACGCTGATGATGCATCACCTTCAACAAGAAAGTCACCGGGTGCAACATACTTTTGATTCGCAGGCACAACAAACGTTTTATAATTTTGATTTTCAATCTCAACACCAAACGTCGCCATTATATCCAAAGTGATGTCTATATAAGGTTTTGAAACCAAGTCACCAATAATATTAATGGTCGTCTCTTGTGTTGATAGTGGTGCAGCCATTAAAAAAGCAGTTAGAAATTGGCTTGAGATTGAACCATCAATATCAACCGTTCCTCCGCTAAGGCCTGTGCCTTTTATTTTTAGCGGTGGATAGTTTTCATTTTCTAAATATTCAACATCTGCGCCTGCGGCTTTTAATGCAGTGACAAGATGCCCAATTGGACGTTCTTTCATACGAGGCTCACCAGTAAGGACAAACTCACCCTTACCTAAGCATAACGCTGCCGCTAATGGGCGCATTGCCGTTCCTGCATTACCAAGAAACAATTCTAATGCCTCATTGGGTTCAAAAGCACGACCTAAGCCTGTTACTTCACACACTGTTTTATCTTCGGATAATGTATATTCAACACCAAGTGCTTTTAGCGCATTAAGCATATGACGAATATCATCACTATCAAGCAGGTTGGTTAGTTTTGTTTTTCCAGATGCCAACGCCGCCAGTAACAATGCACGATTGGACACACTTTTTGAGCCAGGTAGGTTTATTTGACCATCAATTTTGGAAATTGGTTGAAGAGTTAAGCTTTCCATGTTTATGTAAAAATTCCTATACAAATAAATAATAACGCTATGCTCGGTATTTCACCTCATGATGACATAGCTGTTTCAGCTTTCATTGTTATTTTTTGTTATTCTTCATTCCTTCAGAGTAACGAAAACCAAAGCGTTGTACCAGAGGCAATGTCGTCTCTTTACTTAAAAATAATGAATACTTATTTCTTTTATTTATGACTATATATTTACAACAACTTGATTCAGATATGCACAGCGCTTTTCCTTCAATAGAAAGTGCATTAACCGAACCTGATGGATTACTTGCAATGGGAGGCGATTTATCTGCTAATCGTCTTATCAATGCTTACCAACACGGTATTTTCCCTTGGTATAGCGAAGGCGACCCTATTTTATGGTGGAGTCCTTCGATTCGAGGTGTCTTTTTACCTCGTCAATTCTCGCCATCTAAGAGTCTTAAAAAGTATTTTCGTAAATCCAACTATCGCATCACCATAAATACAGTAACTGAACAGATCATTGAATTATGTGCATCAACAAGAGGCCCCGAAGAAACTTGGATTATGCCTGAAATGATCTTTGCGTATAAACAACTAGCAGCATTAGGTTATTGTCACTCTGTTGAAGTATGGGAAAATGAAACACTAATTGGGGGATTATACGGACTTCAGATTGGCCAGATATTTTGTGGCGAATCTATGTTCTCATTAAAGACGAATGCTTCAAAAATCGCACTATGGAAATTTTGTGAGCATTTTTCCGCAGCCGGTGGTGAGCTCATTGACTGCCAAATGATGAACCCTCACCTCGAAAGTTTAGGCGCTACTGAAATGAATCGCTCTGAATTTAAAATGAAACTAGAAGAGCTTACCGACAAATTAGTCGCACCAAGCTGTTATGCACCACAATCAATAGGGAATAAACCGTAGCCATGAGTAAATTTTCTCTTCAAGTCGGACTTACTCCGGAAGGCACTTGCAGCTACCTTCCGGGGCAACAAGAACGATTAGGTGTAGCAATGGAGCAAGAACTGCATTCGCCTCTTGGTTATCAGGCGCTTATTCGTTTAGGATTTAGACGTAGTGGAGGCACGATTTATAAGCCAATGTGCAATGCCTGTAACGCTTGCCAACCTCTACGCATCAATACTAAGGAATTTGCACCTAGCAAAAGTCAAAAGCGTATATTAAATAAAATATCGTCATTCACTTATAAGTTAAAAAATGAGATGGATGAAGAATGGTTCGAGCTATATGACAGATACATCAGTACTCGTCACCAAACTGGCAGTATGTTCCCAGCAAACAAAGACCAATTCTTTGAATTTTCTCATGCCGAGTGGTTACCAAACCACTTTCTTCATATTTATGAAAATGACACGCTAATTGCTATTGCTGTCACAGACATTCTTAGCGATTCTATCAGTGCTATGTATACCTTCTTTGAGCCTCTACACCCGCTTTCTCTTGGAACCGTATCTATACTCATTCAGTTAAAATTATGCATTGAGCTCAATAAGAACTGGCTTTATCCTGGTTACCAAATAGACGATTGCCCAGCAATGAAATATAAAGATCGATATAAACCTAACCAAAAGCTAGTAAATATGGTCTGGCAAGGGTAAAATGCCCACCAAACTTTACATACATCATTTTTAAGGGCATTATTAGCCGCTTAAAAATCAGCCAAAGCTATCTATATAAAGAGGATTCAATGGCAAAAGAAGACGCAATTGAACTACAAGGCACGGTTCTAGATACTCTGCCAAACACAATGTTTCGCGTAGAATTAGAAAACGGTCACGTTGTTACAGCTCACATCTCAGGTAAAATGCGTAAAAACTACATTCGTATTCTTACTGGTGACAAAGTAACAGTTGAAATGACTCCTTACGATTTATCTAAAGGCCGTATCGTCTTCCGTGCTCGTTAATTTGTCATTTTTAGCAGATTAATTTTCAGTCTGCTTTAACATAATATAAAAAAACCCAGTCAATGACTGGGTTTTTTATTATCTAGATATCAATTAATGCACAGCTTCTGCTTCGCTGGTAAATTCAAATGCTAATTCACCTTTATTTAATTTAACGCGAACCGTACCACCATCTACTAATTCACCAAATAAAAGCTCATTTGCCATTGGTTTTTTCAAGTTTTCCTGGATAACTCTAGCCATTGGACGTGCGCCCATGGCCTTGTCGTATCCTTTCTCAGCTAACCATGCTTTCGCTTCTTTTGATACTTCCATTGACACACCACGAGCATCTAGCTGTACTTGAAGCTCGACAATGAATTTCTCAACAACAAGTGAAATCACATCTTTGCTTAAGTGTTCAAACCAAATAATATTATCTAAACGGTTTCTAAACTCTGGCGTAAAGACTTTCTTAATCGCAGCCATCGCATCAGTACTATGATCTTGTTGAATCAAACCAATTGATTTCTTAACCGTTTCTTGAACGCCTGCATTGGTTGTCATTACGAAAATTACATTTCGGAAATCCGCTTTACGCCCGTTGTTATCTGTTAACGTACCGTTATCCATGACTTGAAGTAACAAGTTAAAGACATCTGGATGTGCCTTTTCAAGTTCATCCAATAATACAACAGAATGTGGGTGCTTAATTACCGCATCTGTCAGTAGGCCACCTTGTTCGTAACCAACATAACCAGGGGGAGCACCGATCAAGCGGCTCACGGTATGACGCTCACCGTATTCAGACATATCAAAACGAAGAAGCTCAATACCAAGCGCTTTGGCTAACTGAACCGTCACTTCTGTTTTACCAACCCCTGTAGGGCCTGCAAATAAGAAAGAACCAACAGGTTTATTATCAGCACCTAAACCAGCTCGACTTAGCTTAATCGCTTCACATAAAGCATCGATGCCTTGATCTTGACCAAACACCAACATCTTAAGCTTATCATCCAGCTTTCTCAGAACATCTTTATCGCTTGATGATACCGACTTCTCTGGAATACGCGCCATCTTAGCAACCATAGACTCAATATCAGCAACATTGATGGTTTTTTTACGACGGCTGACTGGTGTTAAACGACAACGAGCCCCAGCCTCATCAATAACATCAATCGCTTTGTCTGGTAAGTGACGCTCATTAATATATTTCGCTGATAACTCAACCGCTGCACGAAGCGCTTTATTTGTATAACGAACATCATGATGCTCCTCATACTTACTTTTCAATCCAATAAGGATCTTTGTTGTGTCATCCAACGATGGTTCTAAAATATCTATTTTTTGGAAACGACGAGCTAATGCACGCTCTTTTTCAAAAATAGAGCTGTGCTCTTGATAAGTCGTCGAGCCAATGCAACGCAATTTACCACTACTTAATAACGGCTTAATTAAGTTAGCGGCATCAACTTGTCCGCCTGACGCCGCACCCGCACCGATAATCGTATGTATTTCATCAATGAATAATACCGCATGCTCTTCATTTTCAAGCTGCTTTAAGATGGCTTTAAAGCGCTTCTCAAAATCACCACGATACTTCGTTCCTGCAAGCAATGAACCTATATCTAATGAATAAATAATGCAGTCCTTAATTACATCAGGAACTTGCCCCTCAACAATACGCCAAGCAAGCCCTTCTGCAATAGCCGTTTTACCAACGCCCGCTTCACCAACAAGTAGTGGGTTATTTTTACGACGACGGCATAGCACTTGAATTGTACGTTCAAGCTCTTGATCACGCCCAATAAGAGGATCAATCCCTCCATTTTTCGCTACTTGATTTAAGTTCGTTGCGAAACTTTCTAATTTATCTTCTGAACTTGCTTCTACTGCCGTTTCAACATTATTTGATTCTGTATGTTCATCGCGATGCTCTGGAGCACCATGAGAGATGTAATTAACAATATCTAATCGACTAATGTCGTTCTTTTTAAGGAGGTATGCGGCATGTGACTCTTGCTCACTAAAAATAGCAACCAGAACATTAGCACCAGTAACTTCACTACGGCCTGATGATTGAACATGAAAAACAGCGCGTTGGAGGACTCGTTGAAAACTTAATGTTGGTTGTGTTTCTCGACTTTCATTATCGGCAGGAATTAAAGGTGTTGTTTGTGTTATGAATTCATCAATTTCAGTGGCCAATGCTTTTAAATCTGCATGGCTCGCTAAAAGAGCTTCTCGAGCTGATGGGTTCTCTAATAGAGCAAGTAATAAATGCTCTACCGTCATAAATTCATGACGCTTTTCTCGTGCACGAGCAAACGCACTGTTTAAACTCGCTTCTAATTCTTTATTTAGCATAGGAACCTCCCAAAACACCAAAAGATGGTGTAACGAACAAGCTTATACTTGCTCCATTGTACACAGTAGTGGGTGCTCATTATCACGCGAATACGTATTGACTTGCGCAACTTTAGTTTCAGCAACTTCAGCAGTAAAAATCCCACATACTGCTTTCCCTTCATAATGCACGGTTAACATTAATTGTGTTGCTTTTTCCAAATCCATGGAAAAAAATTTATCCAAAACTTCGACAACAAACTCCATCGGAGTGTAATCATCATTGTTTAAAACCACTTTATACATTGCTGGTGGTTTTAATCCTGTTTTCTCCAATTCTAGTACATCTGAATCAGGAGAAATCCATTCATATAATTTACTCATGTTGACAACTGATTAGTTAAATAGCATTTCTGATACATCAAGGTATCCCCTTACTATTGAGCCTAATCTAGACGAGGAGTTACATCAAACAAAAGATGTCAATTTAGAGTCTTTATCACTTAATTTCCTATTAATTGAATAGAAAATCATCGATAACAAATTAAAGAATAGAGCCTTTTTTTAGTTAACACCACTTTAATTTATCACATTGTTATTACTGATAATTATGTTAATCGCAAAAATGATATTAAGCGCAAATGTTAACAAAGTTAACAAAATGTTCTTGACTCCCTCTTTAGATTTAATACAGTGTACTTGTAGTGGTTATCAATTAAGCAGATTCTTAATTGATAAATATTATGCTAGGTAATTAAAAAATGCAGAGGGATGTATAGCATGGCAACAGGTACAGTAAAATGGTTCAATAACGCCAAAGGGTTTGGCTTCATTTGTCCTGAAGGTGAAGATGGTGATATTTTTGCGCACTATTCTACTATTGAGATGGATGGCTACCGCACACTAAAGGCAGGTCAATCTGTTACTTACGAAATCCACGAAGGGCCAAAAGGTTTTCACGCCAGTGAAATTAAACCACTTGAAGGTGAAGCGGTTAAATAACCTTACCTCGAGTCATTATCTTAAAGGTGAGGAATACTACTCACCTTTTTTGAACCTATCTTAATCATAAAACTTCACCCCTAATTACTTCCCCCTCAAATAGGTTATCACTTTGAAATATTTCTTGTCTTTTTTACTCCTCACTTTTGTTACTGGCTGCGTGTCCGAAACGTATCAAGAAAAAAGTACTGTAAATCTAGTGACCATTGGCAACATTAATGATGTCATCGCAGGCAAACGTACATTTGCTTGGCATCCGAATATCAATGCCAATTATTTAAATAGCACATTAAATGAAAACAATACTGAACAACGCTTCATCAAGTCACTAAAAAATGAATTAACAGAGAAAGGATTTATTTATACAGACAACCCTACATTCGCTGAATTTTATGTGGGCTATGGACTTGGCATTGAGAGTGCTATTAGTGATACGAAAATTTTAAATGAGACAGGATTACAGACAGGTTTACAGCCTTTAGATAATAAGAATGAAGCGGATAAAGCCAGTATATTTATTGCTGTATTTCTACCAAACCAAATCAATTCTTCTTGGAGTGTCTTAGCGCAAGGTTACACAAACACAGAGGATAATCGTAAAACAGCAATGGATGAATTACTTCACTTTATGTTTCATAGCTTGAATAAAACTTCGAATCCAAGCTAATACTATATTGTGTATAAAAAATTAAATTAACAATGAGTTAAGATGAACAACTAATCTCCATTTTCTTTCCCCATTCAGGTGGTAATTGAGCGTATGATTCAAACCTAGGATGCTCATCAAAGGGAGAGGCCAGCAACATAGATAATGTCTTAATCTCACTATAATCACCGTCTTTCGCTTTATTAATGGCTTGTTGAGCAAGATAATTTCTAAGAATGTACTTAGGGTTTACCCTTCTCATTTCTTTACCGCGTATCTCAGCACTCTTCTCTTCTTTCTCACATCGTGCCAAATATAGGTCAATCCAAAGTGTTGCGGCCTCTCTATCTAAAAACAAATCAATAATGGTTTGCTTATCTTGACCATCTAAATAAGACAACGTTCTCATAAACCGTGTGTAATCTACAGAGCTTTGTGACAATAATTCAAACATCGACTCAAATAATCGGCTATCTCCTTCTTGTTTAGAAAGTAACCCCAATTTCTTTCTCATTAGTTGACTAAAATAATGACCCAAGCGAGTTTCATACTTCTCTAAGGAGGATTCTAAATCTGATTTTTCAATCAATGACGAAAGAGAATGTGCTAATGCCGATAGATTCCATAGTCCTATTCTCGGTTGTTGATTAAACGCATAGCGACCTTGGTAATCTGAATGATTGCAAATATAGCTCGGTTCATAATCATCTAAAAAACCAAATGGGCCATAGTCAAACGTTTGCCCAATGATCGACATGTTATCTGTGTTCATCACCCCATGAGCAAACCCAACAGCCTGCCAATGTGCAATCATATATGCTGTTTTGTCTGCGATTTCATCGAACATTGCCGCATAGGGCTTATCTTCAGCTAAGCATTGAGGGTAATGCCACTCAATCACCTTATCCGCCAATAATTTCTGCTCTGCCAATAAATTGGAATAAAACAGATGCTCAAAATGACCAAATCGAACATGAGTCTCAGCCATTCGGATAAGTAAGGCTCCTGTTTCATAGCCTTCTCTAAAGACCGGGGTATCACTCGTCATCATACCTAATGCTCGTGTTGTTGGGATACTTAACCCAGCCATAGCCTCACTGCACAAATATTCACGAATAGTAGATCGAAGTACTGCTCTTCCATCGCCAGATCGAGAATAAGGCGTTAACCCTGCTCCTTTTAAATGAAGGTCAAAGCTGTTTCCTTCTTTATCCTTAATTTCAGCAAGTAATAATCCTCGCCCATCACCAAGATCAGGGTTATATCCACCAAATTGATGGCCTGCATATTTCATTGCTAATGGAGAGAAAACAGTAGGGACATGCTCACCAGAAAAAGAAGGAAGTAACTCAGTATTACTCTCAGGATCTTCAGGTAAACCAAACTGTGCCGCAAGATTACTGTTCCACATAACCCAACGTGTATTTTCCAACGGCGTTGGTTGAACATAAGTAAAAAAACTGCGAGGTAATTCAGCGTAACGAGTTGTAATTGAAAAAGCATTCCAAAAAGACATGAGAGTAATCCATTAACAGGGTAATGAACTAACGCTAACACATTGAAAAATTATATGATAGAAATGAAAAAAGCCGCACCAACCATAAGGTTAATGCGGCTTTTCCAATTTGGTACGCCCTGAAGGATTCGAACCTTCGACCACCTCCTTAGAAGGGAGGTGCTCTATCCAGCTGAGCTAAGGGCGCTCTATGGGGTAGAATTATACGAATATCCGTAAACAGATCAATCCTTTTCTTATCATTATCTTACTGAATGCTGAAAAATAAAGCAGATTGCTTATTGTTTGATTAAATATAAGTCTTTAACTTCATTCTCACTAGCATATTTATGGATACTGTTATTTTTATGACTTCATGAGCATGGGATGCAATCGTTTGCGTCTAGCTATTACTATTTAATTCTGAGACAATACGAACGTCAATCAGTCAAAGCCCTTGTATAGGATTATTATGACCGCTCAAAATATCGATGGAAAACTTATCTCCCAAACTGTTCGCTCAGAAGTTGGGGCTCGTGTTAAAGCTCGCGTAGAAGCCGGATTACGTGCTCCAGGGCTAGCCGTAGTATTAGTTGGACAAGATCCAGCCTCTCAAGTTTATGTTGGAAGCAAGCGCCGTGCTTGTGAAGAAGTTGGTTTTATTTCAAAATCTTACGATTTGCCAACCACCACAACAGAAGCTGAATTGTTGTCTATTATTGACACACTAAATCAAGACTCAGAGATTGATGGTATTTTAGTTCAACTTCCTCTTCCAGCAGGAATGGACAGCACTAAAATTTTAGAGCACATTGATCCCGAAAAAGACGTTGATGGTTTTCATCCATATAACGTTGGTCGACTTTCTCAACGCATTCCAAAATTGCGTTCATGCACACCTAAAGGCATCATTACCTTACTTGAACGTTACAATATTCAGGTACGTGGAATGCATGCGGTTGTTGTCGGCGCATCAAACATCGTTGGTCGTCCAATGACGCTTGAATTGCTGCTTGCTGGTTGTACAACCACAACCTGTCATCGATTCACTAAAAATCTTGAGCATCACATCCGTCAAGCCGACCTTATTGTCGTTGCCGTTGGTAAACCAAACTTTATCCCAGGAGAGTGGATCAAAGAAGGTGCTGTCGTAGTCGATGTAGGTATCAACCGTTTAGACTCAGGTAAGTTAATCGGTGATGTTGAATACGACGTAGCAAAAACAAAAGCAAGCTACATTACTCCTGTTCCTGGTGGCGTTGGTCCTATGACAGTTGCTAGTCTTATTGAAAATACATTACTTGCCTGCGAGCAGTTCCACAGTAAATAACTGAACTAATGATAAAATCATCAACTGGTGAACTTTTCAAAGTTCGCCTTTTTTATATCTGCGCACTGCCACATTTCTTGATTAATTTTCATGCTATTTTTAGTTTTTTCTTGGACAAAATAAGGGTTTAGTAACTAACCTTATATAGAAGCTAAATTAAAAAACGGATGACAAGAGGAAATGGATATGAGTATTTTTGACCACTATCAAGCCCGTTATGAAGCGGCAAAAGATGAAGAGATGTCACTGCAAGATTTCTTGGCCATATGTAGTAATGACAAAAGTGCTTATGCTAATGCAGCAGAAAGACTCCTTATGGCGATTGGCGAACCTGAAGTCATAGACACTGCACTTGATCCTCAGCTTAGTCGTATTTTTTCTAACCGAGTTATTTCTCGCTATGAGAGCTTTAAAGACTTCTACGGGATGGAAGAACCAATTGAACAAATTGTGTCTTATCTTAAGCATGCTGCTCAGGGTCTTGAAGAGCGCAAACAAGTGCTCTACTTATTAGGGCCGGTAGGTGGCGGTAAATCATCGATTGCTGAAAAACTAAAAAGCTTAATGCAGAAATTGCCTATTTATATATTAAGTGCCAATGGAGAACGAAGCCCTGTAAATGATCACCCTTTCTGTTTGTTTGATGTAATAGAAGATGGTGAATTACTAAAAAAAGAATACGGCATCGAACCTCGTAACCTACGCTCAATAATGTCTCCATGGGCAGCAAAAAGATTACATGAATTTGGTGGCGACATAACTAAATTTAAAGTAATCAAAATACATCCATCAATTCTCGAGCAAATTGGGATAGCAAAAACTGAACCTGGAGATGAAAACAACCAAGATATATCCTCTCTTGTTGGTAAAGTAGATATTCGTCAATTGGAGCATTATGCACAAGATGATCCTGATGCTTATAGTTATTCAGGATCCTTGTGTAAAGCCAACCAAGGCTTAATGGAGTTTGTAGAAATGTTTAAAGCACCAATTAAAGTGCTTCATCCTCTACTAACAGCAACCCAAGAAGGTAACTTCAACGGCACAGAAGGCTTATCTGCACTGCCCTTTGATGGCATGATTTTAGCTCATTCGAATGAATCAGAATGGCAAACCTTCAGAAATAACAAAAATAATGAGGCCTTTCTAGATAGGGTTTACATCGTAAAAGTCCCTTATTGTTTGCGTGTATCTGAAGAAATTAAAATCTATCAAAAGCTATTGGAACACAGTGAACTATTCCATGCGCCTTGCTCACCAAGTACTTTGGATATTTTAGCTCAGTTCTCGATACTGTCTCGTCTTAAAGATCCCGAAAACTCCTCACTGTTTTCTAAAATGCGCGTTTATGATGGTGAAACCTTAAAAGACACAGATCCAAAAGCCAAAAGCTACCAAGAATACCGTGACTTTGCTGGAGTTGATGAAGGAATGTCTGGGCTTTCAACACGATTTGCCTTTAAGATCCTTTCACGCGTATTTAACTTCGACCAAACCGAAGTCGCAGCAAATCCCGTTCATCTGTTTTATGTTATTGAACAACAAATTGAACGAGAACAATTTGCTCAAGATATTGCTGATAAATACACAGAGTTCGTTAAAGGTTTCTTAGTCCCTAAATACGTAGAGTTTATTGGTAAGGAAATTCAAACCGCTTACCTAGAATCTTACTCTGAGTACGGACAAAACATTTTTGACCGTTACGTCACCTATGCAGATTTTTGGATTCAAGACCAAGAGTATCG
This sequence comes from Aliivibrio finisterrensis, assembly GCF_008933155.1. Lineage (GTDB taxonomy): Bacteria > Pseudomonadota > Gammaproteobacteria > Enterobacterales > Vibrionaceae > Aliivibrio > Aliivibrio finisterrensis. The sequence goes on along the minus strand of NZ_WBVP01000005.1, from coordinate 248,533 downwards.
AGATCCTGAAACAGGACAGCTTTTTGACCGTTCAGCACTCAATGATGAGCTCGAAAAAATTGAAAAAACAGCAGGAATAAGCAACCCGAAAGATTTTAGGAATGAAATCGTCAACTTTGTACTTCGTGCTAAAGCCAATAATAATGGACAAAACCCAACCTGGACCAGCTACGAAAAATTGCGTGTCGTTATCGAAAAGAAAATGTTTTCAAACACCGAGGATTTACTTCCTGTCATCTCCTTTAATGGAAAAACCTCCACTGACGATCAGAAAAAGCACGATGATTTCGTGGCTCGTATGATGGAAAAAGGCTACACCAAAAAACAAGTCCGTCTATTAGCAGAATGGTATTTACGTGTTCGAAAATCGTCATAATTATTATAACAGGATGTTACAGCCCATCATCAAGATGGGCTAAACCGATAACATTTTGACTAAGTTGATGTCTATATAAATAGATTAAAACTTAATTGAGGTGATATGAATTAGGAGGGCAATATTATGGCTCAATTTATTGACCGAAGGTTAAATGGCAAAAAGAAAAGCACCGTCAATAGACAGCGCTTTATTCGTCGCCACAAAGACCAAATTAAACGTGCGGTTTCCGATGCTGTAAATCAACGTTCAGTAACCAATACTGAGAGCGGTGAAAGCATTTCGATCCCTAAAGGGGATATTTCTGAGCCAGTTTTTCACCAAGGGCAAGGAGGCATTCGTGAACGAGTTCTTCCTGGTAATGATCAATTTATTAAAGGTGACAAAATTGAACGACCACAAGGAGGAAATGGTGGAGGTGCAGGTGCTGGAGATGCCAGTGCAGATGGCGAAGGTGAGGATGAATTTAGTTTTCAGATCTCAAAAGACGAATACTTAGACATTCTATTTGAAGAACTTGAATTACCTAATCTTGAGAAAAACCAAGTTCAAAAAATAACTGAATGGGAAACACACCGAGCTGGTTATCAAACCGCTGGGGTTCCTTCTAATATCGATATTGTTCGTTCATTACAGCAATCTCTTGCTCGACGTACTGCGATGACCGCAGGAAAAAAAAGACTGCTAAATGAATTAGAGCAAGAGTTAGAATACATTAAAGCCAGCGAGCCTAGCCGCCCACTTGCTATTCGAAAAATGCAGGAAGAAATAGAAGCGTTACGGGAAAAAATCAAACACGTTCCCTATATCGACTCTTTTGATTTACGTTATAAAAACTACGAAAGAACACCCATACCATCAAGCCAAGCTGTGATGTTTTGTTTAATGGATGTCTCAGGCTCAATGGATCAAGCGACCAAAGATATCGCTAAACGTTTCTATGTACTCCTTTATCTGTTCCTTACTCGTACCTATGAAAATGTAGAAGTGATTTTTATACGCCATCACACCCAAGCAAAAGAAGTTAATGAGCATGACTTTTTTTACTCTCAAGAAACGGGCGGAACCATGGTTTCAAGCGCACTTAGACTGATGAAAAAGATTGTTGCTGAGCGCTTCCCAAATAACGAATGGAACATCTATGCCGCTCAAGCATCAGATGGCGATAACTGGGCTGATGACTCACCCAAATGTAAAGAATTACTGACTGCTTCTATTTTACCTACCTGTCAGTACTACTCTTATATTGAGATCACCAAACGTCATCATCAAACTCTCTGGACCGAGTATGAAAAAGTAACACAAGGGTTCGATAACTTCGCCATGAAAAACATTCGTTCAATTGAAGATATCTATCCAATATTTAGAGAGCTGTTTCAAAAACAACTGGCTTAGGAGGCAAGAATGAAAAGGACAACAAAGCTACCTGATGGGCCAGATTGGACCTTTCAAATGCTAGAACAGTATCATGTAGAGATTAAACGTGTAGCTAAGCATTATCGCTTGGATACCTATCCAAACCAAATTGAGATCATTACTGCCGAGCAAATGATGGATGCCTACTCCAGTGTCGGTATGCCTATCAATTATCATCACTGGTCATTTGGAAAAAAATTTATCCAAACAGAACAAAATTACAAGCACGGACAAATGGGATTGGCCTATGAAATAGTGATCAACTCATCCCCCTGCATTGCTTATTTAATGGAAGAAAATACCATTACCATGCAAGCTTTAGTCATGGCACACGCCTGTTATGGTCATAATTCTTTCTTTAAAGGCAACTACCTTTTTCAAACATGGACAGATGCGAGTTCTATTGTCGATTATTTACTTTTTGCTCAACAATATCTCTCTAAATGCGAAGAAAAGTATGGGGTTGATGAAGTCGAAAAAATTCTCGATTCTTGTCACGCTTTGATGAATTATGGGGTAGATAGATACAAGCGCCCAGAAAAAATCTCAATTGCAGAAGAAAAAATCCGCCAAGAAGACAGAGAAGCCTACCTTCAGTCTCAAGTAAATGACCTATGGCGAACCGTACCAAAAGCCAAAGAAGAAAATACCGAAGAAAAGATCCGTTTTCCTTCTGAGCCACAAGAAAACATTCTATATTTTATTGAAAAACATGCGCCTCTTCTGGAGTCATGGCAACGAGAAGTAGTTCGTATTATTCGAAAGATAAGTCAATATTTTTACCCACAAAAACAGACACAAGTGATGAACGAGGGCTGGGCAACGTTTTGGCATTATACGATTCTTAACCATCTTTATGATGAAGGCTTAGTATCTGAAAAGTTTATTCTCGAGTTCTTACACAGCCATACAAATGTCGTTGCTCAGCCTAGCTACAACAGCCCTTACTACAGTGGTATCAACCCTTACGCTCTTGGTTTTGCTATGTTCCAAGACATTCGTCGAATTTGTGAAGATCCAACCGATGAAGACAAGGAATGGTTTCCTGATTTAGCAGGCAGTGATTGGCTCGATGCGGTTCACTTTGCAATGCATAACTTCAAAGATGAGAGCTTTATTAGCCAATATTTATCCCCGAAACTTATTCGAGAATTTAAGCTATTTTCTATTTTAGATAATGATAAAAATAAACATATCGAGATTAACGCAATTCATGATGAAAGTGGTTATCGAGAGATCAGAGAAAAATTAGCGGCTCAATATAACTTAAGTAATCTTGAACCCAATATTCAGGTGTGGAATGTTGATGTTCGTGGGGATAGATCGTTAATTCTTCGTCATATTCCACATAACCGTATCCCTTTAGATAAAGGTCATGAAGAAGTAATGAAGCATCTTCACCGTCTATGGGGGTTTGACGTTGTTCTAGAAGAGGTTATTTCATTTAATCGCGCAGAAATTATCTGCTCTTGCCCAAAACGTAATTATTACAATACCAGTATTTAATACCAATCGTAGTAACGCCCTAGCGGTTAAATAGAAAAAGCCTTGAGATATCGCTATCTCAAGGCTTTATTTTATCTACCGACTATTTATATGTAATCGATGAATTATAGTGATGCTAATGCTGCATTTAATGTAGCACTTGGACGCATTTCTTTCGCTGCTAGTTCAACAACAGGTTGGAAGTAACCTCCCACATCCCCTGCTACGCCTTGCGCTGCATTTAACTCATCAACAATATTAGTTTCATTAGACGTTAAGATTTCAGCTAATGAACCAAAGTAAGCTTGAAGCTCTGCATCTTTGGTTTGTACTGCAAGCTCTTGAGCCCAGTACATTGCAAGATAAAAGTGACTACCACGGTTATCTAGCTCACCTACACGACGTGATGGCGATTTATTTGTTTCAAGGAATTTAGACGTTGCGGCATCTAATGTGTCTGCAAGGATTTGTGCTTTTGCATTACCTGTTGTCACACTTAAATGCTCAAATGAAGCAGCAAGCGCTAAGAACTCACCTAAAGAATCCCAACGTAAATGGTTTTCTTTTTCGAACTGTTGTACGTGTTTTGGCGCTGAACCGCCCGCACCCGTTTCAAACAGACCACCACCATTCATAAGAGGGACAATAGACAGCATTTTCGCTGATGTACCAAGCTCTAAAATTGGGAATAAATCCGTTAGGTAATCACGTAACACATTACCTGTTACTGAGATCGTATCTTCACCTTTAATGATGCGCGCTAATGTATATTCTGTTGCTTCTACAGGTGAAAGGATTTGAATATCAAGACCTGCTGTATCGTGATCTGCAAGGTAGGTATTTACCTTCTTAATCAGTTGAGCATCATGAGCACGGTTTGCATCAAGCCAGAAAACAGCCGGTGTTGCTGTAGCACGAGCGCGATTTACCGCTAATTTAACCCAATCTTGAATTGGAGCGTCTTTTGCCTGACACATACGCCAGATATCACCTTCACCAACAGAATGCTCAATCAAGGCGTTACCAGCACCATCAATCACTCGTACCGTTCCTGCTTGAGGAAGAATGAACGTCTTATCATGAGAACCGTATTCTTCTGCTTTTTGAGCCATCAAGCCTACGTTTGGCACAGAACCCATCGTTGTTGGATCAAATGCACCGTTTGCTTTACAAAATTCAATCACAGATTGATAAACACCTGCATAACAACGATCTGGGATCATCGCTTTCGTGTCTTTAAGCTGACCATCGGGTCCCCACATACGACCAGAAGTACGTAGTGCAGCCGGCATAGAAGCATCAATAATCACATCACTTGGTACATGGAGATTAGTAATACCACGATCTGAATCAACCATTGCAAGTTCTGGTTGGTATTCATAAACGGCAGCTAAATCCGCTTCAATCGCTGTTTTTTCTGCTTCTGGCAGTGAGGCGATTTTAGAGTAAACATCACCAATACCATTGTTTGCATCAACGCCTAATTTTTCAAAAGTCGCTGCGTGTTTTTCAAATACATCTTTGTAGAACACTTTTACAGCGTGACCAAAGATTACTGGGTCCGATACTTTCATCATGGTGGCTTTCATGTGCAGAGAAAGTAACACATCTTCTTCTTTGGCTTTTTTAGTTTCCGCTTCAAAGAATTCAACCAATGCTTTCTTACTCAAACAAGAGCCATCAATGATCTCTTTATCTTTTAGTACTAACCCTTCTTTAAGAACAGTGATATCACCATTTTCAGCCACAAACTCAATACTTACATTCGTTGCACCATCAATCGTTACTGATTGCTCACTTGAGTAAAAATCGCCTTCACTCATGCTTGCAACGTGTGACTTAGAATCAGCAGACCAAGCCCCCATTGAGTGTGGGTTATTACGAGCGTATTGCTTAACTGCACCAGGCGCACGGCGGTCAGAGTTACCTTCACGTAGTACCGGGTTTACTGCCGAGCCTTTAATTTTATCGTAAACCGCTTTAACGGTTTTTTCTTCATCTGTTTTTGCTTCTTCTGGGTAGTTAGGCAGAGCATAGCCTTTTGCTTGAAGCTCTTTAATTACCGCATGAAGTTGAGGAATTGATGCACTGATATTTGGAAGTTTAATGATATTTGCTTCTGGTGTTTTTGCTAATTCACCCAGTTCCGCAAGAGCATCACCAATGCGTTGCTCTTCTGTAAGATACTCTGGAAAGTTTGCAATAACACGGCCCGCAAGTGAAATATCGCGTGTATCAACATCAATATCTGATGATGCTGCAAATGCTTGAATAATTGGAAGAAGTGAATGCGTCGCCAGTGCTGGCGCTTCATCAGTGATGGTGTAGATAATCGTAGATTTTTGCGTTGTCATTTAATTTCCCTATTTAATCCACAAAACCCATAACAAAACGTATAATAGGCTTTGTAATTTACCGACTTTATTTTTATTAGTCTCTTGTTTCACGCGCGTACTATAGCGAAAAGCGGCGAACTTTAAAACTAAACGCCACAAAAGCTTTACAATTTTGCAAGGTAGTTAACATGACATTCAAGCGTTCCCCTAATTGGAAAAAACCAGCCTTTAAGAAAAAAACGGCTCAAAAACCACGCCCTGCACCAAAAGATCGTAAAGTCCTTATCTTTAATAAACCTTTTGATGTATTGAGTCAATTTACTGATGACCAACATCGCCAGACGCTCGCAGATTTTATTTCAGTAAAAGATGTTTATGCTGCTGGTCGCCTTGATCGCGATAGCGAAGGTTTATTAATCTTGACCAATGATGGTGTCCTGCAAGCGCGATTAACTCAGCCAGAATCTAAATCGCCAAAAACCTATTGGGTACAAGTTGAAGGCGCTCCTACTGAAGAAGATTTAGAGAAGCTTCGCCAAGGTGTAGAGCTAAAAGATGGCATGACACTTCCAGCAAAAGTGGAAGTAATGGCAGAGCCTGACGTATGGGAGCGCAACCCTCCTGTTCGATTTCGAGCGGCCATTCCAACCACGTGGATTGCGATAACGATTATTGAAGGCCGTAATCGTCAAGTTCGACGCATGACAGCACATATTGGTTTTCCTACATTGCGTTTAATTCGCTACTCAATGGGCGATTGGACCATTAAAGATGTAGAACATGGTACATGGAAAGAAGTATCACTTTAAAAACAATTGATTAATATGTAATAGAAACGTTAATTTATGCTACCTGTTTGGTGCTTTTTAAATTAGACTGATCACATCAATTATAAAAATAAAGGCATCATTATGAATACTATGATTAAAGCAGTAGGGATTGCTAGCGTACTGCTGTTAAGTGCTTGCGCTCCAGCAGACAGAGCTGACATTAACTCGACAGAATTAACTAATGAGCACTATAAAAACCAAGAGAAACAGCAGCAAAACTGTATGTTAACTGGTGAAATAGGGTGTGCTGATTAAGGTATTACTTTATACAAAAAGGCCTGATAGCTTCAACACTATCAGGCCTTTTTATTTCAACATCAAAGACAATTACTGCCTATTAATATTGAGATTATTCATCGCCCATAAAGCTCATATCAGGTAATGATTCTAAGTTTTCTTTATAACGCTTTTGATTAAACTCTGCGCCATTCTTCATTACATCAAACACTTCAATAGCAAGTGCACACGCCATCATTTCAATCGCTTCTTCACGCGGATTACCCGTCATCACTAGGCGCATTAATGTTTCTTTTACCGCGATTGGGCTGCCATCTTCAATTTGATTCTTTACGGTTTCAATCAGTGTTTCTTCAGTCATGAAATCGTCTTGTTGATCTGTCATCTTACTTCTCGCTTAATAATTTCGTCTACTATGCCATAAATGGTTAAAAAAGTAGTTTAAATAATAAATTCGCTCCCCAATATGTACTCTATATACAGCAAAGTCATTAATATAATTATGTGATTTTACTCTCGGATCTGTCACCAGCATATTCTTTCTGTTAGAATCTGCCTCAAGTTTTATTAGTGGTGTTAAAGAATGTCAGACAACAGCCAAAAGAAAGTCATCGTCGGTATGTCCGGTGGTGTGGATTCTTCAGTATCAGCCTATCTACTTCAGCAACAAGGATACCAAGTTGAAGGTCTTTTCATGAAAAACTGGGAAGAAGATGACAACGAGGAATATTGTACAGCAGCCGAAGATTTAGCCGATGCACAAGCGGTGTGTGACAAATTAGGTATCCACCTTCACACCATTAATTTTGCATCTGAATATTGGGACAACGTTTTTGAATATTTCTTAGAGGAATACAAAGCGGGTCGTACGCCAAACCCTGATATTCTATGTAACAAAGAAATCAAATTTAAAGCTTTCTTAGAGTTTGCTGATGAAGTACTTGATGCTGATTTCATTGCAATGGGTCACTACGTTCGTCGTACCTTCCCAACAGCAGAAGAAATCGCAAATGGTGTTAAACCACAAATGCTACGTGGTTTGGATTCAAACAAAGATCAAAGCTACTTCTTATACACATTAAGCTCTGAGCAAGTTGCTCGCAGCCTATTCCCTGTTGGTGAACTAGAAAAACCAGAAGTACGCCGCATTGCTGAAGAGCAAGATTTGATCACAGCGAAGAAAAAAGATTCTACTGGTATCTGCTTTATTGGTGAGCGTAAATTCACTGAATTCTTAGGTAAATACCTACCAGCACAACCAGGCAATATCGAAACCCCTGAAGGCAAAGTGATTGGTCAGCACCAAGGTTTGATGTATCACACTTTAGGTCAACGTAAAGGTCTACACATTGGCGGCACCAAAGGCGGCGGCGGGAATGAAGACCCATGGTTTGTTGGTGAGAAAGATTTAAAACGTAACGTGTTAATTGCCGTTCAAGGTAAAGATCACCCATTACTGAAATCTCAGGGCCTACTAGCGTCTCAACTTCACTGGGTTGATCGCGAAGTAATTAAAGCACCATTGAGCTGCACAGTAAAAACACGTTACCGTCAAACCGATATCCCTTGTACGATCATCCCTGTTGATGATGAAAACATTAAAGTGATTTTTGACGAACCGCAAATTGCAGTGACTCCTGGTCAATCTGCTGTTTTCTACTTAGGCGAAGTATGTCTAGGTGGCGGTATTATTGAAGAGCGTATTTAAGGAGCTAATACGTGGCGAATACTTTATTTGACAGAACCATTGCATTTGCAGGCATCTGCCAAGCAGCAAGCCTAGTACAAAAAATCGCGAAAGATGGGCACTGTGATCAAGCTGCGTTTGATACTGCTATTCAATCTATTTTAGAAACCAACCCAAGTAATACGCTAGCCGTATACGGCAATGAAGCTAACTTGCGCGTTGGTTTAGAATGTCTGGTTCAAGACTTTGACAATACCCCATCAGGCAGTGAGTTAACTCGCTACCTGATCAGCTTAATGGCACTAGAGCGCAAACTTGCTGGCCACCGCGATGGCATGAGCAAGCTTGGCGAACGCATTAGTACCATTGAGCGTCAACTTGAACATTTTGATATTCATGACGAACAAATGCTAAGCAACATTGCCAGCATTTACTTAGATGTGATCAGCCCAATGGGACCTCGCATTCAAGTCACTGGCACACCGTCTATTTTACAACAACCAATGACACAACATAAGGTTCGAGCATTATTACTTTCTGGTATTCGCTCAGCCGTATTATGGCGTCAAACGGGGGGCAAACGCCGCCACTTAATTTTTGGTCGTAAAAAGATGGTAGAGCAAGCAAAAATAATTTTAGCTCGAATTTAAAATTAAAGCCTGTTTATAATAAGCAGGCTTTATCCACTAACCTTTATTACACATCTAGGAGATTTACATGGAATTGTCAGCATTAACTGCTGTTTCACCTGTAGACGGTCGCTACGGAAGTAAAACAATTTCTCTACGCAGCATCTTTAGTGAGTACGGCTTACTGAAGTATCGTACTGTTGTTGAAGTTCGTTGGCTTCAAAAATTAGCAGCTGCGCAATCGATTGCGGAAGTAGCTACATTAAGCGCAGAAGCGAATCAATTCTTAGATGACATCGCAGCAAACTTCAGCGAAGAAGATGCTATGCGTATCAAAGACATTGAGCGCACAACAAACCACGATGTTAAAGCTGTTGAATATTTCCTAAAAGAAAAAGTAGCTGACGTTCCTGAGCTTCATGCTATCAATGAATTCATTCACTTTGCATGTACTTCAGAAGACATCAACAACACATCTCACGCTCTAATGCTTAAAGAAGCACGTGATACGGTGATTCTTCCTGAAATCCGTAACGTTATCGATGCTATTAAAGCATTAGCTAACGAATACCGTGATGTTCCTCTTCTTTCTCGTACACACGGTCAGCCAGCTTCTCCATCAACAATGGGTAAAGAAATGGCTAACGTTGCATACCGTATGGAACGTCAATACAAGCAAATCGAAAACGTTGAAATTCTAGCTAAAATCAATGGTGCTGTAGGTAACTATAACGCTCACCTTTCTGCTTACCCAGATGTTGATTGGCATGCATTTAGCGAAGAGTTCATCACTGAATCTCTAGGCGTTAACTGGAACCCGTACACAACTCAAATCGAACCGCATGATTACATTGCTGAGCTATTTGATGCGATTGCACGTTTCAACACTATCCTACTTGATTTTGACCGTGACGTATGGGGCTACATCGCTCTTGGCCACTTCAAACAAAAAACGATTGCAGGCGAAATCGGCTCTTCAACAATGCCGCATAAAGTTAACCCAATCGATTTTGAAAACTCTGAAGGTAACCTAGGTCTTGCTAACGCTATCTTTAGCCACCTAGCACAAAAACTGCCTGTATCTCGCTGGCAGCGTGACCTAACTGACTCAACGGTTCTTCGTAACCTAGGTGTTGGTTGTGGCTACGCTATCATTGCATACACGTCGACTCTAAAAGGCATTAGCAAATTAGAGATCAACCGTGCTGCACTTGAAGCTGAGCTAGATAAAAACTGGGAAGTTCTTGCAGAACCTGTACAAACAGTAATGCGTCGTTACGGCATCGAAAAGCCATACGAAAAACTAAAAGAACTGACTCGTGGTAAACGTGTAGACGGCGAAGGCATGCGTGCATTCATCGACGGTTTAGAAATCCCTGAAGATGAGAAAGTTCGTCTAAAAGAGATGACACCAGCAAACTACATCGGTCAAGCTATCGAGCTAACTGACAAGCTGTAATCTTTACGGTTATTTTTAACCAGATAGATTAACAAGCACTAAAAAGCCCTGTATCAAAAGCCTTTAAAGCGTACTGTTACAGGGCTTTTTTATTCGGTTTTTACTACGATTGGTATAATTACATCACACACGCTTGCATTTCTTTTGCGCTTTCAATGCCTTTCTCAATTAAGCTCTGCGCTTCTTGGTTTGAAATCGTCGACATCACTTTATTTACTAATTTCTCAGCACTTGATTCTGATGACGCCTCAACTAAACAACTGTATGCGTTAGCAATATGCTCTTGAATTTCAACTAGAGCTTCAGGGTTACTGTAATCCGCATTTAACGCTTCATCAATTGACTCTGCAAGCTCAGATGCTGAGCTGGCTGCATCACCAAATTGTTCAATATTAATCGCTTCTAGATCTACTGACTCTAGCTTTTCTTGAGCCATATCTACGGCTTTATTTGCAGCCTCTTGTGCTTTATCAATCGCTTCATTTGCGTCGTCACACCCCATTAAAGCCACAGAAAACAACAAAGGTACCAACAATTTTTTGTTCATTTTTTTCTCACTATAAAATAGTTACTATAACCGCATAAGAATAACAGAAAGCCATTAGGGAAGTGTTCATTATTTTATATATATAAAAGCACATTAAATAAATTATTACTTAATATACACACATAATATATACATAGTAATACGAAAAAATATGAATGATATAAATATAGGCAACCAATTACATTCATATAAATTACCTTCACTTACATAAAATAGTTATTTCAAACTATAAACAACAAAATACCTTAATGACATTTGACTTAATGCCGCTATATATTACACAACCTTACTTATTATTTAAAAAATCATGTTTAAATCCATCAAAACTCGAATTGCTGTTAGTGCCGGAATTGCGATATTTATTACGCTAAGTACCGCCATGTTTTTTACTACTATTTCTTATGATAAAGTTAATAAAGACATCACGGAGCATGTATCCTCACAGCTTTCAGATAACATTGACTATAAGTTACTCTCCATTGCCAATCAACAAAGCGCAGAACTTAATGGGCTTTTTTCCCCTGTAATCAGCAACTTAAAACAACTCAAATCAGTTTTAGAGTTATCAAATGATACAAGTGCAGATGCCCAGCTTCTAATTAGACAATTTACATCTTCATTAAAAAATCAAAATGACAGTGTTTTTGCGGGCTTTATGGTGTGGGAGCACAGCCGATTTAATTATGATGATTCTGAATTAACTCAAAAAGCGCTTAACAAACAAGGTGTGCTTGCTCCCTTCTTCTCACCGACAGACACAAGTTTTGAAGCTCTTGGAATGGAGAGTTTTAAAAATACGTCACTAAATGATAATGGTGAGCGTATTGATGAATGGCATTTAACGCCTTATGAAACAGGTAACAGCTTTGTAATGGAGCCGTATTATTACAATGTAAGAGGCAACCAAGAGCTAATCACGACAATTAGCCTACCATTACGATCAAATAACAAAATAGTCGGATCTCTTGGTTATGATTGGTCCATCAAAAGTTTTCAAGCTATTAGTAAACAAGCAGCAGACACCATTGGGATCCCTGGAGCTGTAGTTTCTATTGCCTCTTGGGAGGGTCGCTTACTTTCTTTTAGCCAAGATGAAAATCTAGTTGGCGAAAAAGTAAAAGATGATTTTGCAAATCACTGGAATGATATTCAGCGAGAATCACGCAACAACGCCTCTTTTCTAAAAAATATAGGACATTTTAAAACCGCTATTTCTACAATCAATACGGGCGCAAAGCCATGGATTGTTATGGTATCTATACCAACTGAAGTGCTACAACAAGAAATTACTGATTTTAATCACTTTAGTAATGAGCTAAGCCAACAAGCACTTTCTAATGGCTTATTAAGTGGCCTAGTGTCATCTATTATTGGCATCATACTGATTTTCTTTATTGCCAAAAGTATCGGAACAACACTTATTAATCTAACCAACCACTTTGAAAATATTGCTCAAGGCGATGGTGATTTAACGCAACGTATTAATGTTGCCTCTAAAGATGAAATCGGCCAATTGGCGTTCTGGTTTAATACCTTTATTGAGAAGATTCAAAATACACTGCACAATGCAAAAGAAACCGCAGAGTTAGTTTCTCAGTCATCGGCAAATACCATGACAGAAACAGAAAAATCACAAATAAAACTTCAAAGCCAAGTTAATGAAGTAACACAATTAGCAACGGCAATTAATGAGATGAGCGCAACAGCTCAAGAAGTAGCATCGTCAGCATTACAAGCTGCGACAGCGGCAAGTCAAATACAAGCAAGCAGTGAAGATGGTCAAAAGATCATGAATAATGCAGCAGCTTCCGTAGAAGAGTTGGCATCGTTCATTAATGAAGCTCAAGAGCAAGTGGTTAACTTAGCCGTATCAAGTAATGATATCCAAAAAATCCTGCTTGAAATCGGTGGAATTGCTGAACAAACAAATCTACTGGCATTAAATGCTGCAATTGAAGCCGCTCGTGCTGGTGAGCAAGGGCGTGGATTCGCTGTTGTGGCTGATGAAGTTCGTAACCTAGCTAGCCGCACTCAAAGCTCAACTCAAGAAATTAATAGTATGCTTGTGATACTACAACAAAATACTCAAAGCATTGTGACGGTAATGGACAGCAGTCAAAAACAAGCATTAGCTACAAGAGAAGAAACATTAATTGCACAACAGAACTTACAAGAGATCAGCTCTGCTATTCTTGTTGCAAATGATATGAATAATCAAATTGCTTCAGCGGCAGAAGAACAAAGTTCAGTCTCTGAAGAGATCAATCGTAATGTAACAAGCATTAACGAAGCCGCTAACGAAGTGCTTTCAGATATGCATAACTCATTAAATGATACTGCTGAGCTAACAAAAGAGAGCCACTCATTAACTCAGAAATTAAGCGCTTTTAAAACTCAGTAAGTTTAAACAATACTAAGTCTTAACCTACCTAAACCATGCTTTTTAACGATTGCATGGCTTTTTCTTTATCAAAAAGTAGCGTGAACTTTATGAACAAAATTCATTTTATGTTCTAAATAGCCATTATCTCCTCTATCTAGTCAAAAACCACCTAGGTGTATAACATTTACGCAACAACTAAGAAAAAGCAGTATGTACATAGAACGATAACAACCCAAAGAGGTTGCTCACTCTACAATCAGGTCTCACAAGATAATTACAGCGAGATTTGAACCATAAGGAAACGTTATTCATGCTTACTTTATTTAAAAAACAGTTCACGGCTTCAATGATTGCAGCCTCTTTTGCACTTTCAGGCTCAGCAATAGCGGCAGAACTTGAAAAAATTCACTTCATCATTCCTGGTGGTGCTGGAGGTGGTTGGGATATGACTGCTCGTGGTACCGGTGATGTATTGCTTAAATCAGACATAATTGAGCAAGCCTCATATCAGAACCTTTCTGGCGGTGGCGGCGGTAAAGCTATTGCACATTTAATTGAAACAGCAGAGCGCCAACCTGACACCTTAATGGTGAACTCAACACCTATCGTTATCCGTTCTCTCAGTGGTATTTTTCCACAATCATTCCGTGATTTAACGCCTATTGCAGCAACTATTGCCGATTACGGTGCGATTGTTGTAAATAAAGACTCTAAATACACAAGCTGGGAACAAGTCGTTGCTGATTTTGAAAAAGATCCTCGCTCAGTGAAAATTGCCGGCGGTTCAGCACGAGGCAGCATGGATCACCTTGTTGCGGCGGCTGCTTTTAAAGGCGAAGGATTTGATGCAAGAAAAGTACGCTACATTGCTTATGATGCCGGTGGTAAAGCCATGGCTGCCTTACTGTCAGGGGAGACACCTCTGCTTTCAACAGGTCTAGGTGAAGTGCTTGAAATGTCAAAAAGTGGCCAAGTTCGCATTCTGGCTATCACAGCTCCAAAACGTTTAGAGAGTGCACCTGATATCCCAACACTGACTGAATACGGCAATGACACCGTCTTTGCTAACTGGCGTGGTTTCTTCGCAGCGCCTGGGACGCCACAAGCGAAAATCGACGAGTACAGAGGAGCCTTTGATAAAATGTATGAAACGGAGCAATGGGCTGTCGTTCGTGACCGTAATGGTTGGATTGATAATTACAAAGCAGACAAAGACTTTTATATCTTCCTTGAAGAGCAAGAACTGCTAATGGGTAACCTAATGCGTGAACTTGGCTTCTTGAAGTAAAACCTTTAGCTGTCTTGAATAATTAATGATTCCCCGGATATGACTCATTAATGTTCCTGCTACATCCTCCTTGCACCGTTAGTTCAAGGCAGCTTTCTTTACCCGATTCAATCTACCTTTCTTTAATGGACTTATGGAGAGAACTCATGCCGTACTCTAGATCTTCTCTACTTTGCCGAGACCGTGTTGGCGCTATCATTTTTCTACTTGTTTGCCTCTGCTACGGATACCAAACCAGTTTGATTCCTTTATTCCCCGGCGATGAATACGAACCCTTCACTGCTCGAACCTTACCTTATATGCTCACTTTTGCGGGCATTTTTCTCTCACTCATACTGATTGTTTCAGCTCAACCTGATGAGAAAAGTGGTGCCATTTTAGGTTTTAATTGGAAACTCTTATTTGGTTTTATCACTTTAATGGTGCTGTATGGTATTGGATTAACTTGGCTTGGTTTTGTATTAGCAACGAGTTTATTTCTGCTTGCTGGCTTCTACTTATTAGGAGAGCGACGCAAACCAGTATTATTTGGTGCTTCCTTCCCATTTGTTACTGGCTTTTGGCTACTTCTTACTAAGGGTTTAGATATCTATCTAGAACCTGGTTATCTTTTTCTTGCTTGGTAAACCCTAGGACTTAATTATGTTAGATGGAATTTTAGCAGGCTTATCAACAGCGATTATGCCAACCAATTTAATGATGGTTATGATCGGCTGTTTTGTGGGTACATTCATTGGTATGTTACCAGGCCTTGGCCCTATCTCTGCCATTGCCTTAATGATCCCTATCAGTTACGGACTTGACCCTGCATCAGGCATGATCTTAATGGCTGGCGTTTATTACGGTGCCGTTTTTGGTGGTTCAACCTCGTCAATACTGATTAATGCTCCCGGTTGTTCATCAACCGTAGTTACAGCTTTTGATGGCTATCCAATGGCACAAAAAGGCCAAGCAGGTAAAGCTCTCGCACTTGCGGCCTATTCCTCTTTTACTGGCGGAACACTCTCTGCAATCATGCTTTTAATCGCTGCGCCAGCACTAGCAAAAGTGTCGTTAAGCTTTCAATCCTCCGATTACTTTGCCCTAATGTTAGTCGGTTTATCGGCTGTTGCTGCGTTTGCAGGTAAAGGTCAAGTCATTAAAGCATGGATGATGACTGTACTTGGTTTAATGCTTTC
This sequence comes from Aliivibrio finisterrensis, assembly GCF_008933155.1. Taxonomy (GTDB): domain Bacteria; phylum Pseudomonadota; class Gammaproteobacteria; order Enterobacterales; family Vibrionaceae; genus Aliivibrio; species Aliivibrio finisterrensis. The sequence goes on along the minus strand of NZ_WBVP01000005.1, from coordinate 232,682 downwards.
AACAGTAGGCATCGATAAAGGGGTTGGTGTAGAGCGATTTACCTTCGGCTTAACCGATTTAATGGATGGTTTCAGCTTCTTACTACTGGCAATGGCAACTTTCGCATTAGGGGAAACCTTAATGGGAATACTCAAACCAGAGCAAGACACTCGTGATGATGAACAGAGTAAAATGTCAGATCTTGGTAGCATGAAAATAACCAAAGAAGAAGTAAAAGAGGTGGCGCCTGTTGCGATTCGCTCATCCATTCTTGGCTTCTTTACCGGTGTATTACCGGGTGCTGGCGCAACCATTGCTGCATTTTTAAGTTACGGTATGGAGCGAAATCTAGCACCAAAAGAGAAAAAAGAAGAATTTGGTAAAGGCAGTATTCGTGGGTTGGTAGCCCCTGAATCAGCAAATAACGCCGCATCAAGTGGGTCATTTGTTCCACTACTGACTCTTGGTATTCCAGGTTCAGGTACGACAGCAATCATGCTAGGTGCCCTTATTGCTTACGGTATTCAGCCAGGTCCAAGATTGTTTGTTGATCACCCTGATATTTTCTGGTCGGTTATTATCTCAATGTACTTTGGTAATATCGTTCTGGTTATCCTAAATTTACCCTTGATTCCATACATCTCAAAATTGCTTGCGATACCAAGAACCGTATTGATGCCAATGGTTTTATTCTTCTCAATCACAGGGGTTTATTTAGTCTCTTTTAATACAATTGATGTTTTCATCATGATCTTAATTGCGATGGTCGCTATTGCGCTTCGGCTAGCTAACTTCCCCCTCGCCCCCTTATTACTTGGCTTTATCTTGGGTGGAATGATGGAAGAGAACTTACGTCGAGCATTAATGATAAGTGATGGTGAGTTAAGTTTCTTATGGGAGCGTCCAATTACCTTTACCTTTACTGCAATCGCAGCCGTCGTACTAATCCTTCCAATAGTACTGACATTCGTTAATAAAATTATCCGACTTAAGTTCGCGGTAAAATCGTAATCAATTAATTTAATCGTCTACACATAGGCGCCAATGATAAAGGATCATTGGTGCCTATTCCCCTGCTGTCATTTCTTTTTTTCATGCTACAATCGCCCTCTATTTATATATCTGAGATTTCACATGCCATTTTCCAAACTTGGGTTAAGCGATCCAATTTTAAAAGCCATCGACGAGCTGGGTTATAAAGCCCCAACTCCAATTCAAGAAAAAGCCATTCCCGTTGCGCTTACTGGAAAAAACCTGATTGCTGCTGCGCAAACAGGTACAGGTAAAACAGCTAGCTTTGTATTACCTATTTTAGAAATCCTCAGCGAAAATCAAACTAAAGTTCGAGCTAAACGTGTTCGTGCATTAATTTTAACGCCAACGCGTGAGCTAGCAATTCAAGTTGAAGACAACATTCAGAAGTACAGCAAGCACATTGATATTGCATCATTAGCTATGTATGGCGGTGTTGATTATAAAAACCAAAAAGAACGCCTAATTAAAGGGGTTGATGTTCTGGTTGCGACGCCGGGTCGTTTGCTTGATATGTACACACAGCGTGCAATTCATTTTGATGAGATTGAGATCTTAGTTCTTGATGAAGCCGACCGTATGTTAGATATGGGCTTTATTGAAGACATCAACAAAATCATTGAGCGCTTACCATTAGATCGCCAAAACATGCTGTTCTCAGCAACACTGTCTGATCAAGTTCGTTATTTAGCAAAAACAGCGGTAAATAACCCAATTGAAATTACTATTTCGCCAAAAACGACCTCTGCACCACAGATTGACCAATGGCTAACAACGGTAGATAAAGATAAAAAATCGGCACTACTGAGCCACCTAATTAAAGAAAACAATTGGGACCAAGCGCTGATCTTTATTGAGACAAAGCATGGTGCAGCGAAGCTAGTAAGCCAGTTAGAGAAACGTGATATTCGAGCTGAAGCTTTCCACAGTGGCCGAAGCCAAGAAGCACGAGCAAAAGTGCTGAATGACTTTAAAGAAGGCAAATTACAATACTTAGTTGCTACTGGTATTGCGGCTCGTGGTATTGATATTGATGAACTAACGCGCGTAGTAAACTATGACCTACCTTTCCCGGCAGATGACTATGTGCACCGTATTGGTCGTACTGGCCGTGCGGGAGCAAAAGGTGAGGCTATCTCATTTGTTTCTAAAGACGATTTTAAGAATCTATGTATGATTGAAAAACGTCTTGGCCACTTAATTGTACGTAAAGAAATTGAAGGGTTTGCGCCACGTAAAGAAGTGCCTATTTCTATTTTGAACTTTAAGCCAAAAAGAAAACCAGAATCAAAAGCGTAATCGCTTAATCACGTTTTCATCTTTATTAAGATAAATAAAAAACGCCCAAGCTTAATAATAAGTTTGGGCGTTTTTATATCGATTGTTCACTTATAGCAAATGTTTTAAAGCATGTTCCGCTCTCTCATAGCCTAAATCGATCATCTCTGCCGTACGTTCGAACTCAAAAGTACCGCACGCGTCTCGCGCTATTTCAACCGTAATATCAGGCGGGTAAGCGGCCAACTTTTGTCTTGCAATGGTGCTCTGCATTGCATCAAATGCTTGGTTGGCAATATCATACATTCCTAAGTCAATTCTTGAAGTTTTTGCGGTTAACGAACCAAAATAGTCACTGACTTTTCGGTGAAATGGCATATCTTCTTCTGGCTCTTGTGCTGAAATATTCACCTGATTAATTTCAAAATCATCAAGTTTATGGGTCATCTCACCCGCTAAATTGACCGCTAAAGTGATATCCGAATGATCACCAAACGTTGGTGCAATCGGCACTGGGTTTAATACACCACCATCAATTAACGTTTTGCCATTAAACTCTATAGGCATTAAGTATAAAGGCAATGAGATAGACGCTCGAATGGCTTGCAATAACGATCCTTTTTGCAGCCATACTTCTTTTTCGTTACTAATATCAGCCGCTACCGCGGTATAAGGAATGGCTAAATCTTCGATATGCAAATCACCAAGAATGTCACTCAAACGGTTCATTACTTTCTCGCCTTTAATAAGCCCGCCTTTTCCCCAGTTAAAATCCATCAAAGAAACAATATCAAGCTTGGTAATGGTTCGCATCCAATCTTCAAATTCATCCAGTTTTCCTGCTGCGTACACTCCACCAACAACCGTACCAATAGAACAACCAGAGACAGATACAATCTCAAAATCATGTTCTTCTAACCAGCGGATCACGCCGATATGAGCAAGACCTCTCGCGCCACCACTTCCAAGAACAAGTGATACTGTTTTTTTCTTCATAGGGCTTCTCCCTTCCATGATTACTCTGCTTTAATATCCATAAACTGTGCGTTTAACACTTGTTGTAAAGCACTAGGAGCCAGGCCAATATCTAGCCCTCTTTTACCACCACTGACATACATGGTTTCAAACTGTTCAGCACTATTATCGATCACGGTTTTCAATCGTTTCTTCTGACCAAGAGGACTCACGCCTCCCATCACATATCCAGTGGATTTTTGAACTAAGGCGGGATCTGCCATTTTGGCTTTTTTTCCACCAACGGCTTTAGCGATTAACTTCATGCTTAAATGAGCAGCAACAGGAATAATGCCCACAACAAGTTCTTTTTCATCCACTTGAACAACTAAGGTTTTAAATACCTCTTCATGAGGCAAACCCAGCTTTTCTGCCGCTTCTAACCCATATGCTTGAGCTTTTGGATCATGATGGTACTCAAGCACTTGGTGATCTATTTTTGCTTTCTTTAATAATTTCGTTGCTGGTGTCATTTGTTGTTAATACCTTAAAAAATAGGCTATGCCTTAAAGTATGTTCGCTCTGGTCGCCCAACGCTGCCATAAGAGAGGTCGGCACTTAATTCTCCAGAGCTAATCAAATATTCTAAATAACGGCGAGCAGTTGTTCGACTTGCCCCAATTAACTCTCCAGCCTGATCTGCAGTTAACTGTTTTTCATGGCTAAATAATTGACGAACTTTCTCTAAGGTTACGCCATCAATGCCTTTAGGCAGCCTTGCTACTGACTGTGCTGTAGTAGAGTGCAACATTGCATCTACCATGCTTTGATCAATATCAACACGATTAATAAATTGCTGCTTTTGGCTTAAATATTTATTAATTGCGTCTTCTAGTCGACTAAATATAACAGGCTTTAGCAGATAATCTACCACACCACCACGCATGGCTTCTTGCAGCGTATTAACATCTCTATCTGCGGTAATTAATATTACATCAGGGGACGACTCTTTCTGGCGTAATTCACGCAATATATCAAGGCCATTACCATCAGGAAGATAAATGTCCAATAACACCAAATCTGGATTTAGCACCTCAAACAAGAGAGTCGCTTCTTCCTTACTGGCAGCAATGCCAATCACCTCGACGGAATCAATTTTTTCGAGATTACGACGGTGTATTTCTGCAATACCAATGTCATCCTCAACAATAACAATACTGATTTTACTGCTCACACAATATCCTTTTGTTCATTTTTATATTTATAAGAGTGCCGTTTCTACGACTTTAATTCTTTAGGTAAATAAATAGTCATCAATGTGCCTTGTCCTTCACGACTTCTGACCGTAAACTCCCCACGATAATGGTCCACTAGTTGCTGAATTAAATGCAAACCAACACCACGACCTTTATCTGATTTTGTTGATACTCCTCTTTGAGTCAACTGCTTAAAGGTAAATGCCTGTGGTAGGCCACATCCTTTGTCTTCAACCTCAATAATAACTTCTTGGCCAAAATCAGTAATGCTCACCACGATAGGTGCAAAATCCCCCATGGGTTTACTTAACGTTGCCTCAAAGGCATTATCAATTAAATTTCCAATAATGGTCACCATATCCTCCGCTCGAATATGCAGAGGAAGCACACTTAATTGCGTACCTTCTTCAATATCAAGCAATAGTCCAAGCTCTCTAGCGCGTTCACTTTTACCAAGTAAGACACCCGCAATCATCGGTTCTGAGATACTCTCTCGTAAAAATTCAATCAGTTTTTGATAACGCTGACTCTCTTGCCCAATGATCTGCTGCACCTCTTCAATTTTTCCTAACTGAATTAGCCCACTAATTGTATTTAACTTATTTCGATGCTCATGAGTTTGTGAACGCAATAAATCGGCATATTGTTTGACTTGAGAAAGCTGAGTCGTTAATTCACTTATCTCATCTTTACGTCGAAAACTGGATACCGCGCCAATCACGACACCATCCATTTTAATCAACTCTCGATTTGCAATTACAGCCTGACCATTTAATAACAGTTCAATATCGTGTTCTGATTGCTGTGTTACTAAAAGCTTAGTTAAATCACTGTCTGGCAACACTTCAATAAACAACTGATTTAACGATTGCTTAGGATCGATCCCTAATATGTCACAGGCACTTTTATTGATAGATCTGAGCTTACCATTGGCATCAATACTTAACACGCCTTCACGTAGCGTAGACAAAGTAACTTGCTGCTCTTTGTATAAACGCCCAAAAGCTTCAGGTTCAAAGCCAAAAATAGACTTTTGAAAGCGTCTTGCAATAAAGTTGGCAATAATCGCATTAGCAAAAATCACCAATACCGCCATCCCAAGAAAGAAACTAAGAAAATGAGATACCTTGCTGTCTATAGTAGTTAATAGATAACCAACAGAAACTACCCCGATAATATTACCTTGCTGGTCGAAAATTGGCGTTTTGCCTCGCACAGAATGACCTAAGGAGCCTTTAGCATAGGAAATATAAGATTCTCCCAACTGTAAGGCTTGTTGGTTATCTCCACCTTGCATCGCTTTACCAATACGCTCTTTAATTGGGTGAGCAATACGTATTCCTTTTTTATTACCAACCACGATAAACGCAGCGCCAATAGAGGTTCGTAATCGCTCTATTTTCTCTTCAATTAATGTCGGTGAATTTTGCTCTACGGCGGAAATAACGATAGGCGATTGAGCAAGAAACCGAGCAACCCCTAATGCTTTATCTCCGCTGTCTTGAGATTCCCAGTGCTTGATGTACAAAAAGGCACAAATAGACAAAATGAGTAATTTACCGATACCCGAAATGGTCATCACTACTAACAATCGACGTCGAAAACTCAGATCACGCCAAGACATTCACACCTCACACTTCCCTATAGACAAACAAAGAGTATCACAATCCATTAACCTAATCTTAAACCTTGTTCATACTCTTGATCACATCAAATAAATATTTCCATTTATTCAATAGCAAACCTAGGGAATTAATTCAATATCACCTAAGTTCTGTGGTATAAAAAGCGCGCTTCTTTTCAGCATTTTTAACTCTTCCCTAAAAGGTTCCCGTTACTATGAAAAGCGATATTGAAATTTGCCAAACTGCGACACTTACCAGAATGAAAACGATTGCGTCAAACTTAGGGCTGCATGATGATGACATTACCCCACAAGGTCGCTATAAAGCAAAAGTCAATATTGACGCCTTAAAACACCTTGAAGATAAATCAAATGGTAAGCTTATTCTTGTTAGTGCGATTACTCCAACACCGCTTGGCGAAGGAAAAACAGTAACAACTATTGGATTGGCTCAAGGTCTAGCAAAATTAGGGGAATCCGTTAGTGCCTGTATCCGACAGCCGTCTATGGGACCAGTATTTGGTGTAAAAGGTGGTGCTGCAGGTGGTGGTTATAGCCAAGTAGCTCCGATGGAAGAATTAAATTTACACCTAACTGGTGATATTCATGCGATTACCGCGGCACATAATTTAGCTTCTGCGGCCATTGATGCTCGTATCTACCATGAGCAACGCCTAGGTTACGAACTATTCTCTGAAAAGAACGATCTTCCTGCATTACGAATTGACTCTAACCGAGTAGTTTGGAAGCGAGTAATGGACCATAACGATCGTGCGCTTCGTATGGTGACCATTGGTAAAAATGAAGATGGAAAAAACATTAATGGTTACGAACGTGAAGATGGTTTTGATATTACCGCCGCTTCTGAATTGATGGCTATTCTGGCACTGGCAACCGATCTTCAAGACTTACGTCAACGCATCGGCCGTATTGTCGTGGCTTATAACCTGGATGGTGAACCTATCACTACAGAAGATCTTCAAGTCGCAGGTGCAATGACCGTTACCATGAAATTTGCTATTAACCCAACCTTGATGCAAACGTTAGAAGGTGTCCCTACCTTTGTTCACTCGGGTCCTTTTGCTAATATCGCCCATGGTAACTCCTCTATCATTGCAGATAATATCGCTTTAAAACTAACGGATTATACGGTTACAGAAGGTGGCTTTGGCTCAGATATGGGCTTAGAGAAAGCCTGCAACATTAAAGCACCATTAGCAGGAAAAGCACCTGATTGTGCAGTGCTTGTTGCAACGCTTCGAGGTATAAAAGCAAACTCAGGCTTATTCCCGTTATCAGCAGGTCAAGCTTTGCCTAAAGCTCTATTCACTCCAAACCAAGAAGCCTTAAATGCAGGGCTAGAGAATTTACAATGGCACATTAATAACTGTGCTAAATATGGTCTTCCTGTTGTTGTAGCAATTAACCGCTTCCCTGAAGACACTCAAGAAGAGTTGAATTTCTTACAACAATGGATTTCAGCACAAGCATCAGAAACGAATGTCGATGTCTCTATCAGTGAAGCATTCGTAAAAGGTGGTGAAGGCGCAAAAGATCTCGCTTCAAAAGTTATCGCAGCTTGTAAAAAAACCACTCAATTTACCCCACTATACACAAATGACATGAGCTTATTTGATAAGTTAAATGCCGTTGCAATAAAAGGTTACGGTGCAGAACGAATCGAATTATCAGAAAAAGCCCAACAACAATTAGAACAGTTTGAGAAATTAGGTTACCAATCTTTAGCTGTTTGTATGGCAAAAACGCCCGCTTCTATTTCTACCGATGGCAACATTAAAGGTGCACCGACCGATTTCATTGTACCTATTCGTGAATTAAAACTGTGTGCCGGTGCTGGATTTATATACGCATTGTGTGGCAATGTGATGACCATGCCTGGCTTACCTGAAAAGCCTGCTTTTATGAATTTAGACATTGATACAGACGGAAACATCATCGGACTCAGCTAAGATCACATAACTTAATATAGATCATATTCTATGTGCTACATTTACTGTTAATCTAGCTTCAACTTTTTATACAATTTTACTTATAATTTTTGAGGTTATCCTGATGGATATGACAAATGCTCAACGCTTAATTCTTTCAAACCAGTATTATTTAATGTCACAGATGGATCCTGCTAATGCAGCAAAATACCAACGCCAACAGTTAATTGTTGAGCGTGGTTATGAACTGCAGATCCGCGAACTGGATAAAGATTTTGGTTGTATTACAGAAGCAGAATGTCGTGAGATCATTGATTTCATGGAGATGTACCATGCAATGCAAGAGTCTTACAACATGCTAGTACCTGAGTGTCAGGCAAAGGTTGATGCTCGTCGCCTTCAGTTTTTAGGGTTTGATGTAGCTACGGAAGCACAACAAGTAAATTACGTTCGCTTCTTAACAAGCTCTGAAGGTTTATACCCTCAGTTTGATAAAGCCGATCACCACTTTAACAGTCAAATGCCGATGATGGATAAATACCGTCGTATGCTAACGACATGGCGCAACTGCCCACGTCAATATCACTTATGCTCGACTGAATTAGCGCAAATTTTTAACGCTTAATTTCTATATAAATAAGTTAAAGCATAAATAATCTATTTAAAATCCTCGCACTAGCGGGGATTTTTTATGCCTGCAATTTACTATTTTTACCTTTTTATCTAAAAGAAAAAATCCCCACTGACGGATCAGTGAGGATTTTGGTTTTCTAATTAATTACAGCTAACAATCCCCCCTTATAGAATTGAAAGTGTCATCATTATTTAGAAAGCTATATTACCAGCTGTAAGAAGCACCAATTACGAATGCGTTATTGTAGTTGTCAGCTTGGTTACGATACTCAACATATGGTTGAACACCTTCTGATTTGTTCCATGTAGCACGAAGCTCGTGGTCCATAGAGCTATCACGTGAATCACCATTATGAGCATCACCAGCCAATACATACACATTATTGTAGCTTAACGTCACTGCCGCATCTGGTAGTGTATAAGCAATACGGTTATCAAAACGTACATCCATGTCATTCGCATTTTTATCTGCTGCATCAATCTGAGCACGAGTTCGGTTAGAAATAGAAATACCATTGTCAAAGTTATAACCAATTTTCACTAATGGGCGATATTGTACTTCTTTACCGTTAGCCATTAAGTGGTGGTAACCAACAGCCATCCATAAGTTTTCGTCAATCGCGAATGATTGCTCTGCACCTAATGTTACGTACGCTGGAGAGTTAAATTTCTCCATTGATTTAGACCCATCTGAGTGCGTTACTTCTTGTGCTTTTAGTGAACCTATTTGAATACCATCAAACTCGGTTAATAGTGTTAAACCACCAAATGAATTATCAAACGTATGACCCGCTTCTAGTGTAGATGTCATACCAGAACCGTGCAGGTTACTATCGTGTGCTTGTACGTTACCAGTGACATAAGTTGAGTCAGCCATTGCTGCACCAGAAAGAAGAATTGCTGGAACGATAAGTGCTAGTGTTGATTTTTTCATGTGATATACCCTGTATGTTTAAACTGTTTGGTTTGGTTCTTCTATTAAGTTCATCAATACATAAAGACCAAACTCTAAAAATTTTGTAATCCGTTTAAATGTTTCTCTGAATCCGTTGAGATGAATTATGCTTTATTAATTCGCCCTAAAAAATAAAGACCAAATAAACTATGACCAACTTCAAAAATGGCCTACATAAAAAAATATAAATTATTTTATAACAATAAGTTAATGGTAAAATTTCATTTTATAATTTATAAACATTTCGATTATTACCAAGTCAGATCACACTTTTATCCGCCCTAATTAACAGATAGGGAGATCTAGATCACTCTAGATAGAGAACAAAAAAGGTCTTGTTAGTTTCTATTAGGCACTGTATTTGAAGTGAGTCGCATTATTAATTTTGAGGTAAAAAATAAATACACCGATATTATTTTCACTGCTGGCTCTTTTTATTAGATAAATGAAGAAGTACACTGCTGCCTCAATCTAATTTCAGGTGTGGTTATGTTTTATCAGTGCCCTTTATGCCAACACGAGTTGCGCTTTGCCAACAATCAATACCGTTGTGAAAACAACCATCAGTTTGACAACGCAAAAGAAGGTTATGTAAACCTAATGCCAGCTCATCACAAGCGTTCTAAAAATCCAGGTGATAATAAAGAGATGATGCAAGCTAGGCGTGCTTTTTTAGAGGCTGGACATTATCAGCCTATGCAACAACACGTAGCCGAGTTATGCCAAAAATATGTGACCAATAATGAAGCAAGCCTACTTGATATTGGTTGTGGTGAAGGCTATTACACCTCAAAAATTGCAGAATATTTACATAGCGAAAATGCTAATATCTATGGATTGGATATTTCAAAAGTCGCGATTAAGTTCGCAGCCAAGCGTTATCTAAATTGCCAATTTAGCGTTGCCTCTAGCCACCGTTTGCCTTTCCCTGATCAAAGCCTAGATGCTGTTGTTCGTATTTATGCACCATGTAAAGCAGAAGAATTACACCGCGCAATTAAAAATGGCGGCTATCTAATTACTGTTACCCCAGCCAGCCATCATTTATTCGAACTTCGTGAAGGAGTGTATGGTGAAGTTCGCCTGCATGATGAAACAGCAGAAGCTCTTACTGACTTTGAACTTATTGAAGAGAAAAAATTAACTTACGATATGCGCTTGAACGGCTTAGAAGCATTGCATTTATTAGATATGACACCATTTGCTTGGAAAGCAACAGCTGAATTTAAAACTGAGCTGCAAGAGAAGTCAGAATTTGATTGTAAAGCGGATTTTATGATTAGAGTGTATAAAAAAGCATAGTCTGTTTATCATTATTATAACCATCTGAAAGATGAAAATTCAGATGGTTATACCAATGGTACTTATTAGATGATAATTCTTGGAATTGGTATTACTTATTTTCTGTATTCGCATTAGCAATACTTTGATCAACCTTCTGCAACCCACTCTCCTCCGCCCTCAACTCTTTATCTTTCAATAAAGACTGTTTTAAAAGTGCAGAATATAACGGTTGCCCGCCCAATGCTTGAGCAATAAACGTCGCACCAAGTGTTGTCACTAATAGCGGTAAGATCAACTGATAATTATTCGTCATTTCAACCACAAGGATAACACCTGTCACAGGGGCTCTTACTGTAGCGGCAAACAATGCTCCCATCCCTGCGATAGCATAAACGCCGGGATTTGATATCCAACCGGGAAACCATACTGACATTACCACACCATAAGATAAACCAAGTAAGGTACCTAGCGCTAACATTGGGGCAAAAATTCCTCCCGGGGCACCTGATGAAAAACAAGCAACGGTAACAATCACTCGTAATACAAAGAAGCCAACCATGATCATCCATGCCATTGGGCTATAAAACATCTCAGTAATGATTTCCATCCCACTGCCAGATAGTTTAGGAGTCACTAAATGCAACAAAGCAAAAGTGCCGCCAAACGCTGCGCCCATCAGCACAATGCGAGGCAATTTATTTTGGTGGAAGTCTTTAACCTTACTCGTTCCTTTTAAAATCCATTTATTAAAAATCACCCCAATAATGCCAAAGATAATCCCTAAAATGGCAAAAAGGATCAGTGAACGTAATGGTGGAACATCAAAACTTGGAATCGTTAAAAATGCTTCTTGCCCATGTAAAGAGCGCATCACTATCGTTGCTACCGCTGTGGCTAATGTCACACACTTTATTGAAGTGATGTTATAACGAAACTGAGGACGCATCTCTTCAACCACAAACAAAATGCCAGCAAGAGGCGCGTTAAATGCCGCCGCTAAACCTGCCGCCGCCCCTGCTGCTGTTAATATATGAGAAGAATGACTGAATCGTTTACCTTTACATGCGATCATTCTACCTACAGCACCACCAATTTGAATTGATGGCCCTTCACGGCCAAGCACCATTCCTGAACCAATCGTTAATGTGCCTGCAATAAATTTAATGGGCAATACACGAGCCCAACGGATCTCTTGAGTCCCATCAAGAGCCCCTTCAATATGAGGGATCCCACTACCCGCAGTCTCTGGTGCAAATCGAAAAGTAAGCCAAAAACCAACAGCTGCCATCGCAGCCCCCGCTAATACCGCAGCAACAGGCGCTAAATACTCAGAGTAAGGAAATGAATGAATGAATTGGAGACGCTGTTCACCGAACAATCGAATTGAGGCTTCAAATAAAGCAACAACAGATCCGGCAATACCACCAACTAATGCAGATAAGAAAAGCAGCGCATAATAATCAGTTTGTGTGGTTAGACATTTTGGCGTAGTACGATGCTTTAACATCCCACCTTGAAAAAAACGAAAATTGGGTGATTTTGGCATTTATCGTATCAACTTAGCACATAAAGAGCATTGGCGGCGTAATTAAAATAAGAACACAAATAATTATACGCTTCGGCAACGGATAGACCCTAACCATTTACAAAAACTTAGATTGATTAAATGACCAAGATCGACCTTTGATATAAATCAAATAAATCACTTCTTCATTTTTCGTCACAAAGTTCATTAAAATAAAAAACCCGTAGAACGGTAAATTCTACGGGCTTAAAAATACTTTGAATAACTAATTGTTAATATAAACGACTACCGTCAGGTCGAGAACGCAGTAAGTTTAACACCCACATGTATTGCTCAGGACGCTCAGTAACCAGCTGTTCAATAGCAATATTCATTGCACGAGCATCCGTCTCTTCATCACCAGATGGAAAATCCGAAATCGCTGGTAATGTAATGATCTCAAACTGCCCTGTTTCTGCATTATACGATGGCAACATTGGAACCACTTTCGCTTTTGATAAACGAGCTAGTTTACCAAAACCTTTTAACGTCGCTTTCTGTGTTGCAAAGAAAGGAACAAATACACTGTTTTGTGGACCATGATCCTCATCAGGCAAGTAATAAGCTAAATAACCTTCTTTAATCGCTTTAATTAATGGTTTAATCCCTGCACTACGAGCATAAATCTTACCGCCATATTGCATACGCTGAACATGCATTAACCAATCAGTTATTGGGTTCTTTTGAGGTTTCATCATAGTCGTTACTTGATAACCACGAGAAGCCAAAAGAATCGCAGGGAAATCAATAGCCCAAGCATGCGGTGCTAAAATAATAATATTTTCTTTTTGCTCAAGCAGAGGGAATAGATTCTCTGCACCAACAAAAATCCCGCGTCCTTCATTATGCTTACGACTACGAACAAGCAACTCAGAAAAACCAAGCATCACCTGTGCACCTGTGATGTAAGTATCTTCAAGCAGTTTTTTTTGCTCTTGCTCTGACTTTTCAGGAAAACAGGTCGCTATATTCAACTTAGCTCGCTTAATACCACCACTTGGCTTTTTAAGTACTAACTTAACGATACTAGCAGCTAACTTATCGCGTAATCGAAATGGAATGAAAGCCAAAATAATAGCAAAGCCTATCCCTAACCATGTTGGCCAATACTTAGGATGAAGAAATGCCCATTGAAAAGTGGGGTTATAAACGTTTTTATCAACTTTTTCACTCATGAATTGCTTCACTTATTCTTTATTATTAACCGATTATGATATAACAAAGCATTACTGATAGAAACCAAGGAAATACGAATGACTTTTCAATTACACCCCCGTTTGCAACAAGATTGCATCTTTTTGGGCAATCTTCCGTTATGTTCTGTTTTACTCATTAAAGAAAATATCGGTCCTTGGGTGATTTTAGTTCCTCGAATTGAAGACTTAAAAGAAATTCACCATATGACCCCAGAGCAGCAAATTCAATATATTCAAGAATCAAGTTCAGTTGCTCAACTGCTCGAAGATAACTTCACACCAGATAAAATTAATATTGGAGCACTAGGTAACTTAGTTCCTCAGCTGCACATTCACCATATTGCACGCTTTATCACTGATATCGCATGGCCAGGTCCAGTTTGGGGAAATACTAATGGAGAAATCAGAACACAGTCAGATCAAACTCAATTGGTGGATCTACTTCGAGATAGATTAAGTGCATTGGCTGGATTCAAGCAATAACGATTTTCCTCTCCATAAAAAAGGCAGATCTCTTCAGAACTGCCTTTTGATTTATTTTCGCTTATTTACATTATGCGTTTTGAAGCTCATTCCATAGATCAGCTACAATAATACGATCAGCAGGAGATAACTCAGATTTAGCGGCTTCAAGACTTTCATTGATATGTACTTTTAGTATCTCAAGATCAGCAATTTCTTGCTCTTCGCACTTAGCAACTGATAATGAAATGTGTCCACGTAAGTAGCCACCAGCAAACAACTCATCATCTGATGCAGTTTCAATTCGAGCATCAATCAGTTCAAGCATTTTTTCTTCAAATTCAATGATCATCTTTTTCCTATTGGACAATAAATTGTTCTTGGGTAAGTGGGGCTATTTGATAAAACTCACGTAATGCGTTGGATAATGCCTCTACGCGTGGAGGTAATCCATTATCTAAAATGCTCATCACTTCATTATGTACTTTAGCCATGAATGCTAAACGATCTGGCTCAAAATCGCCATTTAAGTTGTCACAACTCACATTAAATTTTAACCCAGCACTTAATGATAATATCCATTCATAGGCTTGAGGACGGATCTCCACTTTTTCAAACTCTGATTGAACTTGCTCTGTTCGACCATCAGGCTCATACCAGTAACCAAAATCTTCCAATAGACGACGATCAGGACCTGCAACACACCAATGGGCAATTTCATGCATGCCTGATTGATAAAAACCACGCGCAAAAATAATACGGTGATAATTAAATTCACTATCCGCTGGTAGATAAATAGGTTCATCACCACCCAATTCTAGCTTGGTATTAAACGAATCAAAAAAAGTGGCATTAAAAACAGTGATTAAATCTTGATATTGGTGAGGCATACAACAGACTTAGCAATAATAATAGAAGCGTATTCTACCTCACCACATACTAAAGGCCTATCTAGATAAATTTTTTTTATCCTCCTTCTCAAAATTATTCATTATCTGTCAAAAGAGTGAACTGATACTCTCCAAAGTTATCTCTCCCCCTTTAGATTGGAGTTTCACCACCTGTGAATGACATCACTGTACAACTTGCTCAATTACTGGATTTAGGGCCTTTTTCTTGGTCTGCTATTGCCGCTTGTGCTTTCAATGGTTTGTTAATTGGCGTTGAACGGCAAACTCGAGGTAAACCCGTAGGAATAAGAACCTCTATTCTAATTATTTCAGGTACTTACTTTTTCTTAGCGATGGCAATGTCCCTATCTGTAAACTCTCTGGATCACGCTCGAGTACTAGGCCAAATTATTACAGGAATTGGTTTTCTTGGCGCAGGGGTAATGATGACTTTAGATGGTAAAATTCATGGTGTAACCTCTGCGGCCATTATTTGGGTGTTAGCAGCATTAGGGATGATGATTGCATTAGGCTACATTCAGCAATCAGTCATTATCACTTTATTAGCTCTTTTTGTTTTACTCGGCATTGATAAGCTTGAAAATTCATTCAAAAGCCTTCGTCGCGGCGTGCATCAAAAAATACTCAATATTAGAACTCATAAACCAAGGGCTCATAGCCTCGATAAAATGCATAAAAAAAACTAATCTGAAAAATGTCGGAATAGTTTTTTTCATTCGTCATTATTCGTTTAATCCCATAAAATTCTCGTCCTATTATTTGACCATCATGATATGACACGGTATTAGAAAATGTTATTAACAATTCTTTATATTATTGGGATCACAGCTGAAGCAATGACAGGTGCATTAGCCGCTGGTAAGAAAAAAATGGATTGGTTTGGTGTAATGTTAGTTGCCAGTGCAACAGCAATTGGCGGTGGTACTGTTCGTGATATTCTTCTTGGTCACTACCCTGTTGGTTGGGTGAAAAACCCACAATTCCTTGTGATTACCTGTATTGCTGGCGTATTAACAACATGGATCGGCCCATGGGTAGCCAAAAACCATCGTTTCTTTGTATTTTTAGATGCTATTGGTTTAATTGTTTTTAGTATTATTGGCTCACAAGTGGCATTAGATATGGGGCTTCACCCACTAATATGCGTTGTTTCTGCCATTGTAACAGGCGTGTTTGGTGGATTACTGCGTGATCTCTTCTGTCGCCAGATGCCAATGGTATTGCATAAAGAATTATATGCTTCAATTTCATTACTATCCGCTGTGCTATACATAGGATTACTTCACTTTGGTGTTGATGAATTAATCACAACGATTGCGACTATTGTTATTGGTTTTTCTGCTCGTATTGCCGCAGTAAAATTTGGTTGGTGTTTACCTGTGTTTCATTTAGATATCACAGAGGATCAACCTGAAACGATTGAGAAAAATTAAAAATAAGATACAAATAAAAAGAGCCAGATTGATATCATCGTCAATCCGGCTCTATACTTTTAGCTCTATGTGGAATTATTCGTTCCTAAAAACTAATACCTCATCCCTTATCAAATCTTTGGCGTTTCTGTTTGTACACCAAAATTTTGACCACGATGACGAACTAAATGGTCCATAACCACTATCGCTAGCATAGCTTCAGCAATAGGTACTGCTCGAATACCAACACAAGGATCATGGCGGCCTTTGGTAATCAATTCTGTTTTTTCACCGCTGCGAGTTATCGTTTCACCCGGAACCGTAATACTAGACGTTGGTTTTAGGGCAATGTGCGCCACAATATCTTGTCCAGATGAAATACCACCCAAAATACCACCAGCATGATTTGAGCTAAAACCTTCAGGTGTTAATGGATCACGATGCTCTGAACCGCGCTGCTGTACAACGTCAAAACCATCACCAATCTCAACCCCTTTTACGGCATTAATACCCATCAAAGCGTGAGCAACATCCGCATCTAAACGATCAAAAACAGGCTCACCTAACCCTACCGGCACACCTTGTGCGACCACGGTAATTTTAGCGCCAATAGAGTCCCCTTCTTTCTTTAGCTTACGAATAAGCTCATCAAAGGCCTCTACTTTGCTTGCATCAGGACAGAAAAACGCATTATTCTCGATTTCATTCCAATCAACAGAATCAATCGCTACGTCGCCCATTTGTGATAGGTAAGCGCGAATTTCAATGCCAAACTCTTGCTTCAAGTATTTCTTAGCAACAGCACCAGCTGCAACACGCATTGCCGTTTCACGAGCAGAAGAACGGCCACCACCACGGTAGTCTCGTTGTCCATATTTCTGATGGTAGGTGTAATCTGCGTGTCCCGGACGGAACTTATCTTTAATCTCAGAATAATCTTTAGAACGTTGATCAGTGTTTTCAATCAGTAACCCAATTGACGTTCCGGTGGTTTTGCCTTCAAACACACCTGATAAAATTTTTACTTCATCCGCTTCACGACGCTGAGTAGTGTATTTTGAAGTACCCGGCTTACGACGATCTAAGTCGATTTGCAGATCCACTTCACTCAACTCCAGACCTGGAGGGCAGCCATCCACAATACAGCCCAAAGCCAAGCCATGACTTTCACCAAACGTTGTTACTCGAAAATGTTGTCCAATAGAATTTCCAGCCATTACTTCCTCTGTAAATATTGTTGATTGGCTATAAATAGCATAACTTTAATCAATCCATATTGGCTTGAATCTACATCAGAGTAAAGCCCCTAGTAATGGTTTCTCTCTAAATTAGTGAGCGCACTCTTTCTCTTAGATATCATTTTCTTTGCCATAAAAATAATTTAAAAAGTCAAAAGCGGCAATTTGTGATCTTAATTCAAAAAAAAACCTTAACTGATAAAACTCTCATTTTACAAAAACACCTCTTTACTGTTATTAATATCACAACGTATAATTAATACTTTTCTCATTAATGAGCCAGAAACTAAAAATAAGACATAAAGTATTGATAAAATAAGCGATACATGGATGAGAACTTTAACGTAAGGATAGCAATAAATAGTTGGCATTATTCCTGCCTGTTACTAAATATCATTAAGGATTAAGAAAAAAATGAAACTACTCCGTCTAGTAAGAAAAGCATTACGTAAAAATAGCATCAGCGAAAAACAACAAAACCTTCGTAATCGGCTTGATTTTGCAATGTCACAAAGTAAGGATATATAAAAAAGCCCGATGCGAACATCAGGCTTATTATAATAAGTCGAATTTAGTGACTTAATCGCGGTATAGGACAAACTCTTCAGCACAATCTAGAAGCTGCTGTTTAGTTAGCATAAATACACCGTGTCCACCTTCTGCAAACTCAATCCAAGTGAATGGTATTTGTGGGTATTGCTCCATCATGTGGACCATAGAGTTACCTACTTCACAAATCAAGAAACCATTATCCATTAAGTAATCTGGTGCATTAGCTAGAATACGACGAACTAATTTCAGTCCATCAGTACCAGCAGCCAAACCTAACTCAGGTTCGTGTTCAAATTCTTCAGGTAAACTGTTCATGTCTTCTTCATCCACATACGGTGGGTTAGAAACAATGAAGTTATACTGATCTTTTGGAATATCACGCAACAGATCAGAACGCATAGGGAACACTTGTTGCTCCATGCCATGGTCTTGAACGTTTTGCTCAGCAACCATTAATGCATCAGTAGAAATATCAATTGCATCAACTTCTGCATTTGGGAACGCATGAGCACACGCAATCGCAATACAACCACTGCCCGTACATAGATCCATAATACGTGTTGGATCTTCGGTTAACCATGGTTCAAATTGCGTTTCAATCAATTCAGCAATTGGTGAGCGAGGCACAAGTACACGCTCATCAACAAAAAACTCAAGACCACAAAACCACGCTTTATTAGTCAAATAAGCCGTAGGGATACGCTCATTAATACGGCGAACAACACGCTCAACAATACGTAGACGCTCTGTTGATGTTAAACGAGATTCACGTACATGAGCAGGAACATCAATAGGTAAATACAGCGTAGGAAGCACAAGTTGAACCGCTTCATCCCATGCATTATCTGTACCGTGACCATAAAAAAGACCCGCAGCATTAAAGCGGCTTACCGTCCAACGTAACATATCTTGTAACGTATGAAGCTCAGAAACGGCCTCTTCTACAAAAATCTTATCCAAAATTGCCCCCAAAACAAGTTATAATACTGCTGTTAATTATTGGAATCTTAAAATGAGCAAAAACGACCACCTATCAGATGACGAACTTTCGCTGTTCCGTGAAGCAGTACAAGGCTCTAAAAAGTTGCAACAGGATACCATAATCCATCAACCGAGTAAGAACTTTAGCGAGCAACAACAGCAAAGAAAGTCATTAAAAGAAGGGAAAAATGAAGAGTTTTTCTTTTCTGACGAATTTGTGCCACTTCTTAATGAAGATGGACCTGTTCGTTATGCCCGTGATGACGTATCAAAATACGAAGTGAAGCGATTACGTCGCGGTGTGTATGTCCCTGATGTCTTTTTAGATATGCACGGAATGAAACAGGATGAAGCAAAGCGCGAACTCGGTTCAATGATTGCTTATTGTTTAAAAGAGAATATTTCTTGTGCCAGTGTTATGCACGGAATTGGAAAACATATTCTTAAACAAAAAGTGCCTTTGTGGCTAGCTCAACACCCAGATGTGATGGCATTTCACCAGGCCCCTTTAGAGTTTGGTGGCGCAGGTGCCATATTAGTTTTACTGTCTATTCCTGATAGATAAAAAAAAGATCCCATAAGCTTTTGCTTGGGATCTTTTTTTATACCGAAATACAGCGTGTCGTTATGCTTGTTGCAACCACAATAGTTCGCTTTTTCCTGTTGAATAACTAAACTCAACACAAGAAATGGCTGACGTTGGAAACATTGGAGGCATAATTCCCGGAACAAAATCCGCCGTCAAATAACCCACTAGCGGCAAATGAGAAACAATTAAAATATTCTCTATGTTTTCTACACTGCCTAGTGCTTTCACGTATTCCACCACATCATCAGAATCACCGTATGGTGTGATTTCATCTGACGTTTCTACCTTTGCATCGGCAACATTAAGAATAGGCTTAATCGCATTCCATGTTTGTTGAGCTCGTACATAAGGGCTCACCAATACGTAGTCAAACTGCACTTGATGAGTTTTCATTAACCACTGTGCAATTTGGGCTGATTGACTCTCGCCATGAGGTGTTAAATTACGTTCTTCATCACTTGGCGCATACATCTCAGCTTCGCCATGACGCATTATGAATACTTTCATTTATACATTCTCAAATCATTACTAACCTCACAATAGTAGCAAGCAATAACAAAAAGGGGAAAGTGAGAGTTTGCTAGTCTGTGGGTTCAGCGCCATAATTAGAAAAATAAATATAAAAATGAGGGTATTAAATTGCCCATCTCTGCCTTAAAACAGGAGCACCCTGTGCATATCAGCCCAAATGATCAAAAAAAATATCGTTTTATTGAACTCGATAATAAATTGCGAGTATTGCTGGTTCAAGACGATACGGCTCCACGTTCTTCTGCCGCCCTTTCTGTTAATGTCGGTCACTTTGATGATCCTGACCATCGCCCAGGTCTTGCTCACTTTTTAGAGCATATGCTGTTTCTTGGTACAGAAAAATACCCAAAAGTGGGAGAGTTTCACTCATTTATTAACCAGCAAGGTGGCTCAAATAACGCATGGACAGGCACTGAACACACGACTTTTTTCTTTGAAATTTCGCACCATGCGTTTGAAGAAGGTCTTGATCGCTTTGGCCAGTTCTTCTATGCCTCATTATTTAACGAAGAAGCCGTAGATAAAGAACGTCAAGCCGTTGATTCAGAATATAAATTAAAACTTAAAGACGATGTTCGTCGTATTTATCAGGTACACAAAGAGACCATTAATCAAGCGCATCCATTCGCTAAATTCTCAGTAGGAAGCATCGATACGTTAGCCGATAACGACACTTCTTCTATCCGTGATGAAATGCTGGCTTTTTATCAAGACCATTATTCTGCCGATTTAATGACCGCTGTGGTTTTAGGGAATCGTCCACTTTGTGAATTAGAGCTTTTAGCCACTCAATCTTTCTCTGCCATCCCTAATCAAAATTTAGGATATAAAACGATTGATGTCGCTTACGTAACAGAAGACCAACAAGCATGTTGGATAAATATTGAACCATTAAAAGAAGTTCGAAAGCTAACTCTCGCTTTTTCTTTGCCAAATCAAGACCGTTTTTACAAAACCAAACCGTTAAATTATCTTGGTCACCTGCTTGGTTATGAAGGCGAAGGCAGTTTAATGCTGTATTTAAAAAAACTCGGTTATATCCATTCGCTAACCGCTGGTGGTGGTGTGAGTGGTAGCAACTTCCGCGAGTTTACTCTGGCTTATAACTTAACGGAAAAAGGCATCGAACATACTGATGAGATCATTACACTCACTTATCAGTACATTGAACTTATCAAGCAGCAAGGCTTTGATGAATGGCGATACAGTGAGAAAAAAGCCGTTTTAGAGTCAGCTTTTCAATTCCAAGAAAAAAGCAAGCCACTTGATTTAGTTAGCCATCTTGTCATGAATTTACAACGCTATCATGCTGAAGACGCTATGTATGCCGACTATATGATGGAAGGCTACCATGAGCAGCAAATTAAAGATCTGTTAGAACAACTGACGCCAAAAAAAATGCGAGTAACCTTAGTGGCTCAAGGGTTAGAGTATGACCATAAAGACAAGTGGTATCATACCCCTTATTCAGTTCACCCACTGACAGAGAATCAATTGGCATTTTGGAAAAATGTTGAGCCGCATCCTGAGCTTTTCCTTCCAGAGAAAAATCCTTATATTTGCTACGATCTTGAACCTCAAGCGTTAACAGATACCACCGAATTTCCAATGCTGATTGAAGACTTACCGGGTTTTCGTCTATGGCATAAGCAAGAAGAAGAATTTAGGGTACCAAAAGGCATGGTTTATATTGCCATTGATAGCCCACATTCCATTTCTGACCCACGAAAAATAGTGAAAACTCGCCTATGTGTCGAGATGCTGATGGATGCCTTGAGTGAACAAACCTATCAAGCTGAAATTGCAGGAATGGGCTACAACCTCTATTGTCACCAAGGTGGAGTCACTCTTGCACTATCTGGTTTTAGCCAAAAGCAGCCTTTATTATTAGAGGTTATTTTAAAGCGCTTTACTACTCGTGAGTTTAGTAGTGATCGTTTTGATTTCATTAAGAATCAACTGATACGTCACTGGAGCAACGCTTCGAAAGAACGTCCTATTTCACAACTTTTCAATGCATTATCAGGGATTTTACAACCAAACAATCCCCCTTACCCTGTCCTTCTTGAGGCATTAGAAAGTATAGAGGTCGATGATCTGCCTAACTTTGTTCAAGCGATGTTTGCAGAGTTACACGTTGAGATGTTTGTCTATGGTGACTGGTCACAGCAACAAGCTCTAGACTTAGGTAACTCACTAAAAAATGCACTTCGTATGCAAAACCAAACTTATGAAGAGTCATTTCGACCACTGATTATGTTAGGAGAATCCGGAACCTTTCAGCGTGAACTATTTTGTGACCATTCTGATTCTGCTTTATTGGTCTATTATCAATCAGCTCAAGAAGACCCTCGCAGTTTTGCGCTTTATACGTTAGCAAACCATTTAATGTCGGCTTCTTTTTTCCATGAAATTAGAACCAAACAGCAATTAGGCTACATGGTTGGGACGGGTAATTTACCGTTAAACAAACACCCAGGCTTGATCTTATACGTTCAATCACCGATGGCTCCTCCTGCCATATTATTAGATGCGATTGATGAGTTTCTTAACGCCTTCTACATGGTGTTATTAGAGCTAAATGAAGAGCAATGGCAAAACAGTAAACAAGGATTGATTGATCAAATCTCTGATCCCGACACTAATCTTCGTGGTCGAGCTCAGCGCTTATGGGCCTGTATTGGCAATAAAGATTTAAATTTTGATCATAAAGAGCGTGTTGCTGACGAACTTAGTTTGCTAACGCGAACTGACATGCTGCGTTTTGTGGTTAACGTACTAAAACCAAGAACTGCGAATCGCTTAATCATGCATTGCCAAGGCACCGAGCATGAACAATACGATCGCTTAGATGTTGGGTTAGAAATTGATTCTATTGATGAGTTCCAATTGCGAGCGAAAGACGTGAATCTTGGGTAATTCCAATAATTTAAACATTAAAAAAAGCCATCATAATCTTTGACTATGATGGCTTATAACTCATCTAATAAAGGTTGAACTTATTATCTCTAATAAGAATAAACACCACTATTTGAATTGGTATTATAAAGAAAACCTATCCCCATATTTATCAGCGTACTTCTTCATTAACGCCACTAGCTTTTCTTCACCGATACTGTTCATATAAGTAAATGGGCCACCTAAGAAAGGAGGGAAACCAATACCAAAGATAGCGCCAATATCACCGTCTCTTTCTGAGCGAATAATGCCCTCATCTAAGCAGCGTTTTGCTTCAGATAACATAGGCAATACACAGCGCATGGCTATTTCATCTTTGCTTAGCTGAGATTGCGGTTTAATGTTAAGTAGTGAATAAACATCTTGATCCGGCGCTTTCTTCTTACCTTTGTAGACATAGAAACCACGTTTAGTTTTCTTACCTAGACGCTTATCATCGATTAACGTTTGGAACACGTCAGGGCTGCGGAACCTATCACCCAGTTCCGCTTCTAATATCGGCATGATCTTCGCGCCAATATCCACACCAACCTCATCTAATAATGAAATTGGCCCAACAGGGAAACCAAAATCTAATAAAGCCTCATCGATGGCCTCTATCGGCTCACCTGCCAACAATAATCTTGCCGCTTCATTCATGTAAGGCGCTAAGATCCGATTAACATAAAAACCAGCACAATCTTTAACGACTATTGGCGTTTTACCTTGTTGTTTTGCTAAAGAGACTACGGTAGAAATAGTTTCATCACTGGTCGTTTGATGCGGAATAACTTCAACCAACGGCATTTTTTCTACCGGGCTAAAATAGTGCAGACCAATAATGTTTTCAGGTTTTTCTGCACCCTCGGCTATTTGGCCTATGGGAAGCGAAGAGGTATTGGTAGCAAAGATAACGTCTTCTTTTCCTTGCTCTTGCACCGCTTTTACCATCTCTTGTTTCAGCGTTAGATCTTCAAATACGGCCTCAACCACCACATCCAATTTTTTGAATCCGTTAAAATCGGTCACTCCCGTTAGTTGCAACATTTGTTGTTGCAGCTTAGCTTTACTAATAATACGGCGTTTTCTTAACTTATCTAAACGTTGGTAATGGTACTGGTAGGCATTTAGCAAGCCATCATTATTAATGTCTTTGATGGTGACGTTCTTTTTGGCTTTAGCAATAGAGACATGAGCAATACCACCGCCCATTAACCCACCGCCTAGTACGCCAACTCGATGAATGATTTTAGGCTCAGCTTCGCTGCCTTTCTCTTTCTTCATCTCTGTCATTGCAAAAAATAAGGAACGCAATGCAGCAGATTCAGGAGTCATGGCAAGCTTACCAAATTGCTCCGCTTCTCGTTGAAGCCCTTTTTTAATCCCTTTTTCTAACCCGTATTTAATGCTATCTAAAATTGCCGCAATCGCAGGGTAATTACCGCGTGCTTTTTTCTGCGCTTGTTTTTCTGCTTGAGAGAAAATCACATTACGACCAAGAGCGTTTCTTGATATCCCCCACTCTTTGGTTGCTACTTTATTTTTTGATTTTTTCTTTACTGCAAATTCAGCGGCGGTTCGTGACAAAATAGTGTGTGGTACCGAGGCATTAACAACGCCTAACTTTAGGGCTTTTTTAGGTCTTAATTGCTTACCCGTTAAAATAATATCCAAACTGGCAAGCAACCCAATAAGTCGAGGCAATCGCTGTGTGCCGCCAGACCCCGGAAGCAAGCCTAATTGGACTTCTGGCAAGCCTAATTTTGTTTTATTGTCATCACTGCACACACGATAATCACACGCCAGTGCCAACTCTAATCCACCACCGAGACAAGGTCCATGAATCGCGGCAACGGTAGCAAATGGTAGATCTTCAATGCGTTGAAACAATTGCTGACCTTTTTCAGCCAACGCTTGCGCTTCTGCTGCGCTTTCACAGTTAGCTATCATGCTAATGTCTGCGCCCGCAATAAAGTTATCGGGTTTACCTGATTGAATGACCAAGCCTTTAATATCTGAATGTTGTGCTTCTATGTCATTGAGTACTTGAGTCACTTGTTCTGCAAATGCTGACTTTAGTGTGTTCATTTTTTCATTAGGCACATCAATCGTCAGCCAAGCGATACCGGCATCGTCTTTAAACCAAGTAAACGCACTGCTGTTTTCTACTGCTTCAATAGCACTGTTATTTATTTCTAATGTCATTATTCAGCCTCCAAAACCATTGCGGCACCTAGGCCACCTGCGGCACATGCGGTATTTAACCCAAAGCCACCACCGCGGCGTTTTAGTTCTCGCAATGTTTGAATGATCATTCTGGCTCCCGTTGCCGCAAAAGGATGCCCATAAGCAATTGACCCACCAAGCACATTGAATTTATCCATGTCTATTTCACCAATGGCTTTATCTCTGCCTAAACATTCTCTGGCAAACTTATCAGATGCAAACATTTTTACGTTCGACAGCGTTTGTGCTGCAAATGCTTCGTGCATATCAATAAGCGTTAAATCCGATAAAGAAATACCGGCTTTATCGAGAGCCATTGGTGTGGCATAAGATGGTCCCATTAGCATATCGTTATGTACATCTATCGCGCTAAACGCAAAAGATCGAATATAGCCCAACGGTTCATAACCTAGTTCTTTGGCGCGCTTTTCACTCATTAATAATATTGCTGCACCACCATCGGTTAAGGGGGTGCTGTTGGCTGCAGTCACAGAACCGTATTTTCTATCAAACGCGGGACGTAATTTGGCGTAACTTGCAAGATCTGAGTCGTGGCGAATATTGTTATCCTGATCTAGCCAGGTTTTATACGGCTCTGGAAAAGCAGTCATGACTTCATCTTGTATCAACCCCTCTTGCCATGCTTTTGCCGCTAATGAATGCGAACGGTGCGCTAACGCATCTTGCTCTTCACGTGTTATGCCGTGAGTTTTCGCCATTTGCTCTGCGGTTTGCCCCATCGAGATCCCTGTTGAGTATTCAGCTACCGCTGGAGGTACAGGCGCAAGATCTTTCATTGATAAAGTACGAAGAAGCGAAAGTTTCTGACTTATGGTTTTGGTTTTGCTAAGGGCAAGCAACGTCGCGGCCATTTTTTTTGATACCCCAATAGGCAATACAGAAGAAGAATCTGCACCACCAGCAATACCAATATCAATAGTGCCAGCCATGATGCTTTCCACTACGTTTGCCGTGGTTTGAAAACTGGTCGCGCACGCTCTAGTCACACTGTAGGCATCGGTTGCGATATCCATCCCTGTGCCTAATACAATTTCACGAGCAATGTTTGGAGCTTCTGGCATTTGCACTACTTGGCCAAAGACAACTTGATCAATCAATTTTGGATCTATGTCTGTTTTATCCATCAATGCTTTTACGGCAAGCTTACCGAGATCTACCGCAGGCGTAGAAATAAAAGCCGTGGATTGCTTAGCAAATGGGGTTCGAATACCTGAAACAACCGCAATGCGATCACCTTGTCGTGTCGTCAATGGCTGATAGGTCTTTGATAATTTGGCGTTTGACATTGCATCTCCTTGCATAATATCAACCTAATAAGTGGTCAGACCTCAAATTGTAACCAATTTGTTAATTTTGAGAAGTGCGTTATAGTAGAAATGTGAGCGGCGAATTATTAATCACTCAGAAATTATTGTTTACTGGTTAAAAATGAGGGTATTAGATAAGAAAAAGGGGACAAATAAAGCACCAAGTTATACCAATCTACATAAGTATTTAAACGATGAAAATGTAACCTACTGACTGTTTTGATAAAAAAAAACCACATCAATCGATGTGGTCAGAATAAAAAACAATTAACGATAATAGCCAATTGTAAAATCAGTTTCACCTGATAAGGAGAAAGTAAAGTCAGCCTTCAAAAGGAAATGTTATCTTGCTCAACGGGTTGATTGCTCAACCAGATAACGAGATCAACTATAACGTGATTCTCAATCCATTTATTGAAATAGATCAATTTTATGTTCTTTTACTACTTTTCTGCTTAATTAATGAAATTCAAATTAAGTATGCTCTCAGTGAACACTTTACAACCTACCTATAACATACCACCCAAAAACCATGAAAAAATTAAAATTTTTCATCAATTTAACATTAGAAAACCACAAATTTAGATTTTAAACTCTAAATACAACAGCTATACATAAATAGTTAAACTTAATCAATGACTTACAAAGGAAGAGGCAAGTAAAAAACAAGACAAAAAATAGAGCATTAACTCTAGCATTGTTAACAGAAACGGCATTTGCGAGCAAATCACGACCAGATCACGAATTTTAATGAATTTTTAGCAGTGGTCGGATTTGTCGTCTATGATCTGATCGTTATTATCTCGGCATCGAGATTTCAGTCTCAACTAAAAAAATCTTTTCAGTCGCAGAATTGAAAGGAAATAACAATACATGGAATATAATAATTATGAATAAGAAGCGTCTGTTTTCAAAAACACTTCTAGCAGCAACCATCACTCTTGCAACACAACAAGCTACTGCTGCCGGTTTCCAACTAAACGCACAATCAGCAACTGGCCTAGGCCGTGCATTTTCTGGTGATGCAGTAATCGCTGATAACGCATCAGTAATGTCACGTAACGCCGCTGCCATGGCTCTTTTTGATTCATCACAGTTTTCAGGCGGTGTTAACTACATCAAAACTGATATTGATGTGACTGATATTGAATATGCAGGACAAAGCCTAGATAGCGAAAATAATAGCAGTGGTACTCCTGTACCCAATATCTATTATGTTCACCGTTTAAATGACCAGTGGGCATTTGGTGCGGGTATTTATTCTAACTTTGGTACAACTAATAACTTTGATGATAGCTTCGGTGCTACAAATGGTGCAAGCATCTATGGCGGTACCACTGAAATCAAGAGCATTAACTATGCATTAACTGTATCTTACCGTATCAATGAACAATTTAGCATCGGTGGTGGTTTAGATATCGTTCAAGGTAGTGGGAAATTAAAAAGAGAATCGGCTCTTTTAGCAGGAACGGGAAACACTACTGCTTTAGATATTGAAGCTGATGGTATTGGCCTTGGCTGGAACTTAGGCACAGTTTACGAACTAGATGAACGCAACCGCTTTGGTTTTTCGTATCACTACAGCCCAGAGATCGAAGCTGAAGGTGATATGTACATGAATAATATGGCTGGTGGTAATGCTATTGATGGTCAAAAATTATTAATGCCACTCCCAAGTATGGCTGAGTTCTCTGGTTATCACGAAATAAAAGACACTAAATTTGCGGTTCACTACTCTGTACAGTGGATTGGTTGGAGTGCATTTGATGAGCTAAACACTAAAGAAGGTGTAAACATCAATAACTACGAATGGCAAGATGGTATGCATTACGCCATTGGTGGTACTTACTTCCTAAACGATGCATGGACATTACGTGCGGGTTACATGTATGACACTTCAGCTCAAGATAAATTAACATCAATCTCAGTACCTGATTCAGATCGCCAATGGTTCTCTGGGGGTTTCAGCTACCACTTTGCTAAAAAACACACGGTTGATTTCGGCTTCACTTACCTAATCGGTGATGACGTTAGTGTTTCTGAAACAAAAGCACCGACACCGAATCTAACAGCAACAACACACGCAGATGCAATTCTTGCTGGTGTTCAGTACAGCTACAGCTTCTAAGATTTATTCTTAAAAGGGTAAAACCAAAAGGTCAGCATACGCTGGCCTTTTTTGATCGCCACGTATCTAAAAACAATGCCATATAAACTAGAAACGATACGCTGCGCTAACTAGAACGCTTCGCTCTATAAGAGCAAACAACCCCCTCTAACTCCCCCTTCTATTTACTTTATCGATCTCAATAACTCATCAACCAAGGGGGAGAACCTTCTTTGATGCTGTTCGTTCAGCGATCACCTCTGAAACCTGCAAGCGAAGCGATCTGAACCCTGCTCTTCCTAGTCCCTAACTTACTTGAATTTTCAGCGTACACTTATACCCTCAAATACCATTTAAGATATACACCTGTACGCCCAAATAACACATCCGACCAGATAAATACAGAAAATTTAGCTAAATCTGAAACTTTTTACAGAAAAAAGCTCTTAAAACTCGAATAAATCAATTTTTTGTTTGAAGTTTTTACTCTAGAACGTATTATCCACTTCAACTTATTACCACGAAATTCAGCGTACACTTGTACCAATATGGAAAAATCAATGAACAATAATAAAAACCGCCTATCTCTTGCTATTGCACTTGGTCTATTAGGCTCAGTAACAAGCACAACTTCTATGGCAGCAGGCTTCCAATTGGCAGAGTATTCAGCGACTGGTCTTGGTCGTGCGTACGCAGGTGAAGCTGCAATGGCTGACGGTGCTGATGCACAATGGCGTAACATGGCAATGCTGACTTACCTAGAAGGTACGCAGATTTCGGTGGGTGGTATTTATGTTGATCCTAACGTTGATGTTAATGGATATGTTGATGGTTCTAAATCACTAACACAAAAAAGTGGACATACGTCATCTGAAGACTTCGCTCACAGCGCTGTGATCCCTAACTTTTATCTATCACACCGTGTAAATGAAAAATTAGCTCTTGGTGTTGCGCTAGGTACTAACTACGGCATGGAAACCGATCTTGATGAAAACTTTGCAGCAAGCCACTTTGGTAATACAGCAAGTATCATCACTAAAGAACTAAACCTAAACATTGCTTACCAAGTGATGCCACAATTAAGCATTGGCGGTGGTGTTCGTTATGTGATGGGTGAAGGTCATTTTGGAGCAACAGCTCCTCAAAACTTCACATTAAATGGCATACCTATCAAAAAAGGAACCACTCTGAAATACATGGAAGGTACAGATGAAGCTTTGGGTTGGCAAGTAGGTACAGCTTGGCAGATCAATGAAACTAATCGTCTTGGTTTCACCTATAAATCTGAAGTAAAATTAGATCTTGAAGGCCATGCTGAAGGCGTTGGCTTTATTCCTTTAAGTGCAATGTTCCCTGCCCAAAACCTAACAAAACAAGGTTCAATGGCACTAATTATGCCTGCAACAGCTGAATTAGCTAGTTTTCATCAGCTAACAGATACCGTAGCTATTCACGCTAGCGTTAACTGGACAGATTGGAGCAGCTTTGAAAAATTAGAAGCTGATTTCCATGATGGTAAAGCGCCAACAATGGTTAAAGAAGAGCATTGGGAAGATAACTACCGCATCGCGCTAGGTGGTACTTACCAACTAAACCAAAAAATCACCTTACGCTCAGGTATTGCTTACGATACCTCAGCGGTTAGCGATAAAAACCGTACTATCACGATTCCTGAGACGGATCGCACTTGGTTAAGTATTGGTGCTGGCTATGAGTGGTCACAAAATCTATCACTAGATGCTGGTTTCACTTATATCATTGCTAAAGATGCGCCTATCACAGAATCTCGTGGCTATGAATCAGATAATGAAGCACAAGGTATTGCAGGTTCTTTCAACGGCGAAACAACGGGTAGCGTATGGCTACTAGGTGTTCAAGCGAACTACCGTTTCTAATCAGAACTGACTGACTACATAGAAATTGCATTAGGCCTCTTTATTGAGGCCTTTTTTCAAACCGCTTTAAGGTGCTGATCACTCATCTATCTCATCGAGGTAATCGTCAATATCACCTTCTGCTTCTAAGTCTACTTCTGGTTCAACTTCGGCTTTAAAATCTTGGCGTTGCAAGTAAACATCACGCGTTAAAGCGTATGGATCAGGCGAGGCTTCTAGCATTGGCTCTTGTGAGATCAACTGAAAACGAGACTCCATTCCTTCTAAACCCCATTTCCCAAGACCTTGCCAGAAATTTAAGTAAGAAAGAGGCATATAAAAGCCATCAACAAAATCCCCTGCTTCACGCAATGTCCAAGGCCCATAACCCGGCAGCATAAAGTACGGTCCATTCCCAACACCATAATGACCAAGCGCATCACCAAAGGATTTACTGCCTGGTTTGTTTATATCAGCAGCGCTGGCTATATCAATTAAGCCTACCAAGCCTAATGTTGTATTTAACCAAAATCGATTAAAGTGAACCATGGCTACGCTGCCATTGCCCATGAGTAAATTATTCACCATGCTCGATGGCTCATTTAGATTAGCGAGGAAATTGGCTATGCCCATCCGAATTGGGCTTGGGGTGTATTCAACATAACCAACCGAGACAGGACGTACTAAATACGGGTCTAAAATATCGTAATTTAGCCCCCACATTACACGGTTGAATCCCTCTAACGGATCACCGCTATGAGAATCATCGTGCTCTACCTCTACGACTTCGGTTGTTTCTACTTCATTATTATCTTGTTCTGGCGTTTGAGAGCAGCCTACGATCAAAAACAATAATGAAAAAGATATCCCTATTCTCTTCAACACAATACACCTTCGACTTGGTATTATTTATATGATTATAGTTAATTCAAAAAAAACGGGCAGAAGCTTAATGCCTTTACCCGTTGTAGTATGCCACTTGTTCAAAGATATTAATATTGCTTATCTATCTCAAGCGATACATTTTCACCTAATGTGCTGACTGTACTTTCACCGTACCAATCGCCTTCTTTAGTCGATACGTTACCATCTTGATCGATACGAGCTCGAACAATAAAGTTTGGCATATCAGACAGTTTACGCTGCTCAATCATATTGTTGTCATCTGACATCATGATTTTCAACGGGAAACGGCTAAGTGGCATACGAGCTGCAGCAACTGGCATAGCAGAGCCATCAGCAGGATGGATCGATACAATCACAACACCTTGCGAAGGTAGCGTTACATTGCTGCCTAAATTAACAGTAATAGGTACTTGCTTATCTATGTTCGCTTCAGGATTCATCTTAGATTGGGCACGTTCGATACTGCGAGTTAGCATTTCATAGCGGGAGTCATCAGGGCCAATCAACATTTGCATTGCTTTCCATGCAGATACTGCACCTTTATAGTCTTGACGTTCAAACGAACTGAACGCAAGTAGCGATAAAGCGCGTAAATTGGTCGAGTCACCACGAAGTACTTGCTTAAGCATTTGTTTGGCTTGATCCGCTTTCGCATCATCACCTGAAAGCATTAATGCTTGTGCATAGCCTAATTTGATATCAACATCTGTTGGTTTTAATTCATACGCTTTTTTCATTGCGCCCACAGAGGTATCAATATCACGATTTGACATACCAATACGACCTAACAAGAACCAGCCCATTGCATCATTAGGTTCATGGTGCAACTTGGTACGTAATGCTAAAGTCAGGTTTGCCATTTCAGCGTCACTTAACGCTACACCTTCTGGATTCATTAGTTGTTGAGATAGCTCAGGTAAGCGTGCACTTACTTCTTGCCACTTTTCAACTTTATCTAAGCTGCCAAATTTAAAATACAGCCCATACGAGATAACAATAAAAATGATGATTGAAGGCAAGATAAATAATCTTGCATTCAAGCTGTCTTGTTGTGCTTTCTCTGTTGCGGGAATATCATCTAGCAAAGATTGCTTTAGTTCTGTGATTAACTCATCTTGGTTATTCACAAGACCTTCTGCGTCTTCTTCTTTCAGTTCAGCTAAGCGATCTTTATAGAAGGCTTTGTTCAATTCATCTCGGCGTGCATCATCGTCTTGCGCTTTTGCTTTCCATAACGGAAGCGCGATAAATACAACACCAACAAAAATTAGGGCTAAGGTCGAAATCCAAAACAAAATCATTTGTTTACCTTCCCATCTTCATTTTTATTCTCATTTAATAAGGCGTTCAAACGTTCTTCATGTTCGTTATCCCACTCTTCTGAATTATCTTCCGTTACCACTTTTGATTTACGGCTACGAAGCACAATAAAACCAAAGCCAAACACAAGAACACCTAGCGGACCTAGCCATAAAACCAATGTCCCAGCAGTTAGCGGTGGATCGTAAGTAACAAAGTTACCGTAACGATCAATCATATAGTCGACAATTTCTTGGTCTGATTTACCGGCTTTGGTCATTTCATACACCTTATGGCGCATGTCTTGAGCAAGCTCTGCATTTGAATCAGCAATGTTATTGTTCTGACATTTAGGGCAACGTAATGTTTGGCCAAGTTCTTTAAATTGCTGCTCTTGCTCTGGCGAATCAAACTTATACAAATCAATAGTTGCGTAACTTGCTTGAACCGCAAATAAACTCAATGCGATAGCCGCAAAGCTACGAAGTCCCCATTTACGTAAGCGACTATTCATTATTTAGCCTCCGCAACAAGCTGCTCATACATTGGCTTTAATACTTCATTCCAATTGCGATCATTTACATCGCCAACATGGCGGTAGCGAACGATACCGTTGCTGTCGATTAGGAAAGTTTCAGGTGCGCCGTACACGCCTAAATCCATACCCAGCATGCCATCACCATCAAATAGAGTGATTAAATACGGGTTACCTAACTCGGTTAGCCATTGAATTGCACCGGCTCTATCGTCTTTGTAGTTCATACCGATAATCTTAACACCTTGAGTGGCAAGGGTATTAAGGTACTGATGCTCGGCATAACACGTTGGACACCACGTTGCCCATACGTTCAGTAATAAAGGCTCCCCTTTAAAAATACTTTGATCGTATAGTTTGCCTTCTTGTGCTAAATCTTCTAAACGAAACTCAGGTACGTGCTTACCAACTAACACTGATTCTAGCTTTGTTGGATCATCACCATTTGAGTTGCGTGTTAACTGAGTAGCAAACACGGCAACTAAAATTAAAAACAGTGCTAGAGGTGCAAATAAAAACTTCTTATTCATAATTTAAGCTTCCTGTTTTTTATCTGTTTTACGGAAACGGTAGCGCTTATCAGATAATGCTAATATGCCACCAATTGCCATAAATAATGTACCAGCCCAGATCCAACGTACGAATGGTTTGTAGTAAATACGTACAGCCCATGAACGGTTGTCATCTAAACGCTCACCCATTGCAATGTATAAATCACGAGTGAAACCACGATCAATCGCTGCTTCTGTCATCATTGAACCTGCCGTTTGGTAAAAACGTTTTTCAGCATGAAGCGTATTAATCGCCTTACCGTTTAACGTGATATCAAAATCAGCAGTGTAGCCATCGTAGTTAGGACCGTCAGTATCACGAACCCCAGCAAAGTAGAACTGGTAACCGTTCATTTCAATGTGTTCACCTGGTGCTAAACGAACATCTTTTTCGATGCTGTAGTTTTGTACCATAGCAATACCAATAATACTTACGGCTAGACCAATGTGCGCAAACATCATTGCCCAATGGCTGCGACCCAGTTTCGTTATACCTACAGAGAATGAGTGACGATGAGTTGCACGCTCGTATAATTCAAAGCCGTGTAAAATCACAATCCAAATAGACATCATCCAGCCAAGGTATGGCATGAATTGGAATCTATCGGCAAAGATAACCATGAAGATTGCGGCTAGTGGTATGGTAATCGCACCAGTAATCACCATGCGTTTTGCTAAGTGACTTAAATTGTCACGCTTCCAACGGATCAGAGGACCAATACCCATTAAGAAAGCAAATGGGATCATTAACCACGCAAACAGCATATCAAAGAACGGAGCACCGATAGATACTGAGCCTAAACCAAGTTGTTTATGTACTAGCGGTAATAAGGTACCAACAAGTACAACAACTAAAGCTGTCATTAATAAGATGTTGTTAGCTAATAACGCATTTTCACGTGAGAACAGTGAGAAGTTACCACGAACTCGTACTGATGCACCTTTTAGAGCGAACAGCAGTAATGAACCACCGATCACCATGACTAGGAAGCCAAGAATAAACATGCCTCGTGCAGGATCAGAAGCAAAGGCGTGAACCGATACTAAGATGCCTGAACGTACAAGGAATGTGCCTAATAAACTTAATGAGAAGGCTAAAATCGCCAGCAATACTGTCCACGCTTTAAAGGTGCCACGTTTCTCTGTTACCGCTAATGAGTGCATTAGTGCGGTACCAGCAAGCCAAGGCATGAATGATGCGTTTTCTACTGGATCCCAGAACCACCAGCCACCCCAGCCAAGTTCATAATATGCCCACCATGAACCTAAAGAGATACCTACCGTTAGGAATGACCATGCTGCGATTGTCCAAGGACGAGACCAACGAGCCCAAGCCGTATCTAAACGACCCGCCATTAGTGAAGCAATAGCGAAAGAGAACGCAACTGAGAAACCTACATAACCCATGTATAGCATTGGTGGGTGAATGATTAGACCTGGATCTTGAAGAAGCGGGTTCAAATCACGACCATCAATTGGGAAGAATGGCAAAGTACGTAAGAATGGGTTTGACGTTAGAATAATGAAAAGTAGGAAACCAACGTTAATCCACCCCATTACTGCTAATACTCGTGCAATCGACTCTTGTGGCATACCACGACTGAAGGTTGCTACGGCAACGGTCCAACCTGCTTGGATAAGAACCCAAAGCAATAAAGATCCTTCGTGAGCACCCCAAACGGCGGTTAAACGGTAATACCAAGGAAGTAAGCTGTTTGAGTTACTTGCTACATATTGCAGAGTGAAATCGTTAATGTAGAAGGCCCACATTAAGATCCCAAATGATAAGCCAAGGAGTAAGAACATTCCCCATGACAATGGTCTTGCACTTTGCATTAATGCTTTATTACCACGGCTCACACCATATATTGGTAATATACTCAATAGGATTGAAAGTCCTAGAGAAGCAATTAAGGCAAAATGACCGAGTTCTGCGATCATTGACCTGTTCCTTGTTTTTGTTGTTCTGTGTATTGAAGTGGTTCATGCGTTTTCTTCATTGCTTCTGCAACTTCAGGTGGCATGTACTCTTCATCATGTTTTGCCAATACTTCATGAGCCTTAATCGTTGTTGCATCTACAAGAACACCTTGTGCAACAATACCTTGGCCTTCACGGAATAAATCCGGAAGAATACCATTATAAGTTACGGTCACTTCAGGGCCAATATCAGCAACCTTGAATGACACTTCTAATGAATCACTGTCACGTTTTACTGATCCTGCGACAACCATACCACCGATACGAAGACGCTGGCCAAGCTCTGGTTTTGTTCCATCAGGTTTACCATTAACCAGTTCAGTTGGTGTATAGAATAAATCCATATTTTGATTCAATGCGTAAATCATTAAACCAACGGTTGCACTGACCCCAAAGAATAGAGCAAGGATCAATCCTAGGCGCTTTTTACGTCTTGGATTCATAGTGTGTTCTCCATAGTTTTTGCTTTTTTAATTCGTTCTTCTCGTGCCATTTTTTGTTCAATCTCTTTTAGCAATTGACGACGCTTGCCTAAGCTAGAGAATAAAATCCAAAATAAGGAGAGAAAAGTGGCACCAAAGGCACCCCATACATAAACGGCATAACCGCCCATGGCTAAAAAATCACTGAAAGTTTCAAAATGCATAACAATAATTCCCTTCTCTCGTTATTTAGACGCGGTAGATTTTGGTTCTACTAGCGCTCTAACCCAAGGACGATGGCTCTCTTTTGCTAAAATTTCATTCCTAAAACGAATAAGAGTCACAGAACCAAAGAAAGTTGCAAAGCCAATGATATTTAATAATAAAGGCCACAACATATCGGCAGAAATGGAAGGTTTATCAAACTTTGTAATGCTTGCGCCTTGATGAAGGGTATTCCACCACTCTACTGAGAAGTGAATAATTGGTAGGTTTATCACACCAACAATGGCAAGAATACCTGCGGCACGAGCTGCAGTACGCTGATCATCAAATGCGTTATATAACGCCATTACACCTAGGTATAAGAAAAGAAGAATCAGTTCAGACGTTAAACGTGCATCCCATACCCACCATGCGCCCCACATTGGTTTACCCCAAACGGCACCGGTAAGCAAAGCAATGAACGTGAATACAGCACCAATCGGCGCCATTGCCGCTGCTGCCATGTCTGACAGTTTCAACTGCCAAACGAGACCAATAAATGCCGCAATTGCCATCGACATATAAGCACCCATTGACAGAATGGCCGAAGGAACATGTATGTAGATAATTCTAAAACTATCACCCTGCTGATAATCAGAAGGAGCAAACGCCAGTCCCCAAATGGTACCTACGGTTAAACTGATAATTGAAATCACCGCAAACCACGGCAATAGCGTGGTACTTAATTGATACGCTTTCTCTGGTTTAGCGTAAGGATGAAGCCATTTCCACATTGGTTTATCTCACTTACTCAAATATAAAATTATAATTATGATTTATTCAACACTCACTCGCAGTGCCGAACTAATGGCAAATGGAGTCAATGTTGCGGAGCCCATAAAAAGAGCCCCTAAAATTGCTAGTTGGCCATTATAAGCCATACCGAGACCAGCAGCATCAATTGCTGATGTCGCAAAAATTAGAACTGGGATATATAAAGGTAGAATCAATAAGCTAAGTAAAACACCACCCTTTTGTAGTCCAACGGTTAACGCCACTCCAACAGCACCAAGAAAACTTAACGTTGGCGTCCCAAGTAATAATGTTAATACGATAGCCAGCCACGAATTAAAATCCAAAGACAACAATATGGCAAGCAATGGACTAATAATGATTAACGGTAGACCTGTTAGTAACCAGTGAGCAAAGACTTTAGCTAAAACTAATACCGACAAAGGAGTTGGCATTAACATCATCTGCTCTAATGAACCATCTGAAAAATCGTCTCGAAACAATCGCTCTAAAGAAAGTAAGGCCGATAATAAAGCGGCTACCCACACACTACCTGCTGCAATACGCGCTAGAAGTACTGGCTCAGGACCAATACTAAGTGGGAATAAGGTAATTACGATAATAAAAAACCACAAAGGGTTAAGAATATCTGCTTTACGACGAAAGGCAATTAATAGCTCACGTCGAATAATTGTTGTCATTGAAGCAAGCATCTATTCACCTAATCTGATTTTTTTGAGTTCATTACTGTCTGTAAATAGATCTTGGTGCGTGGTAAGCAAAACAATGCCCCCTTGTTTTGCGTGATCCATAAATAGCTGTTCAAGCACTTTAACCCCTTGTTTATCAATCGCAGTCAAAGGCTCGTCTAAAATCCATAGTTTTTGTTTACTAAGCCAAAGTCTCGCTAAAGCAACTCGACGCTGTTGACCCGCAGATAATTGCCCTGCTGCAACATCTTCACGCCCAGCTAAACCCACTCTTGCTAACGCATCCCAAATGGCATTTTCATCATATTGGTTATGCATAGATTGATAAAAAGTGAGGTTTTCAAATGCAGTTAACTCACGTTTAACGCCGGTATGATGACCTAAAAAAAGCAAATCGCTATGAAATTCTTCACGACTTTTCTTTATAGATTCACCCTTCCAATAGATCTCGCCTTCATCCGCATAACCTAAACCTGCAATAATGCGAAGCAAGGTTGTTTTACCTGCACCATTTTGCCCTTCTATCTGAATTAACTCACCATCTGAGATAGTAAAACTCAATTGTTCAAATAGAACGCGTTCATCTCGAATACAGGTAACGTTACGAATTTCTAGCATAAGTATCTATTGTTGAAAAATATTAGGGGCATTCTAGCACAGCAAAAACGGGGAATCTTAGATATAAAACAAATCTATTTAGATAGATAAGTAAATAAGTATGTCCGATCGTTTGACTTTATCAATTCCCTTATATTTGTATGGGTATCAATAAGTTGCTTCACACAAAAGCAATATACTACTTAATGGTTAGTTAACTTTAAATTACAGTTCAACATACTATAAGGTGAATAAAAAAAAGCCCCTCAATGAGGAGCTTCTATGTGTTCTGCAAATTAGAAAGCCGTTATTCTTCGTCTTCTAATCGTAATGGTGGCATAGAGCCTTTACCTGCCGCTATTTTGGCTTGTAAAGCCATCATTAACTCGGCTTCTGCTTTAGGCAACTCACACTCTTCCATCAACTCATTGATTCCTGCGCCTAACTGAACCAATTTGTTGGCTCTTGAATACAAACGGCTATCCGCATCTGTATTTTCTAGTTCATTTAAACGATCATCAAAATGTTGACTTAACTGAGTCATATCCGCTACTTTTTGTCCCAAATTGATTGAGCCAGTACGGAATTCAACAAATTGCTTTTGTAGCTTTTGTTGCTCATCTTGAAGTTGTTTGTTTTGCGCCTGAGCTTGAGCTAATTGTAATTCTAACTGCTTGTTTTTACGGTTTAATAAAACATAAACCACAAGTACCAGGATCATTGCTGTTGCTGCAAATAGCTCTGAGAGCTGAGTTAAAATATCAACCATTATAGGCTTGCCATGTCATCCCATTCGTCTTCAGACAAAAGTTTGTTAAGGTCAACCAAGATAAGTAACTTGCCGTCACGGTTGCTAACGCCTTGGATGAACTTAGCGCTTTCTTCCGTACCAACACTTGGCGTAGTGTCAATCTCTGATGAACGTAAGTATACAACTTCTGCCACGCTATCAACAAGGATACCGATAACTTGACGCTCAGATTCGATCACAATAATACGTGTATTGTCTGTGATTTCACCTTGCATTAGACCAAAACGTGAACGAGTATCAATAACAGTGACTACATTACCACGAAGGTTAATGATACCTAGAACGTAATCTGGCGCGCCCGGAACGGGTGCAATTTCGGTATGACGTAATACTTCACGTACTTGCATTACATTGATACCGTAAGTTTCTTCTTCTAGTTGAAACGTTACCCACTGTAATACTTCGTCATTAACTTGATCTTTACGGATCTCTACTTCATTAACCTGAGACATTTTATTTCCTCGTACTCTTAGAGTTATTTTACTCTATTCCCTTAATGTCCAAACCGGCATTAAGCATCGTAATCATCGCCTCAACATGAATCAAGGCACACATCTTTTCTTTTACCATTCCTGATAACCACGGACGTTTTCCTGCCGTTTCTCGCCAACGAATTCGATCACTGGTAAGGGTTTCAGTTCCAGCTAGCACATTACACGCTAAACCCCATTTGCTCTCACCAAGCATAACAAGGTATTGATAATCTTCTTTATAGTTTTCATCTTTGATGCTTTGTGGCATCACCCACTTTGCAGTATCAAGCGCATCAATTTTTATTTCTCTATTTGTTTGCAAACCAAGATACCAATCCGGGCGACCAATTAGGTGACTCAGCTCGGTAATTTGGTGAATACCGCCTAACTCCGCTAATGGTACAGCAAACATAACTCCCATCACTTCAAAAAATAGGACTTGAAATTCTTCTTGATGCTCTGCGTTTTCCCAATCTAGCCCACTTGGTGGTGGCGCTTTTCCTGCTTGGGTTTTTAACTGGGTTTCAGTAGCTTCTTCACTCTCATTATCGACAATGGGTTCTACTTCTCCAATCTGAGGTTCAGAAGAAGAGGAAATCTTCACTTTATCTGAAATATCCCACGCTGATAAGTCGAGTTTTTCTTCAGCTTCCTCTTTAATAATCAAGTCGCTTTCAATATTTGAAGAAGCAACGAGAACGTCTTGAGTTTCGGTTTCAGCTTTTTCAATGGCTGACTCAACATCCGTTGTGTCTACTAGTACGTCATTATAAATGAGAGCGTCAATTTCAACTTGCGCTTCTAATTGTGCGTTTTCTAATTGACTTAATAATCGTTGAACGTCCTCTAATTGAGGTAATTCAAACGGGTAAACGTCGTTATCATCCTCTACTGGCGAGAACTGCGGTTGATATTGAGGCTCTGGTGTGTTGACAGTTACTGACTCTGAGTACCAATAAATAGGCTCTGGCTCTGGCTCTGGCTCTGGCTCTGGCTCTGGCTCTGGCTCTGGCTCTGGCATAATGCTATCTTCAGCGTCATGTTCAAGTTCAATAGCTTCTTCATCTAACAGTGATGAGAAATAATCATCAAGTGCTTCTTCACTGGTAAATGTTTTAAAGTCAGCCATTAAGCCAATCTCTCTAGATAATTCAATAACGTTTTATATGCAAAAACACCACGGCTATTGGGTGAAACAAATGACGGCGGCATTCTTTTTAAACTTGCGTCCCTAAACTTTGTATCAATTGGCACCGCGGATGCCCACACTTGATCTGAATAGGTCGACTTTAGATCCATTAAAGTTTGTAGTGACGCATTAGTACGCTTATCGTACATGGTTGGAATAATAGTAACATCAAAACGAGAAGGCTTATTTCTTTGCATTATCGTTAACGTTCGCATCATTCGCTCTAGCCCTTTCATAGCTAGAAATTCTGTTTGAACTGGGATCAGTATTCGAGTACTTGCTGCTAATGCATTAACCATCATTACCCCTAATATAGGAGGGCAATCAATCAATACATAGTCATATTCATCTTTTAATGCCGCCAATGCTCTTTTAAGTACTAACCCCATCCCACTACGGTTGCCCATTACGCGGTCAAGAGTGGCTAGTGACATATGAGCTGGAATGATATCTAACCCTGGAATGTCACTTTTTAATACAAACGGAGAAACAGTGGCTTTATTAATTGTCGGCAGTTGAAATAATTCAAATAAGCTGCAAGGCAAGTCATCAGAGTCATAGCCAAGATAAGTAGTCAACGACCCATGCGGATCAGTATCCACCATCAGGACACGTTTACTTCGTTGGTTCAATAAACCAGCTAATGTAATCGTTGTTGTTGTTTTACCAACACCACCTTTCTGGTTCGCTATGCTCCAGACAACCATTATACTTTTCCTACTTCAATCCAACTTCCACGAGCATTCTTTCTGCTACGCGTTCTAGAGGTAAACTTTCTGACGATAAGCCTGCTTTATCAATCGCTTGAGGCATGCCATAAACAACACAACTTTGCTCATCTTGAGACCAAATGGTTGCTCCTGCTGCTTTGAGCATTCGGCAGCCTTCACGACCATCAGCACCCATTCCAGTTAAGATCATTGAAAGTACTTTATCGCCATACACTTTCGCGGCAGACCCAAAAGTAACATCCACGCAAGGCTTGTAGTTCATGCGCTCACCGCCGTCTAAAATCTTCAAACGAGAAGAGCCTGGACGACCATCAACCATCATCTGTAAACCACCCGGAGCAAGATACGCACAGCCTGGCTTTAATACATCACCATCCTCTGCTTCTTTCACCTGGATCTTACACAAATTATTTAAACGAGCCGCAAATGCTGCAGTAAATGTTGCAGGCATATGCTGAACTAAAATAATCGGATGCGGGTAATTAGCAGGGATTGCCGTTAATATCTTTTGTAATGCAACAGGACCTCCCGTTGAAGTCCCAATTGCGGTTAACTGATATTTTTTACCGGTTGCTTTAAAGCGCTGCGCGACTGCTACCGGTGCAACAGGTACACTTTTAGCAGGCGCTACCGTTGATGCTGTAGCACGAACAGTAGGACGAACTGTTGACGTTGTCGTTTGCGTTGTCTGCGTTGTCACCGATGGACGACGCATAAACAATTTTTTACGAGCAATTTCAGCAATACGCTTTTGCAATAAACTAACGGCTTCATCTCTATTACGAGCGATGTCTTCAAATTTCTTAGGTAAGAAGTCCAAAGCACCTGCGTCTAATGCATCCAATGTTGCTTTTGCGCCGTCATGGGTAAGAGAAGAAAACATCAAGGTTGGTGTTGGGCAAGCCTTCATGATTTCTCTTACTGCTGAGATGCCGTCCATGACAGGCATCTCAATATCCATCGTAATGACATCTGGTTTCAATAATTTTGCTTTTTCTACCGCTTCTTTACCATTAACCGCCACGTCGATAACTTCAAGACGAGGATCGGCATTAATGATTTCACTTACTCTGCGACGAAAAAAACTAGAATCATCTACAACTAATACTTTTATTGCCATGTGTATCCTTGTGCATTAACGCATGCGAACAGCGTAACGCTTAAGCAAATTTGGAACATCAAGGATCAATGCAATATGACCATCAGAAGTAATGGTCGCACCCGCCATTCCTGGCGTGCCTTGCAATAATTCATCAAGCGGCTTAATAACCACTTCTTCTTGACCAATTAAGGTATCTACAACAAAACCAACTCGTTGAGCACCTAATTGAATAATAACCACATGCCCTAATCCCGTACGTTCTGTTTGACGAGAACCAGGAACTAACCAATCTTGTAAGAAGAACAATGGAATCGACTTTTCACGCACGATCGTTGTCAATTGTCCATCAACCATGTTTGTCTTAGACAAATCAAGATGGAAAATTTCATTCACACTTGCTAATGGCAAGGCAAATGGTTGATTAGCAACGCCAACCATTAAGGTCGGTAATATTGCTAACGTTAGTGGCACTTTAATGACAATTTTAGTGCCTTCACCCATATTTGAGTCGATATCGATTGAACCATTTAACTGATTAATCGCTGTTTTCACAACGTCCATGCCTACACCACGACCAGAGATATCTGAGATCTCAGTCTTAGTAGAAAAGCCTGGTGCAAAAATTAAGTTATAACACTCTTTATTGGTTAAGCGTGATGCTGCATCGTTATCCATTAGGCCACGATTTACCGCGATACCACGAAGTTTATCTGCATCCATACCGCCACCATCATCGATAATGCTAAGTAGAATGTGATCACCTTCTTGAGAGGCAGACAGAATCACTTTACCTGTACGTTCTTTACCTGATTTCTCACGTACATCAGGCATTTCGATACCATGATCCACAGAGTTACGC
The DNA here is from genome assembly GCF_008933155.1 of Aliivibrio finisterrensis. Classification (GTDB taxonomy): domain Bacteria; phylum Pseudomonadota; class Gammaproteobacteria; order Enterobacterales; family Vibrionaceae; genus Aliivibrio; species Aliivibrio finisterrensis. The sequence continues at coordinate 188,668 of NZ_WBVP01000005.1, read as the reverse complement.
ACTAAGTGAATCAGTGGATCGGCAAGCGCTTCAACCAAGTTTTTATCTAAATCTGTTTCTTCACCGCGCATTTCTAACACGATGTCTTTTTTCAGTGTACGCGCTAAATCACGTACCACTCGAGGGAAACGACCAAATACTTTCTTGATCGGTTGCATACGAGTTTTCATTACTGCGCCTTGAATATCAGCAGTAACAACATCAAGGTTTGAAACCGCTTTTGACATTTCTTCGTCATTGCTATTCAAACCTAAACTGACTAAACGGTTACGAACAAGAACTAACTCACCCACCATATTCATGATGTTATCAAGCGTTGATGTATCAACACGAACGGTGCTTTCCGCTTGAGGCTTAGACTGTGGTTTAGCAGGTGCTTTTGCTACAGGTTTTGCTTCTGGAGCTGGAGCTTGAGTTCTTGTTGGTGCAGGAGCAGTCGTTCGCGTTGGTGCTTCTTGAACTACCGCTGCAGGAGTTGCAGGAGCCATTGCTGCCGCTGGTTTTACTGCTTGATCAAGTTCTTCATCTGTTGGTCCTTTACCTGAACCATGCAGTTGATCTAACAGTTTTTCAAACTCGTCATCACTCATAAGATCAGCATCACCAGCCAATACTTCATCAACAGATTGAGTATTGGCAGTTGGTGCTACTGGTGTTGGTGCTGTTGTTGAATTGGTTGGACTTTTACCCGAACCATGAAGCTCATCAAGTAGACGCTCAAATTCATCATCAGTAATATCTCCATCAGCTACTGTATCCATTGCTGGAGTCACTGGTGCTGAAGCTGCTGGTGCCGAAGCAGAAGAAGTACTTGATGGAGCTGCACCTTTGCCGTGCAATTCATCGAGTAATTTTTCAAATTCATCTTCAGTAATATCATCTACCGAATCATGAATATTACTTTCAACAACAGGTTCTTGAGGAACTACAACTTCAACAACTGGAGCCGCAACTTCTACTGTTGCAGCAGCTATTTCATCTTCGGTTGCAGGCTTACTTAAATGATGAAGCAGATCCAACAATCGCTGTTCCGCTGGTTCTACTGTTTCGCCATTTTGAACTGCGCTGAACATTACGTTTACGCTATCAAGAGTTTCTAAAATGGTGTCCATTAGTTCAGAAGTAACTTTACGCTTACCCGTTCTAAGAATATCGAACACATTTTCAGCACCATGACATGCATCAACTAGTTCTGTTAATGAAAGGAAGCCAGCGCCCCCTTTTACAGTATGGAAACCACGGAAAATAGCATTTAATAAATCAGAATCATCTGGACGTTGTTCTAATTCAACTAATTGTTCAGAAAGTAGCTCAAGAATTTCTCCTGCTTCAATTAAGAAATCTTGCAGGATGTCTTCATCCATTTCAAAGCTCATAATGTTCCTCTAAAATCCTAGACTGGCTAATAGGTCATCAACGTCATCTTGAGATGCAACAGCATCTTCACGTTCATGTGGGTTTAAAATAGGACCTTCAGCTTGGGAAGGTTTATTAAGCTCGTCTTGTTCACCAAGTCGCTCTTCTACTTTAAACAAAGTCAAAATATCAACCAATCGGTCTTCAACTTCTTGAACTAACGTAATTACTCGTTTAATAATTTGACCGGTAAGGTCTTGAAAATCTTGCGCCATCAAGATGTTAGTCAGCTCATTACGTAGTTCTGAACTATTCCCTTCAACTTGAGTAAGTAGACCATCAATGTTGTGACATAACGTTTTGAATTGAGTAAGCTCAATTCTGCCTTTCATTAAGCTGTTCCATTGAGGACGTACTTGAAGTAGCCCTTCATGCAACTCGTCAGCAATAGGAAATGAACGGTCGACAGCATCCATGGTTTTATTGGCTGCCATTTCAGTCTTATCAATCACATATTGCAAACGATCGCGTGCATCTGGAATCTCATCATTCGCAATAGCAACCACACGATGATCAAGCTTAAAGTTCTTTAATGACTCATGAAGATCACGAGTTAAAGATCCTATTTCTTGTAACATTGGGGGTTCACTAGAAACGGCGAATGAGGCGACAAACTGGTCTGCTTCTTCTTGCTTGCCTGCTTCTAATAAAGCAACAAGCTCCTTGGCGTCAGTTAATGAAATCATCTTATTGGCTAGTCCTTACCGAGCAACATTTACTTATAAACGTTCAAAAATTTTGTCTAATTTCTCTTTTAATGTTGCAGCAGTAAATGGTTTAACAATGTAACCATTAACACCAGCTTGAGCCGCTTCAATTATCTGCTCACGCTTAGCTTCAGCAGTAATCATTAACACTGGCAAATGTTTTAATTCGTCATCGGCACGAATTGTCTTTAGTAAATCGATCCCTTGCATCCCTGGCATGTTCCAATCTGTTACTACAAAATCGAAACCGCCTTTTTTAAGCATTGGCAATGCTGTTAAACCATCATCCGCTTCTTGGGTGTTATTAAAACCTAGGTCACGTAATAAGTTTTTTACAATACGGCGCATTGTTGAGAAGTCGTCAACAATAAGGATCTTCATGTTTTTATTCAAAATCGCCTCCAGTGAGGGCAAAGTAACGGGATTTAATTATTCTACTGTCCAAGTTGATAACTTGGCCCGTAGTCGTTGCATTGATTGACTGTGTATTTGGCTGACGCGAGACTCGCTAACACCAATAACTGCACCAATTTCTTTTAGGTTTAACTCTTCATCGTAGTAAAGAGATAAAACCAGAGCTTCTCTTTCAGGAAGAGTTTTAATCGCTTCCACCAGAGCAACTCTGAAGTGTTCGTCAGCAACACCTTGAAATGGAATATTATCATCAGCTTGTTCTTCTGTTGTGATTACATCATCCGAGACGCCTAAATCTTCCATGCCAACTAGTTTACCGCAATTTACATCATTAAGTATCTGATAATACTGTTCTAAGGGTAATTCTAGATGTTCTGCTATCTCTTTATCGGTCGGATCACGAGAAAGTTTAGCTTCAAGCTCTTTAATTGCTGAATTTATCATCCGACTATTTTTATGAACAGAGCGAGGAACCCAGTCACCTCGTCGGATTTCATCCAACATTGAGCCTCGAATTCGGATACCAGCGTAAGTTTCAAAACTTGCACCTTTACTGCCGTCATAATTTTGTTGCGCCTCTAACAGACCGATCATACCAGCCTGGATAAGGTCATCGACTAACACGCTTGCTGGCAATCTTGCCATTAAGTGGTGAGCAATGCGTTTTACTAAATCAGAATAACGCTCTATAAATGCTTTCTGGCTATTCACATTGCCTTTATGATCGTAAGTTAAGCCATCAGACATAGTCGTCCTCTACTTCACTTCTATTTTCAGTTCGTAGTAATTTCTCAACAAAAAATTCTAAATGACCACTTGCCGCTTTTGGTACCGGCCAAGTCACCACTTTATTTGCTAACGACTTCATCGCAAGTGCAGCTGGTGAGCGAGGGTAAGCATCAACAACCACTTTCTGTTTTCTAACAGATAATCTGACTTTTTCATCAAGCGGTATACACGCCACCAATTCCATATTTGCAGATAAAAAACGATCAGTTACTAACGTTAATTTAGCAAACAGTTCGCGGCCTTCTCGGTAACTTCTTACCATATTCGCAACCACTTTAAAGCGCTGTACGTTATGTTCACGACTCAATAATTTAATCAGAGCGTAAGCATCAGTAATAGAAGTAGGCTCATCGCAAACAACCACAAGTACATCTTGTGCTGCGCGCGAGAAGCTAGTTACCATATCCGATATACCAGCAGCTGTATCAATTAATAGCACGTCAATATCGTCTTCTAAGCTACTAAAAGCACGGATAAGCCCCGCATGTTGTGCAGAACTAAGCTCAGCCATCGATTTAGAACCAGAAGTAGCAGGAATAAGTTTTACACCGTATGGGCCTTCAACGATAATATCTGCTAACTCACACTCACCATCTAAAACATGACCTAAATTTTTATTTGTGCGAATACCTAGCATTATATCAATATTAGCTAACCCTAAATCGCCATCTAACACCATCACTTTCTTTCCCTGCTGAGCAAGTGATAGCGCTAAATTTAGTGTTACGTTTGTTTTACCTACGCCGCCTTTGCCTCCCGTTACTGCTACTACTTTTGTCTCTGTCGGTTGAGTAAGTCGTCGTAATCCACTAGCCTGATCGTATATATTATTATCAATCATAAGTTGTCTGCCTCTGGCATGTCGCTATTCCAGAAATGAGGGTCCTTTTCCGTCGATTTTTCTAGTAATTCATTCGCTTTTGCTACTAAGTATTTAGGTTGAGCTAAAACAATGTCTTCAGGTACACGTTGTCCATTTGCAATGTAAGCTATTGGTAAGCCATTTTCTATTGTTACGCTGATTAATTCACCTAAACTTAGTGATTCATCAATCTTGCTTAAAATACAACCCGATAATGGGATACGTTTAAAGTGATCAATGGTCTCTTGCAGTACTTGGCGCTGTGCCGTCGCTGGCATCACTAAATAGCTGCTGATCTGAGAGCCACTGTTTTCCATTAATGTATCAAGTTGTTCGGTTAATCGTACATCTCTCTGTCCCATACCTGCAGTATCAACTAACACTAAACGACGATTACGTAATTGATATAGTACCGATGCCAATTCATCAGCATCTTTTGCGATACGTACAGGACAACCCATGATACGACCATAAATAGCCAATTGTTCTTGAGCACCAATACGGAAAGTATCCGTTGTGACTAAAGCGACTTGGTCTGGTCCGTATTCCATTGCCGCTCTTGCTGCTAACTTAGCAATAGTGGTTGTTTTACCAACACCAGTAGGACCAAGAAGCGCCACAATTCCACCACGAGATAAGGTATCTACTTTTGCTGTAGGGATTTGCTCTGCAAGTAACTTTAATAGTGCTGACCATGTGTCTTTTGATGGTGTATTTTCCGGAATGTAACAAGCTAATTGATCTGCAAGCTCTGCTGATAAACCCATTCTTTCTAGTCGTTTAATTAACATTGCGCGTAGTGGTTCACGTCGTTCTACTTCTTGCCACATCAAGCCTGATACTTGATGCTCTAAAAGACGGCGAATAGACGACATTTCTGAACGCATATGTTCTAAATCTTCATTTGATTCAGTTAATGAACGACGACCTTTTTCATAACGTGAAGGGTCTAATCGAGGTTGAACTCTATCTTCTTGACCCTTTATAGGATCATCAGAAATAAGGTGCGCTAAATTAGGATTATTTTGAATCGCACGAGTCATTTCTGATGTATCAAGCTTTGCTGAAGATCTATTCAATGAGCCATATGAATGAGAATTCGTATTTGATGATGAAGACTGAGGTTGAGCTTGTCCTTGAAACTTCGACTGACGTTTCAATAATGCAGCTAAGCTATCTTCTTCTCTCTCAGCTTTTACTGGCTCAGCGTCAGCTGAGGCACCATTTGAACCGTATTGTTTAATCATGTTTGCAAAGCGTCGTGTCATCGAACCCTTGCCTACATTCACTTTATCTTCTGCTATTTGACGAGATGCAGGAGCTGGTGCTGAATATGATGATGCACTCGGATCAATCGCAGCTACGATTTCAATACCGCCGGTTACTTTTTTATTTGACATAATGACTGCATCTACTCCTAGTTCTTCTTTTACTTGAACTAGAGCTGAACGCATGTCTTTTGCAAAAAATCGTTTAATTTTCAATATCGTATTCCTGCGCTAATAAGTCGACGCGATTAGTTACCAACAGCTTGAACAATTCTAATTTGCTTCTCATCTGGAATTTCTTGATAAGAAAGCACTCGTAAGTTAGGAATCGTATTCTTAACAAACTTAGCCAACGTTGAACGTAATACGCCTGAAGTTAATAAGACTGCCGCTTCTCCTTTTAACTCCTGCTCTTGAGTTGCTAAAGTTAAAGAAGCTTGTAAACGTTCCGCTAGACCTGGTTCAATACCTGTGGTCTCGCCACCTGATGCCTGCATAGTTTGATGCAATATTTGTTCCAACTCAGGAATTAGTGTAATCACCGGCATTTCAGCCTCTATCCCATTGATTTCCTGAACAATTAGTCGTTTCAGTGAAATTCGAACAGCCGCCGTCAAAATGTCAGGTTCTTGACTTTTTGGCGCATATTCCGACAATGTTTGAACTATGGTACGAATATCACGCACTGGAATCGCTTCATTTAACAAGTTTTGAAGTACTTTAACCACAGCCCCTAATGGTAATTGGTCTGGAACTAAGCCTTCTACAAGTTTAGGTGAGCTTTGTGAAAGTAGCTCTAACAGATTCTGAACTTCTTCATGGCCAAGTAATTGCGCTGCATTGTTTGTCAGTAATTGGCTTAAGTGTGTTGCAAGTACGGTTGCAGCATCAACAACAGTATAACCAAGCGCTTGTGCGTGCTCTCGTTGTTCACCATTAATCCATACTGCTTCTAAACCAAAAGCAGGATCAAACGTTGGTTCACCTTCAATAGAGCCATACACTTGACCCGGATTAATCGCTAGCTCTTTATCTGGACGAATTTCAGCTTCGCCACCAGCGACCCCCATTAATGTAATTCGGTATACATTTGGTGGTAATTCTAAGTTATCACGAATATGTACTGCTGGGACCAAAAAGCCAAAATCTTGTGATAGCTTCTTACGTACGCCTTTCACGCGATCAAGCAATTCACCGCCTTGTTCTTTATCCACCATTGGGATTAAGCGATAACCAACTTCAAGACCAATCACATCGACGGGCTGAACATCATCCCACGACAGCTCTTTTGGTTGCGATGATGATATCTCCATTGGTGGAGTGGCTTTTTTATCATCACCTTCTTTTTCTTTTTGCTTATTCAGGTAATATGCCCAAGCACCCGTCATTATCGCAAGTAAGATAAATGGGAAATGGGGCATCCCAGGCACAATACCCATCACAAACATAATACCTGCGGTCACCATTAGCGCCTTTGGATTATCAACGAGTTGGAATACTAATTGTTCCCCCATATCTTCATCTGTGTTTTGACGAGTAACCATTATCGCCGCACCAATAGACAAAAGTAACGATGGGATCTGAGCAACTAGACCATCACCAATGGTTAGCAAAGTATAGATTTGGATTGCTTCACCAAAACCGAGACCAAATTGACTCATACCAATGGCTAGACCACCGATGATGTTAATAAATAGAATAAGAATACCGGCAATGGCATCCCCTTTTACGAATTTAGACGCACCGTCCATTGAACCGTAAAAATCGGCTTCTTTGGTTACTTCAAAGCGACGTGTTCGTGCTTGCTCTTGATCGATTAATCCAGCATTCAAATCCGCATCTATCGCCATTTGTTTACCTGGCAATGCATCCAAGGTAAAACGTGCACTTACTTCAGCAATACGTCCCGCACCTTTGGTTACAACCATAAAGTTAATGATCATTAAGATAATGAAAACAATCAAACCAACGGCGTAATTACCACCGATAACTACGTTACCAAACGCATCGATTACATGACCAGCTGCACCAGGACCTTCATGTCCATGCAGAAGTACAACTCGCGTTGATGCAACGTTTAGTGCTAAACGGAGTAAAGTTGATACCAAAAGAATGGTAGGAAAAGCAGCAAAATCAAGAGGTCTACGTGAATAGATAGTAACCAGTAACACGACCATTGCTAATGCGATATTAAAAGTAAACATTAAATCAAGTAAGAACGCCGGAATGGGTAAGATCACCATTGCTAGCGTAGACAGCACTAAAATCGGTGCACCTACAGCTGGTAATGTTTTACCTTGCAAGGCAGACAGCTTGTTCGGGAGTGGCATTTGAAATTTCATTACTTCGGCTTCTTTACTCGACTTTATTATTGAATCATTATCAATAACTGATAACAGGATGACCTTACCAATAAAGCAAGTTTCGAGCCAAGTTAATGTCACTTTTTTGGCTTTACTTGTTCTATTTTCTGACGAGTTAATAAATGATGGTAACTATTGAATTAAGCACTTAATTATTAAGGAAAAATATTAATCGTTATTGCAACTAACTTCTTCCTTTGTATAATCGTAGCCTTCTTTATTTACTTGGTGCTTATATGGCTGATGTATCGCTTAGTACAGATCAAAATGTACTTAATAAAATGGATATTGGAAGTAGAGTGAACCTTGAGGTTACTTGCCCAAACGGTCAATCCGCTCAAGTTCAATCCACATTAATTGGCTTTAAAAAAGGTCAGTATGTTTTTCTTGAATACCCAATATCGCCACCTTTAGAGTTTAATAAAATTTACCTAGAGGGATCTGAAGTCACTTTTAGAGCGATAACCAATACCACGCATCGTGATATTATTGCATTTAGAACACAGATACACTCTGTGATTTATCGCCCTATGGAAATGATTTGTCTTCATACACCTAGCAGTATTTCCATGCGACAGATCCGAACTCATCAACGTCTTGAGACCAATTTTTCATGTAATTTAGCAGTGGGAAGCCATAATCTAACTGGTGTAATGACTGATTTTTCAGCAGGTGGTTGTGCTGTTTCATTACCAGCAAAACTGAACCCGAGTAACCTTCTTAATCAAGAGGTCTCTGTAACGATTGAACTTGGTGGAGTTAGTTCTATTACAGTATCTGGCATCATAAAAAATGTAGACCCAAAAGAAAAACAATCAAAAATTGGGATCATGTTTGATTCAAATAGTATTGATGAATCAAGCATACAGATGCTTCACCATCAATCTATTCTTAAAAATTGGAGTATAGACTAGCTAAAAGAAAGGCTAATCGAATTAGTATTCACTACTTTTTCAACTCATCTGGGATAGTCAATGTATTTTCATCGAGCTCAGGCTTAGTTCCACCTTTTTTCTTATATTGCTTCATCTGGAATATATACGCTAAGATTTGAGCAACAGCAGCAAATAGACCATCGGGGATTTGTTGTTCTAACTCTGTTGAATGATATAAAGCACGAGCCAATGGTGGCGCAGGCAAAATATCAATATTGTGCTCTCTTGCGATTTCTCGAATTTTCATCGCAACGTGATCGACCCCTTTAGCCACAACAATAGGGGCTGCATCTTTGCTTTGATCATAGCGCAATGCCACTGAATAGTGCTCAGGGTTCGTCACGATGACATCAGCTGAGGGTACATCTGCCATCATGCGTCGTTGTGTCATCTCGCGCTGAAGCATACGAATACGACCTTTAACTTCAGGCTTACCTTCTGTCTCTTTATATTCATCCTTAATTTCTTGCTTGGTCATTTTCAGCTGATTTGCGTGTTGCCAAATTTGAAACGGAATATCAATCGCGACCACAATTAATAAGGTACAGCTGATCAATAAAATAAAGTTCAGCAAGATATCAAGGGAATGAAAAATATTTGCAGGATACGTATCAAGGCTAAGCTGAAATAAATCTGCTTTACTTTGATTAATCAGATAAAAAGCCATCCCACTAACTAAAGATACTTTTAAGATCGATTTTAAAAGCTCAACCCAACTTTGCATGCCAAACATTCGCTTAATGCCTGACATCGGGTTCATTTTAGACGGTTTTGGCATTGCCGCTTCTGCTGAAAAACTAATACCACCAAGACCTGCTGCACCAATTAAGGCCGCAACAAATAATGTGACAAGTATAAGCAGAACAGGGAAAGTTAATGCGACTAATCCACCACCTACAATTTCAAGTAACTTATTAGTGTCATAAATCTCTTCTCTAGAAATAGAAAAGAAACGTTCCATGATAGAAAAGAGTGCTTGGGCAACGCCTTCCCCAAACCACATTAATGCAACCGCACCACACACCAAAACAGAGACTGAAGCGAGCTCTTTTGACCTTGCAACCTGCCCTTTATCTTTGGCTTGTTGCAAGCGTTTGGCCGTGGCGTCTTCGGTACGTTCTTGACCGTCACTTTCAGCCATGGCTGACCTCCACGAGTCTGAACCTAACCATTAGCAATCCAGCCTTATCATGCTACATATTTGTGCCTCGGCGCGGCCCCAATGCAAGTCATAGTGAGTAAATAAACCAAGAATAATATATGACGTCAGTAACAAACCAACCAACAGTGCAAAAGCAAAACCTAATGAGAATATATTCAGCTGTGGTGCAGCACGAGTCATTACACCAAAAGAAAGGTTTACGGTAAGTAAAGCGATAATGCCAGATAAAGACATACTTAACCCGGCTTTCATCATGATACCAAGCCAACCCGCCATTGACTGATAATCGACACTTGTCAATTTCCCGACACCAACAGGTAACGTAGTAAAACTTATCACGACAAAGTTAATCATTTTTAAATGACCATCAGTTCCTAAGAAAAATAGTATCGATAGAAACATAAATAACTGACCAAGTAATGGCGTATTTTGACCATTTGCAGGGTCAACCATTGAAGCAAAGCCTAAACTCGACTGCATCCCCAAAATTTGCCCAAGAAGAACAAAAGTTTGAGTAACAAACACGGTGACCATTCCCATAGCAACGCCAATAATAATCTGCTCTGCTGTCGTCATAAAACCTTGAAAAGACATTAACTGAATTTCAGGAGGCATGGCTGGAATGGCGGGCATAACCGCAAAAGTAATCGATAAGCCAAGATAGAGTCGAATTCTAGGCGACACAAATCGTGCCCCGAATACTGACATCACCATTAACATGGCTGAAATGCGAGTATAAGGCCAAAAATACGCAGCAATAAAATCTAATACTATCTGGCTTGGGTATTCCATAAGTCCGCTTAAATTATCTCGAGTTGAAGTTATTTAGATTAATAAAGAACTGTTGGCATTCGAGCAATCAATTCGTAAAAATATTCCATCAACATTCGCGTCATCCAGTGACCAAACAGCATTAATGCTAATATGGTGACAATCAAACGAGGCAAAAAACTTAACGTTTGTTCGTTAATTGACGTCGCGGCTTGGAATACCGCCACCACTAAACCAATAAGCAAACTTGGGATAATAATGGCGCACACCATGATCAGTACCATGTACAGCGCGCCACGGAATAGCTCGATGGCCATTTCAGGTGTCATGTTCGCTCCTTATGTACTAAAGCTTCCGGCAAGTGTCGAAAGTATTAAGTTCCACCCATCCACCAATACAAATAACATAAGTTTAAAGGGTAACGATACGATCATAGGAGAAAGCATCATCATACCCATAGCCATTAATACCGAGGCTACGACTAAATCGATAATCAAAAAAGGTAAGAAAAGCATGAAACCGATTTGAAACGCCGTTTTTAGTTCTGAGGTAATAAACGCAGGAATAATAACGGTAATAGGTACATCTTCAGGGTTTTGCGCCTCTACTCCAGACATATTGACGAATGTCTCCAGATCTTTCACTCGCGTTTGCGCCAGCATAAACTCTTTCATTGGTACTTGTGCAACATCAAAAGCTTCACGTGCCGTAATTTCTTCATTAATATAAGGCTGAATAGCGGTGTTATTTACCTTATCAAAGACTGGAGCCATAATGAAAAAGGTTAAAAACATTGCGATACCAATGATAACTTGGTTTGATGGGGTTTGTTGTAGACCCATGGCTTGTCGTAATATCGACATGACCACCACTATACGCGTAAACGACGTCATCAAAATAACCATGGCAGGCAAAAAGCCTAGCATGGTCATTAACCCTAATATCTGCAGGTTAACAGAATAGTCTTCACCACCATTAGCATTAGTTGTCATGGTGAATGCAGGCACCCCACCACCAGAACTGCTGCCTTTAGCGATAGTTTTAGAAGCTCCGCTGTCCTTTTCCATAGCAGTTACAGTCATGCCTTCCGCACTGGCTGCTGTTGCAGGAATAGCGCTTGCTAAGTCATCTACCGCCCACGCCGAAGATGCCATGAATAAGAGTGAAAAAACCGCCAAAGTGGCGGCAATTAAATTAGTTTTTAGCATTTTTCTTCATCAGTTGGCTTAGTTGAGTTGAAAATGGCGTCAACGTCGATTCACCGACATCTAACGGTTTTTCAAGTTTACTTAGCATATTGATATTTTGAGAGGTAATTCCAATAAGGAACTGCTCCTCTCCAACTTGAACCACTGCGACTCTTTCTTTTGTTCCCACAGGTAATTGCTTAACAATACTCATGTTGCTACCTGGAGATCCTGTGACACCAGGAAAACGCATTCTCTTTAATAGCCAAGCAAAAAAGAGAATCAGCGCGATAACAAAAATCAAAGAGCCTAATGTCGCCGCTAAATCGACATTAGGTGCATCTGCGGCAAATAAAGGAAAAGGCATCAATGCCAATAACCATAGCTGTTTCATACCTTTCCTTTTATTCATCTATTGGTTCCTGATTAACGTAGTTTCTTAATACGCTCAGTTTGGCTAATAACGTCTGTTAAACGAATACCAAATTTGTCATTCACGACAACCACTTCACCGTGAGCGATAAGAGTACCATTAACCATAACATCCAGTGATTCACCTGCAATACGGTCAAGTTCAACGACTGAACCTTGGTTCAATTGCAGTAAGTTACGAATACTAATATGTGAACGGCCTACTTCCATAGAAATAGTCACAGGAATATCTAAGATCGTATCAAGCTTGCGACGTTCATCTTCATTGAACTCTGGTGCTTTGGTTTCTAAATCTTCCAGTGGTGCGGTTACCGCTTGGCCTTCTGCACTTTCACTTAATGCTGCTGCCCATTCGTCAGCCATTTGTTGTTCATTTGAATCCATGATCCACTACCTTCTCTACTCTTATTCTTCATCTAGATCAAACAATACGTCTTTGCCTAGGAAGGCTAAATCCGTTTTCACCATATCTGGGCGTTTGATTTTCTCTGTGATCTGTACTGCTAATTTATCGTTCGATTTACCTACTTTACCGCGGTAAGTTGGCAACTCTTCTACAAATACGGTGGCGGCTTCTGGCATTTCAACAGGGATAATATCGCCCGCTTCTAAATCCATTAAGTCACGTAATGAAATTTGGCTCTCTAAAAGATTCACTTTCATTTCAACTGGCACATCCATGATTTCATCACGCAGTGCCTTACTCCAACGAACATCAGTGTCCATCTTGTCACTCTGAACACCCGCATCAAGTAATTCACGGATAGGCTCAACCATTGAATATGGGAAGACTACGTGGAAGTCACCACCACCGCCATCCACTTCAATATGGAATGAACTTACAACGATCACTTCTGTTGGACTAACAATGTTTGCCATTGTTGGGTTTACTTCTGAGTCTAAATACTCAAATTCCACCCCCATTACTGGTGACCATGCTTCTTTGTAATCTTCAAAAATCACTTTCAGTAATAATTGAATAATACGTCGCTCGGTTGGCGTAAACTCGCGGCCTTCAATTTTCGCATGGAAACGGCCATCACCACCAAAGAAGTTTTCTACCAAAATGAAAACTAATCGAGCTTCCATAGTGACTAATGCTGTGCCTTTTAATGGGCGAAAACGCACCATATTCAAGCTAGTTGGAACATACAGTGTGTTTTGATACTCACCAAACTTCACCATAGATACGCCATTAATTGATACTTCGGCGGTTTTTCTCAACATATTAAATAAGCTAATACGCATATGACGAGCAAAACGTTCGTTAATCAATTCTAGGGTTGGCATTCGACCACGAACGATTCGGTCTTGTGATGAGAAATCAAAGTTCTTCATTGAACCTAGGTTTTCTTCAGGACCACCCGTTACATCATCTTCTACGTCATCTACACCATGGAGTAGAGCATCAATTTCATCTTGGGATAATAGATCTGTCACATTGAACCTATTGCATTACAAAGTCAGTAAATAATACTTTTTCAACTACAGGCTTGGCTGTAATTTTAGTAAAGGCATCTTGAATATCACGTGTTGCCTGCTCGCGTAAATCGATTCGACCACGAGGCTCTCTTAATTGCTCAACCGTTGCGGCAGCGAAAGTCGATAATAAAGCACTTTCAATTAAAGGGATGTGTTGTTGTGTAATACTTTCATTATCAATACCACGCATCATCACTTGCACTTTTAATTGTACTAAACGATCACGCTTATCGCCTGTAACATTAAAAATAAATGGCTGAGGTAAGTTTAAGTACAATGCTGGCATTTGAGCTTCTAATGCTGCAATGTCTTGTTCTGTTGCCTCTTCTTTGGTATCTCCCGCTAAGAAGAACCAAGCAGCAGCACCGCCACCCACAAGCAATAATACAATCAATGTGATGATAATAATGAGTTTATTTTTACTTCTAGGTGCATCACCTTGGTTTGCCATTGTATTTCCTCTTGGATAAATCGTTAATTATTATTTTAAAATCATGATGCTTTTTTTTAAAAATTCTTAGGCGTAAAAGCTAATCCCATCATTGGGTTTTGGTACTTGTACGTTAATCTCTTGTTCTTCAGAAAACTCTTCATTAAATCCAGAGCCTTGACGAGAAGACTCTTCTTTCTGATAAGCGTATTGAGATGACTCACCAGAGTTTTGTTGCTGAACTGAGGTATCGGCCAATTGGATCCCTTGCTGAGCAAACATTTCACGTAATCGCGGTAAACTTTGTTCAATAGCATCACGAGCTTGTTGGTTTGATACCGTAAACTGAACCCCTGCACTATCTGCTCCCATGTTTAGGCGAATATGCATACGTCCCATTTCTGGTGGATCTAAACGAATATCAACATGTTTTAAGTTTTTTGCCATCATCATATTAATGCGTTCAGCAACTTCGTCACTGACTTGTTCTTGACGAATATTCAGCGGTGCCATTGCTGGATCCATTTTCTGAGCAGCGGTTGCTTGTTGTGTTGCTGTTACTCCTGATGCCGTCGCTAGCTGCTGAGCAAAACTATCTGTCGTTTTAGCTTCAGTTAGACTCACCGTTTCACCATTAGCAATCTGTGTCATGCCAAGTGCTGAGATATCGATCTTTGCTTTTTTTGCCTCAGCAAGTTTTCCAGCTTCAGCTTTTTCCTTACCGATAAGTGCTGTAGAGGTTAATAATTCTTTGGTTGACTCTTTGTTACCTGATGCCTCACCTTTGCTCTGTGTTTCGCCCTCTACTTGAGTTGGCGATTTAGCACTGCTTCCCCATTGAATCTCTTTTAAAGGGTCCGTTTTTTCAGCTACAGTTTTACTGCTGTTTTTCTCACCTTTAGCAGCAATACTGGCTTGAGTCAGTATCACTTCTGCATCAGTTAGTGGTTCTGAATCGTCAGATGATTCTTTTTTCGCTTCATCTTTTTTATCAACCAACGTGCTATTCGCTTGATCTAAACGAGAGAGTAATTCAGAACCTTGGCTTACTTTTTCTTCTGTTGTTTCTTCTTTTGTTTCAATAGTTTCAGACTCTTTCGATTGTTCAGCCATTTCGCTTTTTTCTACGTCACCTTTTTCGTCTATCGTTGTTTTTTTGGCGTCGTCTTTTTCTTTTAATCCCATGACTTCTTTAAGCTCTTCTACAAAGCCTTCAGATTCTGTTTTTTCTACAGCAGCCGTTTTAGTATCTGTTTTTACTGGTGCGGTTTTATTGATACTGTTTAAGGATAAGTCATGACTGCTCATAGTATATTCTCTACATTGAGTGTGAATTTTTTGACGAGCACTGTAGTGGCCCAACGTTGAATATTTTAAAGCAAATATTAAGCCACTTTTATATTTAGTGTAACGCTGGACAATAAGAAGAAGGGAATTAACTAAAGTAAAGCAATCGAAAAAATAACCAAATTGCCTATTCAGATTTAATTCGTCGGGCAAACTGGAGTGTCGAAAACTCATCCATCATATTTTGCTCTTGTTTATCGAGTTTTTTTTGACGCTCGGTTTTCTTTTTATCGATCATCCATTCGTAAGAGCGACGTTGCTTACGAGTCTCTTGCCAATAGCTTTGACAATTATCCACTTGGGAAGTGAAATGAGACTCTGCACTTTTTTGTTTTGTTAGCGTTTCATCTAACTGCACCAAAAACTTATTTAAATGACTGTATTGGCTCGCAGTAAGACCTTGCTGACCACGCTGTAAAAGTTGATTACAATAATCAAGACGATACTTTTCGATTTGTTTAACTTGCTCATAGAAATTATCCAACTCCGCCTTGGCTTTACTTAATGCCATTACCGCTTGGTTCTCTCTTTCCTGAGATTGTTCTAATAAAAAATCAAAGGTATTACTCATGTTCTTTCTCTATTTATCGTCTTATCCATGCGCACTATTCTCGTACCTTTAACCTGTTAGCCACTTAATAGCATTTTCAACATGCTCTTACACATATCGTATGGCACGCTTTCTTTCATTTTCTGTTGTAGATATTCATCAAGTCGTGGTTTTAATGTAAACGCTTGATCAATAGCCGGATCGGTACCCGGTTTATAAGCGCCGATTGATACCAAATCTTGGTTTTTACGACAAGTAGATAAAATTTGACGAACCACTTTAGACATCAACATATGCTCTTCATCAGTGATTTGTGGCATAACACGACTCACTGATTTTTCAACATCAATCGCTGGATAGTGGCCTGCATCAGCCATTTCACGTGACAATACGATGTGTCCATCCAAAATGGCACGAGAAGCATCAGCAATAGGATCTTGTAAGTCATCCCCTTCAGTCAGAACCGTAAAGAAGGCAGTAATAGACCCTTGGTTTTCGTTACCATTACCCGCTCGTTCAACCAAAGCAGGTAATTTAGCAAATACGGAAGGCGGATAACCTTTGGTTGCAGGTGGTTCACCAACTGACAAGGCAATTTCACGCTGTGCCTGTGCAAAACGTGTCAGTGAATCCATCAATAATAATACGTCTAAACCTTGATCACGGAAGTACTCCGCAATAGTCAGTGCTGTCTGGCAGCCTTTTAATCGCATCAGCGCTGATGAATCGGCAGGCGCTGCGACAACAACTGAACGTTGTCGACCTTCTGGGCCTAAAATCTCTTCAATGAATTCTTTTACTTCTCGCCCACGCTCACCAATCAGACCGACGACAACCACTTGTGCTGTTGTACCACGAGTCATCATGCCAAGTGTTACCGATTTACCCACACCTGAGCCTGCAAATAGACCTAAACGCTGGCCTTTACCAACCGTAAGTAAACCGTTAATGGCTTTTAATCCAACATCAAGTGGTTCTGAAATTGGTTTTCTCGATAATGGGTTAATAGGCTCTGAGGTAAATGACGCGGTTTCTTCAGTATACAACTCTCCAAGACCATCGATAGGATTTCCTACACCATCCACCACTCGACCAAGCAGTTCCATACCAACAGGAATGCCACTACCACCAACAATTGGAGTGACTTTCGCCCCAGGAAGTACGCCAGAGACTTGTTCATTCGGCATTAAAAATAGGTTATCACCTGAAAAACCAACCACTTCTGCTTCTATTTCACCATTGATGGTTTCTACCAAGCAGGAACTGCCAATTGGCGCTCGACATCCTGTGGCTTCTAAGGTTAAGCCAACAACACGTACTAGCTTGCCTGACGCTATAGCTCGTGTGGTTAACCCTGTTGTTTTATATTGAGAAAGGCGTTCAGATAATGGCAGCATTTACTGATTCCCTTGATGACGATTTACACCGCAGAATTTATTTAAAACGGTTTTAATTCGCTCTTCAAGTAAGTAGCTGACTTTTGAATCTGATGCTTGAATATTAATATCACCAAGATTCATTGAAGGCTCGGCAACCAGTGTCCACTGCTTTTGCGCTAACGCTTCTTCGCCATACGCCTCAATCACGCGTTGGTGATCTTCTGGGTTTAATGAAATAGTAATTTCACGTTCAGTAACCGGCAAGGTTTCGACAGATTCACGAACCGTATCAAGTAATACTTGAGGATTGGTTTTTACTTCAACATGAATGACTTCTTTAGTTAGCGCTAATACCATATCGATAAGCTGTTTTTCTACTTGAGAATCAACTAACTCTAATGGCGTTGCAAACTTATCAGCCATTTCAATTAAATGCTGTATACGCTCTTGAATTTCAGCCTGCCCTGCAGCAATACCTTCATCGTAGCCAGCTTGGTAACCTTCTGGTTTTCCTGCCTCAAAACCTTCTGCTTGGCCTTTTTCTAGACCTTCTTTATAACCAAATTCTTGCCCTTGCGTTAACCCTTCATTGTAAGCGCCTTGCTTTATCTGTTCGATAATCTCTTCGGTGAGTACAAATTCTTCAGGCTCTTCTTCTTGAGGAAGTGATGGTGTCCAGCTAGGATCATAATTTAATGCAGTTTCACGAGCTGGCTGGTTAGGATCAGAATAATCAGGGGATTCCCAAATATTAGTTTTTTGTAGCTCACTCTCATCGGTAATTCGAATAAAGCCACGTTTTTTGCTGATACTCATGATAATAACCCGTAAAAAGAAGAAGATTAAAAAGCATAACGGCTATTTAGATTAACTCTTAAATAGCCGTATAATTATAACTCAATGAAGCAAAAAACGTATTATACGAATTCGTCTGCACCGCCAGAAAGCATTAGATCGCCAGAATCGGCCATTCGACGTGCCACTGCCAGAATTTCTTTCTGAGCAGCTTCAACGTCTGCCACACGAACTGGCCCCATCGCTTCAAGATCATCACGCATAAGTTCCGCTGCACGTTTCGACATACACTTAAACATTTTCTCTTTAAGTGCATCATCGGCACCTTTAAGTGCTTTTTGCAGAACTTCTTGTGGAACATCACGCAGTAGCATTTGAATACCTTGGTCTTGTACATCGATAAGATTTTCAAATACAAACATAAGATCTTGGATCTGCGTTGCAGTCTCTTCATCTTGGTCACGGATTTGATCCATCAACATACCTTCAATACTGTTATCTAGGTAGTTCATGATTTCTGCCGCTGCTTTCAGGCCGCCAATTTTCGCCGCTTGTGCGCCAGATTGACCCGCAAACTGTTTCTCCATGATTTCATTTAGCTCAGCAAGTGCTGATGGCTGAACTTCTTCAAGGTGTGCAATACGCATCATAAGATCAAGACGTACACGCTCAGGGAACTGAGATAAAATCTCGGCTGACTGATCAGGATCTAAGTACGATAATACGATAGTTTGGATCTGTGGGTGCTCATTCATGATGATGCTTGCCACTTGACGAGGATCCATCCATTTCAATGAATCCAAGCCTTTAGAACCACTGCCTAGTAGGATTTGGTCGACTAGATTATTTGCTTTATCTTCACCAAGAGCGGCAACCAATGCGTTACGCATAAAGTCTTCACTGCCCATACCGATGCTAGTGTACTTCTGAATGTCTTCTAAGAAAGCACGGTGAATCGCTGACACTTTAATCTGATTTAAATCAGATACGGTTGCCATTGCTGCGCCTACTTTCTGAACCTGCTTTGGTTCTAAGTGACGAATGATACTTGCGGCATCATCCTCACTCAAACTAAGTAGTAAAATGGCAGCACGTTCTGAGCCG
Organism: Aliivibrio finisterrensis; assembly: GCF_008933155.1. GTDB lineage: Bacteria > Pseudomonadota > Gammaproteobacteria > Enterobacterales > Vibrionaceae > Aliivibrio > Aliivibrio finisterrensis. Next base: position 169,275 of record NZ_WBVP01000005.1, on the reverse strand, counting down.
GCTAGTGACGAAAGATCAAACTCTTGGTTGGCTTCATCTTTTTTTTCTGCTTCTACAATCTCATTAGCCATTTTCAGATACCCAGTTACGAACCACTTGTGCTGCTAACTCTGGTTCATTTGCTACAAGAGCACGAACCGCTTTTAATAAATCTTCGTCTTTATGCAAGTTTGGTAGATCAATGCCCGAACCAAACTCGAAGCCGTCACCATCCAACTCACTGCCAATTAAGCCCATTTCGCCTTCAACGCCTTCACCTTTCGCAACGGCATCGTCTTCTGCTTGGTTAGGGAACAGCAATTTATTCATTGCTGGGCGAACAAGGATAAGTAGCACAGCAATAATCACTAAAGCGCCAGCTAACCATTTAATCCAGTCGTTGAAGTTTGGATGCTCCCAAATCGGTACATCAATAGTAATTGGTTGCTCTTCAATCGCAAATTTAACGCTTAATACATTTAATAAGTCGCCACGTTGCTCATTTAAACCAACACTACCAATGATGATTTGACGGATCTTTTCAATTTGCTCTGTCGACACTGGTGTATAAGTCACTTCGCCTGTTTCAGGGTTAACACTTTGACTCTCTTTTACGGCAACTGAAACCGTTTGACGTGCGACCGTTCCCGTTTGTTTTCGCTCGTGACTGATGGTTGTATCTAATTCAAAGTTACGTGTTGCTTCTTTATGAACAGAACCTTGACCTAGTACTGAACCATCTTTTAATTCAGCAATATCCTGAGGGATTGCTGAATCTACTGGTGGCTGATTACTTAGGGCTCCCGGAACACCGGCAATCACATTACCATTGTTGTAATCTTCTAATGTGTACTCACTTCGTGTTGATGGTGTTTCCGGGTCAAACTGTTTACGAGTTTGCTCAACAGCACTGAAATCCATGGATACATCAACCTGAGCAGTATAGTTACCCAAGCCTAAAATCGGGATAAGAATCGCATCAATTTTGTCACGTAATGATTGCTCTTGCTTACGTTCTAACTCTTGCTCTTTACGATGCGCAGTTGCCATTGGATCTTGCGTGCCAGAACTCAGTAGGCGACCGTGTTGATCAGTAACAGTAACACGCGTTGGTTTCATTCCTGGAACCGCACTTGCAACCATATCAACAATCGAATCTACTTCTTCTTGTTTTAACATTGCACCCATTCGCATAGTCAAGAATACCGTTGCCGACGCTTCTTGATTATGACGAACAAATACGCTTTGTTTTGGCATTGCAAGTAATACTTGAGCTTTACGAATTGGACGCATTTGCTCAAACGTACTTGCTAATTGACGTTCACGACTTAACTTTAGACGCTCTTGTTCTAAACGCTGTGAAACACCAAATCCCATATCTTGCAGTAAGATATCATCGCCTTCTCCTACTTCTCGGTTTAAACCGGCACGAGAAAGATCAAGCTTCATTTTACTGAATTGAGAAGCGGGAACTAGAATGGTATTACCTTCTAGTTTGTATTCTGCTTTTTGCGAATCAAGGTGATCAAGAACTTGAATTAATTCATCCGTCTCATACGCACCAAGTGGACGCATTTCAGGTTCTTGAACCCAAAAAAACAGCATGACTATTAATGCGACACAGATAGATACAGATAGCACAAGGATAATTTGACGTAATAAATCAAGATTACCCAACGCTGAATCTAACTTCGAGGAACTTTGCTCATCAGTATCTGGATTTTGAACATCCAGTGAATTATCCAACGTCATTGAACTACCGGCGGATACTCCATCAGATACTGCTAAATCTGTGTTTTTATTTTCTTCTGACACGCTTTAATTCCTAGCAATTATACTGGCATATTCATGAGTGCTTTATAAGCATCTACAAGCTTATTACGCACTTGTATTGTGGCATCAAATGCAACACTTGATTTATTACGTGCAATCATTACATCGGATAATGAGACCCCTTCATCACCTCGATCAAAACGCACAGCCAAATCACTTGAGGCTTGTTGTAACCCATTTACGTTATTTACTGCTTTTGCAAACATAGCACTGAAGTCCGCACCGACTTCCTTACCTGTTGCTGGACGCGTTGTATTTGACGCGTCAAGCATCATTGCTTGCATTTCGTCCTGTAAACCACCAATCTTCATTTCTATTCTCCGACCCAGTCAACTAATTGACTTAATTTTACGACCCGAAGTATATAAAGCAATTTACATACCAAAATATCAAAATAGTAACCCCTTGTTTTAACATGGGATGTCTATTCCAGCGTCACGCATCTTAGCTAATTTGTAACGTAATGTTCGTGGGCTAATGCCCAATTTTTCTGCGACATCTTTTCGTTTACCATCACACGCTTTTATCGTTTCAAGGATAATGATAAATTCTTGCTCGCGAAGTTCGCCACCTAGCCCACTAGATGCGATTAAAATCTCACTGTCTTCAGGTAATGGCATTGCAACTGTGTCATTTATTGACGGTGCTTGTTGCTCTGGCTTAATTGTTGGCGCCTCACCACTAACCACTTGTTGTAAACCTCGTGCATCTTCCCAATCAACGCCTTCTAATAAAATATCATCCGCTGTAATTTGGTGTTCTTCTGCCAAAATCAATGCTCGTTGAACCACGTTATCTAGCTCACGTACATTCCCAGGCCAAGGGTAGCTTTCTAGCTTTTGGGTTGCTTGCGCACTAAAACTTGGTACTGGTAGCCCTTGTTTTTGACAATGACGTTCAACAAGATGCAGAGCAATAGGTGCGATATCACCTTTACGCTCTTTAAGCGCAGGCCATGTAATTGGAAATACGTTTAAGCGGTAATATAAATCTTCACGGAAGTTACCTTCTTCTACGTATTTTTTTAAGTCTCGGTTACTGGTCGCCAAGATTCGGACATCAAGCTTAATACTCTTACGGCCACCTAAACGCTCAACTTCTCGTTCTTGAAGTACGCGCAGTAATTTAGCTTGTAGATTAAGATCCATTTCACTGATCTCATCCAATAAGATCGTACCGCCCTGAGCTTGCTCAAACTTACCCGGGCACGCTTGAACCGCGCCAGTAAATGCGCCTTTCTCATAACCAAATAGGGTTGCTTCTAGCATATTGTCTGGAATAGCAGCACAGTTAATCGCTACAAATGGGCCTTCATTACGCTGTGAGTTATTATGGATATAACGAGACATCACTTCTTTGCCTGAACCACTTGGACCAAGCACCATTACATTCGCATCCGTTCTTGCTACTTTATCTGCAAGTTTAAGTAGTTTAAGACTTTTTTCATCCGCAACAATCGCATCTCCCGTTTGCTCGTTTTTAACTGGTGCATAACGACTCACCATGTTTAATAAAACTTCTGGCGCAAATGGCTTCGCCATATAATCAATAGCGCCGTCTTTCATCGCAGAAACCGCATCTTCAATATTGGCATAAGCTGTCATTAGAAGAACAGGTAAATTAGGCCAATTTAGTTTGATGCTACGCAACAATGCTAAACCGCCTATTCCTGCCATTTGAACATCAGAAACAACTATATCTACAGGTTCTTTTTTCAAAATAAGCAACGCGGTTTCTGCGCTATCCGCTTCTACCCATTCGTAACCAGCTAACTCTAAGGTGTCAATCAAGGCTTCGCGTAGGCCTTCATCATCTTCTACGATCAATACTTTACTTTGCGCCATCATTATTCTCCAGATTCTGTTTGAGTTGAGGATTCAACGTAGATTGCTGTTAATGGAATAGACATGGTGAAGCACGCACCATCATCCGGTTCTGAATACAATTCAAGTTGTCCTTTATGTGCTCGACAAACCATTTGAACTACAGCCAAACCAAGACCCGTGCCTTGAGAGCGTGTAGTGAAAAATGGTTCCATAATTTTATCTTGTAATTCAAGTGGGATACCTGGCCCATTGTCTTGTACTGATATTTTCAAATAACCGTTAACCGGTCTAAAGAAAACATCAATTTGGCATTCTTTTCCAATGGCTTGTATCGCATTCATAATCAAGTTACTAATGGCACTGGCAATAGCGTTGGCATTACCCATTAATAAAGTATCTTGCTCTTCTACTTCTAAGTGATAATCCACTTGATTTGATTGCAAAGCGGTTTCTACCATTGGACGATATTCTGCAACAAGCTCTTCAATCGTAAATGATGTAACAACCTTGTTATCGCCACCTTTAGCAAACAACAACATGTCATTCACTTGTTTTTCGAGATCATGTAAACGATCAACCAATTTGGTTTGAAAACGTTTGTGTGTTGCTGCGGGCAAATTGGGGGAACCTAAGTTTGAAGCATAAAGCATCGCACTTGAAAGTGGCGTTCTTACTTGATGAGCAAGGGAAGCAACCATTTTTCCTAACGATGATAAACGCTGTAAATCACTTACTCGTGATTGTAGTAAACGGGTTTCTGTTAAATCGGTAATAAGAATAAGTTGGCCCGTTTCTGAGGCTGAGATGGCTAAACGTACTTTACGTCCATTACGCAATGAGATCTCATGCCCATCGTCTTCTCTTGGATCAAATGAGCGTTGAATGACTTCAAACCAACGTTCACCTAATAATGGGGTACCAAGAAGCTTAATGGCTTCTGGGTTTACTTCACATACAACGCCTTGTGTATCAAGCAATATTACCCCCGCAGGCATAACATCTAATACTTGCTTATAACGTGTATTTTGTTCTTCTACTGTGCCAAGGAGTGAATTGATCTCACTCTCAGAGTTACCTTGCATAATTTGATCCCCGCCAAAACAACAAAAGGGCTAATGCATTTAACATGCCAGCCCTTTTTATCTTTTTAAATCATCAAGTTATATCAAAATAATATCTTTAACGAGTCAATTATTTGTCAGTACAGATTCTTAACGCATATCATCTTTACTTAGATTATATTTACGCATTTTCTCAACTAAAGTCGTTCTACGCATACCTAACATATCAGCAGCACGAGCAACAACTCCTGCCTGCGCTTCAAGCGCTTGGCATATCATATTAACTTCTACATCAGCCAACATCTCCTTTAGATTTAACCCGTCTTCAGGTAAATCATTTGACGTTGGACCAAAGTTTTGATTTGACATTTGAAGAACTCCGCCATCACTAAAGTTAGCAAACATATCTGCTAGTGCGGCTTGTTCTTGCTCTTCAATACTTTGTTTATTGTTATTCTCTGGTTGGAACTCCGGAATATCACTATAACGGTACTTTGTCGGTAAGTGATTCACATCAACCGATTCCCCAGGGAATAAAATCATTAAGCGTTCAATTAGATTTGCTAGCTCACGCACATTACCCGGCCAATGATGCTCCATTAACGAGTTCACAGCACGTGGTGTTAAACGTACACGAGCACTGCCTTCCGCTTCCATTCTCGTTAACAATTCTTGTAATAATAGCGGAATATCTTGCTTTCGCTCACGCAATGCAGGCATTTCGATTGGAAACACATTTAATCGATAATAGAGATCTTCACGGAAAATTCCTTTCTCAATCATCTCATCAAGGTTGCGATGTGTTGCTGCTACAATACGTACATCCGCTTTAATACTTTGATTGCCACCAACACGTTCAAAACAGCGCTCTTGTAATACTCGCAATAGTTTTACTTGCATCGGCATCGGCATATCACCGATTTCATCCAAGAACAGCGTACCGCCTTGAGCCAGTTCAAAACGACCTTTACGTGCTGTTATTGCACCAGTAAAAGCCCCTTTTTCATGACCAAACAACTCACTTTCAAGAAGGTCTGGTGGAATCGCACCACAGTTTACAGGCACAAATGGGCCTTTACGACGCGGTGAATGATAATGAAGATTTCGTGCAACGACTTCTTTACCCGTACCTGACTCACCTAAAACAAGAACACTTGCTTCAGTGCCAGAGACTTGCTCAATTAAGTGACGAACTGTGCTGATCGCTGGACTTTGCCCAACCATGCTACGGAATAAGGTAATTTTACGCCCAAGCTGAGGTACACCTAAACCACGGCGTCCCATAAACTCTTGGCAATGACGTAACGCATCTGTCAATTGAGGGTAATTCACCGGTTGATTTAATTCACCAACATAGTTCGTCAAATCCTCAAGATCATATACAGCGCCCGTAAGCATAATAATAGGGATATGATTATTAGTAATTAAGGATTTTTTGATTAGTTCTTTTTGTGAACTATCTGTCACGTTACCTAAAAAACAGGCACTCCAAGGATCATTCCAATCAAAAGTAGACAGTTCTGAAGTCGAAATGGCATGACAATGCTCACCGATAAACTCAAGAATGATCTTAAGGTTATGACGGTTTTGCTCGTCATCTTCAATAATTAGTGTCTTTGCTAAACCTTGCATAGATGTGTTATGTGCCTTAATTCTTTGATTTAAGTGGCCTATTCATTGAACAGCAACGAAATTATATCGCCATTTTATAGCATAAGAAAAATAAGGCAACTATGACTGCCAATAAAACGACAGTCATACTGTAAATGAGAGGTTAATATAAAAAATCAAAAATAAACTTGATTAATAAAACTAATTGTCTTTTATACCAAATTACGTGAAGTGAACTTAAATACCAACTTGGTCTGCAGTAAGGTTATGGAATTCTGCCGGAATTTGATCCCATGCTGATTTGATCTCACGCAGCATCTCAACAACGTCATCAATAGCTTGACCATCGTTATTTTGATTTGCATGAGAGATCTGACGGATCATGAAGTCATACAAAGAATCAAGATTACTTGCAATGTCACCACCATCATCCATTGAAAGGCAAGAACGTAAACTGATCACAATATCCAATGCTTTACCAAGACGTTCGCCTTTTACAGGAGTATTACCTTGCTGCATTGCTGCTTTACCTTGGATTAAACGCTCAATCGCGCCAGCCATTAGCATTTGAATTACCTTATGAGGTGATGCAGCACTTAATTGGCTATCAATTGATACCTTCTTATATGCTTGTAGTGAACCTCTCATTGTATTTCCTCAGTATTATTGAAATTTTCTATAAAGTTGAACCGACTTTTGTCCATGATTCAATTTTTGATAATCTGTAGCAAATTGCTGTCCTAATTGACTCATTTCATCAACGATCAATTGAGTTCTTACAATTGCGCTTTGCCATTCAGTGGAATGCACTATTTCTGACACTTGCATACACTGATGCAAAAGTTGTTCCCGATTTGATAAAAATATAGCCAACTGTTCAAAATTAATATCATCTTCACGATATAAACCTTGTAACTCTTGATCCAGTTTTTCTAATTGCTGTATTAATATCATTGAAAACACCTAATCATCACGGGTACTCATTAACCTAACGCGTTCATCATTCCTGACAACTGAGCTTTCATTTTCCCAGTAACGTCCTGCATATTGGCAAACTTATTTCTAGTTCGTTCTTGTAAACTCTCCATACGACGATCTAAATCCACTTGTTGGTCATTTAAGCGGTAATTTTGATCTCGCATCGTATTCATTCTGGTACGAATTGGGCCTGTTACCCCTGTCATACTCTGAATTACGTCTTCAATTTTTTTAGCAAAACCTTTCGAACCACCAAAAAATGTATGCAATTGAGCAAAATTTTCATTCAATTGTCGATCAAGCATCGTATGGTTTATTTCTAACGTCCCCTGACGAGTGGTCGAAATACCCAGTTCAATAAGTGTTTTTACATCTTTTGGTGCTGATTCGACTGGTGCCACAAAAGCAGATTTCAAACGAGATTCAGCAGATCGAACAACACTATCACCAGCAAGAGGACCACTTTGGCCAGTTGCCGGGTCAAAACCACTCAGTGCTTGAGTTGTTTCGTAAAACTGATTATAGGTAGTAACAAATTGTTCAATCGCGGCTTTTACGCCATCTCTATCAAACTGCACATCAAGCTCCACACGCTTACTTGCTTCTGCTGTCGTACCTTTTAAAGTGATGTCTACGCCATGAACCGCATCTTGAATCACATTGGTATCACTGCTTATTCGAGCAACGCCATCTAATACTACTTTTGCACTGCTTGCTGTTTGCACTTCTTGAAGGCCAGAATACAACGGTTTACGTGGGCCTTCAGGCTTAATTGCCGCTACGACTTTTTCAATCGGTTCTAATTTTTCTTTTGCTATTTCTTTAATTGTCGGCGGTAGCTGTTCAATTTTTTCTTTCGCTATTTCAACCAATTCTTTTTTAGGTGCGACTTGAGGTGCTTCATAAGTAATGCCTGCAGCTTGAAAAACAACATCTGCCGTTTGACCGATTTCAGCTAAGGCTTCTGCTGCATCTTTATCGCCTTGCTTTGCGGCTTTAGCTAACTCGATCTTTTCATCTTCACTTGGCAATGCCGCTTGCAGGGTACCTGCTGTGCGCTCACTCCATCCTGACATGCCCGATGTTGGATCGGTAGGGTCTTCTAATGTCGATAATGCAGCTGTTGCTTCTTGTTGAAGCATGATCTCTTTTGCCGCTTTTTCTTCTCGCGCTAATTCACGATTGGCATAATCAATAAGCGGCTTAAAGTACGCGTATTTTTCTTTATCACTTAATTCAGGAACCTCTTGTGCCGTTATTGGCTCTTGCACTTGCTGAGCGGCAATTTCTGGTACATTTTGATATTCAAGCAAGGTTGGAATATCAAATTTTGTTGATACCGTAGGATCAAAATTAGGATTAAAAGCAAGGCGATGCAGCTGATTATTGTATTCAGCATCGACTTCAATTTTAACTTTATGACTTTCGCCTGGTTTATCAGAGGCGAGAATAAGACGTGACCCACCATCGTCCTTAACGATAGAGGCTTGCACACCAGGGTTAGACGGTGCGCCATTAATTTGTCTTAACAGATCGGTGATTTTGTTATTTTTACCAATAATTTCAATGGTGAATTCTTTATCGCCTAATGAAATATCTAATTTACCTGGACCAAATTTAGCATCATCACGGATTGGCGATGAAGCTAGTTTTTGAGCTTGAGCTAATTGTAAAACATCAATTGTGTATCGACCCGCTAAGGCTTCTGGCGTTGCCGTCGCACTGACTACTTCATCATCACTGCTTGAAATAGTTCGAGATGCAAACGTATCCTCTTGGCGAAACGTCGACATGAGATTTTTCATGGTATCTAACGATTCTTGCAGACGGCCATAACCACTGATATTCATGTCTATATCTGAACGTTCACGGTCGATGCGTTGCTGCTTTGGTAAGCGCTCGCTTTCAACTATTTTGCTCACCATAGAATTAATATCTAGGCCACCACCCATCCCCATCGGGCTCATACTCATGAAGCATTTTCCTCAATTAACGATTATATCTTCTCAGCTATTAATCCAGACGCACTGGCAGCTAATTCTCTAGCAACTTGCAACATTTTTTCATCGGGGATCTGACGGATGATATCACCAGAGCTAACCTCTATAACGGTAATAACCTGCCGCCCTGATTCTTCATCTAGATGAAATGATAATCCTCGATCCATGCTTTTAACGTATTCATTCAGCTCTTTTACTGCTTGATAAAGTTCTTCTTTCTTTTTCGTTTCAAGCTTTTGCTCTGCTTCTATCACGATAGCTTGGCTTTGCGTCATTGCTTCTGACGGTTCAGTTTTTGCTGTTTTATTTGGGGCATTAACAGATAATGTTGGCTGCACATTAGAACTAGCAATTTGCGTGCCGTTATTTGAGGATGGAGAGGGCAGGATTGATGAAGATACAGATGATGGATTCATAGTATTTTCCTCCTAATACGAAAAAAGACAGCAGGAGAGCGGCCCGGCTGTCATATTTAAGTAAGTGGGTTGACGATGAAGCCGCCCACCTACCTATTTAAGTATTATCAATTAATCGAGTGGATTAACGTAATAGACCTAGAGCAGCGTTTGGCGCTTGCTTAGCTTGAGCTAAGATAGAAGAGCTTGCTTGCTGTAGGATTTGAGCTTTAGTCATTTCAGTTGTTTCTTTCGCGAAATCAACGTCTTTGATTTGGCTCTTAGCAGCAGAAACGTTTTCGTTAATGTTGTCTAAGTTGTTGATTGTATGACCCATACGGTTTTGAGCAGCACCTAGCTCAGAGCGGTGGCTATCAACAAATTTCATTGCTGCATCAACAACTGCTACTGCGTCTTGAGAACCAGCTACCGTTGTAACGTCGATGTTACCAACTGTTTTTTGAGCTTGAACAGCGTCAGACATACCAGTTTCGTTAGCTAGAGCACCAGAGAATTCGATTTCGCCTTCGATTGTGCCTTTAGCTGCAAATACTTGCAGTTTGCCATCTTCACCAACAGAAGCGCTAACTTTATCAGTTTGGCCGTTGATGTAAGTTGCTACTTCTTCAATATCGTCACCAGCTTTAGCTGTGATTGATACAGATTGTTCTTCACCAGACTTGTCTGTGAAAGAAATTGTCATTTCTGCATCTTTACCAGCAGTCCAACCCGCAGCAACACCTTCTTTCGCTGTGAAAGATTGGCCACCCATGTTTGCTTCGTCAGCACGTAGGTTGTTCAGTGTAAGCATTACCGCTTCACCAGAATCAGCACCAACTTGGAAAGATTTAGTACCGAAGTTACCGTTAAGTAGGCGTGTACCACCAAAAGAAGTTGTTTCTGCGATACGGTTCATTTCATCAGAAAGAGCCGTTACTTCTTGTTGGATCGCGCTACGGTCAGCGTCTGTGTTTGAACCATTTGACGATTGCAGTGCTAGGTCACGTACACGAGAAAGGATGTTTGAAGTCTCTTTCATTGCGCCTTCAGCAGTTTGCATCATAGAGATACCATCGTTTGCGTTACGAACCGCTACGTCTAGACCACGAGTTTGCGTGTTTAGACGGTTAGAGATTTGTAGGCCAGCTGCATCATCTTTAGCACTGTTGATTTTGCTACCAGAAGACAGACGCTCCATTGATTGGTTAACGTCAGATGTTGCGCTGTTTAAGTAACGCTGTGCAGTCATTGCTGATACGTTAGTATTTACTGTAATAGACATAAATAGATCTCCTAAGGAAAATTGTACAACAGTGGTTTGGTCTCATCCTCCAAACCAGCTATTGATTCTCACATATATTTATAAAGCGTATCTCTATGCACTTTGTAGACTCTCACCTCTACAAAATACATGCGGAATGCCTAAATTAATTTTAAAAAGTAAGTCAGACTTACTTATGACCTGTTGGGAAGGAACTTAGCGTGTCGCATAAATTCCCATTCTCACAAGTATTTACTATGCTGATTAGCCCAACAGGCCTAATGCTGCATTTGGTGCCTGCTTAGCTTGAGCTAGAATTGAAGAGCTCGCTTGTTGCAGGATTTGAGCTTTCGTCATTGCCGTCGTTTCTTTAGCAAAATCAACATCTTTGATTTGGCTGTTAGACGCATTAACGTTCTCATTAATATTTTCTAAGTTGTTGATAGCGTGGCCAAAGCGGTTTTGGAAAGCACCTAGGTCTGCACGATTTGAGTCAACGTATTCCATCGCTGAATCAAGGATAGCAACCGCTTTTTGTGAACCTCCAACAGTAGTTACATCGATGCTTTTCACTGTATCGGCAACTTTATTGCCCATACCTAGTTCATTGCTTAGTGAACCACTAAACTCAATGTCTGTTGCTTCTGCTGCTGCGAATACTTGCAGCTTGCCATCTTCAGTAACCGATGCATTGATTGCGTTGCTTTGACCATTGATGTAAGTCGCTACTTCTTCAATATCATCGCCTGCTTTTGCATTGATTGAGATCTTTTGTTCTTTGCCTTCTTTATCGACAAAGTTCATTGTAAATTCTGTGTTTTCTGCATCTACTTTCCAGTTTGCATCTTTACCTTCGGTCGCTGAGTAAGTGTGACCACCCATTGCCGTTGTATCAGAGCGCATGTTATTCAACGTTAGCATTACCGCTTCACCTGAATCCGCACCGATTTGGAAAGATTTAGTACCAAATTGACCGTTAAGTAAGCGTGAGCCTCCGAACGATGTTGTTTCTGCAATACGGTTTAATTCGTCATTCAAAGCAACCACTTCTTCTTGAATCGCTGTACGGTCTGCATGTGTATTTGAACCGTTCGCTGATTGAAGTGATAAATCACGCATACGTTGAAGGATGTTCGTTGTTTCGTTCATCGCACCTTCAGCGGTTTGCGCCATTGAGATACCATCATTTGCATTTCGAACTGCTACATCCAAACCACGAGTTTGAGATGTTAAACGGTTAGAAATTTGTAGACCTGCCGCATCATCTTTTGCACTGTTAATTTTAAAACCAGAAGACAAACGCTCCATTGAGCTGTTTAAGTCATTCGTTGCGCTGTTTAGGTAACGCTGTGCTGTCATTGCTGATACGTTTGTGTTTACATTGATAGACATATTTTATTTCTCCACTTTGGTTCCGAATCACTCCGCTCCTGGACCGGAAACCGTATTATTCATCGTTGATACTTAACTTAGCGACCTAGTTTCAAATTACTTTAGAAAAACTTTTAATTTTTTAAGTTTTTCTTTTGTAAGCATTTTAAAAAATCTCAGTCGTAATGCCTTGTAATTAAGTTATCGCTCGCGATCGAAAACTCTTTAGAAAAAAAGATAAAAAAAATGAAATAAATTTAAATGAAAGGTAAAACGAGAGGAAGATCGCTATAAATAGATATAAACAGAAAGATATCGCTTAATTTTTACACAACAAAAACCAAAGTTAATCCAATATATGGCATTTCATTTTAATTAATGTATAAAAAAAGCCGAGGAAAACCCCGGCTTTGGCATAGTGTGAGAGCACTACTACCTTAGAAGTTTCTTTAATTAGCCAATATAATTAGCGTAATAGGCCAAGAGCAGCATTAGGCGCCTGCTTAGCTTGAGCTAAAATAGATGAACTTGCTTGCTGAAGGATTTGAGCTTTAGTCATCTCAGTCGTTTCTTTAGCAAAATCGACATCTTTAATTCGACTATTTGATGCTGATACATTTTCATTAATGTTATCTAGATTATTAATAGCATGGCTAAAGCGATTTTGGAATGCACCAAGATCTGCACGGTTAGAATCAACAAACTGCATTGCTGCATCTAGAATTGCAACGGCCTTTTGTGAACCACCAACAGTCGTTACATCAATGCTTTTTACGGTTTCAGCCTGAGCTGTACCCATATTTAATTCGCTAGCTAGAGAACCACCGAAGCTCACCTCTCCTTGAACTTTATCATTAGAGGTAACAATTTGAAGCTCACCCTTTTCTGATACAGAGGCATTAATTGAATCTGTTTGACCATTAATATACGTAGCCACTTGTTCGATATCATCGCCAGCTATCGCATTAATCGTTAATTCTTTCTCTTCACCGGCTTTGTTTAAAAACGACACGGTTAGTTCTGATTTCTCAGCATTTACAGACCAATCTGCACCCAACCCTGTTTCTGCTTTATAGCTTATTCCACCCATTGATGCAGAATCTGAACGCATGTTATTTAAACTAAGCATTACCGCTTCACCAGAATCAGCACCGATTTGGAAAGACTTTGTACCAAACTGACCATTAAGAAGGCGAGAGCCACCAAATGAAGTCGTTTCTGCAATTCGGTTTAACTCGTCATTAAGCGCGCCAACTTCTTGTTGAATTGCTTCACGATCAGCAGAAGTGTTTGAACCGTTAGAAGACTGAAGTGATAAATCACGCATACGCTGTAAGATATTTGTCGATTCGTTCATCGCACCTTCAGCCGTTTGTGCAATAGAAATACCATCATTTGCATTACGGACAGCAACATCTAAACCACGAGATTGAGAAGTTAAGCGATTTGAAATTTGTAGGCCTGCGGCATCATCCTTCGCACTGTTAATTTTAAAGCCAGAAGAGAGACGTTCCATTGATTTATTAACGCCATCCGTTGCATTGTTCAAGTAACGCTGAGCAGTCATTGCTGATACATTAGTATTTACTGTAATCGACATAGTGGTATCTCCGTTTAGTTTTCCGATTGTTTTCCGTAGTTCGGAAAACTGAGCTTTATTATTTGGAACTAACGACGTTGCCATTAGTGCCTGATACTTAGCTTAGCGACGGTTAAAAATAAACCTTTATGCTTTTTTTTATAAAATTATTGATTACTTAATGAACTATGACTGCGCTTCAAACTTTTCAATATTTGACGGAAAAATAACTAAAGTTTTTACCATTTCGTCCAAGAAAAGCACCTTCTACTTTTTTTAGGTGAAAAAAAACCAGCTTTCGCTGGTTTCTTACTATATAAACGAACCGATTTATTAACCTAGTAACTTCAGTGCAATATCAGGCGCTTGTTTAGCTTGAACGAGTACCGTTGAGCTTACTTGCTGTAAGATTTGTGCTTTCATCATCTCAACCGTTTCTTTTGCAAAATCAGTATTTTCAATACGACTGTTTGATGCCGAGATATTTTCATTAATATTATTTAAATTATTAATCGCATGTCCAAAACGATTCTGGAACGCACCTAATGTTGCACGTTCTTTATCGACAAATCCCATGGCGGCATCTAACGTTGCTATTGCTTTTTGAGAACCGCCTACCGTTGTTAAATCCAAATCATTCACGGTATCAAATACAGCACCGCCAATAGCCAATTCCGCAGATAATGAGCCGCCAAAGGTCACCGCACTTGAGACTAGATCTCCGGCAGTAAATAACTGCAACTGACCTTTTTCATCCACGGATGCTTGAACGGTATCATTCTGCCCATTGATGTAAGTGGCTAACTCTTCAATATCATCGCCAGCTTTCGCCTCTATCGTAATCTCTTGAGCTTTTCCATTTTCATCAGCAAATGACATTGTTAACGTTTGCCCGCCTTCTGGTACTGTCCAACCTTTGTTCAGCTGGTTTTGAGAGGTGTAATGAAAGCCCCCCATTGCTAAGGTGTCAGAACGCATACTACCAAGCGTTAATTGCACCGCTTCACCTGCATTAGCACCAATCTGAAAGGTTGATGTTCCAAATTGACCATTCAATAAACGGCGCCCACCAAAAGAGGTGGTTTCTGCAATACGATTTAATTCATCATTTAAAGCATCCGCTTCTTCTTGTATTGCCTGGCGATCTTGTAAAGAGTTAGAGCCATTTGATGACTGTAGTGCTAAATCACGCATACGCTGAAGAATGTTAGTACTTTCATTCATCGCCCCTTCCGCCGTTTGGGCAATAGAAATACCATCATTAGCATTACGAACCGCCACATCCAAACCACTCATTTGTGATTTTAAACGGTTTGATATCTGCAAACCTGCCGCATCATCCTTCGCACTATTAATTCGACTTCCTGAGGAAAGACGCTCCATAGACTGGTTTAGATGCTCCGTCGCTTGATTCAAATATCGTTGTGTCGTCATGGCAGACACATTGGTGTTGACTGTCACTGTCATAATGCTCTCTTAATTAAAATAGCTATTCGCTGATATAGGAAAATAGACTCTTATAAGGCTTTATCGGCGCTGAAAAAATAAACTTAAGAGGAAAATAAAAAGAAAGAGATTAGAAAAATAGAAGGGGGCACTAGAGAGATAAATAGAAAAGAGTAGCCCCAATTAAGGGGCATAAAGCTAGGTTGGTTTTTTATGAGGAGATCTGTGAGAAGAACACAAAAAACCAGTTACCTGAAGCTTGCACAACAATCAAATGAACAAGAGGATGATGAGAGATGAGAGCACCTCTTGTTCACTCAGATGACTGTTGTTAGTTACTCAGTTACTGCAGTAAAGTTAGTGCAGCGTTTGGTAACTGTTTCGCTTGAGCAAGAATAGATGTACTAGACTGCTGAAGGATTTGTGCTTTTGTCATATTTGTTGTTTCTTTAGCAAAATCAGTATCTTTAATTCGGCTATTAGAAGCAGACACATTCTCTTGAATGTTAGACAAGTTGTTGATGCTGTGGCCTAGACGGTTTTGTTTCGCACCTAAATCAGCACGCTCACGGTCAATGTAAGCAAGCGCTGAATCGATAACACCAACAGAAACTTGTGCATCACCAACAGAGGTTACGTCTAGTTTATCAACGGTAGCTTTCATACCAGGACCGCTAGATAAACCTAGTTCAGTCGCAAGGTTACCAGATACCGCTAACTCACCTTCAATAGATGGTTCAGCAACAAACAATTGAAGTTTACCTTCATCGCCAACAGATGCAGAGATCTTGTCTGATTGACCGTTGATGTACGTTGCTAATTCTTCGATATCATCACCTGTTTTAGCACTGATATCGATAGAAATTGCTTCACCCTTTTTAGTTGTGAATTCTAATTTCAGGTCATTTTTGCCAGGTTCAACGTTCCAAGACGCACCTTTGCCGTTTTCAGAAACAAAACGTTGACCACCCATACTGTCATCATCAGCACGAACTGACGGTAACTTGATTAGAATAGCTTCACCAGCGTTAGCACCAATCTGGAATGCTGATTCACCGAACTGACCATTAAGTAAACGACGACCACCAAAAGAGGTTGTTTCAGCAATACGGTTTAATTCGTCAGACAGTGCATGTACTTCTTCTTGGATAGAAGAGCGGTCTTGATCTGAGTTAGAACCATTTGCCGCTTGCAATGATAAATCACGCATACGTTGAAGGATGTTTGTCGATTCGTTCATCGCACCTTCAGCCGTTTGAGCGATAGAGATACCATCGTTCGCATTACGCATAGCAACGTCAAGACCACGAGTCTGCGCTGTTAAACGGTTAGAAATTTGTAGACCAGCAGCGTCATCTTTTGCGCTGTTGATTTTAGTACCTGAAGACAAACGCTCCATTGAGTTGTTTAGATCATTCGTTGCGTTATTTAGGTAACGCTGCGCAGTCATCGCAGATACGTTAGTATTTACATTTACAGCCATCGTTGCTCTCCTTTAGCTTCGTTTTCACGAAATCTAATTTCTGCTCTATTCAGAAATATTTAAAATTCATAGTTAAATATCAGCCACAATTGGCCAATGTTTTTCAATGTCATGTAATTTACATATCAAATCTCATGCCAAGATGAGAAGAAATACATGAATTAATGACTGACATACAAAAGCAAAGAGAATTACTCTACCTTGCCACTGCCATGCCACTATTTACCATTGGCAAACTGTGAGCGTCTCAGTCATAGTTATTAATTAGCATAAGTTGTGCCAATTTTAGGAAAAATTAATTTTAAATTAAAAAAATGATCAACTTATACAGTTTCAATAAGTTAAATAAGGTTATTCAGTGTTATTTAACTCTTAACTTTCTATCTAAATTATTTTTTGCCACTTTATCAAGTCGAGATTTGCCACTCTTGCCTCTTTAATACTTCCGTCGTATCTCTCTTTATTTATATAAGAAAAACAAAATTCTTATTCATCTCAAAAATAAGTACTTATACATAATTAAAGACACACCAACTGCG
Organism: Aliivibrio finisterrensis; assembly: GCF_008933155.1. Classification (GTDB taxonomy): domain Bacteria; phylum Pseudomonadota; class Gammaproteobacteria; order Enterobacterales; family Vibrionaceae; genus Aliivibrio; species Aliivibrio finisterrensis. Next base: position 151,913 of record NZ_WBVP01000005.1, on the reverse strand, counting down.
GCAAAAAACAAAGAGAAACTGCAATTAATTTCCTATATAAAATCTTACTATTCATACAGTTAAATTTAAAAAAAGCCTAGTATATCAGCTAGGCTTGTCATCAAACGTGTTAATTTACACGTAATTAAATAATGTAATGTCTTTTACTTTACCGAAGGCTTGCTGGGAAGCCTGAAGTGCACGTGTATTTTCATTAAACTCAATCACGGCTTGAGCGTAATCTAAATCTTCAATAGAACTTAATGATTTAGAAATAGTTAAATCAAAATCTTGATGCTGCATCTCTTGTTGATCTAACGTATTTTGTCTCGTGCCAACTTCTGCACGCGCTTGGCTTAAATGAATGAATGCCGCGTGAAATTCATCCGTTACTTGATGTAATTCTGCCGTTGTTGAGGCATCAGACACATCATTTAATGCTAATTCTTGTGCTTTTTTGAACGAATCAAAAATACTAATGGTCTTTTTCGGCTCCAAGGTGATGGTATCACCTGCTTTTAACTGACCGCGGATCTGAATATCTACCCCTTCGTATTTAATGCCTTCAGAAGGGTCAAACTGGGCCGTTTTTACCGTACTGCCATCTTTTGATAGCTCATAATTATACTGACCGTTAGCGGCTGCATTAAAAGTGATTTCATAAGTTGCAGGATCGGTGTAATTGGTATTAGTCGCTTTTGACAGCAAAAGCTCTGAACCTTCTTGCAGTGCGTACTGTGGATCATAATCTCCAAATGGATTTTTGATTTCAGTAAACAGCTTACTGCCAGAATCATTAACAGCAACTTCAATCGAACCTGATACTTTTAAATTACGTTGGTATTCATCTCCAGCATAAGCGACTGTCCCATCATTTGATCTAAAAAATGGTTGGGTTTTAGGCTTAGTTCCAGAGAAAAGGTAATTTCCTGATTCATCTAACATATTAGTTAGGTTTAAGAAATTATCTGCTAATCCTTTTACGTCCTGAGCATGAGCATAACGATCTTCTGGTGCAAGAGAGCCGTTAATCATTTCCATTACACTGCGCTTTGCATCATCGGCAAACTGCTCCGCATTGGCAATCGCCACTTCATGACGCTCTAAGCGGTTTCGAGCAAGAATAATGGTATCGCTGTATTGACGTAGTTCTTCTTTCTTTTGCGTTAGGTTTTGAGCGTATAACGCAGCAACGGGGTCGTCTCCTGCCGTTAATAGCTTTTTACCTGACGCTAATTGTGCGCTGTTTTGATGCACTTTGGCTTCTTGGCGCGAAATATCATTCTGAACTGATTGGTAATTATGAAAGCTTGAAATACGAGTTAACATATTGAATGCCTCCTAGTTACGAAAGTTGCAAGATTGAGTTAAACGTCTCATCTGCCGCTTTCATAATACGAGAAGAAGCCATATACGCTTGTTGGAACTTCATCATATTTGCCGCTTCTTCATCTAAGTTTACGCCTGCTACAGAAGCAACACGACTTTGTGCAGCTTCGTTTTCTACACGAGAAACTTCAGATAAACGAGACGCTGTTGCTTTTTTCAGGCCAATTTCAGTATTTACGTTTTCATATAGGTCAATCACCGTTGAGCGGCCTTCGTCCATTACTTTACGTGTCTGTAAGCCTTGCATTAGCAATAAGTTACCGTTATCACCTTCTGATGGCACTAAGTTAGCAGCAAACTTATCATTTGCAGCTGCGCCACCTGTTAGTTCAAAGGTTGTACCACCAACGCTTACCGGACCTTTTGGTGGGTAGGTTTGTGGTTCTAGTAACATTTTTCCTTTCATATCTAACACTGCAAACTGATTCGCTGCTGGAGAGATAACGACTTGGAACTCTTTTAGCTCACCCGCTTGTAATACTTTAAATTTCGCATTACCTGTCGCAAAAGTGGCAGAACTTGCATAACTTTGTGCGGCAATTTTCTCTGCTTCATTCATCTCAAGCTTCATTGTGCCTGCCGCTATACGCGTTGGGCGAAGTAATACACGCTCACCGGCACCTAGTGGTTCACGAATTTCAACTCGCATACCGTCTAGGAAAAAGGTCGATGGGTTACCGGTTGGGTCTAAGCGCTGAACTTCGCCTGTAGGTCGGGTCACCGTATATTGGCTGCCATCATACTTCAGTGCGTAATCACCTGCTTTTAGTAAGCTAATATCATCAATAAATACGCCTACTTCTGCAGATGAACCGCCTTGTACAATGGCACGACTACGTGCTGCTTGTTCTGAGTTCACATCAGAGAAAATATTTGCACCAATCTGTCCACGCAGATCTATCGCTTGACTTTGTAGACGGTTAACTTCACTACTGAAGCCTACTGCCACACGGCCTAATTCATCCATGATGGTAGGAATAGTGCTATCACGCAATTCAAATAACGCTGACATTTTACCGCCAATGCTATCATGCTGAATCGCTTTCAATCCTTTACCTTCAACCATTGCTAGGCGGCGTTGTAATGGGTCAGGAGTCCCTGCAATCATTTTCAATTCACTTGCATTAGTACCAGACACTAACATGTGCCCACCACCAATTAAGACATTGAATGCGTTCTCGTTATCACGCTTAGTAATGGTAACTTTTGTGTATTGAGACAGTTCTTTAATTAACTTTTCATGACGATCCATTAGGTCATTGTGCGGACCTGGGGTCTTGACCATCATTTGGTTAATTTCTTTTAACTCTAGAGCAATACCATTCATACGCTCTACCGTTAGATCCATCTTTTTATTTACGTCTGAATTTTGCTGACGTACATTCTCATAAAAGTCGTTTAAACTTTGCGAAACAAGACGCGATTTTTCAAGGACTACTTTACGCGCACCGATTTCGTTAGGGCTGTCGGCAAGAGTTTTTACGGCATCAAACCAATCATTGATGTTTTCAGGAATACGTTTAGCGCCAATAGACGACATCATATTCGTTAGAACATCTAGGTTAGCTTCTGTATCCATAGAGTAATTAAGGTTAGTTGTTGATAGGTTCAGTTCATTCGTTGCAAACTGATCAAACGAACGTCGCACAGCGGCTACATGCACGCCTGCGCCGAGGTTTGCACCTGACACCCAATGAGGCATATTAGTGTCTTGAACAACCGATTGACGACTGAAGCCTTCAGTATTAACGTTGTTAATATTGTGACTGGTCGTATTCAGTTGACGCTGCGCCGTAAGCACACCTTGTGTACCTAGATTTAGCAGATCAAGTCCCATGTTGCCTCCAAAAAAACTCTATAAAAGATGCGATAAAAATTTCCTAACGAATCTAATATAGCAATCAGTGTGCCAACTTTTAAACCCTTTACTTTCAACAAGATAACTAAAAACGCAGACTTAAAACTTTATCTTTGCCACTAAAATTCTGTATTTATTGCCTTTCTTTGCCTCTTTTGGTTTTTAAGCGGCAATAAAACAAAAAATCCTGCCGCTTAGCCAGTCAATATGGCTAAGATGCAGGATTTTAATGGTTTAATTTTTTAGTTAAGTTTATTTAGTTAAGCTTTCTACGGTCTTCATTACACTCATTACTTTATCGGTATAATTTGGATCGGTTGCATAACCAGCACTGTGGATCCCTTTAATAAAGCTTTCTGAACTTTCTGTTTGCTGTAGCGCTCGCTCATAACGTGGGTTTTGATTTAAGAATCGAACAAAATCACTAAAGCTCTCTTCATAGTTATCGTATGAACGGAAAGCGGCATTTTCAGTAACGGCAATATTATCGTGATACTCCAAGGTATTCTTAGCGATCTTATCACCTTGCCAACTTCTGTCTGCTTTGATGTTGAATAAGTTATGACTTGAATCTACAGAGTTTTGAATCACTTTCTTACCCCAACCCGTTTCTAAGGCCGCTTGAGCGATCAAGACATTTGAATCAATACCCAGTGCTTTTGCTGCTTTCTCTGCGTATGGTTTCATGGTTTCAACGAATTGCTGAGGTGAATCAAATTTCTGAGGCTGCTGTGCCTGTCTTGCCGCTAAGGCTTTTTCTAATTGTGCAATCGCTGGAGATTCTACTTGTGACTCTTGTTTTGCTTCAGATGTATTTGGATAAACATAATCAGAAGGTAAACGTAACGTTTCATCGGTTGCCGCTTTACGCATTGCCGTGCGTGCATCTTGCTCTAAATTATTGCCGCTTTGAACTGGTGGCTTTTGATTCATTGATGCACCAAGTTGAGCGACGATCATATCGGCTAAACCGAGAGATCCTTTTTTCGATAACTCAGTCGACATTTGGTCATCACGCATTTGCTCAAAGAACTTCTGGTTATCACTGCTCATCATGTCTGACTTGAATGAATCATTAGCATTACGCATTGATTTAAAAAGCATTTGTGTGAAGATTGATTCAAACTGCTCAGCCGCCGCACGCAGCGCTTTGTCTTGGCTTTTTTGATCGCCACTCACTGCACTTTTACGTAATTTATCTAGACCACCCACATCATGGATAAAGCCTACGTCTGTCATGTTTACTGAATTATTCATCTTTACACTTACTCTTTTAATCAGGGTAATAAAGTTACTGTCTCTACAGTTACTAATAGAGCAAATTTAATGCCAAAAAAAACGCACTCCCTAAGACGTGCGTTTATTGTCTTTATTTAATAAGTCGCTATTAAATGATAATTAGTTGTCCTTCAATGGCACCCGCTTGTTTCAATGCTTGTAGGATCGCCATTAAATCTGATGGGGCAGCACCAACCTCATTCACAGCTCGAACCAAATCATCAAGAGTAAGTCCCGGCTCAAACTTAAACATCTTTCCTTGCTCTTCAGTTACTTCAATATCAGAGTCAGGAACAACGACCGTTTGACCATCACTAAAAGGACCAGGTTGACTCACTTGTAAGTTTTCTTTAATTGCAACCGTCATACCACCGTGGGTTACCGCTGCTGCTTTCAATTTCACATGTTTACCAACAACAATAGTGCCAGTACGAGAGTTAACAATGATTTTTGCTGAACCATCTGCTGGGTCAAAATCGACATTCTCTACCGCAGATAAGAAAGCAACACGTTGGCTAATATCACGGGGTGCACGCACACGGACTGAGGTTGCATCAACCGCTGACGCCATATTTGGGCCTAAGAAATTATTTACCGCATCAGCCATACGTTGAGCGGTAGTAAAATCAGACTCTAATAAGTTAAAGGTAATGAAATCACCACGACCAAATGGAGATGGAACCTCACGTTCAACTATTGCACCACCAGAAATACGGCCTACGGTTGGGTTATTACCCACCAACTTTGAACCATCTGCGCCTTCAGCACTAAAGCCACTTACAATTAAGTTACCTTGTGCTATTGCGTAAGTTTTACCATCTAAACCTTTTAGAAAAGTTTGTAGTAAAGTACCACCACGTAAACTTTTTGCTGAACCAACAGAAGAGACAGTAACATCAACTACTTGGCCTTGTTTTGAAAAGGCTGGCAACGTTGCCGTTACCATTACTGCCGCGACATTTTTTGTTTTTGGTTTTGTTCCAGGTGGTAATTGAATACCAAAGTTTTGCAGCATGGCATTAAAGCTTTGATCGGTAAATGGGGTTGATTCACCAGTACCCGGCAAGCCTGAAACCAGACCATAGCCGATTAATTGGTTACTACGAACCCCAGCAACTTCCGCTACGTCTTTAATACGTGCCGCTTGTGCTGTAGAGATACTTAGGCATAACCAAGTAAAAATTAAGGTAACTAGGTTTTTATTCACGTCAAAACTCCAACGATTCGTCATTATTACAGTGCTACATTAAAGAATCGTGCCAAGAATCCAGGTTCTTGCATATCTTGTTGATCACCCGCACCTGAATATTGGATACGAGCATTTGAAATTCGTGTTGATGCAATTGTATTATCAAAAGCAATGTCTTCAGGTCTGATGGTTCCACTTAATCGAATGTACTCATCACCCGTATTCAGTGTTAGCCACTTTTCACCACGGATCAGCAAATTACCATTTGATAATACTTCAATCACTTCAACCGTAATTGAACCACTTAAACTGTTACTTTGATTGGCAGATGTATTTCCTGTGAAGTTATTATCATTAGATAACTCATAAGAAAAATTATACTTACCACCCATTTGCAATTCTTGGCCACCCACTTGTAATGGGTCCATGCTTGAATCATTTGATTTAGATAATTCTGCATCGGCACTTTTTGCCGCTTTGGTATTTTCAGCCAAAGTAACCGTAACAATGTCACCCAATCCGCGTGGTTTTGTGTCGTCATACATATCTTGCGCATGATCGATATTAAACAATGAACCGGTTGCTGCCGCGTAATGCTCTGGTTTTTCTTTAGGATGAATTGGAGCCCAAGCAGGATCACCTGATATAGGATCATTACGACCACGCAGTGTATCAATAATGCCGCCGCCCTCTTCTTTTGCTTTATCCCCTTCTACGGCATCAACATTGGTTGTCGCAGAAGTGACTTCGCTCTCTTGTAAGTTTGGATTTTGAATTAACAGCGATTCACAACCCGTTAATGTGGCTAGAAGTAGTAAACAAAAAAGACGTTTCATCCTAATCACCAATTACAGTTGTTGGTTAACAAAGCTTGCCATTTTATCAACAGCAGAAATTACTTTTGAGTTCATTTCATAAACACGTTGCGCTTCGATCATATTCACGAGCTCTTCAGTTACGTTAACGTTTGACGCTTCAAGCATAGATTGACGAATGGCACCTAAACCTTCTAGACCCGGTGTTCCTTCTTGCGGGTCACCACTTGCGCCAGTTGGTAAGTAAAGGTTTTGCCCTACTGGCTCTAGACCACCTGGGTTAATAAAATCAACCGTTGTAATTTGACCAATCACTTGGTTATCTTGCTGACCACGTAAACGAACTGAAACTTCACCATCAGTACCTACAGTTACATTAATTGCATCTTCAGGAACGATAATTTCTGGCTCTAAACGGTAGCCTGCGCCTGTTGTTACGATTGCGCCTTCATCATTCAGTGTAAATTGACCATTACGAGAGTAACCAATGTTACCATCTGGCATCGTTACTTGAAAAAAGCCTTTACCTTCGATCATCATGTCCATACCGTTTGATGTGGTTTGAGCATTACCGTTAGTGAATACTTTTTGAGTTGCCACAACTTTAGAACCTGCACCTAGCATTAAGCCAGTTGGTAACTCGGTATTTTGAGTGGATTGAGCACCGGCTTGGTTTACGTTTTGGTAAAACAGATCTTCAAATACAGCACGGCTCTTTTTAAAGCCAACCGTTGAGGCATTCGCCAAGTTGTTTGAGATAGTCGCAATGTTTGTTTGCTGTGCGTCTAAGCCAGTTTTACTTACCCATAATGCTGGATTCATTGTGTGTTCCTCTAAATTTTTTAATGTATTAAGTTAATCAAAGTTAATTATTCAATTAACCCATACGCAATAATGAATCTGACGCTTTATCCATTTCTTCAGCGGTACTCATCATCTTGACTTGCATTTCAAATTGACGCTGCAAATCAATTAAATTGGTCATTTCACCTACGGCATTAACGTTACTGCCTTCTAATGCACCTTTTAATACAGTGACACCAGCATCAGCTTGGAATGCATTATTAGGATTTTTCGAACGAAACAAGCCATTCGTGTCTTTAAATAAATCGCGATTATCGGTTTTTACTAATTTAATGCGGTCAACTTCTGCCATCGCTTCTGCTGGCGCACCTTGCTCAAGAACAGAGATAGTGCCGTCTTTAGCAATTTGAATTTTTGAGATAGGAAGCGGCAAAGTGATTGGCGCGTCATTTTCACCTAGTACTAAATGACCGCTGCCATTCATTAACAAACCTGTTTCATCAATTTTCAGATTACCGGCACGAGTCAAACCTTCACGGCCCGTGTTGTCCATCACTGAAATCCAGCCATCACCTTCAATCGTTAAATCTAAATCACGACCTGTTGTAATCACAGAGCCTTGAGAAAAACTGCTTCCTGGACGCTCTGTCATATTAAATACACGAGTAGGTAAACCTTCACCGTACGCTTGCATTGAACGAGCTTGCTCTAAATCAGCACGGAAACCCGTTGTACTTACGTTTGCAAGGTTGTTTGAACGCAATTGCATAGCTTGCATGTTTTGCTTTGCGCCACTCATGGCTAAAAATAATGCGCGATCCATAATGAACTCCAATAATCTATCTGAAGTTATAAAAGCAATGAGTGTGCCAACTTTTATTTTCTATATTTTTCAATAAATTAAATATATAACAGGATGATTTTATGAATGTAATAGATTCAAAGAGGAAAGATTTGGGGGAGGAGAGGCAAATAATTTGGGTAAAAAATTGCCGTCAACATTGACGGCAATTCGATAATAACAATTTCGTTTAGATTAACGAATTTGCAGAATATTTTGTTGCAGTTGGTTGTGTACATCCAGTGAACGTGAGTTCGCTTGGAAGTTACGTTGTGCGGAAATCAAATCAACCAATTCTTGTGTCATATCGATGTTTGATTGCTCCAAAGTACCACTTTGAATGTCACCAAATGAACCTTGGCTTGCTTCACCCCAAATAGCCGCACCAGATGCTTGTGTTGTAGACCACTGAGTACCACCATTTTGTGCAAGACCTTGCTGGTTAGTAACACGAACCATAGCTACACGGCCAAGCGTTACATCTTTACCATTCGAGTATGAACCTACAATGTTACCACTCTTATCGATATCTACTTTTGATAAGTAACCTGTTGTTGCGCCATCTTCACTAAAGCGACGCATTTCAAACGGTGCAGAGAATTGTGTTGGGTTATCAAACTTCATGGTTAATGTCTGAGAAGGATCAGCACCATTTAAGTTTAAACCATTCGCACCTAGTGTTGTTGTTGCAACCGGTTGACCAGCATTGATACTTTGAGTTGTACCATCATTATTAAAAATAATAGAGTGACCAACTTGGCCCGCGGCATTCGTTGAATCACCACCATTAATGTTTACTGGTTTTTCACCATCAGTATCAGTTGAAGAGTAGAACACATTCCAACGGTTTGGTTGTGTTGCATCTTTAACATAGTACGTCGTCATTTTGTATGGCTGACCTAGAGAGTCATACGTCGTTACCGAAGTTGACTTGTTGTAAGTGTCAGGATCATTCATATCAAAAAGAGCAGGATCTTTTGGTACTTCAGTTGCTGGTAAGTTCATACCAATTTCAACGTTTTCTGTTGGTTTTGGCTTACCGAATTGGTCTGGGATCTTCAGTGCTTTTGGCTCATATGAAGACACATTACCAGATTCAGGATCTACTTCGTAACCCAATAAAAACTCATCATTTGATGTCGTTACGTAATTTTCATTATCTAGGTGGAATGCACCATTACGGCTTAATTCATTTGTCGCTGGTTGTAGGCGATCTTTTGCCACAGCGAAAAAACCTTGGCCAGAGATACGTAAATCCATTGGATTATTAGTATAAATGCTTGAACCTTCGTGGAATTGCTGAGCAATTTTTGTCGTTTGAGCACCACCACCTGTTGTGGTTTTTGCATTTGAGAACAATGATGATGAATACACATCACCGAACTCTGCACGGGATTCTTTAAAACCAAAAGTATTGGCATTTGCTAAGTTGTTTGATGTTGTGTTTAAGTCTTTTTGAGCAGCGGCTAGACCACTTAATGCTACGTATGACATTTGATATCTCCTATCTAGCTACGCTTATGTTTTCCAATTCCATTAACGATCACAGTCATTGGGAATGTTAAAGGAATTGGCATAGCTCTATTTATTAATGAATTTTCACGATATAAATAAGGGTATTCAGGCAGCGCATGCTGCACTGAATATTCGCCCTTTCTACGCCTTACCTACTTCTAGCACTTCTGCCAGTTTGATAGGTGAAGCAAAACCAGCAAGATTTAGCAGAACATTGCCATCACCTTTGCCCAGAAGAACACTATTTACGTTTGCGTATGTTGATACACCAAACTCTTTGTTTTCTCCATCAAGCACGCCCGCCGCTTTAATGTTATAGCGACCAGCAGGCATTGCATTGCCTTTATCATCTTTGCCGTCCCACTCTACTCGAGTGTCGCCAGCAGGTTTAGCGCCCACATCTAAAGTACGAATTAATTGGCCTTGTTCGTTTTCAACACGAACCATTAGGTTATTAATTACTTGAGGCAATTTAACCATTGCCGCCATACCTTTATCTGCTTCTTTTAAGCCTTTAGCGCCAGGTACTAGAACATCACGACCAACAAGCGAAGACGCTTGTAATGCTTGGTTAGATGTCATTGATGAATTCAAGCTATCAAACTGTGTATTCATCTTGCCAATACCGTCGACAGTTGCAAATGATGCCATTTGCGCAATCATCTGGTCGTTTTCAACCGGTTTAAATGGGTCTTGTTGAGACAACTGCTTGGTTAGCAATGAAAGGAAGTCTTCTTGCTTCAGTTCATTTTTGCCGCCCGTTGTTTTTTCAGTTTTGTTCGCCTCTTGAAGACTCTTTAACTGGTCGATGTAGGACAAGCCGTTTTGACCAACGTTATTGATTCCAGTCATAGCTACCTCCTATCCTTATTGACCCATTCGCAGAGTACTCTGCAACATTTGTTTACTCGCATCTGCAACTTGAATATTCGTTTGGTATGAACGAGAAGCAGAAATCATGTTTGCCATTTCTTCCATCACATTAACGTTTGGCTTAAAGATATAGCCATCGTCATTTGCCATAGGATGGTCTGGGTTATATTCTGCACGTAGAGGCTTTTGGCTTTCAACAATACCAAGAACTTTTACAGGAACTGTATGATCTTGTTTGTATTTTGCTTTGCTCAATTCCGCACCAAAAACAGCCTGGCGTGCTTTATAAGTTTCAGCAGCTGAGCTACTTACACTGTCTGCGTTTGCCATGTTACTTGAAGTGGTGTTAAGACGAACTGACTCTGCACTCATTGCAGAACCTGTAACGTTAAAAACATTAAATAAGCTCATCTCTATTCCCCTTTAATTGCTTTGGTTAGGTTTTTGAACTTGCTACCTAAAAATTCCAATGATGCTTGATGACGAAGTTGGTTTTGCATAAACAAGTTACGCTCCAAATCCACATCTACCGTATTCCCGTCACCTGTATCAGGTTGAGTAGGAAGACGGTATTGAATTTCCCCAGCCATTCGTGTTGAGGCATTAATGTGCCGACCATCAGTACGGCTTAAGCCCGTACTTGCTTTCGATGTTGCCGACTGTAATGCTTTTTGAAAATCCATTCCTTTTGCTTTATAGCCCGGAGTATTCGCTTGAGCGATGTTTGTCGCTAACATTTCAGCACGTTCAGAGCGAACTCCAACCGTATACTGATGAATACCCAATGCTTTATCAAAAGAAATTGCCATTTCAAACCCTCCACAAGAACTGACTAGCAGTATATATAATTTCTATATAGCAACCTGTATGCCAACTTTTTCAATTCACAGAGCAGATTGACAATACCACCAATATTTATTTAGCAATATCTGAGCCAACTATAGGTTACAGGCACAAAAAAAGCGACCTAAGTCGCTTTTTGTTCGATAATTACTCAATCATAATTATTTTAATTTATAAATAATGCCCGGATTACAACGCACCATCTCAAATTTATCAGTTAATCCAGTTAACGATTCCGATGCACCTAACAATAAGTAGCCACCAGGGTTAAGACTTGCCGCCATTTGATTTAACACTTGAGATTTCATCTCAGGTGAAAAGTAAATTAATACGTTACGACAAAAAATAATGTCAAACTTACCCAATAAGCTGTAGCTATCCATTAGGTTTTGTGGACGGAAATTCACCATACGTTTGATTTTATCATTGATTTTCATCTTGCCATCACCCGCATCTTCAAAGAAAGCACGGCGACGCTCTGGTGACAAACCACGGCTTAACGCCAAGTTGTCATAGACACCCGCTTTACAGTTTTCTAGCATTGATGGTGAAATATCGGTCGCGGTAATACTAATGTTTGGAAGAAAGCCCGGTTTACGCGCTTGAATCTCAGCAATAGTCATCCCCATAGAATACGGTTCTTGGCCTGATGAACTTGCCGCTGACCATATTTTTAACGGGCGACGATTTGCCGCTAACTCTGGCAATAGTTTTTCAGACAATACGGTAAATGGATAGCCATCTCTAAACCATAACGTTTCATTGGTTGTCATGGCATCGACCGCTGCAACACGTAATTCTCGGTTACTACCTGAGATCACTTGCTTTAATAAATCAGATAATGAAGCTAATGAAAACTTAGCAACTAAAGGGCTCAGTCGGCTTCTCACTAAATATTGCTTACTGTCACCGAGGACAATACCACATTGAGATTCAAGAAAACGGCTAAAATCACGATACTCTTGTTCGTTGATAGTTATAGTTGTCATTAACGTTTTTACTTCCAAATAGAATGAATTGCCGTTTGCTTATCACGGCAATATTAATTAACGAATAAAAAGTCTGTTGTTACTTCTCAACCGCTCTTTTCACAGCGGCACCCAATTCGTCTGGATTAAATTTCGCAATAAATTGGTTCGCTCCAACACGCTCAACCATTGCTTGGTTAAATACACCGCTTAATGACGTATGCAGTATTACATGTAGATCTTTCAATGCTGGTTCACGACGAATTTCTGCAGTTAGAGTATAACCATCCATCTCTGGCATCTCTACATCTGAAATGACCAAGCCAATTTGTTCATAAATACTGCCTTGGTTTGCCATTTCGACTAATTTATCTAATGCTTCTTTACCATCTTTAACCATGATAGTCTCAAAATCAATAGATTGCACTGCTCGTTGAACTTGTTTACGGGCAACACTTGAATCATCGGCGATAAGTACTTTACGAACGATTTCTTGACTCATTGTTGTCATTTCTTCAACTAACTCTTCATTCATCGTTTCGTCGATTGGTGCGATTTCAGCTAAGATTTTTTCTACATCTAAAATCTCAACCAACTCATCATCAATGTTAGTTACTGCAGTTAGGTAGTTTGCACGACCTGTTCCTTGCGGTGGCGGTAAGATTGCTTCCCAGTGCATATTTACAATACGCTCAACAGACTTAACAAGGAAACCTTGAATAGTACGGTTGAACTCCGAAATAATGATAAAACATTTATCAATTTCGGTAGTAGCGCGACCACCAGTAGCAAGGCTTAAATCAATAACAGAAATGGTTTGGCCACGAATATGAGCAATACCTTTTACTAAAGGATTTAAATTAGGCATTGAAGTCAACTTAGGACACTGTAATACTTCTTTTACTTTAAAGACGTTAATACCATAACGCTGACGCCCCATAAGACGAAAAGTAAGTAGCTCTAAACGGTTTTGCCCTACAAGTTGTGTGCGCTGATTCACCGAATCTAGAATGCCTGTCATATCTGACTCCATCTTGTGCCATTATTAACGAACCGTGAGCCTAACATAAACCCATTAAGAACACGACATACCATATGGCACTTTATAAAAAATTTTTAATGATAATAAAAAGAGAAGGTAAGCCTGTCACTTTTTATCTACTTGTAAGCCTTATCGGCATATTTATAAGTTTCTTTAGTGTGAATGTTCATGCTGCCACAGATATGCAGCTAAAGGCAATCAAACAGGCAGCTGAATCTTTTATTGAAGAGCAAATAGATACCCCTAAAAATGGAACTCTGCAAGTAGAAGCGGTTCGAGTTGATAGTCGTATTCACGCAACTGACTGTCCTACCCCCTTAATAACCACATTACCTGGTAAACTAAATACCAGTGGAAATACCTCAGTGTTAGTTGAGTGCCCAGAAGACGATTGGAAAGTCTATGTCCCTGTTAAATCAGAGCTTATGATGCCATTAGTTACCGCTATCATCTCCCTATCACGCGGACACTCTATTTCGCCTCAAGATTTAACATTAACGCTCGTTGGCAGTCGACGATATCGCCGCGGTGGTTATATAAATCAAGACGATATCATTGGTGCGCGCATAAAACGCAGCGTTCGAGCGGGTGAAGTTGTAGAAAAAAACGACATCTGCATGGTATGTCGCAATGACAGTGTTATAATTAAAGCAGTAAAAGGGGAGTTAAGCATTCTCACTAAAGGCACAGCACTCGGTGATGGTGTGCTTGGTGAAAAAGTAAATGTAGAGAATGACAAATCAAAACGCATTGTTAGTGGTATTGTTACTGCTGTGGGTGAAGTGAGTATTCGTTTTTAACTCATAATCACTTTTATTTTCTAAACTATCTGCAAACAATGCCGATATATTTTTTATGGCACTATTTATGCTTAGCTTTACCATAGCTAAAAATAATGAAAAAAAGCGTCAAAAAATTTCATTATTTGCTTAAGTTATTTTTTTGACAGCCGATAGATAGATTAGAAAAATGTATTAACCCGGCTAAAAGGCTTGAATATATGACAAGTATTGACCAACTACGTGCTAGCCAAGCAATGGCAACATTACGTAATCAAGCTCGTGTTGATTCTGGTGATAAGTCACCTGTAAATTCGACACCTGCAATGTCTGCGAAAATGGATGCGGTTTCTTTAAGTAACCAAGGTAAAGAGATTGGCCAAATGCACCAACAACTAGCAACAGAACCCTCGTTTAACGAAGATAAAGTTGCCGCAATTAAAGCAGCTATCGCAAATGGCTCTTATTCTGTTGACCCTGAGCGCTTAGCAGACAACATGATTAAATTTGAAGATGAATTAGCCGGCCTATAATAACCTAGGCTGGTTACTCATCTAGCGCTAACCTAATAAATATTGAGAGAATATGGCTCAAACATTAACTGAATTATTGGATCTGCAACGCAGTGTTGCTTTGTCTCTTTCGACGGTATTACATCGAGAGAAGCATGCTATTGCCAGTAGAAAACCAGCAGAAATGGAAAGTATTGCTCACGACAAACTTGGCTTACTAAACCAACTGCGCCAATATGATCAGCTATTAGGAAGCCATGCAGAAAGACAGCTCCTCTCTGAAGATAATGCACTAACAGAAAAAGTGACGGAAATTAAATCCATCATTCATGACTGTAAAGAAGAAAACACCGTAAATGGTGAAGCACTTCAACGTGCACAACTAAGTTTTAATAAGCTAAATAACCTGATGCAACAGAGCCGTGGTAAAAATGGCATGACTTATACCGCTGAAGGCCAAACTCGTAACATCACCACATTAGGTACTAACGTAAAGGCGTAACCTACTTTGTTATTTTCCCAATACCTAATTAATGTCTACAGTGTTTTTCATATAACACTGTCGTGACTATTATTGTTCTATCCTTTGCTTCAACTAAACTTCCTTTCCTCATTATTCCCCATACTTTCTATTCTTACCATTTCATACTTAAATTTATCCCAATGAACTAATTAGATGACCTATGTATTACACAGAAAAATCACTTGAGAGGAAGACGATAATTATTAGATTTGGTATTACTCCTTAAGTTCTAATATAAAAAAGCCCTCAGCACTTTAAGCACTAAGGGCAATAACGTTATGTCGAATGAGAGTTTCTAACTAACCGTGTTTATCACTATTAATTAAAATAACGTTGTTCTGCGTTGGGTTGACGGTACATCATAAACCTGGCCTTGGTTTTTCATGCGCTCCATCTTTTTTAAATCTAATTTTAATTCAGTCACATAACTGTCGCCAACGGGGTAAGTTCTTACCACTTCAGCTCCGCGGATAATACCATCAACACCAGCAGAGGTGGTTTCTTCTCCCAGCTGTTGATCATTCATCTCAACTTTGCCGCTGATACGCATACCATACACTTGCTCGGCTAACTCTCTATAAGCATCAACCTTAGAAGCACGCATTGCACGCATACGTTTTTCATCAATATTTTTTCCAGCTTGCTCACTAATGCTAGCGTAACCAACCGCGGTCAAGTGATCGCTTTCGCGCATGACACCAATTGGTTGACAACCAACTAATACTAATAGAACTAATAAAAACCAATGTTTCATATCTGCTTCCCCTATGGACGTAGGATAATGGTATGACGCTCTGCTTTTTGAACATCAGAACGAATAATGACACCATCTTCCATACGCACTGTATTTAGTGTGTCTAAATCACGGCCAATTCGATCCGCCGGAAGGAACCCTTGTGCCGATGCGACAACAACTCGAGTTTGCATACCAATAACACGGGCGTTAATTAACACTCCGCCATCTTGGCGAAGCATTGTACCAGTTAGTACGTAATCAACTTGTTGCTCTTGAACTAATTCTTTCCAATCACGACTAAAAGCAAAATCACCTTGTTGAGTAACTCGGATATTGCCCGTTGTTTTATAATCAATAACTTTGAAGCCACGGCGCTGAAGCTGGAAAATAAAGCTCTCTGTTACTGAATTGCCTAACCAGTTTGTTTGGTCCATTTGCTGTAAATCAACAAAAGACGTAATGGCAATTGGTGAACGAGCAGATAACGTCGTATTTGATGTTACTAACTGCTCAGTTAAACTTTCAATGAAGTAATCCATGGTATGTCTCGGCGTATCCGCCAACATAAAAGGACTGCCATTATATGGTTCTTTACCATTATAAATTGGTGAGTAGGCGCACGCACCCATCAGCATTGATAGCAGGATTACAACTAATACTCTCATTCTATTATCTCCAGATAATGTTTTAATATACTTATTGGTTAAGCGTCAAATTCAAACTAGGAACAAAACTTGCAGTAGTTTATGAAACGCAATTTGTAAGTACTTTTATCAATCAACAAATATTAGCAAGCAAATTTCATACCCATTTGGCAGATATCAGCAATGAAAAAAATATTATTACTACTTACCTCAATATTAACAATAACTTACACTCTACCTTCAAAAGCTGAATGGTTTGAAGTAACTGGCTCTGCAAGTGTATTAACTAACAAAAAGGCGGCAAGATCAAACGCACTAGAAGATGCCGCTTACCAAGCTATGCTATTTTCTGGGGCTGATATTAGCCGCTTAATAGATTTAAAAACCTTTTTAGAGAATGATAAAAAGCACTATCAATTCAGTGGAAGTGAAATTCGCAGTATTGAAGTGATAAAAGAGAAGACGAAAAATGGTAAGATCTATATTACGACCCGAATTGATATCTACCCTTCGGCAAACAGTTGCCATATTGGCCAATATAAGAAAACCTTGATGACCAGTGAGATCACAATCAACTCACCGCAACAAGCGGTAATGGGTAAGGTATATCAATTGGGTGAAGATCTAAGTACGGTCTTTTCCCGTCAAGTAGATAAAGAATCACAAAGCTTTGTTTCTGTTGGAAACTCTCATATTCGTATTGATAAGCGTCAACCTGACGTTGTCAAAATGATTGCTGATGATCATGGCGCACAATACATTTTCTCAGGAAACATCACCGATTTAAGTGCGACTGTTGAGCAAAATTTACTAAAAAAAGACACGATAAATAGACAATTTGCCATTGAAGTTACTGTATTAGATGGCAAAACAGGCCAAACCGTTTATAACAATAATTACCGTGAAGTCGCACTGTGGGACTTTCCTAAAACCAGTGAAGTTGATACCCAAAGTGCTCGCTTTTGGACTTCAGCTTTTGGTGAAATGGTGCTTAGAGTTAACCGAGATATTATGCTTGATCTCGAAAACCAATTCGCCTGTAAAATGACGTTGCCTCAAATTGTCAGTATCAATAATAATCGTATATCGATGGATCTTGGTCGCATCCATGGCGTTAAGAAAGGCGATAAATTAGAACTTTGGCATACTGGTTCATTTATTGATCAAAACGGTTTACCGCGTAATAAAGTATCTAAAACAGAAATTACATTAACCGTTGCTCGTGTGTATGAGCAAAATGCTGAGCTAACTATCGATCAACCACAATTGCTTAACAGTATCCAAATCGGAGATGTGATGCATAAAGTTGCCATTCAATAGATTCGATGATGTCTTTTCTTAAAAAATAAACCACATATTTTTCGTGGTTTATTTTCATTTTGAGTTATGCCCCCTCGTTTTCCACTTATTTATGCGATATTTTTTCTATACAATCAGCTCTCCACACATCGCACTAGCTATACTTAAAGAGATATATGTCACTATATCTCCAGTGCTAAACGTATTTATGTCGCGACTCGCATTCATGGCATTGTCACCCGCAGTGGGGATAATTATAGCCATCAGCCCTACTATTGCGTGGCCAGTGGCACCCTTGCCATTCAGATTGTCTTCCCCTTAGCCGGTTGTGACTCTGCTATCTTGCAAGCAGACGGGGCTGCCAGCTTTACTGAGCAAACAAAAAAGCTAGCCCATCACAGGCTAGCCTTTAAAATATAGTCTTGAGAAAAAGTATTAAGCGTATACAGGTAGACGCTTACAGATCTCTAACACTTTTGCTTTTGTCGCTTCGATAACAGACTCATCACCCATGTTGTCTAGAATGTCACACATCCAGCCAGCAAGTTCTTTCGCATCAGCTTCTGAGAAACCGCGACGAGTGATAGAAGGAGAACCGATACGGATACCAGAAGTAACAAATGGGCTACGTGGATCGTTTGGTACAGAGTTCTTGTTAACCGTAATGTTAGCAGAACCGAGTGCCTCATCCGCTTCTTTACCTGTAATGTCTTTGTCGATTAAATCAACTAGGAACAGGTGGTTCTCCGTAGAACCTGAAACGATGTTGTAACCACGAGTAAGAAACTCGGCAACCATTGCTTTTGCATTAGCAACAACGCGGGCTTGGTACTCTTTAAACTCAGGCTCTAGTGCTTCTTTAAATGCAACCGCTTTACCCGCGATAACATGCATTAGAGGGCCACCTTGGCCGCCAGGGAATACTGCTGAGTTTAGTTTCTTGTAAAGATCTTCACCTTCGTTAGAAAGAATAAGACCACCACGAGGACCTGCAAGTGTTTTATGAGTCGTTGTTGTCACTACGTGTGCATGTGGTACTGGATTAGGGTAAACACCAGCAGCAATAAGACCCGCTACGTGAGCCATATCTACGAAGAAGTAAGCGCCTACTTTATCTGCGATTTCACGCATACGCGCCCAATCACATACTTGAGAGTAAGCAGAGAAACCACCAATGATCATCTTAGGTTTATGTTCTACTGCTAGAGCTTCCATTTCTTCGTAATCAATTTGGCCAGCTTCATCAATGCCGTAAGGAATGATGTTGTAAAGCTTACCTGAGAAGTTTACTGGAGAACCGTGAGTTAAGTGACCACCGTGTGCAAGGCTCATGCCTAATACTGTATCGCCAGCATTTAGAAGTGCCATGTAAACTGCATTGTTTGCTTGAGAGCCTGAGTGCGGCTGTACGTTTGCGTACTCTGCACCAAACAATTCACACGCACGATTAATAGCTAGTGTTTCCACTTTATCAACGAACTCACAACCACCGTAGTAACGCTTACCAGGGTAACCTTCTGCGTATTTGTTTGTTAATTGTGAACCTTGAGCTTCCATCACTCGTGGGCTAGTGTAGTTTTCAGAAGCAATCAGTTCGATATGCTCTTCTTGACGTACTGTTTCTTCCTGGATTGCTGCAAACAAGTCTGCATCGTAATCTGCAATGTTCATATCACGCTTAAGCATCTGTATCTCCTGACTCAGATAAATATAAAACCCAAAAATAGCCCAATGACGCAAACGATTACGTCACTAGTCTTAACTGTGATGTATTCTACATAATTTGATCTAGATCAGATACCCTAAATTACATATTTCTTTATCATTTTTGAAGAGGATTCCTCATTATCAACATGAATGGGATTCAATATGTGTCAATAATTTGCTTTACACTATGTAAAGGCTTTACTACAAATCTTCTCTTATATTTTCCGACAATCGATTGCATAAATTTATAATCCTACTATTCTTTCGACCATTATTTTATTGGTACAAGAACAGACCCTGTCGTTATGGAAAAAATTAAACACACTCACAAGGAAGATGTCATTGCTATTCTGACAGGCACTTTCTTAGTCTCTCAAGGCATTTTCTTTTTGCAAGCCGCTCAACTCTTAACTGGGGGTACCACTGGATTGGCGCTATTATTGAGCCAAATGAGCGGCGTTAGTTTTGGTATTTTATATTTCACTTGTAACTTGCCATTCTATGCTCTGGCTTGGCAACGGTTTGGGAAACAGTTTGCATTAACCAGCTTAATCTCTGGTGGTCTTGTTTCTATCATGACTGATCATTTGAATATGATGATCTCAGTGGATCATATTAATGACATTTACTGTGCTGTCGCTGGTGGTTTATTGATGGGATTAGGTATGCTTATTTTATTTAGGCATCGTTCTAGTTTAGGTGGTTTTAATGTCCTTTGCTTGTTCATTCAAGAGAAGTTTGGAATATCGGTAGGTAAAGTTCAAATGGCGATCGACTTCTGTATTTTAAGTGCTTCTTTCTTCTTTATAACCCCTTGGTTATTGGTTGTATCTGTTCTTGGTGCCGCGGTATTAAATATCGTCCTTGCAATGAACCATAAACCTAATAGATACATTGTGACTTATGGGACGTAGTGCCTAACCATCACATTGAATGAAAAAAGGCGATGCGTTATTAATAGCATCGCCTTTTCTTTACTTATTTAATCACCGTACAATTCTTTAAAACTACACGACCTAAATCCAGCCGAGCTTCATCCCCTTTTCCGTGAAATACTATCGCAGCGCTAATATCAGGCATTCCATCATCTGAAATATACTTCATTCCTGATGCTGATACGGCACGCTTTAAAGCATAATCGCCTTTAGGTAATTGCAGTAATGCTTTGTCTTCATTAAACGTTATCTGAAAATTTTTACCACCATCGCACTGATAGTTAACTGGTTGCGCAGTTCCCATATCAGGCATTGTAGATGAACAACCAGCAAGTAATCCTAGGGCCGTAAAAGCCAATAACTTTTTCATGATTTTCTCTCATTCTTTTTTATTAACTATAGGATAAAACAAGCAAATACAGATGTTTCAAAAAAGATATTTATACCATTCTGGATAAGTCTTTGTTCAGATAATTGCGTAGGAAAAATCGATTAGAGCAAGGTATAAATTACAGTAACTAGTGGATCTAATTACAAAATTTATAACGCAGATATAATCGATTTTAACAAGCAAGAATGATCAAATACTTATGTAGATTGGTATTATCTATATAAATGGCAAGCCACTTCATGCCCATTATCAGAAAGTTCATGCCTTATCGGTTCTTTAGTGAAGCATTCTGCCTCTGCTTTTGGGCAACGAGTTGAAAATCGACATCCTTTGGGAGGATTAATAGGCGAAGGAACATCTCCTTTTAAAATAATCCGCTCCTTTCCTCTACATCTAGGATGAGAAACAGGTATCGCAGACAGTAGCGCTTCAGTATAAGGGTGCTTTGGCGAGTGATATAAGGTTTCCGAATCACCATATTCAACAATTTTACCTAAGTACATGACTGCTACTTTGTCTGAGATGTGCTTCACAACCGATAAATCATGAGCAATAAAAATCAACGCTAAGTTCATCTCTTTTTGTAAGTCTAATAATAAATTCACTATCTGAGCTTGAACTGACACATCCAATGCAGACACTGATTCATCACACACTATTAATTTTGGTTTTAACGCTATGGCTCTTGCGATACCAATTCTTTGCTTTTGACCACCCGAAAACTCATGAGGATAACGCGTTGCTGCACTCGCAGGTAAACCGACTTTAATCAGCAAGTCTTCCACCCATTGTTTACGTTCTTCTACTGTTCCCACTCCGTGAATAACAAAAGGCTCTTCTAGAATCATCTCTATCGTGTGTCTAGGATTCAGAGACTCTGTAGGATCTTGAAAAATAATCTGCATGTCTTGGCGAAGTGACCGCATCTCTTTATTGCCAAGCTCTGTAATATCATGACCTTCAAAATATATACGCCCTGCTGTTGGCTCAAATAACTTTAGAAGGCTACGACCTAATGTACTTTTCCCACAACCAGATTCCCCGACAAGCCCAAGCGTTTCACCTTTATTAACACTCAGTGAAACCCCATCAACCGCATGAACTACATATCCCTTATTAAAGATCCCTTTTCCTGAATAAAAATACTGCTTAAGACCATTAATTTTTAATAACTCACTCATTTAACCACCTCATTACTGGCAATTAATTCATGAGTAAAATGGCAACTTACCTGATGCAATAAACCTACCTCACTCATGATTGGCACCTCAGTGTTACATATGTCTTGCTTGTATTTACAGCGTGTTGAAAATCGACAACCTGCTGGCATTTCATGTAATGAAGGAACCGTACCCTGAATGGTTTCAAGTTCTGTTTTTGGCTGTAAACTTAAACTCGGCATAGAAGACATCAGGCCTTGCGTGTATGGGTGCTTTGGATTATCAAACAATTCAAAAATACCCGCTTGTTCTGCCACCCTCCCTGCATACATCACGACAACTTCATCACAGATCTCAGCCACCACGCCAAGATCATGAGTAATAAAAATAATCGACATGCCCGTTTCATCTTGCAGCTTTTTCATTAACTCTAAAATCTGCGCCTGAATGGTGACATCTAACGCTGTCGTTGGCTCATCACAAATTAAAATGTCAGGTTCACATGCGAGGGCAATGGCTATCATGACACGCTGACGCATACCACCAGACAAATTATGGGGGTACTCATGAATCCGAGATCCCGGTGATGGGATGCCTACTTTTTCTAACATCTCTAAAGAATAGGCGAGGCGCTGTTTTTTACCTAAATCAGGACGGTGAAGTTCTAGTACTTCGTGAATCTGCTTTCCTATAGTATGTACGGGGTTAAGTGCTGTCATTGGATCTTGGAAGATCATGGAGATACGATTACCACGCATTTCATATAATTTATCAGGGCTTAGCTGAACCAAATCCGTCTCATTATATAAAATTCGCCCCCCGACTACATTGCCATACGGCTTAGGTAATAACCCCATAATAGACATCGACGTGACACTTTTCCCACACCCTGATTCACCAACAATACCAATGGTTTTTCCTTTTGGGACTTGAAAGCTAACACCATCTAACACTCTTACTGTGCCATCATCAGTTTGAAACTCAGTCACTAGATCTTCTACTGATAAAACAATCTTTCTATCCATATGCATCTTCACTGTTTTTATTAGTATGTTGTCACTAGGAGATCCCTCTCCTAACCTTTACGTTACTTAGTTAAACTTATAGTTTGTAAGTGTCATCAATGATGGTCACTGACTCAAAGGTTTTGCCTGATTTCATTGCTGCTTTGGTTTCTTTCTTCGCTGCTTCATCAATCCAGAAGGTGCTGAATGTTTGAGAGAATCCCCAACCGTGGAATAAATACCCAGTCTGTTTAGTGGCTATATTTTCTGGCAGTTTCATCCAACGCCAATAACCTGCACGTGCGTATGGCACCATATAACCTGGAACAATAACGTTAGCATCCGCAATCACTTGTTGGATCTTGCGAGAAAGCGCTCGTTTTTTCTCAATATCAAATTCATTTTTGAATGAGTCGATTAAACTATCTA
This sequence comes from Aliivibrio finisterrensis, assembly GCF_008933155.1. Classification (GTDB taxonomy): domain Bacteria; phylum Pseudomonadota; class Gammaproteobacteria; order Enterobacterales; family Vibrionaceae; genus Aliivibrio; species Aliivibrio finisterrensis. Next base: position 128,400 of record NZ_WBVP01000005.1, on the reverse strand, counting down.
GCTCTGGAGAGGTGAAATTAGTGAAATGGTTAGTTTGTGGTTTATTGGCATTATCTGAGTGGAAATATTCCCAATAGGCAGGAATGTCGCCTGTGCCCATATTATGGAAAGAGATATCGTGCTTTTTCTCAAGTACATATTTAAACATACTTGAGCCATCAATAAGATTCAGCTCAAGATCCAGCCCTGCCAATTTTGCCTGCTCTTTTAATACCGCAACACGAGGAGTGAAAGATTGCTGAGAATAAGTAACGGCAAAACTTAGTCGCTCGCCCTTATCATTAACACGAATACCATCAGAGCCGACCTTAGTGAATCCCGCTTTCTCAAAATATTCGATGGCTTTTTTAGCATCGAACTTAGGCGCCTTAATCTCTGTATTGTCATAACCAATATGACCAAATCCCATGCCATTTGGCTTACGAGAATAATCCCCACGAAGGACTTTCTCTATCATCATGTCAAAGTCAGTCGCAAACATAATGCCTTTACGAACATTAATATCGTTCAGCATTGGTTTTGCCGTATTCAACCATAGTCCACCTGCTCCCACTGGCGCTTGGTTAAACACCCATGCTTTTTGTATGTACCCATTTTGATAGTTTTTACCGGAAGATTTTTCATGCCAAAGGTCAGGACGAACCAAATCAAACGAATCTAAATTGCCTTTTTCAAAATGCTTTAGCGCAATATCAGCATCGCGGATCACCTTGATATTAATTTTTTCTACGTTGTAACGATGTTGGTTATACTTATTTTCATAACCCCACCAATCTTCACCTACGTGTTTAAAGGTAATGTTTTTACCCTTTTTAATTTTATCAATATAGTAAGGTCCTGTGACAGGCTCTGGCTTGAAGTTGTATTTACGAACAAATTTATCATCAATGCCATCGTTATTTTTATCCACCTTTGGCTTACCATAAAAGTGTTCAGGTCGAGGCATTAAGTTGGTGTACTGAATCAATTCATCACGGTTACGAGCTTTAGCGGACACAACAGCTATCGTATTGTTATCAAAGGTAATGATGTCCGCAATTTCATTAGTAAAAAAGTCGTTATACCAAGGGGCAACAATGTCTGTTGAACGCATCAACTTAAGCATAAACTGATAATCATCCGCGGTTACTGGTTTACCATCACTCCATGTCGCTTTTGGGTTTAACTTAAAATAAACGGTTTTATTATCATCACCAAACGCCCACGACTGAGCCAGCCCTGGAAGCCACTCTCCGGTATTAGGATGTTTAATTAATGGGGGTAAGTTTGCTTCTAAAATCCACGCTCTAAAAGACCCATTAGAGTCAGGTCCAACGGTTCGAAAAGTCTGTGGGAAACTTAATGTGTATGCTCGATACGAACCACCAAAGATTGCTTCAGAAGAGGCAAACGTGGGTGCTGTGTCATTGGTTTGCCATTGTAAATTATCAGGTAACTCTGCTGAAAATACATGAGAGCTGAATAACGCAGTGGTAGATAGTACTAATATCGTGAGTTTTTTATTCATAATTATCGATTCCTTTCTTTTTATCTCTATTTTCGATATGGTCTAGGGTCCTGCTTTCCATCAACCTAGATTAATAGTTAATACTTAAACGTATCGAGTGTGTTTCTTTGGATCGAAGGCTTCACGTATCCCTTCCCCAATAAAGGTCACCATAATTAATACCGTAACAATCGCAGTCACAACGGAGCTTGCTATCCATGGTGAATCTAAATTTGATTTTCCTTGTTGCAATAGCTCCCCCCAGCTTGGTGTCGGTGGCATTAAACCTAGCCCCAAATAGTCCAAAGCAGTGAGAGCCGTGATATTTGCGACAATAGTAAATGGCGCTAAAGTCACGATCATCACCATGGTATTAGGTAAAATATGATGGAACAAAATTCGAGAATTAGATGCCCCTAGTGCTTTGGCTGCCATTACGTATTCACGAGCCTTTTCTTTATAGGTCATGGTTCGCATATACCATGTCATTCCCATCCAGCCAAACATGACATTAATTAAGGTAAACAACATAAAGCTGGGCTTCATAATAGATACCAATATCATGATGACGTATAAGAAAGGCACCATAGACCAAATTTCAATAAAACGTTGGAAAAACAGATCGAACTTGCCACCAAAGAACCCCATTGCACAACCAACAGATACGCCAATTGCGTAAGATATTGCCAAGGTAATTAAGGCAAAGCCCATGGCAATCCGAAAGCCATAAACCAATCGCGACACAATATCTCGACCAATCGTATCGGTGCCTAAGTAATGCTGTCCTTCAAGGCTGGGCTCTGTAGGAGGAAAATCCCCTGAAAAATCTTGTTCATAAGGATTCCATGGAACAATGGGCATAATAACAAAATTGCCTTGCCCCTCTTGTTCAAACTTAATTTTCAACTCTCTGTAATTGGTTTCATGAACATAATCTAAACCAAAGGTCTCTCCAGATTTTACGCCACCATAGGTTGGAAAATGCCACTCTCCTTGATAACTAACCAATAATGCTCTGCTATTAACGAACACTTCCGCAAAGATAGAAAGTACCAGTAGTAAAAACAAAATAAGAAATGACCAATAGCCTCGTTTTATCGCCTTAAAACGTTGAACTTTCTTTTGCGTCAATGGACTTAAATTTAATATAGACGTCATAATTAAGCTCCAAACTTCACGCGAGGATCAACCACAGCAACACACACATCAGATAAAATATTGCCTAGCATCAGCATCATGGCGTTAATGGCAAACAACCCCATAACGACTGGGTAATCTCGCTCCATTATCGCTTCGTAGCCTAGTAAACCAATACCATCAATATTGAAAATAACCTCGATGAGAAACGAACCCGTCATAAAAAACATCAGTGAATTACCAAAGTGACTCGCAACAGGGATCAAACTATTACGTAAGGCGTGTTTACGAACGGCTTTTCTAAATGGCAACCCTTTAGCGATGGCGGTACGAACATAATCCGCCGCTAAGTTTTCCATTAAGTTATTCTTCATGGTCATCGTAAGTAGAGCAAAATCACCGATGAGATAGCAAAACAGGGGTAATACGGCATGCCATATAATGTCTTTTATTTGTTCAAAAGCGCCGAAATCATCAAAGTCATCGCCAACAAAGCCACCCATTGGAAACCATTCTAGTTGATAGCTAAATAAACTAATTAAGAACACACCAATGACGTAACCCGGCAAAGCAAAACCAACAAAAATAGCAATGGAAGAGGTGGAATCAAGAATGGAGCCATGCTTTAACGCTTTTAAATAACCGAGAGGAATGGAAATAAGATAACTGAGTAGAAAGGTCATTCCTCCATAAAAGAGAGAAACAGGTAAGCGCTCAGCAATCATATCCCATACGGGTTCGTAATAACGGGTCGATTCACCAAGATCAAGCACTACTAATTTTGTTAACCAATCATAATAGGCTTCAAAAACGGGCTTATCTAAACCATAAAACGCATTAAGCTCGGCGATTTGATCTTCTGATAAGGCATTATTTCCATCAGTTACACTGCTCGTTCCACCCGTTTCAGCGCTTCCCTGCATTTGTAAGCTCAGAAGCATACGCTCTACAGGGCCACCGGGAACAAAACGCGTTAACGCAAAAATAAGTAAGGTAATACCAATGAAGGTTGGGACAACCAATAAAAGTCGTCTAAGTAGGTAAGATATCATCCGTGATTATTGCTCCATATCCTTCAATAAACTCCGTTGTCTATTATTTCTATAATAGTTTTATTAACTTAGCCCAATGATTAAGTAACTACAAAGCCAAGGCTTGATAATGTAATAGAGTTAACAGTTTGCAGAATAGTGAGGGGATAAGGAAGAAAAAGGCCGTTTTTTTGATACCATTATTATAAAAGTGCAACAAAGTAAACCTCATTGGATTAAACTATCCGAATAAGGGAATAAAGAATGTGTTAACGCAAAAAATCACTCAAAAGGTATTGCTATCAAATGAGCTAATATTTCTTGTTGTTGTTTTTCAGTTAATTGGTCCCACGTATTTACAGTGTAATCTAGTTTTTCATGTTGAATTGGCAATTTCTTTGTCGTTTCTAAATCTGAAACCATACTGTTACTTGTATCTAACGTATTCATATAAACCACCCCTTCCATAAATACTTACTTAAATACTTATTTACATACTTATTTACATACTTATTTACATACTTATTTACATTAGTGTAAATTACCTTATGTAAAATTGCCTTATAAATATACAGAAAAACAACCTTAATGTTGGGACAAGTGTAAAAAGGCACTCATTTTTTACCATGAGCGCTATTAGTATGCATTACTTTTTTATTCTACTTAGACCGATTCACCAGCCCCTTTTAGAGATTGTTCACTATTTTCGACTAAAATAGCGGTCGCGGTTTTTTTCAAGCTTTCCCAATCAACATCGTCAACATCAATGCCATTTCGCCATGCATTCTCTTGTGTTGAACTTAATTCCGCAGAATCAATATGGATACTGTATCCTTCAGACAGTGCCATTACATCGAAATCTCTTACTGATAACTCAATCGTCATATCATTAAGATAACCACTGTTTAGATCTATTTTATCGGATAAGAATAATTCAGGAGCCACACACCCTCGATTCAAAACATATAAAGTTCGCTTAGGGCTCGTACCGTTTTCCCAATGAGCTTTACAAGCAATACCTTTCGCTGCCAACTTTACTAATTCACTGTAAGCTAACCAACGGTTATGGCATTTTTTAAGCGTGATCGTTAAGTTTTTTTTCTCTACCATTTTTTCAACCGCATAATCAACAATTACAGGTAAATGACAAGCCACACTGCAACCGTGTAAGTCCACCACCAAGTTCCCTGAGTTGGACATTGTAATATCGACAGGGCAATCTTCCTCAGCTATTAAAAACTTGGTAGCATTATTAAAATGCATAACGCCATTAAGCCCAACCATTTGCAGGTCTGCCACCATGTTCGCAATGATATCAGCCTCTCCACAGGTACGTCTCATCCCCATAAATGCCTTATTAGTTACTGCAACTAACTCATTATGTGAAACGATCATTCGCTTTCTCCTTCGACTGACAATAATGGGAACAGCCATTCACCATCATTAATCTCATCGAGCAGTGGCGCTCCTTGAAAAAACGTAACTCTAACCCAGCGATCTGAGCGAGGATCAAATTTTGTCGCGCCAAACACAGCTAATTTACAGCGTAATAAATGCATAGGTAAAGACGACTTATGTAGTACATTCATTTGAATATCCCCCATTGTCTTATGCCCTAATGTCCATACCCGACGCACAATAGCGCGATACTGAGGGTGTTCTACTAGAAATTGAGCCAGAGACATACTCATTTCACATTTCAATAGTTCATGATAAAGACAATACACTTGACGACCGATATCTAATGGTAACTCTCTGTCTTCTCCTTTTTCTTCTCCTCTAACCCCTAATCGAGGCTCTTCTTTATCTTGTGAACGATACCAAAACCAGTAATTATTCTCTGGTTTAGTAAAATCAGTGCCGATTGCCCATTGATAACAACCTTCTATGATTATCTGCAAATTTTGCACTTTTTTCCCACTCGGTAGAGAAAGCGTTTCACTACAGTTCATTTGCTCTTCAAATCTATCGACTAATTCTGGATGAATTTCCATTAAGCAAGACAGAAGAATCTCTTGTGCTTCTAAGCTCATATTATGCGCTTGAGTGACTACATCCCCCCAAGTTGAACTCAGAGCAAGTACATTATCTAAATTGTTCGCTAACTCTTTTAGTTCAGACACTGCAATATGATTAAGGTTATCTTGAACTTCATTAATAGTAATAACCTGCTCTAAGTGCAGCACTGCTTTTTTCAATAAATAATCCAGAGGTGATTTCTTATTCAGTGACACCCTGTGATGAAGAACCTCAGCCAAAGCCATTTCACGAGCAAACATCCACTGATCAACAATACAAGGATGATTAATTAAATACGGTGCCATCCCTAACCCCGTTGCATTACCAACACCAAGATAACGTTGTAATTCACGATGCAAGCTAATTGCCTTCTCGCCACCAGTTTCTGTCGCTAAGTAATGAACCCAATCTAAGCTAAATTGACGTAATAGATAAACTGCACACATTTGCGCGCTAAACGATTGATTAAAATCTGCGTTATTCTCTAATAATTTAAAATCCGCAATACCAAATTTGCCATTACCATAAACAGCTGTTGTACGTAGAATATACCCTACCTCAAGCAACTCTTTTTGGTTAGGTTGTTCGCCTCTCGATAAATGCGAAACAAGATGTTGAAAGGCTCTAACACTTTTATTCGCTCTTGATAATACCAATACATTGTTAGGGTTTCTTCCTGCTTCTTGCAACGGTACATTGGCTTTTAGTCGAGTTAATAACTCGACATCAACATCACCAAGAACCAAGGCAAAAGTAACATCCCACTTTTCGGCAATAACACGGTCATTCCGCTCTTCATCTGCTATTTCATCACAAAATACCACGAAGTGATAAACATCATGTGGAGTCACTAATTTATAAATAACATGCCCAAAACCTTGCGGTGATAACAGCCATTCATGCTTAGTCACTTTCCAGTCTTGCTGTACCATTTTTCGTATTAGGCTACGAACAAAACTGATCCTATTTTGATGCATTGCACCTAGTCTTTCTGGTGCCATTACAATTTCAGGTTTACGCAGATGAGTTTTAGCGTACGTTGAACGATGTGCATCCATGTTCCTCACCACCATTTCTCGTTAGAATTATACTAATAGGTACTCTTTTATTAGAGCCAGATAGAGTGGTGTTTCCATCACTCTATTCACGTTATTGATGTCGTTTATAGACCTTGCTCTTTGGCCATTTTCATTGCTATCTGTGGCGCGTTCCACAATGAAGGCAAAAGAATCAAAGAGACAGGAACCGCGGTGATAACAATGAAGGATTGCAACGCAGAAATACCACCAGACCCAAGGGAGATTAAGATGATTGCGCTTAACCCCATCATCACCCCCCAAAAAGTTCGGATAATGGCATTAGGTTCAGTCTCACCACTGATCACGACACTAATGGTGTACGTCATTGAGTCACCTGTTGTCACAATGAAGATAGTGGTTAAGATAAGAAATAAGATAGATATCAGCATTGGCATTGGTAGTTGAGATGTGACAGCAAGTAAAACCCCCGGTAAATTAAACCCTTCAAAGGCAAGGCTCACGCTACCTGGATTCGCAATTTCAAACGCCAATCCAGATCCACCAACAATAGTGAACCAAAAACACGTCACTAACGGTGCAACAATACAGATCATAGATACTAACTGACGAATACTGCGACCACGTGAGATACGCGCAATAAAGATGGCCATCATTGGTCCGTATCCTAGGAACCATCCCCAGAAAAAGACGGTCCACCAACTTAACCATCCTTCATCGCCACGATATGTCGCCATTGGTATGAAGTTATCAATCATGCTGCCAACGCTTTGAATATAACTATTCACAATGAAATTGGTTGGACCAAAAATAAGGATATAAAGCATAAGTAAAACGGCTAAAATAACGTTATATCGACTTAACATTTGCATGCCGCGGTTCAAACCACTTAATGCTGATAAGGTATATAATGCAATCGCAAATAATATGATAATGAGCTGTGTGTTAAATCCATCAGGAATATCAAACAACGCGTTTAACGCATAGCTCACTTGTAAACCTAAGAAGCCAATTGGACCTATCGTTCCCGCAGCAACGGCGACAATACAACATGCATCAATTAATGCTCCAGTGTGCCCTTTGAGTACACGTTCACCAAAAAGAGGGTAAAGTAGAATTCTCGGTTTAAGAGGTAAGCCTTTATCATAATGCAGATGCATAACAACAATTGAAGTTAACCCTCCAACTACCGCCCAGGCTAAAAAACCCCAATGCATAAAAGATTGTGATAATGCGTTTACAGCACCTTGCTGAGCACTCTCTTGAGGTCCATACAATGGTGGAGCATTAACAAAGTGTGCTATTGGTTCAGCTGCGGCCCAAAATACCCCACCACCAGCAAGTAAAGTACAAAAGATAATAGCAACCCATCGAAAACCACCCATTTCAGGTTTATCGATCCCCCCGAGTATAACTCGCCCGGTACGTCCAGCTGCAAGCCCAAGAGCAATTAAAAATGTCAGTAATAAAAGTAACTGCCAGTAAGGACCAAATATTTTCACGGCCAATGAAAAGCCAGTATTTACAACGGTTGATAAAAACTCTCCATCAACCAATGCAAGTAAAACAAATAGAGCGATAAAACCGCCGCTATACCATAAAGCAGGGTTATCAAGCCCTAACTTTTCAGATGTTGATTCCTTACTTTGTAGTGTTGAGGTTTTAGTTTCCTTTTTTATCGTGTTTTTATTTGACTCTTTCACGCTATTGGCTAAATCTGACATATTCTGACTCCAGAAGTTGCTTTGCAGCTGCAAAGGTGTATTTACCACCCGCCCTGTTATCTTTCTATTGACTAGGCTGCTCCATGTATGGGTATGCTTTACGAAATAGGCTCTAATCCTTGTTGTAAAAAGTTAAACCAGTTTCCACCCAGTATGTTCCCCGCCTCAGATTCACTGAATCCGTGACGCATTAATCCATTGTAAATATTTTCCATCCCTGCGCTTCCACAGAACCAAGGAAGCGCATCTGGCCATCCAGCATTACTTGCAGAGCCTTCACCGTAATTCATCGCTTTTGACCAGCGACCATTACGCATCCACTCCAACACTTCTTGTGGTTGATTTAGGCACAAATCACTTCCAATACCTAAATGTTCAATTCCAACCATGTCGGCCGTTTTTGCTATCATTTGGCAAAAGTCATTTAATGAACATTGACTGCCATTTGGCAGATGAAATGGATATAAACTAAAACCAAGTAAGCCACCACATCCTGCCAAGGCTTTAATTACTGCATCCGATTTATTACGTAATGCATCATGAGCAAAAGAAGGATTTGCATGGCTAATACAAATAGGACGTGACGATAAATCAATCGCTTCAAGCGTTGAGCGCTCTGCACTGTGAGACATATCGACGATCATTCCCACACGATTCATCTCTTCGATCACTTGTTGACCAAAACGTGTGATACCACTGTCATTTTTTTCATAACATCCCGTAGCTAGTAGACTTTGGTTATTATAGGTCAACTGCATGATCAGTAGCCCTTGCTGACGCATAACCTCAACCAAACCAATTTCATCTTCAATGGGAGAGCAATTTTGTGCGCCAAAGAAAATGCCGACTTTGCCCTTCGCTTTAGCAGTCTCAATATCAGCCATCGAATAAACAGGCATGATTAGCTCTGCATTTTGCTCAAAACGTAAATTCCACTCAGAAAAACGGCTCAAGGTTTCACGTGCATTTTCGTGATATACCATAGTGACGTGAACCGCAGTAATCCCACTGGCTTTTAAGGTTTGAAAATATTCTCGGTCCCAATTGCAATACTGCAATCCATCGATAACAATCCGTTGTTGATACATAAATCACCCCTTATTTCATTTCGGTTTCATCTAGTTGAGTAGATTTTCCATCCATTTTAATAAGGACGTTGGTAGGCTGTTTTCACCACTGTATAAAACTCTTTTGCGTATTGGCCTTGTTCTCTAGGGCCAAAACTTGATTCTTTACGACCACCAAATGGCACATGATAGTCCGTACCAGCAGTAGGTAAATTCACCATTACACAGCCCGTTTGAGCTTGTTGTTTAAACAATGAACTCGTGCGTAAACTTTGAGTAATAATGCCACCCGTTAACCCAAAACGAGTAGCGTTAGTCGTTGCAATTGCTTCATCTAAATCAGACACGCGGATCACACTCGCCATTGGTGCAAAGACTTCTTCTTGGTTTACTTCCCACTTATTATCCGTGTTAATAAATAGCGTTGGAGACATATAGTAACCATCATGTTCAAGAGTTAAACGCTCACCACCAAATGCCAATTCAGCACCACTTTGGCGTGCATTTTCTATCCAGCTAAAGTTTGCATCTAACTGATTACCGTCAACCACTGGCCCCATGAAGATGCCATCTTCTAATGCGTGACCTACTTTTAATTCACTCATGCGCTTAATTAGCGCTTCAACATACGCATCATGAATACCATCCATAACAACTAAACGAGATGACGCTGTACATTTTTGACCTGCACCAGAGAAAGATCCTGCAATGGTTGCTTCAACCGCGGTTTGAATATCCGCATCATCAGCAATCACTAACGCATTTTTACTGCCCATTTCTAGCTGGCAACGTACAAAGTTTGGTGCGGTAGCCGTTGCTACTTTACGTCCCGTATCAACCGATCCCGTAAAGCTCACGCCATTGATCTCTTTTGAATTAATAAGCGCATTCCCCACCTGAGAGCCATTACCTAATACCAAATTAAATGTACCTTCAGGCAAGCCTTGTCGGTGAATAATTTCAGTAAGAGCAACCGCACTTGCAGGTGTTAAATTCGCAGGCTTCCAAATGACACTGTTACCAAACGCGAGAGCTGGAGCTATCTTCCAAGCTGCAGTTGCAGTTGGAAAATTCCAAGGCGAAATCACCGCAATCACACCGACAGCTTCACGCGTTACTTCAACAGAAACACCCGGTCTTACAGAATCGGCACTATCACCAATTTGACGTAGCACTTCAGCGGCAAAATATTGAAAGAATTGACCCGCACGATAAATCTCACCACGACCTTCCATAAAAGGTTTGCCTTCTTCACTTGATAGCAAACGTCCTAATTCATCACAACGGGCAATTAACTCATCACCAATCGCTTGTAATACTGCTTGTTTACGCTCTAGTGGTGTTTTCTCCCACAGTGGTTGTGCTTTTTTTGCAATTGAAACTGCATCTTGAACTTGGCTTGCACTTGCTTGAGCGAAATGACCTAAATCCTGCGTAATATCTGATGGGTTAATGTTAGTAATAGTACTGATCCCAGATTGCCATTCGCCGCCAATGTATAATGATTTCTCTGCTTGAATATTTAGTGTTTGAACTGTCATGCTATCTTCCTTGTTCTAAGATTATTGCTTGTAAAAATAAGCAATAAAAAACGAATGCTTTAGTATTTAATAAGGTAAAGCGTTGGGCTTATTCTGATCCGACTGCGGCATAAACAACAAATTCAACGAGCATTTCTTCTCGAGCTAACCCAGCAACAATCATTGCAGCACGGTTTGGATAAGGTGCATTAAAGTACTCTGCGTACACTTTATTTACAGTGGCTAAATACTCTCTATCAGTCACATAAATTAATACCTGCAAAACAGAATCTAAAGACTCACCAGCACACTCTAAGGTATGAGCTAAGTTGTCTAGTGTTTGGTGTGCTTGCGCTTCAATGCCGCCTTCAACAACCGCACCGGATTGGTCAATTGGGATCTGAGCGGTATATAAAGTTCCGTTATTTACAATTGCCCACTCAAGTGGCGCTTTAGAGGCAAATAAGTCAGTTTTTATTGAATGCTTTTTCATTTTAGTCTTCACGCTCTCATTCGTCATGTAATAACAATGTTTCAATATGGTTAAATATTGCACATTGACAGATGATAAATCTAACGGTAAATTTTTTACATTCGATAAGAAAAACTAATCACTTTAGTAAGAGTTCGATAAATAAAGGGCTGACAGGAGGGAGGATAAATGAGTATCAAGCTACAACAATTGAAACACTTTACTTTAGTCGTAGAAGAAGGAGGCTTTCGCGCTGCATCAAATCGTGCAAATCGTTCTCAAGCGGCGTTATCAACCTCAATAAAAGAACTTGAACGTATTTTAGAGCAACCTTTATTTGAAGCGGGTAATAAATCTAAATTAACGCCTTTTGGAGAGATCTGTTTTCCTAAAATAAAACAGTTCTTAGGCGTTTATGAACAGCTAACTAACGACTTACGTGCTGATGCGGCAGGCCAGCAAGGACGAGTTCGTATCGCAAGTGTTCCTTCTGTTGCTGCAAAATTAATCCCGAGTGTATTGGGAGCATTTAGTGAGAAGTATCCAAATGTGGAAGTCAGTTTAATTGATGATAATGCTGCCGCCGTTGAAGCAAGATTATTATCTGGCGAGGTCGATTTAGCGTTAGGGAATTACTCTCAATTAGAAGAGGAAGCGATTCACTTTACTCCGCTTATCGCCGATCCAATTGGGGTGGTGTGCTTAAAAGATCATCCAATAGCCAATAACCTCGATGGTGTAGAATGGCAGGCGTTACTCTCATACCCTTTTATTAAAAACGGGACTTGTTCTTTACTTAATTCCACTCCTGCTCACGTACTCAGTCAACAGGCCCTCTACTCTGTAGAGAATATCACCTCATTGTTTTCAATATTAGAACTCGGTATTGGAATTACGACCTTACCCAAATTGGCTTTCCCAACCAATGAAACCCGTTTACTCTGGATCCCTTTGATTGATCCACCATTAGAACGACACATTGGAATATTTCAGTTAGCAGGCAGAACCATCTCACCACAAGCTCAGCAATTCTATGAATTATGCGTTCAGTACTTAAATTATCACGAAGGATAATCAATAAAAAAGCGCACAAACTTAAAGTCTGTGCGCTTTCTAAAATTACAGCCGTGTGCTTTATTTAATTAAGCAAAAAGGAACTTAGGCACATCAGCAATACTATCAAGTACCGTAGTTGCTAACGCTTCACCTTCTTCAGTTACTGGTTTACCGGTACGAACAAGGATACGAGTACCAACACCCGCAGCTTGTGCTGCCATCATGTCTTCTTTCTTATCGCCGATCATGACCGAGTTTTCCATATCGATGTCTAGGAAACTCTGTGCTGAGTTAAACATCCCTGGATTTGGTTTGCGGCAATCGCACTCTTCTTTGTATTTTTCTACTGTTGCTTCTGGGTGATGCGGACAATAATAGATACCATCAAAATCAATACCGTGATCAGCAAAGTTCCAATCCATCCATTCAGTTAGGATTTCAAATTGCTCTTCAGTAAACATACCACGAGCAATTCCCGATTGGTTTGTTACTAATACAAGTAGGTAACCCATGTCTTTGCATTTTTTAACGGCATCAAATACACCATCAATATATTCAAAGTCATCACGCTTATGAACATAGCCACGATCAACGTTAATGACGCCATCTCTATCAATAAATACCGCTGGTTTGGACAAGGTGAAACCCTCTAAATAGTCAAATCGGTTAATAAAAAATTATCGCACGCTTTTGCTTTCTTAGCATCATAATTTATACGTTTAGCCGTCTAGACGTAAAAATACCTATTGACTTAAATCAATATCCGAAATAGCATCAGTAGGATATAAAAAATGAGAGATCGCTCAGATTTTTTAACCTTGGTTATCTTTCTATTTACACTGGCTTTCTATTTACATTAGCTCCCTATTTAAAAATGCAGTTCAAGGCGAATCATGATTGAAATAAACCGCGTTAATAAGGTGTTTTATCAAGGTGCAAAGGAAATTAATGCCCTTAAAGATATTAACCTACATATTGCCCAAGGCACCATCTTTGGTGTAATTGGCTCATCAGGTGCAGGGAAAAGTACGCTGATACGCTGTGTAAACATGTTAGAGAAGCCAACAAATGGTGAAGTGATTGTTGATGGTGTTGATTTAACAAAACTCTCTTCAAGCGAGTTAAGCAAAGCACGCCGCAATATCGGAATGATTTTCCAACACTTTAACCTTCTTGCTTCACGAACTGTATTTGAAAACGTAGCTCTACCTCTAGAGTTAGCGGGAAAATCAAAACAAGAGATCAAGAAAAAAGTCACTGAGCTATTAGATTTGGTTGGCTTAGAAGATAAGCACCACACTTATCCTGCAAACCTTAGTGGTGGTCAAAAGCAACGTGTTGCTATCGCTCGTGCACTTTCAACAGATCCAAAAGTACTGCTTTGTGATGAAGCAACCAGTGCGCTTGATCCTGCAACAACAAAGTCAATTCTAGAGCTAATCAAAGATCTAAATCGAAAATTAAATATTACTATCCTAATCATTACCCATGAAATGGAAGTCGTAAAAAATATCTGTCATGAAGTTGCTATTATCGGTGGCGGTGAGTTGGTTGAAAAAGGCATTGTGAGCGATATTTTTGCTCATCCTAAAACCAAACTTGCACAAGAGTTTATTCGTGCAACATTAGATTTATCAATTCCTGATGATTTCAAATCTCGTCTACAAGAAACCTATGTAGAAGGCAGTTACCCTCTTATTCGTTTGGAATTTACTGGTGCCAGTGTTGATGCTCCTGTGATTAGTCAAATATCTCGTGAATTTGACATTGATATCAGTATCTTAAATGCAGATATCGATTATGCTGGCGGCGTTAAATTCGGCCTTATGTTAGCCGAGTTTTTTGGCAACCAAGAATCAACAGCGCAAGCAATTACATTCTTACGCAATCATCACGTAAAAGTAGAGGTATTAGGTTATGTCATTTAATGTGATTTCTGCATGGCTTGATTTAAACAGCAAGCTGTTATTAAACGCAACAGGCGAAACCCTTTATATGGTTGCGGTTGCTGGTATTGTAGGTTTTGCTATTGGTATCCCTCTTGGTGTTGTTTTACACATCACTAAAAAAGGCGGATTAATGGAGAACACCGCGTTTAACAGCGTACTTGGTGCGATAGTAAACGTGGGTCGTTCGGTGCCTTTCTTGGTATTAATGGTTGCGATTATTCCAGTAACAAAACTGATTGTAGGTAGTTTTATTGGTACCACTGCTGCGATTGTCCCATTAACCATTGGTGCCATTCCATTTGTGGCTCGTTTAATCGAAGGTGCGTTAATCGAAGTACCAAGTGGGCTGGTTGAAGCAGCACAGTCAATGGGCGCAACTCCACTGCAAATTATTACGAAAGTACTGCTTCCTGAAGCACTACCAACTATTTTAAACTCAGTAACTATCACACTAGTAACACTAGTTAGCTACTCTGCAATGGCAGGTACAGTTGGCGGCGGTGGCTTAGGTGATGTTGCTATTCGATATGGTTTCCACCGTTATGATTTAACCATCATGGCTGTGACCGTTGTTATGCTGATTGTTTTGGTTCAAATCATTCAATCTGTTGGTGATTCTTTAGTTAAAAAAGTCGATCACCGTTAATTTTATTTAATATGGAATTCATTTTTAAGGAGTAAATAATGAAATTGAATCTAAAAAAACTGGCAGCAGTTGCTGGCCTAGCATCAACACTTATCCTTACGGGTTGTGGACAAGAAGAAGCAAAAACAAACTCAATTAAAGTGGGTGTAATGGCAGGTGCTGAAGCGCAAGTTGCTGAAGTTGCGGCTAAAGTGGCAAAAGAGCAATACGGTCTTGATGTTGAGCTAGTGACATTTACCGATTACGTAACACCAAACGCCGCATTGGATGATGGTTCAATTGACCTAAATGCATTCCAACACAAGCCATACCTAGATCAACAAGTGACTGATCGTGGTTACAAAATTGAAATCGCTGGTAATTCATTTGTTTACCCAATTGCTGGTTACTCTAAGCAAGTAACTTCGGTTGACCAAATTGAAGATGGTGCACGTATTGCGGTACCAAACGATCCAACGAACCTTGGTCGTTCTTTACTTCTTCTTCAAGAACAAGGGCTAATCACATTACGTGATGGTTCTGGTCTTGCTGCAACGGTTCGTGATATTACGGCTAACCCTAAAAACATCACTATTGTTGAGTTGGATGCAGCACAGCTTCCTCGCTCTCTTGATGATGTAGCACTGTCTGTAATCAACACAACTTACGCAAGTAGCCTAAACCTTACACCTGAGAAAGATGGCATCTTTGTTGAAGATAAAGACTCTCCGTATGTAAACCTAATTGTTGGTCGTACTGACAACGTAAAAACTGAAAACGTAAAAACGTTTGTTAAAGCATACCAATCAGAAGAAGTTTACCAAGCAGCACTTAACACATTTAAAGGTGGCGTAGTTAAAGGTTGGTAATCCCCTTCTTTTAACAAGCTAACCTACAAAAGGTTGACGTGAGAGCGTCAACCTTTTTTAATATCTAAAGATTATTATTCATAAAGAATACTTCAATGACTTATCACATCGATCCTGTTGGTTTTATCCAATCACCTTACAAAGAAAAGTTTGCGGTTCCTCGCCAACCTCGCTTAGCACCTAGCGCCACATCTCGCTTAAAATTAGTGGGAGAGGCAAATTCACCAGAAGCGGTTCGTGGAATTGAGCAATTCTCTCATCTATGGTTATTGTTCTTATTTGACCAAAACTTAGAGTCGGGATGGAGACCAACGGTTCGCCCACCACGTTTGGGTGGCAACGAACGTATTGGTGTGTTTGCTTCGCGTGCGACCTTTCGTCCCAATGGCATTGGTATGTCTGCGGTTGAATTAAAAGGCGTAGTTCAAGAAGGCAATCAAACCTATTTAGAATTGGGCAGCGTTGATTTGGTGGATAACACGCCAATCATAGACATCAAACCATACATCCCCTATTCCGATTCCATTCCTGATGCACTCGGTGGTTTTGCAGAGAAAGAACCCGATGTTCTTGATGTATATTTATCGATAGAGGCACAAAGATCACTTAGCTCTCACCCTCAAAAAGCACATATTGAAGCAGTGATAAAAGAAGTACTTGGACAAGATCCACGCCCAGCCTACAAAAAAGGGAAAGCTGATAACAAAGAATATGCGGTAAATTTGTTTGATTTGAACGTAAAATTCACTGTAGATAGCAATTCGATCACGGTAACTGCAATTGATCGCTTTTGAGATCGCTTTTAGACTGATATCATAGAAAACTTAATTTTAGATTGATCCTGTTCTCATTAAAGAACATACCATGACTAAGATTGAACTCTCGGTTTAACTGTTTAAGTCGAGCTATTCCAATATTCATAACTAACAAATGGATGAAAACATGCGCACTAGCAAATACCTTCTTTCAACACTGAAGGAGACTCCAAACGACGCAGAAGTAGTTAGCCACCAGCTAATGCTACGTGCAGGTATGATCCGTCGTCTAGCTTCAGGTTTATATACTTGGCTACCGACTGGTCTACGTGTATTGCGTAAAGTCGAAAACATCGTTCGTCAAGAGATCGACAATGCAGGTGCAATCGAAACTTTGATGCCCGTAGTTCAACCGTTTGAGCTTTGGGAAGAAACAGGCCGCTCAGAAAAAATGGGCCCTGAACTTCTTCGCTTTACTGACCGTCATGTTCGTCCGTTTGTACTGAGTCCAACAGCTGAAGAAGTTATTACTAGCCTTGTTCGTAACGAAGTTAGCTCTTACAAACAACTTCCGCTAAACCTGTACCAAATTCAAACGAAATTCCGTGATGAGCGTCGCCCACGTTTTGGCGTTATGCGTGCACGTGAATTCTGCATGATGGATGCGTACAGCTTTGACATCGATAAAGAAGGCCTACAAAAGTCTTACGATGCAATGCACGATGCTTACTGTAAAGCCTTCGACCGCATGGGTCTTGAGTACCGTCCAGTATTGGCTGACTCAGGCGCTATTGGTGGCAGTGGCTCTCAAGAGTTCCACGTACTTGCAGAAAGCGGCGAAGATTTAATCGCATTCTCAACAGAATCTGATTACGCAGCGAACATCGAAAAAGCAGAAGCTCTAGCACCAACAACTGAACGTGCAGCGCCTACTCAAGAGATGACAACCGTTGATACACCAAACGCAAAAACAATTGCAGAATTGGTTGAGCAACACGGTATCGCTATTGAGAAAACAGTGAAAACATTATTTGTTAAAGCATCTGATGACGTTGACGCGGATATCATCGCACTTATCATCCGTGGTGATCACGAACTTAACGAAGTTAAAGCTGAAAACCTAAAAGAAGTTGCTTCTCCATTAGAGATGGCAACAGAAGAAGAAATTCGTGCTCTAATCGGTGCTGGTGCAGGTTCTCTTGGTCCTGTTGGCCTAGAACTGCCATTCATCGTTGACCGTTCTGTTGCAGTAATGAGTGACTTTGGCACAGGCGCAAACGTCGACGGTAAGCACTTCTTTGGTGTAAACTGGGATCGTGACGTACAACTTGGTCAAATTGAAGACCTACGTAACGTGGTAGAAGGCGATCTAAGCCCATGTGGTCAAGGTACTCTACAACTGAAACGCGGTATCGAAGTTGGTCACATATTCCAATTAGGTACAGCCTACTCAGAAGCAATGAACTGTAGCGTACTGGATTCAAACGGTAAGAATGTCATCCTCGAAATGGGTTGTTACGGTATTGGTGTATCACGTGTTGTTGCCTCAGCTATCGAACAAAACAACGACGAATACGGCATTGTATGGCCAGAAGCGCTTGCACCATTTACGGTTGCTATCGTTCCTATGAACATGCACAAATCTGAGCGCGTTAAAGAAGCAGCAGAAAAACTGTATGCAGAACTAACAGCAATGGGCATCGATGTACTATTTGATGACCGTAAAGAGCGTCCAGGTGTTATGTTTAAAGACATCGAGCTTATCGGTATTCCACATACTGTTGTTATTGGCGACCGTAGCATGGATGAAGGTAATTTCGAATATAAAAACCGCCGTGCAAACAGCAAAGAAGTGGTTGAAATTGCAAACATCGTTGAGCACATTAAAGCTCAATTAAGCTAATTTCACTGCATTAAAAATACCAAAGGCTAAGTAGATTTACTTAGCCTTTTTTATATCCATGAAATAATGTTACTTTTGCTCATTTATTTCTTGATTACTTTACATCTACTGATAGAATCCGCACCAATAAAATCGCTCTCTTTTTTACCGTTGTTCTACGGCTTGTGATTTTGATATACCGATGGATTTAACTCTCTATTTGTTAATACCATCAAATTCGATCTGATATTATTTACCATCAATCTATACGTATTTAACACTATAGCAACTAATGTGTAATTACCTTTTTATTAAGGTGCTTCGTATTGTCTCAAATATAATCGAATCAACAATCGTTATATTCGTGTGATAAGTTTAGATCGCCACTTAATTTCTAATACCGTTCGTAAATGCATTCTCTCATTTACCTGCACTACTTCTTTATATATTGGAAACAAGTTGTGAATACATTATTTAAATTAATCAATGAAAATAAAAATCTATTCATTTATTTTCTATTTTCATTAATTATCTCTTTTTTTACTACGTTCAGCCTTTCAACATTCGCTTCTGAACCTCAAGTTAAAAAGCCAACTATTTTAAAAGTTGCCCTTGGTAGTGAACCCGCTTCCGGCTTTGACCCGATCCTTGGTTGGGGTAAATACGGCAATCCGTTATTCCAATCTACCCTATTAAAAAGAGATAAAGAATTAAATTTTGTTGGCGACTTAGCGACAAAATGGCGCTTAACCAATAATAAACTGACCTGGATTGTCACTTTAAGAAACGACGTTCAATTCAGTGATGGTACTCCACTGACAGCAGAAGATGTCGCTTTCACTTACAATCAAATTTTGCAGCAAAGCAGCACCCATGATCTCAGTGCATTAAAAATGGCAGAGCCTTTAACGCCTTATTCGGTGGCCTTCCATTTGACTCAATGTGACATTACATTTCTAGACCGATTCTCCTCTATTGGAATCGTTCCAAAACACGTTTATCAACAGCAAGATAATAGCTTTCGTTATGGCTCATCCCCGGTAGGCTCTGGTCCTTATGTCCTAACCAAGTGGGTAAAAAACCAGTACGTTAGTATGAAATTGAATCCATATTATTATGGGAAAACACCTCATTTCTCACAGTTAATCGCTGTTTTTGGAAGTGAAGAGTCTCGTTTTATTCAACTAAAAACACACCAATTAGATTTAAGTGTTGTACCTCAACGCTATGCAAATCAAACACTCAAAGGCTATAAGCTATGGTCAGTACCGACACTAGATAATCGTGGTATTGTCTGGCCAATGCACTACAACAAAAATGCTGAAATGACTTACATCACAGCCGACCCTGCCATAAGGGAAGTGTTTGATTACTTAATTGATAAGCAATTAATTGTAGATAAATTATTAGATGGTTATGCAACACCTGCGTATTCCATCGCAGATAATATGCCTTGGGGTTTGGATACCCAAGACATCACTTCTAAAAAAGTAAACCTAAGCCATGCTAACGCTTTGCTTGCACAAGCGGGTTGGAGTGACAGTAATAATAATGGGACGCTAGATAAACAAGGTCATGAAGCTTCTTTTTCTCTGCTCTATAAAGCAGGAGATAGTGTCAGAGAACAGCTGGCATTAGCAATCAGTTCAATGGCGGCTAAAGTCGGTATTAACATTAATGTTAAAGGTCTCGAATGGAATGATATTGCCCTCCAAATGACGACAACTCCCGTCCTTATGGGCTTTGGTAGTCACTCTGCAAGTGAAGTAACTTATGTTTATCACTCTCGTTATGCGCATACTGATTTCTATAACTCAGGCGGTTATCGAAATCCACAGGTCGATTCAGCGATTGATAAAGCCCTTAAAGCACCATCATGGGATGCATCATTGCCTTTTTGGCAACAAGCACAACAGCAGATACAACAAGATCGCCCATGGACTTGGTTAGTTAATATCCAGCACCTTTATATGGCTAAAAATTGCTTAGATTTAGGAAAACCAATTACTGAACCACATGATCATGGCTGGCCGCTAACCGCAAATATCGAAGAGTGGCGTTGGACGTGTCAATAAACACCCAACATTCAAGTCGTGTGTGCGTAAGTTTAACTCGCCTTGTGATTCAACTGTGTTTGGCTCTTGTAATGATAACGCTACTCTTGGCGTTATCACCGATTGATCCCATCAGTGCGTATTTTGATGGTAACGCGCTCGCTGTCTTTGGTGAGCGAAAAATACAGCTTATCGAACAACTAGGCCTAAACCAAACCGCCTTGGAGCGCATGATAGATTTTACAACTTCATTACTGTCAGGTGATTTTGGTTACTCTTATCACTATCAAGAGCCTGTCAGTGAGATCATTTGGCAACGCAGTCGTTATTCCATCATGCTAATGGCTAGCGCGAGTGCTTTATCACTCATCCTTGGCTATACCATCGGGCTGTTACTTGGTTTATTTCCAACAAAGAAATGGAGTAACGTTTTTACTCACATTACATTAATGATGAATGCCATCCCTAGTTTTTGGGTTGGTTTAATCCTAATCAGTGTTTTTGCTATAAAATTAGTTTGGTTTCCTATCGGCGGTGTTTCTCCTTTAGGAATTGATCCTGAGAGTTTATCTTTATATGAAAAAGCACCTTACTTCGTATTACCATTAGTGACCTTATGCTTTAGCTTAATGGCGCCCATTATTTTACATACGAGAGAAAAGGTCATTGAAGTGAGTCATAGCCAGCACGTGCAATATGCTCGCCTTCATGGTCAATCTATTTTCTCTATTGTTCGGTACCATTTATTAAGAAACACCCTGGTCCCAGCTTTAGTCATTCAATTAGCGGGGTTCTCTGAATTATTAAGTGGATCAGTCATTGTTGAAACCGTCTTTAATTTTCCAGGCATAGGGCAAACCTTAGTAAAAGCAGGCCTTAGTGGAGATACGCCACTGCTGCTGGGGATCACTTTTTGTTGTGCCATCTTTGTTTTTATCGGTAATGCCCTAGCCTCGCTACTCAGTAAGCGGCTCTCTTTGTCCGCCTCATTTTAACCTTAAAGAATATTTATTATGTTAAAGAAGCATCTTCCTTTAACCTTATTTTGTCTTTTATTACTGATTTCCCTCTCTTGGCAAAATAATGGCGAGAACATTGATTTATTCAATAAAAACCTTATGCCAAACGCCCATTATTGGTTTGGAACCGACTGGTTAGGCAGAGATGTCTTTAGCCGAACTCTCAAAGCGCTTTTATTCAGCCTTGCTATGGGAGGGCTAGCCTCTCTCTTCTGCTCATTGCTTTCGATGTGTTTGGCTTTGATTGGAAATATCAATGCAACTTGTAGCTACCTAATTAATACTCTAATTGATGTATGGAGTGCTTTACCACACATCTTAGTCATGATTGTACTGTCCATTTTAGTTGGTGGTGGTTTTGAAGGGTTAGTGGTTGCTATTACCTTTAGTCATTGGCCTAAATTGACGCGCTTGCTTAAAGTTGAAATTGAACAGTTACGCCAAAAGCCTTATGTATTGCATTCGCTGGCTTTTGGGCATTCTAAGTTGCACAGCTACGTGACACATTTGACGCCTCACCTTTTGCCACAAATGCTAACCGGAATGTTAGTCTTATACCCTCAAGCATTAGTTCATGGTGCCGGATTGACGTTTTTAGGCTTTGGTATTGAACCGTCCACGCCCTCCATGGGGGGAATGCTCTCTGAAGCAAGTAAATACTTACTTAGTGGCCAATGGTGGCTGGCTTTATTCCCGGGGATAATGTTAATCATTAGCTCATTACTGCTGATGCAAATTGGCGCTAATACAAGAAAATAAGGAGCTGGCAATGATTCAAATTAGTGCACTACATATCAAACAAAAAGATCACCAAACCCCGCTGCTCAGCAACCTTTCTTTATCTATTGATAAAGGTGAAGTTTTAGCGATCATCGGAGCCAGTGGTTGTGGAAAAAGTGTATTAATTAACACCATTATGAACTCCCTCTCCTCTGATTTCAGCGTCACAGGAGAGATTAATATTGATCCAACAGTACGAATGGCTTTAGTTCCACAGTACATTGATGCTTTAAATCCAACAGCAAAAATTGGTTCCCAACTAGCGCAATTTGACCCTACAAAAAAATGGTATCAACGCAAAAATACAACCGCTATTCACAAGGCTCTCACTTTTGCTCAATTACCTCAATCTGTCGCTAGTTTGTACCCTTATCAATTATCAGGAGGTATGGCGAAACGTGTGCTCTCTGCGCTGGCTTTCATTCAAAACCCAGACGTTATTATTGCTGATGAACCAAGCTGTGGTATCAATGATGAATATGTTGAACCTTTATTTCAGCACTATCAACACCTCGCTCATAATGAGAAAAAAAGTGTCATCATCATCAGTCATGACTTAAAACACGTTATTGATATTGCCGATCGAATTCTTGTATTAAATAATAATGATGATGATGATGGAAACCAACTGTCATCCATAGAGTACACTAGCCCAAAAAACATTAAGGAAGGAAAAAGCCAACCATACAGCCAAGCGTTATGGAAAGCCTTACCTAACCACTGGGAATAATATGATTCAATTACTTAACGCCTGTATTCACTACAAAAATAAACCACTTTCGCTGCCCAATATCAGCCTAGAGCTGGGAGAGATTCTTGGACTCTCAGGGAGCAGTGGCAGCGGTAAATCAACCGTCGCCATGCTATTGGCTGGTTTTATGACTCCTAACTCAGGGAGTGTAACGATACCTGAATACAACAAAAACACACCTAATCCAGTTCAATGGATTGGCCAACATCCAGAACGCTCATTCAATCCTAAGTGGACATTATTACGATCTTTAAAAGAGAGCTTTCGTGATAATCCTTTTGATGAATACCTAGAGCGCTTTAGTATTGATAAAGAGTGGTTGTCTCGTTATCCAGCAGAGTTATCTGGCGGACAGCTACAACGTTTAGCTTTATGTCGCGCATTATTGCCCACAACTCAATACTTACTGTGTGATGAGATCACAGCTCAACTCGATCCCATTACTCAAAAAACAATTTGGGAACAACTACTGCAACTGTGTCAGAAAAAAAACATGGGGCTTTTAATTATTTCTCATGAAAAAGCCTTACTTAACTCTATTTGTCATAAAATAATTACTATTAATTAAGAAGTTTTATTCAAAGATATCGACCTGTTTTTAGAATAAATTTTCTACTTATATTTAACAAATTTAAAACCCTAAAAAAGTTCTATTTTTCATTATATTTCTGTTGCCAAGTCTAAAATATAGGATTAATATCCAGATCATAAAGCGTTCAAAAATCTTCTCTAAAGTTAATCTATTTTTCATATTCATGTTCACTCAAATTAGATTACCTTTACTGTAAATATGAGTACTTAACTCAACACTGCCGTAATTTAGGCAATTACAATTTATTTAGAATACTTACCTCTCTAGTTTTAAACTGGAGATGTTTGCTATTTATTTTCATTACTTCTTTTGAGGAAAATATGCCATAGCGGCAGGGTTAAATATGCCTGAAATAAATACATCCCCCTCTGGTTGGTTAGCAGACATATCCCTTTTCTATGAAAAAAGAGGCTCAAATACCAAACTAGTTCGTCGTGAACAAGTTGGTCCATTAATGGTGCAGCGTCCTTTTTATCCAGAAATTGGGGTTTCTCATACCTATTTACTTCACCCACCCGGTGGCGTAGTCGGTGGTGATCAACTCAATATTAATATTCATGTTGCACCAGAGGCTCACTCATTAATAACAACACCAGGGGCCACTAAGTTTTATCGTAGCTCTGGCGCAACATCAAGCCAAACACAACGCTTAAATGTCGAAGAAAAAGGCTTCTTAGAGTGGTTACCTCAAGAAAACATTTTTTTCCCAGATAGCCAAGCACACTTAAATACTCAAGTTGCTCTACATAAAAATTCGCATTTTATTGGTTGGGAAATGAACTGTTTTGGCCGCCCTGTACTCAATGAGATTTTTGAAAAAGGCATGGTGACAGGGCGAACCAACATTAACGTTGATGGCAAATTACTGCTTTCAGAGTCCATGTATATCGACGCCATTAATGAAATTAAGCACGCAGCAGGAATGCGAGATTACCCAATGCTTGGAAATCTGTATATCTACCCTGCATCTGAAACACTAGAAGATAAATTAAGAACACTGATTAATGAACATTTCCATGAACAAACTGGGTTATTTGGCAATAGCGATCCTATTTGTGGAATTACTGAAATTGATGGCTTATTGGTTATCCGTTATTTAGGCCACCAAACAGAGCCAATGATGGCGTGTTTCAGCACTCTATGGCAACAGACTCGCCAACATTGGTTAGGCTCCTTACCCGAAGTCCCACGCATCTGGGCTACATAATTAGTTGGAATAGCAATGGAATTAACACCAAGAGAAAAAGACAAACTGCTGCTTGCTTCTGCGGGCATGATCGCTGAAAGACGTAAGGCGCGTGGACTAAAACTGAATTATCCAGAATCTATCGCCTTAATCTGTTTTGAAATTATGGAAGGCGCACGCGACGGACGCACAGTGGCTGATCTAATGAACTACGGTCGTACTATTTTAACCGCTGATGATGTAATGGAAGGCGTCCCTGAGATGATCCCAGATGTTCAGGTTGAATGTACTTTCCCTGACGGAACTAAACTCGTTTCAATTCACGATCCTATTGTTTAAGGAGCAAATGATGATCCCTGGCGAATTAAGAGTTAATAACGACCTAGGTCAAATAGAATTGAACGTGGGCCGCACAACACACACATTATCTGTCGCAAATTATGGTGACCGCCCTATTCAAGTTGGCTCTCATTATCACTTTTATGAAGTCAATGAAGCGCTTCATTTCGATCGTGAGCCAACCAAAGGCTTCCGTTTAAATATCCCTGCAGGAATGGCTATTCGCTTTGAACCTGGTCAACGTCGAACAATTGAATTAGTTGAATTTGCAGGTAAACGTGAAATCTACGGTTTCCAAGCCGCAATAATGGGTAATGTCGATAAGCACATCACTGCAGTAATTCCTGACGATAAAGAGGTGAAGTAATGGCACATATTTCTCGTACGGCTTATGCCAATATGTTTGGGCCGACAACAGGCGATCGCCTTCGTCTAGCAGACACTGAACTGTTTTTAGAAGTAGAAAAAGATTTTACAACCTACGGCGAAGAAGTGAAATTCGGCGGTGGTAAAGTGATCCGTGATGGCATGGGTCAAAGCCAAGTAGTTAATAGTGAATGCGTTGATGTGGTTATTACCAATGCATTAATTCTCGATCACTGGGGTATTGTTAAAGCCGATATCGGTATTAAAGATGGTCGGATCTTTGGTATTGGTAAAGCGGGCAATCCCGATGTTCAACCGAATGTCGATATCGTTGTTGGTCCAGCAACTGAAGTGGTCGCTGGTGAAGGCAAAATCATTACCGCTGGTGGCGTTGATACGCATATTCACTTTATCTGCCCTCAACAAGCGGAAGAAGGCTTAACTTCTGGTGTCACGACCTTTATTGGTGGTGGTACAGGCCCAGTAGCAGGTACCAATGCAACCACGGTAACCCCAGGTATTTGGAACATACACCGCATGTTAGAAGCGGTTGATGATTTACCCATTAACGTTGGTCTATTTGGTAAAGGCTGCGTAAGTAAGCCTGAAGCCCTGCGTGAACAAATTGAAGCCGGTGCAATGGGGTTGAAAATCCATGAAGACTGGGGCGCAACCCCTGCGGCTATTCATAACTGTTTAAACGTAGCTGATGAAATGGACATCCAAATTGCCATTCACTCAGACACCTTAAATGAAGGTGGTTTTTACGAAGAAACCGTTAAAGCCATTGGTGATCGTGTTATTCACGTATTCCACACCGAGGGTGCTGGTGGTGGTCACGCTCCAGATGTGATTAAGTCTGTGGGCGAACCGAATATTTTACCGGCATCAACCAACCCAACCATGCCATACACCATCAATACCGTTGATGAACATTTGGATATGTTGATGGTCTGCCACCACTTAGATCCATCTATTCCAGAAGATGTGGCTTTTGCGGAATCTCGTATTCGTCGTGAAACCATTGCTGCTGAAGATATTCTTCATGATATGGGCGCAATCTCGGTGATGTCATCGGACTCACAAGCCATGGGCCGTGTTGGTGAAGTGATTATTCGTACTTGGCAGTGTGCAAATAAAATGAAACTTCAACGTGGCATTTTAGAAGGTGATAACGAGCATAACGACAACGAACGAATTAAACGCTACGTGGCTAAATACACCATCAACCCAGCGATTGCTCATGGTATTTCACATGAAGTTGGCTCTGTTGAAAAAGGCAAACTGGCTGATTTAGTGTTATGGAACCCAGCATTTTTTGGTGTAAAACCGGCGCTTGTTATGAAAAGTGGTTTAGTCGCTTACGCCCCCATGGGTGACATCAATGCCGCAATTCCAACACCACAGCCGGTACATTATCGCCCAATGTTCGCCTGTTACGGCAAAGCGAAATTCAAGTCTTCAATGATCTTCCTATCTCAAGCAAGTATCGAAGCGGGTGTGCCTGAGAAGTTGAATCTACAAAGCCAAATTGGTGAAGTAAAAGGGTGTCGTAACATCTCGAAAAAATCGATGATTCATAACAGTTATACACCAAATATTGAATTAGACAGCCAAACCTATGAAGTAAAAGCCGATGGTGTTCCTCTTGTATGCGAACCAGCAACAGAGCTACCAATGGCACAACGTTATTTCTTATTCTAACCCCCTGCCTCGCTGGTTTTCTACCTATTTACCAGCGGGGCACTTTTTAGAGTGAACAACCATGATTAAATTTACTCACCTTGTACATCACCATCATGATGAGCATCATCACGGTGAAGAACATACACACAACACCGCTGAGCTAACCATTTGTTTAACGATGCAAGAGCGCACCAAAAGTCGCCTAAAAGTGACCTTAAGTGATGGCTCTGAAGCGGGTCTATTTTTACCTCGTGGCACCGTATTAAAAGAGCACGATATCGTTGAAAATGACGACGGTATCCAAGCGATAATCACAGCGGCAGAAGAGACCGTATCAACGGTTTACAGCGATGACTTATTGCTACTTGCAAAAGCGTGTTATCACTTAGGTAACCGTCACGTTCCTCTACAGGTTGAAGCAGGTTGGTGCCGTTACCTACACGATCACGTACTTGATGACATGGTGCAACGCTTAGGGCTAAACGTAAAAGTTGAGCAAGCGAAATACCAACCTGAGCCAGGTGCTTACGGTGGCTCAAGTGCAGGCTCACACGATGGTCATCACCACTAAGGGCGGCCATTGTGTTAGAGGATTTACGGCTCTACCAATTAATTAGCCCATCATTACCCGTTGGCTCATTCACGTATTCGCAAGGATTAGAATGGGCGATTGAAAAAGGTTGGGTGACCAATGTGACTGAGCTAAAACATTGGTTGAATAATCAATTGATGGACAGCTTAGCGACGTTAGAGCTGCCTGTTTTAGCTAAATTAACTCAATTACTGCAGCAAGAAGAGTGGCAACACGCTCAAGATTGGTGTGATTTTATTATTGCCAATCGAGAAACCAAAGAGTTACGACTTGAAGAAAGACAAAGAGGACTCGCCTTCTCTATGTTATTGCCAAAATTAGGGATCGAATTAAATCAAACCACCCTGCTAATGGTAAAACAAACTCAAGTTGCCGCTTTTGCGTTAGCCGCTAACCATTGGAACTTAACACCAACTAAACTCGCCGCAGCGTATGCGTGGGGATGGTTAGAAAATGCCGTGATCGTTGGTATTAAGTTGGTTCCATTAGGGCAAAGTGCCGGACAACAGTTGTTATTAGAAATGGCAGAGGTTATCCCACAAGCAGTAGAAAAATCACAGCACTGGCCTGAACACCTGATTGGTAGCTTCACTCCAGCGCAAGTATTAGCAAGTTCTCGACACGAGAGCCAATACACTCGACTATTTAGATCGTGAGAAAATAAAATGCAAGATTACAAACAACCTTTACGTATTGGTGTTGGCGGCCCTGTTGGTTCAGGCAAAACAGCACTATTAGAAGTACTGTGTAAGACACTGCGCGATACATACCAAATCGCTGTAGTAACCAACGACATCTACACGCAAGAAGACGCTAAGATCCTAACTCAAGCTGAAGCACTAGATGCGGACCGTATCATTGGTGTAGAAACCGGTGGCTGTCCTCACACTGCCATTCGTGAAGATGCATCAATGAACTTAGCGGCAGTTGAAGAGTTAGCACAACGCCATAAAAACCTTGATGTAGTATTTGTAGAAAGTGGTGGCGATAACCTAAGTGCAACTTTCAGTCCTGAATTAGCAGACTTAACCATCTATGTGATTGACGTTGCTGAGGGTGAGAAAATCCCTCGTAAAGGTGGTCCTGGTATCACAAAGTCTGATCTATTAATCATTAATAAAATCGACTTAGCGCCATACGTTGGTGCGTCTCTTGAAGTGATGGAATCAGACACGGCACGTATGCGTCCAACGCGTCCCTACGTGTTTGCTAACCTGAAAAAAGGCGTTGGTTTAGATAAGATCATCGAATTCATCATTGATCGCGGCATGTTAGACGCAAAATAATAACGCTAAGCGAATTACGATAAACAAACACCAATAGAATCCGTCCTAGATAAGTTAAAGCCTCATAACAAGTTATGTCATAACAGGCTTGTTTTGAGGCTTTGTTTTATCTAAATCAATGTATTAGTAATTTAAAACATTTGATGATTGGTAATAAAAATTGCTCAGTGTAAACTTCATCATAATTATCATTTTAAAATGGAAAGTCTAATGAAAGTATATGATTGTTGTGACATGGTACGTGAGCTGTATTCTTTAATTGGCAGTGGTGATCAAGGCTATATTCCTCAAGCCATTACGTGTGCTGTTAAGTCATTAAACGACATCGCTGCAGATGAGTCTCTACCAAAAGCAACTCGTGAAAAAGCCGCATTTGCCGCTGCAAATTTATTAATTTCTGATTTTGAGGATGAATAATGACACCTGAAAAAATGGCTTCAATGGATCCTGTTATGCTAATGAGCATAGTTAACATGAAGATCCGTGATGAATTTGGTGACCTAAATAGCTACGTTAAATTCTATGAATTAGATAAAGACGCTCTCATTAAAAAGCTAGCTGATGCTGGGTTTGACTACCAAGAAGAAGCAAAACAATTTAGATAGAAAAATCAACAGCAAAAAGCCAGCATAATTAACATGCTGGCTTTTTTATATTTTAGGACGAGACAGTTTGAGAGTTGAGTATTTATAAGTAACTAGAATGATGCCCATAAAACTGTGATAACCAAAATAGGGCACACAAATTTCACATATAGAGGCCAAACTTTACCAAAGAAACCTTGTTGAAATTCAGGATAACCTTGCTCAAGTTCTTTAATTTTAGAATGACGGCTCCATACCCAGCCACCAAATACACAGAACAATAGCGCTGCAACAGGTTGTAGATATTGAGTTGCAACCATCGCTACCAAACCAAATAACTCACCAAAATTAAAAACAATCACGACACTGAAAGCAGCAATCAATAAACCTAATACCCAACTTGTTGGCGTTCTTTTTGTTTCAAATCGCTCGCTAACTAATGATACCGAACATTCAAGCATAGATATTGATGAGGTTAAAGCAGCAATCGTTAACAATAGGAAAAATACAATCGCAAATAAATCACCAAACAAACCTAAGCTATCAAACATCATTGGTAATACAGTAAACACCAAGGTATCAGAGCTTAATAACGATCCATCTTCAGCATAAATTTGAACGCCTTTTTGCATTGCAACAAACATCGCAGGCATAACAACAAGACCCGCAATAAAAGCAACGGCGGTATCTACTAACGTTACATTCATCGCCATCTTTGGTAGGTTCTCTTTTTTACTTAAATAAGAACCGTAAATCAACATTGAACAACCACCAATGGTTAGAGAGAAAAAGCCCTGCCCCATCGCAGCTAAGATCAATTTTTTGTCCATTACCTTTTCAAAATCAGGGATAAGGTAGTGCTTTAATCCTTCTACAGCACCCTGCTGCATCATGATATAAACAAATAATAGACCAAATAAAATGAATAATGCAGGCATTAAACGTGTCGACCACTTCTCAATACCGTCTTTAATTCCACCTTGTACGATTAGAATAGTTAATACATAAAAAATGATTGTACCAAGCAAATTACGTTCAATACTAAAGCCTTTAAACCACTCAGATACGTCATGTAAACCAATGACATTAGCCATCGCACCAAGTAGAAAACAGATTAACCATCCACCAACAATGCTATAAAACATTAATACCGCACTAGGAACACTTAATCCAATCCAACCGACAAACGCACCAAATTTCTTACCTAATGGATTAGAGGTAAGTGAACGCATACTATCAACTGGGTTTGCTTGACCATGACGACCAATTGCCATTTCGACAACCAACATAGGAAAAGCTACAACTAAAATCATAACTAAATAAACAAGTAAAAAGGCGCCACCACCATTACTTGCGGCTTGTGTTGGGAAGCCCCAAATATTGCCAAGACCAACCGCAGCCCCTGCTGCTGCCAATATAAAACCTAATCGTGAACTAAAACTTTCTCTATTACTGCTCATTAAACGCATCACTCAACTAGTACAATGCGATTATATTACCTCGGATTTCATTAAAAACCAGAAAAAATTATCAAAGCTGTTGATTAATTTCTTATAAAATAAAATTTGAGGTGATTTCTTCTGATTTATTTTCAATAGCAACAATATATCCATTTATTTATATTCATAAAACCACAATAAAATATGCTTTTTTTTTAAACAAAAGGAATATATAACGTATTCCTCTAATAACAGATAAGCATTAGAAAAAGTAACCCAAAAGCGTCAAAATTATAATCAATATTTTATTTGACGAAATTAAAAACTACTGATAAATTCGCCGTCATTGAGTCACGGTGTACACATCCTATAACACCTCTCTACTTACTCCACCAAACTCCAGACTACTGAGTAATACACTCAGACAATTAGATGGTAGCCAAATGGGTTAGATATCCACAAAGTATCAACTATACTTAATGTGGATTTTTTCTATTTGAGACAAATTAATGACTGATAAAATCATTGTTGGATGGCGCGAATCACTTAGCCTTCCAGAACTTGGTATTAAATTAATTAAGGCAAAGGTTGATACTGGCGCTAAAACTTCTTGCTTGCATGCTTTTAAAGTAGAGCCCTTCACAAAGGATGGTGAAGACTGGGTCCGCTTTTGGATTCATCCAGAAAAACGTAATAACGATTTCGTGCAAATTTGTGAAGCACCAATCGTTGACCGCCGAAAAGTAAAAAGCTCAAGCGGTCAAGAAGAGCTACGTTACGTTATTAAAACAACGATCCGAATCTCAGGCCAAGAGTGGCCAATTGAAATTACATTAAGTAACCGAGAAACAATGGTGTTTCGCATGTTACTAGGAAGAACAGCAATGCAAGATCGTATTGTTGTAGATCCATCGTCGTCTTACCTTGTTGATTTTGAGGAAACTGTATAATGAAAATCGGTATTTTATCGCGCAACCAATCTCTTTACTCTACTAGCCGCTTAATTGAAGCCGCAGAGAGTCGTGGACACGAAGTTAAAGTGATTGATGCACTACGTTGCTACATGAATATCAATTCAGAAAAACCTCAAATTCACTTTAAAGGTGAAGAGCTTGTTGATTACGATGCAATTATCCCTCGTATTGGTGCATCAGTAACGTTCTACGGAACAGCAGTGTTACGTCAATTTGAAATGATGGGTGTATACCCTGTAAATGAATCAGTGGCGATCACTCGTTCTCGCGATAAATTACGTTCAATGCAATTGCTTTCTCGTAAAGGTATTGGTATGCCGATTACAGGCTTCGCAAGCAAGCCTGATGACGTTAAAGACCTATTAGACATGGTTGGCGGTGCGCCAGTTGTGATCAAGCTCTTAGAAGGCACTCAAGGTATTGGTGTTGTTCTTGCAGAAACGCGTAAAGCAGCAGAAAGTGTTGTTGAAGCATTCATGGGCTTAAAAGCGAACATTATGGTTCAAGAGTTCATCAAAGAAGCTGGCGGTGCAGATATCCGTTGTTTCGTTATTGGTGGCAAAGTAATTGCTGCTATGAAACGTCAAGGTGCAGAAGGCGAATTCCGCTCTAACCTACACCGTGGTGGTTCAGCATCACTTGTTAAATTGACCCCTGAAGAGCGTAAGACAGCAGTAGCTGCTGCAAATATTATGGGATTAAATGTTGCAGGTGTAGATTTACTTCGCTCTGAGCGTGGTCCACTGGTTATGGAAGTGAACTCATCTCCGGGCTTAGAAGGCATTGAAAAAGCAACTGGTAAAGACGTTGCTGGCCTAATTATTGATTTTATTGAAAAAACTGCAGCGACTAAAAGGACTAAAACTCGTGGCAAAGGCTAAAAAAAATCAAGCGTTTGAAATACTAACGCACTCGGTTGCACCTGGTGAAAGAAAGGTAATTGAGATTGAAGCCGCTAAGCTTTATACGCACTCACCTCTATCGATCCCTGTTGAGATCATTAATGGCCAGCATGCTGGCCCAACCCTGATGGTAAATGCTGCCATTCATGGTGATGAACTTAATGGTGTTGAAATTGTACGTCAATTAATCAATAACATTGATCCGAAGAAACTAAAAGGCACATTAATTGCTGTGCCTATTGTTAACGTCTTTGGTTTCATTCATAAATCTCGCTATCTTCCAGACCGTCGTGATTTAAACCGTTGTTTCCCTGGTTCTGAAAAAGGGTCTTTGGCATCTCGTATGGCAAACACTTTCTTCACTCAGATAGCACAACGTTGTGATTATATTGTTGACTTACATACTGGTGCTATTCACAGAACGAATTTGCCTCAACTAAGAGCTGATTTAAGTAATCCTGAGACGTTACGTATTGCACACGCATTCGGTACACCAGTGATTGTTGATTCACCTCTTCGAGATGGCTCACTTCGTAGTGAAGCTGAAAAATGTAACATCCCAGTATTAACGTATGAAGCAGGTGAAGCATTACGCTTTGAACCAATTGCGATCAATGCGGGTTATGTGGGTGTACAACGTGTAATGCAAGCCATTGGAATGCTAAAGGCGAGCAGAAAACGCTTACCAGAAGCCGTCATAGCTAAATCTACAAGTTGGTTACGTGCAGAAAGCGATGGTATTTTACGTACGGTTGTCACTCTGGGTGAACAAGTTGAAAAAGGCCAAGTTTTGGCTTACATCAGCGCACCATTAGGTCATAGTGAAATTGAACTTCGCGCTCATAAAGGCGGCATCGTTATCGGTCAACAAACCTTACCTTTAGTTAATGAAGGTGATGCTGTTTTCCATCTTGCTTACTTTACTGAAGATGACGAAATGGTTGGTCAAACAGTAGAAACCTACATTGATGAAATCATTGAAGCGGATACAGATCAGCTGACTAATGGTCAAATCGCAGTTCCTAGCGTTTAATGACATAGTCAAAATTACATTATAAAAGAGAGGCTTGCCTCTCTTTTTTTGATTACAAATAAAATCATTTAACATCAATAATTTCGTATTGTTGCTTTTTCCCCGCTAAATTTAACTCAAACTCATCACCGAGTTGCAAACCTATTATCGCTTTTCCCAGTGGGGCCGTCGGTGTGATCAATGAAAAGTCCACGCCTTGGTAAGAAACCTTAACTCCACCCGCAGAAGGACCAATAAAGAAGCGACTTTCAATATCATCTTGATTGATTAGAGTCACTAAAGCGCATTGATTAATCGCCGTTGATTCTGAATAGTCTAAACGTGGTAATTTACGATACGCCAAAATATCCGCTTCACATTCAGCGACTCGTAACGCTTGGCCATGTGCTAAATATGATGCTTCTAAGCCAAACGTTTCATACTTACTTCGCGCTATCGCTTCTTTATCAGTTGCTTGTTCAATCGCTCGTTGAGTTGCCTCTACCGCCATTTGATGCACATCACGCAATGCTTGGATGATTGATTCTAATAATGCTTCTTTTTCTATCATGAGTAATTTTACTTTATTAAGGATATAAAAAATGGCAGTTACGAATAACTGCCATTTTATGGTATCTGTTTTTCAATCACATTTCTGTGATGACAAATTACTCTTCGTCGAAGTCGTATTCGTCTTCTTCTGCATCACGAGCAGCTTCATATTCAGCTTTTTGTGCCGCTGCTTTTTCTCTCTTACGTGCGATCATTTCTTCTTTTTCGCTACGTTGTTCCGCTTTACGGTCGTTACGAACCGCTTGCGTTTTAGCAAATTCAACAAGCTCTTTCTCTGCCCATTCAACTGCTTCTGCTTCAGTTTCAAAACCAAGCTGACGCTTAGATACAACCGTTCTGCGAGAAGTTACTTGGCGCGTAATTTCAGCAGCCCAAGCGTTACGTTTTTCTACAATACGGTAATCAAATTTTGCCATTTTTATTTCCTAGAATTCGATAGTTAAGGGATAGATCATTATTAGAAAATCCATCTATAACTGCAGATTAATATCTGCATTCCCTTTAATGCCCGCTATTAGAACACATCTAGCCAAAAATGCATCAAAAAGATGTCAATCTATAAGTACTTTAAAAGAGAAGTAAGTCTTATTTTTTTACGACTAAATTATTGCGATTATCGCGACTACTGCGGATTAACTCATCCCCTTTAACAATGTCCACTGATTTTGCTAATCGGTCGTATAACAGCACATTGACTGTAGCAGCTAGATTCATACATCCAACGGTTGGAACATAAACCACATGATCGGCGCGATCAGCAACTTGTTGTGTAATCGAGCCATCTTCAGGGCCAAACACATAAATTGCTTTTTCTGGATGTACAAACTCAGGAAGCGACGTTGCACCTTCAGCTAACTCAACACAAACGACCTTCATGTCTTTTGGTAAGTCATCCAATAAGCAATTTACGCTCGTTAATGGAATTTTATTAGCCACTTTTTTAGTATCCGTTTGAAACTTAGCGGCACGATCATATCGCTCACCAGTATAGCGAACATCATCAACTTGATAGCAGCCCGCAGCACGCATTACTGCACCAACATTTGTCGGGCTTTTAGGATTACTCAAGCCAATCGTTACGTGCGAATTTTTCATTGTTTGTTCCAACAGATAAAGTAAAAAGCTATTCTAACAAAAAAACCGCTGAAGCCTAAACTTCAGCGGTTTTATTTAAAAAAGCCGTCTTTACCCAACTCTTTTATTTATTATAGAACAGAGTGCTTATTTATTTTTCAGATTTTAATCACATTTTAAAAAAAATCGTGATAACTAACTGATTATAAGGATTAAGACTCTATTCTTTATTTCTCAATTAACCCACATTCTTACGTGCATTTTGGAACATGCGCATCCAGGCACCATTCTCGCCCCAACCTTCTGGAGACCAAGAGTTAGCAACCGTACGGAATACACGCTCTGGGTGAGGCATCATGATAGTCACGCGGCCGTCAGTCGTTGTTAAACCAGTGATAGCGTTTGGCGAACCGTTCGGGTTGTTCGGGTATTGCTGCGTTTGGTTACCGTTGTTATCAACGTAACGTAGAGCAACCGTACCTGAGTTTTCAATCGCGTTTAGGTGGTCGTTGTCACGCACTTCTACGCGGCCTTCACCGTGAGAAACTGCGATTGGCATACGAGAACCTTCCATACCATTGAAGAATACAGAATCAGACTTCTGAACTTCAACGAGGCTGAAACGAGCTTCAAAACGCTCAGATTCGTTGCGAACGAAACGTGGCCAGTACTCAGCTCCAGGGATAAGTTCACGCAGGTTAGACAACATCTGACAACCGTTACACACACCTAGAGAGAAGGTATCTTCACGCTTGAAAAAGTTTTCAAATTGATCACGCGTAGAGTCGTTAAACAGAACCGATTTAGCCCAACCTTCACCAGCGCCCAGTACGTCACCGTAAGAGAAGCCACCACAAGCCACAAGACCGTTGTACTCTTCAAGAACCGCTTGACCCGTTAGTATGTCGCTCATGTGAATATCAGTTGCTTCAAAGCCTGCGCGGTCAAATGCTGCTGCCATTTCAACGTGAGAGTTAACACCCTGCTCACGTAGAATTGCCATCTTAGGCTTAGCGCCCTTATTTATCATAGGAGCGTTGATGAATGGCGCTGCAATGTCTTCGTTCACGTCAAAGCTTAGTTTTACGTTTAGACCCGGATCTGAGTTGTCTTTCTTCGCTTCGTGTTCTTGGTCTGCACATACTGGGTTATCACGTAGACCTTGCATCTTGTGCGTTGTCTCAGCCCAGATAGTACGTAGTTCAGTACGGTTACGTTCAATGACTACAGACTCGCCAGACTTAATCACTAGTTCGTTAGAGTCTTCAACAGAACCAATGACGTGTGAACACGCTTCTAGACCGTTTGCAGCAAGTGTAGAAAGAACAGCATCTAGGTCATCGTTTCGAACTTGGATTACCGCACCCAACTCTTCATTAAATAGTGCTGCTAGTGTGTCTTCACCCAGCGCTTCAATGTTTGCATTAACACCACAGTGACCTGCGAATGCCATTTCTGCTAGCGTTACGAATAAACCACCGTCGCCTTTATCGTGGTAAGCCACAACTTGATCGTTAGCAACAAGTGCCTGAACGCCTTCGTAGAAACCTTTTAGCTGTGCTGCATTGTCTACGTCTGCTGGCTTGTCACCAAGCTGCTTGTAAACTTGCGCTAGAGCTGTTGCTCCTAGACGGTTTTTGCCGTTACCTAGGTCGATAAGTACTAAGCTTGAAGCTCCTTTGTCAGTGCGAAGCTGAGGTGTAATCGTCTTACGAATATCTTCAACACGAGCAAATGCAGTGATAACAAGAGACAGTGGAGACGTTACTTCTTTGTGCTCGCCGTTCTCTTCCCACTTAGTCTTCATCGACATTGAGTCTTTACCCACTGGGATAGTTAGACCCAGCGCTGGACATAGCTCTTCACCTACCGCTTTTACCGCTTCGTAAAGACCTGCATCTTCACCTGGGTGACCAGCTGGAGACATCCAGTTCGCCGACAATTTAATGTGTTTGATATCGCCGATGTTGGTCGCAGCGATGTTTGTGATAGCTTCACCAACCGCTAGACGAGCCGATGCGCCGAAGTCTAATAGTGCCACTGGCGTACGCTCACCAAGAGACATTGCTTCACCGTGGTAAGAGTCGTAACTTGCCGCTGTTACTGCGCAGTTTGCAACTGGAACCTGCCATGGACCAACCATTTGGTCACGAGCCACAAGGCCTGTTACCGAGCGGTCACCAATAGTGATAAGGAAGGTTTTCTCAGCGACTGTTGGTAGGCGAAGAACACGGTCAACCGCTTCGTTCATTTCAATACCAGAGCGGTCAATCGCAGGGTTATTCACTTTTAGCGTTGTCGCGTCACGGTGCATCTTAGGTGTTTTACCTAATAGGATGTCCATTGGCATGTCGATTGGCGTGTTGTCGAAGTGTGAATCTTCAAGTTTAAGTTCACGCTCTTCCGTTGCTTTACCAACCACGGCGTATGGTGCACGCTCACGCTTACAAATTGCGTCGAATGTTGCCATGTCTTTATCAGCAACGGCCATTACGTAACGCTCTTGAGATTCGTTACACCAGATCTCAAGTGGGCTCATGCCCGGCTCATCGTTTGGTACGTCACGTAGGTTGAAGATACCGCCACGCTCACCATCGTCTACTAGCTCAGGAAGTGCGTTCGAGATACCGCCCGCGCCCACATCGTGGATGAATGCGATTGGGTTCGCATCACCTAGCTGCCAACAACGGTCAATAACTTCCTGACAACGACGCTCCATCTCTGGGTTTTCACGTTGTACTGAAGCGAAATCAAGATCCTCTGCTGATTGGCCTGATGCCATGGAAGAAGCGGCACCGCCACCAAGGCCGATGTTCATCGCAGGACCACCAAGAACAATTAGGCTTGCACCGACTGGGATCTCTTTTTTCTGAACGTGCTCGTCACGAATGTTACCAAGACCACCAGCGAGCATTATTGGTTTGTGGTAACCACGCACTTCTTCACCTGCGTGAGAGTTTACTTTCTCTTCGTAAGTACGGAAGTAGCCAAGTAGGTTTGGACGACCAAATTCGTTGTTGAATGCTGCGCCACCTAGAGGACCTTCAAGCATGATATCCAAAGCAGTAACGATACGGCTTGGCTTACCAAAATCAGTTTCCCAAGGTTGAACGAAGTTCGGGATCTTAAGGTTAGATACAGAGAAAGCAACAAGACCGGCTTTTGGCTTACCACCAATACCCGTTGCGCCTTCATCACGAATTTCACCGCCTGAACCTGTAGATGCGCCCGGCCAAGGAGAAATTGCGGTTGGGTGGTTGTGCGTTTCAACTTTCATCAAGATGTGTGTTTTCTCTTGATGGTAGCTGTATTGGCGAGTTTCTGGATCTGGGAAGAAACGACCGACTTCAGAACCTGTCATTACCGCTGCGTTATCTTTATAAGCCGACAATACGTGATCAGGGGTCACTTCAAAGGTGTTCTTAATCATTTTAAACAATGATTTTTCTTGCTTAACGCCATCGATAGTCCAATCCGCGTTAAAGATCTTGTGGCGACAATGCTCTGAGTTCGCTTGTGCAAACATCATTAATTCGATATCTGTTGGGTTACGACCTAGCTTTTCAGTAAAGCTTTCAAGTAAGTAATCAATCTCATCTTCTGCCAAAGCAAGACCTAGGGTAACGTTTGCGTCTTCAAGCGCTTTACGGCCACCGGCTAATAGATCAACTTCTGCATATGGCGCAGGTTCTGCCACAGCAAACAATGCTGACGCTGATTCAAAATCGGTAAATACCACTTCCATCATGCGATCATGGAGAATGGCTTTAAGTTCAACTAATTGAATTTCAGAAAGCGTTTCAGACGTTTCTATATAAAAAGCAGTACCGCGCTCTAAACGTGCGATTGTAGCTAGGCCACAGTTATGAGCAAT
The DNA here is from genome assembly GCF_008933155.1 of Aliivibrio finisterrensis. GTDB lineage: Bacteria > Pseudomonadota > Gammaproteobacteria > Enterobacterales > Vibrionaceae > Aliivibrio > Aliivibrio finisterrensis. The sequence continues at coordinate 88,688 of NZ_WBVP01000005.1, read as the reverse complement.
ATCAGTAGATTTTGAAGACCAAGGCGAGATAGTACCTGGGCGAGGGGTAGTAAGTAGCAATAAACCTTCAGGTTCATGCTCCTCAATCGTTGGACCGTAAGTCAGTAATTTTTCTAGCTTCTCAACTTCAGACGCATCTAAGTCCGCCGTTAGATCAGCAAAGTGTGCAAACTCAGCATAAATACCAGTAACAGGTAAATTTAGCTCGCGACAAAGCTCAAGTAGCTTGTTAACACGAAATTCAGATAGAGCAGGTGAACCACGCAAAATTCTCATGTACTTAGGTCTCTTTGGCAATGAATTAAAGGTAATATTGGAATAGTTTCATGTAGTTAAAAATAGTTAACTCGATTAATTATTCATAACTCATAGTGACTATGCCGATGTTACCTCTGGTATTGCGAGCGCATTATAAAGGATTTTGTTTTGTGAAGTAACACCAAAAGCAACCGTTTGCGTATTTTTTTTGAAAAAAGTGTAAATGACCTTTAAATTTAAAATTATTGCGCAAAAAACAGGCGTAACGAAAAATAAACTGTCTCAATCTCTAATAATTGTTGTAATTTGTTACCGTGCTTTTGCCTCTTGATATGCCATTTGATATAACTACGCCTTACTTATTTAAAAGAGCATTCTGACTTGAGCCGCATCCCATATCATCGTCTTCTAAAATCTTGCCTTGTCATTTCTACGCTGGTTTTCACCCTTACAGGATGCCAAGTAGAATCAGAACCAAAAACAAAGCTAGAGCAAATCAGGGAACGTGGTGTTTTACGAGTCAGTACGTTAAATAACCAACTCTCTTATTACATTGGTTCTAATGGCCCAACCGGACTAGATTACGATCTGGCAAAAGCCTTTGCTGAAAAACTAGAAGTCAAACTCGAGATCACCCCTGCATATACTTATTCAGGCTTGTTTCCTGCGTTAGAGCGTAATGAAGTCGACATTATCGCAGCCAATATGACAATTACCCCTGAACGCTTACAAAAGTTTCGTCCGGGACCTGTCTACTACTATGTCAGCCAACAAGTGGTATATAAAAAAGGCAGCTGGCGCCCTCGTAATATCAAAAACCTAACTCAACTTGATGAAAATATCACCATTGTTAAAGATTCAAGTTTTGAGGGTACGGTAACAAAGCTTAAAGAAAAGCACCCGAAATTAGAGTGGCATACTGAAGCGGATACTGATGTTAGCGAGTTACTAAAAAAAGTAGCGACTGGCGAAATACACTACACGATCGCTGATTCTGTTGAATTATCACTGACACAACGGATTCATCCTGAGTTGGCTGTCGCTTTTGAATTAACGGAAGATCAACCCGTTGCATGGTTTATACAACAAACAGAAGATGACAGCTTACAAGCCCTACTCATTGAATTCTTTGGTGAGTTAAAAGAGAGTGGCAAACTAGCGCTTCTTGAAGAGAAATACTTTGGTCATGTTGAATCGTTTGATTATGTCGACACTCGTGCTTTTATTCGAGCACTAGAAAGTAAGTTGCCAAAATGGGAACCACTATTTAAAAAATACGCAGGTGACTTTGATTGGCGTTTCCTTGCTGCTCTTTCTTACCAAGAGTCTCATTGGAATCCTCTGGCAAAATCCCCAACAGGCGTTCGTGGCATGATGATGTTAACACTACCAACGGCCCAATCTGTTGGTGTTAAAAACCGTTTAAATCCAGAACAGAGTATTCGTGGTGGCGCTGAATATTTACGTCGAATAGTTAAGCGGGTTCCTGACTCAATTACTGAACATGAGAAGATTTGGTTTGCACTTGCTTCATACAACATAGGCTTTGGACATATGATGGATGCAAGACGCCTAACTCAACGTTTAGGTGGTGATCCTGACTCTTGGACAGATGTTAAAGATAACCTGCCACTATTACGTCAAAAGCGTTATTACAAGTACCTTCGCTATGGCTTTGCTCGTGGTGATGAAGCTCAGAATTATGTAGAGAACATTCGTCGCTATTACCAAAGCATTATCGGCTACGAGCAAGAGCAAGCAAACAAGTTGATCCAAGAAGAAATTACGGTTGAAGATTTGACCGTAATTGATGTGCCACTTTCTTCTGCAGCTGCGACGATTAGTAATGCCACATCTAGCAAATAACTTTCTATTTGCTGGTAATGAAAATTGTTAAAAAAACTTACTAAATGGCATGTTCATGTTACGGTAACAATTAACACATACTCTGAGTTACTTGTTCTCAAGATCATGCCAATTAAAGTTATACCAATGTAATTAATTAAATGATCTATTTATTACGCAGGAAAATCGCTTAAGAATAAGGCAAAAATTCTTATAAGTAGTTATTCTACAATAAAAATTTTTAACGAAATTACTAAGTGATTTAACCAGTAATAATGATCAGATAATTACTGGAATTGGTATTAAACGTACTTTAATTTTTATTCGTTAAATTAAGGGGGAGCCCATGCTCTCTAATAGAAGAAAACTTAAACCAAGTACCTCACTAAAAGGCAGTACTCAACGTCGACGTAAGCTGTTAAATAACCACAAGAAAGTGCTTCATCGTCAACGAACTTATGCTATGTCACTGTTTGATGAAGGTGAACCGTTCTCTTGTCGATAATCTTTAGGCAAGCGTTTTTTATGCGCACACAGTAAAAAGGCAAATTGCGATAATTCAATTTGCCCTCTCTTACATTTACTTTATCTTCTAGATTATTCCATCATCTGATTTTTCAATTCAGCTTCCCGCTGTAACTTTCGCTCTTCTTTTTTCTCTTTACGTCTGCGTTTAAAAAAAGCTTGTAGCTGTGCTCTACACTCTTCTTCCATCACTCCAGAAGCACACTCTACAAAATGAAATGCGGTTGCTGACGTAAATAAATTAATCACACTGCCAGATGCACCTGTTTTCATATCTGATGCACCAAAAATAACACGCTTAATACGACTATGCACAATCGCACCAGCACACATAGGACATGGTTCTAACGTAACGTATAACGTCGCATCAACTAAGCGATAGTTTTCAATTTTACTTCCCGCTTGTTTAATCGCCATCATCTCGGCATGTGCCGTTGCATCATGAGAACCAATTGAACGGTTCCACCCCTCACCTATGATTTCACCATCTAAGACAATCACAGCACCGACAGGAACTTCACCTTCCTCTTCAGCAATTGCGGCCAGTTCTATTGCTCGCTGCATATAGAAATTCGCATCTTTATTTTCTTTTTCAACACTCATCTATTCAGCTAACTCTTGGGCTAAAAATTCAACCAATAAACGAACCTTAGTGGAAAGATGTCGGTTATTTGGATACACCGCCCAAATCCCCTCTTTTGGCTCACGATAAGGTACGAGTATTTCAACCAACTCACCTTTATCCATTGATTCCTGAACATAAAAATCAGGCAATTGAACGATACCTAAGCCTTTTAACGCTGCATTAGTTAAGGCTGCACCGCTATTACAATGAACAGACCCTTTCACTCTTACGCTTTTTTCTTTTTTCTTTTCAATAAAACGCCAAATAGGCAAACTACCAATCAAACAGTTATGCTGAGATAATTCAGATAAGGTATGAGGCTCACCATGTTTTTCAATATAACTAGGAGAAGCGCACACTCTAACCTGTCGACTTGATAAGCGCTTTGCCATCATAGTTGAATCGGTTAAACGGCCTAATCGAATCGCCAGGTCAAAATCTTGCTCAACCAAATCTAATGTCTGATTTGATAAAACAAGTTCAAGCTCAAGCTGTGGGTACATCAGCATAAAATCACTAAGCAATGGCGCAATTAACTGCTCACCATACGTCACCGACGATGTGATTTTTAAGCGTCCTTGAGGTGTTGCATTAAGCTCAGTGATCGCTCTATCTGCTTGTTTTAATCCTTCAACTAAATGACGACAATGCTGATAATAAGTTTGTCCTGCTTCAGTTACCGACACCTTGCGCGTTGTTCTGATCAATAACTTAATTGATAAACGATCTTCTAACGCAGCAACTTTACGGCTAATTTGAGCCACTGATGTATCAAGAGCTCTGGCCGCTCCGGTAAAGCTTTGCGCTTCAGCAACGGCAACAAACTCAGTTACCCCTTCCCAATCAATCACAGGCAATTCCCCACTAGTATTATTACATATTCGTAAAAATTATTTACTATTCTACCGTATTATCAATTGATGCGAAATACTTATAATGGCACCCAACAAGACGACGAGCACAAACAAAAAATAGCACTATGCTTAAAATGAAACTTGCATATATGTCGTCGATTACATTATCCCAATAAGGAAAATCCAATGGCTCTTGATATTAAACCTGGTCAAACTCACATCAAATCTAAAGCAATGGTCGCTTGGGCTGCTGGCGAACCTCTTAAAATGGAAGAAGTGGATGTTCAACTTCCTAAAGCAGGCGAAGTTTTAGTTCGCATCGTTGCTACTGGTGTGTGTCACACTGATTTATTTACTCTATCTGGTGATGATCCAGAAGGTATCTTCCCTTCAATCTTAGGTCACGAAGGTGGCGGTATTGTTGAAATGGTTGGCGAAGGCGTAACAAGCGTTGAAGTGGGTGATCACGTTATCCCTCTTTACACTGCGGAATGTGGTGAGTGTAAATTCTGTAAATCTGGTAAAACTAACCTTTGCCAAGCCGTTCGTGAAACTCAAGGTCAAGGCCTGATGCCTGATGGTACTAGCCGTTTCTCTATTAACGGTGAAACTATCTTCCATTACATGGGTTGCTCTACATTCTCTGAATTCACAGTTCTTCCTGAGATTTCATTAGCGAAAGTATCTAAAGAAGCACCACTTGAAGAGGTTTGTCTTCTAGGTTGTGGCGTAACGACTGGTATGGGTGCGGTTCTTAACACGGCTAAAGTTGAAAAAGGCGACACGGTTGCTGTATTTGGTCTTGGTGGTATCGGTCTTTCAGCTATCATCGGCGCGAAAATGGCGGGTGCAAGTCGCATCATCGGTGTTGACTTAAACGAAAGCAAATACGAACTGGCTAAAAAATTAGGCGCGACTGATTGCATCAACCCAACAAACTTCGATAAGCCAATTCAAGAAGTGATTGTTGAAATGACGGACGGCGGCGTGGATTACTCTTTTGAGTGTATCGGTAACGTAAACGTTATGCGTGCAGCACTTGAGTGTTGTCACAAAGGTTGGGGTGAATCAATCATCATCGGTGTTGCTGGTGCTGGCCAAGAGATCTCAACTCGTCCGTTCCAACTTGTGACAGGTCGCGTATGGCGTGGCTCTGCATTCGGTGGAGTTAAAGGTCGTACTGAGCTTCCAGGTATCGTTGACCGTTACATGCAAGGTGAATTCGCTCTTGATGATTTCATCACTCACACTATGGGTCTTGCGGATGTAAACGCAGCGTTCGATCTAATGCACGAAGGTAAATCTATCCGTACTGTTTTACATATGGATAAATAAGTTTTAATATTTAAAACTTAACGATTATTAACTAAACGTAAAGCCCGTTAGATTCATTTCGAGCGGGCTTTATTTTTTTAAAGGTGTATATGTTTATTAAAGGAGAAGTCCTTCAATAAACGTATAAAACACTTTATACAAAATTACTGGAAACCATTATTATGTTGACTAAACTTCGTCAATCTTTGCCTTTGCAACTGCTACTAGCTGCATTACTTGCATGGCTTTTTACCCTATTAATTTCTCCGACAACTGACGTAACACAAACTTCTTGGTATCAATTAGTGATGTTAGGAAAAGTCACTTATATCGGTTTACTTAAAATGGTCGTTGGCCTTGTCGTTATGTTTTCTTTACTTCAGGGCATAACAAGTATTGGTTCTATCACTCGTCTAAAGCAAGTCGGTCGAAATACCCTACTGTTCTATAGCTTTACTACTCTATTGGCTATTTCTCTCGGTTTAGGTGCATCATTATTATTACCCGCATGGCAACCTCTGACTGAGTTTGCACCTGTTGGTGATAATGTTCAGCTTATTAGTGAAGAGTCTGCTGGCGGCGCTGCCATTGCTGGAAAACTACTTAATATGGCTTTTGTTAATCCTGTTGCAGCATTAACGAATGGTAATTTGCTCGCTATCGTTGTGTTTTCATTTATGTTAGGGCTAGCTTTACTCTCATCATTACCAGAAAAACACCCTATTTTTGAGGTACTCAGTGGTTTAAATAAAAGCATTAATACGATAGTGGGTTGGATAATTAAATTATCTCCATTGGCAGTATTTGCTATTGTTTTTGACTTCACAGTTCGCGGTGGAGAATCTTTATTTCAACAATTAGCTCTGTTTGCTCTATTGGTTTTTGTTTTGACTTTAATTCATGGCGCTATTGTTTTACCAACGATTGCAAAACTAGCGACTGGTATTAAATATACAACCTTATTTAAAGCGATCTCTGCTCCTATGGCGATGGCTTTTGCTACCTCTTCTAGCTCAGCCACCTTGCCATTAGCAATGCAAAGTGCCCAAGAAAAACTGGGGGTGTCGCAAAGTACCAGCAGTATGGTGTTACCCCTTGGTGCGGTAATGAATATGGACGGAACCGCATTATTCGAAGGAGTAGCTGCTATATTCTTAGCTCAACTTTTTGGGGTTGATTTAACAACCTCAGGATTAATCATGATTTTTATTATGGCAATGGTTTCCTCTGTTGGTGCACCCGGAATGCCTTCAGGATCTATGTCAGGCATGCAACTGGTGCTTTTAGCTGCTGGGATCCCATTAGAAGCTATCGCGATCCTGTTAATCATTGAACGTCCACTTGATACTTTCCGTACCGCGGTCAACGTTGAGGGAGATATGATTGCCGCTTTAGTTATTGATAAATGGCAGAATAAACAAAAAACACTCACAGAAAAGCAATCATTATCTCAAACATCTTACTCCGCATAATCTCTATGAAAGCCCGTTGGATAACCTCTAGCGGGCTTTTTTATGCTTCACACTTTTTATTCGATATTAGCGCATACCTCCCTTTATTATTTACCTTTCTAATCATAAAGGCCTCATGAACAACTAAAAGTCCAAGTATTATTACATTTGCGTAAAAATCATTTTCATTTTAGGGGGATTATCAATTATTAATAAACTCCTATACTAGCCACATCAAAACGAGAGAGCAGAAATACAAAACTAAACTACGCTTTAGTTGAATGCTCATCCGAATATATTAATAAGGAAAATCCAATGGCTCTTGATATTAAACCTGGTCAAACTCACATCAAATCTAAAGCAATGGTAGCTTGGGCTGCTGGCGAACCTCTTAAAATGGAAGAAGTGGATGTTCAACTTCCTAAAGCAGGCGAAGTTTTAGTTCGCATCGTTGCTACTGGCGTATGTCACACTGATTTATTCACTCTATCTGGTGATGATCCAGAAGGTATCTTCCCATCAATCTTAGGTCATGAAGGCGGCGGTATTGTTGAGATGATCGGCGAAGGCGTGACAAGCGTTGAAGTTGGTGACCATGTTATTCCTCTTTACACTGCGGAATGTGGTGAGTGTAAATTCTGTAAATCTGGCAAAACGAACCTTTGTCAGGCGGTTCGTGAAACTCAAGGTCAAGGCCTTATGCCTGATGGTACTAGCCGTTTCTCTATCAATGGTGAAACTATCTTCCATTACATGGGTTGCTCTACATTCTCTGAATTCACAGTTCTTCCTGAGATTTCATTAGCGAAAGTTTCTAAAGAAGCACCACTTGAAGAGGTTTGTCTTCTAGGTTGTGGCGTAACGACTGGTATGGGTGCGGTTCTTAACACGGCTAAAGTTGAAAAAGGCGACACGGTTGCTGTATTCGGTCTAGGTGGTATCGGTCTTTCAGCTATCATCGGCGCTAAAATGGCGGGTGCAAGCCGTATCATCGGTGTTGACTTGAACGAAAGCAAATACGAACTGGCTAAAAAATTAGGCGCGACTGATTGCATCAACCCAACAAACTTCGACAAGCCAATTCAAGAAGTGATTGTTGAAATGACGGACGGCGGCGTGGATTACTCTTTTGAGTGTATCGGTAACGTAAACGTTATGCGTGCAGCACTTGAGTGCTGTCACAAAGGTTGGGGTGAATCAATCATCATCGGTGTTGCTGGTGCTGGCCAAGAGATCTCAACTCGTCCATTCCAACTTGTGACTGGTCGTGTATGGCGTGGCTCTGCATTCGGTGGCGTTAAAGGCCGTACTGAACTTCCAGGTATCGTTGACCGTTACATGCAAGGTGAGTTCGCTCTTGATGATTTCATCACTCACACTATGGGTCTTGCGGATGTAAACGCGGCGTTCGATCTAATGCACGAAGGTAAATCTATCCGTACTGTTCTACATATGGATAAATAAGTAAAAGTGAGGGGGTAGATACTCTAGCCCCTATTCTACTTTTGATCTCTAAGTGCTTTATATAAAGAAAGTATGCTTATCTGCGTGGGTGGCGCAATTTATAGATAAGCTTACTGAGTGTTCCATTCTTTATTTTAAAGCACTTCAAAATCAACCAGTAGATACCTATTCAATACAGTGATCTCGCTGATACGAATCAAATATAAAAGGGCTCATCATGACAATCGAAAATATCAGCCAAGCAAAAGTTGCGGGTGGTTGGCACAAACAATACACACATACATCATCAGCATTAAATTGCGATATGCGCTTTGCTATTTTTCTTCCTGCAAACGCTTCTGAGACAAACCCAGTTCCTGTTTTATACTGGTTATCAGGCTTGACCTGCACCGATGAAAACTTCATGCAAAAAGCGGGCGCATTCAAAAAAGCGGCTGAATTAGGCATTGCGATTGTTGCTATGGATACAAGCCCTCGTGGTGAAGACGTTGCTGATGATGCAGAAGGCGCATACGATTTTGGCCTAGGTGCTGGGTTCTACTTAAATGCAACTCAAGCCCCTTGGAATCGTCATTACCATATGTATGACTATGTGACAAAAGAGCTACCATCATTAATCGAAGAACACTTTCCTGTATCAGATAAAAAATCGATTTCTGGTCATAGTATGGGTGGTCATGGTGCTATTACTATCGGTTTAAAAAACCAAGATATGTACCAATCAATTTCTGCATTTAGTCCTATTACTAGTCCAATTAACTGCCCTTGGGGACAAAAAGCGTTAGGTTTATACCTAGGTGATAATAAAGAAGCTTGGTTAGAATACGACAGTGCTGAACTTCTTAAAAAAGGCTCAAAACTTCCGATCTTAGTTGACCAAGGTGAAGCGGACGGCTTTTTGGAAGAACAGTTAAAACCGGAATACCTACTTTCTTCAGCAGAGCAATCTGGTGCCGATGTAGAAGTAAGAATGCAACCAGGTTACGACCACAGCTACTTCTTCATTTCTACTTTTATTGATGAGCATTTAGAGTTTCATGCTGCTTATTTAAATAAATAAAGAAACACAAAAAAGCCCTGAGAACTCAATATTCTCAGGGCTTTTATTTTTACTAATACAAATTAACCAGGAAGGTTATATGTGTATGGCGCTTGGATACCTAGTGGAATACCTAGAGCCCAGTATGCTAGTAAGAAGATTGTCCAACCAATTAGCATTGCGATAGAGAAAGGCATCATTAGAGAAGCCAATGTACCGATACCCGTTGATTTAACATAGCGTTGGCAGTAAACCACAACTAACGGGAAGAATACCATTAATGGGGAGATGATGTTTGAAACAGAATCACCTACACGGTATGCCGCTTGAGAAAGCTCAGGAGAGATACCAACACCCATTAACATAGGAACTAATACAGGACCAATTAGAGCCCATTTCGCTGATGCCGAACCGATAAGCAAGTTAACGAATGCCGTTAGTAAGATCATACCAATAATCGTTAATTGACCAGGAAGATCTAATGCTTTTAAGAAATCAGCACCGTACATTGCTAAAATTGTACCGATGTTTGATTGACTGAAAGCAACTAAGAATTGTGCACAGAAGAATGACATAACCATGTATGCCCCCATCGTGCCCATCGTTTCTGACATTGCTTTAATTACATCATTACTGCTTTTAAATGTACCTGATACACGTCCATAAACGATACCTGGAATAATAAACAGAATGAAAATAAGCGGTACAATTGACTGCATTAAAGGCGCTGAGAATGACGTAATTTGGCCATCAGGAGAACGCAGTGCTGAATCATCAGGGTAAATAAGTGCAATTAACAGTGCGATACCAGCAACCATTGCCCAACCAGCGAACTTAAATGCTTTCGATTCAATCTCTGTAAAAGAGCCTAAATCCGGTGCTGTTTCTGCATCTTCATCAACAGGAGTATTTGCTAAACGTGGTTCGATAATTTTATCAGTTACATACCAACCAATCGCAACAATTAGAATTGAAGAAAGGCCTGTAAAGTAAATGTTTGCTAATGGGTTAACAATGTAAGTCGTATCGAGTACTTGTGCTGCTGTTTGTGTAAAGCCAGCCAGTAATGGATCGATTCCCGATGGGATAAAGTTTGCAGAGAAACCACCAGATACACCCGCAAATGCAGCTGCGATACCCGCTAATGGGTGACGACCTGCCGCGTGGAAAATGATACCACCTAGTGGGATAACTAAAACGTAACCCGCATCTGCTGCTGTGTGTGACACGATAGCAACAAGAATAAGCATTGGCGTTAATAGTTTCGCTGGAGTGAAGTTAAGCATTTTCTTTAGGCCAGTTTGAATAAAGCCTGAAGAGTCAGCAACACCAACACCTAGCATCGCTACTAATACGATACCTAGTGGAGCAAAACCGGTGAAGTTTTTCACCATTGTTGCTAAAAAGTTTGCTAAAGAATCACCAGTTAAAAGGTTTTTCACTTGAACTGCATCTTGAGTAACAGGATGAATCAAGTCAAATTGTACTTGTGATAATAGCGCTGAAAGACCCCAAACAATTAAAAGGCCCCAGAAAAACAGTAGTGCAGGATCTGGGATCTTGTTACCTACTCGTTCGATTGTATTTAGAAAACGATCCATACCACTTGGCTTAGATGCTTTCTCTGCTGCTTGGTTACTCATCCGTAACTCCATCTATTATTAATGTTGTATTTTCAGAAAAGAATTTGGAAATTATGTGACTTCTCTTAACTTTTCTTTTGCTGAAACAGTGTAAACCACTTAAGAAAGAAATAGAGCATTTAGTTGAATAATTTAGAAGTGCAAACATATATTTTGTAAGATAAGTTTTCACTGAAACATATAACTAACAATATAAATTATTATGCTTTACAACTGAAACAAAAAAAGCGCCTTTCGGCGCTTTCTTAAATTAAATCAGATTCATTGAATCAGAGATTATTCCCATTCGATTGTTGCTGGTGGCTTACCAGAAATATCGTAAACAACACGAGAAATGCCACTTACTTCATTGATAATGCGGTTAGATACTTTACCTAAGAAATCGTATGGTAAATGTGCCCAATGCGCTGTCATAAAGTCGATAGTTTCTACTGCACGTAAAGAAACAACCCAATCGTATTTACGACCATCACCCATTACACCTACAGAACGTACTGGTAAGAATACCGTGAACGCTTGAGATACTTTGTGGTAAAGATCCGCATTGTGCAGCTCTTCAATGAAGATAGCATCAGCACGACGCAATAAGTCACAGTACTCTTTCTTAATCTCACCAAGAACACGAACACCTAAACCAGGCCCAGGGAACGGGTGGCGATAAAGCATATTGTATGGAAGACCTAATTCTAAGCCAATCTTACGCACTTCATCTTTAAACAGCTCACGTAATGGCTCAACAAGACCCATCTCCATGTCATCAGGAAGACCACCAACATTGTGGTGAGATTTGATAACGTGCGCTTTACCTGTTTTCGATGCTGCTGATTCGATAACATCTGGGTAGATAGTACCTTGAGCTAACCATTTTGCATTTGATAGTTTCTTCGACTCTTCATCGAAGATATCTACAAATACGTGACCAATGATCTTACGTTTCGCTTCAGGATCTGATTCACCTTCAAGTGCATCTAGGAAACGCTTTTCAGCTTCAACATGAATGATCTTAAGACCAAACTTGTTACCGAACATTTCCATTACCTGCTCTGCTTCATTTAAACGAAGTAGACCGTTATCAACAAACACACACGTTAGTTTGTCACCGATTGCACGGTGAGCAAGCATAGCGACTACTGATGAATCTACACCACCAGATAAACCAAGAATCACTTCATCATCGCCTACTTGCTCTTTAATTCGAGCAACGGCATCTTCAATGATTGATGCTGAAGTCCACAGACCTTCACAGCCACATACATTAAGAACAAAGTTCTCAAGCATTTTTAAACCGTTTTTAGTATGAGTTACTTCTGGGTGGAATTGAACACCGTAGTATTTTTTCTCTTCGTTCGCCATTGCAGCGTAAGGACAAGTTTCTGTCTCTGCAATTTTCACGAAATCAGATGGGATTTCAACAACTTTATCACCGTGGCTCATCCAAACATCTTGAGTTGCTTCAAGATCTTTAAACAGCGCTGATTCACCTGTTACTTGTACCGCAGCATAACCAAATTCACGCTCAGTAGACGTTGCTACTTTACCGCCAAGTTGCTCTGCCATTGTTTGCATGCCGTAACACACACCAAATACAGGAACACCAGAATCAAATACATATTGAGGAGCACGAGGAGAATTTGCTTCAGTAACACTTTCAGGGCCACCAGATAAGATGATGCCATCTGGGTTAAAATCACGGATGTCAGATTCTTCTACATCCCAGCTCCAAAGCTCACAGTAAACACCAATCTCACGGATACGACGCGCAACAAGCTGCGTGTATTGAGAACCAAAATCTAAAATAAGAATGCGTTGATCGTGGATATTAGTCGTCATTAGTCTTTCTCAAAAAGTCATTTATTTAGTGTGGCTTCACTATAAAACCACACGCTTAAAATTGAATTTGGTACAAAGTTTTTTCTTTATATTTCACAGCAGAATCATTCGAGTTCTAGGAAAAGGCACGGAGTTTACAAGTGTAAATGAGTACCTTTGACAACGAAATCGGAAGATTCTGCAAAGAAAATTAAGAAAAATTAGCCTAGGCGCTTCTTTTAACCCAAACGATAATTAGGTGCTTCTTTCGTGATCTGAACATCATGTACGTGAGACTCTTTCATCCCTGCACCTGAAATACGAACAAATTCAGCTTTAGTACGCATGTCTTCAATTGTTGCTGAACCTGTTAGGCCCATGCTTGAACGTAAACCACCCATTTGTTGGTGAACGATCTCTTTTAGACGACCTTTGTATGCGATACGACCTTCGATACCTTCAGGCACAAGCTTGTCCGCTGCATTATCAGATTGGAAGTAACGGTCTGAAGAACCTTGAGACATCGCACCAAGAGAGCCCATGCCACGGTAAGATTTGTATGAACGACCTTGATAAAGAATCACTTCACCCGGTGCTTCTTCTGTACCCGCAAACATTGAACCAACCATTACACATGATGCACCAGCTGCAATTGCTTTACAGATATCACCAGAGTAACGGATGCCGCCATCTGCAATAACTGGAATATCGTGAGCCGTTGCAACTTCTGCTGCATCTGAAATAGCCGTAATTTGAGGAACACCCACACCCGTAACGATACGAGTAGTACAGATTGAACCTGGGCCGATGCCTACTTTTACAGCACTTACACCAGCATCGATTAATGCTTTAGCGCCCGCACCAGTAGCAACGTTACCACCAATAATTTGTAGGTCTGGGAAAGATGCACGAGTTTCACGAATACGTTGTAAGACGCCTTCTGAATGACCGTGAGATGAATCGATAAGTAGAACATCAACGCCCGCTTCAACAAGAGCAGCAACACGCTCTTCATTACCAGCGCCGGCGCCAACAGCAGCACCTACACGTAGACGACCACGTTCGTCTTTACATGCATTTGGTTTACGTTCTGCTTTGTGGAAATCTTTTGCTGTAATCATACCGGTTAGTTGGAACTCATCGTTCACTACCAATACTTTCTCAACACGCGCTTCATGCATTTTCTCTTGAACTTCTTCACGAGTTGCACCTTCTTTAACAGAAGCTAAGCGTGCCTTTGGCGTCATAACAACGTCAACTTTCTTAGATAGGTCTGTTACAAAACGAACATCACGACCAGTAATGATACCAACAAGTTCGTTAGTTTCAGTTACTACAGGGAAGCCAGCAAAACCGTGCTTTTCAGTCAGATCTTTCACATCTTGGATAGTTGCGTCAGGACGAACGGTTACTGGAGCAGATACAACGCCTGCCTCAAAGATTTTTACTAAGCGAACTTGTTCAGCTTGCTGTTCAATAGACATGTTCTTGTGGATAAAACCGATGCCACCCTCTTGCGCTAATGCAATAGCAAGGCGCGCTTCTGTCACTGTATCCATTGATGCTGAAATCATAGGGATATTTAGAGAGATAGTCTTCGTTAACTGAGTGCGAAGATCAGCGGTGTTAGGAAGAACTGTGGAGTGTGCTGGGACGAGTAAAACGTCATCGAAGGTTAAAGCTTCTTTTGCGATTCGTAGCATTTGCAATATCTCACAACAATAAGTGTTTAAAGGAATAAATCCCACTTTATCGTTTCGCATAATAAAGTGTTTTGGATTTGATATTGCAGACGGATTATACGCACGGCGCAATCGCTTGGCTACACATTTATTTATTTTTAATTTGCATTATCCCCCTTGCTATGTATTATATTGCCGCTAATTCCTATAGCCATGTCTAAGGCATTATCATGTCTCTCGATTCTAATCCTCGCATCTTTACAGTCTCACGTCTTAACTCTGAAGTTCGCCTATTATTAGAAAATGAAATGGGCATTGTTTGGCTTGTTGGGGAAATATCAAACCTTACTGTTCCCGTCTCTGGGCATTGGTATCTCACGCTTAAAGACAGCCAAGCACAAGTCAAATGTGCGATGTTCAAAGGCAATAATCGTCGGGTTACTTTTAAGCCTCAAAACGGTAAACAAGTTCTTGTTAAAGCTCGCCTTTCTTTATACGAACCCCGCGGCGACTATCAATTAATTATTGAAAGTATGCAGCCCGAAGGTGATGGCCGCCTTCAACAAGAGTTTGACCAGCTTAAAATGTCACTTGCAGCAGAGGGCCTCTTTGCACAAACGGCTAAACAGCCTTTACCAGAACAGCCAAAACGTGTCGGTATCATTACCTCACAAACAGGCGCTGCTTTATTTGATATTTTAAATGTATTGAAACGACGTGATCCTAACCTACCCGTAGTCATTTACCCAACCATGGTTCAAGGTGCTGGTGCAGCAATTCAAATTGCACAAGCGATTGGACGTGCTAATACTCGTAATGAGTGTGATATTTTGATCGTGGGTCGAGGCGGAGGCTCATTGGAAGATCTTTGGTGCTTCAATGAAGAGATCGTGGCAAGAACCATTGCGGCAAGTGAGATCCCAATAGTGAGTGCGGTTGGCCATGAGATCGACGTAACCATTGCCGATTTTGTCGCAGATGTGCGAGCACCAACGCCTTCTGCTGCGGCTGAATTAGTAAGTCGTGATTTGTCTTCTCAACTGCAAACAGTTAGTCATCAGAAACGACGATTAAACAGTGCAATGGATCGCTATTTATCAAAACAGCAGCGTCAACTATCGACTCTTCAGCATCGTCTTGAAAAACAGCACCCACAAATGCAGTTAAACAATCAAAGCCAAAAGCTTGATGATTTGAATCAACGTTTGATGGCGTATATGCAGCAACGTTTGCAACGTCACCAATATAAGGTTGAGAACCTAACTTTACGCTTAAGTAATCTATCTCCTGCCAAAAAAGTATCTCAAGATAAATTACGAATAGAGGAACTAAAGCGCCGTTTACTCGATTCAATGGACAGAAATCTATTAATGCAACGTCATCATTTAGCATTAGCAGCAGAGAAGCTCGATACCGTTAGTCCATTAGCGACATTACAACGCGGCTATTCCATTACTCGTAATAACAAAGGAGCGGTTGTCACTTCAACAAAACAAGTTGTGACTGGTGAAAGCATAACCACTCGTTTTGCTGATGGCGAAATTACCTCAACAATAATTAACTAGCCTGAACTTAGGCTAGTTAGATCTCATCTCTACAAAGTTGGTTTTTGCACGAGACTTAGATTTCAACTCATTGCAATCATGACAAAAATAGCTTGCTGCACCACACGCATTAAGCTTTTCCATCTCCTTATTGCAATCTGGACAATAAGCTACTTTTGTAAAATCAACCTGACAAAAATCACAATGATATCCTTCTCGCTGCCAACGCAATTCAGACTGGCATTTAGGACATTCGTTTGTTTGCATCGCTGTTTCCTTCTTAATCAATTTCAAATAAACACAGTGTCTCTGTACGCATTTAAAAGTGTGGATCTTTATGCTTATAGGGATCTGATCAGCGATCATGCCCTTTAAGAACATTTATATAACCACACCCCGAAAGCATTAGTTACATATCCTGTTTTTCAATTTTAAACGATACAAAATATCAAAACAATTCACTCAAAACAGAAGATCCAGCACATCAATCAGTATTAACCTTTCTATTTTAGTCGAAAACATGGAAATAATACCAAATACAGAAGAAGAGTTACATCTCATGTAATTTCGACTTTATACTCGCTTAGTAGAGCGAGTTAACATTAATAATTCTTGCTCACCTTGTGCGTTAAGCTGAACGTTAATCTCTTGATATTCTTTAAAAGAAGAGACATGCGTTCCACCACAAGGAAGCTTAGCAACACCATCTATACCAAAGTCTGCTATCCAGTAACGTGAATCAGTTAACGCTTTACCTTCACACTCAATAGAAACTTCATTTTCTAAGGCAAGCCACACACTAATCTGCTGATTCACTTGCGCTGCAATACTCTCAAGATCCGACATCATCTCTGCACTATTCAACCCTCGCTTACGTAATGTTTTACCTAAACGGTATACATCTTCGCAATGATCTTCTGTAACAAAGCTGGTTTCTTGAGCGTAGCTATTGAAATTGTAATGACCCAGTTCATCTTTTCTATCTGCATCTTTACGCCAATAATTAGCATGAAGCACTTTGTTTAATGCTAAATAAGCGATATGACCAGCACTGTGTCCGCGACTCAATGAGTCTTGGTATTCTTTATCAACCTTTAGCTCAACAGTGTTTTCTACTGCTATATCGGCATCTTTAGATATTAAATGCGAAACAACAAAAATCCAGCCCGCTTCTCCACGTTTAATTGGAATATCTTTACCAATATAAAGCTCACCTGTAGATAGTTCGATTGCACCTGTTTGGCAAGTAAGTACAGGGTATTCAACATTGTTGATTTGAAGTACACCTTTGTCTTCTGGGTGATCTGGCCAAATATGGCTAACAGGATGAAACGGAGTTTCTTTAGTAACAACCCACTTTCCTTGCTCTGTTTCTTTAATAAGTTTCACAATGGAATTAGATTGCCACGTGTTATGACAAAATAAAATCTCTGTTGCTGATAGCTGAGTCATGATTTTTACCTAAAAAAAACGCCCAACAAATAGGTGGGCGTTTTATTATTGAATAATATTAATAAAGTAGCTCTAGGTTACTTCTTATTGCGGTTTTTCACTGCGCCAACTAGACGCTTACGTTGACGCTCTTGAGATAGAGTCAATTTACCACCGCGATCTTCAAATGGGTTTTCACTATTCTGGAATTGAATACGAATAGGAGTTCCCATAATTTCTAATGACTTACGGAAATAGTTCATTAAGAAACGCTTGTAAGAAGAAGGGAGTTCTTTTACTTGGTTACCGTGAATAACGATAAGCGGTGGGTTATAACCACCTGCGTGAGCGTATTTCAATTTCACACGACGACCACGAACCATTGGCGGTTGGTGATCTTCTTGAGCCATTTTCATAATACGGGTAAGAACAGACGTACCTACACGCTTAGTTGCAGACACATATGCTTCTTGTACTGATTCATATAAATGACCAACACCAGTACCATGTAGAGCTGAAATAAAGTGAAGACGAGCAAAATCAACAAAGCCAAGACGACGATCTAGCTCAGATTTCACTTTCTCTTTAACTTCATTATCAAGCCCATCCCACTTGTTCACAGCAATAACTAATGAACGACCTGCATTTAATGCAAAGCCAAGTAAGCTTAGATCTTGATCTGAAATATTTTCACGCGCATCGATAACTAAAAGCACAACGTTAGCGTCTTCTACTGCTTTTAGAGTTTTGATTACAGAGAATTTCTCAACAGTTTCATTAATACGACCACGACGACGAACGCCTGCTGTATCGATTAATACATACTCTTGACCTTCACGTTCCATAGGAATGTAAATAGAGTCACGAGTGGTGCCAGGCATGTCATAAACAACCACACGCTCTTCACCAAGAATACGGTTAATTAGTGTTGATTTGCCTACGTTAGGACGACCAATAATGGCTAGTTTTATTGGTTGATCTTGAAGACGAGAAAAATCTCTTTCTGCATCTTCTTCCGTTAGATCTTTTTCTTCTTCTTCGAAATCTTCAAACTCAGTAAGATCAGTCATCTCACCGTTTTCATCTTTCAAAGACTCTTCAACAAGCTCTTCCATAAAAGGAGCTAGAGCAAGTTCTAAAAGTGATGTAACACCACGGCCATGTGAAGCTGCAATTTGATAAACCTTGTTCATGCCTAGCTGCCAGAATTCAGCACTTGCTGCATCTGCATCAATACCATCAATCTTATTTACTACTAAGAAGGTTGGTTTTTCACGTGAACGTAAGTGTTTTGCGATAGCTTCATCAGATGATGTTAAACCAGCACGGCCATCAACCATAAATAACACAACATCAGCTTCTTCAATCGCAGCTAATGACTGTTCTGCCATTTTAGTCTCTACACCTTCTTCTGTTCCATCAATACCACCGGTATCGATAAGAATGAATTCTTGCTCTTCTAACTTAGCACGGCCGTATTTACGATCACGAGTTAAACCAGGAAAATCAGCAACTAATGCATCCCTTGTGCGTGTAACACGGTTAAACAGCGTCGATTTACCAACATTTGGACGCCCTACCAGAGCAACAACAGGAATCATACATACCTCTTTATTTAATCATAGGCATAGCGCGAGCTAATACCAATTTGATGATGGTTTTAACGGATTTATCAAGTAGTAAAGCCATCACCAAATTGGATTATCTTTCACTATCTAAAAACAATAAAAGGCTCCAAAGCCAAAGGACTTGGAGCCAATTCACAATTATAGCAAATAAAACTTATTTAATTCGCATTTTTTTGATATCGCCTTCGCGAGTCACAATAACAAAGCTATCTTCCACCAAAATTGGGGATACTGCGATACCGTCACTG
Organism: Aliivibrio finisterrensis; assembly: GCF_008933155.1. Taxonomy (GTDB): domain Bacteria; phylum Pseudomonadota; class Gammaproteobacteria; order Enterobacterales; family Vibrionaceae; genus Aliivibrio; species Aliivibrio finisterrensis. Next base: position 69,328 of record NZ_WBVP01000005.1, on the reverse strand, counting down.
TCAATCTCTTGCTGAGACATAAACAACCCGGTATCTCTATCCAACCAATGTAGGTAGCCTTCACTATCAGCAACTACGATGTAATTATCAATAATCGTTGGCGATGTTAACTGGCGGTATTCAAGCTCTTCATTATTCCAAAGCTCGGTACCACTTCGTGCATCAACAGCGACAACATGATCTTTTTCTGTCACTAAGAAAAGTCGCTTTCCATCTGATGACATATTCATCGCTGATGAGTAATTACGCTTCCAAACAGGTTGCCCTGTACGAAGATCTAATGCGATTAACTGACCATTGTAGCCAATGGTATATAAGCGCCCACCTAAAATAAGTGGAGATGCATCAACATCAACGAGGCGATCAATTTCTGTTGCCCCTTTGGGTGTACCTACTGGTTGTTGCCATAATAGCTGACCTTTAGAGATCAAAGCGGCTGCTAAACGACCATTAGACATTCCCCAAAAAACACCACCTGAGATACTCACTGGTGCACTGTCACCACGAAGGGTTAAGTTAGGCACTTCACTGTTAATTTGCCATTGTTCTACACCCGTTTCAGCATCAAAAGCAACCAATGCTCCACGACTTGTATGAATAATAACATAACCTTCATCAGCTAATGGTTTTGCAAGTACTTCACCATCCACTTTCTCACGCCATAATTCTTCACCCGTTTCTGCATCAAGAGTGATAAGCTCACCATTCTCAGAACCAATAAAGACTTTGCCGTATGTCAGTGTTAAGCCGCCAGATAATCGAGCGGTATCATCTTGCTCTAAGTCTTGCTCCCAAATTGTTTTACCATTTTCAGGATCAAGCGCTTTAACTAAACCATCTCGACTTGCAACATAAACTTTTTGATAAGCGTAAACAGGCGTTAAACGAGAAAAATAATGCCCAACGCCATCTCCAATTGAACTTGTCCATTCCGTAGTTGGTTCAAATTGATTTTGAACAACAGGAACCGGTGCCATTACGATTGTATCTTCTTCACTCGCACAACCAAAAAGCATCGAGAAACCAAAGGTACATAATGCCGCTTTTTTTAACACCTTACGCATTCAGTTGTCCTTACTCTGCTAAATCATCCAGTTTCATTTGAACCGCTTGGTTCATACCAGCTTGCAGTGCCTCTGTATAAGCAGAGCGAGCTGTTGCTATATCACCTTGACGAAGTGCAATATCACCTTTAACTTCAGCAACACGCGCAGCCCAACTTGCAGGTTTCACTGTTTCTAGTGTTGTTAGTGCTGCATCAAATTCTTCTTGTTGTGCTTGAATACGAGCAATTCGAATTTGTGCCGTAGCAATCAAAGACTCATCTTTGCTGTTACTTGCAATCCAATTTAACTGCGTTATTGCATTATCAAGTTGGCCAGCTTCTACTTGTACCTTTGCTAGCTGAAGAGCCGCTAAAGTTGCGTATTCGCTTTTTGCATTTGCATTAATAAACGCTTGAGTTGACTCAGCGGCTTCTGCACCAGATGCTTGCAATGTCGTTAATGTTTTCTCATAAGACATTGACGCTGTATCTTTTGCTTCAATTTGCGCCGATTGGTAATATTTCCAACCTAAAATTGCACCAATGCCAACAACGCCACCAACAACGACTGCCTTGCCATTTTCTTTCCACCAACTTTTAATGGCTTCAACTTGTTGTTCTTCAGTTTCGTAGGCTTCCACGTCCTATCCTCTTAAATCAAATCAGCTAATTTTGCGAATACGTCTGTTTGAGCTAAAGTTTCTTGCTCGCCAGTTCGTAAATCTTTTACGTTAACTGTCTGCTCAGCGACTTCACTCTCACCTAAAATAAGAGCAACTGCGGCACCGGCATTATCAGCACGTTTAAATTGTTTTTTAAAGTTACCGCCACCAAAGTGGCACATTACGCGTAAGCCTGGTACTTGTTCACGTAGGGACTCAGCCAGTTTCATACCAGCCATTAATGTACCTTCGCCAGACGTCACCATGTACACATCAACTGAACGACGAACGTCAGTTAATTCTAATGTTTCCATTAGTAATACTAAACGCTCTAGGCCCATAGCAAAACCAACCGCTGGCGTTGCTTTACCGCCTAGTTGTTCAACTAGACCATCATAACGACCACCGCCACATACCGTGCCTTGAGCGCCTAAACTTTCAGTAATCCACTCAAAAACAGTGCGGTTATAATAATCTAATCCACGAACTAAACGTTCATTAACTTGATATTGGATACCAGCAGCGTCAAGTAGTTCACATAATCCAGAAAAATGTGCTTTCGAATCATCATCTAAGTACTCAGATAACTTAGGTGCATCACCTAAAATTGCTTGAACATCTGGGTTCTTTGTATCTAAAACACGCATTGGATTAGTGTGCATACGACGCTTACAATCTTCGTCTAATACATCTAGGTGTTGTTCTAGAAAAGCAATAAGTGCAACACGATAGTTAGCACGCGCTTCTAATGAACCAATCGAGTTTAACTCTAAGCGAACGTGTTGATCGATGCCTAATTCACGCCATAAACGCGCAGTCATCATAATCAATTCAGCATCAACATCAGGGCCGTTCAAACCAAATACTTCAACACCAACTTGGTGGAATTGACGGTAACGACCTTTTTGAGGGCGCTCGTGACGGAACATTGGGCCCATGTACCATAAACGTTGCTCTTGGTTGTACAGTAAACCATTTTCAATTCCTGCACGAACACAACCCGCAGTCCCTTCAGGACGAAGCGTTAAGCTATCACCATTACGGTCTTCAAACGTATACATCTCTTTTTCAACAACATCAGTAACTTCACCGATAGCTCGTTTAAAAAGATTCGTTTGCTCAACGATAGGCATACGAACTTCGTTATAACCGTATGCACTGATAACGCGTTTTACGCTATTTTCAACTTTGTGCCACAATGGCGATTGTGTTGGAAGGCAGTCATTCATGCCTCGAATTGCTTGGATTGCTTTAGCCACGTTCACTTCCCAATGGGTTTATTTATATCTACAATTAATCAGTCTATCTGATTAATATCAATTTGGTTTTCTTTTGATAACGTTGCTGCTTTAGCACGAATTTTTGCTTCTAATTTATCCACAATATTATCATTATCAAAACGCTCTTTCTGACGTATGCCATCTTCATAGAACGCACTTTTGCGGTTACTTCCCGCAATTCCCATATGCGAAACTTCAGCTTCACCAGGGCCATTTACAACACAACCAATAAGAGATACATCCATTGGTGTGATTAAGTCTTCTAAACGCTGTTCAAGCTCATTAACCGTTGCGATCACATCAAACTCTTGACGAGAACATGTAGGGCAAGCAATAAAGTTAATACCGCGAGAGCGAATACGCAATGATTTTAAGATATCAAAACCAACTTTGATCTCTTCAACAGGATCTGCTGCCAAAGAAATACGTAGTGTGTCACCAATACCTTCAGATAATAGTAACCCTAAACCAACAGCTGACTTTACAGAGCCTGCGCGCGCACCACCAGCCTCAGTAATACCTAAATGCAGTGGTTGAGCGATTTGTTTTGCTAACAAGCGGTATGAATCAACTGCGAGAAATACATCTGATGCTTTAACGCTGACTTTAAACTGGTCAAAGTTCATTTTGTCCAATATATCAACATGTCGCATTGCTGACTCAAGTAACGCTTCTGCTGTTGGCTCTTTATATTTAGCTTGAATGTCTTTTTCTAATGAGCCGCCGTTAACACCAATACGAATTGGAATATTTTTATCACGAGCACAATCAACAACAGAGCGAATACGTTGCTCATTACCGATATTACCCGGATTAATACGTAAGCAATCTACGCCATACTCGGCAACTTTTAGTGCAATACGATAATCAAAATGAATATCAGCAACTAAAGGGACTGAGACTTGTTGTTTAATTAGCTTAAACGCCTCAGCAGCATCCATTGTGGGTACTGAAACACGAACAATGTCGGCACCGACTTTCTCAAGTGCTTTAATTTGAGCAACTGTCGCAGCAACATCAGTCGTTAACGTGTTTGTCATTGACTGAACTGCGATCGGAGCGCCATCTCCAATAGGAACATTACCCACATAAATGCGAGTAGATTGACGGCGTTTAATTGGGGATTCTGTATGCATGGAATCAACTCATTATTGAGGTAGGGTTAATCGTGCAACTTTACCGGCAGGATATGCAGATAAATCAACAGGTTTACCTTTATAAGTTAATGTTACGGCACTTGGAGCACCTATAACTAGTTTATAAGGCGCTTTACCTGTCAGTTTTAGTGTTTGATTTGCTTTTTTCACGCCTGAGTATAGACGGTTATTTGCTGCGTCCTGAACTTGTAGCCAACAATCATTATTAAAGGTCATTAGTACATCTTCAGCAATTGCTACTGGCTCTACTACTGCGACTTTTTCTTCAGCTTTTGCTTCTGAAGTTGCATCTACTGCTTCATTGATACTTACGTCTTCTGCAATAGGTGCCTCAAGTTCTTCAGGTGTTGTTTCTAATTCTGAAAGTTTAGTATCAACCTCAAGAGCATTCGTCTCATTAAGCACTGGATGTTCATCTGTAGCGCCATCTTCACCAGTCGTGCTTTCTGTCACTTGAGTTGGCGCTTCAGGTGTCACTTCTGTAATTAATTCTGCGTCTTGTTTGCTCTCTAATTGAGCTTGCTCTTGCCACCACCACAAAACAGACATACTAAGAATTAACGCAAAAATAACCCATGTCAGTTTCATTATGCGGTTATCGTGTTTTTCTCTTTTCGTTTTACGAGAAAAACTCTGCATATCATGCTCTTCTATCAATGCTTTACCTAATTGGTCTAAAGCATTTAATACTTTGATTTCAGGCACATTGACAATTTTGGCATAAGAACGATAGTAGCCACGAGTAAACGTCGCTAATTTACCCATATCAAATTTATCAGCTTCAATTTGCTGTAAAACTTCAACGCGTAAACGTAAACGTGATGAGATATCTTCAAGTGATAACCCTTGCTCCTCACGCGCTTCTTTAAGTAACAAGCCTGGAGCTACCAATGTTTCTACTTTTTCTTCAATATGTTCAATCGTCATAATTTATATAATTCTGATATTCTGTTGAGTCTGGATACTCTTTCCCGAGAATATTTACGTATTTTTTAACCAAATGCGTATTGCCTGCTTTTTTTTCTAATTCTATGAGTAAGCTTAGGCTAACGGGTTTGTATCCATACTTCTTAGTAAATTTAAACAGCGCAATTCTCGGTTCTGAATAGTTACCTTCATCAATATTCAATTTAGCCAATTGAAGGGTGGAACGAACTCGATTCGGATCATGAGCCAGTGAGCGCTCAAAATACGTTTTTGCTGTCACTTTATCCCCACTACTTAATGCGCACATGGCTGCATTTTCATAACTTGCCGAAACAAGGTAATAGTAAGGTTGATCTATTGCTTGAGCAAACTTCTGTTGAGCTTCCTCATAACGGCCATTTTTACAAAGAAAAACGCCGTAGTTATTTAATACATTACCATTTTTTGATGAAGAACGTAATGCTCGTTTGTAAGCCTTTTCAGCTAATGCATCTTCATCTACTTGTTGGTAATAATAAGCGAGGGAAGTTTGAGAGCGGTAATAGTCGGGAGCGTATTGTACAGCCAGTTCCAAATTTTCACGGGCTTTGATCATGTTGCCCGCATTTAAATAGCTTAATCCAAGGGTAATTCGAGCTTCAGCAGCTCGAATTATCTCTTCTTGGGTCATGTCATCGGCTTCATTTACCGTGACACAACCAGCACTGATTAACACTCCAATTGTTAATAGTGCCGCACTCCATTTTCTCATACTGCCTTCCCTTGCTGTTATACATCAAGGTTAAACAGTTTTAACAGGGATAGCCTCACCTTGCTGTTTAACTTGAGTACGTTTAGTTCTATCGATTACATCACCCACTAATTGACCACAAGCAGCATCAATATCATCGCCACGAGTTTTACGAACGGTTACCGTAAAATCGTATTCCATTAGTGTCTTCATGAATCGATCGATACGTGAATTACTTGGCTTTTTGTATGGTGACCCAGGATATGGGTTAAATGGAATCAAATTAATCTTTGCAGGGGTATCTTTTAGTAATTCTGCGAGTTGTCTTGCATGATTCATATCATCATTAACATGATCTAAAAGGACATACTCTACCGTTACACGACCACGGTTAGCATTTGATGATGCAATGTATTCGCGAACGCACGATAAAAATGCATCAATATTCCAACGGTCATTGATTGGCATGATTTCGCTACGTAGTTCATCCGTTGGCGCATGAAGAGAGATCGCTAATGCTACATCGATTTTCCCAATCATTTGCTCTAAGCCAGATACAACACCTGACGTCGATACCGTTACACGACGCTTAGATAAACCAAAACCTAGATCATCAAGCATAATTTCTAATGATGGAATTAAGTTTTTCATATTAAGCAGCGGTTCGCCCATGCCCATCATTACAATATTTGTAATTGGACGACGCCCCGTTTCTTTTTCTAAACCAATTTCACGAGCTGCACGCCAAATTTGGCCTACAATTTCAGACACTTTAAGGTTACGGTTAAAGCCTTGTTGAGCAGTTGAACAGAATTTACATTCCAATGCACAACCTACTTGAGAAGATACGCATAATGTAGCACGGTCACCATCAGGGATATAAACCGTTTCAACATCTTGATCGCCTACTTTCATCGCCCATTTGATAGTGCCATCAACCGAATGCTGAGCTTCTGATACATAAGGGGCGCGGATCTCACACTTGTGCTTTAGTTTTTCACGAAGTTTTTTGTTGATGTTGTTCATTTGATCGAAATCATCACAACCAAAGTGATACATCCACTTCATGATTTGATCGGCTCTGAATGCTTTCTCTCCTAATTCCTCAGAAAAAAATGCTCGAAGTCCTTTACGATCAAAGTCCAGTAGATTGATTTTAGCTGTAGTCATGTTGCCTCTCTGATAAATAACATCACCGCGAATATCGGGCGCAGAATTGTACAAGTTTTGAGAGAATATTACTAGAGGGTCGAGGTTTAAAGCGGGTGTATGATTAATCTGTTATAGAAAAGAAAAATTTACTGTATTGACTATATTATTTTAAATACCAGACTAACAGCAAGCTCCTCTGAAACCTTCAAGGGAGCTTGCGACCGATCTAAATCCTTAATCCTTTATTCTGCTGGACGTGGACAGATTTCATCTTCAGCAAAGAAGTAAGCAATCTCGCGTGCTGCAGATTCAGGACTGTCTGCACCATGAACTGAGTTATGACGCATGCTGATTGCATAATCGGCACGCAATGAGCCACAGGCAGCGTCTTCTGGGTTAGTCTTACCCATTAGCTCACGGTAGCGAGCCACCGCATTTTCCCCTTCTAATACCTGTACCATTACTGGGCCAGACATCATGTAAGCGACTAGATCATTAAAAAACTCTTTACCTTCATGCTCTGCATAAAAGCCTTCTGCTTGTTCTTTAGTTAAACGAAGCATTTTAGCAGCAACGATTTGCATACCTGTTTTTTCAATACGACGGTAAATAGCACCAATTAAGTTACGCTTAACTGCATCCGGTTTTACAATTGAAAAAGTACGTTCTATTGTCATTCTACTTTCCTTTAGGTTTCTTTTACTTCTTATATTAATTTCTATCAGCTCTCATTTATCATATAAAATGCTGATAGAAATTACCCATTAAAAAAGAAGACCGAGCGAGCTCGATCTTCATTTTAATTACTTAGTTAATATATTAGCAAGTGTTCTAACACCAACGCCTGTTGCCCCTGCTGACCATTTATCTGATGCCGCGGTACGATACGTTGCCGAACAGTCCATATGCATCCATCCCTTCTGATAATCTTCAACAAAGTAAGATAAGAAGCTGGCTGCTGTACTTGCTCCTGGAGAATATGCTCCTGAGCCAATATTAGCTAAATCAGCAAAGTTTGACGGTAACATAGTACGGTGAAATTCCATTAACGGTAAACGCCATAGTCCTTCATTTTCTTCTTGAGCTGACGTTAATGCTTTTTGGCTCAACTCATCATCAAAGCTTAATAAAGAATGGAAGTCATTACCCACCGCCATTTTTGCTGCACCTGTTAATGTTGCACAGTCAATAATAAGTTCTGGGTTTTGTGCTGAGGCAAACTGAAGACCATCAGCTAATACTAAGCGACCTTCTGCATCAGTATTTAAGATCTCTACTGTTTTACCATTTTTATAGGTAATGATATCGCCTAGCTTTAATGCTCGGCCTGAAATCATATTTTCAGCACAGCATAAAATCAATTTAACGCGCTTATCTAAACCACGAAGAATCGACATTGCAAGACCAGCTGTTGCTAGCGCAGAGCCTCCCATGTCGGCTTTCATTGACGCCATGCCGCCAGAAGGTTTAATGCTGTAACCACCAGAGTCAAAGGTAATACCTTTACCTACAAGACACGCAAAAACAGGAGCATCAGCATCGCCAGTTGGGTTGTAATCTAGCTGCAGCATCGCTGAAGTACGCTCAGAACCACGACCTACCGCGTAAATACCTGTCCAACCTTCCGTTAGTAAGTCTTTATCTTTAATTATTTTAGCCGTTACTGTTCCGGCTGGTGCAACTGATTTAATAAACTCAGCAGCCATTGTGGTAAGTTGACGAGGAGCGACTTCTTCCGCCGTCTTATTAATAAGTTCACGAGTCCAGTTAGTTGTTAATATGCGATCATTCAGCTCTTTTTCATCCGCCTCAACAAGTGCGGCCCAAGTAACGTCATTATTGCTTTTTGAATCACGAAAACCCTGAACAAAAGACCAAATAGACTCTAAATCCCACTCTGGACCTTGCAGCTCAACAGCAACAAGACCTTGAGTTGCTAGCTTTCGAGCAGCACGCTGAATTGCGCTATAAACATCACTATCAGTACAGTGGATCACTGCGCCCTCTGCAGTAAACGAAAGCGGTGCATTTTCACCCCAATGAGCAAGAGCAGCGATTGATGAAAGTTGTACCGTCATCTTTTGTGACATGATGAATCTCCTTTAAGCACGCAATAACTCCAAACAATCAGTAGGTGAATTCTACTGATTACTTATATTGCGCTAATACTATGGGTATACTCGAACAAAATGTTCTTTTTATCTAATTTGCCTACTTTATACAGGCGATACAAGGCATTTCACTAAAATCTAAGAGATCGATCCAACCACTCGATGGGAATTTAAACCTTATTAATGAAATACCGATGTAACTTCAAGTAACTTTAATCCCACTCATCCATCCAGCACAGGATAATCGCTTCCAATACCTTTTCACCTGAATGCTTAGGGTCGTCATCGAAGTCTTCCAAATCCAATACCCACTGGCACAAATCAGTAAATCGCACGGTTTTGGGATCAGTATCAGGGAACTTCTCTGATAACTCAATTGCGATGTCTCTTGAATCTATCCATTTTAAACTCATCATAAACTCCTTTTTTATGCGGCTATAAGCAATAAAAAGGGCAAGTTTGAGGAGGTAATTACTTACGTCTCAACACTTGCCCTCTTAATCTATTTTAGAATCGAAAGATTAATGATCTTCTGATGCTAAGTTTAGTGTGTATTTTGGAATTTCTACCACTAAGTCTTGCTTAGCCATTCTTGCTTGGCAACCAAGACGAGACTCTGGCTCTAGACCCCACGCTTTATCCAGCATGTCATCTTCAAGCTCATCACTCTCTTCAAGTGAATCAAACCCTTCACGAATCACAACATGGCACGTTGTACATGCACATGACTTTTCACATGCGTGCTCAATAGCGATGCCATTTTTAAGAGCAACGTCTAAAACCGTTTCCCCTTCATTTGCTTCAAGTACCGCCCCTTCTGGACATAACTCATCGTGTGGTAGAACAATAATCTTTGGCATTTCTATACCTCATCAATAGATTGACCGGCCAATGCAGCGCGAATAGAGGCATCCATTCGGCGCGCGGCAAACTCTTGGCTTGCTGCATCAGCTTGTTTTATTCCATCTTCAATTGCTTGCGTATCTGTACCTTGACGTACGACGATTAACGCCTCAATTGCTTTTAAAATTTCTGTTTGTTCTTCTTTTGATAACAATGCATCACCATCACTATTCAAAGCAACAACCAACCCTTCAATAACACGATCGGCTTCTACCTGTTGCTCTGCTAATGCTCTCGCTTGCATATCTTCTTTAGCGAATGTCATCGAGTCTTTCAACATATTTGCGACTTCATCATCGCTTAAGCCATAAGAAGGTTTAACTTGGATATGAGATTGAACGCCAGTGCTTTTTTCCATTGCGGTAACAGATAAAAGCCCATCAGCATCAACTTGATAAGTCACTCGAATATGTGCAGCACCCGCAGTCATCGGCGGAATACCTTTTAATGAGAAGCGAGCAAGTGAGCGACCATCTTCTACCATTTCACGTTCACCTTGAACAACGTGAACCATCATGCCTGTTTGACCATCTTTAAAAGTGGTGAACTCTTGCGCTTTCGCGACAGGGATGGTGGTATTACGTGGAATGATTTTTTCAACCAAGCCACCCATGGTTTCAATCCCTAAAGACAGCGGAATAACATCAAGCAATAACATCTCAGCATCTGGTTTATTACCCACTAAAATATCCGCTTGAATAGCTGCACCAATAGCAACCACTTGATCAGGGTCGATACTGGTTAATGGGGTTTTATTGAAGTACTCACCAATAGATGTACGTACAAATGGAGTGCGAGTTGAACCACCAACCATTACTACTTCCATTACTTCTTCAGTGCTAATATCAGCGTCTTTTAATGCACGACGACACGCCATTAGTGTTTTCTTAACTAAAGGTTGAATCAATTGGTTAAATTCAGAAACAGCAATTGTACCTGACCATTCTTTAAAAGAAATACTCACAGATTCACTATCAGAGAGAGCGACTTTAGTTTCCGTTGCTAACGTTAGCAACTCACGCTGTTCCTGCTTAGAAAGAGGTGTGTTGATCCCTGCTTGGTCTTTAATCCAATTCGCAATAGCATGATCAAAATCATCACCACCAAGTGCAGAATCACCACCGGTTGCTAATACTTCAAATACGCCTTTAGACAAGCGCAAGATTGAAATATCGAACGTACCGCCACCCAGATCATAAACAGCAATAACACCTTCTTGGCCTGAATCTAAACCATATGCAATTGCTGCAGCTGTTGGTTCATTTAATAGACGAAGAACATTTAAACCAGCTAATGTCGCTGCATCTTTAGTACCCGCACGTTGCGCATCATCAAAGTAAGCAGGAACGGTAATAACCACACCTTCCAACTCATCACCTAATGTCTCTTTTGCTCGACGAGAAAGAGACTTTAAGATCTCTGCAGAAACTTGAACAGGGTTAACCTCACCTTGAGCAGTTTGAATAACGGGTAAACCATTTTCACTTTCAGTAAATTGATAAGGTAAATCAGGGTAGCGAGCTTGAATATCTTTTAATGAACGGCCCATCAGTCGTTTTACTGAAATAATGGTATTTTGAGGATCAGAAGCAGCTGATGAATACGCATTAGCACCAACACAAATCTTATTGTCTTGATACTGTACAACCGATGGCAGGATAACATTACCTTTCAAATCTGGTAATGTCTTCGCTTCACCACTTCGAACTGAAGCAACCAGAGAATTAGTCGTACCTAAATCAATACCCACCGCCAATTTATGTTGGTGTGGTGCAGCACTTTGTCCTGGTTCAGCAATTTGTAGTAACATGAAAATATCCTTCGTCTATTTCAATTAACCTTTATTGGGTTAACCTAATAATTTGTCTTCTAACTGTTCGACTTCGTGATTCAGTTTATCAATAAACTTCAGCTTTCGTACACTTTGAGCGGCTTCTTGCCAAATTTCACTCTCTAATTGCTGCTGCAATAGCCCTAATTGCTCTTTACGCATAACTGATACGTTCTCAGCAAAATCAAACAATGCACTTTCAGGATCAGAGCTTGATGGTAACGATTCTAACTCCTCACGAAGCTCCATCTGTTGCATCAAAAACACAGGATCTTGCATTGTGGTTTGCTCACCACGAATATCATGACCTTGCTCTGATAGCATGTACTCTGCACGAGTGACGGGGTTTTTAAGCGTTTGATAAGCATCGTTGATTTGCGCTGCTTTTTGAATAGAAAGCAAACGGTCACGCTCAGAAGCGGTCGCGAAGTTATCAGGATGAAAACGCTTTTGTAATTCTCGGAATTGAAGAGAAAGAAGGCTACCATCCAGTTGAAACTGGTTTGGTAGCCCAAATAATTCAAAATAGTTCATAGTTAACGTGATGCTCTATACGTTGAAACTTTCACCACATCCACATTCACTTTTTACGTTTGGATTGTTGAACTTGAATCCTTCATTTAGACCTTCTTTTGCAAAGTCTAATTCTGTGCCATCCATATAAGCTAAGCTTTTAGGATCAATGATGATCTTTACACCAAACTCTTCAAACACTTGGTCTTCTTCATTTAGTTCATCAACAAATTCAAGAATATATGCCATACCAGAGCAACCAGAGGTTCTTACGCCTAAACGTAAACCAATGCCTTTTCCTCGGCTTTCAAGAAATGTTTGTACACGGTTTGCCGCAGATTCGGTTACTGAGATGGCCATACTACAACCTTTACTATATTTGTTTTGTGGTCATGGAGGTCATTAGTAAATAATGACTTAATTTAATAATAAAGCGCCGTATTTGTACCTATAAGTACAAATTGACGCTTTATAAAACAACTGTAATCTTAGTGCTTGTTACGATAATCAGATACCGCCGCTTTAATCGCATCTTCCGCTAAGATTGAACAGTGAACTTTTACAGGTGGAAGTTCAAGTTCTTCTGCAATTTCAGCATTTTTAAGTGCTGCAGCTTCGTCAAGAGTTTTACCCTTAACCCACTCGGTAACCAGTGAGCTTGACGCGATTGCTGAACCACAACCATATGTCTTGAATTTTGCATCTTCAATGATGCCTTCAGGAGACACTTTGATTTGCAACTTCATTACGTCACCACAAGCAGGAGCACCAACCATACCGCTACCTACTGACGGATCATCTTTTTCAAATGAACCTACGTTACGTGGATTTTCGTAGTGATCGATTACTTTTTCGCTATAAGCCATGATAAATACCTCTAAATTCTGGAACGTCCGTGTTAGTGGTGTGCCCACTCAACCGTGTTTAAGTCGATGCCTTCTTTGTACATATCCCATAATGGAGACATATCACGCAGTTTGTTTACTGCTTGGCTGATTTGTGCAATAGCGTGATCAATTTCTTCTTCTGTCGTGTAACGACCAAATGAGAAACGAATTGAACTGTGTGCTAATTCATCATTTAAACCTAACGCACGTAATACATACGATGGCTCAAGGCTTGCTGATGTACACGCTGAACCTGAAGAAACCGCTAAGTCTTTCAGTGCCATTAACAGTGATTCACCTTCAACAAACTCAAAACTAATATTTAAGTTATGTGGTACACGCTGGTCTAAATCACCATTAATGTGTACCGCTTCCATATCTTTAACGCCATCAAGCAGACGATCGCGCATCGCTAAACAATGGTCATAATCCTTTTGCATATCTTCTTTTGCGATACGGAATGCTTCACCCATACCCACAATTTGGTGCGTTGCTAATGTACCAGAACGGAAACCACGCTCATGACCACCGCCATGCATTTGCGCTTCTAAACGAATGCGTGGTTTACGACGAACGTATAATGCACCAATACCTTTAGGGCCATATGCTTTATGTGCTGATAGTGAGATTAAATCCACTTTCATTTCTTGTACATCAAGAGGGATTTTACCCGCTGATTGCGCCGCATCAACATGGAAAATAATCTTACGTGAACGACACAGTTCACCAATCGCAGTGATGTCTTGAATCACACCAATTTCATTGTTTACATGCATGATAGAAACAAGCACGGTATCTTCACGCATCGCAGCTTCTAATTTTGCTAAATCAACAATACCGTTTGATTCTGGCTCAAGGTAAGTCACCTCATAACCTTCACGCTCAAGCTGACGACATGGATCAAGAACCGCTTTATGTTCTGTCTTACAAGTAATGACATGTTTGCCTTTCTTGTTATAGAAGTGCGCAGCGCCTTTAATTGCAAGATTATCAGATTCTGTAGCGCCTGATGTAAATACGATCTCACGTGGATCGGCATTCAATAAAGCCGCAATGTTATCACGAGCTGTATCTACCGCTTCTTCAGCCTGCCAGCCGTAACGGTGTGAACGCGATGCAGGGTTACCGAAGCATCCATCCATTGTCATATGTTGAACCATTTTATTCGCTACACGCTCATCAACAGGACAAGTCGCCGAATAATCAAAGTAAATTGGCAGTTTCATTTTCATCTCCGAGAATACAGACGTTTGACCGTCAAAAGCGGACATTAACACCCACAGAATTTGTTAATTTTGAACTCGTTACTAGCCCATGATTTAAGGCTGCATCGATGTTTTGTCTATCTGATACTTGTTGAACTTCATTATCTACCATGAGCTCACCAAGTGTTATTCCATCTAAAAAGCTACTGATGCGTGAGCTTAAATCACGCCATAATGTATGCGTTAAACAACGCGTTCCACCTTGACAGCCTTCTTTACCATGGCATTTAGTAGCATCAACCGATTCATCAACCGCTGAAATAACCATTCCAACCGCAATTTCTTCAGGTTTTAACCCTAAGCGATAGCCACCGCCAGGGCCTCTTACGCTGGCAACTAAACCGGCTTTACGTAATCGAGAGAATAACTGCTCCAGGTAAGATAATGAAATCCCTTGTCGCTCCGAGATATCTGCAAGTGGTACAGGCCCTTCTTGCGCATGCAGTGCAACGTCTAGCATTGCTGTTACTGCATATCTTCCTTTCGAAGTTAATTTCATACGTCACCTCATATCCACACTATTGGTATGGACTGAGTCTCCCATACCCGACTGTTTTGGTCAAGTATTTATCCTACTATTTTAGTCAGGTATTATTTTTTGCTTATATTTTCGCCTTTTATGCTTCTTTCTACTGCAGTTAAGATCCCACGTAAGGTACGCAATTCATGTGTTTCAGGTCGACAACGGTTAAACATTCGACGCATTTTATTCATCACCTGACCTGGATGCGCCTTGTTAATAAAGTCGGTATCCGTCATCACTTTTTCAAGATGCTCATAAAATAATTCTAGTTCGAAGTTTAAAGGGTATTCCGATTCTTGTGATTCACCTTTGTAAGCCTGGCTATCGAGCCAAGCCACGCGAGCTTCATAACTGATAGTTTGAACAGCCATTGCTAAATTTAATGAACTGTATTCAGGATTCGCTGGAATGCACACATGGAAATGACATTTCTGTAGCTCTTCGTTAGTCAGCCCTACTCTTTCTCTGCCAAAGATAAAGGCAATTGGGTGCGATGGCGCTTCCTCAATGGCCTTTACACCGGCTTCTCTTGGTTCAAGCATTGGCCACTCAAGTGTTCTTGAACGAGCACTTGAACCAATCACTAAACCACAATCAGAAATCGCTTCATCTAACGTATTAACTATGCGTGCGTTATTCGCAATATCACTTGCGCCTGCTGCCAATGCAATGGCTTGGCCGTCAACTTCACACTCAGGAGCCACTAATACCATATTAGTTAAGCCCATCACTTTCATTGCACGAGCTGCTGAACCAATGTTTCCTGAGTGACTAGTGCCAACAAGGACAATACGAATTTTATCTAACATGTTATTTTCCATCTGATGAAAAGAGCCGCCGGATACTACCATAAAGCAATCTACCTTGCTTCTTTATATGTCCGAGATTTTTAAGCTTAACTCGCTTTTTTTATAATAAAGAGAACAACTGAACAAAAAATAAACGCTTCCTTTTAATCATTAGTTTATGTATACTCGCCGCCGATTTCTGTTCTTTAACATCTTTTGGGATATAACTATGCATCCAATGCTAAATATTGCTATACGTACTGCGCGTAAAGCCGGTGACTTTGTTGCTAAATCTTTTGAGCAAACTGACAAAATTGAAACAACAAAAAAAGGCAATAACGAGTTTATTACGAACATCGAAAACGATGCTCAATATATGCTTGTTGATATGATCAAGAAATCTTACCCTGATCACAGCATCATTTCTGAAGAGTCTGGCCTAATCGAAGGCAAAGACGCTGACGTTCAATGGATTATTGACCCATTAGATGGCACGACTAACTTCGTAAAAGGTATTCCACACTTCTCTATCTCTATTGCGGTTCGCATTAAAGGCCGTACAGAAGTGGCTTGTGTATACGATCCAATCCGTAATGAATTGTTCACTGCTCAACGTGGTGCTGGTGCTCAACGCAACAACCAACGTATTCGTGTTAAAGAATTAAAAGACATGAACGAGACAATTCTTGCAACGGGTCTTCCTTACCGTCAAAAACAACACGTTGAAAGCTACTCAAAAGTACTAGGCGCGATGTTTGTTGAATGTTCTGATATCCGTAGCTCTGGCTGTCCTTCTCTAGACTTATGTTACCTAGCAGCAGCTCGCATTGACGGTTTCTTCGCTCTTGGCCTTAAGCCTTGGGAGATGGCTGCAGCAGATCTAATCGCTCGTGAATCTGGCGTTATCTGTACTGACTTCTCTGGCAACACTGAATACATGAAGACTGGCGGCCTAGTTGCTGGTAGCCCACGTGTTGTTAAGTCTATGCTTAAGAAAATCCGTGAAAACGGCAGCGAAGCAATGGCTAAATAATCTTAATTGATTATCAAGATTTGAATTAAAAATCTTAATTAAAAAAAAGGGAAGTGAGTTTATCTCATTTCCCTTTTTTATTATCTTCTTACCTGATTATCTATAACTCAATATCCCAACCAAACTCTGATATTAATCTTAACCACGTATCATCTACGTTTGCTTTTATTACGATATTTTCATCGGTAATTGGATGAGTAAAGCTCAGCTCTGATGCATGTAATAACAAACGGTGGCTATCCAAATTCTCTTTGAACAATCGATTATGCTTACCATCACCATGACTCGTGTCACCTACGATAGGGTGACGTAAATGAGCCATATGACGACGAAGCTGATGCTTTCTCCCCGTATGAGGCTTAAGCTCCATTAAACAATAACGGCTGGTTGGAAATTTACCCGTTGAATAAGGCAGATCTACTTTAGCTAATGGTTTGTATTCCGTTATAGCTTCCTTCGCTTCAACTTCTTTTGAGGCTTTTTTATCGGCAATTTTATCCAACTCTTTTTTAAGAGGATAATCAAGCGTATCTGCTTCTTCTATCCAGCCACGAACAATCGCATGATAGGTTTTCTTTATTTCTCTGCTTGCAAAAAGCGGAGATACTTGTGCCGCAATCTCACTTGATAAAGCAAAGAATAATATTCCTGATGTTGGTCTATCTAAACGATGCAACGGAAAGACATGCTGACCAATCTGATCGCGTAATGTCTGCATCGCAAATACCGTTTCATGTTTATCCAGCCACGAACGGTGTACTAACATTCCTGCAGGTTTATTAATCGCAATTAAATGTTCATCACGATACACAATTTCAAGCTCTATTGGCTCGACATGTTCTTCTAATAATTCGCCATTCACTGCGATATTTTCTTCTGTATTCACTTCATTTACCTAATGCATCAATGGCATGACATAAGCGTACAATCTCGTTATACCCTTCTATCTCTTTTAATGCTTCTTCAATATAAGGCGTAATTGAGAATCCTTTTGGTGTTGGTTGTCCATTCTCAATTAGATAATTCATTTTAGGGATAAAAATCCACTGTAACCACTCTGATGCAGACAAAGTATCAATAGCAAATGGCTCAGTACTTGATAAATCGGCTATGGATGGTGGCGTAAGTTGCCAATGCCCATAATGCTCTAATTGCTGAGCTAACCGCTCTAATAATGTTGATAATTCTAACGATGTCGTCATATCCGATAAAACTCGCACTCTCTGATACTTTTAATGACAAAGGATACCATCTTATCAAGGCTTGGGTATAATCACGACATTACCCATAGAATAAGACATATCATGGATCAGATTTATACGCTTAGCCAACTTATACAACAATCAAATTGTGAATACACGATTTATGACTTAGGTCGCCGTGTTCAACCTATATCAAATAAACAATTTGAATCTATAGAAGCTGGGCAGCAACCTTATCCTTTTCCGCTACAGCGTCATGCTCATTTAGCTATTGCTTATTGGAATGAGGCTAAACAACCTTGGATTTGGTTTTTAAAACTTCCTTTAGATGAGCGAAGCTTACTGCAGCAAGCAGATATCGGTAATTTCATTAAATACGTCATCGAAGCGATTGGAGTTTCACTAAGTGGCGATTTAAACGAAGAGCAACAACAAAAACTGTCAAATAACCCTTATACATTCAAGCCAAAAGACGACAAAATGGCGATGTTTCATAGTGTATTACGTACTGAAT
This sequence comes from Aliivibrio finisterrensis, assembly GCF_008933155.1. Lineage (GTDB taxonomy): Bacteria > Pseudomonadota > Gammaproteobacteria > Enterobacterales > Vibrionaceae > Aliivibrio > Aliivibrio finisterrensis. Next base: position 50,805 of record NZ_WBVP01000005.1, on the reverse strand, counting down.
TATCACAGCCAATGAGTCAGTATTATGAACATGCTAAAACCTACCTTTCCGGTAATAATGGTTGGGATAACTGGCAATTTGTGGGAATGCAAGGGTTAGCTGATGTATGTGCCAATGTAGATAAAGACAATAACAGTACCGCACTGCGCAAAGCACTGTCTCATTTACCGACAACGGTTTTATACGCTACATTAGGCTGCTTAGAGCACATTAATTTACCTGAAAAATTAGCACAAAAGCAATTAGAGATAATCCAAGATCTATGTAATAACAAAGAATCTGATCTGTTTCTACTATCTGCACATATTCGTGCGCTTTCTGGTGCAGATAAAAATACCTTAACTGAAGCACTGATTTTGATTTTATCTAGTGAACGCTTGAGCCACCCTGAAGTGCTCGTCGCCATTGCTGGTCGTTGCTGGAGTGGATTAGAGGAGCTGTCTGTTGCTAATCTTTTCTTATTGCGATTAGCTCAAACAGGTGATCAACAACTGTTTAATCAATTGTTTGCTGACTTAGTAATGCAACCGAAGCTTCGTATGTGCATACTTCAGATCCTTCATGGAGAAGCGGACCCTAAACTTGCAGACGCTTTATTACAATTACAGCAAACCACGAAGAGCTAAGATATGGATAGTCTACTTGCGATATTGGCATTAACGCTTTTCTGTTTTCTTTTTTGGCAACAAAGAAGACAATCAGAATACGCGCATCAAGCCATTCAGCATTACTGTAAAAAAATGGAATTGCAGCTACTAAGTGTCGCAAGAGGATCGTATGGATTTCGCTTACCAAGTGGTAAGAAACAGTTATATACCATGTATGAATTTGAATTTTCTTCTATTGGTGATGATCACTACACAGGCAAATTGATCATGGTAGGCTTTAAGGCTGCAAAGTTTAATTTACCTCCTTATCGAATGGCTGAAGAATATTAACGAAAACTGAGCAGGCCCTCAGTATTGGACCCTGCTCAATTCCCCCCTTATTTTAAAATATCGGTATTCTTACCACCACGCTTCCCACATAGCACCAACAGCAAAGGTATCTTGTTTACCCGTTTCTCCACGAGTTAAATCCACTTCGGTGTTCGAATCTCCAACCGTTGCATAAAATCTCAGCATTGGGCGTGCACCAGAGTCCATATCGAAACTAATATTTTGAGATAACGTCACTTTCCAAGCATCGTTTTGTCCGCTTTGGTTATCAAAATCAACCAATGAATAACCAGCCTCTAACCATGTAGAATGAATATTGTTCCATGCATAAGTAGGACGCACAATGGCACTGTAGTTAGCTCTGTCATCTTGACTCGCATTTTTATCTTCTAATGATTGATAACCAACTAGATATTCAATATTAGTTTGATGGCTCATTACTAACTTACCTTCTAACTGCATTAACAACGTCGATAAATCTTCTGTTTTATTAAAAATATTGTTATCAACGTTATTACCATAGCGGGTCACAAACTTATTACTCATCATTCCAACACTATGGTTTAACTCAAGCGCCAGTTGGTACGAGTCAATATCATCTACATAACAGGTGCCATTTCTATCTACACCTTTACAGGTTGTATCATCTTCTCGATTTTTTTCAGTATTTTTAGAGGAAAAACCATAGTTAGCATACAAAGAAAGATCTAATGCGTCCGTTAAATTAATCCCATGTAATTTAGATGTAATTGCATAATTACCACTGTCACCAGTGCCACCACCATCAACGACTTGTGCTACCGCAGCCATATCAAATTTCACATTACCAAATTCAAGGTTTTTAATACCTGCACCTTGAGAATCATTCATCATCCAGAAATAATCGTTCAAGCCCGTTTGTGGTCGGTTATGGAAATCTCGACCAGCCCAAATATAGGCATTAGGTTGAGATTCAAAGACATTCGTCGCCCCCGCATAGAATTTCTTTAAACCAACCTCATCACCCCAATGCTCTAACATGACAACAACATCCCAAATAGTGCCATTATCAGAGACGAATCCTTTAGCAAACTGAAACTCACCGCCATTGCCTTCATTACCTAAACGACCAGCAGCATTACCAATCAATTGGCCATCGGCAGATACATACTTTTCAACATCATCTGAAAAATGAAAACCATAACGAGCATATCCAGAAAAAACAATTCCATCAGGAATATCAGTTTGAGGAGAAATAACGAGTGGTTGTTGATCATCTACTTGGATATTATCCAGTGGATCTGTTTCCGCAAAAATAGAAAATGAAGATAGGGTCGCCATTACAGCCAGAGCAACAGGTAATAATTTCATTATAATTCCTTAAAATAGTAAAACAGCAAATTAAATTACTCACGAATATTATCGAATTATATTTACGACTTACTCATGAACTAATTAAATTATTCACCTTTATATTGCACTCATTCAATACTTATAAGTATTAAATATTAAGCTGATCACGCACGTTTTATATTTATATATATTTTATTTTTAGGTTTTAAATAATTTCATTTTCAATGGGTAAAATTAAAAGCATCAAATTATTGATGCTTTTTAAAATGATACATTATTTAATTATATTTTTTGTAGACTCACGAATGATTAAATTCCCTTTTAATATTTCAGTAGTTGCTTTTACTTCTTTATCAGAAATCAATCTCAATGCTTTATCCATTGCCAACTGAGTTACTTTTTTAATCGGAATATTAATCGTTGTTAATGCGGGAGATAAAAATGCAGAGATCTCATCATTATCTATTCCAACAATTGAAATATCCTCAGGAACACGAATATTTAACTCTTTTAATGCTTTAATTGCCCCTAAAGCTAAATGATCATTAAAACAAAAAATAGCAGTAATATCTTGCGAGCGCTTAAGTAACTCTTTACACGCTTGATACCCATCTTCTAACTTACCATCTTTGATAACAGTTAAATTATCATCGTAAGCAATGCCATGCTTTTCGAGCGTTTCTTTCGCACCTTTCAAACGAATTTGACCGGTACTTGAACCCATATTAAGAGTGATAATTGCAATATTTTTATGCCCTGATTCAACAAGATGCTCAATAGCCATTTGGCTTGCATCATATTGGTCAAAAGCCACTGCATGCCCTAAGCCATCAGGTAGCGTTCGATTAATAACAACAAGTGGGATAGGCAATTTTTTCTGAATTTCGCAATAATCATCAGCCGTCATAGTACGACTATAAATTAAAATAGCATCGCATTTTCTTGCGACTAATGAATTAATGGCTTCAATTTCAGTTTCAAGTTGGTTATGACCATCAGTGACGATTAATTGCTTTCCCGATTCTTCTGCAATTCTTGTCGCTTCTTTGAGTAAAATACCAAAATAATAACCATCAAAGAACGACACAATAAGACCAATACTATTCGAACTATTTGTTGCCAATGCTTGAGCCACTAGACTCGGTTTATAGTTCAATGTTTCCATTGCATCAAAAATCAGTTTTTTTGTTTCTTCTTTTACTGGCCCTTTCCCATTCATTACTCGAGAAACGGTTGCTTTAGAAACACCAGCAAGCTTACATACGTCATTGATTGTTGCCATTGTTCCCTCAAAAATAGGTATTTGAAATTAGCGTAATAATAGCTAAGTTATTACGCTAAATACACGTTATTATTTATTCTGCAATGCGCGATGGATCTCAATTAACTCTTGAATCATCTCTTTTGCAAGCATTGAGGTCATAATGTGGTCTTGGGCATGCACCATAATTAAATTAACCGGTACTTTTCCTTCTCCCTCATCCATACCGATAAGTTGTGTTTGTACATCATGTGCTCTTTTTGAAGCCTCTGCCGACTGCTTTAAAAGATCATCAACTTTATCCCACTCACCGGTTTTAGCCGCTCGTAATGCTTCCATTGCGCATGACTTAGATTCACCCGCATTAATAATAAGTTCCATTACTGTGATTTCTAACTCTTCACCAACTAACATAGTATCTATTCCTATTTAAATTTATTTTTCATTATTAAAAAGTGATATACTGCACCGATTAAACCACTGTCATTATTGAAAGTGCTTTTTTCAATCGAAACTAACTCTTTAACATTAAAATCATTAATTGAACCTTGGCTTTTAATTATTTGATTAAATTTATCTTCAATATTAAAAATTAAATCTTCTCGACTACTAATTGCTCCGCCAATAATTATTTTCTCTGGATTTAAAATAAACGTAAGATTATATAAACCGATAGCAATATTATTATAAAAGTCATCAATTACTTTTATTGCAACTTTATCACCTGTTGATGCGAGATCAAAAACATCCTTTCCTGATATATTATCAATACTATTAATGTTTTTTAAATTAGAATAACGACGTCTTAGCCCTTCTCTGACTGAGGCAGTAAAACTCATACTTGCTGTTGCTTTATCTTCAATATCAAATACATTTTTCGTAAACATATAACCAAATTCTCCGGCCATAAAGCCATGACCTCGAACCATTTGATTATTGATATAAATAGCGCCACCAATTCCTGTGCCTATCGTAATACAAATAAAATTCTCAACATTCTTCGCTTTACCACGCCATTTTTCAGCCAATGCCACGCAGTTAACATCATTCTCTAGCTCAACTGGTAATGATAATCTCTTAGTTAATTCATTTTTAAACTGAAAACCGTAGAAATCATCAATTGCTCCACCCGTTTTTAAATACCCTGTATTGACATCAACAAATCCAGGAAGAGAGAAAGCCGCACCATCAAACGTATACTTTTTTGACCACTGATCTTTTATATCGACAAGAGTGGCAATGATTTTTTCTCCGCAAGTTTCAGTGGTTACCTTACCTTGCTCAAGAACTTGTCCTTGCTCATTTAACACGCCAAACTTTATGTCTGTACCACCAATATCAAATGAAATATACGTTGCCATAATACGAGCCTCTCCCTTTATTTTCGTTAAATGTTTTCACCACGGGTAGCGATAACGTCTTTAAACCAATGGAATGACGCTTTTTTCTTTCGCTCTAATCCATTTTGATGATCGACATAAATAAAACCATATTGTTTTTTATAGCCATTTAACCAGCTCAATAAATCAATCGCAGACCAAGCGTAATACCCTTTTATATGAACACCTCGACGAACGGCTTCTTTTACTGCGCCTAAATGATCTTTTATGAAGTTGATACGTGGGATATCACACACTTCACCATCAATAATCGGGTCTTCATCTCCCAAACCATTTTCCGTAATGTACAGTTTGATCTGACCATAGTGCTCTTTGATCATTTCAAGCCCAGAAACAAAACCTTCTGGTGAAATTTCCCAATCCCATTTTGTGTATTTTTTATCGTCCATTTTTACAGTGCGGTACACATTATCGTAGCTTGGATTACCCGGTGAACCCGTTGAGTTTTCACGAGTAATCGTTCGAGACGCCACACTACCTTCAATTTTTTCAACACGTTGTGGTTGGTAGTAATTCAGCCCCATAAAGTCATTCAACGGCGCTGCTTCAAAAATAGTTTGTAGCTCTTCATCTGTCCAATCAGGTAAGTTGCCTTCTTCTTGTAGTTGCTTAACTACGTATTCAGGGTATTTACCAAGCAGAATAGGATCATAGAACCAGTTCATACTAAATTGATTGGCATGCATTGCAGCAAAATGACTCGCCTCTGAATCATCCACTCCAAACGCTGGGCTAAATACATGACTCAAACCAATTTCACCAAATTGATTTAATTTTTTATATTCAATAACCGCTTTAGCATGCGCATAAAATACATTGTGTGTCGCCTGGAAGTACTTCTTAGGATCATTTTGGATCCCCGGTGGATGCGCGCCAGCCATATAGCCTAGTGCACAGAACACTACGGTTTCATTAAAGGTAATGAAATGCTTAACACGGTCACCGAATTCATTAAAACATAACTTTGCAAATTCAACATACGCATCGCAGGTGGCTTTATTTAACCATGAACCTTCTTTTTCTAACGTAAGAGGTAAATCCCAGTGATATAAAGTAACAAAAGGAACAATGCCATATTTCAAACATTCATCAATGACATTATTGTAAAAATCGATGCCTTTTTGATTAATCTCACCCGTGCCATTTGGGAAAATACGAGCCCAAGAGATTGAAAAACGATAAGATTCCAATCCCATTTCAGCCATTAATGCGATATCTTCTTTATAGCGATTATAGTGGTCAATAGCGACATCACCATTAGTACCTTCGAACGTTTTTCCTGGAATTTTAGTAAACTCATCCCAGTTTGTTGGGCCTTTTCCATCTTGATCCCATGCGCCTTCTATTTGGTAAGAAGCGGTTGCTGCGCCTAATAAAAAATCATTTGCAAATTTCATCTCGAATCCCTACTTTACTGCTGCTAATAAATCAGTAGCCAACTGATGTTTGTTTTGGCCTAAGTTAACCTAGGCCTAGAATGTGATTAACCTAAAAGTACCAATGCATCTTTAAGGATTTTATCTCCCTTCATCATGCCGTAATCCATCATATCGATGACTTCAACTTTCTTATTAACTTCATCAGCCAGTTTTTGAAGTTCATCTTTTTTGAAACGAATTTGCGGCCCTAATAAAAACAAATCGTATTCTGCTAAATAGTCTTGAATCGTTTCAACGCCGTGTGCTTCGATATGAATATCTAGCTCTTGTTGAGCTGCTGATTCACGCATTTTTTTTACAACCATTGATGTAGACATGCCCGCTGCGCATAGTAGTAAAATCTTTTTCATAATAACCTCGATAATAATCTAATAAATTTCAATTAAGCTGTTGCTGTCGTTGTTACAGATTCTGTTTCTGGCGCTGCTGATTTTGCTTCTTCTTGCGCCGTTAATTTGTCTAAATACTTAAAGAATGGGAAGTAAACGCATAGTGTCATACAGAAAACTGCAATCTGTAGTACTGCGGCACTCCACCCTCCTACAATAAATCCACTCAATACTATTGGTGTTGTCCATGGCACTTGAACGGCTGTGAATGGTCCAACAAATCCCATATTAATTGAGGTATAAACCATAATTGCAGATAGAACTGGAGCGGTTACAAATGGGATAAACATGATTGGGTTAAAGATAATTGGTGTAGCAAAAATTACAGGTTCATTGATATTGAAAATACCTGGGATAAAAGAAAGGCGGCCAAGTTGTTTAAACTGAATAGAACGGGCAAATAGCACCATACAGCACACTAAGCCAAACGTTAAACCTGAACCACCAACGGTAATGAATTGGTCAACAAATTGGTTTGTTACTATCTTTCCATTCTCACCAGCAATCAGCACTTCACCAGCATTTACTATCGATTGGTTATGAAGTGCATTGGCAGTAACGATTGGTCCCATAATACCCATAACAATGACTGGACCATGGACACCACACCACCAAAGCAGAGAAATAAGTAGAGCAATGCCGACAGCCCCAAAGAAAGAATCAGACATGCTTTGTAGCGGCGTTTGAATAATATGGTAGATAGTTTCAATAAAGGTTCTTTCAAATACAACTTCAAAGAAAATATAGGTTAAGAAAGCAAGTGTAATAATGATGAAACCCGGAATAAGCGATTTAAAGGCATTAGAAACCCCTTCAGGCACACTGTCAGGCAACTTGATGACCCAATTACGATTAAAGGCCATTGAATAAATCATGCCAACAACTAGACCAATTACGATAGCTGCAATCATCCCCTTACCGCCAAGGAAGGCTTTTGGTATCACACCGCCTATATGCGTAACACCATCAGGTGCTACAACAAAAGCGTTCATTACTATAAGAAGAGAAACAATGGCTAACACCCCCGCATTTACGCCATTGTGTCCTTCGTACTTTACGTAAGTATACGCAATACCAAAAGCACCAATTAATGCCAAAATATCAAACGTTGCACCTACTACTTGAAATAATGGTGTTGACCATTCTGCACCAAAAATACCTGCCATAAATTGGTCATACCCATCAATAGGAACAAAAGCCAGTAATAAAAATACTGAACCAATGATGGTCAATGGCATGGTTAACATGAAGCCTTCTTTAATAGCTACAATTGGTTTTGAGTTAACTACCTTTAAAAGCTTAGGAAGGATTTTATTTACCTTCTCCATTATTGTGCTTTGCATCGTTGCCGCTTGCGTACTCATTTTTCACCCCTGAATTGAATTTTAAACATGCGAAATCATAAACTGAAAGTAATGTAACCGGTTTCAGTAACCGGTTACATTGCATATTTGAGCAAATATGATTCAACTCACGAATATTAATAATTTACAGGTTAAAAATGTGATCTCGATGATTTGATGTTTTTTTATACGAAAGGGCTTGCTTGAAATAATACAAATCTAACGAATAGAGAATCCGATAATTCTTCGTATTTAGGATGGAAGCTTATACCAATCTACATAAGTATTTGATCATTCTTGCTTGTTAAAATCGATTATATCAGCGTTATAAATTTTGTAATTAGACCCACTAGTTACTGTAATTTATGCCTTGCTATAATCGATTTTTCCTACGCAATTATCTGAACAACTACTTATCCAGAATGGTATTAGATAGTTGAGGTAAAAAAGAAAAACCCCATTAAACTCTCGTCTAATGGGGTCATAACTCTACTCGCAGCAGTCCGGCTACTTATGGTGCTCCGTATATCAAATCCTTGATAGTATGCTGAAATCCGTCAGCTTATCCTTTCATCGCTATCCTAGCGGTGTCCTTTACATCATCCTGATGTTTATCCTTCCTCTATCCTAGAGGTATCCATTGTCTTTCCTTAGTAGTAACCATCCTAGCTACTATTGAATCCATTCAATGTCCAATTTTGCTTTCCATGCCGATTACTCATCCTAAGTAACCGAGTGCCTTATCCTAAAGCATACCAAATCCTTGGCGAGTTCCTGTTCCGTGTCAGCATCCTTCCGACACCAATAAGATTACGCTTTTGACTTTTTTGAACAATGGTCTAGCAGCACTTTTCTATCTGTTTCTCATTACAATATGCAAAGAAAATATCAATAATCAATAAAAACAGAAGCTTAAATAAATAAAAGGACATATTTACGATAAAGAAAACGATATTTCTTATCCTTTAAGTGAGAGATCTCGCACACTCTCATTTCCATTTTTCTATTCATCTTTAAAATCCACCATTTCAATAGGGAGATCTAGATCACGTATTTATTCTTATAGTAGAAGTGTACATCTTTAGTTATTATGGACTCAGATGAAATATAGGACGTCACAATGAAAAACGTAACGGATGAACTGCAAAAGATATTGCAAGATTTAACTGATGAAGGAAAAAAGCCGACAACGGCTCTTGTTCGCTCACGATTGACTACTCAAGTACCAATGCCAGCCATTATTACTGCAGTTAAATCTTTTAAATCCACTTCAAGCATTCCTAAGATTGAAGTCAAAGACACCCCATTAACAGCAGATGAACGTATTGCCCAACTTGAGTTTCAAGTAAAAGAGTTATCGCAACGTTTAGCCGCTCTGGAGAATAAATAATGCAAATTTGGGTAGATGCTGATGCATGTCCAAAAGTCGTCAAAGAAGTACTTTGTCGCGCCGCTACACGTACTGGCATTCAACTGACTTTTGTTGCTAACCATTACATCCCGGTACCATCTGCTTTAAATATTAAATCAATCCAAGTTGAATCGGGTTTTGATGTAGCTGATGATGAAATTGTAAGACGCTCGGAAGCGGGTGACTTGGTGATCAGTGGTGATATTCCCTTGGCAGCAGAGTTAATCGCTAAGAAAGTGCAAGTATTAAACCCTCGTGGTGAGCTTTATACAGAAGCAACTATTAAAGCACGATTGAACATTCGTGACTTTATGGAGACCATGCGTGCCAGTGGCATTCAAACTGGTGGTCCTGCTGCTCTATCGCAAACCGACCGACGTGAATTTGCCAATCAACTAGATCGTATTCTTGCTAAATTTAAAAAATAAATCGCTAAAAAATAGAAAGTTAAAATAAAAAATGGGAGCTCATTGTGAGCTCCCATTAGTTTATCTATATCCAAGTTATACCATTCTGGATAAGTAGTTGTTCAGATAATTGCGAAGGAAAAATCGATTAGAGCAAGACATAAATTACAGTAACTAGTGGATCTAATTACACCTAATTTTTGCAATAGAAAGGTATAACTCAGATATAATCAATTTTAACAAGCAAGAATGATCAAATACTTATGTAGATTGGTATTAATTCATAATCAGTCTTTAAAATCCCAAGACAGATTACTAACCAATCGACATTCATCGCATTTAAAATCAAAGACTTCATGGATAGGCTCTGCTAACGCCCAATCACCATCACACACTGGACATTTACGCGCTTGCTCTTTTTCTTTGCTTTCACCAGCAACACGATAAATATATAAGTAAGTTGGGATGCCACTAACCACAGCCATACGACGACATAGATCCCAACCACGCTTAAATAAATGACTTTTACTTGAACTAATTTCATGTAAAGACGGATGCTCAACAACAGAACCATTCATTTGCAATTGATCACAAGCACTCCAATCTTCTTGCCATTTAATAAACTGTTTTTGATCGCCATTAGCAACAGCAGGCAAACGATAAAGAGGGATTGGCTGAAATGTCTCACCATGACGGATCGGAGAACAGGTATGTAAGTGGCTGGTATAAAGAATTTGCCAACTTACTTTTTCACTCTCATCACTCGGATCAGAATTCATATCTTGACCAACAATCTTAACTTTAGGTTGCAGCAACCCAAATTCACTTAATTGTTTAAATGCCAGTTTTACTTGTGGACTATGATTATCAGGATGAAGTGAATCTTCTTCAGGGCAAACCACTCGAGCAACAAAGTTTGTTCCTTTCATAACAACGGGCAACTCACGACCAATCACTTGTCCATTATAACGCAGACAATCTAAACAATAATTGATGGCCTTTTCTACTGCCGCCATAGAGGTATCGCAATAGATTTCAAAATCTAATTCAGTTACAAACATTAACGCTTCTTTCCTAACATCTTGGGGATTTTATCGATTTACTTAAATCAGTTTACTCAACAACAGGTTCTAGTTTTTCTAAAAACTCAACCATCGTTGCTGCCAATACGGATCTCTTTTTTGTTCCTACCGTATCTAGAATAATCTCACCCGTTTGATTACAAATAGAGATCACTTCCATTTCATCATCAGTGACGGCAATAAATAATGTTGGGACTAATTTTAATCGGCGTTGCATCACAAGGTGACCTAGCATATTGCCTTGTAAGCGCTCTAAATCTTCATCACTCCATACTTGAAGTAATTCAATATTTATATCACCAAATTTAGCCATCATATCAGCACTGAATTGGGCACCATAAAAGGCATGAAAATCATCATGCAGATCAAGCTCAATACCTTGTTCGATATTAACTAAGCGAATACTTTCATCACGATTAACAGGCTGCCATGACACTTCTAAATCACGAGTTTCATCAATACAAGGAGAAGCTAATCCCACTAATTCTTCGTTCATCGGAAGGCTATTATGTTTTGATTTCCATGCTTCGACATAACGTTGACTAAAGTTAGCAAGCGCTTGCTCTACCGAAAGTGGCATTCGATTCTCCTAATAATGTAAAAATTAAAGTAAACTAAGCGATATTAAATGAATAATGATGATTTACTCCGTTATTCTTATTCTAATCTACTTTTGGCATTTTCAATATGACTAAATACACCAACGCTGATGAGCTAAAATCTCTGACTCTTGGCCAAAAAACCGAATACAAACACAACTATGAACCTGAATTATTGCAAGCCGTTCCTCGTAGTTTAAACCGAGATGATCTTGATTTAGGTGATGAGCTACCATTTCAGGGTTGTGACGTATGGACGCTTTATGAACTATCTTGGCTAAACCAAAACGGTTTACCTCAAGTAGCGGTTGGTGATGTCACTCTGCCCGCAACCAGCCCTAACCTTGTTGAATCAAAGTCCTTTAAGCTGTATTTAAATAGCTTTAACCAAACTAAATTTGCATCATGGGATGACGTTACAAGCACCTTAATTAAAGACTTAAGTGCCTGTGCAGGCGGAGAGGTAAAGGTTAAGATCTATCCCGTTCAAGCTTACTCTCAACAGCCTATTGTTGATATGACTGGTGAATGTATAGATAACCAAGATATCGTTATTGATAACTATGAATTTGATGCTGAATATTTAGAATCAAGTACATCTGATGACGTTGTAGAAGAAACACTGCATAGTCATTTATTGAAGTCTAACTGTTTAATCACTAATCAACCGGATTGGGGCAGTGTTGAGATCAGTTATACCGGAAATAAAATAGACCGTGAAAAACTGCTTCGTTATTTGATTTCGTTCCGTCAGCATAACGAGTTCCATGAACAATGTGTTGAGCGTATCTATACTGATATAATGAAATTCTGTAAGCCAAATTCGTTAACGGTATTTGCCCGTTATACTCGTCGTGGCGGTTTGGATATTAACCCATTCCGTAGTTCTCATTTAGAAAAACCAGAGCACAACCTCCGTTTAGCTCGTCAATAAAAAAAGCATTCAATTTTGTCTACTAAGTCTATTCTTAGTAGACAAATTCCGCTACATCGCTAGTATGTAACGGTTGCTTTTTAATGGAATATTTACATGTCTCTGCGCCAATGCCTTCTTGTTATTTTTCTTTTTTTCCCGCTTTCCTCTTGGGCTAAATTTTTCTCTGCGCCTATATTGAATGACGCGTATCAATTGCTAGATACGAACCCAGAGCAATCACGAACAATTGCTGAGCAGTACCTAGAGCAACGTCAAATATCCCCAAGACAAGATCCAAATAGAATTCACATTAATAATGATTCTGAACGAACCATTAGAACTCCCATTAGTACCGTAGAAGCATTTCAAATTAAAGCACTTGCTAATAAACGCCTTGACCGCAATAGAAAGTCAATTAAAGCGATCAAACAAGCTATTTCGTTAGCGAAAGAATTCAATTTAAAATCAGGTTATCTTGAGTCAAAACTTATTTATGCAGGTTTATGGTGGAACTTAACGCAAGATGTTGATGAAACAAATGCGATTTTAGAAGATATCGCACAAGAGTTAACTCAATACGATAAGCAAATAGCAATTCACCAAAAGCTTTATTTCGCACTGGCATTAATCCATGCAGAGATAGAATCAAAACAAGGACATAACAGCAAGGCACAGCAATATTACAAGCAAGCTATGTCTCACGGTATTGCGCTTGAAGACCCAAGCAGTATGATTTTTTATCATATTTCTTATGGAAAATATTTTTTAAAAAACAAACAATTTGATCAAGCTCTAACTGAACTATTAAGTGCTTATTGGCAATCCATTGAGGCCGATAGAAGTGGTCAGTTAGCCACCACTAACTATTTACTTGGCCAATTATTTTTTCAAAGAAAAGTACTGGATAAAGCATTAGAGCACGCTTCACAATCGGCTGAATTTTATGGTCGTTATAACAACAGTAAACAACTTTCCAATGTTTTGATATTGATAGCGAAAATACATTTAAAGCAAGGACGATTTAACTTAGCCTTAGTTCAATACTTCAATGCACTTGACCAAGAGAAAGAGAAAAATAACGTAAATAAATTAATCTCATTACGTTTAGATATCGCCAATACTTACTTTCTATTATACAACTACGCACTCAGTGAGCATTACTTAAAACAAGCAAATAATCTTAATGAATATGTAAATTTGCCCAAAGAAAAAGCAAACGCTGCACTATTACAAGCGAAGTTATATCTTGTCCAAAATAAAACAGAGATGGCAATTGATCAAATTCATAGCGCCATCAAATACAGCCAAAAAGACAATAATATTTTATTAAAGCTGCAATCTCAAAAATTACTTTCCAAAACCTATGAAAAAATGGGGAAATATCAACTAGCATTGAAGGCTCAGCGAGAATACGAAACCTTAAATTCATCTATTCAAGCGGCACAAAATGAGATTAATGAAGAGGTATTTAGACAACAAAAAAGCATCATTGAGCAATCACTGCATTACCAAGGGTTAGAACTAAAATTAAAAGAAAACAATTTACAAACCCTTAAAATTCAAAAGATTGCAGGTTTTTTACTCGTTTTATTAACCGTTATTTCGATCTACGCTTTTAGAAAACAGCAAGTTAATCGTTTCTTGAAGAAGCGTTTGCATCTTCTATTAAATAAATACTATACCCACCCAAGAAGTGGTTTACGAAACTTCCGCTTATTAACGGAAAGACTGCCATCATCATTACAACAAAGCAGCTCAAACATAGAGCAATGGCATTTAGGTGAACTGATTAATGAACCACTAAGCGATAGACTTCGATTTACCTTATTTCATATACCTATGCTACAAAATTTATATTTTACTCATGGCTATCAAGAAGGCTTATCGATTGAAAAAGAATTCGGAGATTACTTGTCGACTGTCGTAAGCTTACCCAGCCGTATCTATCATTTTTCCGACGCTAGTTTTCTTTATATTGAACATAAATCTGATTCAGCATCAAACTCTCAAGAAATGGCTGAAACCATTCAAGAGTGGATTAATCGTTTTGATTCTAAAGTAATGACAGATAGAACAGTTAATATAGGTATGGTTGAATATCCTTTCTTACCAAGAGCGTACACAGCCATCAATGACCGTGAACTTATTGATATCCTACTAATGGCAACCAATACAGCTTGTAAAATGAGTACGAAAGAAAACAACTGCCATTGGGTACATTACCGAGCAATAGATAATGCGCCAGCTGCTAGCTTTGCTAGTAACAACATACAATTAGCTTGTGAACAAGCCATTAGTCAAGGTCTAATAAAAGTAACGACTTCAATACATTAAAGATGAATCTGGATAACACCTCACAGATTTAACAATAAATAGACGTAAATGTTTAAAATATAAGAAAATGTTATACTTTTTTTAGCTTGCTAATTATATTTTTGTTATTATCACTTTATTGACAATATCAATACTTTAACACATTACATAAATATTGAGTTATCCCCTAGGTTATTATGATTGAAGTTTCCATTGTTGCCTCAGAATTAAATCAGTTAAAACAGCAGCTGAATCAAACACGTCTATCACACCGTGATACTACGCTAAAATCACGCCGCGAAATACTGCTTCTAAAACGTATTATTTTACGTTTCTGTGCTGCCTGCAAACATCATGACAGTGAGCTAGATAAAGAAATCGTTGATCTAGCAACTCGTATAGAACAAGTTGAAAATACATCAGATTTAACTATTCAAATAGCTACATTTGAAAGACTCATTAATCGCTACAAGATGAATGTTCAAAAAGAGCACTCAGTAATGGAAGACCATATAACTTACTGTGGGGAAACATTACAGCGAGTTGTTGGACTACCTGCTGGGCTTAAACGCGATCTTCGCTCTCTTTTGCAGTACCCTTCTCACGATGGTAGTAAGCATATTCAACGTATTGTCCGATTAGTTGAACTTTATGAACGAGCGATTAAATTTATTTCTGTTGGGAAACTCTCTTCTGAAATTAATAGTAATGAAGTGATTGATAGTGATACCCAAGAACAATTAAGTAATGAGTTACAACATCTTATTTCTGAACTGGATTTTAATAATACGTCTGGTACTAAATTATTAGAAATCCGCAGTAAACTTCTTACCGGTACCGATGCCGTCTCACTGATTAATTTTGCACTACAAACACTGCAATTGGTTCTTGAGGGTACAAACAACGAGCGTAAAGCATCACAAGTATTCGTTGGTGAAATTAATACTCAAGTCGCACAGATCATCAAAACGAGCGAACAAAATCAAAGCCAAGGCCAATCTTACTTAGAGCAGCGTACTTTACTTAATGAAGAGTATTCACTTCTAATTAAACAAGCTGAAAACCTATTAGATAAGAAAGAAAGTGAACAAGAACACAAAGCTAAGATGGCAATGTTACTTCATGAAATGAATGACTTAGCAGAACGAAATAGCGCAATGCAAGAGCGCGAAGCAGCACTGCTTGAACGTCATGAATATTCAACAAAAAAACTCAATAATTTGTATGAAGAAACTCTTGAGTACCGTCGCCAGTTAAGTGAACAGCAGCAACGTGTATTTAGAGACCCTCTAACTAAGGTATATAACCGTGCTGCAATGCATGAACGTTTAGATCTAGAATATAAACGTTGGGTTCGTCATCAGCACTCTCTTGTTTTAGCGATGATCGATATTGATCAATTTAAACGTATCAATGAACGTTTTGGCCATTTAGCTGGCGATAAAGCACTTACTATTATTGCAAAAACCATCGAAAATCAAGTATCTGATACCGATTTTGTTGCTCGGTTTAGCGGTGAAGAATTCTTAATTTTATTTACCGAAACCACTAAAGAAGAACGAGAAAAGAAGCTTAAAACAATTCAATTAGCCATTTCTAAATTGCCATTTAAATTTAAAAATGACCACCTTAAAGTCACGGTGTCAGTATGCTCCTCTGAATTTACCAACAGCGATATTCCTGAAAAAGTGATTAAACGAACCATTGATGCTCTTTATAAGCAAAAATCAAAAGGAAAAGAGCAATTCATTTATTTGTAATTAGCCAAATTCTTGTTGTTTTTGGTGTGATTCTTTCAAAAACCTCTCATTTTTATTTTATTTTCCTCGCTAATCCTTCCATTGCTGTGTAAGTTTAATCACTAAACAATAATAAAAATAGCTAGGGAGGCACAATATGATCACTCATATTAGTCCTGCAGGTAGCATGGATTTGCTATCACAATTAGAAGTTGATCAGTTAAAGAAAACCGCTTCTAGTGAACTTTATCGTATGTATCGGAACTGTACGTTAGCGGTATTAAACTCAGGCAGTCATACTGACAGCTCAAAAGAATTATTAGACAAATATAAGTCATTTGATGTCTCTGTCACACGTCGAGATCGCGGAATTAAACTTGAGTTAAAGAACCCCCCAGAGCACGCATTCGTTGATGGGACTATAATCAAAGGCATTCAAGAGCATCTGTTTTCTGTGTTACGCGACATGGTGTATGTGAACATGCAAATTGCGGATCACAATCGATTAAATCTCACTAAAGCCACTCACCTAACCAACCTAGTATTCAGTATCTTACGTAATGCAAAAGCGTTACATACAGGTATTGAGCCTAACTTAGTGGTATGTTGGGGCGGGCATTCAATTAATCCTGTCGAATACCAATATACTCGCGAAGTGGGCCATGAACTTGGTTTGCGAGAATTAAATATTTGTACTGGCTGTGGCCCAGGAGCAATGGAAGGCCCAATGAAAGGCGCCGCGATTGGTCATGCTAAGCAACGCTATAACGATAGCCGATTTGTTGGTTTGACTGAACCCTCAATTATTGCTGCTGAGCCGCCAAACCCAATAGTCAATGAACTTATTATCATGCCTGATATCGAAAAACGTTTAGAAGCGTTTGTGCGTATGGCTCATGGTATTGTTATTTTTCCTGGTGGCCCTGGAACGGCTGAAGAGTTGCTTTATATCTTAGGGATCATGATGAACCCAGCAAACCGTCAGCAACCGATGCCTATCGTTCTTACAGGTCCAAAAGAGAGTGAAGATTATTTCCGCTCTATTGACACCTTTATCCGCGATACCTTAGGTGAAGAAGCGACCCACTTTTATGATATTGTTATTGGTGACCCTGCCAAAGTTGCCGTCTTCATTAATCATGGTATCAAGAAAGTAAAAGAATACCGTAAAGCAACGGATGATTCCTACAGCTTCAACTGGGCACTAAAAATTGAGCCTGAATTCCAATTACCTTTTGAACCAACTCATGAAGCAATGGCTGGTCTTGATTTGCATCTAAACCAACCGACTGAAAGTCTTACTGCAAATCTCCGCCAAGCGTTCTCAGGTATTGTCTCTGGAAATGTAAAAGCAGAAGGTATTGCTGAAATAGAAAAGCACGGTGTGTTTAAACTTCACGGTGATCCTGACTTAATGAAAAAGATGGATCGTCTACTGCAAGATTTTGTAAAACAGGGCCGAATGAAGCTACCCGGCTCTAAATATGAACCTTGCTATGAAATCGTTGTTGATTAGGGCTGGAATATTTCACCTTCCCTAACGTACAATAATAAGCCTATGCACATTGCGTAGGCTTTTTCTTTTTTATAGATAGGAATGAATACGTTATGGCAATTCATCTGGTTATTATTGACGCATTAAACCTCATTCGTCGCGTTCATTCCGCTCAACCGAATCAAGATGATATTCAAGCGGTTATTACCACCACTACCCGTACTATCAACCGAATCTTAAAAGAAACAGAGCCTACTCATATCATTGCTGTGTTTGATCATCATCTCCAAGATCGAGGCTGGCGTGCAGAGATCTTCCCTAAATATAAAGAAGATAGAAAACCCATGCCTGAAGCATTGCAAAAAGGCATGGATGAAATTCAAGAAGCCTGGTGGAAATTAGGGATTGATTCGCTGTTATCTGATGGTGATGAAGCGGATGATTTGGTTGCAACTTTAGCCAATAAAGTTGCTGCGCATAATGAACAGGTTACGATCATTTCTACCGATAAAGGTTACTGCCAGTTACTCTCCCCGACGCTACGTATCCGAGATTATTTTCAACATCGCTGGTTGGATGCTCCTTTTGTAGAAAAAGAGTTTGGTTTAAAGCCTGAACAATTGGCTGATTACTGGGGATTAGCTGGGATCAGTTCCAGTAAAATCACAGGTATTCCGGGAGTCGGTCCAAAAGCAGCCTTAGAAATTCTAACTCAATTCCCAACGATTGAGGTCGCAAACGAGTCTGAAGATCTTCCTAAAAAATACCGTAAGAAATTTGATGAGCATTATGAAACCGCTATTTTATGTCGTCAGGTTGCGGGGTTAAGAACGGATATTGAGCTTGGGTTTAATTTGCAAGATATACGATATGAGAAAGGGACTAGAGACTAGAGACTAGAATTATAGATCTCACAATCTATAGAAGCTAATGTGCTTTGGAACAAAAAAGCTGTTTGTCATCGCTGAGCTATCAACACCAAATATAGCCATCCTTCTTTTGAGGAAAAGCATATTAACTTCTATATACTCAGTTAATCTTAAATAAAAACGCCCGCTGATTATCAACATCAGCAGGCGTTTTTTATTTTTCAATAATTTGGATTACATCAATATTTGTATAACGAAATATTAATGTGGAGAAATATTTGAAATCGCTTGGATATGAACAGTGATTTCTTCACGGTCATGATACAAATGCTTAGCTTGAAGCTTGTATTGGAAACCGTTTTTCTTCAAGAAATCTTTTAGGTTTTCAATATCTTGAAGAACCTCATCGTAACGACCTTTCATTGGTAATTTAAGGTTAAATAGCGCTTCTTTCGCCCAACCTTTAATTAGCCATTCACCCATAAGGTGCGCAACACGAGCTGGTTTCTCAACCATGTCACAAATTAGCCATGTTACGTTCTTTCTTTGTGGCTCAAATTTAAAACCATCAACCATATGGTGTTTCACTTGGCCTGTATCCATTAAGCTTTGAGCCATCATGCCGTTATCAATCGCATGAACAAACATAGAACGCTTAACCAGTTGGTAAGTCCAACCACCTGGACACGCACCTAAATCTACGCCCCACATACCAGAAGCCAAACGAGTATCCCACTCATCACGTGGAATAAATACGTGGAACGCTTCTTCCAGTTTCAGTGTAGAACGGCTTGGCGCATCAGCAGGGAACTTAAGGCGCGGAATACCCATAAAGAACTGAGAGTTATTGTTTGTGTAAGAGTAACCAATGTAACAGTGACCAGGTGCAATAAAGCAAACATGCAATACAGGGATTCGATTTGAATCTCGTGCCGTAAGCATCTCTTTACCACGTAAAGCTTGGCGCATTGGAACCGTAAATTTACGGCAGAACTTCAATAGCTCTTTTGCTTCATTCGTATCAGGTGTTTCAATACGAATGTCACCACAACAAGGCATCCCTTCAACATCAACTAAAGCTTCAAGAATTGGAGAAATACGATCATCTTTTGGTAGATCGCTTACTTCTGTAGCAACTGCAAACATTTGACGAGCAAAGATTAGCTCATTAAATTTAATCTCACGAATTAAACGGTCTGCATCGCCTTCCTGGTAGCATTCAAATAGCACATAGCCTGTATTATTTTTGAGGCGAGGAAAACCAAACACTTCTAGTTGAGTGGCTTTGTCTTGGATCTCACCTGCACACTCTTTTTCAAAACCAGAGCGACAATAGAACATTACTTGTTTCACTTTGAAACCTCAGTCAAACGATAAGTTGAAACAGCCAGCGTTAACCAACCGATAATAAAACAGAATCCACCTAATGGAGTAATTGGACCAAACCATTTTATTCCAGTGAATACTAACGCATATAAACTTCCACTGAAAAATAGCATTCCAATGGTAAATAGCAAGGCGGCGTATGATACCCCTTTTGAAAATGAATTTCTCAACAAAATTCCACATCCAAATAACGCAAGGGTATGCCACATCTGATATTGCACTGCAGTTTCATACACATCAAGAAGATAAGGTGATAAAACTGACTTTAAACCATGAGCACCAAAAGCGCCTAAGCCAACGGCTAGCGCTCCACTAAGACTAGAAATAAGTAAACATTGACGACTATTCATCATCGACAATTTCCTGCTCACTACGAGCTTTACTTAAAATCCACTCTCTAAAAGTAGCAATTCGGCCTGTATCTGCCTGCTTTTCACTGCATACTAAATAAAATGCATTTTTGCTGATTAGCACTTCTTCAAATGGAGCGACTAAGCGACCTGCATCCAGTTCAGGTTGAGCCAGTACGTTATTACCTAACGCAATACCTTGACCATGTGCAGCAGCTTGTAACACCATCGTTGAATGACTAAAAATAGGCCCATGATTTACATTCATGCCCGCTAATTCGAATTGCTTTACAAACAGCTTCCAGTCTTTACGAGAAGTATCGTGTAATAATGTATGGAATCGTAAATCATCAATGGTCGCTAATGGCTTTTCGTTCAGTAGCACTTGAGGTGAACACAGTGGTAAAAGCTGCTCTTGATACAAGAGTTCCACACGAAGACCCGGCCAATTTCCACGTCCATAATAGATAGCAACATCAACATCTTCTGTTAATGAACCCTCATCCATATCAACCGCTTTAATGCGCACATCAATATCTGGTTCTTGATTATTAAAATCCGATAATCTTGGTACTAACCATTGAATAGCAAAACTTGGTGGCAAACTAATGGTTAATGCGCCTTTGGCACTTCTTTCCAATACTTTATCTGTTGCTTCTGATAACGAAGAAAATATTTCTTTAATATCTAGAAAGTAACTTTGACCTTCTTCAGTAAGAAGCAAAGAACGATTACGACGGCGGAATAACTTTAAGCCAAGAAATTCTTCTAACGCTTTGATTTGGTGGCTAACTGCCGCTTGAGTAACAAACAATTCTTCCGCTGCACGAGTAAAGCTTAAGTGTCTAGCTGCCGCTTCAAACACACGTAAAGAATTTAAAGGTGGTAATCTTCGAGACATAAAAACTCACATTCTTAACCATTAGTTTTTTTAATGCCTCGTATTATAAATTGTCCATTGCCGAACTACCAGATAAAACCTACTATTAGCCCCGTAGTTTAGAGCAAAGACATATATTCCTCCCTGAGTATTTTTTTCATGCCTCTAAACTGCATGTTGTGTTTGCATATTGGCTCGACGATTAGAGCCCGAGTATTGGTTCCAAAGTATTTGTAAACAATACCCAATTATTTCCTGTATTTTTGACCTTTTGGTTAAGAAAATATTAGCACCGTTCAATACGGTGCTTTTTTTTGTCTGTAATTTTGACTTACGAGGCAGAAATCCGCATCATTCTTCTGTTTGCTAACTCCAATGAAGAAAATCCTTATGACTGCATTTAATGTTGAACTTGTTCGCTCTCAATTCCCAGCTCTATTACAAGAAATAAATGAGCAACCTATTGCGTATTTTGATAGTGCGGCAACCACACAAAAACCATTAGCTGTATTAAGTGCAATCCAAGATTATTATCAAAAAAGTAATGCTAATGTGCATCGTGGCAGTCATAGTTTAACCGCCTCAGCGACGCTTCAATTTGAGCAAGCAAGAGAAACCATTCAACACTTCATTAATGCAAAAAGCAGTAAAGAAATAATTTGGACTCGAGGGGCAACAGAAGCAATTAATTTAATTGCTCAAACTTACGCTCGCAGCACGCTGCAAATTGATGATGAAATTTTAGTTAGCGAATTAGAACATCACGCCAATATTGTTCCTTGGCAAATCGTTGCTGAGCAAACCGGTGCCAAAGTCATAAAAATCCCCATGAAACCAGATTGCACATTAGATATGGATGCATTTGAGTCATTGGTAACCAAGCGCACCAAAATTGTTGCTGTGGCTCAAGTAACTAACGTAACGGGTACATTAAATCCCGTTGATGACATTATTAAAGCAGCACATTTAGTGGGTGCGATTGTTGTTGTTGATGGCGCTCAAGGAATTGTTCATCATGATATTGATGTGCAAGCAATGAATGTCGATTTTTATGTCTTCTCTGGTCATAAATTATTTGCTCCTGCTGGCATTGGCGCTCTCTATGGCAAACAGCATTTACTGGAATCTATGCCTGTGTGGCACGGGGGCGGTAAAATGGTTGAGAAAGTGTCGTTTGAAAAAACTACGTTTGCAGAGCTTCCAGGGAAATTTGAAGCTGGTACACCTAATGTTGCCGGAGCGATTGCTTTTGCCACAGCAATTAACTGGGTTAAGCAATTCACCCATGATGATCTTAATGCTCATATTAGCGAATTACGCCACATGGCAATCGAAGGAATTAAAGATATTGAAGACTTACGTTTTGTCGGTTTACAAGATAACGCGAGTCTATTTTCTTTTGTTATTGATGGCGTCCACCACCAAGACATAGCAACTCTACTTGATCAACAAGGCATTGCCGTTCGCTCTGGTAATCATTGCGCTCATCCTATGTTAGATGCATTAGGGCTAACGGGTACTGTACGCGTTTCATTTGCCTTGTATAATACAAAACAAGATGTTCAACGTTTTATCGACGCGCTAAATAAAGCCGCAGATATGCTATAATACCCATCCACATAAATATTTGATCATTCTTGCTTGTTAAAATCGATTATAGCTGCGTTATAAATTTTGTAATTAGAGCTACTAGTTACTGCAATTTATGCCTTGCTTTAATCAATTTTTCCTACGCAATTATCTGTTCAACTACTTATCCGGATTGGTATAAGCTCAAATTTAAGGTATTTTATTTATGTCCACTTTCCCATCATCGCCTTTTGGTTTTGACATTACTCACTCAACAGTACTTGATTTAATGAGTAACGCTAAAGGTTGGGAAGACCGTTACCGTAACGTCATTCAATTAGGTAAAAAGCTGCCTAACATGCCTAAAGAGCTACAACTTGAGAACGTAACGATCTCTGGTTGTGAAAGTAAAGTATGGTTACAACATAAAGTCGTTGATGGCGTTTATTTCTTCTGTGCTGATTCTGATGCCAGAATTGTTCGTGGGCTTATCGCATTAGTAATGGCGGCGGTTAATAATAAAACCGCAGAAGAGATTAAGGCTTTTGATATGGATGGGTATTTTTCTCAATTAGGGTTAATTGAACATTTAAGCCCATCACGTGGTAATGGGCTTAAGGCGATCATTGAAACGATAAATGAACTAATAGAGCAGGCTTAAGGCCGCTTCGCTTGAAGGATTCAGGGAGAGCATTGGAATAATAGCGCTTATACCTGAAACCTTGAGGGAGCTTGCGACCGTCCTGAAACCTAGTTCCTATTTACCGTGTTTCTCAATCAACTTCTCTACAATTCTCGACACTGCCACAAACCCAAACGTCGCCGTTACCACCGTAGCTGCACCAAAACCACTCGCACAATCCATACGCTTAGGACCTTCAGCAGTTGCTTTAGTTGCACATACTGAACCATCAGCTTGTGGGTATTTCAAATGCTCAGTTGAGTACACACAATCAATACCAAATTTACGTTTAGGGTTCTTAGTAAAATTATGGTGACGACGCAGCGTATCACGTAGCTTCTTAGCTAATGGATCTTGAATCGTCTTAGTTAAGTCTGTGATTTGAATTTGAGTCGGATCGGTTTGACCACCCGCACCACCAGTCGTAATCACTTTAATCTTATTGCTCTTACAATACGCCAGTAATGCCGCTTTGGGTTTCATGCTATCAATGGCATCAAGTACGTAATCAAACTCTTTAGAGATGTATTCAGATAGATTTTCAGGGGTAATGAAATCATCGATTAAATTAATCTTACACTCAGGGTTAATTAATTTAATGCGCTCAGCCATGACTTCAATTTTGCTTTGACCAATAGTACCTGTCATCGCATGAATTTGACGGTTAATATTAGTAACACATACGTCATCCATATCGATTAACGTAATTTCACCTAAACCAGTACGTACTAGCGCCTCTACAGCCCAAGAACCCACACCACCAATACCAACGACACATACATGAGCTGCACGCATGATTTCTACTTCACTATTACCATACAAACGGCGAGTGCCACCAAAACGTTGGTCATAACTTTCAGAAGCAGGAGTGGTTAATTCGCGCATGGGGTTACCTTACTCAAAAACAAAAAAAGAGCACGATTTATACGCACTCTTTTTTAGAAGATCAAGTGTTAAGCAATACAAGTGACTAACACATTATTTTGCTTTAGGCATTTCCCATGGATTTTCAGTTTCAGAATCTTTTAAACCTAACTTCCACACGCGGCCAAAATGCTTAAAGTGACCAGCAGCGATGCCAGCTTCTGTTCCCATGCCGTAATATTGGTCCAAATGGTTTTCTTTAACTGCACCACCAGTATCTAACGACAATAATACTTTAAGCACATGTTTACCCGTCCACTTGCCGTCTTTATCTAATTGAGGTACCTCAGCAAGTATTGGGGTTCCCATAGGCAATAAAGTACGATCAGCAGCAACAGCAGCGCCAGCAAGTAAAGGAATACCTGCGGTTCCTAAAACATGGTGCGCATCTCGTGGTGAAAAGAACACATAAGATGGATTGGTTTCTAACAATTCACGAACGGTAGCTTCATCATTCTTAGCAACCCACTCTTTAATTGCTTTTAGCGACATATCCTTGCGTTCAACTTCGCCACGTTCAATCAATACTTTACCAATACTTACGTACGGATGGTTATTTTTACCACCGTAGGCAAAATACTCTAGTTTATCATCATCACCAAAATGAATAAAACCACTGCCTTGAACTTCCATGATAAACGGGTCAATCATATTGTCAGAATAACCAAGCTCTAAACCTAAACCAGATAATGCACCTGCATTAATTTCGGCGCGGGTTGGACAATCAGAACCACAATCAGGTTTATCATAAACAGGATATTTAAACGTTTCGTTTGGCGTATGACGCATTTCAATTACAGGTGAAAAATAGCCAGTGAACATCACATTACCTTTTTTGTCACCACCACCCATTTGAGCAAATTGAATACCATAAGCTGAAAGTTCAGCAGGATTTGAGCTTTCATCAATCCACTTTTGCAATTGTACGTACAACTCTTCATAACGTAATGACATTGACTCTGAGCGCTTAATTACTTCTGCACTTTGTTTTTTAAAGGCACTAAAATCAGAAGGCTTATCAGAATGAATTTCACTTACTTCATTTAAGTTACTACTGAACCCACCATCTAAATATTGCTGAGCTCGTTCAGTAGGACGATCAGCACAACCCGCTAAAGCCAGAAGAACACACACAAGGGAAAATTTACGAAACACAATAAAACCTTATTGATAAATAATGCGAGAAGAATGACAAACAAATAAGAGGAGAGCAATTGCTTACACTACAATAAATGTAAGAAAAGGATAATTTTGACAAAACTTGACACGATATAGAAGGAAAGTGCAGATAAGAAGAAGTTCAAGGTGACGAATAACATCACCTTGAACCTATAGAATCATAATTTACGAAAAGTCGATTTATAATGCGTAGGCTTAATACGAAGCAATTGAGCGCCATTATCATCTTCAACTTGATACACATAAGTCATTTCACCATGGGTATAGCTTAACTCACTTCCATCAAAGTCAAATTTAGTATTGATTAAACGACCATGGGTATAAACACCACCAGCACTAATAGTAAAACTGTCTTGAGCGTAGCTTGGAACCCCCTGCTCAACCCACTTACCATATAATTGAGATGCTGGCATTTGAGCAAAAGCACCCGATTTGTACATAGCAGCAATAACTGAAGCAACTAATCCAATAGCAACAAAACTAATTAACACTAATAGCCGAATTTTTCTTTTCTTTAACTCTTTTTCTTGAGCTTGACTCATGATGTGGCCTAATAAAAACAACGTATGTAATAAGCATATCGGCAAATCTTAAAAATATTAAGCGAAACTTATGTGACCTTGTACTAAACGCTTGTAGATAACAAAATAATTAGTCATTATATCAACATAAAAAATCACTCATGGATGATGTATAGTGAAATTTCGTAGTACTGCTTTAGTAAAAGGCTTCCGCCAGTCAGCTCCCTATGTCAATGCTCATAGAGGAAAAACCATTGTCATCATGCTTGGAGGGGAAGCCATTGCCGATCCTAATTTTGCGAATATAGTTAATGATATCGCCCTCCTTAACTCATTAGGGTTACGAATTGTCATCGTCTATGGCACTCGCCCACAAATGCGTTCATTACTAAAGCAAACAGAACATCACGCCCCTTTCCATAAAGGAATACGCATTACCGATGAGCAAACGCTAGAGCTTGTAAAGCAGATAGCAGGACAATTACAGCTCGACATTACCGCTCGCCTCTCAATGAGCTTAAATAATACGCCAATGGCAGGAGCACAAATTAACGTTATCAGCGGCAATTTTGTTATTGCTCAGCCTCTAGGTGTTGATGATGGTATTGATTATTGCCACAGTGGACGTGTTCGTCGAATCGATACCCAAGGGATCAATCGAATGTTAGACCAACAATCTATTGTTCTACTTGGCCCGGTTGCGAGTTCTGTCACCGGTGAATGTTTTAATCTTTTATCAGAAGATGTCGCCACTCAGTTAGCTATCCGTTTAAATGCCGACAAGCTCATTGGTTTCTGTTCAGAACAAGGGGTTCTCAATGAAAAAGGACAGATTTTAGCGGAGTTATTTCCAAGTGAAGCTGAAGAGATCCTTCAACGTCTTGAAAAAGAATTAACACCTGAAAATGGAAAACTCACGGGCACAATGCGCTTTTTAAAAGGGGCGATTTCTGCATGTAAAGCTGGGGTTCCTCGTAGTCATTTAATTAGCTACAAAGAAGATGGGGCGTTAATTCAAGAGTTATTTTCTTTTGATGGTATTGGTACTCAAGTGGTAATGGCGAGTTCTGAGCAAGTTCGGGATGCTGAAATTGATGACATTGGTGGCATATTAGATTTAATTCGTCCATTAGAAGAAGAAGGTATTTTAGTTCGCCGATCTCGTGAACAGTTAGAGCAAGAAATTGCACAATTTACGATTATTGAAAAAGATGGGTTGGTCATAGCATGTGCCGCTTTATATCCTTTCCCAGAAGAAGGAATGGCAGAAATGGGCTGTGTTGCTGTTCATCCTGATTATCGAGATGGTGACCGTGGTGTAACCTTACTTAACCGTTTACGCACTAAAGCAAAACAGTTCAAATTGTCGCAGCTCTTTGTTCTAACTACTCGCAGCCTTCACTGGTTTAGAGAGCAAGGTTTTATTGAGGTAGAGGTTTCACACTTACCAATGACAAAGCAGAAACTGTACAACTTTCAACGAAAATCAAAAATTCTTGTTTTAAAGGGATTATAAAATCAAATCCTTATTGATAGGTTGGTAGTTGAAAAACAATCGATTTAGGTTAATTTAAGTGATGGTTATTAACCCTTATTAACCCCAAAGTTAAGTATGGATTTCACACTTTTGGATTTAGTGATATAGCTGACAATTATTAGTATTTTAGCTTCATCCTCGCCTCCGAGTTTTACTGATTTTTAAAATCAAAGAAAATTCGAACAATTCAGTACTGAACTTTATGGGATCTATATGCAGACTCAATCAGAATCAATATTTAAAAATGAAATATCTATGTGCATTTTTTGTGAATCTAACGCCTAATTATTAACGAAGAATGGACTGGTGTATTGTTGTGACTACATCGCCAACATTTACTGACTGTACATCAATAACTGATATCTATTATTGATGATCGTTTATTTAAAACATTGACTATCAAAAGGACTACGAATTATGAACAAATACGGTTAAAACCAGTTCGGTCACAACCTAAATGTAAACATGGTGAAGCGTATGTCGATTTAGCCAGTTTTTATATTCAGGATGATAATAAAGTGACATTATTAAGAAGTCATTTATGGGAAGATTTACATTATCTTATTCGAGATGTTGATTAAAGGCTTTATTGATAGTATACATCCCTTAAATTAAATAACCCTCAAAGAATATATATGAAGATTAGCTTAATCCCTACCACTAAATTAGATGTGAGTTCACCTGAACAATATGCAGTAATTATTAATGATATTGTGATGTTTCGTGTATTCGGTGAGCATGGTAATTTTACTATATCTACAGCTACAGCAGGAGAACATGATTTACAGCTTAAACCATATGAGGACTTAAGTGACTTTATTAACATTATTTATGCCTTCTTTAAGTCTACTGATGAAACTTCAAATGAAGTTAACGAAAAGTATCCATTACAATACGATCATAATAATAAACCTTACTTGGTTATGGGTGAGTTAGAAAATTTATCACAAGTGTTCTCTCTTATTCATAAATTTAATGATTGTCTATGGTTTAAGTACTTGTTCTTACCCTCAGATAAAAGAAAGGAACTAAAGAAATTTGCAGAATATACACAGAACAAAATAGATATTAAAGAAAGCGAATTACAGATTCAAGGGATTAAAAAACTACTTCAAAAGGGGTATGAAAAAGGTGTGTATGTTGCTTTAGACGGTAAGAACTATATAGAAGATCATAATCAAATATATTCGTTTAAGTTGATCAAAAATACTGTGACATTTTATGTATACCTTAACATTGATAAAGATGAATCTATCATCAAGAATTCTGATGGTAAACAAGTATTCGAAGCAGTTAATACATTGACAGATTTTCTTTGTTTATTAGATGAATGGCTTTCTTAAAGTCGAGTAAAAGCAAAGCTCTTACTCTTATTACAGTTCCTCGTTTTAACGGTTATTAGCAATAAAAAATAGAGAAAGATAGTTTTTAAATATAATGAAGAGTCAGCGGATATGTTCAGCATTCACAGTCAATATGAAAATAAAGTGACTTGTAATTAAGCAGCTTAATGTGAATAATGAGTGTTTTTTTTAATTTTCAATTATGGATAAAAACAACAGGGAATTAATTAGAATGCCACTCCATTTAACACCCTCAGCTTCTATTCGTGTGATGTCTTTTAATAATCGGTTTACGTGCTTTGGTTACAGGAGTTCGTAAATAACTATGTAAATAAGAATCATTGGATTGATAATTATTCTTCGATTAGTTTTAGATGTTCCATTTCCATTTCTTCTTCGTCTTCTTCTTTGAAAATATCAGTTTCATCACTTTTCCTATGGAACATATATTTAGGGTAAAATAGACCGAATATCTCTCTCGCCTCTACACGAACTTTTTCGTCATTTTCAGAAATACGTTCGCTCATTAACTCCATAGCCCATTCATCATAAACCCTATCAGAATCAATACCTGCTTTTTCATCAAATGGATTATGGGCTTTAACAATTAACTCAAGCTCAGATCGGATTTGTTCTTGCTCTTTGTTTTCTTTGTCGTTCATAACAGAAATCAAACCATTAACCTTATTTTGCTCTATCGTAATTTTTAATAGACGATTGGTTTCTTTCTGTTCATTGATTAGTTGTTGTAGGAATTCTTTCAATTATTTTCTCCAGTTATAACAATCACTAAAAAACCTAGAACACTATCTAAGAGCTTTTAATGTTAGGTAATACTAACTTTCACCCATCCAATATTTACATCATATGATACAATATTACGAAAATATTCTAGCTCAATACTGTTATCTGAAAATCCTTTTATCTCTTATACTTAGCGTTGAATTAGGTTTAGATTGACCTAGTAAGGTTATTTTACTAAATAACTATCGCTAAAATACAAAGCTATTGTTCTATTACATCATCAGTTAGTGGTAGTTTAAAACCTAACCCAATGCACTCATTATTAAATGAAATATGTATTTTTTATATCCAATCCGATAACTCTCAGCTGCAGTTTTGTACCCAATATATAGCCCTTATTCAAATCTTAATCCGTAATCTGTGCCTGTTTTAGTCGAGGAATCATAATGTTGATAACCAATGTTTACGTCGTTAATTGAGTCAAAATCGAAATAAAAAGATGACTCAGACGCCCTCTCCCCATAATGGCAATGGTAGCCGCCGTTAATATTATCACTGTGGCATCCACTTGAGTCAGTATTTCTGGAATCGGCTGAGAACGTTGTAGAAGAGCAGTGAAATAAAAATAATACAGAGAATAAACTCGGTATATTTTGATTTCCATCATTAATTTATGGTTAGTATAACATTAAAGTACAATGCCTGATTCTTGTATAACCGTAAAAGTAAGGGCTATTTGTTTCATTATGTTTTTCTATAAATGGCATTACTTGCCTGGTTTTTTGACTAAAATGTATAATTTTAAGAACTAGATTTTAAATCTATTCCATATAAAACTACCATTTATAATGGTTTAATGACCGGCAGTTTTCGATAATAAATTAACCACAAGAACACCAGACAAAATTAAGCCAATCCCAATAATCCCTGCAAGATCTAACTTCTGCCCATAAGCGAAATATCCGATACCCGCAACTAAGACAATCCCAGCTCCACTCCATATTGCGTAAACAATTCCAACAGGCATACTTTTGACAGTAATTGAAAGCAAAAAGAATGCAATAGCATAACCAACACCAACAATTAAGCTTGGCGTTAATTTAGTAAATTGTTCTGTTTTAGGAATATAAGAGGTAGCTATCACTTCTGAAATAATAGCAATAATAAGCGCCATAGCAGGCGGCATTGAAACAAGCAATTTAAACATATAGCAGTAAAACTCTAGATCCAACCACTAATCATCTAATTAATATGGTTGGTAAAAATAGAATATCCGACATTCCTTCCGAATTTTATTGGCGTAATTATAAGCATTTATTTATTCTTTACTAGAGCTAAAGAAGAAAATCATTATTACGTATATGAAATAATACAGCGGTTGATATTTACGTTATCAACCACTGCCATTTGCTTAACTCATCAATGACGTTAAGCCACTATTTCGCTGAGTTTTAACCATAACCCCTCGTGCCACCACTTTTTCTGTTGCGAACAGATCGAGCTTTTTCTTCGCACGAGTCACACCTGTATAAATTAACTCACGGGTTAAGATTGGGCTAAACTCTGCGGGTAGCACCAATACTGTATGTTCAAATTCAGAGCCCTGAGATTTATGGATCGTCATGGCATAAACGGTTTCATGCTCAGGTAACTGGCTTGGTAACACACCACGAATCGAACCATCTGGCATATCAAAATAAACACGTAAACGCTGATCAACAGGATCTGGCATAGCAATACCAATATCGCCATTATACAAACCAACACCATAATCATTTTGCGTCACCATGACAGGACGACCTGAATACCAAATCTCGTCACCATGAGGAATTAAATCGGATTTTTTCAATGCTTTTTCAATACGTTGATTTAAACCAACAACGCCGAAATCCCCTTCTCGCATCGCACATAATAATTGAATTTGGCTAAATGCTTTCAATACGATTTCAGGTTTATCTCCTGCATGGATATGCCCTAAGTAACTACGGTAACCATTCACCATCATGGTGATCATTGCGTTATAGCTATCATTACTTAAATCATGAAAACGAATGTCTGAGAACCCTTTGGTCCATACAGCTTCTACTTTAAATTTACTGCCTTCATTAATGGCTTTGGCAAGTTGTCCAATACCTGAACGCGCATCAAAACGGTAACTCTTTTGCAGCATACATAAGCTATCTGCAACGGTGTTATTATGTGATTGTGCCGGTAGATTAAAGCCAGTTAGTTGAGATAATTGCTGCGCTTGATTCTGGCTGTAACCCATTTTGGTAAACTGACAAATATCACCTAACACCGCTCCCGCTTCAACCGAAGCTAGTTGATCTTTATCGCCCAATAAAATAACACGTGCGTGTTCAGGTACCGCATCGAGCAATCGAGCCATCATAGGCAAATCGACCATAGACGCTTCATCCACCACCAATACATCAAGATGTAACGGGTTGGATTTGTTATGACGAAAATCCACTTGATTGGGAATATAGCCAAGCAGTCGATGCAGTGTACTCGCATCAGTCGGGATCGCTTCTTTCACTTCTGGTGCTAAACCAATGGATTGTACCGCCTGACCAATGGACTCAGTCAAACGCGCCGCGGCTTTACCCGTTGGCGCAACCAGTTTAATCGCTATGTTTTTATTATCCTGCTGAGCTTGCGTAACTAAGGAGGCCAAAAGCTTAGTTACTGTGGTTGTTTTACCCGTACCTGGACCACCAGAAATAACAGAAAATCGACGAGTTAACGCCACAGCTGCTGCTACTTTTTGCCAATTAACACAGTGGCTATTTGGAATGAATTGATCTAACGTTTCGAGTTCTGAAGATTTGGTCGCGGCTAATAACACCGCATCAATCGCCTGCCAATCAAGACCATCTGATTGAACAACATCAAGCATATCGCACACTAATTGTTGGCGAGAAACTTGATTGTTATTCTCTAATTTTTTTAATGCTGAAAATAGAAAATGATACTGACGAGCAAACAACTCATCCAATGTATTCGATAGCTGAGGATTTACCGCCACACTTTGCGCCGCTTTAGTAATACGGTTAGACACACGTTGCTCAAATGCCCAGTAGCGTTGTAAATACAAGCGAGTGCCATCAAAAGCTAAAGGCTTGGCTTCTGTACCATTTGAGACTGTAGAAGCAGTGGTTAACTCCGAAATCCAGAGGCTTTTTTCTGGAACTAACTCTAATAACGCATCACGATACTTTGCAGGGAGAGTAAAAAGATCGCCCTGTTCTATCTGCTCAATATCAATACAGACGTGACCTTTTCCTAACTCATGACTTGTAATCGCAGACAACAGCATGATGAGATTTCTATCGCTATTTTTTTCTTGTTGAGCGATAAATTTAGCGAATTGAAGATCCAATGGGCGAAGTACACCATGAGCCATTAAGTGTTGTAATTGCTTAAGCATCAACTGTTTCTCCATCTACCAATTTCTCTAACTCCTCTAACAAAGCTTTGCTCGGTTTTGAATAAAATACACCGTTAGAATTTGCATCATGTCCTTCATGTGTCTCTTCAACACCACGCAAGAAAATATAATACGCACCACCAAAATGCGTATCGTAATCATAATCGGCAATGCGGCTTTTTAAGAATCGATGAAGCGCTAAAGCATATAACTGGTATTGGAAGTCATAACGGTGATCTCGCATTGCCTCAACTAAGGCATCGCCACCGTAACACTCAGGGGTATCTCCCAAATGATTAGATTTCCAATCGAGAACGTAATATTTACCTTCATGCTCAAACACTAAATCGATAAAACCTTTCAGCATGCCGCTAACGGTCGAGAAACCAAGTTCTCCTGCTCGTGCTGATACTTCATCATGCTTCGCTATGGTTTTATTTACTAAACTTGAGTTCAGTAATTTAATAGGAAGTAAAAACTCCATTTCAACCAAGCGTTGAGCTGGGCCTTTACTTGCCAAACGTAAGTTCTCACCATCGAGTGGACTATCTAACACTCGTTGCATCATGTTTTGAACGACTTCTAACCATTCTGGATCGTAATTTTCTTTCTCTAGTAGCTTAATGATGATTTGCGTATTTTCTTCACTGTTAATTGGTTGAGTAAATTCAACCTCTTCAAACAATGAGTGTAAAAACGTACCCGCTCTCGCTCCACGAGGGAAGGTAAATATGGTACGTTCAGGCTCTAAATCCAACTCTTTATCGTCTTTATCTTCTGCTGAATCGATATCTAAATTAATGAGCTCTAATGAAGCATCATTATGGTGATTACCTTGCTTTACCAATCCAGAATAACTGGTCATCCACCAATTACTTTTCACAGGTTCAATTAACTTATTAGCGTGCAGTTTAATATGCTCATCTTGAACCTCTTGATACAGCTCATCGGCGATGATTTGAGGTGATTGGATCACCATAGGCGAATTGCCTGCAATCAGCTTTTCAAGACACGCTTGTAGTTCTTCAACATTACATTCATCGGCTTGCTGGATTAGATAACCTAAACCCGATAGATGCACACCCGTTGGTGGCTTTTTCGAGATGCCTTTGGTGATAGGCGCGATGCCGATATAACAAGCATAAACCGCACGAGTTAGTGCTACATAAATCAAACGTAAATCTTCAGCTAAACGCTCTTTCTCTGCTTTTTCGACAGAATCATCTTCTTTTAATAAATCCAATACCGAGTAACGGTTGGCTTCATCATAAAAACTGACTTCGCCTTTTTTGTCTATCGCACGATATGAGCAAACAAAAGGCAAAAAGACTAAGTCATATTCCAATCCTTTAGATTTATGGATCGTGACAATTTGCACCAGGTTACGCTCTGATTCTAAACGTACCGTCTGCTCTTCTGAATCACCATTAGGTTCTGAAATAGACTCAGACAACCAACGTAATAAACCATAATCACTATCTAAAGTTTGACTGGTTTGTTGCAGTAATTCGCCAATATGCAATAAATCAGTCAGTTGACGTTCACCGCCATTTTCAGCCAATAAACGCTCTGAAATACCTTGCTGAGTAATAATTTGATGTAACATCGGCATGATACCGCGCTGTAGCCAATGCTTACGATAGGCGCGAAACTCATTAACCGCTTGCTCCCACTGCATTTCATCGACATTAAACTGATGCAATTGATCGGCAGTATAAGCAAATAATGACGATGCTAATGCTGAACGAACCGCCCTTGCATCTGTCGGCGTCATGGCCGCTTGCAATAAACGCAATACATCTTTCGCTAATGGAGAAGAAAATACACTATCACGGTTAGATAAATAGACACTGGCGATACCTTGTTTTGATAAGGCTTCACGAACTAATTTACCTTCTTTACCTGTACGAACCAGAACCGCAATATCACCCGCTTTGATGGCTTGCTTTTTCTCTGCGTTTTGTAAATATGCCGAGCCTTGTTGCGCTCCAGTCAAAATGGTTTGAATTTGTGCTGCGGTTGATTCTGCCATCACACGCTGATAAGTCGTTTTATTTACCGGATTACCATCTTTACTCTCTTGCAGCCAAAAGGTCATCGCGGGTTGAGTTTGATTCTCTAACGCCCATGATTTTTGCTCGGCATTAACAGGGTTATATTTAACCGGATAAAATGGAATATCGTCATCGTACAAAAAAGGCTGTTTGCCATGTTCAAAAATACGGTTCACTGACGACACCATATCTGCGGTTGAGCGCCAGTTAGTATCTAAGGTGTAATGATCCGCAACTTGGCGGCGCGCTTGAATATAAGTAAAAATATCTGCGCCACGGAAGGCATAAATCGCTTGTTTTGGATCACCAATCATAAACAAACCACACTGTGGCTGATCTTGATAAAGCGTACTAAAAATCGAATATTGCAGCGGATCTGTATCTTGGAATTCATCGATCAATGCCACTGGATATTGCTCGCGGATTTTTGCTAGCAATAAGGCGTTTTCTTTATTTTCTGCAGCTTCAGATAACTGACTTAACAGATCATCAAACGATAACCAATTTTTTTGCTCTTTAGTTTGCTGCAAAGTTTTACGGCATTGATGCATAGCCAGTGATAACAGCGGCTGTTTTATCTCTAATGGCTGAGCCAGAAAATCATCAATGAGTTTAAATACGGCGTGTTCTGGAGCTTCGCCCTTTTTGGTTTTTTCAATTAATAATTCTTGAGAAAACTTTTCTAGCTTATCGTGTACTTGCAATGAGGTGGTTGGGTTATTGGCCCACGATGACACTTGCTCTAACCAATTAGGTAAATTCTTTTTGGTGTAGCTGCGTTTATCTACACCTGAACCTGAAATTAGCGCTTCAAAATCTACACTATGTTCTGACCACTGTTTTTTTAATTCATCAATACGAGCAATGCCTTGCTGGCAAAATTCTTCTAATGAACTCTCTAACGGCTCAACGGTTAAATGTTTTGGGACACCGGTAAGACTATTGCCCATATCACCTAATAATGCCGATGGGCTTGACCAACAATCATAAACACTTTCAGCCACCATTTTTGGCAGATGATAAAAACTGCGACGCCAAAAATCTGCAGCCACTTGATGCATTAATTTGGCTTGGTCAGTAACAAATTCACTCTCAAATTGCGCACCAGACTCAAAGGCATTTTGAGTTAGCATTCGTTGACAAAAACCATGAATGGTGAAGATTGAGGCTTCATCCATGCTGCGTTCGGCATTCAAAAGGATCTGTGCAGCTGATTTATGGTCACCAATAGAAGCCAACAGCGGATCAATAACCGGATCACCGCTCTTATAATCATTATTATGAACAGCACGAGCAAAGGCTAAACGAGCATCATGAATTTTTGCTCGAATACGCTCTCTCAACTCAGCCGTTGAAGCTTCTGTAAAAGTTACTACCAGTATTCTATCTACAGTTAACTCTTCACTATGACGGCTATTTTCTTCGCCATGGCCAAGTAATAAACGTAAATATAAACTGGCAATAGTAAAGGTTTTACCAGTACCGGCTGAAGCTTCAATTAAACGTGTTCCATGTAAAGGAAACGTCATTGCATTCAATTGATTTGGAGCTGCGATTGTCGTCATCAAACATCACCGTTTTAAACATCAACATCCTGTTTTTACAAGATATCTGTGTGATCCATATCGTAATTCATTAGGAACAACGATAATAAAATTAATAAAGCTATCAATGTGAGATCTTTCTCACGGTTCACTTTTTATGCTTTGTTACACTCAGCGCCACTTACAAAGAGCTCATTAAATGTGCATTTGTAATCAGGATTAGGTCAACCTCTGACCTGTGGCCGTACAGCGAACGCCCTACACTAAAAATGATTTACTGGCGGCCCCCCTACTTTCTACTGATGACCCACCGTTACCCTTTATAACTTTACTTTCTCGCTATGCAGCAATGCATTGCGTAACACCTTTTGAGCATTATCAAAAATAGCCTGACCAAACTCATCATTCCATTCTGGCCACATACGCATTACATAATCATTGCTATTTTCGCCCGCATAACGAGTACCATTGTATTCATCAGCCATTTTTTTCAGTGCTTTTTGATGCGTTTCTTCGTCATCATTCCATATCCCTTTTTTATCAACGTGCGCTTCAAGTCCAGCTAATGCCGCTTTTGGTAAATAAGGCAATGGTGCACAGTTACCCGAAATATAAAGGCTTAATATAGTCTCTAATTCTTGATACGCTTTTTCTTTCTCAATAGCTTCAAAGTGATAAATCGCATCCGTACCAAATAGGTGAGTAAATTGCTGCTGGCCCATGGCACATAAACACAGATGATCAATCCAGGTTGCTAAAATTTCATGAGAGCGAATTTTACCGCCACGATAACGCAGCATCCCTGCCTGATAGCGCTGTTTTAACCAACCTTGCAATTCCATTTCACCATGAGGGAAAGTAAAGCGTAAACGCACTTCTTGATCGTCTAATAGTAACGTCGTTAATGGTTGAATATGAGTAACCAAATCTTTTACCGTGTTTACTTCTTTGTCGGCGGCTATTTCGCCAAAGCTACCAATCGGTAATTTACCTTGCGCTTTTTGCTGCTGATAAAAATCACGAGAGATTTGAGATATATGGTTAGGATCATCATAGGCCAATAAGTCCTCCAGTAGATCCGATTTCATACCATAGCCAGTACGACCATCGATGGTAAATGGCTCATCATCTTCGACTTGACTCTCTACTGTTTCAAAAAAGACTTTTAAGCCACGGTTAAAGAAATAAGCAACAGGTAAACGCCAAAAACGTTGCAGTTCAGTCAACTCTAGCTCTTTTGTTTCAGGGGCGTATATCAATGGTTCTGTCTGAAATTTTGGCGCTGCTTGGCCTTCTAATTTTGCGGTAGGTAACCATTCACTGGCATAACTGGTGTTATTACCAATGAAACTCTGTTGGCTGTAAGGAACCAAAGGATGCTCTATGATTAATTGTGTAACTAACCGTTTTGCTGACTCTTCAGGGTTTAACTCACTATCACCCTCTAGGCAATAACCTTGCTGGCAATATTCAAGTAACTCACTGACTAATACTGACGGTGCTTTTTCTGTGTTATCGCGAATTGAACGCCCAATATAACTTAAATAAAACGCTTTATTTGCCGATTGAAGCGCTTCTAAAAACAGGTATCTATCATCATCTCGACGTGAACGGTCACCCGGTTTCATGCGTTTTTGCATTAAATCGAAACCTTCAACAGGCATGGTTCGTGGGTAAGATCCATCCGTCATTCCAAGCAAACATACCACATCAAATGGAATAGAGCGCATTGGCATTAAGGTACAGAAATTAACTTGTCCCGCTAAGAATCGTTGACTTGCTTTACCGCCAGATAAATTATTTTTTAGGTAATTATTAATAATTGACGCAGAGATTGGTGCATCAAAACCCGCGTCTTCTAGGTTCTCTTCTAGCTTTTGCAGTTGATCTCGAATGCTTTTAACGACCAATTCACCTTCTAATTCAACATCTAAAAAATCATCCATTAATTGGTTGATGGTGGTTCGCCATGTCGTAATGGTATGTGGTTGGCCTAGGATGTTCTGATAAGTCAAAAGCTGATCAATAAACTGCGCTAAATTACCGGCAATTTCCGCATTCATGCCCTGCACTTGTTCGTAACTCGCCATGCCTTCGAATAGCCCAGCACCTTGCTCCATCGCATAACCAAGCAACATTCGTTGAATACCAAATAACCACGAGTTTTGATTGTGTTCTGGAAGATCAAACTGTGCAGATGTGCTGTTATCTAATCCCCAACGAATACCGGTTTCTTCAGCCCAGCGTTTCACAATTTCAAATTGCTCGGCATTGAATTTAAAACGAGACATTACCGCAGGAACTTCAAGTAAAGTGAGCAATTCAGAAAGACCGCAACGATTCTCAGGCAGCGCCATCAAGCTCATGAAAGCCAATAACACGGGGTTTTCTTGCTCAGCACTTTGGTCTGAAATCGCAAAAGGAATATAACGATCAAAAGCTGCATTACCAAATACCGCTTGAATCGCTGCACTGTAGACATTTATGTCTGCCACCATCACGATAATATCGCGTGGTTTTAAGTCTGGGTCATTAGCAAACATATCCAAGAGTTGGTCATGTAATACTTCAACTTCTCGCATTGGGCTATGGCACGAATGCAAAAGAACCGAGCGATCATTAGGATCGATTAATTGTTTATGCTGACTGTTATCAAGCACATCATCACGACTTCGCTCTTCCAGATTTAAAATATCCGACTGAATGGAGTGCAGCAGATTATCGCTACCAACATCAACAAACGCATCAATCTCTTGCGCTTCCATTTCAGATAATAGACATAGATTATCTCGACCTAATTTACCCCATGATGCAAGCAGTGAATTACCTACCTCTGAAGTGTGTAGTTCATCTTCAAAATTCGCATCAACCGAACCTTTTAATTGTTCGGTATCACCAATTTGCTCACTATGATCATCTAGCCACTTAACTTGCAGACGATTACGCGCTTCTAGGCGGGAAAGATACTTTCTGTCTCGAATTTCGCCCCAGTAATAGCGACACGGATTAGTAAACATTAAGTGCACATCAATATGCTGACCTAACGCCGCAAGCGCATCTAAATAACGAGAAGGAAGTGAAGTAATGCCCACCACAAACAAACGCTTAGGCATCCCTTTTGGCAAGGTGCCCGTTTGCAAATAGTTATCTAACGTTTCAATAAAGTGTTCAAACATATTGGCACGATGATAAGGCGAATGACCAAGCGCTAAGGTTTGATCATATAACGCTCGCCATAAAATAGGCTGCCAAGGGTGTTCACCTTCGAGATCTACGACCTCTTCACCCGCTTCCCACTTTTGGATCCACTCTGGGCGAAATACTAAATATTGGTCAAAGATATCGGCAATTTTTGCAGCTAATTGGTAGCACTTAAGTTGGTTTTCATCATTTTCTAAATAGCGCTGTAGAGGTGCAAATTCATCTTGTTTTAATAACTCAGGTAATAGTGTCACTATCTTCCAAGTCATCGCTTCTTTATGGAAAGCACTGCGCTTTGGCACATCATCAAGCACCTGAGTAAACAGATCCCAAATAAAAGTAGCAGGAAGAGGAAAAGTAAGGTTAGCGGCAATACCTAACTCTTTTGCGAGTTCGATTTTAAGCCATTGTGACATGCCCGGACTTTGAACGAGGATTTGCTCATGCTCAAATGGGTTATCTAAAGGGTTTAGACGAATTAATTCAACGACAAGTGATTTGAGAACATCAAGTTGATTTGAATGATAAACAGTAAACACACCCAGCTCGCTTATAAAGAAATGAAAGTCTCTATAGCTTAACGTAACTGGATGTGTTTTAAGAGAAAAAAAGCGTATTAATTAGTGTGCATGTTTAGGACTTACTAAACGATTTGCCATACGAGTAATTGGACGATAATGCGCTAAATAATGTGCAGCGACATAACTCACGACACAAGTAGCAACCACTAACTCAACTACCGCCAATGTTCTTACTTGGTATACATAATTAGTAGCAACACCTTGAGATAGCATCCAGTTCGCGGTTTTAAATAATGCCGTTGCACCAATGACCATAGGGAAGGTAAATGCAGCATAACCTGGGCTAAATGGTAATCTCATTAATTTAAAGAAAGCCATGTAAATTACGCTTGTCATTAACACAGCAATACCAAATAGAAGTGCAATAATCACAGGTGATGGTGAAGCTGTCACCGTTAAATAACCTGCTAACGATAAACTTGCTGGTGCCGCCATGATTGCGATGGTTGGTTTTGCTGCATCCGGTACTTCATGACTAAAAATCAAACGATAAATCATAATTGGTAGCATGATTGCGTAGATAACCAAACCAAACATAAGAACCCAATGTGCGACAGGTGCTAATGCTGGATTACCTGAAAAAGAAACATCAGCAACCACTAAACCTACTGGTGGAACAAACCAACTAGGCACCATATGATGCAATTCAAAATCTTTTGCTCTGTGGTAAATAAAAGAGACTAAGAAAATAATATGAAGTGCGATTGCAGCAAGCCATAACGCATCCCCAGCCGCTGGATAAAAATGACCAATGCTACTAGATACCACCATTGTGCCCATAGCAAAAGTTGGAGCAACACTACCTACAACAGGATGAGCAAGTTCGCTCCATAATACCGTTGGGTGTAATAAAAATTTAATCGCTAATACCAGTAATAATACTGAAGCGATTGCTGCTGAGATCCATTGTGCATAGCCATTGAGCGGCAATGCATTTTCCCAACACCAACCTAGACTTGCAATCCCAAGAGCTAACCCTGCCATTGGCGTTGGAGCACCTGCTACTTTTTGTTTTGTGTAATTAAGCATGACATTGTTCTCTTTACTATTTAACGATGAAGCTATTTTACTTCTTGCTAAGCATTAATAAAATTTGAATAAACTTAAGGTTACGTTAATATTAACTAAACGACTTAAGGTTTATTTATTAGGACTTCCTGTCATGAGAATTTCACTAAAACAGCTCAATGTATTTACTGCTATTGCCCAAGAAAAAACAATGACTAAA
Organism: Aliivibrio finisterrensis; assembly: GCF_008933155.1. Lineage (GTDB taxonomy): Bacteria > Pseudomonadota > Gammaproteobacteria > Enterobacterales > Vibrionaceae > Aliivibrio > Aliivibrio finisterrensis. The sequence goes on along the minus strand of NZ_WBVP01000005.1, from coordinate 8,719 downwards.
GCAGCAGAGCGACTTTTCATCACTAAGCCTGCAGTGAGCCTTTCGCTTTCTGAGCTTGAGAAAAACCTTGGTTACAAAGTTTTTGACCGTGTAAATAATCGATTAGTGTTAAATAGTGAAGGCCGCCAACTTCTTCCTTTAGCAGACGAATTACTAGAACGAGCAGAGGCTATCGAGCACCAATTTACGGCAGATAGTCAGTTGACGGGTTCATTAAACATTGGCGCTAGCGACACCATTGGTAATCACATTGCGCCAGTATTACTCAGTCAATTTCAGCAGCAACACCCTTGCGATATTCAGCAACTGTTTATTTCAAATACTGCACAAATTATTAATCGACTGCTAGAGTTTCAGCTTGATATCGGTTTGGTAGAGGGTAAAGCGCATCATCCCAAACTAAATATGATTGAGTGGCAATCTGACGATATGTATATAGTGTGCGCCCCTTCTCATCCTTTGGCAACTAAGAATAAAGTGACTTTGAACGATTTAGAGCATTCAACTTGGTTACTACGAGAAGAAGGTTCAGGTAGCCGTGAATATTTTATTAATCATATCGCCGCTAATTTAAATGATTGGCATGAATCATTACAACTTCATACAACTGAGGCTATCATTAATTGTTGTTCTGAAAACATGGGATTAGCATGTATTTCTCAACTCGCAGCACAAAATGCCATTAATGATGGACGCCTAGTTAAAATTTCTTATGAAAAACGATTAACTCGCCAATACTGGTTACTACTTCATAAAGAAAAATATCAAACACCCTTATTACAACAATTCCTCGCTTATTGTGAGGAAAGTTAACTCTATCTAACTTTCGTTTCTCTAAGTGGACACATAAGCCTGCTTACTGTATAAAACACCAGTTAATTAAATAGGAGAGACGACCATGGCTGTTATCGTCAAATATGTAGTTGAGCGCAACGGAGAAGAGAAGATGACTTTTACCTCTAAATCGGAAGCCGATGCTTATGACAAGATGCTTGATATCGCAGATGAACTTTTTACTTTTCTTGGTGAAAGTGAATTGATTGAAGATGAAGCGAAGCAAGAAGAGATGTCTTTATACCTAGCAAAACATAAAGAAGATCTGTTAGTTGCTCTTGGTGCTAAACGTAAACCAGCACCTAAAAAAGCAAAGATTGAAGCAGTAAAAGACGAAGAATCTGACGCGGCTTAATTCTACAAAAACCACATTAAAAAATATGAATAGCAGCTTAGTGAGCTGCTATTTTATTTTCAACGTCCTAACGATTAATCCCCTTTTCTTACACTTTTTCTCCCTGCATCGTAAATATTTCTTACTTTCGCCCTTCTATATCACAGCAACTCTCTTTATGATGTGAAGTAAGATTTATTTTTAAATACTAATATTTATATGGAAATGGAGAATCATTACATGGCTCATTTTGCTCTTGCCTTTGGTACCGCAACAAAAAACCGCGACAATAAAATCATTGAAGCATTTTTTCCACACCCAGTATTAAGCCCTTCAGAAGCGCTAGTTAATTCTATTGCTCAAGCAAGTGGTTATGCTGAAGGCAACCAAGCTATCGAAGTTTCTTCTGAAGTTTGTACTGAACTTGCTAATGCATTCGCAGCAAACGGCGATATTGCAAACGCAGCATTTGCAGAAAAAGCAGTTCAATCTAAACAACCTCTTGTTCTTATTGTTCTCGCGACTGATGATCAACCTCAATCAGTTGCTGAAGGTTTCTTAAAACTTCAACTTATCTCTAACCGTTTAGTTAAACCACACGGTACTGTACTTGATGGTATCTTTGGCCTTCTACATAACATCGCATGGACTAACCAAGGTCCAATCGATTTACCTGAACTTGCTGATCGTCAAATCGAAGCTCGTCTAGCTGGCGAAACACTAACTGTAGATTGCGTTGATAAATTCCCTAAGATGGTGGATTACGTAGTTCCTACTGGTGTTCGTATTGCTGACACTTCACGTGTTCGCCTCGGTGCTCATGTAGGTGAAGGCACAACAGTTATGCACGAAGGTTTCATCAACTTTAACGCAGGTACTACTGGCGTGAGCATGGTTGAAGGCCGTATTTCTGCGGGTGTTGTTGTTGGCAATGGTTCAGATATCGGCGGTGGTGCTTCTATCATGGGTACACTTTCTGGTGGCGGTAAAATGGTTATCTCTATTGGTGAGAACTGTCTACTTGGTGCTAATGCCGGTCTTGGTTTCCCAATGGGCGATCGTTGTACGATTGAATCAGGCCTATATGTTACTGCTGGCACAAAAGTAAGCATGCTAGATAATCAAGGCAAAGAAGTTGAAATTGCAAAAGCTCGTGATCTTGCAGGTAAAACAGACCTTCTATTCCGTCGCAACTCTATCACTGGCCAAATCGAATGCTTGACTAACAAATCTGCGGTTGAACTAAATAGCGAATTACACAGCAATAACTAATTTTTAGTCTAATGGTCTGAGTATATTCATGCTCTATTCATAAAGACTAAAGTAACCTTATGGTCAGTAACTTACTTGTTACTGACCATTTTTATTAATATAGGAAAAAAAATGAGACTACTACTTGCTTTATTACTGCCTTGGTTACAATTTTTCACGATAGGCCGGCCATTTAGCGGCATCATTTGTCTTATCTTACAAATAACCTTAATCGGCTGGATCCCTGCCGCTATTTGGTCGGTTTATGCGCTAAGCCAATATAAAACCGACGAAAAAATTAAAGACGCTTTTGGGCGATAACAATTAAATCCCAAAAGCATAGAATTTAAGTCCTATAAGTAATCACGCTTTTTTCAATGGTTTGAATAAGTAATTCTTTGAGCCATTGATAGCGTTTATTTTCTTTATTTCTTGTCTGCCAAATCAATTGAATATCAAACTCACCGACATTAATTGGTGGCTCTGACTGCACCAGTTTTTCAGAAAAAAGATCGAGCTGAGCCATAAGTTGAGGAACCACACAGATCAAATCTCTTTTTTTCATTAAATGTCTGATGGTTAAAAAATGTTTAGATGCAACGCTAACAGCACGATTCACACCTAACGCTTTTAACTCTTTATCTACCCCTGTTTTTAATGCGCCATCAGGGCTTACTAACGCGTGAGGTAAAGATATATAATCGGCAAGTGTTATCGGTGTTTTAAACTGATGTCGTTGACCATCCCACATGCATACATGTTTTTCTGTATATAATGTTTGATATTGAAATTCTTTTTGCTCAGGCTTCATGCTGCCAATCACTAAATCAAGTGGCTCAGAATCAAATCTATCTTGATAATTGGCTTTATCCACTGTGGTAAAACATAGCTGTGTATTTGGTGCTAATTGATGAATGGCATCAAATATATCAGCGGCAAAAAGAAGCTCTGCGTAATCCGTCATTCCGATTTTAAACGTACCAGTAAACTCACTCGCTTCAAACGTATCTACTTTTAAAATATCTCCTGAGATTGTCTGTAATACCTGAGTGATCATTGGATAGAGCTGATTAGCCTTAGCTGTCGGGATCATTTTATGCCCTTGCCGTTCAAACAAAGGATCATTTAATAATTCACGTAAACGAGCAAGGCTATGACTCATCGCTGATTGCCCAACAAATAATTTATTTGCCGCTAATGAAACACTTCTTGTGTCCATTAATGCACTAAACACGACCAACAAATTAAGATCTACCGCCTTCCAATTAATTTCATTCATAGTTAGTAGTAATTTAATCGATTTGAATAATTAGATAGTAACTCGTAATCTTTATCCCATCAAAATTGAATATCCAAAATTGGATCACACATCAAAAGCTGAGTAGATTATGTTTGAAATATTTAAACGATTTTTTTTATTAGGTTGGGTAAGCTTTGGGGGGCCAGCTGCTCACATTGGTTATTTTCGAAATGAATTTGTTCAAAAACGTGGATGGATTAGTGAAGGAGAATACGCTCAATTAATCGCATTAAGCCAATTTTTACCAGGACCAGGCTCAAGCCAAGTAGGTTTTGCATTAGGTTACCACCGCAAAGGCCTTCTGGGGGCTTTATTAGCTTCAATTAGCTTTACATTACCGTCTATTCTTATCATGGTATTACTTGCGAATATCAGTCACTCATTTTTTGGTAATGACGTTTTTGAAGGTGTTATTCACGGCTTAAAATTACTCGCTGTCGTCGTCGTTGCTGATGCAATCATGGGGATGTATAAAAGCTTCTGTAAAGATAAACTCACGATCCTACTTTGTATAATGACAGCAACATTATTACTTGTTGCGCCATCCATCACCACTCAATTAATCGCGTTATTGATTGCAGCACTGATTGGACGCTTTTACCTAAAATCAGATGATAAAGAGCAAATTGAACAAGACTCAAAAGGCATCAATTGGCTTCCTTTAATTATCTTTGCTTTATGCTTTTTTGTATTACCTACAGTTGTAAGTTACTCACCACTACTTGGTTTATTTTCAGACTTTTTCCAAGCTGGTAGTTTAGTGTTTGGTGGCGGTCACGTTGTCCTACCGTTACTACAAAATATTGTTGGCGACCAAGTCAGTACTGACAGCTTTTTAACTGGCTACGCAGCTGCACAGGCTGTTCCTGGTCCAATGTTTACCTTTGCTACTTTCTTAGGCTACGAACTATGGAGTGAGCAGCCAGTACTTGGCGCTATCATTGCCACTGTTGCTATTTTCTTACCTGGCTTCTTATTGGTTCTTGGTGTATTTAACCACTGGCAAGTACTTGCTAAAAAGCCAGCTCTTTCTGGGGCAATTATTGGTATTAATGCAGCGGTTGTGGGATTACTAATTTCTGCGTTGTATGATCCAGTATTCACAAGCGCTGTTAATTCTGGCTTAGATATGGCGTTAGTGCTTATCGGCTTTGCGCTATTAAAAGTGGCTAAACTTCCAATCGTTGGGTTAGTTAGCTTCTTTATTTTTGCAGGTGGTGTGTTGCCTTTTGTTGGGTAATTGATGAAAAATTAGGTTCAAGCATAATGTTTGAACCTAATTAAATTCACTATATCTGGATATCATGGTTTGCAGTGTAACATTTTTGGTCTCATTCCAACGGTCAAGCCACTCAGCTTTAATATTCACTTCTTTTAACGTCGCTACATTTGCACCAGAAATCACTGTGGGCATGCTATCTTTAACTTCCCAACTTACTTTATATCCATTAATTAACTCTGGTGTCGCCTGAGTTACGATGGTATCAAATGCAATGGTCCCATTAGCACTACCGTCCATAGAGCGAGTTCTAAAGTATTCAAGTTTAGACTCTGCCGCATATAACGCTTGTATACTATTCGCTGCATATTCTGATTTTTTATCTACAAAGACTTGTAGTTTTATTAAGCCTAAAACACCAACAATTAATAAAACAAATGAAATCAAAACCTCAAGTAAACTAAACCCTTTTTGTTTAGAAATCATGCCAAGATCCTTTTACCCATCGAGGTTGTATTAATCCTTCGAAAACAGAATCCATAACATCTTTATTATATTTAAAATTTACGGCATTAAAAAATAATGCCGATTGACCTAAAGTATCAAAAATTTGCCCTCCACTTAAAGTGAATGCACCATGCTGGTAGTACGACGATGAAATTAGATAACTGCTTGAAAATACGCTTGGCACATGAGAAAGGAACGCATAAGCTTCAGTCCCTTCCCAACTTGATAAATCATCACCTAATACGAAATCAGTATTAAAATGAAACAATAGCCCCTTAATCGGAGAGCTACTTGAAGAGGCCCCCATTAATGAAAGGACTCCATCATGAACTAATATAAAAACGCCATCAGTCTTATTCGATGCACTAGCAAGGTCTGCATAATCAGATGAAATGATTTCACAACTACCTTCTACCCAAATATGGTGTACACCAGAATTTATAACATCGGTTATCTTACTTCCACACTGACTTTTATTTTGATTTTTCATGTTAATCACTTGAAAAATACCATTATCACGAACTGTATTATGATCTTCTTTCTTTACTCCAAATAAATCTTCAAAAGGGTTTACAGTATCATCTTTTAAAAAATCATTACCTGTACCATTAGTCTTATGACTCGGAGCACAATCTTTATCTTTATTATCAAAATCTAAAGATGGCTTATCACCATGAATAACACCTTGGTTAGCTGGAGGTGAGTCTGATTCGAATCTATTTCTGTAACGTAATGCTACACACTCCCAACCATCATCCGTAAGCTTACCTGGATCTGGCGTTGAAAATGTTGTGCTTGCATGAAAATAAATATCGGCAGCAGATTTCATTGCCCCAGAACCACCATTACCGCCCATTGTAAATTCTTTTTTTACAAGCTGAGAGGATTTTTGAGCATTAATAAGATAATACTCAGTCGATGTTATTGATAAAGAATCTAGATTTAAAGGAGCACACTCAGTGACCACTCCACTAGGAACAGTTCCTGATGTAGATACTTTTGAAAATACGCATTCAACACCACCTTCAGCAGCCCAGTATCCTTTTCTTGCCTCGACCTCATTTTGAGCTCGTTTTACTTGATAAAAAATATGCTTATAACTTCCTAAAGATAAAATTAAAGAAGCCATTAAAATACAACTAGAAACGAGTAAGGTTATTGCTCCCCTTTGCTTTTTATTCATTTCCAGTTCCTTTGTTGTATTTTGATTTCAGAAGAGTACTGATGATTTGTATTTTTTAGTTCGGCTGTTGTTGAAATAGTTAAAGAGCCCGAGCTCACAGAATTACCTAGGTGTGCATAATTAAGAGAGAAACTCGATACATTTATGAGGTTATTATCAATTAATGATAAGCATTGTGGTAAGTAGTTAATATCAGGAATATTATTCATATTTTTTCTAGAGCAAATTTTTATTGTATTTGAATCATACTTAAAAGAAGCAAAACGCCACGCAGATGATGCTGCAGGCCCCAACTGATAAATAAAACTTAATTGAGCTCCTGAAACATGAATCATATCATTTGCGCCTGATAATATTGCGAGGTCAGAACTACCACCTTGATACCCTGCTCGTTGACTTTCTTCTTTTATAAACCTTAAAGCATCGTTTAACTCTTGAACTAATAATAGATTTTGACTTCTTTCTGCATAGATCTTCTGTCCTTTAATGTAAATATTCCCAACTAACATTAAAGCTACCAAACCAATAGAAGAGGCAATTAGAAGCTCTATCAAAGATGCTCCATATTGTTTACGATTAACATTTTTTATAACCATAAAAAGCCCCCTCAAGTCCACATAACTTAATTCGACCTGTAATATTATGAACAGATAATTTTAACTTTTTATTGTTATCTTTATAAAAATAAAAACTTCTCGATAAATTAGGCGTTGCTCTAATAGGGTCAAAAGTTAGAACCGAGATACTAGATGACATTGTTATATTTGGATAATTAAGTGATTCAATAAATGCTAATGATGTATTTTTTGCTTCAGCAATAGTTGCAGCAGAAGAACCTTCAGGGTTTAAAGAGATAATCCAATTTACTGAGTCATCTATATAAAATAAATTTAACTTTTTATTTTGTAAAACAGATTCAGATTTAGCTTGAATAAAAAAACCTTCAATCTCTCCCGCAAATCGTTTCACACTTTGCTCTTCCAATAAACGAATAAAACTAGGCCCTGCCGCCATTAATAAAATAGACAGTACAGCAATACTGATAACTAGTTCAAACAGAGTAAACCCGCGAGGCATTTCGCAATTTCCTTTGCAACATTTCCATTATGGATATTTCATCTTGCTTGAGAGAGTAACACCGATTAAAAGTAGGTATATTCAATTTCAATGAGTTATCGAAATGATTCGAATAATTAATAGTAAGAATACATGTGTATTTCAAAAAGGCGTGACATTAGTCGAATTGCTAATCGTTATTGCAATCATTGCAATTCTAAGTGCAATAAGTTATCCAAGCTATACATCATATGTTTTAAAAAGTCACAGAGCTGAAGCCTTAGAAGTACTAACAAAAATACAACTTCATATAGAGAGTGAGTATCCAGGAAGAACGGAAAGCACGGCAAAAGAAAAATACCAAGCACTCTTGGAGCTTACAATTGATAAAAATACTGGAGCTTGTTTAGATGATAGTGTGTGCAAAATTAATGATAAACGATATTCAATATCTTACAGCTTAACTAACTCAGGAATGAATATTTATAAGCTTTCAGCAATTCCACAACGCGATTTAGGCCAAGATAACGATAGTTGCGGTACTTTAACTTTAAATGCAGGAGGTGTCGGTACAGGGGCACTTCCAACCTGTTGGTAATCCATAACTCTTTTCTAAATCGCAAATAGCAAAAAGGCTCATACCTTTCGATATGAGCCTTCTTAAGTATGCAGGGGTGGAGAGATCCGAACTCCCAACACGCGCGCTCTTATGGTGGGGGAATCCGCTGCTCTTTTCCAAACTACAGATAGCAAAAAGGCTCATATCTTTCGATATGAGCCTTCTTTAATATGACAGGGGTGGAGAGATTCGAATTCCCAACACGCGCGTTCTTATGGTGGGGGAATCCGCGGCTCTTTTCCAACCTACAGATAATAAAAAGGCTCATATCTTTCGATATGAGCCTTCTTAAGTATGCAGGGGTGGAGAGATCCGAACTCCCAACACGCGTGTTCTTATGGTGGGGGAATCCGCTGATCTTTACCAAGCTACAGGTAGCAAAAAGGCTCATATCTTTCGATATGAGCCTTCTTAAG
>NZ_WBVP01000049.1 GCF_008933155.1 Aliivibrio finisterrensis | reverse complement strand
AAATCCGTTCAAAACCCCTTGGGTGTTGTATGGTTAAGCCTCACGGGCAATTAGTATCAGTTAGCTCAATGCCTCGCAGCACTTACACACCTGACCTATCTACGTCGTAGTCTCCAACAACCCTTTAGGATACGTAAAGTATCAGGGATGACTCATCTCAGGGCTCGCTTCACGCTTAGATGCTTTCAGCGTTTATCGATTCCGAACTTAGCTACCGGGCAATGCCACTGGCGTGACAACCCGAACACCAGAGGTTCGTCCACTCCGGTCCTCTCGTACTAGGAGCAGCCCCCTTCAATCATCCAACGCCCACGGCAGATAGGGACCGAACTGTCTCACGACGTTCTAAACCCAGCTCGCGTACCACTTTAAATGGCGAACAGCCATACCCTTGGGACCGACTTCAGCCCCAGGATGTGATGAGCCGACATCGAGGTGCCAAACACCGCCGTCGATATGAACTCTTGGGCGGTATCAGCCTGTTATCCCCGGAGTACCTTTTATCCGTTGAGCGATGGCCCTTCCATTCAGAACCACCGGATCACTATGACCTGCTTTCGCACCTGCTCGAATTGTCATTCTCGCAGTCAAGCGGGCTTATGCCATTGCACTAACCTCACGATGTCCAACCGTGATTAGCCCACCTTCGTGCTCCTCCGTTACTCTTTGGGAGGAGACCGCCCCAGTCAAACTACCCACCAGGCACTGTCCGCAACCCCGATAAGGGGCCAACGTTAGAACATCAAGCATACAAGGGTGGTATTTCAAGATTGCCTCCACACATACTGGCGTACGTGCTTCAAAGGCTCCCACCTATCCTACACATGTAGGGTCAATGTTCAGTGCCAAGCTGTAGTAAAGGTTCACGGGGTCTTTCCGTCTAGCCGCGGGTACACTGCATCTTCACAGCGATTTCAATTTCACTGAGTCTCGGGTGGAGACAGCGTGGCCATCATTACGCCATTCGTGCAGGTCGGAACTTACCCGACAAGGAATTTCGCTACCTTAGGACCGTTATAGTTACGGCCGCCGTTTACTTGGGCTTCGATCAAGAGCTTCGACCGAAGTCTAACCCCATCAATTAACCTTCAAGCACCGGGCAGGCGTCACACCGTATACGTCATCTTACGATTTAGCACAGTGCTATGTTTTTAATAAACAGTTGCAGCCACCTGGTATCTGCGACTCCCGGCAGCTTAGAGAGCAAGTCTCATCACCGCTAGGAGCGTACCTTCTCCCGAAGTTACGGTACCATTTTGCCTAGTTCCTTCACCCGAGTTCTCTCAAGCGCCTTAGTATTCTCTACTCGACCACCTGTGTCGGTTTGGGGTACGATTCCTTACAATCTGAAGCTTAGAGGCTTTTCCTGGAAGCATGGCATCAATGGCTTCACTACCGTAGTAGCTCGACATCGTGTCTCAGCCTAGTGTAATCCCGGATTTGCCTAAGATTACAGCCTACACACTTGAACTTGGACGACCGTCGCCAAGCCCACCTAGCCTTCTCCGTCCCCCCATCGCAATTGTAAGAAGTACGGGAATATTAACCCGTTTCCCATCGACTACGCCTTTCGGCCTCGCCTTAGGGGTCGACTTACCCTGCCCCGATTAACGTTGGACAGGAACCCTTGGTCTTCCGGCGAGCGGGTTTTTCACCCGCTTTATCGTTACTCATGTCAGCATTCGCACTTCTGATACGTCCAGCACGCTTTACAACGCACCTTCAACCGCTTACAGAACGCTCCCCTACCCAATACAGTAAACTGTATTGCCGCAGCTTCGGTGTATAGTTTAGCCCCGTTACATCTTCCGCGCAGGCCGACTCGACCAGTGAGCTATTACGCTTTCTTTAAATGATGGCTGCTTCTAAGCCAACATCCTGGCTGTCTGAGCCTTCCCACATCGTTTCCCACTTAACTATAACTTTGGGACCTTAGCTGGCGGTCTGGGTTGTTTCCCTCTCCACGACGGACGTTAGCACCCGCCGTGTGTCTCCCGGATAGTACTTACTGGTATTCGGAGTTTGCAAAGGGTTGGTAAGTCGGGATGACCCCCTAGCCTTAACAGTGCTCTACCCCCAGTAGTATTCGTCCGAGGCTCTACCTAAATAGATTTCGGGGAGAACCAGCTATCTCCAAGTTTGATTGGCCTTTCACCCCTAGCCACAAGTCATCCGCTAATTTTTCAACATTAGTCGGTTCGGTCCTCCAATTGATGTTACTCAATCTTCAACCTGCCCATGGCTAGATCACTTGGTTTCGGGTCTATATCCAGAGACTGAACGCCCAGTTAAGACTCGGTTTCCCTACGGCTCCCCTAAACGGTTAACCTTGCCACTGAATATAAGTCGCTGACCCATTATACAAAAGGTACGCAGTCACACCA
>NZ_WBVP01000048.1 GCF_008933155.1 Aliivibrio finisterrensis | reverse complement strand
AGCGGTTAATGGGTCTAAACCATAGGTGGTTTCAAAGCCATCACCCATGCCATCACCATCAGTATCGGACGTCACACTGTAGCTGTTAACATCAAGTGTGTCTGCCACACCATCGCCATCCAGATCGAGGTCTATACCGTCCTCAATACCATCACCATCAAAATCATTGTACGGTAAGGTGAAATCAATACTAAACGGATAAATACCCAGCTCTTCTTGCGCTGAGGTAACATAACGCAATTTCACTACGCCACCATAATATTGAACCCCAGTCGGCAAGGCGCTGAAACTACTGCTATCTAGCGAAATGTGGAAATAATTAACTGTATCAAAACTCGGCGATGGCTCACCTGGGGTGGTGACATAGTGCATCGCTGTTTGAAGTTGATTGTATATACGATGCCCTTTCAACATCACTGGATAAGCATTGCCCGCGGCATCTTTCACCTCTACCGTGAAACGGGTGTCGAGCTCGAAGGTTTCCCAAAAATTTGGCGTCACTGTTGCGCTAGGACCTGTTAAACCCGAGCCTGGCAACATGGCAACGGCTTGGTATTCGCTACCGGTGAAATGATTGGTGTAATCAAAAGATAAACGGTTATCTTGTGTAAGGTTCTCGACTGAGTAGATTTCCACTGTTGTGGTTTGCGGATCGATCGCCGTTACTGGATTACTATCGGCATCAATGATTTCCATTTCTACCGTGTGTTGACCCAGGCTTAATCCTGTTAAAACCACGCTTGGATCTATAGCTGTTACCCACTCACCACCATCTAGACGGTAACGCCAAGCGTCAAAGTTGATGCGAGTAAAGAAAGATAAACGGGTGTCATCATTATTCAGTTGCACCAAGCTAAAGTTAGAAATCAGCTCACCGTAGATGTCCAAATCTTCTGGCACTGCCATGAGGTTCAACGCCGTGGTGCGCTCACTCACGTCTTGATTGATGAATAACCAGTTGTCATCAGGAATATCATCGGCCTCAATGGTTTGTAATTTAGTCGCGACCCAATCACTACCATTTAAGGTCACTTCATAAATGTCGTACTTCACATCACGCGGCAAACGCAGCATTGGGTAGGTTTCATTTAAACGGAATCCCGTTGGTGCCAATTGATGTGGACCGATTTGATACAAAGGTAACGCGGTATTGAACTGATAACTGATCCCTTCGTTAATAGTATATTGCGTAGCACTGTAACCGGTGCTGGCAAAACTACAGCCGTAGCCAGCATCATGATAAACCAATGCAATGTTACCCACCGTTTGGCTTGGGGAAGCACTGGCAGGACAACCACCAGTGCTGCTTGTAATATAAGGAATAGGTAGACCATCAACATTACCTGCGAGCACCCCGGAATTAAGCGTGACATAGAGTTCGTTTTCATCCGCTGTGCCATTGCCATCTAAATCGGTATCTAAACCATTCAATATGCCATCGTTGTCTGTATCAATTTGACCTAGGTAAATCGGATGATTGGCATCACTCGGGTCGCTAAATTGCGCCAATTCCACCCCGTCAAATAAGCCATCACCATCACTGTCAACGGCATTGGCATTATTAACAGCAATTAACAAGTCTTGCGCTTCATCTGGCGTATTCCAAGAATTACTCGCTAAACTGGCCTGATAATCAGCCAATAAGCTGGCAGTTAGGTATTGAGTCGGGAACAAGGTTTGCAGTTGCGTTAATGTAATGCTGGCATTGGCGGTATTTTGTAAATCAATAAATGCTGTGGCGATGCTGTTCACGCTAGCAATAGTATCTTCAAGGGCTATCAATGACGTTACTGCTTGATTGACCAGTTCACTACGATACAAGCTTAAGACCGTTGCATCACTTGATATCCCGGTTAAACCAATAAAGTGCGCAAACACATCGCTATCTGCGATGTTGCTGTCTGCCACTCGCGACGCCAAATTCGCGACAGCTAATGGGTTTACTACGTCCACCACATTTTGAGTGACAACATTTGAAAAGCGAACACCGTCTTTCTCCACCATCCAACTGATGTTATCGCTCGCATTTCTATCGACTGGCAAGAGCGTCATCATGGTCAAGCTCGAATCGCTGCCTTGGTAACTCACATTAACATTCACTGTGTCGCCATTAATGCCAGTGACTTGCAAATCACCGCTGGCATTGAGCGCCCAATCAATGCTTGGCGCTGTGCGAGGTGACAATACATCAAGGCTGACCACCTCTTGCCATGTGCCATCAACTGCTGTCACCGCAAAACGTGCGGTGCCATCTTGGTTCACGCTAATTTGTTCATTGGCGATAGTGGCAACATCTGGGGTGAGGCTTTCTATGGTGACACTTTGACTATCAGAAGCCGTCACCGTCAGCGTGTGAGAGCCGTTGTTAATATCGCCAAGTGTTGAAGTAATGGAAACAGGTGTCGCGCTAGGTTGCAGGGTAATGGTTTCTAAACGCGCTACCCCGTCCACATCTACGCTGATTTGCACTAGCGCACCATTGCTGTACAAGCTGGTATCGAAGGTCCCTGTGAGTGCCGTTAAGCTGTCACCCTCAAGGAC
>NZ_WBVP01000047.1 GCF_008933155.1 Aliivibrio finisterrensis | reverse complement strand
CGATTACCATTGACATCATCCCACAAAATGATGCGCCAACCATTGCCAACATCACTGGCCAAAGTCAAACGAACCAGGACGCGCTTTATACTCTGTTATTCAATGCCGATGACGTTGATATGGGCGATACGTTAAACTTTAACGTTCAAAATAAACCCAATTGGCTAACCCTTGATTCAAACAACCAAACCTTAAGCGGCACGCCAACAAACAATGATGTAGCTACCTATTCCAATATTATTATCGACGTCACTGACAGTTCAAACGTGACTACCCAGTCGAATTCGTTTGAAATTGAGGTGATAAACATCAATGATGCGCCAACGATAAGCGGCATGCCTACAGCGGACATTAACCAGGGAGTCGGATACACGTTCACCCCAACCTATGGTGATCCTGACGAAATACATGGTACTGAAACTAAAACGTTTTCGATTCAAAATAAACCGTCTTGGCTAACTTTCGACAGCACAGATGGCACATTAGACGGTATTCCTCAGCAAAATGACGTGGGTGCTCACAATAACATCACAATCACTGTCGAAGACGCAGCCGGGTTAACGGATAGCTTATCCGCTTTTACAATCACCGTGAATAATGTTAACGATGCGCCGACAGGCAGTGATGTATCTGTCACAGCGGCCGAAGACAGCAACGAAATCAAATTCAAAGACACCGACTTCTCAATCAGTGATATCGATGGTGATATCCTGAGTAAAATTATCATCACGTCTCTACCCAATAAAGGGAAATTAACGCTATCAAACAGTGATATCAACGCCAATACTGATGTCACCTTGTCTGATCTTCAAGCTGAGAATTTACATTTTGAATTTTTTAACAACGAGTTTGGCAGCCCCTATACCACCTTTACGTTTAAATATCACGATGGGCAGATAGAAAGTGCTGCTGACTATACCGCTACAATCAACATTACTGGTGTAGAAGACCAACTTGAGATCAGCCTTACGCTATCAGCACCCTTAACCGAAGACGACTCCAACATCGGAGTCAACCCCGTTATTGCCACTTATACCGTGGACGATAAAGGCGAAGGGGATATTGGTAACACAACATTAACGCCAACAACGGCATATCAGTTGGCTGCAGGCAACTCGATAACATTGACTCAGGATGGGCTTGATACGCTAAATAGCACCGGGACGTTACCCGTATTCACCCTTTCTGTGGATGACAACGGTACACAAAACCCGACCGCTGTGAACGGCACGCCCAACGTGACTTCGATCAATGATTTGCCTATCGCCAATAACAGTAATGTCACCGTAATAGAAGATACGCTCTTTACCTTTACCGCCAACGATTTTGGTTACACTGATGAAGAATCGAGCGAGTACAGTGCCATTATTATTGAAATGCTTCCAAGTGACGGCACCTTAACATATAGTGCGGGCACCGCCATTACTCAGGGACAAACGTTTTCACGCGTTGATATTTCGAACATTCAATATGAACCAGCACAAGATTTAACATCAAACGATTCGTTTACTTTCCATGTGATTGATGATGAGGGCGAGAGTTCGGTCAGCACAGCCACCATGACCATCACTATCACATCGGCCAATGATGCGCCGAGCCTTGCTTTTAATTCTCCAGACAAGGCATTTGTCAAAGGCGATGGATCTACCGCACTATTGAGTAATGTAAACATCACCGATATAGATTCGACTGACATCAGTGGTGCCACAATCACTCTGACTGGCGCAACAACGAATGAAATCTTGGCGCTTGGGGCTAACTCGTCCAGTATTGTCGGCAGCTACGATGCTAGCACCAACACACTGACGCTAACGGGCAATGCCTCTATCAGTGATTACCAAACCGCACTCGAAGCCGTCCAATACAGTAACAGCGATCCTAGCTTTACTCAGACAACCAACGATTCTCGTTCATTTGACGTTACAGTGACCGATGTCAGTGTAGATACTACTCAGTCACTCCTTAGCGCTATCGCCAATGGTTCACTCACCTTATTCGGCGAGTTTACTAATATCCAACAATATGCGGCTAATTCTAGCAATCCATTGGCACAAGAGCCTACAGATGCACACTATCAGGCGCTAGGATTTGCAACCAATTCAGACGATGGCTATTTTTCACATCGTATCGCTGATCTTAACATTGCGTTGCTAAATGACACTCCCTCGCTGTCAGATTTGTCCGCGCTGAGAAACTACATTAATACCGACAATGACAGAGATGGGGTACGTGCCTACAAGGATTTGGATGACTCTTTAGTGCATACTCATGCATATTTCACGCTCCATCCAGAAATCTCGGGGGATCTGCGATATACCAATGACCAAGATTTTAAATATTTATTTAAAATAAACTTTAAACTCAATACTGCTAATGGCGGCGCTGAAGTAGATGAGTTTATTCTTTCACGCTCAATTCAAGGGGGTTATAATCAACATTTAGCTGCGAGTTGGCCAAGACAATTAGGCTTCGCTTTGAACGCTAAATATAATAATGGCATTTCTGCTACCACGGATATAGATGCAACGTCAAACACCGTTAGCGGCGTTGACTGGATGGAGCTTGACTACATAGCCGAATGGTGGACCGTCCTTTCCTACATAAAAGACTCAAACCAAAATCCTGCACCTTCGGATACCGATTTTGCTGCTATCGGTATCAATAATGTAACAGCACAACATGTTAATGAACTGCGTTCATTAACACTTAACCAGAGCAATGCGTCTGATTATAGCTCTGTGATAAATCTCGGTAACAGTTATGTAATTATCCATGATTATGCCAAAGATAGCGGCAATCCTATCACTGCAACAGCGCCTCAAGGTACGGATTATAACAACATAGGCTTAACGCAAGATGTCAGTAACGTCAGCGAGTTTAATGCTTGGCTAAACGACGCACAATTAGTCGTGGTGACCGACATTAGCACCATGGTAAATGTCATTAACCACGCCAAAACAATTTTTGGGGCAAGCGTTCCCACAGAAACCGATTACACCCAAGCTGGGATCACTGGCGTTGATGCAAGCAATGTCGGTGCTGTAAACAGTGCAGTACAAGCTCAAGGGGCCGATACGTTTGCCGGAGTACAAGCAATCGTCGATGGTGAAAATGGTTGGAATGACCTTATTGATTACGCTAGTCAAGCAGCAGGGAGCCAAGCG
>NZ_WBVP01000046.1 GCF_008933155.1 Aliivibrio finisterrensis | reverse complement strand
CTGCATAACACGTTTGCTGCCATGCAAACTAAGCCAAATTTACCACTTAATACGGTAAACTCAAAGAAACCTAGAATGCCGAATGTAGCAAATCGTGTTGATTCATTTGTTATGCGAATATACTAACCACCAATGACCAACTAACGACCTCTTCATGTTAAAAATGTTCGAATTAATTACGAAACCTAACATTACATAAAAAACACTATTAATGAACAGTGTTTTTTATAAGATGGAGCAGACGATAAATAAGGAGCACTGCATGAAAAAGATTACATTACTTACTATCTGCGTATTTTCTTTAGCCCCAGGATTATCAATTGCTCAAAGCGCACAAGCCTACCTAGGGGGAAGCTATGAGCATGGAAATGTCAAAATAGGTAGTCACAATACAAATATGGATGGTATTAAATTCCAAGCCGCCGCCGAGCAAGATTGGGGAAATATTAAAGGAACAGCAGCCACACTTTCCAATCATGATGCTGATTATGATAATTATACTCTTGCTATTGAAAAACCATTTAATATACAGCAATCAAACTTCTTTATTGCGCCAGAAGTCGGAGCAACTTACTCTAGATATAAAGATAATCACTACAACGAATCAGACTTTGGTCCTATGCTAGGAGCATCCGTTGGGTACAACATTAATACTAATTTTCAATTAATAAGTAACTATAATCACTCATTTGGAATGAAATCTAGTCAAGATAACATTGATGAAGACAGCATGAGTATTGGGCTTAACTACCGATTCAAATAAGTTATAGAAGGCCTATCTACAAGTTAGGTCTTTATTCGCATAACGCCTGCATAACACGTTTGCTACGATACAGGCCTAGCTGAATTTTACTGCCTTAATCACTGAAACTAAAGGCAAACCGACAACGCCGAATGTAACAAATCGTGTTGATGCATTTGTTACACGATCTTTGTCAACGCTTCGCTTTAATTGGTAAAGAACTGATTTACCAAGATTTACTGTAAACTAAGTTTAATTAGACTGGCTCAATTTAGCGAGCAAAATATCATTTCAACGGCAATAACTGTGAAACGAAACAATCCCTTTTTCTTACGCCATTTGTACGATCTGGTTTCAGCAAGTTTTAAGCTGATAAACCAAATATCCTCGCCACAATTGGGATTGAAAATACTGAGAGCAAAGCACTGATGCAGAATAAAATGAGGCAAAACCATGAACAATTGAAGCGTGAAGTAGCTTCTGAAATCCATGAACTTTTGGCAATAATGGTCAATTGCCGAACCTGATGAAATGAAAACTAAAAGGCAACAAAGAAGAAGAGAAACCACCTTACTTTCACATCTAGAAATCGAATGGTTCTATCGCCGAACTGAGCCAAAAAACTGCAATCTTTAGTTCGTGTAACGCCTGCATAACACGTTTGCTACTATGCAAATTAAGCCTAAATTTACCACTTAATACGGAAAACCCAAAGAAACCTAGAATGCCGAATGTAGCAAATCGTGTTGATGCATTTGTTATGTGTTAATTTTCAGCATGATAAAGTGTTTCAAAAATATCCTTTATAGCTTTGTTAACCGATGCTATCTGCTCTTGAAAATTATTTAAACTGATATATGAAATTCCATCAAGTAGTTCATTTCCTTGTTTATCAGTTGAATAACGAAAAGAAAATGAGTCTTCATCTACCTTGTTAAATTCATTTACTATTCCTCGCTCTTTTACTAGCGAGGGATTTGTAAATACTAATTTAGGCTGCTTTTGATTAAGATACGCTCCATATAGATCTGTTGCCTCATCCCATAAATCTAATATCTTATGCCTTTCAAGTATGCGATCAGTCCTTGTATTACCAAATCTATGATCCAGTATACGAATAATTGATTTTAGAGAAAGCTCGATATGTTGACGATACAAAAATACAATAGGAAAAATAAGTGAATCTTTATCTCTCACATCTAATTGCCCAAAATCCTGAGATAACTTTTCTGCTGCCCTTAAATACCCATACTGATAAGCTTCTGACTTACTTGTCATCCAACCAATATCAGCATTCGTTTTATCTCTTTTTATGCCTTCGAATAACTTCATTTTCCCTCCAAACACATAACGCTTGCATAACACGTTTATTACCATGCAAACCAACCTGAATTAACCGCCTTAATCGCAGAACCCAAGGCAAACCCAGAACGCCGAGTGTAATAAATCGTGTTGATGCGATTGTTGTGCGTGCTTACTTTCGGATTGGCCCACTTGGTAAAGAACTGCCCTGCCAAGATTTTCTAAGCTCTGATCCTAATTTACCGATGCCGATTAAGCGAACAAAATGTTCTTAAATTGCGAGATGAAGTAAATGGAAAACAGATACATTTCTTACACCATTTGAACGGTTTGGCTTCAGCTAGTTTGGAACTGAAAAACCAAATATCCTAACCACAATTGGGATTGGAAATACTGCGAGCAAAACACTGATGCAAACTAAAATGAGGCATAACCAAAGAACAATTGAAGCGTAAAATAGCCTCTGAAACGCCTGAACTTATGGAAATAATGGCTAATTTGCCGAACTTGATGATACGAAAACCAAAAGGCAACAAAGAAGAAAAGGACGCTTACTAAGCCGAAACTACGAAAGCCGCGATTC
Source organism: Aliivibrio finisterrensis (assembly GCF_008933155.1). Classification (GTDB taxonomy): domain Bacteria; phylum Pseudomonadota; class Gammaproteobacteria; order Enterobacterales; family Vibrionaceae; genus Aliivibrio; species Aliivibrio finisterrensis. The sequence continues at coordinate 774 of NZ_WBVP01000046.1, read as the reverse complement.
TATTGATGAACCGTACAAAAAATTTCGGACTCAGTACGCACAACGCCTGCATAACACGTTTGCTACTATGCAGATTAAGCTCAAATTTACCACTTAATGCGATAAACCCAAAGAAATCTAGAATGCCGAGTGTAGCAAATCGTGTTGATGCATTTGTTATATTTTAGGCTCAGAGGCTAATATTTGTTCTTGCCCACTCAGCCAATTTAAATATTTATCGTAATCTTCCAGCCTAACCGCGCCGTGTTGACATGATTTCTTATAAATTGAAGCTACAAAAATATCAGCGGCTGAGAAACTGCTACCAATAGCAAAATTCGAGGTATTCCAGAGTTTAGGGGACAATTTAGTTAAGCATTGTACGATCCAAGAACCTCGAAGTTCCCGTTTTTCATTTTCAGTTAATTCAGGACGAAAAGCTTTTAATACCGTTCTATTTTGAGGAGCGTGGATACTAGAATTTATATATTCACAGGCTTCACGAATAGCTGCTCTTTCAGCCCAAGTTTGCCCAAAAAGCGTATTTTTAGGATGATGCTCTTCCAAGCACTCAATTATTGCCATTGATTCACTGATTAAGATGCCATTAATTGAAATAGTAGGAACATAACCAAATGGGTTAATTTTAAGGTAAGTCGTTGATAGTTCATGACTAGAAACTTCAATTCGTTTATATGGAAGTGATTTATAATTCAGGGCCCATTCCACTCGCTCCGAACTATTCGACCCAATCGCACTATAAAGAATGATATCCATAATACTGCTCCTTAAAAA
>NZ_WBVP01000045.1 GCF_008933155.1 Aliivibrio finisterrensis | reverse complement strand
TGCTGGTCGATGCCATCAATGCCCTTGATGATTACGCCGATGGCAGCACAACCACTGCGCCAGATCTTGCCACTTATCACACTGTGGGTTTTGATGAGCTAAATTCTACCGAACTAGAATGGGTTAACCAGATTCTTGCTACTGATAATACTTTACTTTCGTTGGATGCAATACAAAACGTTATAAGTGCCGTTAACCGACTTACGGATTACAGTCTTGGCACGAGTACTATAGCGCCTACAATAAGCGACTACAATGACACCGCCTTTACTGGTGTCGGTGTTAGTACCTTAGATTTCATCAATAGTAAATTGTGGCAATTCGGGGGGGGCGAGTATCTTCCTAACTCATTTATTAAAGCTTCAAATGCTACCAATGAGGACTATTTTGGGCGTAGAGTTGAACTTTCAGATGACGGCCTAACTATGGTAGTCGCTGCGGCTTATGATAATGCAACGACGAGTAAACTTTATGTCTATCGCCGTATAAACGGGAATTGGCAAGAAGTCACGATTTTGCAAGATGGCTCATTAGCCGCGGATTACACTTATGGCGTTGCGCTATCTGCGGATGGTCGTCGAGTCGTCACTGCATCATATGACATGATTAAAACCTATGAGGTTGACGTGTCTAGCGATCAGCCGGATTGGTTTAATTGGTCGTTGGTGGGAACCCAAGCGCATACCATCTCGGATAAACTCTTATCTGCAAATTTAAGTGGGGATGGCAATACTTTGGTGCTAGGTGAGTATCGGTATGGTTCGTTTGATGGACGTATTGTTATCTATCAATATAACGGTAGTGGTTGGACAGAAAGAAACCAATTTATCGGTACAGGTCGGATGGGGGGAATCAACAAAGTCGCCCTTTCTTATGATGGTAAAACTATCGTCGCAGGTGAGCCTAAAGATAGTCATATTGATGTTTTTACTCGTGATGCAAGTGGCAGTAACTGGATACTCACACAGAGTAACCTAAACGCAGGTCGAGGTGGAAATGAAGGGTTCAGTGTTAGTTTAAATAGTGATGGTACACGCTTAGCGGCGGGCTCAAGAACAGCCGTAGACATCTATGATTATGATGGCAGTCAGTGGAATTATATTCAGACATTACTCTCAAATAATGCATTATTTGATGCTTTTGGTTCTGGGGTTAACTTATCAGGAGATGGAGATGAACTGGTGGTAGCTTCATGGCTAGCCCCAAATCTCTATAAATATGATTTGTCTGATCTTAATGCGGCTAATTGGGAGACGACTGTAATAACATATGATTTGGAATTTGACTCTAGCTATGGAACATCTCGGCTCGTAGAGTCAGGATTAGATTTTAAGAATAATACTATAGTGCTAGGCAATCCTTACAACTCGACAAATCTTCAAAGCATTGTGGCTAACAATTCTGGTAATGATGGCAGCGATGGTTTACCTATATTTGGGAGTGGGGATATTAGCTCCGATGGTTCAATCGCTAGTGATTTTGTGACTGGTGACGTATCTCTAACTAATTCTGGTGCTGTCTATGTTTTGTCATCCTCAGGGTTAAGCTCTGATAGAGTTCAAGCAGCCATCGATGGATCGAATGTGGTTTTAGCTTGGGCAGCAGGCGGTAGCACCGAGCCAACAGTCACGGATTATTTAAATGCGTCTATTGATAATGTGACGGTCGATAATCTTTCAGACATCAACTCTCAACTTCAAAGCCTTGCTCACACCGAGATGGTGAATGTGCAACCGATGGTTGATAGCATCAATGTCATTCAAGCTTATGCGGTGGACAATACGCAAACTGCGCCAAGCTTAACTGACTACGTGGCAGCTGGTATATCGGGCGTTAGCGCGACAAATCTAAGTGATGTGAACGGACAAGTAGACACTCACTCACTCACACAAATGGCTAGTGTGCAAACCATGGTGGATAGCTTCAATATTATTCAAAGTTATGCTGCGGATAATACTCAAACCGCACCAACAGTTACCAACTATGCCGACATTGGTGTTATCGGTGTCGATACCAATAACCTCAGTGAAATCAACGAGCAAGCAGATAGCCAGTCGTTGACCTCAGTGGCAGGTATTCAAACTGTGGTTGATAGCTTAGTGGTTATTCAAAGCTATGCAGCGGATAATACCCAAACCACGCCAACAGTCACCAGCTATGCTGACATTGGTGTTACGGGTGTGGACGCCAATAGCCTCAGTGAAGTAAACGGTCAGGTGGACAGTCAATCGTTGACCACGGTGGCTGCGATTCAAGCTCTAACCGATAGCGTTAATGTGATTCAAAGTTATGCAGCTGATAATACGCAGCCAGCACCATCAGTAAGTGATTATGCCGACTTTGGCGTCACGGGTGTTGATGCCAACAATTTAGCCGAAATTAACTGGCAAGTGGACAGTCAATCGTTGACTACCGTGGCGAGTATTCAAACTGTGGTTGATAGCTTAGCGATTATTCAAAGCTATGCTGCGGATAATACCCAAACCGCGCCTACAGTGACCAACTATGCCGATATTGGTGTGACTGGTGTCGATGCCAATAATTTGAGTGAAGTGAATAGTCAGGTAGACGGCCAATCGTTGACTACCGTAGCTGCGATTCAGACTCTAACTAATAGCGTCAACGTGATTCAAAACTACGCGGCTGATAATACGCAACCAGCACCTTCGGCAACTGATTATGCGATGGTGGGTGTTACGGGTGTGGACGCCAATAGCCTCAGTGAAGTAAACGGTCAGGTGGACAGTCAATCGCTGACCACGGTGGCAGCGATTCAAGCTCTAACTAATAGCGTCAATGTGATTCAAAGTTACGCGTTGGATAATACGCAATCAGCACCTTCGGCAACTCATTATGCAATGGTGGGTATTTCCGGTGTGGATGCTAACAATCTTAATGCAGTGAATGGACAGGTAGACAGTCAATCGTTGACCACGGTGGCAGAGATTCAAGCTCTAACCGATAGCGTCAATGTGATTCAAAGTTACGCGTTGGATAATACGCAACCTGCACCATCGGTGAGTGATTATGCTGACTTTGGCGTCACGGGTATTGATGCCAACAATTTAGCGGAAATTAATGCACAAGTTGACAGCCAGTCACTAACAAGCGTTGCCTCGATACAAACACTTATCGATAGCCTAACAGTGGTCCAAAACTACGCAGTAGATAATACCCAAACTGTACCAACAGTAACTGATTATGCGCTAGTGGGCGTTACCGGTGTTACTGTCAATAACCTCAGTGAAGTGAATGGTCAGGTGGATAGCCAATCGTTGACCACGGTGGCTGCGATCCAGATTCTAACCGATAGCGTTAATGTGATTCAAAGCTACGCGTTGGATAATACGCAACCAGCACCTTCGGCAACTGATTATGCGATGGTGGGTGTTACGGGTGTGGA
>NZ_WBVP01000044.1 GCF_008933155.1 Aliivibrio finisterrensis | reverse complement strand
TTGCATAACACGTTTATTACTATGCCAACCAACCTGAATTAATCGCCTTAATCACGAAACCCAAGGTAAACCCAGAACGCCGAGTGTAATAAATCGTGTTGATGCGATTGTTGTGCGGACTCTCTTTCAGCTTGGCCAACTTGGTAAAGAACTGCCTGGCCAATATTTTCCAAGCCCTGATTCTAATTTACCGATGCCGATTAAGCGAACAAAATGTTCTTAAATTGCGAGATAAAATCAATGGAAAACAGATACATTTTTTACACCATTTGAACGGGTTGGTTTCAGCTAGTTTGGAACTAAAAAACCAAATATCCTAACCACAATTGGGATTGAAAATGCGGCGAGGAAAACACGGATGCAGGCTAAAATGAAGCAATACCAAAGAACCATTGAAGCGTAAAAATGCCTCTGAAACACCTGAACTTAGACCGACAATGCTTAATTGCCGAACCTGATAATACGAATACTAAAAGGTAACAAAGAAGAGGATTTGCGATAACTAAATAGCGTTTACAAAAGTTTCGTTTCTATTGATGAACCGTGCAAAAAATTTCGGGCTTAGTACGCACAACGCCTGCATAACACGTTTGCTACGATACAGACTTAGTTGAATTTTAACGCCTTAATCACTGAAACTAAAGGCAAACTGACAACGCCGAGTGTAGCAAATCGTGTTGATGCATTTGTTATGCGATATCTCACAGATTTGTTGATTCTAAAATATATTGTCGGTTATTTTCATTATAGACATCAACAACTTCATGGTTTTCTGTTTTAGACGAAAAATCACAAATTTCAATTCGTTTGTCGATAGACTCAGAAATACGACCGCATTCAGCTTTTAATACATTCAATGCATCTTCATGGTATAGATATTCTTCCGACTCCCAAACTTGATAATATTCTTGAGCATCACGAACACACAATATTAAGACTGCTTTTGAATATTGTGCTTCAACACCTTCGACCATTGTTGTATTATCACCAGCTAAAACATACCCTACGATCTTAAATGCATCTCTAAATTTTGGATGAGATTCAATTCTTTTTTCTATCGAAAAATATTTTTTAAGCCAATTGATAAACATAACACCTCCATTTTGCATAACGCCTGCATAACACGTTTGCTACCATGCAGATTAAGCCCAAATTTACCACTTAATACGGTAAACTCAAAGAAACCTAGAATGCCGAATGTAGCAAATCGTGTTGATGTATTTGTTATATTCACTCTTACGTCTAAGTGAATAACTGACCGACTGTTTTCATCGGAATGAACATTCTTACTCGACCATTGATTTCACAAAGAACCTCGAAACCATATTTTACGTAGAATGATTCAGCTTGTTCAGTTAAACAATCAACAATAATGGCATAAGCTCTCATGTGAGAGTTAATTTCCCAAAGGTATTCGAGAGCTTTGATTAAGCTAACTTTACCTAGCCCACTTCCATGAAATTCTTTATGAACTGCAAGTTGAGCTAAAAGGAAAACAGGAACTGGATAGCGTGGTAATTTTTTAGCCATCGCTTGTGGCAACGTATCACGGCTAATCGAACTTGGCGCAATACTATAAAATGAACAAATTGGATATTTCTGATTTGGTAATGGCACTGAAGCAGGCAAAACCATTGTGCGGCTGATACCTGCTTGCATATGTTTAGCAGCTTGAGTTTGGATAAAATCATTTAACTCTTTTTCCCCACAGTCAAATGATGCTCTATCGTGCTGTGATTTATCCAACTCTTTGAAAGTTTTGGAATAACTCACTTAAACTCACCACTTTTAGTAAATGCTGCCGCTTCAAGTAATGCGTTATTCGGAGCCTTAGCCTCGTCACAAGCAATCATGAATTGATCAAATACATTTGCTTCAACAGTGATGCTTTCATGCTCAGAAATTACCTGAGTTGAATCTTCGTCCATTAGACGAACAACATATTCCGTTAAGCTTTTTAAACCAAGTAAAGCTGAAGCTTTCTCAGCCTTAGCTTTGATTTCTTCATCCAAGCGGATATCAAGTCTTGCAGTAGCCATAAAACCTCCAATTGTACGGAGTAATTCCGTAATTAACCTGAGTATAAGATTTAAACGACCAAAGTGCAAATTGTACGGAGCTAATACGGATTTAATTTTTAAGCTTTGTGAATATAACGCTTGCATAACACGTGCTAACGACCAACGTTACCAAACCAATTACACTTCAAACCAAAAACGCCGAATGTAATAAGCATCGTGTTGATGCGATTGTTGTGCGTGCTTACTTTCGGCTTGGCCAGCTTGGTAAAGAACTGCCCTGCCAAGATTTTCTAAGCCCTAATTTTAATTTACCGGTAGTAATTAAGCGAACAAAATGTTCTTAAATTGCGAGATAAAGTAAATGGAAAACAGATACATTTCTTACGCCATTTGAACGGCTTGGTTTCAACAGATTTGGAACTGATAAACCAAATATCCTTTCCACAACTGGGATTGAAAATACTGAGAAGAAAACACTGATGCAAACTAAAATGAGGCATAACCAAAGAACAATTGAAGCATAAAATAGCTTCTGAAACGCCTGAACTTAGGGAAATAAGGGCTAATTTGCCGAACCTGATAATACGGAAACCAAAAGGCAACAAAGAAGAAATTCACACTTACTAAGCCGAAACTACGAAAGCCTCGATCCTTTTGATGAACCGTGCAAAAAATTTCGGACTCAGTACGCACAACGCCTGCATAACACGTTTATTACTATGCAAATCAACCTGAATTAACCGCCTTAATCACAAAACTAAAGGTAAACCCAGAATGCCGAGTGTAATAAATCGTGTTGATGCGATTGTTGTGCGTGCTTATTTTCGGCTTGGCTAACTTGGTAAAGAACTGCCCTGCCAAGATTTTTTAATGCCTTGATTTTAATTTACCAATAGCAATTAAGCGAACAAAATGTTCTTAAATTGCGAGATAAAGTAAATGGAAAACAGATACATTTTTTACACCATTTGAACGACTTGGTTTCAGCAAGTTTGGAACTGAAAAACTAAATACACTCGCCATAATTGGGATTGGAAATATTACGAGGAAAACACTGATGCAGACTAAAATGAGGCATAACCAAAGAACAATTGAAGCGTAAAATAGCTTCTGAAACGCCTGAACTTGGGGAAATAAGGGTTAATTTGCCGAACCTAATGAAATGAAAACCAAAAGGTAACAAAGAAGAAATTTACGCTTACTAAGCCGAAACTACGAAAGCCGCGATTCTATTGATGAACCGTGCAAAAAATTTCGGACTCAGTACGCACAACGCCGCAATAACACGTGCGAACGATTTACTTACCAAGCCAATTACACTTTAAACCGCGAATGCCGAGTGTAATAGCATCGTGTTGATTGCTTTGTTAAACGTACATCTAACGGCTAGTGCGATACTTAACCAATGACGGACTTTCACAATCGATTGTTTCTATGTAGATATTACGCTCCTTCCACATGACTTCAATATCATAAAGGCAAAACGAATATTTAGTTGGGTCTACAACCCAGACCCCATTAACTTGAACTGATACTGACGTAAATAATTCATTATCATTACCCCACCAAGCTAAAACCAAATACTTACAACTTGCACCATTATGAAAAATAACGAACGCAGCAGTTTGATCCCATTCGAGAGTTATTTCAGATTTAACCTCTGTTAGTCGTTGATGAAAAGCGACCATATTGATTGGTTCTTCATTTGCTGAAATGGTATAAATCTTAATTCCATCCGCATCTAGCCAATCTTGCTCACCTTCCAGTTTTCGTAATTTATACATTGTACCTCCTTGTACGAT
>NZ_WBVP01000043.1 GCF_008933155.1 Aliivibrio finisterrensis | reverse complement strand
TACGTCATCGGATGAGATAGATATGGTGTTTGAACAGCCATTTCAGAATGCATCTCCAAAGGTTGAACACATAAAAAAACGCAAAGCAGCGATAGGACAATTGCTGGCGTATTACAAACAAGAGGTCGGTGCTCCTGCTCCTGAGCTATCCACATACCAAGACGTTGGTCTAGATAATATTGAACAGGAAGAAGTCGATTATTTAAATGACGTGATACAGACAAATACGCTGTTGGCTGAAAGAAATATATTAAAGCTTATTAATCTGTTTTCGCTCGAATTTCATTCCGCAAATGACCATAAAAATAACCTTGTTAGCACATCAACATTTGTTTTCAATGTGCTTGAATTTGACGGTGGGAAACCACTCGCATTTGTTGATGCTAATTTAGCACAGTGTGTGCAGGATACAGCTTTCGAGAATGGCTGGCGTCTTGCAAATGAAATAACGAGCCTTAATTGCAGTAATTTAGATATTAATAGTATAACGGGGCTAGAAGTATTAACAGGGTTAAAAGAGTTAGATTTATCTAATAACACTCTCTCAGAAGTGAATTTAAGTCCATTTAGCGAACTTGTTAGTTTGAACTTAGCAAGCAATCAGCTAATGAGCCTTGATTTATCTAATCAACTCTATCTTGATCAGCTTGTATTTATGGACAATTCATTAACTGAGATGATTCTAGAACAAAATAGCCCCTTTAACAGGCCAATGGCCGATATACGTGCCATTGAGCGAACTAATATTATTATTCATTCTGATATAAACAACCAAGATGATGATAGCTTAAGCTATTCTTGGCAGCAGTTGTCAGGAATCGAAGCTGAACTTACCAATAACGAGACAGCTAATCTTGATGTTAATCTTCCTCCATTAGGTGAAAAAGACTCAGATACTCTGATCTTTAGTCTTACAACCTCAAATAATGCAGGCCTTGTGAGTGTATCAACGGTACTCGTAAATCTTTTTTCTTTTTGGCATCAAGAGTTTATTAGTCCTAATTTGGTGACAGTAGCTAAACGCGAACTGATGGGGGCGCCAATAATTTCATATCAAAATGACAGTACTAACCAGCTTACTGATTTATTGATCACTATCCCTGCAGATAGCACTCAACCAACAGGTGTCAGTTATCGATTTCATGTTCAAAAATACAAAACGATTGAGTTTGATTTGTCACTTAGTGCGGAGCACATTAACAGCGTGATTAACAATGACGATATTAGTCTAGATATAGGGTTGAAATTAACGAATAGTGGTCAATATGTCAGCTCCCAAACTTTAGTATTAAAGCCTAATGAACCTCAATCGCTCTTATTACAACATTTTTTGACAGAAGGCGGCCAAGAAGTCTTACTCGAAATACAATCTTCAACGCCAGATATTAGTATTAGATTACATAATATTGTTGTTGGCGATCATAATATCCCTCCGGTTTCTCAATGTTTTGCAATTCATACTCCTGACGAGCAGATAGAACTTGATTTTAATTCTGAGGATTTATTAAAAGTTAAAACAGCCATATATAATACAAAAGTGGGTGAAAATTATAATCCCACAGATATGAGTAATGTCGATAATTACTATAATGCGTTTAATTTTTCTTTAGATAGCAATAATCAACTAACATCAACTAAAAACTTCTCTTCATATGGAGAATTACGTAACATAGCTAGAACGTTAGCAGCATATTTAAAAAACCATCCAGACGACATCGATTATATAAACAAAGCTAATAATCTAATTCGATATTTAAGCGAGCAAGTGTGTCGAGGTGACTTTATTATACCTTTCTATGGGATTGATGATGCTAGTGATGAAATATTGCTATTGAGCGATTACTTATCTGAACACGTCAAATCATTATTCAGCGCAGTATTATCTAGAGAATCACACGTATTTAAGTATCTCTGGATGAGTGATAAAGAATATGGACTGGCGACGAAATCATTTATTTCAACGGATGATGTGTATTTAAGGTTTGAATTTCTTATTCCACATGCTTTTTTATTTACTGATGAAAATAAAATCCATCAACAATTAGCAGCGGTGCAGAGATTTTCAAATCGCGTATTAACCCATAGCCCAACGACCTTTGATGGAATTAAACCCGATGGCGCTACATTTCATCACTGGTCTCATCATCCGAGTTACCTCTACAGCTATAAAAGCCTAATAGAGGGAAATATCTATTTAATTGATACACATTACAAAATACCGGCTAAACCATTAAATAATCTGCTCAAAGCCACCAGCTTATTAGCCTTAACCGGCAATGATAATCGTCTTTTACCTTTATCTCTTAGTGGTAGAGGCCCGCAGAATAGACTACAAGACATTACAAGTGGTTACATTTTCAAGTTAAATCAACTCGAGTTAGACTCTATTCGACCCGTTGATTATTCTTATACAGCAACGTTACTCAATTTTGTTTATCCTAATGCGACACCACTTGATGATGCCAATGAAGCGGTTTATCCCATGGAAGGGGTTTATCAATTCAATTATGCAAATTATGGCTTATTGCGGCATAAAGACTGGCTAGTGGTCAATAAAGGGCAATCTCGATCATTATGGGGGGCTGAAATTTATTCCAATGCCAACCGATTTGGTCGCTATCAGAGCTATGGTTCACAGGAGGTTATTTATCACGGTGGTAAACTAGATAATGGATATAATCATCAAACATGGAACTGGAATTACAATCCAGGAGCGACCACTATCGTGCTCCCTTGGATTGAGTTATTGGCTGAGTTTAATCGCATAGATGAATATCAAAAATATGGTTTTGCCGGGGCTTTAAGCTTTAACAGATCAGAGACTCCTTTACTACCTTTGAAGCATGTAAAAGGGGATATCGGACTATTTGCAATGAACTTCAAAGAACAAGATGTCACTTCGGGTTGGGGAGCTGTTTATTATGATGGTAACAAAGTGAACACCGTTCCTCGTGATAAAAGTTTCAGCTTTAAGAAGTCCAGCTTTTACTTTGAAGATTTAATTATTAATCTTGGCTCCAATATTACCGCTGAAAATAGTAATGAGCACCCGGTTGTTACTACCCTTTATCAAAGACAAGATAATGGAATTAACAATATAAATGTTAATGGTGTCGTAGACGCCGTTATTGATGATTCTACTTATGATGTGGGAAATATGGCAGATCAGTGGCTCATCGATAACAGTGGAACAGGCTTTTATTTCGTTCATTCTGGTGCGGGAATAATGTTGCAACACACCGATCAACAAGTACCACAGCATAATAGTAATGCCACCGAAAATCTAACGAACAACCCCATTGAGCCCTATCACTTAGGATATATTAATCATGGGGTTAATCCTATTCAAGGCGAATATGAATACCTCTTGTTTCCCGCAACAAATCAAGAAAAAATGACGACATTTACAGAACAATTCTCTCAACAAAAAACCTATATTGTCCATCAAAAGGATGATGTTGCCCATATTGTCGAAAAAGATAGCGTTTGGGGGTTTGCTATTTTTGATGCCAGCTTAACTTTAGAACAAGGGTATGTAAACTCAGTGTCAAAGCCGGTATTAATCATGATGGAGAAAGATACAAATGTGGATTCAAGCCCTTTATCTATAGCGATGGCAGATCCAGATTTAGGATTTACTATGCGCTCTAATGGCGTCGATCCATCACCGATAAGACACCAACTACGATTAAACGGTGCATGGGAAATGGCAGTAGAAAATCGCAACGTAAAGATCCTTACCCAAGAAAACTGTGATTTTACATTGATGGAAGTAACCCTCGCTCATGGCATTGCCGAGCAATGGGAAATGCAACCTAATACAGATTGTCCTTGATTGGTTAATTAATAGATTTAACATCTTTATGGTTTAGAAGTTCCTCCTTCTTCCCAACTAATAGTGTAACAATTAGCGTTGTAGTGATTATTAATACGAGTCGCCAGGGACCCAGCAGTCTTTGGTAGAGCAACTGCGAAAAAGTAGGTAATAGTACTTTCTAAAGGTG
>NZ_WBVP01000042.1 GCF_008933155.1 Aliivibrio finisterrensis | reverse complement strand
CACATTGAGCGCTAAATCTGTCATGCCATGACGACGCAGCCAGGTTTGGGTATTGAAGTACAAGGCTTTGGCGGTATTTACATCAAGGATGTTGTCAGACAAATCTGCCGCCAAATCTTGAGTCACATTGGCTAAGGATTCACCGCCGCCCAATACCGACAAGCCAATCAAGGCGGTGCGATATTGCTGATCAAGCCCTGCGCCTGTCGCATTCATATCCGCTGGCGCAATCGCAAACACATCATTGGCATTGGTGGAGTCTAAGAAGGTGCTGGTAATCAAAGCGTTTGCAGCATTGATACCTGTCACGGTCAAATTACTGCCCGCAACTTTAGCGGCAATGTCGGTAAGTGGTGACACGGTCACGGCGTCACGACGAGCAATAACAGGCAATATCGCCGTTAGCGTGCCGTTATTGAGTGAAATACCCGTTGATTCATCAATGTAGACGCCGCCGGTGATTTCCATGATGACAGGTAAATCGGTTGGTATTATCGCCATGCTGAATGCACCGTTTGCGTCCGTGGTGCCTGCTGTTTTGGTGAGATCTGTGCCTTTCGAATTCGCTTCAATCGCATACACTCGCACCGTTGCACCGCTGATGTTGTTCGCCACCGCTTGACCTGTGATCGCCCATTGCGGGTCAAGCGCGAAGGCATTAGCGTCATCAATCAGGATTTGTAATTTGACAAGATCGCTGACATCTGGCGCCTCACTCTCTTCGATGAAATTTTGGTAATAAGACAGGTTATTCGTGTCAACGCTCAAGCCTGCAATCCCTTGCAGCATCGCGATGGTCAAGGCATTAGCATTATCGCTTGTTGCATATTGGCTAATTGTGTCGATTTGAGATTGACTGCTGTTGGCACTGGTGATCAAGGTTTGCAATTTCGCACTGGTATCGACATTGCTGCCGATGTCGCTTGCTATCAAGGCTTGATAGTAAAGTAAGTTATTGGCATCGACACCGCTTAGGTTCATCACACTATTCAACTGAGTAACCGTCAATGTGCTGGCATCATTGCCATTAGCAAACCCAACAATCAGGTTTAGCGCATTCACTGAGGTATTCACCTCATCAATCAGATCTTGAATATCGCCATAAGAGGTAAAGTTAGCGACAACTGAAAACTCAGTGTTGTATTGGACCATATTGCTACTCATGATGTTGGAGAATCGACCACTATCAACTAATACGCTTTCTTCGATATTTTGGTTATTCGCCAATAAATCGTTGATGTCACCGAGCACACCAGCAAGGACTTGTCCTGTACCGAAACCGGTAATATCAGGATCGCCATTATCAAGATAGCCATCGTTATCATCGTCAGGATCTAAACGGTCATAGATGCCATCACCATCGCTATCGACATACACATCTAGCGCGTTTTGGTACGCGGATAAAATTTCATCTTCACTTAGCGCATGGTTATAAGCAGCAAAGCCATAAATCCCCTCATCACCATTCACTGTACCTTCCATGATGCCGAGCGGAACACTGCTTTGGTTAATTAAAAGCGCCTGATTATTGAGGTCGCCCACTTGTACGCCATTGACCCAAACTTCTGTCATACCGCTTCGCATAATATAAATAACATGTGCGGGATCGCCGTAAGGACTGTTAACAGATTGACCTGATAACGCATTAAAGGTGTAATCACCAACGCCATATCTGGTCACACCCAATTTACCTGTATCATTCCACTGCTCTAAACGTAAACTCCAACCAGTCGCGCTATTACCGAATATGGCTAATGAGTTAGAACGGTCAACGGCGAAGTGGACAATAAATTCATAAGAAACTTCACCACCAAGCGTGCTTAAGTTAACCGTTTCTTGTGCTGATTGATTGATAAAGGTATTCACCACCACTTCAGGCGGTATATTTTGGGCGATAACATGCGCATTCCACGTATCAATATCCATTCCGCTTGTTGGCATCGCAGCTTGTATCGTGAACCAAATGTCCGCTTTACCGTCATTGTTATTGTCAATTGAGAAATCAATGTCAGCACTGTCATAAGGGTCAAAGCCCGCCGCGAGTTCGTATTCATTGTTGATACCATCGTTATCGGCATCGGGATCTTCACTGTTAATAATGCCATCGCGGTCGTAATCGCCCGTGGGTCCAAATGCCAGAATAAGCTCATCATTTACATCAACGATCAGACTTTGTACATCAGACGGAGACATCCATGTATTGTCAGCCAGTGCGGTGCGATAATCATCAACAATGCTCTCATGCAAAACTTGCTCGGGCATCAAAGCTTGAAGTTGCACAAGCGTGATACTGGCGACATCAGTGTTTTGCAAATCAATGAATGCTGTGGCGGTTAAATTTTGCTCGGTGATAAGCGTTTGCAATGCGGTGATGCTACTCACTGAGTTACTGCTCAGTTCATTGCGATATAAACCAAGCGTAGTGGCATCGGTTGCAACATCCACCAAGTCCATAAACTCGGCAAATAAATCCGCATCGCTGATGGACGTATCTGTCACACGCGCAGTTAAGTTATTAATAGCAATAGGATTGACCACATCCGCCACGTCAACACTTTGTACCGTTGAGAAACGTACGCCGTCTTTTTCCACCATCCAACTAATGCTATCACTCGCATTTCTGTCGACTGGCAAGAGCGTCATCATGGTCAAGCTCGAATCGCTGCCTTGGTAACTCACATTAACATTCACTGTGTCACCATTAATGCTAGCCACTTGCAAATCACCGCTGGCATTGAGTGCCCAATCGATGCTCGGTGCTGTACGAGGTGACAATACATCTAGGCTGACCACGTCTTGCCATGTGCCATCATTTGCCGTCACCGCAAAACGGGCGGTGCCATCTTGACCCACGCTAATTTGATCATTGGCGATAGTGGCAACATCTGGCGTTAGGCTTTCGATGGTGACACTTTGACTATCAGAAGCGGTCACCGTCAGCGTGTGAGAGCCATTATTGATGTCGCTAAGGGTTGAAGTAACAGAAACAGGTGTCGCGCTAGGTTGCAGGGTAATGGTTTCTAAACGCGCTACCCCGTCCACGTCTACGCTGATTTGCACTTGCGCACCACTGCTGTACAAGCTGGTATCGAAGGTCCCTGTGAGTGGCGTTAAGCTGTCACCCTCAAGGATGCTGACGCTGACATTGCTGCCTGCTGGCACATAACCTGAGAGTAACGTGGTCAAATCAAGCGAGCCTGTACTGGTTTGCAAGATTTCAGGGAAGTACCCCAAGGTCGTGTCATTGGCAATCACTGTATCCACGGCTTGTTGTGCGGCGCTGTCTAAGCCAAAGGTTGGTACATTAAGCGCCAAATCTGTCATGCCATGACGACGCAGCCAAGTTTGCGTATTGAAGTACAAGGCTTTGGCGGTATTCACATCAAGCGAGTTGTCTGCTAAATCTGTCGCCAAGTCTTGAGTAATATTGATAAGAGCTTCACCGCCACCGAGCACAGAAAGACCAATCAAGGCACTGCGGTATTGCTGAGCAAGCCCTGTGCCTGTGGCATTCATATCCACTGGTGCAATCGCAAACACATCATTGGCATTGGTGGAGTCTAAGAAGGTGCTGGTAATCAAAGCGTTTGCGGCATTGATCCCTGCTACGGTTAAATCACTGGCAGCACGTTTAGCGGCAATGTCAGTGAGTGGTGACACGGTCACGACATCACGGCGCGCTATCTCGGGTAATACTGCCGTTAGCGTGCTGTTGTTAAGTGTCATACCCGTTGCTTCATCAACATAGCTGCCGCCAGTGATTTCCATCATTACAGGAAGCGAAGTCGGCACAATCGCCATACTGAAGGCACCGTTGGCGTCGGTAGTACCTGCTGTTTTGGTGAGATCTGTGCCTTTCGAACCCGCTTCAATTGCAAACACTCGCACCGATGCGCCACTGATGTTGTTCGCCACCGCTTGCCCTGTCACTGCCCATTGTGGATCGAGGACAAAGGCATCTGCATCGTTAATGATGAGTTGTAAACTGGCTAAATCAATGATGTCTGAAGCGCTACTTTCAACAACAAACGCTTGATAGTGACTGAGGTTATTGTTGTCTACCGTCAAACCGGCAATGCCTTGCAGCATATCGATGGTCAACGCATCCGCGTTGTTACTTGCTGCATACTGACCAATGGCATCAATTTGGAATTGGCTGGCGTTGGCGCTATCAATCAAGGTTTGTAACTTGGCAGCAGCATCGACATTGCTGCCAATGTTTGCGGCAATCAAGGTTTGATAGTAAGCATGATTATTGGTATCAAGCGCGGTTAAGCCAATCACATTGTTTAAATCTATAAAACTCAAACCAGAGGCATCATTGTTGTCGGCATAACCCACAATTTGTGCAAGCACAGTGACATGTGCATTCACTTCATCAATCACCGCTTGTATAGCGCCAATCGATCCTAGCGTACCTAAACGCGTAAACTCACTGTTATATTCATTAAGATTCTCGCTGACAATATTAGTGAACTCCCCACTGTTGACTAAAACGCTGTCGCTGACAGTTTGATTGTTAGCAATAAGGGCATTGATGTCATCGACAATCGTGACAAGTGACGCAACATAATCCAGTGAAAGCGTGCTCGTCTCCATGCCGCGGGTAGTGAGTAAATCAACAAAAGA
>NZ_WBVP01000041.1 GCF_008933155.1 Aliivibrio finisterrensis | reverse complement strand
GTTCAAATGCCAATTCAATATCCTGAACACAGGAATCATCAGCACCAGTTGCAACATAAAGCAAATGTCCTTTCTGGGATAATGAAGCTAACATTTCCAAAGCACCATCTACAGCTTGAACTGTTTCCCAATCACACATTTTTCCTTGAGTATTTGGAAAGTCGACCATTAAAGTGTCACCCCAATCGAACAGATAAGCTTTTTTCATAATGCCTCCTTGCATATAACGCCTGCATAACACGTTTGCTACGATACAGTCTTAGTTGAATTTTACTGCCTTAATCACTGAAGCTAAAGGCAAACTGAAAACGCCGAGTGTAGCAAATCGTGTTGATGCATTTGTTATGTTTATTTAACCAATAAACTCTAAAGCTGACGTAAATGCACTTTTGAATAAGCCAAACAAAGCTCTACCTTTTTGAGTATCTAAAGATAAAGCAATTGAAATACTCATTAATGTCGAAATAGCAACACTTTGCCAGTCAACCTTATTTAAACGATCTGCCGACTCAACTAAATAATTCAAGCGATCATTAATTACTTCTAATTGTTCCACTGTAGGCTGGAATTCAAGTTCTAATAGCTTTTTAAAATGCTCAATAGCTAAGGCAACCCGTTCCTTCTCTGCTTTATCGAAACTTTTATTATTTCTATTTATTAACGGGTCATCAACGAAAAGATTTTGACGATCTATTTGAGACCAAAGATCTGGAACATCTATTTCTTCCAAGTAGTTTTCCACATGCTTTACTAACCAATCTTTAAAACCATCATAAACCTCCTCAACCGAACACCATCGGTCACGTGGCATATAATCAGATTTTGGATATGAAGGAGCAAATTCGACGTAGCGATAATCATGCTCAAAATAATCAGAGCTATTTGTTCGCGTTAAAAATGCTAAAGGTGAATTTACAAATTGTAAAATAAACCCAGGAAATTCATCGACTTCCTTCTCAACAGCTCGAAACTGATTTACTTGAAATCCTGACTGCTCAATTATTTCAATAAAGCCATTTTTATGTTTTTTTAACACCTATGCCTCCTATAAACATAACGCCTGCATAACACGTTTGCTACCATGCAAACCAAGCCTAAATTTACCACTTAATACGATAAAACCAAAGAAACCTACAATGCCGAATGTAGCAAATCGTGTTGATGCATTTGTTAAACGATTCCTAATTCCTTACGCATTTCTAAAAATATCCGACTCTGCAAGTCAGCTAGTGCTTCCCCCTCACCAGAGAACTCATCATTCATAAACTCATTAACTTTCAACTGCGCCGCTTCTGGCTCGGTAACAAAAAGCATGTAGTTAGTATTCATCCACGTCATAAACTGAACTGTCTTATCTTGAGCAACCTCAAGATTCGTCACATAAAGATCTAACAACGCTAAAAGGTCGTCACCAGCCTCTAACCTCAGACCATTAATTTCATTTTTAAAGGTAATAAATATTTCTGAGATATCTCCCTGTAAAGAAAGACTATTCTTGACATAATTTATTGTAGCTTCTTGTGTTGGGTTTCTGAGTAGGTCAACCAGACTAGTTTGGAATTTATCAAATAGTTGCCTCCTCGAATTACTAGAGTAACCATCTAACAAAGCGTAATAATTTTTATACTGAGCTAACTTACCGTCATATAGTTTTTTCTTTCGGTCAATTTCCAATTCAAAATCTTTCTTCAAGTGTTCAAGTTCTTTGTCATATACATGCTTAATTGACTGTTTGAGTCGCTCTTTAAGCCAGAAAATGAGAACGCCATTGATAGCGACAGTTATTCCACTTGAAACTAAAATTTCCGACCAATCCATTTGCTACCTCTAATCGTTTAACGCCTGCATAACACGTTTGCTACGATACAGACTTAACTGAATTTTAACGCCTTAATCACTGAAACTAAAGGCAAACTGACAACGCCGAGTGTAGCAAATCGTGTTGATGCATTTGTTACACGATCTTTGTCAACGCTTCGCTTTAATTGGTAAGGAACTGATTTACCAATAATATTTAGAAACTAATTCTAAATTACAAAAGCTAAATTAGCGAACAAAAGAAACGTTCAATTACAAAAACTGCGAAACGAAGCAATCCTTTTTCTAGCACCATTTGTACGATTTGGTTTCAGCCAGTTTGGAGCTGATAAACCAAATATCCTTGCCACAATTGGGATTGAAAATGCTACGAGTAAAGCACGGATGCTGGATAGAATGAGGCATAGCCAAAGAACAATTGAAGCGTAAAAATGCCTCTGAAACGCATGAACTTAGACCGAAAATAGTTAATTGCCGAACCTGATGAAATGAAAACTAAAAGGAAACAAAGAAGAAGAGAAACCACCCTACTTTTACATCTAAAATTCGAATGGTTCTATCGCTGAACTGAGCCAAAAAACCGCTATCTTTAGTTCGTGTAACGCTGGCATAACACGTTTATTACTATGCAAACCAACCTGAATTAACCGCCTTAATCACAAAACCCAAGGCAAACCCAGAACGCCGAATGTAATAAATCGTGTTGATGCGATTGTTGTGCGTGCTTACTTTCGGCTTGGCCAACTTGGTAAAGAACTGCTTTGCCAAGATTTTCTAAGCCCTGATTCTAATTTACCGATGCTAATTAAGCGAACAAAATGTTCTTAAAGTGCGAGATAAAGTAAATGGAGAACAGATACATTTCTTACGCCATTTGAACGGCTTGGTTTCAACAGATTTGGAACTGATAAACTAAATATCCTTTCCACAACTGGGATTGAAAATGCTGAGAAGAAAACACTGATGCAAACTAAAATGAGGCATAACCAAAGAACAATTGAAGCGTAAAATAGCTTCTGAAACGCCTGAACTTAGGGAAATAAGGGCTAATTTGCCGAACCTGATAATACGGAAACCAAAAGGCAACAAAGAAGAAAGGAACGCTTACTAAGCCGAAACTACGAAAGCCACGATCCTTTTGATGAACCGTGCAAAAAATTTCGGACTCAGTACGCACAACGCCTGCATAACACGTTTGTTACCATGCAGATTAAGCCCAAATTTACCACTTAACACGGTAAACTAAAAGAAACCTAGAATGCCGAATGTAGCAAATCGTGTTGATGCATTTGTTATAACGCAGTTCTCAATTTAGACCAATGACTCAGCCAACCTTTCGACGTTACACGGTCACTGAAAATTTCTAAAGAACGTTTCGGATTATGTGTAACCTGCAAATTGAACAACGATTCAAAGCCAAAAGCAGAAATACATTCATATTTTCCATTGCCTAATTTTCGTATGGCTACCGCTGTTTCTTTTTCTGGCCAATAACTCATTGCGTCGATAATATTTAAATATGGTTTATCTCCATTTCGTTTGTGCATAATTGCTTGATTACGCACTTCCCAATTCAATTCTGGCATCAATGCAGAAAGCTGAGATTCGATTAGTTTGTAGTTTTCAGGATTAGATTCAGTTTCATCGAAATAAATAACGTCAACGTCATTCAAAGGCGTTGATACTGATTTCTGATGTAAATAATCCCACACCAAATTTCGGACGAAACCAGCGGCTAAATAGCAATGAGGTAAATTGAGTTGCCGAACACAATCAAGAGCCTTAACCCTCAACTCATCTTTCTCAATTAATGTGATGATTCTATCCATATCCACCCTGCGTTATAACGCCGCAATAACACGTGCGAACGCCTTACTTTCCAAACCAATTACACTCCAAACCGCGAATGCCGAGTGTAATTAGCATCGTGTTGATTGCTTTGTTATACGAGCCTTGCTTTCGCTCAAATTAACTTGGTAACGAACTGATTTACCAAGATTTGCTGTTAACTGAGTTTAATTAGACTGGCTCAATTAAGCGAGCAAAATATCCAATCACCGCCAATAACTGTGAAACGAAACAATCCCTTTTTCTTACACCATTTGAACGACTTGGTTTCAACCTGTTTGGAACTGATAAACCAAATATCCAAACCACAATTGGGATTGAAAATGCTAAGAGGAAAACACTGATGCAGGCTAAAATGAGGCATAACCAAAGAACAATTGAAGCGTAAACTAGCCGCTGAAACGCCTGAATTTGGGGCAATAATAGTTCAATGCCGAACCTGATGAAATGGAAACCAAAAGGCAACAAAGAAAAAGGAAAACCACCCTACTTTCACACCTAAAAAACTAATGGTTCAATCGCTGAACTGAACCAAAAAACTGCATTCTCAGAGTTCGTATAACGCCTGCATAACACGTTTGCTACCATGCAGATTAAGCTGAATTTTACTGCCTTAATCACTGAAACTAAAGGCAAACTGACAACGCCGAGTGTAGCAAATCGTGTTGATGCATTTGTTACACGATCTTTGTCAACGCTTCTATTAACTTGGTAAAGAATTGATTTACCAAGATTTACTGTAAACTAAGTTTAATTAGACTGGCTCAATTAAGCGAGCAAAATGTCATTTCAACGGCAATAACTGTGAAACGAAACAATCCCTTTTTCTTACGCCATTTGTACGATCTGGTTTCAGCAAGTTTTCAGCTTATAAACTAAATATCCTAACCACAATTGGGATTAAAAATGCTGCGAGCAAAACACTGATAGAAGATAAAATGAGGCATAGCCAAAGAACAATTGAAGCGTAAATTAGCCGCTGAAACGCCTGAATTTAGGACAATAATAGTTCAATGCCGAACCTGATGAAATGAACTCAAAAAGGCAACAAAGAAAAAAGGAAATCCACCCTACTTTCACGCCTAAAAAATTAACGGCTCAATCGCTGAACTGAGCCAAAAAACTGCAATCTTAGAGTTCGTGTAACGCCGCAATAACACGTGCGAAAGACCGACTTACAAAACCAATTATACTTCAAACCGCGAATGCCGAATGTAAATAGCATCGTGTTGATTGCTTTGTTATACGAGCCTT
>NZ_WBVP01000040.1 GCF_008933155.1 Aliivibrio finisterrensis | reverse complement strand
ATTGACATGCTCGCAAATCATCCTACTTTTATTCAGGTAATGTTGTTGTATTATTGCTGAAATAGCAACAAATACCCCAAGAGAAGACAAAAAGACGCCGATCGAGTTTAATACCTTAAAAAATGATAAGCCCTCCCCTTGTGAAAAAGACAAAATAATCGCCATAAAATAAAAACCAATTAAAATACACACAATCTCTCGAATATACTTACTGAATTTATCCAACAATTTAACTCCATAATTCTAGATTAATATGACATAACGCCTGCATAACACGTTTGCTACTATACAGGCTTACCTGAATTTTAACGCCTTAATCACTGAAACTAAAGGCAAACCGACAATGCCGAGTGTAGCAAATCGTGTTGATGCATTTGTTATATGCTACAGACTTAGTTAGCTTGATTTAGCTGCAATAAGTCCCATTTTGTACCGTATAAGTCTTTAAATACAACAACTGTGCCGTATTCTTCAACACGTGGTTCTTCAGTAAACTCGACACCTTGAGCTTTCATAAACTCATAGTCACGCCAGAAATCATTAGTTTGAAGAAATAAGAAAACACGACCGCCAGCTTGATTGCCAACTGATTTTAATTGGTCATCATTACTTGCTTGAGCCAATAGTAAATTTGTACCCGTTGAATTAGGTGGAGATATTTGAACCCAACGTTTACCACCGCCTAAATCCGTATCTTCGATAAGCTCAAATTGAAGTTTTTTAGTATAAAATTCAATTGCATCATCATAATTTTCAACAACTAAGGCGATGTTACCAATTCTTTGTTCGATGGGCTTATTCATTTGTGGCTCACTACAGTTCAAAAATAGAATTCTACCCTATTTAGCTCATAAACTCATTTTTGCATATAACGCCTGCATAACACGTTTGCTACTATGCAAATTAAGCTTAAATTTACCACTAAACACGGTAAACCCAAAGAAACCTAGAATGCCGAATGTAGCAAATCGTGTTGATGCATTTGTTATGTTTTTATTGCGTGCTTCAAAGGATCCAGTAATGCCATACCAAAACTATGACCAAAAGCATCAATCGAACATATACCACTGTAATCATAATCTTCAGGTTGATTAAGCTTCAAGTATTCCTGCAACGCTGTCGCTGAACTTACAGCTATCTCAAATAATGGTACTGTCCCATGAGGGAAATTTGATTCATAATGAGCAACCCATTTATCACGAAATGTAAGCATGCTGAGCTGATATTCTCTAAAACCATTTTTATCTTGTTTTATTGTTTCAAACAAATACTCTCTAAAGCCACTATGATTGATTATTAGTTTTTTCCAGTGCGTACTTTCTGAGTCAGTACCAAATAATTTACACCACTGTATCGTTGCATCTGATAATAAAGTATTACTAATATGTGTATATGGGTGCATACCTAAATATGCCTGATCAATATTCTCACAATAATCAACTAAAGCTAGATATCCAAAATATGATTTAAAAAATTTGTCTAACGTAGAAAATCGACCTCTTAACTCTTTATGATCCATTATACTTCCTCAAAAACATAACGCCGCAATAACACGTGCGAACGCCTTACTTTCCAAATCAATTATATTCTAAACCGCGAATGCCGAGTGTAATTAGCATCGTGTTGATTGCTTTGTTACACGATCTTTGTCAACGCTTCCATTAACTTGGTAAAGAATTGATTTACCGAGATTTACTGTAAACTGAGTTTAATTAGACTGGCTCAATTAAGCGAGCAAAATATCACTTCAATAGCAATAACTGTGAAACGAAACAATCCCTTTTTCTTACACCATTTGTACGATTTGGTTTCAGCCAGTTTGGAACTGATAAACCAAATATCATTGCCACAATTGGGATTGAAAATGCTGCGAGCAAAACACTGATGCAAACTGAAATGAGGCAAAACCATGAACAATTGAAGCGTGAATTGGTTTCTGAAATCCATGAACTTTTGGCAATAATGGTCAATTGCCGAACCAGATGAAACGAATATTAAAAGGCACCAAAGAAAAAGGAAATCCACCTTACTTTCACACCTAAAAAACTAACGGCTCAATCGCTGAACTGAGCCAAAAAGCTGCAATCTTAGAGTTCGTGTAACGCCTGCATAACACGTTTACTACTATGCAATTATACTCAACATTGATGCCTTAAAACGAGAAACACCCGACAACCTGAGATGCCGAGTGTAGTAAATCGTGTTGATGCATTTGTTATAAAAATATATCTACGATTTTATTATTTACCAAACTTAACTCGTATTACATTTTCATGCTCAGTAGCTTCAATTCTACTCCTAATTTTCCATTGAGGGTTTTGTAACCATTGAATACCTGAATTATCTATGCAGACACCTCCGCCACAATGAGATGCAAAATTACCAGTTATTTGAATTCCGCCCAATGTCGAAGATTTAGGTGTAAGTGAAAAACTAGTGTTAGCAATAGTCATATTAACTTCTACTGCTGTAATGGGAAATTGTACCGATGAAAAGATATCAGAACCATAGCGTTTAATCGCTGTTTCTAAATTATTAAGCTCAATGAACCTTAAGTATAAGTAATCACCATTCGCATACTTAACTTCTAATTCCTTTCCTTGCGGGGGACAACGAAGGTCTACTGGTGAACCTATATTTTCCCATGAATTATTGTCAATAATAATTCGCTCTTCAGCTTCTAAGCTGAACATATTAACATTTAAACGAAGATACCCATCCTCATCGCGATGCAATGACACTAACTCTTTACCATCGATGACAATAATACGAGGTGTTTCATAATAAAAGTTCCCTCCAACGACAGCAAGTAAATCCTTCCTTAACCAGTCAAGGTTACCTTTAACTAACTCCGCATTTGAACGGTCACATTTAAATTCATGCAATTGTTCTATTGTATAAGCACCACCATCTGCTTT
This sequence comes from Aliivibrio finisterrensis, assembly GCF_008933155.1. Classification (GTDB taxonomy): domain Bacteria; phylum Pseudomonadota; class Gammaproteobacteria; order Enterobacterales; family Vibrionaceae; genus Aliivibrio; species Aliivibrio finisterrensis. The sequence continues at coordinate 2,690 of NZ_WBVP01000040.1, read as the reverse complement.
TTTATGATGCTGTGCGCATAAAGCAATCATTCCTGATGGTTCATTATGCGGTCTCACATTTACAGGAGGATCAAAATGATGATATTCAAGATATGGGTTTCCACATCCTTTTATAGGACAACCAAAACCTACCTCATTTCTTAAAATTCGCTTTATTTCAGGAGGAATAGCTGTACGCTTTGATTTTGCCAATTTACACCTCATTATATTAGTAGTATTGAAACCAACTTATTTTTATAACGCCTGCATAACACGTTTGCTACGATACAGACTTACCTAAATTTTACTGCCTTAATCACTGAAACTAAAGGCAAACTGACAACGCCGAGTGTAGCAAATCGTGTTGATGCATTTGTTATGTTTATTAACTAACGTTGCGTGCAATCATTAATATTTCATCCGCAGAATATAGATTAGTAATCGTTGCTTCCACTTCTGCGCCTAATGTTGATTTATACAATTCTTGAGCAAAATTATCAGCTCTCGTTGTAACAAAAATATGTTTTAGTACTGAGTCATTCTCTGCCAACTTAGCTTTTACTAATGGTAAAGAATTCATGATTAAGCCACGTCCTATACCTTTTCTTTGGTGATTAGGAGAAACAGCTAATTGTTCAATTTCCATCACGACTTCAGGACGAAAACCACTTTTTTGAGTCCAAATAATATATCCAATAATCCCATTACTATCTTCAGCGACAAAACACAAGACTCGTGGGAAAGCATTGAAATTACACACCAACCATTCATAAGATTGTTTTTGTCTTACGAAAGCTAATTTATGTACTTCTGCTGTATCATTTAAATCAGACTGTTCCATTAACCTTACTTTCATAAGCACCTCAATTTATTGGATAAACATAACGCCTGCATAACACGTTTGCTACGATACAGACTTAGCTGAATTTTACTGCCTTAATCACTGAAATTAAAGGCAAACTGGCAACGCCGAGTGTAGCAAATCGTGTTGATGCATTTGTTATAAATACTATTTAGACTTAGATGAAGAGATTTTGCTCTAATTCTAAAAGGCGTTTTTTCAATGATAAACCGCCACCATAGCCAACAAGCTCACCTTGGCTGCCAATTACCCTGTGACAAGGAATTATAATTGCCAATCCATTTGCACCATTAGCACTTCCAACCGCCCTAACCGCGCTTTCATTGCCAATTGATAAAGCCAAATCTTGATACGTTACAATGTCACCGTATTTCACTTTATTTAATGCGTCCCAAACCGATTTTTGAAAATCCGTACCAACCAGTAATAAAGGAATATCGAAAACACTTCGTTCACCAAGAAAGTATTCTTCAAGTTGCGTTTTGGTAGATTCTAAAACATCGTCGTTTCTTTCTACGAATTCAGCGTTAAGGCTGCGCTTAATACGATCATCAACTGTACTTCTCATTTTACGATATCGAAAGTCACAAAGACAAAGCTTACCGTCATATGAGCCAAGCACAAATTCGGCATAAGGATGTTTAAAGTGTTGGATATTAATCTGATTCATTCAATGTCCTTATTATGAATAACTTACCCGTATTTATAACGCCGCAATAACACGTGCGAACGACTTACTTACAAAACCAATTACACTCCAAACCGCGAATGCCGAATGTAAATAGCATCGTGTTGATTGCTTTGTTATACGAGCCTTGCTTTCGCTCCAATTAACTTGGTAAAGAACTGATTTACCAAGATTTGCTGTTAACTGAGTTTAATTAGACTGACTCAATTAAGCGAGCAAAATATCCAATCAACGACAATAACTGTGAAACGAAACAATCCCTTTTTCTTACACCATTTGTACGAATTGGTTTCAGCCAATTTGGAACTGATAAACCAAATATCCTAACCACAATTGGGATTAAAAATGCTGAGAGCAAAACACTGATGCAGACTAAAATGAGGCATAACCAAAGAACAATTGAAGCGTAAATTGGTTTCTGAAACGCCTGAATTTGGGGCAATAATAGTTCAATGCCGAACCTGATGAAATGGAAACCAAAAGGCAACAAAGAAAAAGGAAAACCACCCTACTTTCACACCTAAAAAGCTAATGGTTCAATCGCTGAACTGAACCAAAAAACTGCATTCTCAGAGTTCGTATAACGCTGGCATAACACGTTTATTACCATGCAGACCAACCTGAATTTTATTGCCTTAATCACAAAACTAAAGGCAAACCCAGAATGCCGAATGTAATAAATCGTGTTGATGCGATTGTTGTGCGTGCTTACTTTCGGCTTGGCCAGCTTGGTAAAGAACTGCCCTGCCAAGATTTTCTAAGCCTAGATTCTAATTTACCGATGCCAATTAAGCGAACAAAATGTTCTTAAACTGCGAGATAAAGTGAATGGAAAACAGATACATTTCTTACACCATTTGAACGGCTTGGTTTCAACAGATTTGGAACTGATAAACCAAATATCCTAACAACAATTGGGATTGAAAATACTGCGAGGAAAACACTAATGCAGGCTAAAATGAGGCATAACCAAAGAACAATTGAAGCGTAAAATAGCTTCTGAAACGCCTGAACTTAGGAACATAAGGGCTAATTTGCCGAACCTGATGATACGAAAACCAAAAGGCAACAAAGAAGAAATTCACGCTTACTAAGCCGAAACTACGAAAGCTTCGATTCTATTGATGAGCCGTGCAAAAAAATTTCGGACTCAGTACGCAC
>NZ_WBVP01000004.1 GCF_008933155.1 Aliivibrio finisterrensis | reverse complement strand
GTATAAAAGTAAAATGATGCAAAATAGACACTGCGAAGTGGTAGTTCAGTTGGTTAGACTTTCTATTGGAGAGCTTAGCGGCCTGTCACGCAGGGGGACGTGTCGCTCTCAAGGTTAATAGAAAGTCCCGTTAACGTAGCCACTATACTAAGAAACCCTAATCGAAAGATTAGGGCTTTTTTACGTCTGTATAAAAGTAAAATGATGCAAAATAGACACTGCGAAGTGGTAGTTCAGTTGGTTAGACTTTCTATTGGAGAGCTTAGCGGCCAGTCACACCGGGGGACGTGTCGCTCTCAAGGTTAATAGAAAGTCCCGTTAACGTAGCCACTATACTAAGAAGCCCTAATCGAAAGATTAGGGCTTTTTTACGTCTGAATAAAAGTAAAATGATGCAGAATAGACACAGCGAAGTGGTAGTTCAGTTGGTTAGACTTTCTATTGGAGAGCTTTTTACTGAGAAATAATGTTTTGTTCTAGTAGCATCGTTCTTAATTGTTCTACGCGCTTTTTATTTACACCAAAGTCAGAGTGTCCAGTACGAGACTCAGAGCGAACAATAAGATTACTGCTTTCTATTCTAAGCTCTAAGTCATCAACAAAGCGAAAGAGCGTACTTGTTGATTCTATTCTGGCATAATTTTCTTTAATTACTGCTATTTTTGCTCCTTTCAGTTGTTCTGCTATTTGAGCGATAGTCTCTATTGTTGTGTCGGGGTTATTAAGTGTGAAAGGGGCGGCGCTGAAGTCAGCTCTAGTTTCTAGTGTAGAGATACAATTAGGTTTATCTGCACACATCATTTTTGATTTATCAGGCATATTGTCGATCCCTTTACTGCAGGCGGTAAGTGTTAGCAATATTGAAAATATGGTGAGTATTTTTATCATAGGTAAGTTCATTATTTTGAATAGGCGTTGTCAGTATAGAATAAAAAAGGCCAACATCGAAATGTTGGCCAAAGGTTTGGAAGGAAACCTGAATTAATCTATTCCAAAAACTATGATGCTGATAGCATTAGTGAATCCGCTTTTGCTTCTAGGTTCGAGTTACCCATTAGGTAAGCATCGATTTCTCTAGAGCATTCACGGCCTTCATTAATACAACGTACAATCAGGGATTGACCAGTACGCATATCACCCGCGGCAAAAACACCTTTTTGATTAGTAGCATAACCATCAGTTGCTACGTTACCGCGATCATCCAGTTTAATATCTAATTGAGCTAATACACCTGTTGGTTCTGGGTGCAAGAAGCCCATAGCTAAGAAGGCTTGATCACAAGGGATCACTCGTTCACTACCTGAAACTTCATCAAATCCTGGACGCTCACCTGGCTTCGCATCTTGCCAAACAATATCAGCAACACGTAGGCCTTTCACATTACCTGCATCATCAGAGATAAATTCTTTGGTTAGGATATTCCAATGACGCTCACAGCCTTCTTCGTGAGAAGTAGTTGTTTTCATGATCATTGGATATTGAGGCCAAGGCATATTTGCAGGGCGTTTTTCTGGTGGGATCGGCATGATCTCAACCTGAGTAATACTTGCTGCGCCATGACGATTCGATGTACCTACACAGTCAGAACCTGTATCGCCACCACCAATAACAACAACATGCTTACCTTTAGCGTGGATCTCTTTAGTTTTAAGATCCATATTATTAGCACGGCGATTGTTTTGACCTAGGAACTCCATCGCAAAGTGAACGCCATTGAGTTCACGACCTGGAATTGGTAGATCTCGTGGAACAGTAGAACCACCAGTGAGTAGAACGACGTCGAAGTCTTGGCGTAATTGCAGGGCATTAATATCGACACCAATATGCGCATTTACTTCAAACTTGATACCGGCATCAGCCATTAAGTTGATTTTACGATCAATGATATCCATACCTAACTTGAAATCAGGGATACCAAAGCGCAGTAGACCACCAACTTTTTCATCGCGTTCATAGACAGTGACAGAGTGACCAGCACTGTTTAATTGTTCAGCCGCGGCTAAACCAGCAGGACCTGAACCGATAATAGCAACCGTTTTTCCTGTGCGAGAACGAGGTTTTTTAGGTTGCGCGTACCCTTCACGGTACGCGGTTTCTACAATCGTTTTTTCGATATTACAGATAGTGATTGGGTCTTGATTGATACCAAGAACACAAGCACTTTCACAAGGAGCAGGGCACACTCGACCGGTGAATTCAGGGAAGTTATTGGTTGAACTTAAGATCTTCCATGCTTCTTCCCAGCTATCACGGTATACCGCATCATTAAACTCAGGAATGATGTTACCGATAGGACAACCGTTGTGACAAAAGGGAACACCACAATCCATACAACGAGAGGCTTGTGTGCCAATCTTATCGCCAAATTCTTCGTTTAAAACAAATTCTTTATTGTCTTGAATTCGAACCGTTGGGTCGAGTTTCTTTGGTAGCTCACGACCATGTTCTAAAAATCCAGTAGGCTTACCCATTATACTGCCTCCACTTCTTCCGTTTGTGCCTGTTGTGCTTCAGCTTTACGCTTTTGAAGAACCGCTTTGTAGTCACGCGGCATCACTTTAGCCAGAGAGGCTAAGTTTGCTTCAAAGTTATCTAAGAAAGACTGAGCAACTTCACTTCCTGTGAATTCAACATGCTTAGTTAGCATTTCTAATAGAAGATCTTTATCTTCTTGTTCGATAGGGTCTAGGTCGACGAGTTCAGGGTTTAGTTTGCTTTCGAAATCACCAGACTTATCCCAAACATAGGCAACACCACCGCTCATACCTGCCGCAAAGTTACGACCCGTTGAGCCAAGGATAACGGCAACACCACCAGTCATGTATTCACAACCGTGATCACCAACCCCTTCTACAACGACTTTTGCACCTGAGTTACGTACACAGAAGCGCTCACCAGCCATACCACGAATATACGACTCACCAGAAGTTGCGCCGTAGAAACAGACATTACCGACAATAATGTTATCTTCAGCGACAATCGTTGATTTTGCGTTTGGATAAAGCACTAGCGTACCGCCAGATAAACCTTTACCCCAATAGTCATTCGCATCCCCTTCGACTTCAAATTTCACGCCTTTTGCAAGGAATGCACCTAAACTTTGCCCAGCAGAGCCATTGAACTTCACGTTCATTGGTTGTGGTAAGCCTTGGTCTTTATACACTTTTGATATCTCATTCGACAGCATAGTACCTACACTTCGGTCGGTATTTAGGATATCGAACTCAGTAGTAACTGTTTCACCTTTCTCTAGAGCAGGAATAGCAGCTTGGATAAGCTTGCGATCAAGAACATCTTCAAGATTATGCTGTTGTTGAATTTGGTTATAAATGCCATCTTCAGCACGAGGTTGTTCAACATGGAGTACTGGAGTTAAATCTAAGTTTTTGTATTTCCAATGGCCGATATCATCACGAACTTTTAGTTTATGAGATTGACCTACCATTTCATCAATAGAGCGGAAACCAAGTTCAGCCATCACTTCTCGTAGACCTTCAGCCATGTATTGGAAGAACGTAACTACGTCTTCTACGCGGCCGTCAAAGCGCTCACGCAATGTTTTATTTTGTGTTGCGATACCAACAGGGCAAGTATTCTTATGACACTTACGCATCATGATACAACCTTCAACAACCAGAGCTGCGGTTGCTACGCCCCATTCTTCAGCACCAAGAAGCGTTGCTACTGCAAGATCTCGAGGTGTTTTCATTTGGCCATCAGACTGAACAACGATACGGTTACGTAACCCATTTTTCAGTAGTGTTTGGTGTGTTTCTGCTAGACCAAGTTCCCACGGAAGGCCTGTATGACGGATAGATGACATTGGCGATGCACCCGTACCACCATCAAAACCAGCGATAAGAACGACGTCTGCTTTTGCTTTGGCTACACCAGAGGCGATAGTACCAACACCCGCCTCAGATACTAACTTAACGTTAACGCGACCTTTACGGTTGGCGTTTTTCAGATCGTAAATAAGTTGTGCTAAATCTTCGATTGAATAAATATCATGGTGTGGCGGTGGTGAAATCAGACCAACTCCAGGAGTTGAGTGACGTGTCGCACCGATCCAATCATCGACTTTATCACCAGGTAGTTGACCACCTTCGCCAGGTTTTGCACCTTGAGCCATCTTAATTTGTAGTTCATCAGCGTTAGTTAGGTAGTAAGACGTTACACCAAAACGGCCTGATGCGACTTGTTTAATAGCAGAACGTTCCCAGTCACCGTTGTCTTTTTTCTCAAAACGAATCGGGTCTTCACCACCTTCGCCTGAGTTAGATTTAGCGCCGATACGGTTCATTGCAACAGCAAGTGTTGAGTGAGCTTCGTGTGAGATAGAACCAAACGACATTGCACCAGTGGCAAAGCGTTTTAGAATATTCTCAATTGGCTCTACTTCTTCTAAAGGAATAGATCCTGCTGGATTTTTGATGAAATCTAATTGGCTACGTAATGTTGCTGCATCATCACCTTGATCATCAACCGCCTTCGCGTATTTCTTAAATTGCCCGTAATCTTTATTACGAGTTGACTCTTGAAGTAGTGAAATTGTCTCAGGGTTAAACAGGTGTTTTTCACCACGTTGTTTCCACTGATATACGCCACCCACATCAAGTACTTGAACAGGGATCTCACGAGTTGGGTAACCAACACGGTGACGGATTAACACTTCTTTTGCGATATCATCAATCGTTAGACCTTGGATACGAGAAACGGTCCCTGTGAAGTATTTATCAACCACTGATTTACTGATACCAAGCGCTTCAAAGATTTGGGCACCATGGTATGACTGCAGTGTTGAAATACCCATCTTAGAGAAGATCTTAAGCAGGCCGCCGTTAACCCCTTTACGGTAGTTATCAAACAATACTTTTGGATGTACTGTTGGGTCTAGCTTCTTAACTCGTTGAAGTTCAACAATGGTTTCAATAACAAGATATGGGTTAACTGCGTTTGCGCCGTAACCAACCAATGTTGCAAAGTGATGAGTTTCACGAGCATCACCCGTTTCAATTACGATGTCACATTTAGCACGTAACCCTTTACGAATTAGGTGGTGATGAACCGCACCAACTGCAAGCATTGCAGGAATAGCTGCGTGGTTTGAGTTTACTGCGCGGTCTGTTAGTAGAATGATAGAGTAGCCATCAACGACGGCATCTTCTGCATACTGACAGATACGTTTAAGTGCACGCTCAAGTTTGCCAGCATCTTCATTGGCTTGGAATACGATATCTAGCGTTTTAGCTTGTAGATGCTCGTTATCAATAGCACGCAGTTTTTCTAGCTCAGAGTTAGAAAGAACCGGTGATTCAAGTTCAACTTTCTGGCAGTGCTCAGGCGTTTCAGCAAGTAAGTTTTGGTCTTTACCTAAATAAGTGTTTAGCGACATAACCATACGCTCACGGATCGGGTCGATCGGTGGGTTAGTTACTTGAGCAAACAACTGCTTAAAGTAGTTAGATAAATGCTGTGATTGATGAGATAGAATCGCCAGTGGCCAATCGGCACCCATTGCAGTTAATGGCTCATAAGCCGTTTTTGCTAATGGTAGGATAATCTCATTCACTTCTTCAGAGGTAACACCAAACGCTTGTTGACGGTTCAGTAGGCGCTCAGGAGAAGGTTGGCTGTATTGGTTTGTTGCTTCAGGCAGTTTATTTAAGCTTAGAAGGTTCTCTTCAACCCATTTTTCATAAGGTTGTGATTTCGCAATGCCATCTTTTACTTCTTCATCAGAAATAATTCGGCCTTGCTCTAAGTCAGCAACAAAGATACGGCCCGGTTGTAAACGACCACGGAACTCAACATTTTCTGGGGCAATTTCAACAACACCAGATTCTGATGCCATAACAAGGAAATCATCTTTAGTTACGGTATAACGAGAAGGACGAAGACCGTTACGGTCAAGAGTAGCACCTACTTGGACACCATCGGTGAAACAAACAGACGCAGGGCCATCCCAAGGTTCCATTACGTTTGCGTGGTATTGATAGAACGCACGACGTGTAGGGTCCATGTTTTTATTTTCTTGCCACGCTTCAGGGATCATCATCATTAATGCGTGTGGCAAGCTACGGCCAGAAAGAACCAGCAGTTCTAGCGCCATATCAAAGTTCGATGAATCTGAGCTGCCTTCCTGACAAATCGGAAGTAGCATATCCATTTCTTGTTGGCTAAATAAATCAGACTCTATAATAGCTTCACGGGCTTTCATCCAGTTCAAGTTGCCACGAACTGTGTTGATCTCACCATTATGCGCGATGTAACGGAATGGTTGAGCTAAACGCCAGCGAGGGAAGGTATTTGTAGAGAAACGAGAGTGAACCAGCGCTAATGCCGTCACCATTGTTGGGTTTTGTAAATCAAGGAAGTACTGTGGAACTTGCTCAGTCGTTAATTGACCTTTATAAACAAGTGTTTTGTACGATAGAGAGTTGATGTAGAAATCATCACCAATATTAGAAATACTTTCCAAACAGACTCGAACGGTGTAGTTACGTAGAACATACAATTTACGTTCAAGCTCTTCTGGGGTCATTGATGGGCCACCAGAAATAAATACATGCTCAAATTGAGGCTCTGTACTTAGTGGATCGTCGCCTAGCATTGAATTATCGACAGGAAGAACGCGATAACCAATGATTTCTAAATCAAGACGTTGAGCATTACGCTCTAAAATATCTCTACATTGTTGACGTTTATGCTCATCTTTAGGGAATAAGACAACACCAACACCGTATTTCTCAAAAGATGGCAGTTTAATACCAAGTTTTACGGCTTCTTCTAATAAAAACTCATGAGGCTTTTGTAAAAGAATACCCGCGCCGTCACCACTGCATGGATCACAGCCTTGACCACCACGGTGTTCCATACGAGCAAGCATATCAAGTGCTTGAGTAACCACATCATGAGATTTACGGTTTTTGAGGTGAGCGACAAAACCGATACCACACGCATCATGCTCCAACTCGGGAGTATACATGCCTTGTGTATTCTGCTCTCTATCTACCATAGATACATCCTTCCAGTATTATGCAGACACAACTTCTCTACGTAAGTTTCTGTCTAGTCCTTTGCTAAATTTTAAATCGCACTTGCTGTGAGTTAGTCTCAAGAGGTAGCAAGTTTGAATCCATTCTGGTGTTTGCGGGCATCACTTCATATGACGTGCAAACAAACCCAATCCATTGTGGTATCTATCAAATACACCTTTATCCATTGTATTTGTTGTTTGAGAGTAGATACCACTATCGAAAAACCACAACATTCGTGTTGGTGGCAAATTAAACTATATAAACGATGTAACTATCCTACATTTTTGTCATATTAAATACCAACGAAAGTTGCACGTAATTTTCACTTTTTTTGCTCAAAATGAATAAGTATTTATAATAATTCGGCTTTTTTTGCGATAAATTGCCTCTTTATGCGCCTTTTCTTGATATAAATTACGATTAAGATGGGTGACTTTCGATATTATTTACGGTCTTTTTTTACAAACGAGTTAGCAACTTTCACAAATAGGAGTGAGACTTCTTTTTATTTGTGAACTAAGTGTTTGATTTATTAATTGGTTATCGCAATGCAACTTCATGAACTAGCAAATACCTTTGGGCAAGATCTACAACGCCGTTATGGCGAAAAAGTACATAAACTTACTCTTCATGGTGGTTTTAGTTGCCCAAATAGAGATGGAACGATTGGAAAGGGGGGGTGCACCTTTTGTAATGTCGCTTCATTTTCTGATGAACAAGAGCAGTTCAAATCGATTCATGATCAACTGACAGATAGAGCTGGAGAAGTGCAGAGAGCGAAAAAGTATCTTGCCTATTTTCAGGCGTATACGAATACCTTTGCTGAAGTGCAGGTATTAAAAAGTATGTATGAAGAAGCACTTAAGTCGGCCAATATTGTTGGATTATGCGTTGGGACACGCCCTGATTGTGTGCCAGATGCCGTATTGGATTTACTAAAAGGGTATGTTAACGATGATGGCTATGAAGTTTGGTTAGAGCTTGGATTACAAACGGCCAATGATAAAACATTAAAGCGTATTAATCGAGGTCATGACTTTGCCTGTTATGATGAGATTACTCGTAAGGCGAGATTGCTTGGAATTAAAGTATGTACTCATTTAATTATTGGTTTGCCAGGAGATACTCAAGATGACTACCGAGCAACATTAGCAAAGGTACTTGAAACGGGTACCGATGGATTAAAGCTGCATCCTTTGCATATCGTAGAGGGAAGTACCATGGCAAAAGCATGGCGAGCAGGAAAAATTGAAGCACCAGAAATGGATGATTATGTTGATATAGCTTGTGAGTTAATCCGATTAACGCCACCAGAGATTGTGTATCATCGAGTGTCAGCAACAGCAAGACGACCTACTTTACTTTCGCCATTATGGTGTGAGCCTCGCTGGTTAGGGTTAACTAACGTAGGTATGGCCCTTAATAAAAAAGGGGCGCAAGGTTCGCTGATAAACCAACCCTTCAAATATACAACGCCAATATTGAAAAAATAACTCAAATAGAACTAACCCTGATATTATTTAGTTGAATACTATCAGGGTGTGTTTATGAAGCAGTTAAAAATTCTCGCGCAATTTTATGTCGATCTCATGGTGAGACTTGGCATTGTTCGTTTTAGTCTCTTACTTGCCATTGCATTAGTCGCATTGGCCGTTATTGTCCAAGTTGGCGTTACACTTGTATTAAGTGGTGAAGTCAATGATTTGGATATTGTCCGTTCCGTTTTCTTTGGTTTGCTTATAACGCCTTGGGCTGTCTTTTTCTTATCTGTTGTCGTTGAACATTTAGAAGACTCACGTCAGAGACTTTCTAAATTAGTTAGTAAGATGGAAGAGATGCGTACTCGTGATTTAGAGTTAAATAAAAAATTACAGGGCAATGTTAAGAAACTTAACCAAGAAATTGAAGAGCGTGAAAAAGCAGAAGATGCTCGACAAGAAGCGATGGAAGATCTCGAAAATGAAGTTTTTCAGCGTGAAAAAGCACAATTAGAGTTAGCAGAACAAACGGCATTGCTTAGATCTTACCTAGATACTTCTCCTGATATTATTTATTACCGTAATGAACTAGGTTTATTTTCTGGCTGTAATAAAGCCATGGAAGAGCTGACGGGTAAAATAGAAAAAGAATTAATTGGTTTATCTCCTAAAGACGTTTATAACGCAGAGGTTGCGGCAAAAGTTATTGATACCGATAGACAGGTACTGCAAGATAATAAGCCATTAACTTATGAACAATGGCTAGATTACCCTGATGGGCGAAAAGCATGTTATGAGCTCAGTAAAATTCCTTTCTATAGTAAGTCGGGACGTCATCTTGGTTTGGTCGGCTTTGGGCGAGATATAACAGAGCGCAAAGAGTATGAAGAGGCACTACAAAAAGCCAGTCGAGATAAAACCACCTTTATTTCTACCATTAGCCACGAATTACGCACGCCACTAAATGGTATTGTTGGCTTAAGTCGTATGTTATTAGATACCCGTCTTGATGATGAACAGCATAACTATATGCGAACCATTAATGTCAGTGCGATCACGCTTGGTAATATCTTTAACGATATTATCGATATGGATAAGTTTGATCGTCGTAAATTAGAATTACTTCCAAAACCTCTTGATTTTATAAGCTTTGTTACTGAGATGGAAAACATTTCAGGTTTGATGGCTGAGCAAAAAGGTCTTCGTTTCGATCTTGAGCGATTAACAGACTTACCAGCAAATATTAGTGTTGATAGTACACGCCTCCGCCAGGTACTTTGGAATCTAGTTGGTAATGCGACTAAATTCACTAAAGAAGGCAGTGTCGTAATGTCTGTGGGCGCAGAGATATATTCTGACAGTGCAGAAATAACCTTTGAGATTGAAGATACTGGCATTGGGATCCCTGAATCAGAGTTAGACAATGTATTTGCAATGTACTATCAAGTAAAACAAGGCAAAGATAATCTGCATGCCGTCGGAACAGGCATTGGCTTAGCGGTATCTAAAGAGCTTATTAATCTGATGGATGGAGACATTACCGTCAGTAGTGAAATAGGGTTTGGTAGTACATTTACCGTAACGATCAATGTGCCATTAGTCGATTCTGTAGAAGAAGAAGAGGCGATGCCTGAGGTAAAAAGCGCGAAGTCACTACGTATCTTTATGCTGGAAGATATTGAATTAAATATCACGGTTGCTCGCTCGTTGCTTGAAAGTCTCGGGCATACTGTTGATGTTGCCATGTGCGGTGAAGATGCTCTTAATCAATTTGATCCAACCCAATACGATTTAGCGTTACTTGATATTCAGTTACCAGATATGACTGGGTTTGATGTTGCTCAGGCATTAAGAGAAAGGTTTGATGAATTACCGCCACTTGTTGCTTTAACCGCTAATTTATTGAAAGAGAAAGATGAATATTTTGAAAAAGGCATGGATGAAGCAATAAGCAAACCTCTTAGCGTGAAAGCACTAACAGAGGTGCTTGAGTTATTTTCGATGTCGGATAAGAAAATAATTCAAAAGCAATTACAGCAACCGATTAAAACGGCCGAGCAATTGGAAAATGAGCAATTGATTGAGCGTTTATTGGATATAGAGATGTTAGAGTCATATATTGACATTGTTGGTACTAAACCTGTTTATGCCAGTATAGAAATGTTTGAAAAAAGCATGAAGGAATACATTCAAATCTTAGATACTAATATGACAGCAAGAGATCAAGACGGTATTGTATTTGAAACACATAAGATGAAAGGTGCTGCAGGCTCTATTGGGTTAAAGCATATTCAACAAGTCGCTCAAAAGGCTCAATCGCCAGAATTACCAGCATGGTGGGAAAACATTGATGACTGGGTTGAAGAGATAAAAAATGAATATGAAAATGATATTCAAATATTAAAAAGCTGGTTAGAGCAGCAAAATAAATAAGGAATAGCATGAAAAAGGTACTATTAGCTTCAGTAATGGTGGTTGCGTTATCAGGGTGTCAAATGACAACAGAGCAACAAGCAGATTGGAAGCAAGATAATAAAATTGAAATGATGAATGCTCAAATTCAACTTGATTCAGCTGTATGGATTGATCAAATGCCAACCATAGGCGAAAAAACAGATGAAAGTAAGGTTAATTTTGCACTGACATTAACATCAGAACAAGTAATTGCGCCTGAGTTAATGATTGATAAAGTTATTCTTCGTCAAGGTGATAATTCGTGGTCATTATCATATGATGAGTTCGAAGTGAGAGTTCATGATAACCATACATGGGAAGTTACAGGTCAATCTTTCTATGATATAGATGCGACACAAGTTATTGATATTGCGATTGAAGCAAATAATGAGTGGATTGTTGAAACTGATATTCAGGTTGATACGGTTTATTAGTTGTTTTGTATAAACTAAAAATGCCCAGCTATCACTAGCTGGGCATTTTTTATTGGATAAAATAAAAGAGGTTTATAGCTCTTCTAAATCACCACAAAAACGGTAACCTTCACCGTGAATCGTAGCAATGATTTCTGGAGTATCAGTTACTGATTCAAAGTGCTTACGGATACGACGAATTGTCACATCAACCGTACGATCGTGCGGCTTAAGCTCACGACCTGTCATTTTTTTCAGAAGATCAGCACGAGTCTGGATCTTACCTGGGTTTTCACAGAAGTGAAGAAGAGCACGGAACTCTGAGCGAGGAAGCTTGTAGCTTTCGCCGCTTGGACTAACAAGAGAACGGCTATTAATTTCAACTGTCCAGCCATTGAACGCATAACGCTCAACTGTTTTCTTATCTTCAACAGTTGTGCTTTGGTTCATTGAACGAGTTAATAGGTTACGAGCACGAATAGTAAGTTCGCGAGGGTTAAATGGCTTAGTGATGTAATCATCAGCGCCAATTTCTAAACCTAAAATCTTATCAACTTCGTTATCACGGCCTGTTAGGAACATAAGAGCCATATCACCACGCTCGCGAAGTTCACGAGCAAGAAGAAGGCCATTTTTGCCTGGAAGGTTGATATCCATAATCACAAGATTAAGTTGTTGCTCAGAAAGCACAGTGTGCATCTCTTCGCCATCGCTCGCTTCAAAAACATTGTAGCCTTCAGCTTCAAAAATGCTTTTAAGTGTATTACGAGTTACGTGTTCATCTTCAACGATTAGGATCTGAGGGGTTTGCATGGGCGGTACCTAACTAACTGGTTAAAGTCAAAAGTAGAATTAATAGTACTAATTCTATAATAAAAAATTTACAAATAGGAAATATATTCTTCAATAGTAAACTAAAATGTTAATTGAAGAATAGAAACCTAAACGGTACGCCATCCTTGGTGGTTGTTATTGAATATATAATCAATAACATGATAAAGCTCTAAATTCGTGAGCTACTCGCTGAAACTCCAATAGAAGGGAGATTTTAATCCCTTAACACCACTCTAACAATAAGCGATTTTTATTTCCATACATTTTATTGATTTAAGTCAATATCAACTAAGGTCAATACAGTGTAGTAATGAATATAGACACATATCTATATTAAAACTGTAAATATCTATGCGATTTATCGCTAAATATTTTAACAAATGTTGTTATTGTAGAGTCAACTTTACAAACAAGGAGAAAATAAAATGGATTTATTACCTGATATTTGTGATCAATTTGAAGAGAAAGTACAGCTGATTGATGTCGAGTTTAAAAACTATGGTGGAAAAGCATGCTTTTATGGTGAAATTGTAACAGTTCGTTGCTATCAAGATAACTCTTTAGTAAGAGAGGTTTTGCAAACTAGCGGAAAAGGCAAGGTGTTAGTGATTGATGGTAATGGCTCTTGCCAAAAAGCGTTATTGGGTGATCAGGTCGCTACACTTGCTGTAGAAAATCAATGGGAAGGCGTTATCGTTTATGGTGCAGTACGTGATGTCGGTGCGATACAGAATATGCCATTAGGTTTGAAAGCGCTAAATGCCTCCCCATTTAAGACAGAAAAAAGAGGAGCAGGAGAAAAACAAGTGTCCGTTACTATTAATACTCAGATCATTTCTCCTGGTGATTATATTTATGCTGATCTTAATGGGGTTTTGATGAGTAAAGAGTTGTTAATTTAATTGCAGAAGTTAAATCTATAAAATTTTATTTTATATTTAATACTCAATAACTTGAGGCGATATATTCTTCTTTTGTTAAATGAATGAGTAAACTTTTGGTTGACTTGTAAGCAGAAAGTAAGGTAGTTATGGTATATCGCAATCATTTATTTCAGAGTTTTTATAATATGTTTACTATCAGCTCAATGATTATTACCACAACAATTACCGGCACCATGGTTGCTGGGGTGGGTTGATACGCGTAAGTATTTTAAAAAGCCCGCCCTGATTTTCAGAGCGGGTTTTTTTTTGCAATTTCGTTACTAATTCTTAACTGTATTCTTTCATTATTGACCGAAAAGGTTATTATGCTAAGAGCAGTAAGGATACTGCAGTAACACTCGTTTTTAGGGAGGATAGAAATGCGAGTATTAAAGTTTGGTGGTTCGTCATTAGCCGATGCAGATCGTTTTTTACGTGCCGCAGATATTATTGCCAATAATGCACAACAGCAAGACGTTTCAGTTGTGTTATCAGCTCCAGGAAAAGTGACTAATAAATTAGTTTCTGTAGTAGATAATGTTCTTAGCAATGGAGAAGCAGAATTACAGATTACAGAGCTAGAATCTACGTTTATTCAGTTATTTGATGGTATTTCTAACGCTCTTCCGCAAGTTGATCTTAAAACGCTTGAAAACAAGCTAAAAGACTCTCTTTCTCAACTTCGTCAATACGTCCATGGGATCACCTTATTAGGTATGTGTCCAGATAACGTATACGCAAAAATTATCAGTAAAGGCGAGCGCATTTCTATTGTAACAATGAAAGCGGTGCTTGAGGCCAAAGGCCAACCTGCAAGTCTGATTGACCCTGTTAAATATCTATATGCTCGCGGTGATTTTCTTGAAGGTGCTGTTGATGTTGATATCTCAACGCTCAACTTTAAAAATGAACCTTTGCCTTCTGGGCATGTAAACATTATGCCGGGTTTTACTGCGGGTAATGCAAAAGGGGAATTAGTTACTCTGGGTCGTAATGGTTCAGATTATTCTGCAGCTGTACTTGCAGCCTGTCTTCGTGCTGAATGTTGTGAGATCTGGACCGATGTTGACGGTGTCTATAATTGTGACCCTCGATTAGTTGATGATGCACGTTTATTAAAATCATTAAGCTATCAAGAAGCAATGGAACTCTCTTATTTTGGAGCCTCTGTTCTGC
Source organism: Aliivibrio finisterrensis (assembly GCF_008933155.1). Taxonomy (GTDB): domain Bacteria; phylum Pseudomonadota; class Gammaproteobacteria; order Enterobacterales; family Vibrionaceae; genus Aliivibrio; species Aliivibrio finisterrensis. The sequence goes on along the minus strand of NZ_WBVP01000004.1, from coordinate 275,520 downwards.
ATCCAAAAACAATCGCGCCTATCGCGCAATTCCATATTCCTTGTTTGATTAAAAATAGTTTTAACCCTCAAGGCCCTGGTACTTTAATTGGACAGGATACTGGCGAAGATAATCTTGCGATTAAAGGAATTACAACACTAAACAACTTAACAATGGTTAATGTTAGCGGTCCGGGAATGAAGGGCATGGTTGGCATGGCAAGTCGTGTATTTGGTGCGATGTCTACTTCTGGTATCTCCATTGTTCTTATTACACAATCCTCTTCAGAGTACAGCATCAGTTTCTGTATTGAAGCTGAAGACAAATGTAAGGCTGAGCAAGTATTAAGAGAAGCGTTTGAACTTGAATTAAAAGATGGCTTACTAGAGCCGGTAGAATTCACTGATAACGTAGCAATTGTTACCTTAGTTGGTGATGGTATGCGTACATCTAAAGGTGTCGCATCTCAATTTTTTACTTCTTTAACTGAAGTAAACGTTAATATTATTGCCATTGCACAAGGTTCTTCAGAGCGAGCTATTTCAGCTGTTATTCCAGAAGATAAAATATCTGAATCAATTAAAGCCTGCCATGAGAACTTATTTAACAGTAAGCATTTTTTAGATGTGTTTGTTGTTGGTGTTGGTGGTGTTGGTGGCGAACTTGTCGATCAAATTAAGCGTCAGCAGCCAAAACTTGCAGAGAAAGGCATTGAAATCCGTGTTTGCGGTTTAGCAAATAGCCGTGGTTTATTGCTTGATAGTAAAGGTATTCCGCTAGATACTTGGCGTGATCGTATGAGTAATACGTCAGAAGAATTTAGTTTAGCTCGATTGATTGCTTTGGTGCAACGTAACCATATTATTAACCCTGTGATTGTCGATTGTACTTCTGACCATGGAATTGCAGCTCAGTATGTTGATTTCTTATCCGCTGGTTTCCATGTTATTACGCCAAATAAAAAAGCCAATACCGACTCAATGGCGTATTACCATCAATTACGTAATGCAGCGCGCGGTACTCGTCGTAAATTTATGTATGAAACAACAGTAGGTGCTGGTCTACCTGTTATTGAGAACTTGCAAAATCTCATTGCAGCAGGTGATGAGCTTGAAAAGTTCAATGGTATTTTATCCGGCTCTTTATCTTATATCTTCGGTAAGCTAGATGAAGGAATGTCGTTAAGCGAAGCAACAAATGTTGCAAAACAAAACGGCTTTACTGAACCTGACCCTCGTGATGATCTTTCAGGTATGGATGTCGCTCGTAAGTTGCTTATTCTTGCTCGTGAATCCGGCCTTGAAATAGAGCTAGATGATGTAGAAGTTGAGCAAGCTCTGCCACCAGGTTTTGATGATTCTGGCACAGTTGATGAGTTTATGGCTCGCCTTCCTGAAGCGGATGCTTATTTTGCTCAAGAGTCAGCAAAAGCGGCAGCAGAAGGTAAAGTATTGCGCTATGTTGGTGAAATTCTAGAAGGTAAATGTAAGGTACGTATTGCTGCTGTTGATGGTGATGATCCTATGTTTAAAATCAAGGATGGTGAGAATGCGTTGGCTTTTTATAGCCGCTATTACCAACCAATTCCATTAGTATTACGTGGTTATGGCGCAGGAACCGAAGTAACCGCTGCTGGCGTGTTCTCTGATTTAATGCGTACGCTTGGTTGGAAATTAGGAGTATAAAATGAGTGTTGTTGTTTATGCTCCAGCATCAATTGGTAATGTAAGTGTAGGCTTTGATGTATTAGGTGCCGCCGTTTCTCCTATTGATGGCACATTACTGGGTGATCGTGTTTTAGTTGAATTAGGAACCGAAGCTTTCACTTTAGCAACCGCAGGTAGCTTTGTAGATAAGTTACCGGAGAACCCAAAAGAAAATATTGTTTATGATTGCTGGCGTGTATTTGCAAGAGAGCTTGTAAAAAAAGGCACTGAACTTAAACCGATTCATATGGTACTTGAGAAGAACATGCCAATTGGCTCTGGGCTTGGTTCTAGCGCCTGTTCGATTGTAGCCGCATTAGATGCGTTGAATTTATTTCATGATAAGCCATTAACAGACATGGAAGTGTTGGCATTAATGGGGGAGATGGAAGGGCAGATATCAGGTGGTATTCATTATGATAATGTTGCTCCTTGTTATCTTGGTGGCCTGCAATTAATGGTTGAAGAGTTAGGTATTATTAGCCAAGAAGTTCCGTGTTTTGATGAATGGTATTGGGTGATGGCATACCCAGGAATTAAAGTATCAACAGCAGAAGCGCGTGAGATTTTACCTTCTCAATACCGCCGTCAAGATGTGATAGCACATGGTCGTAATTTAGCCGGTTTTATTCATGCATGTTATTCAAAGCAGCCTGAATTAGCTGCGAAAATGATTAAAGATGTGGTGGCTGAACCCTATCGTGAACGCTTATTACCTAACTTTGCGAAAGCGCGTGAATATGCAGCCTCAGCAGGAGCGCTGACAACTGGGATCTCAGGTTCTGGTCCAACGCTGTTTAGCATCTGTAAAGATAAAGACGTCGCTGAGCGAGTATCTCGTTGGCTACAAGAAAACTACGTACAAAATGATGAAGGATTTGTCCATGTTTGTCGTTTGGATAAGCAAGGCTCACAAGTAACAGGAAGTAAACTATGAAGCTGTATAACATAAAAGAAAATGATGAACAGGTCTCTTTTGGTCAAGCTGTTCGTCAAGGTTTAGGTCGTAATCAAGGACTATTTTTTCCATCAGAATTGCCTAAGTTTGATGATGTTGATGCGCTTCTAGCTGAAGATTTTATTCCTCGTAGCACTAAGATTTTATCTGCGTTTATTGGTGAGGAATTATCACAAGATACAGTGAAAAGTATGGTCGAAAATGCGTTTCAATTCCCAGCGCCAATCCATGCTGTAAAAGAGGGCGTTTATGCGCTTGAATTATTTCATGGCCCGACATTAGCGTTTAAAGATTTTGGTGGTCGTTTTATGGCGCAATCTTTAGCTGCGGTGACCGAAGGCAATGAACAAATTACGATTCTAACGGCGACATCAGGTGATACTGGTGCAGCCGTTGCTCATGCATTCTATGGTATGGATAACATTAAAGTCGTTATCCTTTATCCAAAAGGAAAGATCAGCCCGCTGCAAGAAAAGTTATTTTGTACACTAGGCAAGAATATTCATACCGTTGCCGTTGATGGTGACTTTGATGACTGTCAGGCATTAGTTAAACAATCGTTTGATGACGCTGAGCTACGTAAAGAAGTTGGACTGAATTCAGCAAACTCAATTAATATCAGCCGACTAATGGCGCAAATTTGTTACTACTTTGAAGCGGTATCTCAACTGCCAAAAGAAAAACGTAGTGATGTCGTTATCTCAGTACCAAGCGGTAATTTTGGTAATTTAACCGCAGGCCTGTTAGCTAAATCATTAGGCTTACCAGTTAAGCGCTTTATTGCTGCAACTAATGTTAATGACACCGTACCGCGCTACCTTGAAACTGGTAAGTGGGAGCCAAAAACGACGATCCCAACGATTTCCAATGCAATGGATGTGAGCCAACCAAACAACTGGCCTCGAATTGAAGAGCTATGTCAGCGTTTAGGTTGGGGCTTAGAAACGCTTGGTAAAGGTGCAGTGACGGATGAGCAAAGTGCTGAAACGCTAAAAGCAATGAATGCTGAAGGGTATTTATGTGAGCCACATGGTGCCATTGCTTATCGCATTCTTGAAGAGCAACTTAATGACGGTGAAACCGGGCTTTTCTTATGTACAGCACATCCTGCGAAATTTAAAGAAGTCGTCGATGATATCTTAGGTGGTGATCTTGAACTGCCTGCACCATTAGCTAAACATAATGCAATGGAGCTGTTATCTGAAGATCTTGCTAACGATTTTGATGCATTAAAAGCAGTACTTCGTAAAGTACAGTAACCAAAAGTATTAATAATAAAACTCAAATAGCACATCATAATTAATTGATGTGCTTTTTACGCATAAAAAAACGGCACTCATGAGCAATGAGTGCCGTTTTTATTGAATTCAATTCACTCTAAAATTATAGAGTTTCAGTGAATGTACGTGCGATAACGTCTTTTTGTTGTTCAGTAGTTAGAGAGTTAAAACGCACAGCATAACCAGAAACACGGATAGTCAGTTGTGGGTAGTTCTCTGGGTGTTTAACAGCATCTTCTAATGTATCACGTTGTAGAACGTTCACATTTAGGTGCTGACCACCTTCGATTTTTGGTGCTTTTTCAATTGCAACGTCACGGCTTTCGTATTCGCCTAGCTCGTTTGCTGCAATTACTTGATCTGCTTCAAAACCTGCTGTTGCAACAACACAACGTGCTTCGTTTTTCTCGCTATCTAGTAGCCAGATAGAGTTAAGAAGATCGTCATTTGCAGCTTTAGTAATTTGGATACCTGTGATCATTTTACTTTCTCCTAGTCCACTTTGTGGTTATTTTGTAAATATCTTATGGGTCACATTATATACATGATACCCTTACTTTGTATATTGATATAGGTCAAAAAACTACAAAAAGTGATAATTAATTCATCTTATAAACCTTGCTCTAAATCAATAAAGCACCATATAGCTAGTCTGTAGCACGAAAAATGCAGCCTACCACTTTATTGTTATACCTTTGTTTTGTTGTAATATTACTACAAAATGGTTTTTTATGTTGGTGCCAAAATAAAGGTTCAATTTTAGTAAGATGATAGAAATACTGACAAATAAAGTGTTTACCGTAATAATAGTGACGACGTTAATTTTGAAAGGAAAGTACAGAGATGAAATATATTGGAGCTCACGTATCTGCGGCCGGCGGGGTTGATCAAGCACCGAAGAGAGCCTATCAAATAGGAGCAAATGCATTCGCACTATTCACTAAGAATCAACGTCAATGGGCAGCCAAGCCACTAACAAGAAAAGTTATCTCTGATTTTAAAGCAAACTGTAAGCGCTTTGGTTTTTCAAGTGATCAAATTTTACCACATGACTCTTATCTTATTAATTTAGGTGCTCCAGAAGAAGATAAGTTAGAAAAATCTCGAGCGGCATTTATTGATGAGATGGAGCGCTGTAATCAGCTTGGTTTAACGTTATTAAATTTCCACCCAGGAAGCCATTTAAAGAAAATTTCAGAAGATGAGTGTTTAGCTTTGATTTCTGAGTCAATTAATTTAGCTCATCAAGCGGTTCCTGATGTGATTGCTGTTATTGAAAATACGGCAGGTCAAGGTACAAACCTAGGATGGAAATTTGAACATTTAGCTCAAATAATCGATCTGGTTGAAGATAAAACACGAGTAGGGATTTGTCTTGATACTTGTCACACCTTTGCGGCAGGTTATGACTTAGGATCGAAAGAAGCTTGCGATCATACCTTTGCTGAATTTGAGCGAATTGTTGGTTTTCAATATTTACGTGGTATGCATATTAACGATGCAAAAATTGAGTTAGGCAGCCGTGTAGATCGTCACCATTCTTTAGGGCAAGGAACTATCGGGTGGGATTGTTTTGAATACATCATGCAAGATGAACGATTCAATAATATCCCCCTTATATTAGAAACAATTGATCCTGAAATTTGGAAAGATGAAATATCTCAATTAAGAAAACTGAGCGAGAAGGCATAATGACAGTGACCTGGAATTCGGTTTTATCGGCTGAAAAAGAAAAAACCTACTACCAATCTATGATGGCAAAGATTGATAGAGAGCGAGCGCTTGGCAAAAATGTTTTCCCACAAGAAAAAGATATTTTTACTGCCTTTGACTTAACTGCTTTTAATGAGGTTAAAGTCGTGATTCTGGGCCAAGATCCATATCATGGTAAAGGGCAAGCACATGGTCTTTCTTTCTCTGTATTGCCTGGGATAAAAACGCCGCCTTCATTGCGTAATATGTATAAAGAATTAGCCGAAGATATTAGTGATTTTACTATTCCTGAACATGGCTACTTGGAGAGTTGGGCTAAGCAAGGCGTATTATTGTTAAATACAGTATTAACCGTTGAAGAAAGCAAGGCGCACTCTCACGCTAAGTTTGGCTGGGAAACATTCACAGATAGCATCATAGAGCAGCTGAACTTACATAGAGAAGGTGTAATCTTCTTATTATGGGGAGCTCATGCTCAAAAGAAAGGTGGGAATATAGATAAGGAACGCCACTCTATTTTAAAAGCACCTCATCCCTCTCCGTTGTCAGCTCATCGTGGTTTTTTTGGTTGTAAACATTTCTCAAAAGTGAATGAATTACTTAAATCGAAAAAGTTAGCAGAGATCAATTGGCATTCAGTTTCATAAGTTTGCTGTATAAATTTTGAACTAAATCCTGTGCTCTTATCTCAGTGATATACACTTAAGTTATCTTATACCAATCTACATAAGTATTTGATCATTCTTGCTTGTTAAAATCGATTATATCTGTGTTATAAATTTTGTAATTAGATCCACTAGTTACTGTAATTTATGCCTTGATCTAATCGATTTTTCCTACGCAATTATCTGAACAACTACTTATCCAGAATGGTATTAAATAAATTAAGAGACTGTAGGGAGGAAAGGATGCTGATAGAAAGCATATATAAAGAGCATGGGTATATTAATCGTATCATTCAGTTATTAGAGAGTAAGCTGTCTCGGCTAGAAGATGAAAAGAGCGTTAATTATAATGTGATCCGAGAAAGTGTTAGTTATCTGTCGTCTGTCGCAGAGAAGATGCATCACCCTAAGGAGGACATGATATATCAATATTATATTGATCATTATGGTGAGCATGAAGGGTTAGATAACTTACTGCAAGAGCATCACACATTATCAGACAGCACTGAAGCCTTCTCGATAACGATTGAGATGATTTTAAATGATGCGATTGTTCCCAAGGATATTTTTAAAGAGCACTTAAAAGCATTTACCTCTCGAGTACGACAACACCTTGAACTCGAAGAAAAAGAGATCTTACCTTTTCTTAAAGCACACCTGACCACCAACGATTGGGAGGAATTAGAAAGGAGTTGGATTGAAGAAGAAGATCCCGTATTTGGTAACATAATTGATAAACGTTATTTAGTGCTTGCTGAAAAGGTAAGATAGGTTTGTTGTCAATTAAAAAGGAGAGTTCCGTACTCTCCTTTTTGTTTAGTGATTTAATGTGATGTCTTATTTGAAGAAAGCCTCATCAATGCTTCCTTTGAATGAAGGATCGAGTTCTCTTAATTCATGTAATAGCTGACGACGATCTTGAAATGCTTCAATTTCTCGCCATAAACGCTTTTTTGGCTTCTTTTTAGTTGTTGATGTTTTTGTAGCTAATAAATCATTTAATGTGTACCCATCCATAAGCACCTCGTTTTATAAAATAATGAATCATTACAAAGAGTAAGTTATCTACCATCGTGTGTTATTAAATATCACAGAGTGTCGATTATGACCTTGAACTGTTTCTCATTTGTTTCTTTTTAATGAAATTTTTGTGAGATAACGGTCACTAAAATGACTTTAATTTTAATTAATAACGCCTAACAACCTTTTATTAATCTATTCCATACGGAATAAAAGTATATTTTTTTGTTTAACTTTTGTTAATGTAGATTCTTTTTTTTATTGGTTTTTTAGTCTATTACCTTGCTAAGGGTTGAGGTGCTTATTATTTTCTTAAGTAAAAATAGAGAGGATGAGCAACGTTGATATCTTACTGTTTTCTATGGCTGTGGAAGCGTATTTTCATAACGAAAACAACGTGAATTATTATTTGTTGATGTTTTTGCATTGATTTAAATGTCAATAGGATGATTTTTTATGTTGTGAAAATGAACGGCAAGTCCAAGGTTGTAGAAAAAGTGTCATAACTACAACATTTGTTTTTTATTGATTTTTTAGTAAATACTGAGCATCATTCAGCCCGCTAATCTTATTGGATGAGTAAATATTTAGATTTACTGCTAATAACTGAATAGAGTTGCACTGTGCAGAGTTAACTCTTCATCATAACCAAATAAATAATCGACAATAACAAGGAAGATTAGTAGGGGCACTTATAGTGATAAGTGTGTGCAATCATAAATTATTGACGTAATTGAGAGGGAAGTGTGACAAGTCTTATTAACTTACTGAATGACCTATTATGGGGTTCAGTACTGGTCTATTTATTAGTCGCTATTGGTATTTATTTTACTGTTCGTTTAGGGTTTATTCAATTCCGCCATTTTGGTCATATGTTTTCGGTTTTGAAAAACAGTAGAAAATCAGATCCATCTGGGATTTCATCATTTCAAGCCTTGTGTACTAGTCTAGCCGCCCGTGTCGGTACTGGTAATATGGCAGGTGTCGCTGTGGCGTTAACTGCTGGTGGCCCTGGTGCCATTTTCTGGATGTGGTTAATTGCCATGTTAGGTATGGCAACCTCCTTTGCAGAAAGTACATTAGCTCAATTATATAAAACTAAAGATGACGATGGTAACTACCGTGGTGGTCCTGCTTATTATATGGAGAAGGGATTGGGAATGCGCTGGATGGGCGTTTTATTCTCTATCTTTTTAATTATTGCGTTTGGTTTAGTTTTTAATGCGGTACAAGCCAACTCCATTGTAGGTGCAATGCAAACGGCGTTTGGTTGGGAACCTCTCTATGTTGGTATTGCGATTGTTATTATCTCTGCGGTTGTTATTTTTGGTGGCTTTAGAACGATAGCAAGAACCGCTGAAATTGTTGTTCCAGTTATGGCTTTGGCGTATTTGGCAATAGCATTGTTTATTATGCTAACCAATATCGAAAAATTACCAGGCGTTATTGCTTTAATTTTCAAAAGTGCGTTTGGTCTTCAAGAGGCCGCTGCCGGTGGTTTAGGCTACGCGATTGCCCAAGCAATGATTAATGGCATTAAACGTGGTTTGTTCTCGAATGAGGCGGGTATGGGTTCGGCACCTAATGCTGCAGCTTCAGCGACACCATATCCTCCGCACCCAGCATCTCAAGGTTATGTTCAAATGCTTGGCGTATTTATGGATACGATTGTTATTTGCTCTGCAACCGTCGCAATAATCTTAATGTCTGGCGAATATGTGCCACATGGTGAAGTGACAGGGATAGAGCTCACTCAATTGGCTCTAACGAGTCAAGTGGGTGACTGGGGCGGAATTTTTGTTGCTATTGCGATTTTCTTCTTTGCATTTACGTCAATTATCGCAAACTATTCGTATGCGGAAACAAACTTGATTTTTCTAGAACATAATCACAAAGCAGGTATTGGTATATTCCGTGTCATTGTATTGGGAATGGTTATGTTTGGTGCTTTATCTTCACTGCCAACGGTATGGGCACTTGCTGATGTTTCAATGGGACTAATGGCTATTGTTAACTTAATCGCTATTTCATTACTATCTGGCACGGTAATAAAGCTAGCTAAAGATTATAATAAGCAGTTGGCAGCGGGTAAAGTACCTACCTTTGATAGTAAAGATTATCCAGAGCTACACTCGCAGCTAGAAGAAGGTATTTGGGATAGTACAAAAGAACAAAAATAATCATTTGTTTTATCCATCAAAGAAATAGACAAAGCCACGCAAGCTAGCGTGGCTTTTTTATATCTGAATAGTTACTATCATAGTATATAAAAATACATAGGATATCTTGCTCATGCTTATTGTTGTTTCACCTGCGAAAACACTGGATTACGAAACGCCATTACCCGTTAAAACCTTTACTCAACCTGACTTTATTGCTGATTCAGCTGAGCTTGTAGAGGTATGTAAACAATTAACGCCATTAGATATCTCCGCCTTAATGAAGGTGAGTGACAAAATTGCAAGTTTAAATGCGGTGCGTTTTGAAGAGTGGTCAACGACGTTTACTCAAGATAATGCTCGTCAGGCCCTATTTGCATTTAAAGGTGATGTTTATACTGGGTTAGATGCAAACAGCCTAACGGAGAGTGATATCGAGTTTGCTCAAGCGCATTTACGTATGTTGTCTGGGTTGTATGGGCTATTGAAACCATTGGATCTTATGCAACCTTATCGCTTGGAGATGGGAACAAAGCTAGCGAATGGTCGTGGTAGTAATTTGTATCAGTTTTGGGGGAGTAAAATTACAGAGCAATTAAACCAAGTGTTGAAAGCACAAGGTGATGATGTTTTAGTGAACTTAGCCTCAAATGAATATTTTAAAGCGGTAAAACCAAAAGCATTAGCTGCAAAGGTGATAACCCCGGTCTTTAAAGATTGCAAAAATGGACAATATAAAATTATCAGCTTTTATGCCAAAAAAGCGCGAGGCTTAATGGCTCGTTTTATTATTGAAAACAGGGTGAAAAACAAAGAAGAGCTCAAAGAGTTTAGTGTTGCGGGTTATTACTTTGTAGACGCAGAATCAACAGAAAGTGAATTTGTTTTCAAAAGAGAAGAGCAACAAAAATAATTACGTCACGACAGCTGAATGTATTATTTTTGTAAGTAAAATGTAGTTAGAATAATTTAATCCGCTAGTGTTGGGTAGGTTATTGTAATTCAGGTTGTTTTTCTTTCTTATTGAAGAGAATAGAAAGAGAAAAGTGTATTTTAGAAAGAGATTTTACATCAAGCTGACGCTGATAGTGTTAGAATTGGTATAAATCGTCAATATATGGCAATCATCTCAATTTATACTGAGAATAACTATAAAGGACAAATTACATGGCAAATCAAGGTGCTGTGACTGATTTAGCTACTACAAGTGTGGCTAATTTAGAACATTGGCTAACAGATAATTCAGAGCTATTTATCACGTATGGAGTAAATATTATCTCGGCATTGGTGATCCTTTTTATCGGTAATATTATCGTTAAGAAAATCGCCGGTGGTGTAAGCAAGGCTCTTCAGAAAAAGAAAGTTGATAAGGCCGTTGTCGACTTTGTTCATACGCTGGTTCGTTACCTTTTGTTCATTATCGTTTTAATTGCAGCTTTAGGTAAAGTAGGCGTTCAAACCGCTTCTGTTGTTGCTGTTATTGGTGCGGCCGGCTTAGCGGTAGGCCTTGCGCTTCAAGGTTCATTATCAAACTTTGCAGCAGGTGTATTAATCGTAGCATTCCGTCCATTTAAGTCTGGCGATTATGTTGAGATTGGTGGGGTTGCAGGTTCTGTTGATTCAATTCAAATTTTCCAAACAATTCTAACTACACCAGATAATAAAATGGTTGTAGTGCCAAATGGTGGCGTTATCGGCAGTCCAATCACTAACTATTCACGTCATGCTACTCGTCGTGTAGACCATGTGATTGGTGTGTCTTACAGTGCTGACCTGAAGAAAACAAAAGAAGTGATTACGAAAGTTCTTGAATCTGATGAGCGTGTACTTAAAACACCGGCACCAACCGTGGGTGTTATTGCTCTTGCTGATTCATCAGTAAACTTTGTTGTTCGTCCTTGGTGTAAAACAGAACAATATTGGGATGTTTACTTTGATACGCTTCAAGCGATTAAAGAGGGTCTTGATAATGAAGGTATTGAGATCCCATTCCCACAAATGGATGTGCATTTAAATAAAGTAGACTAAGGTTTACTTAAATCAATACATTAAATGCTGCCTTCGGGTAGCATTTTTTTTGAATGGAACTTTGGTTGGCTAAGGGAATTATTTATTACTCTTATAGTCATAACCCTATGATGTTACTTTGAGATATTAACCATGAAAAAAATAATCAGTGCTTTATGTTTATCGGCTTGTTTAACGCCAATGGCTTTTGCTTCATCACCCGATTTTCCTCATCTTGAAGTATTAGGTACAGGAGAGGTACTTGTTGTGCCAGATATGGCGCAGTTTTCAGTTGATGTGGTAGAAAGTAAAGCAACCGCAGAAAAAGCAAAGCAAGCAGCAGATAAAGCAGTGACGAGTTTTCTTGCTCGTTTAGAAGTACAAGGTGTGAAACGTGAAAATATTAACAGTGGGAATATTCACTTAACACCAGAGTATCGTTATCCAAAAGGGAAAAAACCAGAGCTTGTTGGGTACAAAGCTATTCGTAATATTACGGTTACGGTAATGGATTTAAATAAATTAAATGGATACCTTGATAAAGCGCTAGGTGATGGCATCAATCGTATTAATCATATTGAATTAAAGACAAGTAAAGAGAAAGAATACATTGAAGCTGCACGTTTAGAGGCAATTAAAGATGCCAATGAAAAAGCAACATCATTAGCAAAAGGTTTTGGCAGTGAAGTTAAAGGGGTATGGAAGGTTTCTTATCGCAACAACTACAGCCAACCAGTCTTAATGAAAAGCATGAGAATGGATGCGGCTTCTAATGTTGCAGAAAGCTACCAAGATAACCAAATGGTGATTTCAGATTCAGTGTCTGTTGTTTATCGACTAAAGGAATAGTTGCTGAAGAGTAAAAAATAAAAAGGGGTTACCGCGTGGTAACCCCTTTTTTAGTGATGTTAGTGTAGAATTCGAGCGCGGATTGTGCCTTCAATAGCTTTTAGCTTAACTAATGCTTCTTCAGAACGAGGGGTTTCAACATCAATTACGACATAGCCCATATCCGCAGATGTTTGTAGGTATTGAGCGGCAATGTTAATCCCTTCATCAGCAAAAATGCTGTTTATCTGAGTTAGAATACCTGGACGGTTCTCATGGATATGAAGCAAACGAGACGTATCAGTATGTTCAGGAAGAGAGACTTCAGGGAAGTTTACTGATGACAATGTTGAACCATTATCAGAGTATTTAGTGAGTTTCCCTGCGACTTCAACGCCGATGTTTTCTTGAGCTTCTTGAGTCGAGCCTCCGACATGCGGAGTAAGAATAACATTATCAAACTTCTGTAATGGCGATTCGAATGGGTCTGCGTTTGTTTTAGGTTCCACAGGGAATACATCGATAGCTGCACCACCTAAATGACCAGACTCTAATGCATCGCATAAGTCAGGGATCTTAACGACAGTGCCACGAGCGGCATTGATAAAGATAGCACCTGGCTTCATACGGGCAAACTCTTCAGCTCCCATCATGTCTTTTGTTCCTAGTGTTTCTGGAACATGAAGAGAGATAACGTCACATTTATTTAATAGCTCACTCATGGTTTGGATCTGAGTTGCATTACCTAGCGATAGCTTGTTTTCTATATCGTAGTAATAGACTCGCATACCTAAGTTTTCAGCTAAAATACCTAATTGTGTACCGATATGTCCATAACCTATGATACCCAAACGTTTGCCTCTTGCTTCAAAAGAAGCATCGGCACTTTTTTTCCAGATACCACGATGAGCTAACGCATTTTTCTCAGGAATACCACGCAGGAGTAATAGGATTTGCCCTAAAACAAGCTCAGCAACACTTCGAGTGTTAGAGAAAGGGGCATTAAATACTGGAATACCGCGTTTTGCAGCGGCCGTTAAGTTCACTTGGTTCGTTCCGATACAGAAACAACCGACGGCAACTAACTTGTTTGCGGCATCAAACACTTCTTGAGTTAATTGAGTGCGTGAGCGAAGACCAATAAAGTGAACATCTTTTACTGCCTCAAGAAGATCCTCTTCTGACAACGATCCCTTATGATATTCGATGTTTGTATAGCCATCAGCCTGAAAAACTTCAACACAAGATGGGTGCAACCCTTCTAAAAGAAGAATTTTTATTTTTTCTTTTTCCAGAGATACTTTTGCCATGGTCGTTCTTATCCTTAAAAACAAATTTATGATGGGAAGTTTATGTTCAATGATTATAAAGTATCAAAAAATAATCAGTTTGGGTAAGAAAATTACGGAATAGTTAATAAAAAACGGTGCTAATGAGCACCGTTTGTAATCAAATGACATTTTTAACGCCCGATTGGTGGGAGCATTAAGACAAAAAAGAAACTTAATCGAACTTTTTAACGCCTTCAGGAGCGCCTACTAATAGGACATCTGCACCGCGATGAGCGAATAGACCAACCGTTACCACACCTGGTAATGCATTGATTTTATCTTCTAACTCTTTCGCATCAGTAATTTTCATACCATGAACATCTAAGATCACGTTACCGTTATCAGTGGTTACACCATGACGGTATGCAGGGTCTCCGCCTAGTTTTACTAATTCACGAGCAACGTAAGAGCGAGCCATTGGAATAACTTCAACAGGAAGCGGGAAGGCACCTAATACATCAACTTGTTTTGTGTCGTCGACAATACAAATAAACTTATCAGAGATAGCAGCAACGATTTTTTCACGAGTAAGAGCAGCACCGCCACCTTTAATCATCTCGTTTTTACCATTAATTTCATCAGCGCCATCAACATAAACGTCAAGACCTGCAACATCATTACAGTCAAAAACCTCAATGCCCAGCTCTTTAAGTTTTTCTGTTGAAGCAACAGAGCTTGATACTGCCCCTTTGATTTTGCCTTTCATTGTCGCAAGCGCGTCGATGAAGTGATTTACTGTTGATCCTGTACCTACACCAACAATGCTGCCAGCTTCTACGTATTCTAACGCTGCCCAACCAGCTGCTTTTTTCATCTCGTCTTGAGTCATGACATTCTCCTAATGAAATAATAGTCTTCAAATGAAAGCGGCGTGATTATAACGCACTGTTTTTTCTTCGTCAGAAAAAATAAGTCAGAAAAGAGCAAAAATTGAAGGAAATACAGTCAAAGCAAACGATTTCGGTTGGGGTTTACCAGAACCATGTTTTTTTAGGGGTGATGATTTGAGGTAGTGGTACATCCCAAGATTCGATCGGCAATAGTGGTACTTGCTGGCAGGAATGAGATAAACCTATTGGCATTGGCCCTTGCTGGTCAGTGTGCCAACGTGAGAGGGTTCGATCATAATATCCTCCCCCCATGCCTAGACGGTTACCGGTATGATCAAAAGCCACCAATGGGGTCAAAATAAGATCCAGCTCTGAGGTCGGTACGATTTTTGTTTTATCTAATTTTGGTTCAAGTATTTGGTATTTATTATGAATGAGTGGGGTTGTTTTTGTGTACTCAAGAAACAATAAATGACCCTTTGCAAAAGGGTGTATAACAGGCAAAGAAACTTGCTTACCTTGTTGCCATAACCATTGAATGAGTGGGTCAGTATCAACTTCACCATCAGATGATAAATATACGGCTATCGTATTTGCTTTTTGAATTATAGGGTTGGTAGCACATTGAAGGACAAGCGCGTCAGCAGCTTGTGATTGTTCTGTAGGAGATAAGGTGTTGCGAAGTTGACGTATCGATTGTCGAATGCGTCGACGAGATGTCATGGAATACCCCAAAGTGCCGTAGTGGTCGTAGCCCTTGAACCCTAGGTTCAAGGCGGATCAGCAAGGTTCACCGTAGGCTTCTCAGTACGAGCCGAGCATGCTCAGTAGTAAACAAATACTAACCCTAATTTGTGCTTATCGGCTCAGGGACATAGATCCGCCTACAAACACTCCAGGGTAAATTTTATTCTTTTGCTATCCTTAGCGATATTTCTATTCTGCCGTACTTTCTTCTGTTTGGCTAGGCTTAACTGTAGAAATCGCTGTTTCTAATGCATTAGCAAGTAATCCCATACGCTCATAAACATCAGAAGAGTGTTTACTTGCCTCTTTTTTCGCCATATGTAATTCATAGCATATATTTAATGATGTAATAGTTAATAGCTGTTCTGTATTGGTTACTTTAGTTCGTTCAGATAGCTCATTTACTCGGTTATCCAAATCTTTCGCTGCTTCTTTCAATGCAGCTTCTTGACCAGCAGGGCAGTTAACCTTGATGGCTCGTCCTAATATTTGGACTTGCACGGCTTGGCTTGTCATCAATACATTACTCATCGTTAAACAATAGAATTACACCATTCAGAAAAGGGAATAGTGATAAGTGAATGAAACTATAAGAAATGCCGTAATAAGATTCAAGTATTTCCCCTCTCTTTGTTGATGAGGGTTAACTATATTCTTAATAAAACAACAATCTGATGAAAAGATACTCAATTGCGAGAGATCGTGAGTTTTCTGAAAATGCGCAAAGTGGTAGCATTGTGTTATTGATTATAAATTCAGAGATCGTTTTACTATGAGTGAAATAAAAATGCCAACATTCCTAGCTGTAGAGTCAGCGCTAAAGGACAGCGGATTAGCGGTTACCCCATCAGAGTTGCATGGCCTACTTGTCGGAATGGTAAGTGGTGGTTTGCCACTAGACGATCAAACATGGAAGCCGTTAATTTATGATTACACAAATGAAGGCATGGGCTGGCCTGATAGTGCAATTAAAATGGGTGAGCAGGTATTTCAATCAACGGTTTCTGAATTAACGTCTGACGTAATTGTGTTAGAAATGTTGATCCCAGATGACACTGAAACATTAATGAATCGAGCTGATGGACTAAGTGAGTGGGTAAATCATTTTATCTCAGGGTTAGGCTTAGTTGAGCTTAAAATGGACAAAGCATCAGAATCATTAAAAGAAGCCTTGTTAGATTTAGAAGAAATTGCTCGCCTAGGCATTGATGAAGATGATGATCTGGAAGAACAAGAAGCCCTATTTGAGCAAGTTTTAGAACATGTTCGTATTTGTGTACTAACGATTCATGCGGAACTCGGGCAACGAGTACATAAAGACAGCTCTAAAACCGTACACTAATGGATAATGCTATGACACATTATGATGTAGTGATCGTGGGCGGAGCGATGGCTGGAGCAACACTCGCTTTGGCCCTAGAGAAAATGAACCAAGAGACATTGTCAATCGCCGTCATTGAAGCGGTTGAGCCAAAGTTAGATCAACATCCAGGTTATGATTCGAGAAGTATTGCTCTTTCAAGTGGTACGACTCAGCTACTGCAAGATATTGGTCTTTGGTCAGGTATCGCATCATTTTCAACGCCAATTGATCATATTCATGTGTCAGATCGACATCATATGGGGTTGACTGAATTAACCGCTAAAGAGCTTAATGTTGATGCATTAGGTTATGTGGTTGAGTTAGCCGATGTCGGTCGTTTTTATCATCAAAAACTTGAAATTTCACCTCATATTGAGCTTATTTGTCCTGCCTCGGTCTTAGGTATTGATAGGGAACAATCATTATCTAAAATCACTTTATCGACAGGTGAACAGATTTCAACATCCTTAGTTATTGCCGCTGATGGCGCGGAATCAAAAACGTGCAAAAGCATGAATATAGAGAGTCTGAATGATGACTTTGAACAAGTAGCCATTATTGCAAATATCACGACGGCTATTCATCCGCAAGGTAAGGCATTTGAACGCTTTACTGAGCATGGACCATTAGCCTTACTTCCAATGTCTCAAGGGCGCAGTTCTTTAGTGTGGTGTGTGAGCCCTGAAGAGTCGCAACAAATACTTGGATATGATGACGATACGTTTCTAGCGCATTTACAACAGGCTTTTGGCTGGCGTTTAGGTCAGTTGACTAAAACGGGGCAACGAGCGCATTACCCATTGTGGTTACGTCGTCAAAAACAACATATATCACACCGTTTTGCTGCTATTGGTAATGCTGCTCAAACATTGCATCCAATTGCTGGCCAAGGTTTTAATTTAGGAATAAGAGACGTATTCTCATTGGCAGATTGTATTACCCTAGCAAATCAAGCAGGTAATGATATTGGCGAATATTCAGTGTTGTCTGCGTATCAAAAACGCCGTCAGCCAGATCAACAACAAACAATAACCATGACTGCAGGATTGGTGTCTATTTTTGCAAATAATGCATTTCCTATGGTGATAGGAAGAAATGTCAGTTTGTGTGCAGTTGATACTTTTCGTGCTTTTTTAAAGCCCTTAACGTTACGAGCTATGGGCAGAGTGAATAGATAATTATGATGCAAAGTGTAGATGTTGCGATTATTGGTGGTGGCATGGTTGGTTTGACCGTTGCTGCTGCATTAGAGAGCAGTGGATTAAGAATCGCGGTCATTGAAAGTCAATTACCAGACACTGATCTAACTGATTTACCAGATGTTCGTGTATCAGCAATCAGTCGAGCAAGTGAATATATTTTAGATAATGTTGGTGCATGGCAGGGGATCTCCTCTCGTAGAGCCGCTCCTTACCGTTCAATGACAGTATGGGAGCAAGACAGCTTTGCTCGTATTGATTTTGAAGCAGAACAAATTGCACAACGAAACCTAGGGCATATTGTTGAAAACCGAGTGATTCAACTTTCTTTGTTAGATATGGTTTCTAAACAAGAAAATGTAACGTTATTAGCTCCAGAACGTTGTAGTAGTATTATGTTTGGCGAGAGTGAAGCGTGGTTAAATTTAGAATCAGGCAAAGCAATTACGGCTAAATTAGTGGTCGGTGCTGATGGCGCAAACTCTTGGTTACGTAATCAAGTTAATATCCCACTCACTCATTGGGATTATGGACACAGTGCTTTAGTTGCCAATATACGAACCGTAGAAAATCACACAGAAACGGCTCGTCAAATTTTTAGACCAGAAGGTCCATTAGCTTTTCTTCCATTGAGTGAAAGTAATTTGAGTTCAATTGTTTGGTCACTCGATCCTCTTAATGCAGAAAACTTAGTTTCAATGCCAGAAGACGAATTTAATAAGCAATTGACTGCAGCGTTTGATAACCAACTAGGCCTATGCCGTGTCGAAGGAGAGAGACAAGTCTTCCCTTTAAAAATGCGTTATGCCAAAGATTTTGTAAAAGATCGCGTTGTATTAGTCGGTGATGCGGCTCATACAATTCATCCATTAGCAGGGCAAGGAGTAAACCTTGGTTTAGCTGACGCCGCAGCATTAGCTGAAACGATTATAGAGCTACATCAAGAGGGTAAAGATATTGGGTTAAAAACCAATTTACGCCCATTTGAGCGCTGGAGAAAAGCGGAAGCGGCGCAAATGATAGCGTCGATGCAAAGCTTTAAGGCTCTTTTTTCTGGTTCTAATCCAATTAAGAAATTAGTGAGGGGGATAGGAATGTCTCTAACTAATGAGGTTACGCCAGTTAAAGATGAATGTCTTAAACGCGCCTTAGGCTTATCAGGGCGACAACCAAAAATGGCTCAACATAAAGTATAAATAAGAGTGTTAAAATAAGCATTAAAAAAGGTAGCCACAGCTACCTTTTTTTATTCGTATCGATTTTACATAGTCAGTTTGAGGCTATTAATAAGAAAGTCGTAATCGAGCAACTTCCAAGTTAATCTCTTTTATCATTCGATATTGCGCTCTTTCTGCTTGAGAGGGAACGAGCAACTTTCCTTCTTCAAATCGAAACTCACCAATACCATGAATATGAATTTTCCCATTAAACAGTCGACTAATATGTTTAGCAATCATGCTTGGTGCATAGTGCTTAAAAAATCGCATCACCTTGTCCTTTTGTGATTAATACAACAAAGCTCGTAATGTGCTTTGGTTGTATTATAAAACAGAAAAGATGAAGGTAGCGTTACAAATATAGAATAGAGTGATGGTTGAATCAGTTTTTGTACTTTTATCGTTTTAAATTTGATCTTTATCTAATATTAAATACTGTTATTCAGTGGGCATGAATAAAAAAAAGCCCGAATAAATTCGGGCAAACAGTCACAGATGCATATTCAATATATATAGGTATATTGAATTAAATTGTTTGGAGTTAAACAATTTATGCGCTCTTTTTTAAGAAAAGAACACTGTAAAGATAGCTAAATAATAAATGACTTGCTACTTATTCACTTAAAATAAATAAAAATTCAAAGTTTGTTATTGATATCTGCGTTTGAGGTCAAGGTTGGAAATGTAACAATGAAACTTAATCTTACCTTCGACACAGAATTGTTGTGCCTAATTGGATTATTAATTTAAGAAAGGGAATTTAGGAAGTGGGTCTGCAATTTTTTGCAGACCCTTTTTGTTTATGGTGTTGAGTTACTCATCGTCAAGAGAGTAAGGAAGTGGCATTTTTTCCCAAATCGCATTTTGAAGTTTAAATTGAGTGTCACTATCAAGATCATTAGGGAGAATAGCCAAAGCTAAAGTATGTCCATCTTGATATCGGAAAGAAGAAACAATGGTTCCGCCTTTACGCCAGTTCTCACCAACACTGCGCTCAATCGCATCGCCAGCAACGGGGGCTTGTTCTGATTGCCCTGCA
Organism: Aliivibrio finisterrensis; assembly: GCF_008933155.1. Taxonomy (GTDB): domain Bacteria; phylum Pseudomonadota; class Gammaproteobacteria; order Enterobacterales; family Vibrionaceae; genus Aliivibrio; species Aliivibrio finisterrensis. The sequence continues at coordinate 255,479 of NZ_WBVP01000004.1, read as the reverse complement.
ACTAAATACATAGCCCGTTTATTCATACCGCGGTATTTTGCTCTTGCTACGGTTTCTTGACCTGTATAGCAGCCTTTTTTGAAACTGATCCCGTCAATGGCTTGTAGGTTTAATGCTTGAGGAATATGCTCATTACTTAGTGCTGCATCAATTTGAGGGTGAGCTTGTTGAATGGTATAAAGCTCCCATAATGACTCATCACATAATGTCGCTTGAGTTAACGATGACATTAAGGTGTCTTTATGTTCACTTGTCGTTACCAATAACCACTGTCGCTTTCCAATTTTAGCGAAAGTACCAAAGTTACAAGTGCGGACACTTTCTTGTGAGTCAGTTTGCTCGTTAATCCACTCTTCAGCCGCAGCGCCAGTTAAGCCAAGTAATACTTCGTTGCTGATTTCAATATCAACTTTAGAAAATACGGCGTATTTTTTGATTTCTGTTAATTCAGTTTCAATAGCACTTTTGCGTTGAAATAAGGCATAACCGTCATTGTGGTGAAACAGTTGAAATATACTCCATAACTTTCCCTTTGCATCACAGTGACCGCCAAAGGTAATCTCGCCTTGTGTTAAAGCAACAACATCACAGGTTACTTGCCCGTGTAAGTAGGATTTTTTATCGTTACCTACCATAGTTATTAATGCCCAATCAGTTAATTCTGAAATAGCAAAGCTTGGTAAGGGATCGTTTAGGTTTAGCGATAACGTAGAGAAAACAGTACTCATCATGAAATTCTTATCCAGTTAGGTTATCCCTTTATAGTAAATGCCTAGATTTTAAATGTCAGTAAAAAGAAACAAGTAGTTTTATGTCTCATCTTCTTCATCTTGTGACTTTAGATCATGGTTGTCACAGAAATAGACTGATAAACTCCGTTCAGTTATTTCTATTTTTAAGCTAGAGGACCGTATGTACAGTGTCGAAGAAAAAGCACGAGTAAAGTGGGCTTGCCGTCGTGGGATGCTAGAATTAGATGTGGTAATTATGCCATTTTTTGACGAATGTTTTGAAGAACTAACAGAAGCTGAGCAACAGAATTTTGTTTCATTGTTAGAAAGTGATGATCCAGACCTGTTTACATGGATCATGGGGCACGGACGCAGTGACAACCTTGGTCATGCATCTATGGTAGATAAGATCGTTGAGCACAACCTCAGCAAACTCCGCTAAAATTAAGATCCACTTTTCCTATATCGCCTATCTAACATTGTATGGTAGTTATTTCTACTTGGGGTGGGCGGTAATGTTAATGGATATAATTCCATTTCCTCTATTGCCTACCCTCTTTTATTTTATTCATCAGCATATTATATCTATTTATCATCAATTATTAGAGTTGCAAGGAGATTATACTTTTGTAATCAAAGCGTCTGATGATCATAGGGATTGGATTATTAAACGAGTATTTTGGATAAGTCGAAGTATGAGTGTTTTTTATGCGGAAAATGAATATACAAAGCAGTATTTTTATTTATTTAGGGATGCAATGAATGAGGATGAGCAGCATCAATTAGCGGTTTTATTAAGATGATCTCTATTCTATTTATAGATTTAGAATAGAGACCAACAAACGAAAGGGAAAATTAGTTGAAATTCTTAGGCACTAAAATTGTAGGGCCTGACTCTTCAAGTGCTTCTGGGTAATCTAGTGTGTAATGTAAACCACAGCTTTCTTTGCGATCCATTGCACAACGAACCATTAATTCAGACACATCAAGCAGGTTTCGCAGTTCGATCAGGTTATTAGACACGCGGAAATTACTATAGTAATCATGGGTTTCTTGTTTTAATAACTGAATACGACGAAGTGCTCGCTCTAGACGTTTATCTGTGCGGACAATCCCCATGTAATCCCACATAAATAGGCGTAGTTCATGCCAGTTATGTTGGATTACTACTTCTTCATCTGAGCATTCAACCTGACTCTCATCCCAAGCGGGTAATGACGGAGGAAGATCTCGGTTGTTCATGTCTTTAATAATATTTTCTGCAGCAGACCACGCATAAACAACGCACTCTAGCAAGGAGTTCGAGGCTAAACGGTTTGCGCCATGAAGACCTGTATAACTCACCTCACCAATTGCAAATAAACCATCAATATCTGTTTGGCCTTGCTTATCAACCATAACACCGCCACAAGTGTAGTGAGCCGCAGGTACGATTGGGATAGGTTCTTTTGTCATATCAATACCGAATGAAAGCAGTTTTTCATTAATGGTAGGGAAATGGTGATGAATGAAGTCTTCAGGTTTATGGCTGATGTCTAAATACATACAGTCTGCACCTAGACGTTTCATTTCAAAGTCGATAGCACGAGCTACGACATCACGAGGTGCTAATTCACCACGCTCATCGAAATCAGGCATAAAACGTGTGCCGTCTGGGCGACGTAAATAAGCGCCTTCACCGCGAAGTGCTTCTGTCATTAGGAAATTGCGAGCGTCAGGGTGGAATAGGCACGTAGGATGAAATTGGTTGAACTCTAAGTTCGCAACTCGACAACCAGCACGCCAAGCCATTGCGATACCATCTCCTGAAGATACGTCAGGGTTTGAAGTATATTGGTAAACTTTAGAAGCGCCGCCTGTTGCTAATACAACAAATTTAGCGCGAACGGTTTCAACATGCTCGGCATCACGGTTCCAAATATAGGCACCAACAACTTTATCGGCTTCTCCGCCAACTTTATCTTCAGTGATTAAGTCGAGCGCATTGTGACGTTCAAAAATAGTGATGTTGGGGTGATTTAGAACATTGTCTTGCAGTGAGTTTTGCATTGCTTTGCCGGTAGCATCTGCAGCGTGCAAAATACGGCGATGGCTATGGCCACCCTCACGAGTTAAATGAAACTTTGGAGCGGTAATATCGGTTTCTTTTTCATCATCGTGATCAAAAGGAACACCGCCATCAATTAACCATTGAACGCAATGTTTCGCATTTTCAGCAATAAAAGTAACAACATCTTTGTCACAAATATGTGCGCCAGCAACTAAGGTATCATCGACATGAGACTCTACCGTATCACTTTCATCAAATACGGCTGCAATACCGCCTTGAGCGTAGTAGGTTGAGCCTTCATTACGAGGACCTTTACTTAAAACGATCACCTTTCCATGTGGTGCGACTCTAAGTGCAAGAGAAAGACCAGCAGCACCACTGCCTATGACTAAAACGTCGCAACTGTGTTCATTGGTTATGTTCATATATTCATCATTTTCCTGTGATAATCCGATCATTTTACCAGAATCTAGGTGGTTGCGTTATATTTTGAAGTGGAATCTTAAATATCAAGAATAAAAAAGTGAAAGTGAGAGATAAAAACAAGCTAAAAAAAGCCTTAAATTACTCATTGAACTATTAAATTGATAAAAAAATGTAATAATGAATGAACTTTCTAAAGAGTAGAAACTCATACATAGTGCTCAAGTTAATCGTGGTATAGCTGAATTTATTATCAGCTGTTTGCGTAATCTAAACTTTATGCGCATCTAAGAAGAATAACATGGGAGTACCCGCTCCAATGAGTGAGCAGTTAACAGATCAAGTTTTAATTGAGCGTGTTCAACGTGGTGACAAGCAAGCCTTTAACCATTTGGTAGTTAAATACCAAAACAAAGTATGTGGTCTTGTTGCTCGTTATGTAAAAAATAGTGGAGATGTACCTGATGTTGCGCAAGAAGCGTTTATTAAAGCGTATCGTGCGTTACCAACCTTTCGTGGGGACAGTGCATTTTACACTTGGTTGTATCGAATAGCAGTGAATACAGCGAAGAACTACCTTGTCGCTCAAGGACGCAGACCGCCAGCATCTGATGTTGATGCGGAAGAAGCAGAATATTATGAAGGGGCAAGTGCCTTAAAAGAGATCACTAACCCTGAGAATTTATCATTAACCGAGGAATTACGACAAATCGTATTTTCGACAATTGATGGTTTACCTGAAGATTTAAAAACAGCAATAACATTACGAGAGTTAGAAGGCTTAAGTTATGAAGATATTGCTGCTGTAATGGAGTGTCCGGTAGGTACGGTTCGTTCGCGTATCTTCCGAGCTCGTGAAGTAGTTGAGAAAAAAATCCAACCGCTGATGCAGCGTTAATTATTTCCAACGGTCAAACGGTGAAGACAATGACTGATAAAGAACAAATTTCAGCGTTTATGGATAATGAGGAAATGGACAATGCGTTCATAGAATCCTTATCGCAAACAGAAAGCGCAGAAACCTGGAAAAATTACCATTTAATTGGTGATGTAATGAGAGGCGAGACGCCTGGAAAACAAGAGTGGGATATTGCCGCCAATGTGGCTCTTGCTCTTGAGGATGAACCTGCTCACCAGTTGAATGATACTGTGACGGAATTCATGCCTTCTCAGCCTACGCCAAGTGAAGCAAAGAAGACAATGCCAAGTTGGTTGACTCAGTTTAGCCAAGTTGCGATGGCTGCGTGTTTCTCTCTTGTTGTTATTGTTGGTGTTCAGCAATATAACGGTTCAGAAAACAATGTTATCCCTGCGAGTGGTGACATTCAGGTACTCGATACTATTCCATTTAGTGGGACGGCAGAGCCTGTGAGTTTAACCCGTGACTCACTAGCAAATAAAACCTCGAAAGAAGCAGATATCATGGAGCAGCGTAAGCGTATAAATGCAATGCTGCAAGATTATGAATTACAGCTACGATTGAACGCACATGATGGTTCGATTGACCGTGATTTACTCGAGCAAAATACAACATTGGCAGAATAATGAAACGTATCCTGATCGGCTTTATCGCTTTGATCAGCTTCTTTCCAATAACAGCCTCAGCAGAAGAAACGCTTTCTGCTGAGGCTTTGTTGCATCAAATGGGAGAGGCGAGTCATAAGCTAAATTATGAACTTTCTTATATTTTGGTTAAGAAAAACAGTATTGAACCTTTTATGTATCGCCATTCCCACCTAGAGAATATGACGTTATCTCATCTTGTTTATTTGAGTGGTTCAATGCGCGAAGTGATTCGTAGAAATGAAGAAATCACTTATTTAGAGCAAGGCAGTAAACCTTTTTCTATTCAAGCAGAATCGATTGTTGCTCCTATTATCCCACTTTTACATAAAGAGTTGCCTCTTTTAAAAGAATATTATGATTTTGTATCAATGGGGAGAGCAAGAGAAGCAGGGTCTCCTTCGCAAGTGGTTCGCATCGTTTCAAAGGATGGAAACCGTTATTCTTATATTGTGTGGATTGATGAGCGAAGCAAGCTGCCATTACGTACTGATTTAGTCAGTAGAGATGGCGATATTATCGAACAATATAGAGTGGTTTCTTACACCGTGAATGATCAAATCGCAGATTTTATGAATAAGCGCTTAGGTGAAGCAGAATTACCAAAAGTATTACCTTCGTCCTCTACTACACAAGAGGAAGCTGCCTGGTCGATAAAGTGGCTGCCTAGTGGCTTTAAAGCAATTCATTTCAATCGTTATCGTCTTGCTATGAATCAACGAGCAGTTGAAAGCCAAATGTATACCGATGGGTTATTTAATTTCTCCGTGTATATTTCAGAAGCGGATGAATTAAGTCAAAAAGAACAATCAGTACACCAAGGGCGACGTTCATTGTATAGCTATATACAAGGAGATTATGAAATTAGTGTTATTGGCGATATTCCTGTTGTTACAGCGAAACGTATCGCTGATTCCATTGTTTTTCGTCCCTCTGTATTAAAAAATGAGGATAAATAACGCCTATGATGACAGCGTTAGCGACAGTACTTGATATTCAAGATGACATAGTTGTTGTTGGTTGCCAGCAGAAAAGCAGTTGTAACCATTGTTCATCGAAAAATTCTTGTGGCACAGGTATTGTATCAAAGGTACTTCCAGGAAAGGTGCACCACTGGGCTTTTCATACCGATAAAAAATTAACCATTGGTCAAATGGTAGAAATTGGTTTACCTGAAAAGAACCTACTTCAATCCGCTGCGATTGTATATTTAGTGCCGTTATTCTTTTTGCTTATTGGCGCGTTTATTTCGGATGCGCTTATTACTCCACTTGTGGGCGTTGGTGAGCTAACAACCATCGTGGTTGCTGCGCTTTCATCATGGGGCGGGTATGTGCTTGCGAAAGCACTTTCTCACCGAATTGAGCAGAATACAGAACAACAAGTTAGCTTGATCCGTGTTCTCGGTGAGCCAGTTTCTGACACTATCTCAGTAAATGCTGCACGATAAGATAGCGACTTGCGACGAAATTGGGTAGAATCCCACAACTTGATCTCACGATCCAATCCCATTAACTAATTGAGTTTGTCACATCATTTATGAAGCACATTCGTAATTTTTCTATTATTGCCCATATCGATCACGGTAAATCGACACTATCTGACCGCCTAATCCAAGTTTGTGGTGGCCTGTCAGACCGTGAAATGGCTGCACAAGTTCTTGATTCAATGGATCTAGAACGTGAACGTGGTATCACTATCAAAGCCCAGAGTGTGACGCTCGACTATACGGCTAAGGATGGTGAGACTTATCAACTAAACTTTATCGACACACCTGGACACGTTGACTTCTCTTATGAAGTATCGCGTTCACTTGCTGCCTGTGAAGGTGCGCTATTGGTGGTCGATGCGGGTCAAGGTGTAGAAGCACAGACTCTAGCAAACTGTTATACCGCTATTGAAATGGATTTAGAAGTTGTGCCAATCTTAAATAAGATTGACTTACCAGCGGCAGATCCAGATCGTGTAGCTGAAGAAATTGAAGAAATCGTTGGTATTGATGCAACGGATGCAACGCGTTGTTCTGCTAAGACAGGCTTAGGTGTTGATGAAGTTCTTGAAACTATCGTGAAATCGATTCCAGCACCAGAAGGTGATCCAGACGGCCCAACGCAAGCGCTGATCATTGACTCATGGTTTGATAACTACTTAGGTGTTGTTTCTCTTGTTCGAATCAAAAATGGTTCACTAAAGAAAAATGACAAGATAAAAGTAATGAGCACAGGCCAAGTTTGGGGTATCGACCGTATTGGTATCTTCACTCCAAAACAAATTGACACCGATGGATTAAACAGCGGTGAAGTTGGCTGGGTAGTTTGTGGTATCAAAGATATCCTAGGTGCACCAGTGGGTGATACCTTGACTCATGCAAAGGGTGGCTGTGAAGAGCGTCTACCTGGTTTCCAAAAAGTGAAACCACAAGTGTATGCAGGTCTGTTCCCAGTCTCTTCTGATGATTATGAAAACTTCCGTGATGCATTAGGCAAATTAAGTCTGAATGATGCATCTCTGTTTTATGAACCAGAAAGTTCGGCTGCACTTGGCTTTGGTTTCCGTTGTGGCTTCCTTGGTATGCTTCACATGGAAATCATCCAAGAGCGTCTAGAGCGTGAATACGATCTTGACCTGATCACGACAGCACCAACGGTAGTTTACGAAGTGGTATTAAATAACGGTGATTTACTGTACGTAGATAGCCCATCAAAATTACCAGCAGTAAATGATTTAGATGAAATTCGTGAACCAATTGCTCGTTGTAATATCTTAGTACCAGCAGATTACTTAGGTAATGTGATCAGTCTATGTATTGAAAAACGTGGTGTTCAAGTTGATATGGTTTATCACGGTAACCAAGTAGCGTTGACTTATGATATTCCAATGTCAGAGGTAGTTTTAGACTTCTTTGACCGATTGAAATCAACGTCTCGTGGTTATGCATCACTAGATTACAACTTCCAACGTTATGAACAGTCAAACATGGTTCGTGTTGATGTATTAATCAATGGTGACAGAGTTGATGCACTTGCTATCATTACTCACCACGATAATGCACAAAGCCGCGGTCGTTTACTTGTTGAGAAAATGAAAGAATTCATTCCTCGCCAAATGTTTGATATTGCTATTCAGGCAGCGATTGGTGCCCACATTATTGCGCGTTCAACGGTTAAGCAGTTACGTAAAAACGTAATCGCAAAATGTTACGGTGGCGATATTAGCCGTAAGAAAAAACTGTTGAAGAAGCAGAAAGAAGGCAAGAAACGTATGAAGCAGATTGGTAATGTTGAATTACCTCAAGAAGCTTTCCTTGCGATTCTTCATGTAGGTAAAGATTAATAGGTCATCACTGATTATTCAGAGTGACGTAAATTAAGCTTTATTACAGCTCAAAGAAAGCGATGATCAATGGTCTTCGCTTTCTTTGTTATTGCAACACTTAACTTAAGGGAATGAAATGGCGAACACTTTTTCACTAATTTTAGTTCTGGTAACCCTATTTACAGGTGTTATTTGGGCTATTGATAAATTCGTTTGGGCTCCAAAGCGTAAGCAAAAAATTGCGGCAGCGAGAGAGCAAGCGGGTGGACAAGTTGATGAAGCAACACTAGCAAAAGTCGCACCTCAACCGGGGTGGGTAGAGCAGTCTGTTTCAATTTTTCCAGTGATTGGCCTTGTTTTAGTGTTGCGCTCATTTATTTATGAGCCGTTCCAGATCCCATCCGGTTCGATGATGCCGACGCTTTTAGTCGGTGATTTTATCTTGGTTGAAAAATTCTCATATGGAATTAAAGACCCTGTTTGGCGTTCACAACTTGTAGAAACGGGTAAGCCTGAGCGTGGTGATATTGTTGTATTCAAATACCCACCTCAACCAAATATCGACTATATTAAACGTGTAGTAGGTGAACCAGGCGATACCGTAATTTACAGCTCTTCAAAGCAGTTGTGTGTAAAACCAAAAGGCGAGAGCAAGTGTAATATCATCCCGTTAACGAACATGAAAGACAGTGAATTCATGCAAGATCGTACTAACCTAGTTCAATATACTGAGCAGTTAGCAAAAGAGACGACGCATGATATCTTGGTTAATCCTATGAGAGCTGATCGTGTATCAATGTACCAACCACGACCAGGTTACAATGAATGGGTTGTACCAGAAGGAAACTATTTTGTGATGGGCGATAATCGTGACAACAGTGCTGACAGTCGTTACTGGGGTTTTGTCCCTGAAGCGAATCTGGTTGGTAAAGCGGTCGGGATCTGGATCAGCTTTGAATTTGAACGTGGTAGCGATAGTGTGCTGCCTTCCTTTATTCCTACTGGTGTGCGTTTTAACCGCATCGGTGGCATAGACTGATTGAACGATTATGAATGCTTCATTACACCGCCTAGAGAAAAAAATAGGCTATCAATTTAAAGATGAAAATTATTTTAAATTAGCACTGACTCACCGTAGTGCTAATGGTACTCACAATGAACGCCTAGAATTTCTTGGCGATTCAATTTTGAGTTTTGTTATTGCTGATGAGTTGTATCACCGTTTTCCTAAAGTGGATGAAGGTGACATGAGTCGTATGCGTGCAACCTTAGTTCGTGGTCATACACTGGCTGAGCTTGGTCGTGAGTTTCAGTTAGGTGATTACCTATACTTAGGCCCTGGTGAGCTTAAAAGTGGTGGCTTCCGTCGTGATTCCATTTTAGCGGATGCGGTTGAAGCGATTATTGGTGCTATTTATTTAGACAGCGACACAGAAACCATTCGTGGCATCATTCTGTCTTGGTATCAAACACGTCTTGATTCGATTGAACCAGGTGTTTCTCAAAAAGATCCAAAAACACGTCTTCAAGAATACCTACAAGGTCGTCGTAAGCCATTACCAACGTACACAGTAACAAAGATTAAAGGTGAAGCTCATAACCAAGAGTTCACTATTGAATGTATCGTGGCTGGCTTGGATACGCCGGTTATCGGAAAAGGAAGTAGCCGCCGCAAGGCAGAACAGTCGGCTGCTGACATAGCATTAGGACAGTTAAACTAATGTCAGATGAAAAAGAATTCGATCTAGATGCATACTTTGCATCTTCAGAAAAAACAGAAACAAGTGACAATCAACACTGTGGTTTTATTGCGATTGTTGGCCGTCCAAACGTAGGTAAATCAACCCTTCTTAACCAAATTTTAGGTCAGAAGATTTCGATTACATCACGTAAACCTCAGACGACTCGTCACCGTATTATGGGTGTTGATACGGAAGGGGATTACCAAGCCATTTACGTTGATACTCCAGGTCTTCATATTGAAGAGAAGCGTGCGATTAACCGATTAATGAACCGAGCAGCAAATTCATCGTTAAGTGATGTGAATTTAGTTCTATTTTTGGTGGATGGCACACACTGGACACCAGATGATGAAATGGTATTGAATAAGCTGAAAAAAGCAGAGTTCCCTACGGTTTTATTAGTAAACAAAGTAGATAACGTTAAAGATAAAAATGATGTGATGCAGCATCTGCAAACCATGACAGAAAAAATGGACTTTGTGGATGTTGTGCCAATTTCAGCAAAATCAGGCTCTAATGTTGATGTTGTGCAAAAATTGGTTCGTCAACATTTACCAAAAGCGGTACATCACTTCCCTGAAGAGTATGTTACTGACCGTTCTCAACGTTTTATGGCATCTGAAATTATCCGTGAAAAGCTAATGCGTTTTACGGGTGAAGAGCTACCATATTCAGTTACGGTTGAGATCGAACGTTTTGATTACAACCCTAAAATGGATGGTTTCCATATTAACGGTTTGATTCTTGTTGAACGCCATGGCCAGAAAAAAATGGTTATCGGTAAGAACGGTGAGAAAATTAAAACGATCGGTCGTGAAGCTCGTATTGATATGGAAGAACTGTTTGACCGTAAAGTGTATTTAGAGCTTTGGGTTAAAGTGAAATCTGGATGGGCTGATGATGAGCGAGCACTTCGTTCTCTAGGCTACATCGACGATTTATAATTTCTAGAAACTAGAAACTAGAAACTATAAGAGCTAGAGTGAGATCCTGAATAACTTAAGTGAATTAATTTAAGTTGTTTGGGATTTTTTTTGTTATAACGAAAGAGATCTTTTATAGTCTCTAGAAGCGAAGCTTTATCGTTAGCGAAGCGTATAGCTAATTAAATGGGTAAGAAACGTGGAAGAAGGCCTACAGCGCTGTTTTGTCCTGCACCGAAGACCATATAGTGAAAGCAGTCTAATTTTAGATGTGTTTAGCGAAGAGTATGGCCGTTTATCTATTATCTCCAAAGGGGCGCGAAGCAAGCGTTCTAATCTAAAAGGCGTATTACAAGCGTTTACCCCATTATTAATGAAATGGTCAGGCAAAGGCTCTATGCGTACACTGCGACAAGCTGAAACCATTAGCTTGGGCATTCCACTCTCTGGTATTAATCTTTACTCAGCCATGTACATCAATGAATTAGTCGTTCGAGTAATAGAGCAAGAAACGCCGTATCCAGCCCTTTTTTTAGATTACCTTACCGCTCTTACTGAGCTTGCTCAAAGTTCAAACCCTGAACCCGCATTAAGACGTTTTGAGCTAGCGCTTTTATCTTCATTAGGTTATGGCGTTGATTTTTTACATTGTGCAGGCAGTGGTGAAATGGTTTCTCCAGAGATGACGTATCGTTATCGTGAGCAGCAAGGCTTTATGGCATCCATCCGTCACGACCCTTTAATGAGCTTTAAAGGTAATGAGTTGATTGCGATTAGCGAGCGTCGATTTACCACCCCTGAGCAATTAAAAGCAGCAAAACGCTTTACACGCATAGCATTAAAGCCGTATCTTGGCGGCAAGCCCCTAAAAAGTAGGGAACTGTTTCTTCCAAGAACAAGGAGTATTCTAAAATGAGTTCAATTTTACTTGGCGTTAATATCGATCACGTAGCCACCCTTCGTAATGCACGAGGTACAAAATACCCTGATCCTGTTCATGCGGCAGAAATCGCAGAGCGAGCTGGCGCGGCGGGTATTACGATCCATCTACGTGAAGATCGTCGTCATATTAACGATCGTGATGTGCGTATCTTACGTGAAACGTTGCAAACACGAATGAACTTAGAGATGGCAGTAACGGATGAAATGGTAGGCATTGCGCTTAAAACACAGCCAGAGTTTGTTTGTTTAGTGCCTGAAAAACGTGAAGAGCTAACCACTGAAGGTGGCTTGAATGTATTAGGTCAACTTGAAAAAGTAAAAGCAGCAACGAAAACATTGTCTGACGCAGGAATTAAAGTTTCTCTATTTATCGATGCAGATAAAGAACAAATTGATGCAGCGGTTGAGTGTGGCGCCCCTTTCATTGAACTTCATACTGGTGCTTATGCGGATGCAGAAACAGAAGAAGCACAACAAGATGAGTTGAAAAAAATCGCTGCAGGTGCAAGCTATGCTGCAGCTAAAGGCTTGATTGTTAATGCAGGCCATGGTTTAACGTATCACAATGTTGAAGCGATTGCGGCACTGCCAGAAATCTATGAATTAAACATCGGCCACTCTATTATGGGACGTGCAGTGTTTGATGGTTTAGAAAAAGCGGTCGCGGATATGCACCGTATTATGCTAGGTGCTCGTAAGTAATGGCGATTGTTGGTCTAGGGACTGATATTGCTGAAATAGAAAGGGTTGAAAAAGCCCTTTCTCGTTCAGGAGATGCGTTTGCAGAGCGCATCTTAAGCCAATCTGAATTTGAACAGTATCAAAGCCTAAAACAAAAAGGGCGTTTTTTAGCGAAGCGTTTCGCAGCAAAAGAAGCCGCCTCAAAAGCATTAGGAACCGGCATTGCTCATGGTGTTACTTTTCATGATTTTAGTGTCTCTAATGATGAGAACGGTAAACCCATCTTAGAACTCATGGGTAAAGCTCTTGAGTTATCTCAAAAAATGGATGTTTCCCATATTCACCTTACAATATCCGACGAGCGCCATTACGCGGTTGCAACGGTAATTTTTGAATCCTAACTAATACCAACTAATACCAATCTACATAAGCATTTGATCATTCTTGCTTGTTAAAATCGATTATATCTGCGTTATAAATTTTGTAATTAGATCGACTAGTTACTGTAATTTATATCTTGCTCTAATCGATTTTTCCTACGCAATTATCTGAACAACTACTTATCCAGAATGATATAAGTTACTTTAACCATTGAGTGGCATCTTTTGTCACTTTATACATTTCATCTTGCAGCTCAAATAATTCAGGTTCAATTTCTTCAATCGATTGCTCCTGTCTCAGCGCGGTTTCAATTAAATTACATAACTGCTTTAGCCTAGGCACGCCACAATATGAGCTACTTCCATGAAGTTTATGTATGTAATGACACAGTTCTTCAGTTGATAAGTTCCCCTCTAGGGCTTTTTCTATCCAGCTATCAACTTCCGGAATAAACTCTATCAGCATTTCAAGCATCTCTTTTGCGAGATCATCTTTTCCTGCTGATTGTTTTAATGCTGCTTCCCAATCAATACTGCTACTCTTATCACAACTTGCTTCTTCCACATGAAGTTTAGGGATCGCGTTGGCTAAAATTTCAATTTTTTCCACATCAGATTTATCCGTTAAGGGACTCCAGTGAATGATAACTTGTTGAAGGACGTGTTCTTCAATTGGTTTGGTTAAGTAATCATCCATTCCTTCACTGATTAATCGTTCTCGTTCACCAGTCATGGCATGAGCTGTTACCGCAACAACAGGGGTTTGAGCGTTTAATACTGTTTTTCGGATTTCTTTACATGCCATAACGCCATCCATTTTAGGCATTTGAATATCCATTAAAATAATATCGAACTTTTGTTCTGTGGCTTGCTGCACTGCGTCAATGCCATTTTTACAGGTCACGACGGTTTCAACTTGTTCATGTAATAAGGCGGAAATAAGCTTAAGGTTAGCTGGATTATCATCGACAGCCATCACTTTAATCGGTAAGCGTTGGGGCTTATCGTCATGCGTCATTAAGTTCGGCAATGCGAGTTCTTGCATTGGTTGATTATGGTGTAATAAGGCATCAAGTAATTTTTTCTTAGCAAATGGCTTTGATAAACAAGTAATATGAGAGCGTTGATTTAACGCTTCAGTGAGTGCGAGCTCGGTACTTGGTAAACCAATCACAATTGTTGGGCAATAAGGTGCCAGTTTTTTAGATATTAGCTCTAATGATTGTGCTGTAGGTTTAGAACTGGAGTTTAAGCTAATCAAAGCAAAATCATGAGGTTCAATAATATCAGGCAAGGTTGAGCGATAGGTAACAAATACCCCGTGATGGATAAACTGTTGTTGTAAAATTGAGGCGGATTGCATATTCGGTTCAATCAACAGCAGTTTTTTATTTTCTAATTGAGATACATCGCGTTCATCAATCATTGGTAGCTCTGTTGAGCTCATTTTAATCGTAAACCAGAATGTAGAACCTTGATGTAACCGGCTGCTTAGGCCTATTTCGCCGCCCATTTGAGCAACCAGTTTTTGGGTAATAACTAAGCCCAGACCTGTACCGCCATAACGACGAGAAATACTGGCATCAGCTTGACTAAAGGCTTGGAACAGTTGAGCTTGTTGGCGTTCAGAAATACCAATCCCTGTATCTCTAATCACAAACTGAAGATCGATGCTGTCGTCATGCATGTGTTTTAACTCAACAGAAATATCGATATTGCCTTTTTCGGTAAATTTAATCGAGTTACCAACTAGGTTGTTCAGTACTTGCTGAATACGAAGTGGGTCGCCAATTAACCCTGATGGAACGCGTTGATCTATCTTAAGAGTGATTTCTACCCCTTTTTCATGTGCGCTTGGGGCAAGTAAACTCACCACTTCATCAAGAGTATCTTGGAAATTAAACGGCAAGTTTTCTAGTAGCAACTTCCCCGCTTCAAGTTTCGAGAAATCAAGAATGTCATTGATGATCGTTAATAGGTTATTCGCAGAACGCTCTATGGTTTGTAAGTAATCTTGTTGGTTATTTGATAGAGAGGTTTTTAGCATTTGGCGAGTAAAACCGATAACGCCATTAAGTGGAGTTCGCAACTCGTGCGACATATTGGCTAAGAATTCAGACTTAACACGAGCCGCTTCTTGAGCTCGTTTTTTCGCAATGTCTAATTCTACGTTTTGAATTTCTAGTTGCTCTAAAGTCTCACGCAAGTCAGACGTCGCTTGGTCGATGCTTTGCTGCATCTCAACATGATATTCAGATAAAGAAATCGCCATGGCATTGATACCATTTTTAAGCGTATCTAGTTCACCATGCAATTTGTTTTCAATACGAACATTTAAATGACCCCGGCGAATACGATCAACCACGCTGACCATGTTTGAAATAGGTTGAGTGACATCTTGCATTAAGCGATAAGCAAAGACGCCAGACAAACTAAGTCCAAGCATTAAAACAATCAAGGCTGAGAATATTTCTTGGTATTGCTGAAGTCGCAAACTCGATAAGTCCAGTTCAATCGCAATATAGCCCAACGGTTCATTGATATGAGAAGAATCAAAGTTGCTAGAGAATTGACCTTCGGGAAGAACCGGCGTTCTTAATATGATCGATTCTTCTTGAAAAGTAATATTCAACAATAAAGGGATCGGTTGGTTTTTTGGAAATGTTAAACTTTCAAAGTTGGGGTGGAAGTTGGACGTTACAAACAATTCATTATGTTCATCAAATACGGCAATACTACGAACAATTTTAGAGTGTTTTCGATGAGCATAGCTGATTAAACGACGAACGGCTTCCCGGTTTTTTTCCGTCATTCCATACTCACTCGATATTGCCAATGGTTCAATAATGCTTGTACCGCTAGAAATGAGTTGCGTTTCCAAATCATTATATCGGTTCATGGTAAAGAAACTACTCAGCAATAAACCGATAATTAATGTTGGTGCTAATGTTAGCGTGATGACTCGTGCTCGCAAGCCGTATTTTTTCATATAGATTCGTTCTGATTAACTTCCTTGACCGCTTAGCTTAATCAAGTTGAAGAGGAAGCTCAATTATTCTCTGTGGAAATCGGAAGATGAAACGTAAATGAATGGCTAATCAAGACTGCATATTAGTGTTCTTTCGGTATAATGGCCCAAATTTTAGTAAATCAGGCAATAATCATGGCGCAGTTCTTCAAAGCGAAAAAGAAAGCTTCAGTAAATACAAAGCATCAGTCGGTTGATGTGGTTCGATTAGATCATAATGGCGCAGGCATCGCCTTTGTGGATAAGAAGCCTGTATTTATTGATGGTGCTCTACCTGAAGAAAAGGCGATTATTCAATTTACAGAGCAGAAAAAACAATATGCTCGCGCTAAGCTGATTAAGTTAATTCAAAAAAGTACGAAACGCCAAGCGCCAATTTGTCAGCATTATCATGAATGTGGTGGATGTAATTTACAGCATTTACAGCATCAAGAACAAATTGTAGCAAAAGATCAAAAGCTGCAAGAGTTAATGCAAAAACAAGGTGTTGATCATTGTGAAGTCGCCGCTCCAATTATTGATAATGAACAAGGTTACCGCCGACGAGCTCGTATCAGTTTAATAGTAAATAAGCAAACAAATCAGCTAGATTTTGGTTTCCGCAAAAAGCAAAGTAAAGCTATTGTTAATGTTCGTCATTGCCCCGTGCTTGTTCAGGAATTGGATCAACATTTAGAGTCTTTATTTGCGTTATTGAACCAACTAAAAGGTAAAAAGCATCTAGGGCATGTTGAACTTGTGCAAGCGGATAACAGCAGCGTTTTACTTATTCGCCATGTTGCTGAGTTTAATGAGAAGGATCGTCAAGCCTTAGTGAATTATTGTGAAGAACGCAATTTGATCTTATACCTAATGCCTGAGAGTGACGTATTAACCCACGTTTGTGGAGAAGAACCATATTATGTAATTAATGGTGCTAAAATTTATTTTACGCCAAAAGACTTCATTCAAGTAAATCGTCATGTTAATGGCAAAATGGTTGAACAAGCATTGTCTTGGCTCAACCTAAAAGAAACTGATAGTGTGTTGGATTTGTTTTGTGGTCTTGGCAATTTTAGTTTGCCTTTAGCTCAAAAAGTAAAAAACGTCGTTGGTATTGAAGGTGTGAATGAAATGGTTCAACGTGCTCAATCGAATGCAAAAAGAAATGGCCTAGATAATGTCACGTTTTATCAAGCAAATTTAGAAGAAGATATCACTGATCAAGTGTGGGCTAGCACAAAGTTTACAAAGATTTTACTCGATCCTGCCAGAGCAGGGGCTGCAGGAGTGATGGAGACTGTGGCAAAATTAGCGCCTCAAACTGTGGTTTATGTATCGTGCAACCCAGCAACACTTGCACGCGATAGTCAATTGCTTATTCAACACGGTTACAAGCTTACTAGGCTAGGTATGCTTGATATGTTCCCACATACAGGACATTTAGAATCTATGGCTTTGTTTGAGCGATAATTAGCGGTAACCCTAACTACGCTTAATCAGTCTAAAAGAATCATTATAAAATTGGATTATAGGAAACGGACATGGTCGCAGTTCGCGGAGCACATCTTAAGGAAAATGAAGAGTTCGAGTTAGGTGAATGGATCACCAGTCTTGGACAAGATAAAAACACCTCAAAAAAATTGACTGAGGTGTATAAGCAATGTGAAGAGTTAGTTGCTTCTCATGAAGAAGGACAGCTCTTGCTATGGCGTGGTCGTGAGATGATCGAAATATTGATCACCTTAAGCATGGATAAGCCAACACTTATTGCAGCTCAGTTATTCCCCGTAGTTTCCTCTGGTGTGTTAGATAGAGAAACGTTAACTGAGAACTACAATAAAGAAATTGAAAAATTGATTGATGGCGTTGAAGAGATGGACGCTATTGGTCAATTAAATGCGTCCGTAGATGCGGAGTCTGCCTCTTCTCAGGTGGATAATATTCGTCGAATGCTACTTGCAATGGTGGATGACTTTCGCTGTGTGATCATAAAATTAGCAGAGCGTATTTGTAATTTACGTGAAGTGAAAAATGAACCCGATGAAGTGCGACGTGCTGCAGCAAAAGAGTGTAATAACCTATATGCACCATTAGCAAATCGTTTAGGTATTGGTCAATTAAAGTGGGAAATTGAAGATTATTCTTTTCGTTATCAATACCCTGATACTTATAAGAAAATAGCTAAGCAGTTATCTGAGCGACGCATTGTTCGTGAGCAGTATATCGAGGATTTTGTCACAGGACTCAGTGATGAAATGCAAGAGTACAACATCAATGCAGAGGTGAGTGGACGTCCTAAACACATCTATAGTATTTGGCGCAAGATGCAGAAAAAGAGCTTAGCATTTGATGAGCTGTTTGATGTGCGTGCGGTTCGTATTATTGCTGACAAACTGCAAGATTGTTATGCGGCTCTTGGTGTTGTTCATACCAAATTTAAGCATTTGCCAAGCGAATTTGATGATTATGTAGCGAATCCTAAGCCTAATGGATATCAGTCTATCCACACCGTGGTATTGGGCCCTGAAGGGAAGACGATTGAAATCCAGATCCGTACCAAGGATATGCATGAAGATTCAGAGCTAGGCGTTGCCGCGCACTGGAAATACAAAGAAGGTTCATCAAACAGCAGTCGCAGTGGTTACGACGAAAAAATTACATGGTTACGTAAGCTGCTTGATTGGCAAGAAGAGATGTCTGATTCTGGCGAAATGCTGGATGAACTTCGCAGTCAAGTGTTTGATGATCGTGTTTATGCCTTTACGCCTCGTGGCGATGTCGTCGATTTACCAATGGGTGCAACACCGTTAGACTTTGCTTACCATATTCACTCAGAAGTCGGACATCGTTGTATCGGTGCAAAAGTAGGGGGACGAATCGTTCCATTTACGCATCAATTGAGTATGGGTGATCAAGTTGAAATTATCACACAAAAAGAGCCGAATCCATCACGAGATTGGTTAAACCCAACATTAGGTTTTGTTAACTCTGGCCGTGCTCGCGCTAAAATTAACGCATGGTTTAGAAAGCAGAGTCGAGAGAAGAATCTTGATGCAGGTAAAGAGATCTTAGAAACAGAGCTTGCTAAGATTGGCGGTACATTAAAAGACGCCGAGCGTTATGCACTTAAGCGTTTTAATGTGAACTCGACAGATGAGCTTTTTGCAGGTGTTGGCAGCGGTGACTTACGTATTAACCAAGTGATTAATCATATTAATGCGTTAGTGAATAAACCGACTGCTGAGCAAGAAGATCAAAAGGCACGCGAACAACTGCAAGAGTTAGAAGCCAAAGCACAGGCACAGGCTCAAGCGCAAAATAAAAAGCGTAATGATGCGGTTGTCGTTGAAGGGGTTGATAACCTAATGACTCACCTTGCTCGTTGTTGTCAGCCGATCCCTGGCGACCCAATTTCTGGCTACATTACACAAGGGCGTGGCATTTCGGTTCACCGTAGCGATTGTGATCAATTAAACGAACTGCGTCATCATGCCGCTGAACGTATTATTGACACGGTGTGGGGCACAGGTTTTGAAGGGTCTTACATACTGACGCTACGAGTGACTGCAATGGATCGTTCAGGTTTGCTAAAAGATCTCACCAGTTTGTTTGCCAATGAAAAAGTGAAGGTTTCTGGGATGAAGAGTCGAAATGATCATAAGAAACAACTGTTGATCATGGACTTTGATCTTGAGGTTTTTAATGCTGATATCTTGGTTCGATTGCTCACACGAGTAGAGCAAGTGAAGGATGTAATAGAAGCTACACGACTTTCATAATAAATTTATCACTTGAATAGTTATCGTTAAGCTATTGAAAAATAATATTTATATTTTAAAGCCGAATACATTCAATTGCATTCGGCTTTTTTATTGAAAAAAAATCTCAAGTTCTGAAATGGCAGGCCGTAAATATAAGTATCAACGATGAATTATAGGCTTCTATCCTATAACAATAAGTGAAGCCGACCGGAGCAAACATTATGTCAATTTCAGTAAATACAAACATCTCAGCAATGACAGCACAACGTTACATGAACAATGCAACTGCTGCACAAACTGACTCAATGGAGAAATTGTCTTCAGGTTCAAAAATCAACAGCGCTGCTGATGATGCTTCTGGTCTGCAGATCTCAAATCGTATGACGGCACAATCTCGTGGTTTAGATGTTGCGGTTCGTAACGCTAACGACGGTATGTCAATTGCACAAACAGCAGAAGGCGCAATGAAAGAAACAACAAATGTCCTTCAACGTTTACGTGATTTATCTCTTCAATCAGCGAATGGTTCAAATACAGACGCAGATCGTAAAGCAATGCAAGAAGAAGCCAGTTCACTGACTGATGAGCTGAATCGTATTGCAGAAACCACTTCTTTTGCTGGTACCCGTTTAATCAATGGTGAGTTTGGAACTAAGTCTTTCCAAATTGGTGCTGATTCAGGTGAAGCAGTAGCAATGACATTAAACAGTATGCGTGCTGACGAAGCGACAATGGGGGGGAAATCTTACTTCGCTGAAGAAGGCCGCGATATCAACTGGAAAGTAGGTGCAGAAAACACGCAGTTTAATGTGACATACAATGATAAAAACGGTAATTCTCAAGAAATCAACATCTCAGCAAAAGCGGGTGATGATATTGAAGAATTAGCCACTTACATTAACGGTCAAACGAACGAGCTAAGCGCATCGGTAACTGAAGATGGCGTATTACAAGTATTTATGTCAGGTGAAACTATCTCTTCACCATTAGAGTTCAATGGCTCTCTAGCGAATGAATTAAAAATGGGCGGCGAGTCAGACGATACTGTTGCATCTATGGACCTAACAACCGTTGGTGGCGCACAGCGTTCGATTGATGTGATTGATGCCGCTCTTGAATTCGTTGATGGTAATCGTGCTTCATTAGGTGCATTCCAAAACCGTTTTGAAAGTGCAGTTAAAAACTTAACTAACATTAACGAAAATATTACAGACTCAAATAGCCAAATTAAAGACACTGATTTTGCTAAAGAGACAACAAACTTAACGAAGACACAAATTTTAAGTCAATCAAGTTCGTCAATCCTAGCACAAGCAAAACAAGCGCCAAGCATGGCAATGAGCTTATTAGGTTAAGTTAACAAAAAGCCTTCTTAATTTAAGGCGAATGTATTTTTAAAAAAGCGGTGACTATAATGGTTACCGCTTTTTTTGTTTTTAAATTGTAGGGAATGGATATGACAACTTCAAATAACATTGGACACTTACTTTCTATTATGGCGCAATTGCGTGACAAAGAGTCCGGTTGTCCGTGGGATAGAAAGCAAACCTTTGATTCGATTATTCCTCACACCATTGAAGAAACTTACGAAGTGGTGGATGCGATACATAAAAAAGATTGGGATAACTTAAAAGAAGAGTTGGGGGATTTACTTTTTCAAGTGATCTTCTATTCTCAATTAGCACGAGAGAAGCAATTATTTGATTTTAATGATGTGGTTGATACATTAAATGAAAAATTAGTTCGTCGTCATCCTCATGTATTTAGTGATGAAGTGTTCTCATCAGAAGAGGAAATAACAGCGAATTGGGATAAAGTAAAGCAACAAGAGCGTTTAGAAAAAGAAGCGTTAAGCAGCATACCCCAAGAGCAAGGGAGCATATTAGACTCAGTGCCTACTGCTTTACCTGGGCTATTACGAGCAAATAAAATCCAAAAGCAATGTGCTAAAGTTGGTTTTGATTGGGATGAATTACAGCCAGTTGCAGATAAAGTAAATGAAGAAGTGGCAGAGGTGTTAGAAGAGGCACTGAAAAAGCCGAGAAATGAAGCCAAACTGGAAGAAGAATTGGGGGATTTACTTTTTGCTACAGTAAATTTTTCACGTCATTTAGGAAAAAATCCAGAGCAAGCTTTATGTAAAGCAAATGATAAATTCGAGCGTCGTTTTCGTCAAATTGAAGCGAACGTCGCCAAAAAGAATAAAAAAATAGAGCAATGTGATTTAAATGAACTAGACTCTGAATGGGAAAATGTGAAGCGAAGCGAGCGGAATTGATTTGGAGCAAAAAATAAATCAATTAACTGTGATACTTTTCACGTTGTGGCGATAAAGCGGTTCTGGTATATTCACTTCCCGTCCAGATGAAATCCATTTTTATTCCTCATTACACCAATTTCAGGTAACGTATGACGACGAATTACATTTTTGTAACTGGCGGGGTTGTATCCTCACTAGGTAAAGGTATTGCAGCAGCATCATTAGCAGCTATTCTTGAAGCTCGTGGCTTAAAAGTCACTATGATGAAGCTTGACCCATACATCAACGTTGATCCAGGCACAATGAGCCCAACTCAACACGGTGAAGTATTCGTCACGGAAGACGGCGCAGAAACAGATCTAGACTTAGGTCACTACGAGCGCTTCATCCGCACCAAAATGACTAAGCGTAACAACTTTACCGCTGGTCGTGTATACGCAGATGTCCTACGTAAAGAGCGTCGCGGTGACTACTTAGGTGCAACAATCCAAGTTATCCCTCATATTACTAATGCGATTAAAGAACGTGTTATTTCAGGCGCTGAAGGCCACGATATCGCAATCGTAGAAGTTGGTGGTACCGTTGGTGATATCGAATCTCTACCGTTCATGGAAGCGATTCGTCAGCTAGCAGTAGAGTTAGGCCGTGAGCGTGCTATGTTTATGCACTTAACACTGGTTCCTTACTTAGGCGCTGCAGGCGAGCTTAAAACTAAGCCAACTCAACACTCAGTAAAAGAACTACTATCTATCGGTATCCAACCAGATATCCTAGTTTGTCGTTCTGATCGTGTTATCCCAGCGAACGAACGTAAGAAAATTGCTCTTTTCTGTAATGTTCAAGAAAAAGCAGTTATCTCAATGAAAGACGTAGATTCAATCTACAAAATCCCACAACTTATCAAAGCACAAGGTACTGATGATCTAGTATGTCAACGCTTTGGTATTACAGCTCCTGAAGCTGATCTTTCTGAGTGGGAACAAGTAATTTATGAAGAAGCGAACCCAACTGGTGAAGTTACTATCGGTATGGTTGGCAAATACATTGAATTACCAGACGCTTACAAGTCAGTAAACGAAGCATTAAAACATGCGGGCTTGAAAAACCGTCTAAACGTCACTATTAAATATGTAGATTCACAAGATGTAGAATCTAAAGGTACTGAAATCCTAGAAGGTCTAGACGCAATTCTAGTTCCTGGTGGTTTCGGTGACCGCGGTGTTGAAGGCAAGATCCTTGCTGCTCAATACGCTCGTGAAAATGAAGTACCATATTTAGGAATCTGTCTGGGTATGCAAGTTGCGTTAATTGAATATGCGCGTAACGTTGCTAATATGGAAGGGGCTCACTCTTCTGAATTCTCTAAAGACACGAAGTTCCCTGTAGTTGGTTTAATCACTGAGTGGATTGATGGCGACGGCAACGTTGAAGAGCGTACTGAGAAATCAGATCTAGGCGGTACAATGCGTCTTGGTTCTCAACTATGTCACCTTGCTAAAGGTTCAAAAGCTCGTGAGCTTTACGGTAACGCAACTGTTGAAGAGCGTCACCGTCACCGTTATGAAGTAAATAATAATTTACTTCCTCAGCTTGAAAAAGCCGGTCTTAAGATTTCTGGCCTATCAGCTGATAAGAAGCTGGTGGAAATTATTGAAATCCCTAACCACCCATGGTTTGTGGCTGCTCAATTCCACCCAGAATTCACATCAACACCTCGTGATGGTCACCCATTATTTGAAGGTTTTGTTAAAGCTGCGGGCGTAAATGCACGCGGTGAATTCGAAAAGTAATAGGATATTACGGATAGCTGCTCAATGTTGTAGCAGCTATTTTTAGCTTTTAAATTAAAGATAAAGTAGAGGAAACACAATGTCTAAGATCGTTAAAGTTCTAGGTCGTGAAATCATCGATTCTCGTGGTAACCCAACAGTTGAAGCTGAAGTTCACCTAGAAAGTGGTTTTGTAGGTATGGCTGCTGCTCCATCTGGCGCATCTACAGGTTCTCGTGAAGCTCTTGAGCTACGTGATGGCGACAAATCTCGTTTCCTAGGTAAAGGTGTTCTTAAAGCTATCGCAGCTGTAAATGGTCCAATCGCAGAAGCTCTAATCGGCAAAGACGCGAAAAACCAAGCTGAAATCGACCAAATCATGATCGATTTAGATGGTACAGACAACAAAGCAAACTTCGGTGCTAACGCAATCCTTGCTGTTTCTCTAGCGAATGCTAAAGCAGCTGCAGCAGCTAAGTCTATGCCTCTTTACGCTCACATTGCTGACCTAAACGGCACTCCAGGCGTGTTCTCTATGCCTCTACCAATGATGAACATCATCAACGGTGGTGAGCACGCTGATAACAACGTTGACATCCAAGAGTTCATGATCCAACCAGTTGGCGCTAAAACTCTTAAAGAAGCTCTACGTATCGGTGCTGAAGTATTCCACAACCTAGCTAAAGTTCTTAAGTCTAAAGGCTACAGCACTGCAGTTGGTGATGAAGGTGGTTTCGCTCCTAACCTTAAATCTAACGCTGAAGCGCTAGAAGTTATCGCAGAAGCTGTTGCAGCTGCTGGTTACGAGCTAGGTAAAGACGTTACTCTTGCTATGGACTGTGCTGCTTCTGAGTTCTTCAACAAAGAAGACGGTATCTACGATCTTAAAGGCGAAGGTAAGAAATTTACTGCTGAAGAGTTCAACCACTACCTAGCTGGTCTTGTTGAGCAATTCCCAATCGTATCTATCGAAGATGGCCTTGACGAGTCTGATTGGACTGGTTTCAAACACCAAACTGAACTTCTAGGCGACAAAATCCAACTAGTTGGTGACGATCTATTCGTTACAAACACTAAGATTCTTGCTCGTGGTATCGAAGAAGGCATCACTAACTCAATCCTTATCAAGTTCAACCAAATCGGTTCACTTACAGAGACTCTAGCTGCAATCAAGATGGCTAAAGATGCTGGTTTCACAGCAGTTATCTCTCACCGTTCTGGCGAAACTGAAGATGCAACAATTGCTGATCTAGCAGTTGGTACAGCTGCAGGTCAAATCAAAACTGGTTCTATGAGCCGTTCTGACCGTGTTGCTAAGTACAACCAACTAATCCGTATCGAAGAAGCTCTAGGTGAACTAGCGCCATTCAACGGTCTTAAAGAAGTTAAAGGTCAATAATCTCAATTTTTGAGAGTATGACTTGATTCTTTAATCGTTCGATTAGAATTTAGATATAAAAACCGTCTCATTTGAGGCGGTTTTTTTTATTTCAGTAAGACAGCTAGTGAAGTTCTAATGATGGATTGATATAGTTAGCTTTCTTTTATCATTTCTTATTTTCGGAGCCATTATGCGTACATTTGCCATTTTCTTATTGATTGCTTTAGGGTGGTTGCAATACACCTTATGGTTTGGAAAAAATGGAATGTCCGATTATTCGCAAGTATCAAGTGATGTCGCTTTACAAGAAGAAGTGAATCAAGGGCTTAGAAATCGTAATCAACAGATGTTTGCTGAGATTGACGATTTGAAAAAAGGCTCAGAAGCGATTGAAGAAAGAGCCCGTCATGAATTGGGAATGATAAAAAAAGGCGAAACTTTTTACCGAATCATAGATGAAAATAGTGAGGGTTAATTGATGACATCAACCAAACCGTCTTCTATTGTTGCAATAGTTCCAGCAGCAGGTGTTGGTAGCCGCATGAAAGCGGAGCGCCCAAAGCAATATTTAGTTTTAAATGGAAAAACCGTCTTAGAGCATACCATCGAACAGCTCCTTTCTTATCCTTTGATTGAAAATGTGGTTGTTGCTATTACCGATGGAGATCCCTACTTTCCTGAGCTTGCTATTGCGCAAGACAGTCGTGTTATTCGAGTCTCTGGTGGTAAAGAAAGAGCCGACTCCGTATTATCCGGCCTATCGTATGTTCAAGAAAATCAATTAACTGAATGGGTTATGGTCCATGATGCCGCTCGTCCTTGCATCCGTCATTCTGATATTGAAAAGTTGATTGATGACGTTATTCCAGAGCACGTAGGCGGTATATTAGCGACGCCAGTTCGGGATACAATGAAACAAGAAAATACAGATACAACAATAGAGAAGACTATCGATCGTAGTGTATTATGGCATGCACTTACGCCACAGTTATTTACCACAGAACTGCTTTATTTAGCTTTAAAAACAGGGCTAGATAAGGGGCTATCAATAACCGATGAATCTTCAGCTATTGAGTTGATGGGGCATCAACCTAAATTGGTTCAAGGCCGTGCCGATAACTTAAAGATCACCCAGCCAGAAGATCTTGATTTAGCAGCGTTCTATCTTCAAAAAATGAAAAAGGAAACCAAATAATGAGAATTGGACACGGATTTGATGTACATAAATTTGGTGGTGAAGGTCCTGTAATTATCGGCGGGGTTAGCGTTCCTTATGAACAAGGGCTTATTGCGCACTCTGATGGTGATGTTGCTCTGCACGCTTTATGTGATGCCTTATTAGGCGCGATTGCAGAAGGTGATATCGGTCGTCATTTCCCAGATACTGATGATAAATGGAAAGGGGCGGATAGCCGAGCTTTGCTAAGAGATGTTTATCGTCGAGTAAAAGAGAAGGGTTTAGTGCTCGGTAACGCTGATGTCACTATCATTGCTCAGGCACCTAAAATGGCTCCTCATATTCAAGCTATGTGTGCTGCTATTGCCGAAGATTTAGAAACCGGCTTAGACAACGTGAATGTAAAAGCAACAACATCTGAACGTCTAGGTTTTACAGGAAGAAAAGAAGGCATTGCTTGTGAAGCAGTAGTGCTATTAGTTAACGCATCTTAAGAGATTCATTCTATGTCAGACATTATGTCTACTTTTTCGTGGTTATACGGAAAGCCAGTGGCGACAGGTAAATTAAAGCAATTACCTGAGCATTTTATCGTTAAAGAAGTATTAGGTTTTACGTTCACAGGAAAGGGTGAACACTTAATGGTTAAGATCCGTAAAACGGGTGAAAACACTAAGTATGTAGCAAACGAGCTAGCAAAGTTTTGTGGTGTAAAATCAAAAGATATTAGTTGGGCTGGCCTTAAAGACCGTCATGCAATAACAGAGCAATGGTTGAGTGTTCATTTACCAAAAAGTGATCATCTTAAATTTGCTTTGTTTGAAGCTACGCACCCAGGTGTTGAAATTTTAGAAATGACGCGCCATAACAAAAAATTGCGTCCTGGTGATCTTCTAGGAAATAGCTTCCAGTTAATTGCAACTGAAGTGACTGACATGGAAGATGTATTAGCTCGTTTAGAAAAAGTGAAGTTAACTGGAGTGCCAAACTATTTTGGTGCTCAACGTTTTGGTCATGAAGGCAATAACGTAACAGAAGCTCGCCGTTGGGGTCGTGAAAATGTACGAACTCGTGATAATACAAAACGTAGCTTCTATTTATCAGCCGCTCGTTCATGGATTTTCAATCATATTGTTTCTCAAAGAATAACAGAGGGTTACTTCACTCAGCCTGTTGATGGTGATATTCTCCTTGATGAAAATGGTCGTACGGTTAATGAGAATGTAACCTCGGAAGAGAATATTCAAAAAGTTCAAAATGGTGACTGGTCAATTAGTGCTGCATTAGCAGGTGATAATCAATTACCAACAAGTGAAACTGCATTAACTCTAGAGCAACCACAACTTGATGCTGAACCAGATTTAATGGCCTTAATCCGTGGTAACCGTATGCGCCATGAGCGTCGTGCTGTTGAGTTACATCCAGAGAATCTTAGTTGGTCAGCTGAAGGCGATACGTTAACGCTTAATTTCTCTTTAACATCGGGCAGTTTTGCAACCGTAATTATGCGTGAACTATTACAAGAAATTGAAGTAGAACGTACATACGAGTAATTCAATTTTAAAGAAAGGAATGGAGATAGAGTGAATAAGTTACGCATATTGTTAAGTAATGATGATGGTGTCTTTGCTGAGGGGATAAATACTCTCGCGGCCGTATTATCAGATATTGCGGATATTACCATTGTTGCTCCTGATCGTAATCGTTCTGGTGCATCAAATTCCTTAACTCTTGAATCTCCACTTCGAGTTCGCCAAATTGAAACAAATATTCATTCAGTGCAAGGCACACCAACCGATAGTGTACACTTTGCATTGAATGAATTAATGAAAGACAACCTACCTGATTTAATTATTGCTGGTATTAATCATGGTGCGAATCTGGGAGACGATACGCTTTATTCCGGAACGGTTGCTGCCGCAACAGAAGGGCACTTTCTTGGATTACCCGCAATTGCCATGTCATTAGTAGGGCGTAATCATTTTGATACCGCCGCTCAAGTTGCCTTAGAGTTAGTGCGCAATCATATAGAAAAACCGCTAACAACGGAGAGGGTATTAAACGTTAACGTCCCCGATTGTGCTTATGCACAAATAACGTCTTGGGAAGTGACTCGTTTAGGTGCAAGACATCATTCAGAAAGTATGATTAAAGCAACAGATCCTCGTGGCGAAACGATTTATTGGTTAGGCCCTCCTGGTAAAAAACAAGATGCAGGCAAAGGGACTGATTTTTATGCGATTAAACATAATCAGGTGTCGATTACTCCGCTGCAAGTCGATTTAACCGCTCATGACTCCTTGGGCATGATGGCGGATTGGTTATCAATAGAGAGTGCTAAATGATGAATAATTCGCGTACTGAATTGCTCGTTCAATTTTTACGTCAACAAGGCATTCAAAATGAGCAGGTACTGGCTGCGATTCGAGCTTTACCGCGCGAGCGCTTTGTATCTGAAGCATTAGCTCATCAAGCTTATCAAAATAATGCGCTTCCTATTGGTGAAGGGCAGACAATCTCTCAACCTTATATTGTCGCTAAAATGACAGAGCTTCTTGCTTTGCAGCGTGATTCTACTGTTCTTGAGATTGGTACCGGGTCGGGCTATCAGACTGCGGTATTAGCGCAATTACTTGATCATGTAAACTCAATAGAGCGTATTAAATCATTACAATGGAATGCAAAACGGCTTTTAAAACAACTAGATATTTATAATGTATCAACAAAGCATGGCGATGGTTGGCAAGGCTGGGCAAGCAAAGGTCCATTTGATGCGATAATTGTAACCGCTGCTGCTGAGTCGATTCCTAGTGACTTATTATGGCAACTTAAAGATGGGGGGCGATTAGTGATCCCTATCGGTGAGGAAACACAGCATTTATTGCTTATTCTTCGACATGGTGATGAGTTCAGCTCTGAAACTATTGAAGAGGTACGCTTTGTTCCATTAGTTGCAGGTGAATTAGCATAGTAGTAATGAATAAGATGATATTTATCCCCTCTCGTTTGTGGCTCATGGCTGCACTTTTTAGTTTATTACTTTCGGGTTGCTCTATGGGGCCGCACCGTCCTGCTCCCGTATCTAGTGTTAATAATACGAGCACTTCCTCTTATGGGGGCGCTGAACGTGGTAGCTATCGAGGCAGTTATTATCGAGTTGAAAAGGGAGATACACTGTATTTTATCTCTTATGTTACCAATAAAGATGTCAAAGAATTGATTGCCTATAATGAACTTCAAGCACCATATGTGATTCATCCTGGCCAAAAAATAAAATTATGGGGCCCCAAGTATGTCGCTCCGGCTTATGGTGATGATGGGCATTTAGTTAGTAAAAAGAACACCTCGCCAACAACCACTGCAACAGCGGTTGCGGTAGTTCCTGTTGCTAATAATAAGCCTATCAGTAGCTCGAAATCGGTAACTTCCAGCAATAAAAAAACATCAACTGATCAAAAAGAAAGCACAAAAAAGGTTGAAAATCCGAAACCTAAGGAGTATGTTGATTCTAACAAATCGATAACATCTTCTAAACCAAAGCCGGTTGCGAAACCTGCACCAAAACCGACTCCTAAACCAAAGCCAGTAGAAAAAAAATCGGAAAAGGTCGACTCTTGGTTATGGCCAACAAAAGGAAGAGTTATTGCTAAGTTTTCAACAGGAGACCAAGGTAATAAAGGGATCGATATTGCAGGTCAACGAGGCCAAGATGTCATCTCAACCGCAAAAGGAACGGTAGTTTATGCGGGTAATGCACTAAGAGGTTATGGCAATTTAATTATAATTAAACATAACGATGATTACTTAAGTGCTTATGCTCATAACGAATCACTTTTTGTAAAAGAAGGTCAACATATCGCTGCGGGACAAAAAATCGCATCAATGGGTAGCTCAAGTACGAGCAGTGTTCGTTTGCATTTTGAGATCCGCTTTAGAGGAAAATCGGTAAATCCACAACGGTATTTACCGTAACAAGGATGACATAGCTGAGTTGTAATGTCTTGCTGGCTCGCCATGGGGAGGCGCTATGAGTAAAAGCAATGCAGTAACTAAAGAAGTTGAAGAGTTCGATTTAGAGACGATTAATGACAATGAGGTTGTTATTGAGGATGAATCGGAACGCCTTGAGGTAAGCAGTTCGCAAAAAGTAATGGATGCAACGCAACTATACTTAGCTGAAATTGGCTTTTCTCCACTACTAACAGCAGAAGAAGAAGTTTATTTTAGTCGCTTAGCCTTAAAAGGAGACGAAGCAGCACGAGCTCGAATGATTGAAAGTAATCTTCGATTAGTGGTTAAAATTGCCCGTCGATACAACCACCGTGGCTTGGCATTATTAGATTTAGTTGAAGAAGGTAATCTTGGGCTAATTCGTGCGGTTGAAAAGTTTGACCCAGAAAGAGGTTTCCGCTTTTCTACTTATGCGACATGGTGGATCCGCCAAACGATTGAGCGAGCCATCATGAATCAAACTCGAACCATACGTTTACCGATCCATGTTGTAAAAGAATTGAATGTATATTTACGTGCGGCTCGTGAGCTATCACAAAAGCTTGATCATGAGCCAACACCAGAAGAGATTGCAGAGAAACTCGACAAACCAGTGAGTGACGTCAGCCGTATGTTACGCCTTAATGAGCGAGTTACGTCTGTTGATTCTGTCGTTGGTGCTGAATCAGATAAAGCGCTTCTGGATATTATTCCTGATACTAAACATTGTGATCCAGAGTCCGAAACCCAAAAAGACAACATAAATGCTTCTCTTGTTGGTTGGCTTGGTCAACTCAATCCAAAGCAGAAAGAAGTTGTCGCTCGACGCTTTGGTCTACTTGGCTATGAAACGGCAACGTTAGAGCAGGTCGGTAAAGAGATAGGATTGACGCGTGAGCGAGTAAGACAGATCCAAGTAGAAGGTTTGCGTCGATTAAGAGAAATTATGACGCAACAAGGTTTAAATATGGAAACGCTATTTGCCGTAGAGGAATATTAACCTTTATTCTAACCTTAATAAGTAAATGATAAATAAAAGCCACAGTGATTTTTTATTACTGTGGCTTTTTCTTTTTAGACTAGGCACTAGGCATTAATATTATCTTGTTCTTCGCTTTCCTTTAGTGTGTGGAATCCTGACCAAATTCGATTAAAGGTAGTTATCCAGCACAGAGAAGAATAAATATAAGCAATGATGGCAAAATGAGCTGGAAAAAGGCAGAAAAATACAAAACAAGCAATGGTTTCAGTTCCCTCCGTTAAACCACTCATATAATAAAGAGATTTGTTTTTATAGATTGGATTTTCAATGTTTCGCTTTCCAGCCATAGAGGCGAATGCTAAAAAGCTGCTTCCTGTGCCAATGAAAGAGAAAATTAAGAAAGCACCCGCAATCGCATTTTGTTCAGGGTTAGCGAGAACAAACCCAAATGGAATTAAAGAATAAAACAAAAAGTCTAAGCTGATATCAAGAAAACCACCAGAGTCAGTAATGCCATTAATCCTCGCGAGTGCACCATCAAGTCCATCACAAACGCGATTTAAGACAATTAAAACTAATGCGAAATGGTATTGTTGAAATATTAATGCAGGGAAGGCTAAACAGCCTAAAGCAAAGCCAAAAAGTGTTGTTTGATTTGCAGTGATCCCCAGTTTATCTAACCCAATGGCAGACATAGCCAGAGGTTTTCGGATTAATTGAATACTGAATTTATCAAGCATGAGGGCTCTCCATTGGCCAAATCAATTGTTGACTGTTTTTTGGTACATCATCAACATCATGAGTCACGAGTAATGTCGGTATATTTGCTTCTGCTAACTGTTCAAACACCCAATCACGAAATTGTACTCGTAGCGCTTTATCCAGTTTACTAAAAGGCTCATCTAGCAAGGCAACAGCCGGCTTAGCAAGTAACATTCTCACAAGACTTATTCGCGCTCGTTGCCCCCCAGATATTTGGTCAGGGAAGGCATTGGCAAGTTTGTTTAAATGTATGTGATTCAGTGCATTAAGAGCCTCTGTTTTCCTTTGCGAACCTTTGATGTTATTGGGTAATGCAAAAGCAAGATTCTCCCAAATACATAAATGGGGGAAAAGCAGATCTTCTTGAAATAAGATCCCAACCTTCCTTTCGTGAGAAGCAAGATGAGTAATTGTATTGCTGTTAACCTGAATATCACCAGTATAAGAAAAATCTTGAGCTAGGTGTCCTGCAATAACACTTAATAATGTTGATTTCCCACAACCGCTAGGGCCCATAACACTGAGCGTTTCTCCTTTTTGAATTGAAAAAGAACAATCAGTTAATAATGGCGAACTGTTACGAGTGAGTATGCTGAGATTTGTTATTGATAGACTCATTACTCGTCACTTTCCTTGTTGTTGAATTAAGATGAGAACGACGTGAATAGTGTCGTCCAATAAAGAGTGCCAAGCTAAAGAACACAAACGGCAACAATGCTTGCCATAGTCCATATAAGGCAGTAATTCGGCGATCAAAGCCGCTGGATAAGGCGACGGCTTCGGTTGTTAATGTCATTATTCTACCTGCACCAAGCATTTGAGTAGGAAGGTACTGAGCAAGGCTTACGCTTATTCCCACAGCCCAAGCATACAAAATAGCAGGAAGCAGTAAAGGGAGCTTTATTTTTATCCAACATTGCAGTGGTGATTTACCAAGACTTAGCCCGGTTTGTGTTAATCGCTGATCAAAACTACGCCAAGGGCCATCTAATGCCAGAAAAACATAAGGAAAAGCAAAAAAAACATGAGCCCAAATAACCCAAAGCCAATAAGAGTCGCTAGAGAAATAAAGCGCACTGACTTGAATACCAAAAAGAAGTGAGAGTTGTGGTATCAGCATAGGAACCGCAATCAAAATCGATGGGATATGCCAACGATATTTCAATTTATATTCATGACCAAGCAAAGCGAAAATAAGTGCCAGAGATGACGAGATTACGGCAATAATAATGCTGTCAGCAATAACGGGAAATAGCGTAGTCCATTCACTGTCCCAAAAGCGTAAGGTAAATTGTGTCGGTAATAAATTAGGAAAACGCCATCGTTGAGAGGCACTCCATAACATCATAATAGGAAGTGAAAGCGCGACAATGCCACTAAGCCCAATAAAAAGAGATAGACCGGGAAGACGAATGCCCGCTCTTCCCGATATTTGCCAATGACGGCAATATTGCGTTATTCCCCACTCTAAAAAACGATGTAATCCAATCAGTAATAAGCAAAGTAAAAGAAGGATCATAGCGCCAGCAGCCGCTCTGGGTTGTAATTGAATATCAGGGTCACTAAACCATTGCCAGACTAATACCGCAAAGGTCGGAGGGTTGGTTGAACCAATAATCAAGCTGACATCAACAACGGATACACTATAGGCAATTACCGCTAATATTGGAAAACGGGCTTTTCTTAACCATTGTGGAAAAATAGATTTCCACCAAATCTGATGTCGTTGATACCCAAGACTGGCTGCAACTCTCTCTGATTTATCCACCTGTAATTGCTGCATTATAGGAATACTCATCAGCAGTAAAAAAGGCACTTCTTTAATAATTAAAACCAGAATTAACCCAATGTTAGCAGCATCATTGATAATGACAGGGAACTCAAATACCCCAAAAGGATTCAGGAGCCTTGCTATCATTCCAGTTGGTGAAAAAAGAAAAGCAAAGCCAATAGCAAAAGCAACATGAGGCATAGCAAGCAGTGGGGATAGTAAAGGTTCTACTTTTTTCCAAACAGGTTGCTGCCAAGTGGCTTGTAGAATAGCAAACGCAACAATACAAGAAACAAAAGTACTAACAAAAGCACTAGTAAGTGTTAGGAATATTGAATGTGAGACGCCACTCCATTCGAGAGCAGATAAATAACCGTCTAGTGAAAATGTAGACAGACCAATAGAGGGCATATAACTCAATGAAGCGCTCAATACGCCGAGCACACCAGGAGCAATAGGAAGAATGCACACAATAACAAGAAAAATATAGAAAATAGGTAATATCATGGTCTTTCTATTAATGCCTTAGTTAAGAGTTAGATTACTTCAAACATCAAGAAGTAACTTATGCCATACAGTGTTCCTGGTGTGAACGGTGTAAAGTTAAAAGTAAACTAATTAGTTCATTTTTGGAAGTGCTAATTTTGATAGAGTTTTGTCACCAATATCAAAATGTAATGGTATCTTCTATTTTTGTAGTGATAGAAAAAGAAAAATGACAGCATTTGCCATTTTGAGGCCTTATAGTAGGGAGGACTCTGTATATTAACTCTAGCATGCTTGGCTTGATGAACTTAGGTGATATTCGTATTTAATGCATTTTTTCGTTATTTTTGTAACCGTTTGTTTTTGTAGTTTGTGTATATTTGCTGTGAATATTTTTCATATAAGTAAATTTTGTGATTTATCTCACATATTTCGTGATTTTAAATCTGCTCTCTGTATACTCCTTCCCCCAATACAAGCCGTCACATGGAACAGTGAATGACCCCAAGGACTTGGACCAGCTACTGTTAAACAGCTTGTAAGGGTAATCAATGAACATACTTATTTCTATCATCACTTCCTCTTGGTGTAGTCACTCCTCACCGATCTCGTCATCTACGATGGCAACCCCTTTTGTTTCTTCTTTTTATTCTAAAATTTCATAGGCGTAATTATGACTATTTTATTTAGCCTATTAGGCATGTGTGCACTGATTTTTTGTGCATGGGTATTTTCTGAGAAACGTTCAGCAATTAATTGGAAAACCGTATCTAGAGCCTTTTTATTACAACTCTCCTTTGCTGCTCTGGTGTTGTATTTTCCATGGGGGCAAGCTGCATTAGCTGGGTTAAGTAATGGTGTCGCTAGTCTGCTCGGTTTTGCTGATGAAGGTATTGTTTTCCTGTTTGGTGATTTGGCTTCAAGTGGTTTTATTTTTGCAATTCGCGTTCTTCCTATCATTATCTTTTTCAGTGCTCTTATCTCTGCGTTATATTATTTAGGCATCATGCAAAAAGTCATCGCAATTCTTGGTGGCGCAATTCAAAAATTCCTCGGTACAACTAAAGTTGAATCTCTCGTTGCAACTGGTAATATCTTCCTTTCTCAAGGTGAATCTCCTCTTCTTATTCGCCCATTCTTAGCTCAAATGACTCGTTCTGAACTGTTTGCTGTAATGGCGGGTGGTATGGCATCGGTTGCAGGTAGTGTACTTGGCGGTTATGCAGGTTTAGGGGTAGAGCTTAAATATCTAATTGCAGCAAGTTTCATGGCAGCGCCTGGTAGCTTATTAATGGCAAAGATTCTAGTACCTGAGCAAGCGACTCCTGTTGATCAGCATGAACTAACCATTGATAAGAGTGAACAAAGTAATGTGGTGGATGCGCTAGCAAGTGGTGCAATGAACGGCATGAAAGTCGCGGTTGCTGTAGGTACTATGCTAATTGCCTTTGTGAGTGTTATCGCAATGGTAAACAGTAGCCTAGAAATGGTGGGTGAATGGTTTGGTTTTGCGGGCATTACACTGCAAACATTATTCGGTTACTTGTTTGCACCAGTTGCGTGGATCATTGGTGTACCTAAGCATGAAATGATCATGGCGGGTTCTTATATCGGTCAAAAAGTAGTACTGAATGAGTTTGTTGCTTTCATCGACTTTGTTCAACATAAAGATCAATTATCTGCTTATACTCAAGTTATCATCACGTTTGCATTATGTGGTTTTGCTAACATTGGCTCTATTGCGATTCAATTAGGCTCTATTGGTGTGATGGCTCCAGAGCGTCGTGCTGAAGTTGCGAACATGGGCTTTAAAGCGGTATTGGCTGGTACGTTAGCTAACTTGATGAGTGCATGTTTAGCGGGTCTATTCTTTAGTTTATCGATGTAATTACTTTAAGCTAAAACAAAGCCCATGCAGTATGAGAATACGCATGGGCTTTGTTATTTTTTAAATGACTATTATCCCCGCTCTAAACTGAGGCATCGTATATTGGAAACCGGATCTTTTAAACGAGCTTGGTATTCTTCATCATCTTCTAACTCTTTACCACGGCGTAAGCTGTAAAGCGCTAACATTAATGTACCGAATAGCGTTGCAGGCACCGTTACCAGTAAGATAGACATTAGAGTAATAGAAGCGTCAATATCCACTAGTTGTGCTAGATAATACACAACCGCAGCAGAAAGAGATGAGGCAGTAATAGCGATTTGAGAAGCGACAGAAGCCGCGACCATTGGGCGCTCAGGACGAATGCCATTCTTTAATGCCACATCACCAATGATAGGCATAATAGAATAAACAGCATGACCAGTACCTAGTAGGAATGTCATTGCATACGTAACAAAAGGGGCAATGATGGTGACGCGTTTAGGGTTCTTTCTTAAGATCCGCTCAGCCACTTGTAACATGTCTTTCAAACCACCTGCCGCTTCTAATATAGAGGCACAAGTAACAATGGCTAAAATGATCAACATGACGGTGACTGGCGGAGAGGTTGGTGGCATTTTGAAGATAAAGACTTCAATCACCAAACCCCAGAGACAACCCTTAAGCTAATTCCACCAAATCGAGAACCGATATAGAGTACGAGTAATAAAAAGAGAAATTCAAAATACAACATAGATCCACCTGCATAAATTTCATTTATAATAAAAATTAACTACAGGCATTAATTTCTTGTATTTTATAGGGTTTATTGAACGAGTTCTCATTTAAATTGTTGTTGATTTTATAAATAGAGGCTTGATTGTTCTGAATTAAATGAAAGAGTTGTTTCTATTTTAAAAGAAAAAAATGGGCTCTAGTTATCAGATAACAAAGACTGTTTTGTGCTTGGGATTAGGCATTAACAATGCGTTAATGCCTGAAGATAAATTAATCTCGTGTAAAATTCTGCTCTGAAAAGTGCTCAAGATCGTAAGGTGTTTGCTGGTAAACACAGTAATTGAGCCAGTTAGAAAACAGCAAGTGTCCGTGACTGCGCCACGTTGCTTTAGGGGAGAGTTCAGGATTGTCATCAGGATAGTAATTTAGTGGGATGGTTGGTTCCATGCCTTCACCAAGATCACGAACGTACTCATTATGCAGAGTAAAAGAATCATATTCTGGGTGACCTGTGACAAACACATTTCGTTTATCTTTGGTTGAGGCTAAGTAGACTCCAGCCTGTTCAGACGTTGCTAGAATATCTAAATCAGTATGCTCGCTTAAATATTTAGCTGAGAAATCAGCGTAACGAGAGTGAGGCGCTAAAAATTGATCATCAAAACCTCGTAAAATAGGATGGTGCTGATCGAGATTATCATGATTATACACGCCGGATAACTTCTCTTTACGTGTTCGTTTTGGTAAATCATAAAGCAGTTTTAAGCCAGCTTGTGCAGCCCAACAAACATAGAGGCTTGAAGTCACATGATCTTTTGCCCATGTCATAATGGTTTGCAAGTGATCCCAATAAATCACATCTTCAAATTGCACTAAACCTAATGGTGCACCAGTGATGATCAGTCCATCAAAGTTACGATTTTTAATGCCTTCAAATTGACGATAAAAAGTATCTAAATGCTCGGTTGGTGTATTTTTACTGGTGCGATTATCAATGCGTAATAGCTCTACATCTACTTGTAGTGGGCTATTAGAGAGTAAGCGTAAAAATTGAGTTTCCGTTTCAATCTTCTTTGGCATCAAATTTAAAATGATCACCTTCAAAGGACGAATGGCTTGCGTGGTGGCACGAGATTCTTGCATGATAAAGATATTCTCTTCACGCAATATTTCAGCAGCAGGGAGTTGATCTGGTATTTTTATCGGCACAACTTATCCTTAAGTTATTTTTTATCTGTAGCATTCTATACGTCTATACTCCTAAGCTACCTTATTCCTTCTTGAGTGTCGAGGCTGTGTTTTGTTCATTTCACTTTTTTATCAATAACAACTTTAGGGATAGTTAATTTAACTTCTGCTAATTAAGGGTTGACTAATATTAATTTGGGCCGTATTCTAAATATATGTGTTTAATAAATAACCGAATGGTGTAGTGATGACGATTCCATGGAGCTCTTTAGTTGGCGGTATGTTGCTAGGTGTATCTGCAACGTTACTGCTTTTACTTAACGGTAAAATTGCGGGTATTAGTGGCGTACTTACAGGGTTAATGACACCGAAAAAACTCGATTATGCATGGCGATGGTTATTTGTTATTGGCATGGTAAGTGGTGGTTTAGTTGGGGTGTATTTTTTAGGCGCGGAAGTGCCAAAAGAATATCAAACTTCAATCAGTATGCTTATTGTTGCAGGTTTACTGGTGGGTATTGGTACTCGTTTAGGTAATGGTTGCACAAGTGGCCATGGTATTTGTGGTATTGGGCGTTTATCCGTTCGCTCAATGGTTGCCACTGTAGTCTTCATGTTTGTTGCTGCGATAACAGTGTTTGTTCGATTGCATGTACTTTACTAAGGGATGGTTATGAATAATGTATTGTTTCGTTTAGTTGCGCTTATCTCTGGCCTTCTATTTGGTTTAGGTATGGCAATATCTGGCATGGCTGATCCTGCAAAGGTGATTGGCTTTTTAGATGTCGCTGGTCACTGGGATCCAAGCTTGATGTTTGTAATGGGAGGCGCGCTATTGGTGTTCATGCCTGCGTACTTTCTATTGATTAAATCAAAAGCAAAACCACTCAATGCTGAAGAATTTTGTTTATCTACCAGCAAAAAAACTGATACGAAATTACTATCAGGTGCAGCCATCTTTGGTCTAGGTTGGGGGATTGCAGGAGTTTGTCCTGGGCCTGCGGTATCGAGTTTAGGCCTTGGAAATGGTGATGTTGTTATATTCATTTTTGCCATGATGTTAGGGTTAGGAAGTACTCACTTTATTCTTAATAGAAATACATAACACCGAACCGTCCTCAAGGAGGAGCTAATCTCAGCATTAGCTCCTTTGCATTTATTTAAGTACGGATAACCTATTATTTACTCATAGAAATAGCGTTCTTCTTCTTTATCACTGCTGTATTCGACTAATTCCCATTCAAAGTGTGCTTTATCATAAAAATATAGGTGTCTGCCATGCTTCTCTTGCATGATTTCTCCATTCTGCTCATACCCTAAAGCCAGTAATTTCTGTTGTATTTTATCTAAATCTTCAACGATTAAGCCAATATGGTTAATCCCTATATTTAGATACGGAGAGCGCGTGTCTTTTGAACTACTCATCTCTTGTGGTTCTTGTAGAGCAAAATAACAATTCGCATTTCCTATGTGAGCCCAACGATGAGCACCATCAGGCGTTTTATCTGCCTTGATACGAAAATCAGGCGCTGCGTTTAAAAGAAAAGCGGTAGCGGCATCAATATTAGGTACAGTGATATTAGCGTGTTCAAATTGTGTCATGGATGACTCCTTGTCATTGGCCTATCTTGTTAATGTCCGTTCACTTTAAAACCTCAACTTAACATTAGGTCAACCGTTTATTTTTTGTTTTCTTCTTAAGGTATGCGGAGATCCATTTCTCTTAGTTGATGGATATATTATACCAATCTACATAAGTATTTGATTATTCTTGCTTGTTAAAATCGATTATATCTGCGTTATACCTTTCTATTGCAAAAATTAGGTGTAATTAGAACCACTAGTTACTGTAATTTATGCCTTGCTCTAATCGATTTTTTCTACGCAATTATCTGAACAACGACTTATCCAGAATGGTATTAATAATTTTTTAGCTTTTATTTATCCTTATTATTTTAAATGTATAAAAAATGATGAGTTGAGATTTCCTAATCTATTTATATCCTATTTATGTTGTATTCATATTGGATGAATTTCATTCATACTAATAACCGAACTGTTAATCGAGTGGATAAAAAACAGTAGTGAATCATACAAAATTTAGCTCTATAGACTGGTGTTTTTTTATTCTGGAAATCATGGTCTTATAATTTATTGGCGTTGTTTTTTACTGTTCTCCTTTGCTTGGATCCTAAGATTTCATTTTTGAAAGGGAAATCTCATATAAAAGAGAGTTATGGTTATCTATAATCAATTTTTCAT
Organism: Aliivibrio finisterrensis; assembly: GCF_008933155.1. GTDB lineage: Bacteria > Pseudomonadota > Gammaproteobacteria > Enterobacterales > Vibrionaceae > Aliivibrio > Aliivibrio finisterrensis. Next base: position 215,325 of record NZ_WBVP01000004.1, on the reverse strand, counting down.
TTTATATAGACGTAAATATCACGCTAAAGATTATTATTTTTGAGGCGTTTATTTCACTCGTTTTATATTAATATTTAATCAAATATGAGTATCTTATGGTCGGGATCTGTTTTCAAATTAATGACTGGACACTAGTTATTGAAGAAAATAAGTTGTATCGCCAAGATAGGGAAGTCTCAGTCGAACCTCGTTTAGTCAACTTATTACAGTTTTTAGCCCAGCATTCCGGGGAAGTATTTTGTCGTGATGAACTGATTAAGCACGTCTGGGATGGCGCATTTGTCACTGACCAAGTCGTAACACAATCAGTATTTGAGCTACGAAAAATATTACGTGATGGTCGATTAGACAATACTCGCTATTTAGTCACTGTACCTAAACGAGGGTATAAACTGGTTGCTGAAACTCATCAGGTTCGTCTTGACGATACCCCATATTGGAAGCCGTGTGATGGCGCAAAATTACCGTTAGAGAACGTAGTGTCATCAGATGGTGATTCGCAAGACATACATCAACACCAAGAAACAGAATCGCAGAGTGTATTGCCTTTTCCTGCTGCGCCACTGACTCGTTCTGTAACGGCAATTTCAGAACACGTAAATAGTGAAAAGAAAAAACAAGGTGAAAGCTTTAATAGCTTACATCGTTGGAAGCTACTCGCGTTTGATGGTTTTTTAATTCTTGTATTAATAGCCGTTATCTTTTCTGTGACCTATCAACAAACATCAACACATATTACCAAAGCTATTGATACTGATTTAATTGAATTTACCTTTCATTCTAGTCGAAATGATAACAATGAAACGGAGTCTCTCGCTGATGGAATAAGCCAAAAATTAATGGCTGATTTAGCAAGCATTGGTGACTATCGCGTTCAATTAAACAAAACGACTTTTACCACTGGGATATTGCCTGGGAAAGCGGTGAATGTTCATGTTGAGGAGCAGCAAAATAAAACGTATTTGGATGTAGAGTATCGCAGTAATACTTCAAATCGAGTCCTGTTTAGCCGTCAATATTTAATGACCAATGCAAATCTTGAGCATGTATTACGTCAGTCTTCTTTAGATTTAATGAGCGCGCTTAGTGTCACAATAACAGAAGCCGAGATGGATAGATTGATGCTTGGTTTACCAAAAGAGCGCGGTTTACTTGAAATGCTTATTCGAGCGAATCATTTTATTAATCAGTCTGATCCCGCAGAGTTTGAACAAGGGATTGCTTTATTAGAGAAAATTTCGTTAGCTGAGCCAAATAATGATTATGTACTTTCAGAGTTATACATTGCTTATAATGCTTTCTCTGCGTTAAATCCTGAATTGGATCTCGATGATAATACCACTAAGATCGAAAAGTTAAGTCAGGACCTAGCATTACGTTATTCGACGTTAAATGAAGAGGTGTTGCCTTCTCGTATCTATGAAGCGCTAGCAATGATAGCAATTAAGCAAGATAACAAAGAGGTTGCAGCTGAATATTTAACCTTGGCATTTAAGCATAGAGAGTCCGCATTCTCATACATACTAGAAGGGAAGTTAGCAGAGTTGAATGGGAATTTAGATAAAGCAGGAGATGCATACAGCAGAGCTTTCTTTATGGATACGTCTCTTGAAACTTATATGTTAAGTGAAAATCTTGCGTTCTATAGTGACTTAGAGACCGTCGCTTATTTTATGTATCGAGCGGTTAATCCAAGTGAAGTTCGTTTACTGGGATGATTGGTATAAATAAGAAAAAGCCCGTCGAACTTATGCTCGGCGGGCTTTTTGTTTTTATGACAGTAGGTTATCTAAAGTAGATTATGCTTTCTTTTTCTTTGGATGCCATGCACCGTCTAGGTCATCAAGTTCAGGGAACTTAGTTCTATCAAACTCAGGCGTTTTACCTGCTTTAAGTTGAACTTCGTAATCCTTGATAACTTTGATAGCTAGTTTAGACAGTAGAACTAAAGCAACAATGTTGATTAGCGCCATCATACCCATAGAAGCATCAGCTAGGTTCCATACTACAGGCAGAGAAGCTACTGAGCCGAACATAACCATTGCTAGCACACACAGACGGAAGCCAAATAAGCCCTTCTTAGAGTTACCGTTCAAGAACATTACGTTTGTTTCAGCATAGCTGTAGTTTGCAATGATAGAAGTGAAACAGAACAGAAGAATAGCTAGTGCCATAAAGTAGCTTGTCCAGCCGCCTAACTCGTTAGTTAGTGCTTGCTGAAGAAGGCTGATACCCGTAGCTGCGTCTGGCTGATCCATTACGCCAGAAAGCATAATCATCGCAGCAGAAGCAGTACAGATAACTAACGTATCAACAAAAACACCTAGCATTTGCACAAAACCTTGTGATGCAGGGTGGTTAGGGTTTGGTGTTGCACTTGCTGCGATGTTAGCAGCAGAACCCATACCCGCTTCGTTTGAGAATAGACCACGAGCGATACCAGATTGCATTGCTTGAGCGATAGTGTATGCAACACCACCTGCCGCCGCTTCTTGCCAGCCGAATGCACTCTTAACGATAAGCGTTAATACTGCAGGAACTTCAGTAATGTTCATCACTACAATAATTAGTGCAATCGCAAGGTAACCAATTGCCATTACAGGAACGATTTTCGATGATGCGCTAGCAACACGACGTAAACCACCCATGATAAAGAAGCCAGAAACCGCAACAATTACCACACCCATGATAGTTTTATCAAAACCAAATGAGTGATTCAGAGCATCAGTAATTGTGTTTGCTTGAACCGCGTTGAACACTAAACCAAAAGCGATGATTAAGAAGATAGAGAAAAGTGTTCCCATCCAGCGTTGACCAAGGCCTTTTTCCATGTAGTAAGCAGGGCCGCCGCGGTATTGACCGTCAACGTCTTTCACTTTGTATACTTGAGCCAGTGTTGACTCAATGAATGCTGTCGCCATACCAAATAGAGCAATAACCCACATCCAGAAAATAGCACCAGGACCACCAACGGTTAAAGCGACTGCCACACCTGCCATGTTACCCGTTCCCACGCGAGCTGCCATAGATGTGCAAAATACTTGATAAGAGCTGATTCCGCTGTCGATCTCTTGACCGCTGCGTAAGATTTTAACTGAGTGACCAAGCTGGCGTAGTTGAATAAAGCCAAGACGTACCGTGAAGTAGATGCCGACACCAACAAGAAGATAAACGAGGACTTGTCCCCAAAGAAGGCCATTGATAGTGCCAATGACAGACATTAACGCCTCGTTCATTGACTCAATTAGCGTTGAATCTGTGTTTGTCATGAAATTTCCTTATTATTAATCGTTAATTTATTTTTCCTAAACAATGGATAACGAAATGCCAATCTTTAAGAAATATAAGTAACTTTGTTATAAAGTTGTATAAAATATCGTTTGCTAAGGATTTGCGGCGATTAATATAGTTCAGTCGACTTTAGCTAGTCAATCATAATGAAACAATATGTCGTACTTTTTTTACGTGTAGCGATAAATATTTACAATTTTTTTATTGAAATTTTCTCACTCAATTAACCATGAAAAAAATCTGGTCTTTAGTTGGTTAGTATTTTTATGACGAAGAGATAAAGGTCATAAATAAACCCTTATTCTTATCAATATTAGAGGTTTATATTTTTTGTTTTTTTTAATTAAATCTAAAGTTGAAATTTTAAATTATTGAAAGTAATAGTAATTTAATTTTTTCTATCTTCGCTTGTCAGTTTTCTTCTTTATTTTTTTATCATTATTTTATTGATAATTTTATCCTTATTTTTTTTCGATTCATTGGGCGTAATCTTCATCTCAACATTCGAGCGGGATGTTGTGTATTTACCCCAACAGAGTTTGCATGCTCCGTCTAAATAACATCTCGCCCTCTTAAATAAAATTTCGCATCACGGGCTAAATAATAGAGCCCATTCGATAATCCCTGGAGATGTTATGGAATCGAATACAAAAAAAATTGGCTTAATTGCCTGTACGGGTGTTGTTGCCGGCAACATGATGGGGAGTGGTATTGCACTATTACCTTCTTCATTAGCGGCAGTTGGCTCAGTATCCATCTTTAGTTGGATTATCTGTTTAGTGGGTGCATTAAGTTTGGCGTTTGTTTTTGCCCGCTTAGCAACGAAAAACCCTCAAGAAGGTGGCCCAATTGCTTATGCAGGTGAAGTCTCTCCTGTATTTGGTTTCCAAACCGGTGTCCTTTACTACCACGCAAACTGGATTGGTAACTTAGCCATCGCTATTACTGGCGTTTCTTACCTATCTGTTTTCTTCCCAGCTTTGAATGACCCTATCCCTGCGGCTGCCGCGACGATTGCATCAGTATGGTTATTTACCTTAGTTAACTTACTAGGTGGTAGCTGGGTAAGTCGTCTTTGTACTTTAGGTTTAGGTCTTATCCTTATTCCTGTTGTGGGGACTGGTCTTGTGGGTTGGACTCACTTTGATCCTGCTTTATATAACCAAAACTGGAATGTATCTTCAGGCACAAGTAGCCACGCTATTATCAGTGCTGTGCTTATCTGTTTATGGTCTTTTGTTGGTGTTGAATCAGCAGCGGTATCATCTGGTATGGTAAAAAATCCAAAACGCACCGTTCCTCTAGCAACAATGTTAGGTACAGCGATTGCGGGTGTGATTTATATCCTATCAACTCAAGTAATCAGTGGCATGTTCCCAGCAGCAGAAGTTGCAGCATCAGGTGCGCCATTTGCTCTAGCAACCACTGAGATTTTCGGTAGTTGGTCAGCCCCATTTGTGGCGGCATTTACAGCCCTAGCATGTTTCACATCACTGGGTTCTTGGATGATGTTAGTTGGTGAAGCAGGTAAACGTGCCGCTCACGATGGTAACTTCCCTAAAATCTACGGTGAAACTGATAAAAACGGTGTTGCTAAAAAAGGCTTAGTCTTAGCATCACTTAAAATGACAGCACTAATGATTGCGTTAACTGTGTTCAGTTCTCAATCAGCTCACACTGCGGATTTATTTAATCAGTTAACGACTGATGCTGTACTACTAACAATGCTTCCTTACTTCTACTCAAGCATTAACTTAATTCGATTCGAAGGTATGACAACACGCAGCGGCTTTACCATGTTCTTCTCTGGTATTGCTTGTGTATTCTGCATGATTGCACTGGCTGGTGCAGAAGGTGCAACACTAACTGCAACCTTTATCGTGTCACTTGTCATCCTTATGTTCTACGCAAAAAAAATGGGTCTGAAACAATCAGAGCAACACGTAAGCACTGAAGCTGCTGCCCATTAATGTCACTCGATAGCGTAAACACTTAACGCTACCAACTTAATAATTTTACCCTCAGGCGCTCCACTACCTCACCATCAAAAATATGGGGAGCGCCTTGTTTCGTCTTGGAGATATAAAATGAATATTTTTGCTATCCTAAATCACTCAGGTGTTTTCTTTAAAGAAGAGCCAGTTCGCGAATTGCATGCTTCTTTAGAAAAAGCAGGCTATAAAGTGGTTTACCCAGTAGATGCACAAGATCTATATAAAATGATTGAAATGAACCCACGTATTTGTGGTGTGTTATTTGATTGGGATAAGTACTCACTAGACCTATGTACTGAAATTAATACGTTGAATGAAAAATTGCCGCTATATGCATTTGCAAACCAACATTCAACATTAGATATTTCATTAACTGATTTACGTCTAAATCTACATTTCTTCGAATATGCCCTAGATATGGCTGACGACATCGCACTGAAAATCAATCAAGCGACAGAAGAATACAAAGACCAAATCATGCCTCCTTTTACTAAGGCATTATTCAAATACGTAGAAGAAGGCAAATATACCTTCTGTACTCCGGGTCACATGGGCGGCACGGCTTTCCAAAAAAGCCCTGCAGGTAGCATCTTCTATGATTTCTACGGTCCAAACGCATTTAAAGCAGATGTATCAATCTCAATGCCTGAGCTGGGTTCATTACTTGATCACTCAGGTCCTCATAAAGAAGCTGAAGAGTACATCGCTCGTACCTTTAATGCAGATAGCTCTTACATCGTAACTAACGGTACTTCTACATCAAACAAAATTGTAGGTATGTACTCAGCACCTGCAGGAAGCACAGTACTTGTTGACCGTAACTGTCACAAATCTCTAACTCACATGATGATGATGAGTGATGTAACGCCTATCTATTTCCGCCCAACGCGTAACGCTTACGGTATTTTAGGTGGCATTCCACAAAGTGAATTCACTCGTGAAGTGATTGAACAAAAAGTAGCAGCAACACCAAACGCAACCATGCCAGGTTATGCAGTTATTACTAACTCAACTTACGATGGTCTGTTGTACAACACTCAATACATCAAAGAAACACTAGATACTAAATACATTCACTTCGACAGTGCTTGGGTTCCTTACACTAACTTCAACAAAATTTATGAAGGTAAGTGTGGTATGAGTGGCGAAGCAATGCCGGGTAAAGTGTTCTATGAAACACAATCAACTCATAAATTATTGGCTGCGTTCTCTCAAGCATCAATGATCCACGTAAAAGGTGAGTTTGATAAAGAGTCATTCAATGAAGCGTTCATGATGCACACATCAACATCACCTCAATACGGTATTGTTGCATCAACTGAAACCGCTGCGGCAATGATGCGTGGTAATACAGGTAAGAAACTAATCCAAGATTCAATTGACCGTGCGATTCGTTTCCGTAAAGAGATCAAACGTCTACAAAGTGAAAGTGACAGCTGGTTCTTTGATGTATGGCAACCAGAAAACATCGATACAACAGAATGTTGGAAACTGGATCCAAAAGATACATGGCACGGTTTCAAAGACATCGATGATGATCACATGTACCTTGATCCAATCAAAGTAACGCTATTAACTCCAGGAATGAACGAAAATAGCGAAATGAGCGAGACAGGTATTCCTGCATCAATCGTTGCTAAATACTTAGATGAACACGGTATCGTAGTAGAGAAAACAGGTCCATATAACCTATTGTTCCTATTCTCTATCGGTATTGATAAATCAAAAGCAATGCAACTACTACGTGCATTAACTGACTTTAAACGTGGCTTTGATCTAAACTTAACAGTGAAAAACTTCCTTCCTTCACTGTACAACGAAGATCCAAGTTTCTACGAAGGCATGCGAGTTCAAGAGTTGGCACAAGGTATTCATGACTTAACTCGTCAATACCGTTTACCAGAGCTAATGTTCAAAGCGTTTGACGTATTACCTGAGCTTAAAGTAACCCCACACGCTGCATGGCAAGAAGAGCTACGCGGTAATGTGGAGGAAGTGAAACTGGAAGAAATGGTTAATCGTGTAAGTGCGAATATGATCCTTCCTTACCCACCAGGGGTTCCACTAGTACTTCCAGGTGAAATGGTAACGGCTGAGTCTCGTCCAGTACTTGATTTCTTAGAAATGCTATGTGCTATCGGAGCACATTACCCTGGCTTTGAAACGGATATTCACGGTGTATATGCTCAAAAAGATGGCAGTTACACAGTGAAAGTTCTAAAAGAAGATTAAGCCCTAGGGTTTTGAAGGAATATCGTTTATTTTAGGGCACGGAAGCCCTTACTCTATTTAAAATTATGGTGATGTTATGAAACGTATTCTTTCCATTCAGTCTCATGTGGTATTTGGTTGCGCAGGCAACAGTGCTGCGGTTTTTCCAATGCGAAGAATGGGAATGGAAGTATGGCCTATTAATACGGTACAGTTTTCAAATCACACACAATATCAACAAGGTTGGAAAGGCATCGCCATGCCTGCTGGCCACATTTCAGAATTGGTTGATGGTCTATCAGCGATTGAAGCAACTCATGTTTGTGATGGGGTGTTAAGTGGTTACTTAGGATCAGCAGCGCAAGGTCAAGAGATCATCACAGCGGTTCAGAAAATAAAACAAGACAATCCAAACGTAATTTACTTCTGTGATCCAGTAATGGGGCATCCTGAGAAAGGCTGCATTGTTGCACCAGAAGTGACCACTTTCTTTAAAGAGTCCGCACTTGCATCAGCAGATATTATTGCGCCTAACTTATTAGAGTTAGAAAGTTTAACCGGTATGACGATCAACACCTTAGAGCAAGTGATTGAAGCGAATAATCAACTGCTTGAGCAGGGCGTTAAGATGGTGGTGGTAAAACACTTGAGTCGTGCGGGTATTAAAAAAGATCGCTTTGAAATGCTATTAACCACGAAAGAAGGTAGCTACCACGTTTCTCGTCCTTTATATGACTTTGATGCAAAGCGTCAGCCTGTAGGGGCAGGGGATTTAATCAGTGGTGTAATGCTTGCTAACTTAATGGCGGGTTACTCTCCAGTTGATGCGTTTGAACGTACTAATGCTGCGGTTGATTCGGTAATGCAAGAAACCTTCAATCGTGGAGCGTATGAACTGCAACTTATCGCATCACAAGAACATTTCAATACACCAGAGATCACAGTGAAAGCAGAAAAAGTCGCTTAGTGCAGTTCTAGTGACTACAGAGCTAGAACTGAACAAAAGAGATTATCTAATATAATAGATAGACAGTGCGCAGCCCGTTCGTAGTTAATATGAGCGGGCTTTTTTATGTTGATCACCCGAAATTAAGATTTATAAAATGGGTCTAAAATAAGAAACTAGTGACTAGTAACTTAACAAAAAACACACAAATACAAGTCGGATATAATTTATAATTAGTAAAAGTAAGGTTATTTAATTTTGTCAGGTTGGGGTATCGATTAAATCGATGACTCTTCTTCCTTGGAAAGCGTCTTTTTCACTCTATCGTGTGCGCATATTCAGATTGCAGGAGAGAATGATGAAAATTTTAATGACTGCGTTCCTGAGTCAGTTGATTGTCATGAAGAGGAAGTTTTCAATGACGAGCATCTAAAATGTAATGAGCAAGTCTATCTGGAAATCAAGCAAGCGATACTGGCAAAAGAAGTAAAACCAAGCCAACGAGGGATTGGTGAGAGATTAAAAGGGGAAGGCCGTGATACCATTAATTTTGTGTTAATGGATCTGAAACACGCAGGTTTTTTGCGGTCATACAGAAAAGGCTATGCCTTTGCTTAATGGTTTTAAAAAGCAGAGTATCACGGTTCTTGCCGATACTCCTACCAACTTCGGTGTTGCATTGACACTTAACTGATTATGTACACGAAGTTGGATTATTTTTTCATGCATACCTAGATCTGGTCTTCGGCCGCATGTCTAACATCATATTATTGATGGCTTTGAACATGGCTGATGTAAAACCATCATTATGATGCTTCATTAGTACTGTGTGGCTGGTTGGCAAATCTAAGCTGATCACTTTTAATTTTTTTTTTTGATTAATGCTTTGAGTGTTTTCCAATCGTCATCATTAAGGCGAGAAATGCGATCAACTTGCTCAATAAGGATAGCATCGCCTTTTTCTGCATTTTGAAGTCATCGTATCAACTCAGGTCTTTGTAGTGATGCGTTTGAAACGTTCTCAATATACCAACCAGCAATACGAGCACCTTTATCTTCAGCAAAAGACTTTAAGCTATCTTGTGCTCTTTTTGCATCTTGCCCTTTGGTTGATACTCTTAGATAGCCAGATATGTACATGAATTGAGCCTAAGTGTCATTAAAGTAATGGTCTAATACTAAATGACAAAAGGATTTTAGGACTAAAATTAACCCTATGACATCAGAGTAAACCCTAATGTTACGAGTTTGAGTTAATAATATTTTTGCTTAAAAACGCTAAAAAATACAAAAACAGGTCGTTGATTTTTAGACTATACTAATGACATTAACAGTGTGTTGATGTCATTAATGATGAGGGTGAATTATGAAATCTATTGCTAAATTAACTATTGCTGCTGTTACCATTGCTACACTTGCCGGTTGTTCTGGCTTAAATCAAAATAAAGAGATGTTTGCCAGTCATGCAGAGAGTGTAAATATATTATTTTTACAGGTTCCAGGAGACACAATGGAGCGTGCGAATATGTTAGTACCGGAAAATGCTGAAATAAAAACGATAAATTCCACGCCATCTGATACATCGTCAGTTTTGGGTGTGCTAAATCGTATTTTTGGTATTGAGATTGTTTCCATTTCAGGTGAAATGAAAAAATAAATAACATATTTATGAACAGGAATTTAAACATAAATTACTTGAAGTAATAATTGCAAAGGCCGCTAAAAGTTAACGGCTTTTTTCTTAGAACATGATCACTCTTTCACACAAATATCGCTAAAATGAGTCATAACTTTATTGTCATGTGACATTAAGGCAAGCCCTAATGTCACCTAGCCAAATTACTGTATATAACCTGAGAATTATTGTTCGATTGAATTACTCTGAAATCTTTAACTTTTGTTCATTTCTAGTTTATACGCCACTGCCTTCTGAGATATTAATCGCCTGAGATCTTTCCTGCGACATCTTCGTGAGAAGGCCAGTCGATACGCTCATCGGCTTTAGTTAACCAAAAATCTTGCCAATAGGTTTTTCCATCAGCAATAACCGTATCATGATTGGGTCTGGTTTGAAGTTGACCTGCTTGAAAGCCGTGGTTCAAGATTATTGGGTGTTCACCTAATGCAGCCAAACTAAAAAAAGAATTCATAGCAGTAATTCATAAGAGTTGGCTCTTTTTTAGTAATTATTTTTTCTGTATTTATTGCTGAATGTTAATGAAGGAGGTTATTGCAATACCTGCTTACACACCATAATGGCATCTCTTACTATTATTGGGTAAAGTCCGCCCGTCTTTGAATGCAGTTTTGCTGCTATCCATTAACCCATCTTGTTTATACAAGGAAGCACATCATGAACACAAATAAACAGGAACCCCCAAGTTGGTGGTTTAACTCTTTTTCTACATGATGATCTGAGGGTGATATGTCTTCAGATCTGGAGACGTATTATGGAATTCGTACAACAAAAAACAGACACCGAACATATTAAAACAGCAGACAACATGCATAAAGGTTCTGGTGTTGAAGATAGTAATATCAGCATAAAAAATGCATCAATTGGCGTGCTTTATAAGAAACGCGTATTTTGGTTAGTACTGCTTGTTTTTGGTAATGTATTCTCAGGGGCAGGTATCGCTTACTTTGAAGAGATCATTACCTCTTATGTCGCGTTGGTTTTTTTCTTACCTTTATTAATTGATAGCGGTGGTAACGCCGGGTCTCAATCTGCAACCTTAATGGTTCGAGCGTTAGCTACCGGTGATGTAAAACCAAATGACTGGGGTAAAATGCTTGGCAGAGAAGTCTTTGTCGCTCTAGGGCTTGGTTTGAGTATGGCTGCTGCCGTTTACCTTTTAGGTTTATATCGCGGTGGCTATGAAATAGCGATGGTCGTTGGCTTAAGCATGATAGCGATTGTGCTTATCGGTAGCTTAATTGGCACGATACTTCCTTTTGGTTTACATAAGCTCAATTTAGATCCCGCTTCTGCTAGTGCCCCAATGATAACCTCTATCGCCGATATTTCAGGGGTATTGATTTACTTTGCGATAGCTTCTGCGGTATTAGAGATAGGCTAACCACTCTATTATTTAAAAATATTCGCTCATTGATGAATGGATTAAGACATTAAAAAGCTCAATATCATTTTTGATGTTGGGCTTTTTTCCTATATAAAGCGTTATCGATTACAATGAGCTATCGGTAAATATTTTATTTTGTATCAGTTCTAAAATATGATTTTTCCTTTAGTGGATAAACATATTCACTTATTTGAGGTTCCGTTTTTATGCTGTCAGAATGGCAAAATCACAAGGCGCAATTGCGTAGCTATGTGTATAAACGAGTGGATGATGCAAGTGCGGTAGATGACATACTTCAAGATGTGTATATAAAAGCCAGCAGCAATTTGCAGCAATTAAAATCTCAAGGTAGCTTGAAAGGATGGTTATATAAAATAGCCTACAACACCATCATGGATTTCTATCGTGATAAGTTGCCGTATGATGAGTTACCGGAAGATTTAATCGCCGAAGATGAAGATACGGTAGAGGAAGCTCGAAAAGAGATGGCCGAATGTATCCGTCCACTAATTGATGAACTTCCTGATAAATACCGCATTCCTTTGTGTTTAGCTGAGCTAGAAGGCGTTCCTCAACAAGAGATTGCTGATAAGTTAGGGTTATCTCTGTCAGGAGCAAAAAGTCGAATTCAACGCGGTCGTGTTAAATTCCGTGAAAACTTAATGGCTTGTTGTGATTTTGAAATCAATGACGGTGGGCTTGTAACAGGCTATTCCCCTAAAAAGACAAATTGTTCCTCAGATCAAAAGTAACGTCACCTTCTTTTAAAAATAGACGGTAAGTAGAGTCATTATTTTCCGTTTATCTACTTTTCTTTCTTTTTCATTTTATTTAAATTTTTTGCGTCTTTTTCTCTATTTGTGCGTCTTCAAGTTGTTAAAAATATTTTTATGAAGAACAAAAATGAAAAATACAGATGTGAAATACCTAGAATCTAATGTGCTTTCTTTTTTAAATAACGACAATGCCATAAGTACATTGCATGACATTCGACGTGGAATTGAAAGAGAGTTGATCCGCACTACGTCAGAAAGCCGTATTTCAAACTTATCTCATCCAGAAGTGTTGGGTTCTGCGTTAACGCACCCTTACATAACGACTGATTTTGCAGAAGCACAATTAGAGTTAGTTACCCCAGCAATGACAGAAAGAAAAGCGACGTTTGATTCGTTGGCTTCTTTGCATCATTTTGTTGCGACTCATTTGCCACAGAAGAGCATAAACAAGGCATTAAACGTGAACATACTAAGTTTGTAGATAGTAATTTAACGCCATCAGCACAAATGCTAGCAATGATGAAAGGTGAGAAACTCTCATATAAACGAGCAACACAGAGACTCTCAATAGTGCATTTTAAACAGCATCAAAACACTAAGATTAATGAAGAGGGAATGGCTAGTTTAACTCGTTTAGTGACGGAGTCTTTAGTTAAACAACAAATGGAGACACAACAAGACATGAGTTTTGATGAGTTTATTCAAGAAAAAAATCATTTACAGTGCGACTGTGAGATAGAAGAGGCGGTAGTGTAATTTAATGAATATTTTGTGAAAATTGCGCGGTTACATCAAGATGTTTTCTCGCCAATACATTATTGCCATTATCGCATTGCAAGTGGTGGCCTTATTAAGCTTGGTGCCTTCTTGGTTAATTGGGCGCATTATCGATAGCATCAGTGCCAACGAATTAACCATGTCATATTTGTTGATTCATATTGGTGGTATTGCTCTCTCTGCAATTGCAATGTATGGCTTACGCTATGTGTGGCAAAGTCAATTGTATGGGGCTTCTATTGCTATTGCGAAAGTGCTGCGTCGAGACTTATTTAAAAAGTTTTCAAGGTTGTCACCGTCATTTTATTCTCGTCGAAGTACGGGTGATTTAATGGCTCATGCCACGAATGATTTGAATGCGGTTGAAGAGGCAACAGGAATGGGGGTTATGACCTTAGTCGATTCCTTTATCGCCGGTTTGACGGTTATTTTTGGCATGATATTCATTGTAAGCGGTGAGCTTACTGCTGTTGCACTATTACCGTTTCCGTTATTGGTTTATATCACTAAACGTTATGGTACTAATCTGCATAAAACATTTGGTCGTGCGCAAGCAAGTTTTGCTCATTTAAATGAAGAAGCGCGTGAAACTGTTTCTGGTATTCGTGCCGTTCGCTCTCATGGTATTGGGCAAAGACAAGAACAACGCTTTGGTAAAACTCTTGATGAAACATTGGAAGCTAACTTAGCGGTTGCGAAAGTGGATGCCGCTTTTGCACCAACTATCCAGTTAATTTACGGCTTATCATTTGTAATTTCATTGGCTTATGGGGCGTGGTTAATTAGCCATGGACAGATCTCGGTGGGTTTGTTTACTACGTTTACGTTATACCTTGGGCAATTATTAGGACCATTTCTACAATTTGGTTGGCAGTTTAATGTTTTCCAACGTGGCAATACGTCGTGGAAACGCTTAGAGGCACTTTTTTCAGAAAAAGAAGAAGTGGCAGAAGGTGCCGTTACATTGCCAACTGATGCGAAAGCAACGCTGAATATTAATATCGCTTTATTTTCTTACCAGAACTCGAATCGCCGAGCATTAGAGCACATTAATATGAGGGTAGCTGAAGGTGGCTTTGTTGGTATAACCGGACCAACCGGCAGTGGAAAGAGTACCTTATTACAATTGATCCTAAGACAATTCGAATTACAAAGCTCATCAAATATAAGTATTGATGGTCATTCTGTTGAATCATTAACGTTTCATTCATTACGCAGCAAAATGGCGTGGGTTCCACAAAAGCCATTTCTTTTTTCAGGCTCTATTGCTGAAAATATCGCACTGGCTAAACCGGATGCAACAGAAGAGCAAATCAAACACGTTGCAGAAATGGCGGGAATTAAAAGTGAAATTGATGCCATGCCTGATGGGTTTAATACTGAATTGCGAGAAGGAGGAAGTAATCTTTCTGGTGGGCAACGTCAGCGATTAACACTGGCGAGAGCTTTACTATCTGATGCGGATATTCTGTTGTTGGATGATCCATTCAGTGCGTTAGACATTAAAACTGAAGTGATTGTTCGTCGAAATCTAAAGGCAAATTACAGTCATAAAACCATGTTATTAGTAACTCAACGTTTACCTAATTTAATCGAAGCAGATCGGATCTTTGTATTAAATGAAGGGCAAATTGAAGAGCAAGGGTCACATCATGATCTATTGGCCAATCAAGGTTGGTATTCAATGGTTTACCAACGACAAAGTCAGCTAAATACCGTTATTGAAGATATCCCAAGTGAGAATATTCAAGGGTCAAAATCAGAAGGGGGATCTCATGCGTGAAGACAATGCACAACAGCCTAGTGATGTTTTTTTATTTAAGCGGTTATTAGCCTATTCTTTACCTCATAAAACACGTTTTATTGTCGCCTTTATGATGCTAACGGTAGCGATAAGTGCTGAAATGGCGATTACATGGCTAGCAAAGATTATCCTTGATGAGGTAATCGTACCGCAACAGTTTGAGTGGCCATACTTGATTGGTCTTGTTAGTTTGGTGATGTTGTTTTATGTGATCTCGGCGTTATTTACGTATTTGCAAGCCGTATCATTTCGTCATAGTGCTTTGTTGGTGATTAATGACGTGAGAAAACAGCTGTTTAATCATGTGTTGAATTTCTCGATCAGTACCTTTGATAAATTATCTGCCGGTAAATTGGTTTCTTATATTACCAATGATACTGAATCGATGCGTGATATGTTTGTTTCAACGATACCGACGATCATTCAAGGCAGCTTACGCATCATTGCGATATTTATTGCGATAGCGATCTTGGATTGGCGCTTGATGCTATTGAGCTTGGTATTGATCCCGATATTACTGACAACAATGCATTTGTATCGAAAAATCTCAATGCCAGTGTTTAATGGGATTCGAGAGCAGATCAGCAATATCAATGGACGGATTAATGAATCGCTATCCACAAGAACATGTTGAAATCTCAGCGCCGCATGACATTGAGTTTCGTCATGTTGATTTAAGTTATGACGAAGGTAATTTGGTCTTATCTGATGTGAGTTTTGTCGCTAAAGGTGGGCAGTTTACAGCGATAGTTGGTCATACAGGCAGCGGCAAAAGCTCGGTGATTAATTTATTGATGCGATTCCATCAACAGCAACAAGGCTCTATTTTTATTGGAGGTCAGCCGATTGAATCTTTACCTGAAGTCCAATTACGTAAATTATTTGGTCTGGTTTCTCAAGACCCAACGATTTTTAGTGGTTCAATAAAAGACAATATCAACTTATCTCATGATAGGCCAAACGACGAAAAAGTGATGTTAGCGGCGCAACAAGTTAACTCTGATCACTTTATTAAACGTCTTACTGATGGCTATGATCACCACCCAGGTCACGGTGGTGGTTCGTTTTCTGTAGGAGAGCGACAACTGTTAGCTCTGGCTCGTGCCTTATCACATAACCCAAGCATTTTTCTTTTAGATGAGGCAACGGCTAACATTGATAGTGAGACGGAAGAGACAGTAAAAGCGGCATTAGAAAATATTCGAGATGGGAAAACAGTCATTATGGTCGCACATCGATTATCAACCATTAAAAATGCCGACCAAATATTAGTAATGAACAAAGGAAAAGTGGTTCAAAGTGGCACTCATGATGAACTTATAGTGCAAGCGGGTGATTATAGAGAGTTATATTTAACGCAAAAAGCACAAGAAGAAGATGAACATCAGAACAGCACGCTGGGTTTAGCTAGCATTACCGTTGCTTGAATTATTGAATTATTGAATTTAAGAGTAATTAAAATGAATACAGAAAAAAAACCGTTTGTTTCTCAACAAATTATTGAAGACGCTTGTGAGTGGGCGATTATGCACGGTGTGGCTTTTCGACAAGCAGATAATACAGCACGACACTGTCCATTTAGTATCGCCCCAATGAGTATTGAGCGCGAAGTGTATAATCATTTATTAGCAGTGACCCCATTGATAACTAAGCTTATTCATAATGTCTCTGAAGATCATTATTTCCTACAAACGTCATTAAGTAATATGGCAAAAGCCGATCCTTTCTTTGGTTTATTAATGTCACGACATCAACAATTGCATGGTGATGCCGGTAATAAACTAGTTGCCGAGCGTAAGCCATTATTATTGATGCGAACTGATTTTATGGATGACCGTCAGCACGGCGCAAAAGTCATTGAATTTAATGGCATCGCAGCAGGGATGGGGCCGTTTGGGCAGCGAGCAGCTGAGTTCCACTCTTTTATGAAACATCAATGGCCTGATACTTATAATCAATGGATTGAAGACAGCTCAGCGGTATCAGCGGATAATCATGGCTTAGAGCAATTGGCCTATGGTATTGCAACTACTGCGAGAGCGATTAAAACGGATTTTTCTGACCAAGGTAAACCTACGTTTTTAATGGTGGTTCAAAAGAATGAAGATAACGTTTATGACCAACATTTACTTGAAGTTGAACTGCAGAAACAAGGAATACGCACAGTAAGACGCACCTTTGAGCAGTTAAGTACTCAACTTTCTAGTGGTGAAAATAAGCGCTTACTATTAGAAAATGTCGGTGCCATTGATGTTGTGTATTTAAGAGCTGGTTATCAATATGAAGATTATTTCGCACCGGAACTCAATGAGCCTGTGTGCTGCCATACATTAAGTCAAATTAGACTGTTTATCGAGCTGCACCATGTCGCCGTGAATGCCACCATCAGTCAGCAATTAGCGACCAGTAAAACAATGCAAATGCTATTAACCATGATGCCAGAAAGCGAATATGCACGGTGGGGTCTAAGCCTTGAAGAGGCAAAATTGGTGAAGAGTGTTTTGGCAGAGATGAAACCCATTAATGTTGAAACGATTAAATGGTTTGAAACAGAAGCGATTCAAAATGAGTGGGTATTAAAAAACCAAGGAGAAGGTGGTGGGCATTGTATTTTTGGTCAGGATATAGCGGAAAAATTAAATCACTTAGCACCAGAAGAATATGATGCTTGGGCGTTAATGCAACGCTTATATCCACATGAGCGTGATACGCCAACCATTGCCGTTCGTGATGGTGAACAAACTATGGTGGATGATTTAGTGAGTGAAATTGGCTTATTTACAGCGTATTACAAGGGTCAGCCAGTGACCGAATTTGAAGGTTATGCAGGGTATTTAATTCGCAGTAAACCTGCCAGTGAAAACGAAGGTGGGATCCACAGCGGCAAAGGTATTTTAGATTCATTGGTATTAATTGATTAAAAAAAGCAATTTAATTAGATTTTCATAATAAAACCACCGATGTAAAAAAGCCCAATATTATTTGATATTGGGCTTTTCAATTTATTAGAGAGTCTCACTAGTTCGCCTATGGTAGGCCAATGGCTTATATAAACTCGCTTTGGCTACGCCTTTAGGCGGTGATACTAGATACACATTGATATCTTCTATGCTCTGAATTTTTACGCGGCGTTATTTAATTGAAAATCACCAATAAGGGCGCTGTAAAACTCATTATTATCAAGAATACCGACTAACTGATTGTCTTCGACAAGTAAGATAGGGTGATTACTTAATTGTTTCAATTTAATGGCATCTCGCATGCCGATCTCAGGACTTGCGATAACTAATGTTGTTTGATTTATTGCAGAAAAATCATTATTTATCTGCTCCCACTTAACTAAAGTAAGCTCAGGTTGCCCTTCAATACTCAACGTCGATGGGTGTTGGTTAACCCATAAATTTTTAGCATCACAAATTTTCCAACGTTGATCTTCCTGTTTAAGTGAATCGAGAGGCTGCATTAATGAACGGCCTTTTAATACATTCAATGGATTTGTGTGGGCAACAAAATCTTTCACGTATTCTGTTTTTGGGTTAAGTACGATGTCTTCTGGTTTACCGTGTTGAATTAATTTACCCGATTCCATGATCGCAATGTTATTGCCAATTTTTAACGCTTCATCTAAATCATGGCTAACAAATAAAATGGTCTTATTTAGCTTTGTTTGTAATAGAAGAAGTTCATCTTGAAGTTGAGAACGAATAAGAGGATCAAGAGCCGAAAATGGTTCATCCATTAATAGAATGTCGGTATCCATCGTAAACGCACGGGCTAAACCAACACGTTGTTGCATCCCTCCTGACAGTTCATGAGGGTATTTTTCCTCCCACTCAGCAAGGCCAACCATTTCAATTTGTTTACGTGCTTTTGCTCGGCGTTCATTTTTTGCGATACCTTGCATTTCTAAACCAAAAGCGACGTTATCAAGCACAGTAAGCCATGGCATTAATGCAAAGTTTTGGAAAACCATCGAAACACGTTGAGTGCGTAAATGGCGTAAGGTTTCTTCATTACACTGAGCGATATCAACAAGCTTGTCGCCATTCTTAATCATTAACTCACCACGGCTTACTTCATTTAATCCGTTAACGGCGCGAAGCAGGCTTGATTTCCCTGAACCTGATAATCCCATTAGAACGCAAATCTCACCTTCTTTAACCGAAAGAGAGACATTATCAACACCGACAATTTGACCTATTTCGTCGATAATCTCTTGGCGAGTTCTCCCTTGGTCTAATAATTCCAACGCTTGCTCAGTTTTTTTTCCAAACACCACATCGAGGTTTTTTATAGTAATGGCATCCATGATTATGCTTCCTTTTGGTTTGGTGCTTTACATAAGCGATCAAGAATAATAGCCACAAGAACAATGGCTAATCCTGCTTCAAACCCTTGTGAGATATTCACGGTATTAAGCGCTCGAACAACGGGTTTACCTAAGCCATCAGCACCAACAAGTGCGGCTATAACCACCATTGATAACGACAACATAATGCATTGGGTTATGCCGGCCATAATGCTTGGTAGTGCTGCTGGTAATTCTACTTTGAGTAATAACTTCATGCGGTTTGCACCAAACGCTTTGCCTGCTTCAATTAACTCTCCCGGCACTTTTGTGACACCAAGGTACGTAAGACGAATAGGAGCAGCAATGGCAAAAATAATGGTTGAGATTAATCCTGGAACAATGCCTAAACCGAATAAAACGAGAGTTGGGATCAGGTAAACAAAAGTAGGTACGGTTTGCATTAAATCAAGGATTGGTCTTAGTACGGTATAAAGCCAAGGTCGGTGTGCGGCCATTATTCCAATCGGTACGCCAATTAATACGGAAATCGTTGTCGCTGCAAAAACAAGGACAAAGGTTTCCAGCATTTCTTGCCAATAGCCAAGGTTTAGAATAGTGAGTAATGCAGCGACGACAAAAATCACTAATGACGGTTTTCTGTGTAAATACCACGCAATAGCAGCGGTCATAAGAATAGGAAGCGCAGGAGGCATCCATTTAAATACATCGACTAAAAAGAGAATGATAGTTTCTAGAAAAAATGAAATGGCATCAAAAAAACCATCGGCATTGATAGTTAACCAGTCAACGCCTGTTTCCATCCATTGCCCAACAGGGATTTTGTGCTCTGTAATAAAATTCACAATATTTCCTTAAATGACAGGTGGGCCGAAACCCACCATTATTGATTAAGCTTTAACTTGTTTTAGGTATTCGGTTACTGATTTATTTGCGGCGTCACCTTGCAGTGATCTCACATTCTCAAGCCATGCTTTTACTTGTTGTGGATTTTTGTTTAACCACTGTTGAGCCGCTTTCTCTGGCGTCATTTTTTGATTTAGAATGTTTTCCATCAATTCATTCTCCATCTCAAGACTGAACTCTAGATTTTGTAATAACTGTCCAACATTTTTACATTCTGAAAGGTAGTTAGAGCGAACATTGGTATACACGCTTGCGCCGCCATAGTTAGCACCAAAGTAGTCATCACCGCCCGATAAGTATTCCATTTCTACATTGCTGTTCATTGGGTGTGGAGCCCAGCCTAAATACACTATCCATTGACTGCGACGAACGGCACGTGATACTTGAGAAACCATACCGGCTTCACTTGATTCGACAACACTAAACTCTTTAAGACCAAACGCGTCAGAGTCAATCATTGATTGAATGATACGGTTACCATCGTTCCCCGGTTCGATTCCGTAGATACGGTCTTTGAACTTGTCGGCATTTTTCGCTAAATCTGCAAAGCTTGTAACACCTGCATCGTACACATATTTTGGTACGGCAAGTGTGTATTTAGCGCCTTCTAAATTGGCACGAACGGTTTCTACTGTGCCAGCTTCACGGTATTTAGCGATATCCCCTTCCATGGTCGGCATCCAGTTACCTAAGAAGACATCAATGTCGCCATTTGCCATTGAAGAGTAAGTGACGGGAACAGAAAGAAGATCGGTTTTGGTTTTATAGCCCATGCCTTTAAGTAGTTCAGAGGTTACTGCGGTTGTTGCGGTGATGTCTGTCCAACCGACATCTGCAAAACGTACGGTTTCACATTGATTGGCATAAACGTTAAAAGCGAATGAGCTGATCGCTAATGTGGCAAGTGTCTTTTTTGTAAGTGACATAATAATTCCTTGTAATGATTCCTTTCGCCATTGGGTATAACGGCGCTGCTGACTGTATTTTTTGTGTTTCTTATTATTTAAGAAAGCGTGTTTGCTTCTCTTATTGGTGTGTTTATTCGTTGTTTCTCTTCCCATTCTGGTGCTATCCAAACGGGGGCGCGCTCCCCTGTGAGCATAGGATTGCCAAGAATGAAATCGGCGGCACGTTCTGCAACCATTATGGTGGGAGCATTTAAGTTTCCGTTTGGAATCGTTGGGAACACAGAAGAATCGACCACGCGTAAATTTTCAATCCCACGCACACGGCACTCTTCGTCAAGTACGGCCATTGGGTCCTCTTCTTTACCCATTTTGCAACTACAAGAAGGGTGGTAAGCACTTTCTACATTTTGTTTAACCCATTCATCAATCGCCTCATCAGACGTGATTTCGATACCCGGTTGTATTTCACCACCTCGGAATGAATCCATTGATGGTTGGGATAAAATTTCACGAGTAAGGCGGATACAATCGCGCCAATCTTGGCGATCTCGTTCAGTCGAAATGTAGTTAAAAACGATCTTTGGTTTTGCGTGAGGATCCGCTGAGGTTATTGATACTGTTCCGCGGCTTTCTGGTTTATTTGGACCAACATGAACTTGAAATCCATGACCATCAAACGCGGCTTGTCCGTCATAACGCATCGCTGCAGGTAAGAAATGATATTGAAGGTTTGGCCATTTCAAACCTTTACGAGAGCGAATAAAAGCACACGATTCAAAGTGGTTTGTTGCGCCTAACCCTTTGCGAGTTAGTATCCATTCTGTGCCTATTAAGCCTTTACTTACCAAGCCCAGTTTACTGTTAAGAGTAATGGGTTCTTTACAGTGGTATTGGAAGTAAATTTCAAGGTGATCTTGCAGGTTTTCACCAACACCAGAGAGTTGATGTTTTACCTCTACGCCTGCGTTTTCTAAGACGGCTTTTGGACCTATGCCTGACAGTTGAAGTAATTGAACTGAGCCAATTGAACCTGCACTTGAAATGACTTCTTTATTCGCATGCACATTGATGATTTTTCCTGATTTTTCAAACTCAATACCAACGGCTTTCTTGTCTTCAAGTCGGATTTTTCTTGCGATAATTCCTTTCATTAGCGTTAAGTTAGGACGCTTTAAAGCACGACGAAGATATGCGTTTGAGGTAGATGCTCTAACGCCTTTATCTACCGTCATGTGCATTGGACCAAAACCTTCTTGTTGATAGCCGTTGTAGTCTGATGTTTCTGGATATCCCGCGTCTTTACCAGCATTGATGAAGGCTTGATATAGAGGATTAAGTGTCATGTCATTGCCATTACACGTACCTAAAGGGCCTTCGCCTCCGCGATATTGATCTGCGCCTTTACTCCATGTTTCTGCTTTACGGAAGTAAGGTAAGCAGGTTTGATAGTTCCAACCTGTCGCGCCATTTTCTTCCCATTCGTCATAATCACACGCGTGACCACGAACATAAACCATGCCGTTGATCGATGAGCTTCCACCAAGAACTTTGCCGCGAGGGCAGTGTAGTTGGCGTCCATCGAGTCCTGATTCTTGTTGAGTCTCGAACTGCCATGCGTACTTTTCAGAATTCATAGGATAAGAAAGAGCTGTAGGCATTTGGATAAAAATACTTTTATCCGTCCCGCCTGCTTCTAATAATAAAACGCTGTGTTGACCGCTTTCGGTTAGTCTATCTGCTAACACACAGCCGGCCGAACCCGCGCCGACGATAATATAATCGTAGCGTTGTTCCATGTTGGTATTCTCCGTGACGTCTAGCGCATAGGGTTAGACGTTTTTATTGGAAGGGTAAATTAAGCGTAAGGGCTAGCGAAATCACCAAGCTCTATTAATATACTTTTGGTTTGCGTGTAATGCAGTAGCGTTTCAGGGCCGTTTTCACGTCCAACCCCCGAGTGTTTATAACCGCCTACTGGCATCTCTGCAGGAGAGTCTCCCCATGTATTTACCCAACAAATACCTGCTTGCATTTGATGAATAACTCGGTGAGCTTTAGATAAGTTTTGAGTGAAAATACCGGCAGCGAGCCCATACTTAGTGTCGTTTGCGCGGCGAATAACCTCGTCTTCGTCAGTGAATTTCAGGACTGACATAACAGGGCCAAAGATTTCTTGTTGAACGTGTGGCATATCATCTTCGCAATTTACAAAGACAGTAGGAACCACAAAGTTACCGTTTTCTAACCCTTTATCAATCACTTGATAGCCACCAGTAAGCAGGGTTGCGCCTGACTGTTTGGCTTGTTCAATCGCTTCTAGCACTTTCGCTAAATGTGCTTTTGAAATTAGAGCTCCGACTTGGGTTTCGAGGTTCATTGGGTCACCGACAATCAGTTTTTCAGTGCGAACTTTAAGTTGGTTAATGAACTCGTCATAAAGGTTTTCATGAACAAAAACACGAGTACCATTAGTACAAACTTCACCTTGAGTATAGAAGTTGGCCACCATCGCTGCGGATACGGCATCATCCAATTTTGCGTCATCAAAAACGATCATTGGGGACTTCCCTCCGAGCTCCATCGTGACAGATTTTAGCGTCTTTGCACTGTCAGCCATGACTGCTTTGCCTGTTCCTGTTTCACCGGTGAAAGACACTTTTGCGATATTAGGGTGTGCAGTCAGCATTTGACCGACACGATAATCACCTTGAACGACGTTGAACACGCCATCTGGTAATCCCGCTTCGGTAAATATTTCGGCCAGTTTCAATGCTGTTAATGGCGTTTCTTCTGATGGTTTGAAGATCATTGCATTACCCGCTGCCAATGCAGGTGCTGATTTCCACATAGCGATCTGGATAGGGTAGTTCCAGGCACCGATACCTGCACAAATACCAAGTGGTTCACGACGAGTGTAAAAAAATTGGCTTTCACCCAGTGGTTGTTGGTCACCTTGCATTGCAGGAACTAATCCTGCGAAGTATTCAATGACATCGGCACCAGAGGCAACATCAACTTCTAATGCCTCTTGAAGCGGTTTTCCGGTATCCATAACCTCAAGCTCGGCAAGGTCATTGTTTCGTTCTCTAAGTATTTTTACTGCATTGAGAAGAATACGGCTGCGTTCAATGGCGGTCATGGCAGACCATACCGTGAAACCACGTTTTGCTGATTCAATAGCAAGCTCAAAATCGGCTTGAGAGGCTTGACCTACCTGTGCAATTGGTTCGCCATTAGCAGGATTAATGCTAGTGAAGGTTTCTCCAGACGTAGCTGGAATCGACTTTCCATCGACATATAATGAGTTAATTTCCATTTGAATATCTGACTTAATAATTATTATGAGTGATTTATTGGCTGACTTGAATAAAAGTAAAGTTGCTTTTCAAGGTAGTCATTGATGATGGCACGTGCTTTGTCAGCGTTAATGCCTTCTGGGTTTAATGTACCTCTTAACCAAACACCATCAATTAATGATGCGATCCCGTGAGCAACGAGTTCTGCTTGTTGGTTATTCAACATGGCTTTTAGTTCAATTCGTAGGTGGGACAGTAAACGCCTTTCATTTACACGCTGTAGACGCTTTAGTTGTTCGTCATGCATCGAGTAAGACCAGAATGCTAACCAAGTTTTAGCGACTTCGTTTTCTGCTTGGTAGCCTTCAAAATTACCATTGATAATGGCATTGATGCGTAGTTGATGAGCGTCAACAGGTAAGGATTTTAATTGAGATGTAACGGTACTGGAGAGTTGGCGAAGGATCTCACGCATGGTTTCTTCAAGTAGACCGTGCTTACCACCAAAATAGTGATTTATGATCCCTGTTGATACCCCTGCTTCTTTACTAATTAAAGCAATACTGGCGGCGTGTAAACCAACACGATCAATGACTTTCATTGTCGCTTTTACAAGCTGTGGTTTTCTAATGTCAGGCATCCCAACCTTGGGCATCTTTCGGTCCTTTTATTTTTTATTGAACGTTCAATTAATTATAAAATGACAGAAAAATAGTTAGAGTTCAAATTATTATTTTGATTCTAACTTATCTTTTTTGTTATGGGCAGTTTTAATTTTATTTAAAACAAATAGTTACTGTTAAGTTGTGGCTAAATGTTAGACCTGTAAATATTTGTGTTGTTATGGTTTTTTGATGGGAATTTAACCTAAATATTAGAGGTGAGCGATTAAAAGTGATTAATATGGCAAGGTAATTACGGTACTTACAGACACAAAAAAGCCCAACCTCTTTCGAAGTTGGGCTTTTCCAAACGTTTGGTGGAGCTGGGGGGATTTGAACCCCCGTCCGAAAACCGTTCACCGTTGGCGCTACATGTTTAGTCGATCTTTAATTTCACCGTAAAACTGCGAACCGACACGCTATCTTATGGCTAACCTGAATTATAATTCGAACTTCATCTCTCAGATGGGAGAATCCATTCTAGTTCGTTTGGGTTTGATCCCCTGTTATTCCCCGTCTTACAAACGGAAGCTAGGGCAGGAGAGCTCTAAGCAGGTTATTAAGCTGCTAGTGCGTAGTTTTCGTCGTTTGCGACTATTTTTTTGCGGCTTTTTACGTGGCCAACCGCCCCACGACATGCTCCTCGGGTTTCAAAATTCCCGTCGAATCCTGAATCAGCCCCAAAGTTGTTACCAGATGATACTAACAGAAAAACAGCGTCTGTCTAGCTAGTATCAGTCTAACTGGTTGAAATTAACGCAAACTACTCTTCATAATTCGTGCTTTATCTCTATTCCAGTCTTTTTCTTTTGAATCTGTACGTTTATCGTGCAGTTTTTTACCTTTAGCTACGCCAACTTTGATTTTCGCCCAAGAGCGAACCCAGTACATTGTTGTTGCTACTAATGTCATACCTTCACGGTTTACACGGCCAATAAGGTTGTCGATTTCTTTGCGGCTCATTAGCAATTTACGAATACGAGTTGGATTCGCTACAACATGAGTTGATGCCGCTTGTAGTGGGGTAATGTTCATACCACTAATAAAAATCTCACCATCACGAACATAAACGTAACTTTCCGCGATATTTACTTTACCAGAACGAAGAGATTTAACTTCCCAGCCTTGGAGTTCGATTCCAGCTTCGATTTCATCATCAATGAAATATTCGTGGCGAGCTTGCTTGTTCATAGCAATGGTATTACTGCCCGCTTTATCTTTAGATTTTTTCTTTGCCATAATGCCCACATTATACGTTATTAGTTGAGAGTTCGGGAAGTAGTTTGGCTCTTAACATGAAGATGGTATGATGCTTACATCTATAATGTAAAGGATAATTTATGCCACAGGTTAGCCGATCTGCATTAGTGCCGTTTAGCGCAAAGCAGATGTACGATTTAGTCAACGATGTTGCGTCATACCCTCAATTTTTACCAGGATGCTCAGGATCTAAAATCATAGAACAATCAGAGCATGCGATGGTGGCTTCTGTTGATGTAGCTAAAGCAGGGATAAAGAAAACATTTACGACAAAGAATTCCTTGATTGTCTCAGAAGTGATCGGCATGAACTTAGTTGATGGTCCTTTTAAGTCATTGGCTGGCGGTTGGCACTTTATGGAGTTAGATGAAACGGCATGTAAAGTTGAATTGAAATTAGATTTTGAGTTCTCAAATGCGTTAGTTGCAATGGCGTTTGGTAAGGTATTTCAAGAGCTAACGAATAATATGGTGAATTCATTTACTCAAAGAGCGAAGCAGGTTTATGTCAGTAATTAATGAGATGATTCACGCTGAAGTGGTTTACGCACTGCCAACGGAGCAAGTGGTATTTAAGCTTGCTGTAAAAGCAGAACAAACCGTAGAAGAGATTATTTTGCAATCTGGTGTATTAGAGCGCTATCCGGAGATCGATTTAAAAGTGAATAAAGTCGGTGTCTTTAGTCGTAACGTAAAATTAGACGCAACGATTAGAGATAAAGATCGCATTGAAATTTACCGTCCATTATTGGCTGATCCAAAAGAAATTCGTCGAAAAAGAGCGGAACAAGCAAAGAAAGTAGCGACAAAAAAATAGTTTATTTATACCAATCTACACAAGTATTTGATCATTCTTGCCTGTTAAAATCGATTTTTACTACGCAATTATCTGAACAACTACTTATCCAGAATGGTATTATTTAATTGTAGATAATAAAAAACCGGAGGTCGTTAAACGATGTCCGGTTTTTGTGTTTTTAACGTCTTATAGAAAATTAGATTTTCTCGAAGAAGCTATCGCTCATAGGAAATACACCGTCGATACTGGTTAAATTTCCATTATCATCAAAGTGAACAATAAGATTTTTTTGTACCGATTTTTCATGACCATGGGTAAATAGGTAAATGTAGTACCAAGTATTTGGATAACCTGACTCAACAAGCATTGGTGTACCCATAACAAACTGCACTTGTTGCTTAGTCATTCCAAATCGCAGTTTGTCGACGGCTTCCTGCTCGACGTAATTACCTTGGGCAATATCGATTCGATACACCAATTTTTCTAATAGCGAGCAACCGCTTAGAAGCCCAACAACAAGGGGTAGAGCAATGATCCATTTTTTAAATTGCATAGTTCGTACAGCTTAGCCTTTAAAATAATTAAATAGATGATAAACAAGCTAGACTAATAAGTAAAAAGATTAAGCCTGTTCTGGGGGTGTTTGACTCTAATTTTTGAATCAAGTTGCATTCTATTGAGGGTATTGAAAAGAAACACGCCAATATTAACGACTAGTATTGGCGTGCTTAGCAAATGAGGCTGTTTATACAAAGTACACTAAGCGGCGCTTAATAGCTCCTTTGCATTCGCAAGAGTATGGTCTGTAATTTGTGTACCACCTAGTAAGCGAGCTAATTCTTCAATACGCTCTTCTGTGCTTAATGCTCGCATTTGAGTTTCCGTTTTACCTGAGTTGGTGTGCTTAGCAACAAACAGTTGATTGTGACCACAACCTGCAACTTGAGGTAAATGGGTAACACATAATACTTGTGTTGATTCGCCTAGAGTGCGTAACATTTTGCCTACAACTGCCGCGGTTGGCCCACTAATCCCCACATCAACTTCATCGAAAATAAGACTTGGAGTATCCACTTTTTGAGCTGTGATCACTTGAATAGCTAATGAAATACGTGATAACTCACCACCAGAGGCTACTTTGGCAATAGGGTGTAATGGCTGTCCTGGGTTGGTTGAAACTTTAAAGCATAAGGTATCAATCCCAAGTGGTGAGATTTTACTTACTGCATCACTTTCAAGTTGAATATCAAATACTGCTTTTTCCATGCTTAATGTTTGCATACTTTCTGTAATTTTATTATTCAATTCTTTAGCATAACGCTGACGGCTTTTTGTTAGTTTATGCGCGGCTTCTAAGAAGTGTTGCTTTAGTTCTGCTACTTCTTGTTCGCGTTGCTCACGTTTCTCATCAGAGCAATCAAGGCGATCATATTCAGCCAAAAGCTGTTGATGGTGCTCATATAATTCTTCAGCAAGTACGTGGTGTTTTTTAGCCATAGACATTACTCGGCTAAAACGCTCTTCTACAAAAGCGATTTGCTCGGGATCAACATCAATATTATCTAAATAGTTTTTGATCTCATGGTTGGCTTCTTCAACTTGGATCATTGCCTCATTAAGCATATCTGATAATGGGGCAAGTTTAGGATCAAGTTGCCCTAATTGTTGGATATGATTATTTGCATATTGCAGTAACTGAAGCGCATTAACTTCATCGCTTTCGTATAGAACTGAAACTGCTTGCTGACAGCAGTCAACCAATTCGCCAGAGTTAGAGAGTCTTGTATGATCTTCTTCTAGCTGGACGAATTCTTCTTCGCCTAATGCCAGTTCGTTTAGCTCTTTGATTTGGTATTCGATCAGTTGTTTTTGCGCTTCGTTTTGCTGACTGTGCTTGATCATTTGCTTTAATGCGTTGTCAGCTTGACGCCATGCTTGATAACGGCTGCGCGTTTTGTTTAATAGAGAGACGTGACCTGCATACTGATCCAGCATATTTAATTGGTATTCAGGTTTCATCAGTTCGTGATGGGCGTGTTGACCATGAATGTTGATCAATAAATGGCCCAATGTTTTTAACTGTGCAGCAGGAACAGGGCTACCATTGATAAAGCCACGAGAGCGGCCTTCTTTGGTGATGACTCGGCGTAAAATACATTCATTACCGTCATAGAGTTCATTATCTTCTAACCATCGCTTAGCGTTAAGATTGTTCTCTAATGTGAAAAGGACGGTGATCTCTGCCTTTTCTTCTCCTTGACGAACCATTGACGCTTCAGCGCGATCGCCTAAACATAATCCAAGGGCGTCAATAGCAATAGATTTACCTGCACCAGTCTCACCTGTAATAGTGGTCATGCCCTTGGTTAAATCCAATTCTAACGATTTTACGATTGCGAAATGAGTAATTTTAATATGTGCCAACATAAGCCATTCTCTGCGAAATTCAAACACTAAAAACACTGTATAAAGAAACAGTATATACTGTTTCTTTATACAGTAAAGTGAATTTAAATTTTTTGTGAGTGGCTTATCTGTTATTAATCGATAACACTAGAAGAGTTTACTAGACCAACCTAGTTTATTTCTAAGTACATGATAGTAGCTATAATCTTTCGGATGAATGAGTTTTAGCTTATTTGGACTTTGATAAATATGGACCTCGTCTCCCGGGCTTACTGGTAGAGATATCTGTCCATCACAGCTGACTTCAAGTGCACTGCGATTATCAGGGGAGATGAAAAGTTTAATATGACGTCTTCCTTCAACCACCAGTGGGCGGCTTGAAAGCGTATGTGGAAACATAGGGACTATAGAGATAGCGTTTAGGTTTGGTGACAGAATTGGACCGCCACCAGAGAGTGAATAAGCGGTTGACCCTGTTGGTGTCGAAATAATGAGACCATCTGAACGCTGAGAGAAAGCAAAGCTATCATCAATATAGACTTCAAATTCGATCATATGTGCGACTTGACCTGGGTGGAGTACCACCTCATTAAAGGCGGAGTTGTGACTCTTTACCTGGCCGTGACGATGTACTTCCGCTTCGAGTAAGAAACGTTCTTCTTTAACGAATTCACCATTGAGAACTGCGGTTAATGGCTCTTCAAAATTATCAGGGTCTAGATCGGTTAAGAAACCAAGGTTCCCACGATTCACACCAATGACAGATATGTCGAAACGAGATAACACTCGAGCAGCCCCAAGCATATTACCGTCACCACCAACAACAATAGCGAGATCTGCTTTTTCTCCTAAAACCAATAAATGTTTGAAGCATTCATCAGCAATATCGGGCAAAGCTTCACGTAGGCGATCATCTAATAATACTGAGTAATTTAGCTTAGTTAGCCAAGTATAGAGAGCTAAATGGGTTTTTATTGCACTTGGATCTCTTGGCTTACCAATAATGGCGATAACGTTAAAATGTGTTTTCATATCTATCATCCATCATGAAATGGGGAACAAATGTTACAATTCGTACTATTATGCTTGAATCGCTTTATTTAGTCCCCATAATAATGACAAAGTTTTAATTTGCGTATAGAGCGACGCCTTGGTTTGTATTAAGATCGCTTTACATAGCTAGTCATCAGCATTCTGGAGAAGCAGTAATGAGTAACGAAGAAAATAAAGTAAATGAAGAAGCAGTAGTGGAAGAGCATGTTGAAGCAGTAGGCTCAGAAGCAGATGTTGAGTGGAATGAAACGGCTGAAGAAAGCCAAGAAGCAAAAATTGCTGAATTAGAAGCGGCATTACTTGCTAGCCAAGCGCAGCTTAAAGAGCATCAAGATGCAGTATTACGAGCTAAAGCAGAAGAGCAAAATGTACGCCGTCGTGCAGAAGGCGATATTGATAAGGCGCGTAAATTTGCTTTGAAAAAATTTGCCGGTGAATTGCTTCCTGTTATTGATAACTTAGAGCGTGCATTAGAAAGCGGTGATAAAGAAAGTGAAGCGGCTAAAGCACTGCTTGAGGGTGTAGAACTAACACTACAAACATTTATCTCTACCATTGAAAAATTTGGTTTAACGGTAATTAATCCTGTGGGTGAAGCGTTTAACCCAGAGCTTCATCAAGCAATTGGTATGCAAGCAAGCCCAGATCACGAATCAAATACTGTTATGATCGTGATGCAAAAAGGCTACACATTAAATGAACAAGTATTACGTCCAGCGATGGTAATGGTTGCTCAATAATTGCGGTTGTATTAAACAATCTAGCGATTAAATTATAAGCGGTCTCAGTGATGATGCCGCTTTTTTATTGTTTTGAAAAAAAAATACAGTTTTTTTTATTGTTTCCCTTGAATTGTGATTTAGAGCCCTTATTTATTACTCATAGAATGAATTATGGGATTCAGTCCCAACCTTTACTCAAGTTGTTTTGAGTAAGTTTAAATAGATAAATTGGAGATAACCTGATGGGTAAGATCATTGGTATTGACTTAGGTACAACTAACTCTTGTGTTGCTGTTTTAGATGGCGATACGCCACGTATTTTAGAGAATGCAGAGGGTGAACGTACAACGGCATCGGTAATTGCATACACAGATGGCGAAACTCTTGTAGGTCAGCCAGCTAAACGTCAAGCGATTACTAACCCACAAAATACATTATTTGCTATTAAGCGTCTGATCGGTCGTCGTTTTGAAGACGAAGAAGTTCAACGTGATATCCAAATCATGCCATATAAAATCGTTAAAGCTGATAACGGTGATGCTTGGGTAGAAGCGCAAGGTCAAAAAATGGCTGCTCCTCAAGTTTCTGCTGAAATTCTTAAGAAAATGAAGAAAACAGCGGAAGATTTCCTAGGCGAAGAAGTGACTGGCGCAGTAGTTACTGTACCAGCTTACTTTAACGATGCTCAACGTCAAGCAACGAAAGATGCTGGTCGTATCGCAGGTCTTGATGTTAAACGTATCATCAACGAGCCAACAGCAGCAGCATTAGCTTACGGTCTAGACAAAAAAGGCGGCGATCGCACTATCGCAGTATACGACCTTGGTGGTGGTACATTCGATATTTCTATCATTGAAATCGACAACGTTGATGGCGAGCAAACTTTCGAAGTTCTTGCGACAAACGGCGACACTCACCTAGGTGGTGAAGATTTCGATAACCGTATGATCAACTACTTAGTAGATGAGTTCAAAAAAGAGCAAGGTATCGATCTTAAGACTGATCCTCTTGCTATGCAACGTGTTAAAGAAGCAGCAGAAAAAGCGAAGATTGAACTGTCTTCAGCTCAACAAACTGACGTAAACCTTCCTTACGTTACTGCTGATGCGACTGGTCCTAAGCACATGAACGTTAAAGTGACGCGTGCAAAACTAGA
This sequence comes from Aliivibrio finisterrensis, assembly GCF_008933155.1. Classification (GTDB taxonomy): domain Bacteria; phylum Pseudomonadota; class Gammaproteobacteria; order Enterobacterales; family Vibrionaceae; genus Aliivibrio; species Aliivibrio finisterrensis. The sequence continues at coordinate 182,967 of NZ_WBVP01000004.1, read as the reverse complement.
ATCTCTAGTTGAAGACCTAGTAGTCCGTACGCTTGAGCCACTAAAAGTTGCTCTAGCTGATGCTGATTTATCAGTAGGCGAAATCACTGACGTAATCCTAGTTGGTGGTCAAACACGTATGCCTATGGTTCAAGCTAAAGTAGCTGAATTCTTCGGTAAAGAAGCACGTCGTGACGTGAACCCTGATGAAGCAGTAGCAATGGGTGCTGCAGTTCAAGGTGGTGTATTAGCTGGTGACGTTAAAGACGTTCTACTACTAGATGTTACTCCTCTGTCTTTCGGTATCGAAACGATGGGTGGCGTAATGACTAAGCTAATCGAGAAGAACACAACAATCCCAACAAAAGCGGATCAAACGTTCTCTACTGCTGAAGACAACCAAAGTGCGGTAACTATCCACGTACTTCAAGGTGAGCGTAAGCAAGCGACATACAACAAATCGCTAGGTCAATTTAACCTAGAAGGTATCCAAGCAGCACCACGTGGCATGCCACAAATCGAAGTAACATTCGACCTAGATGCTGATGGTATCCTAAACGTATCTGCAAAAGATAAATCGACTGGTAAAGAGCAGAAGATCACAATCCAAGCTTCAGGTGGTCTAACAGACGAAGAAATCGAAGCAATGGTACAAGAAGCTGAAGCAAACAAAGACGCGGACAAAAAGTTCGAAGAGTTAGTAACAGCACGTAACCAAGCGGATCAAATGATCCACGGTACGAAAAAACAAATCGAAGAAGCAGGCGATGCACTTCCAGCTGACGAGAAAGAAAAAATCGAAGCCGCAATTACAGCACTAGAAGGCGTTAAGTCAGGTGATGATAAAGAAGCAATCGATGCGAAAACTCAAGAGCTAATGCAAGCAGCACAAAAGCTAATGGAAATCGCTCAACAGAAAGCTCAAGCACAACAAGGTGCTGAAGCGGGTGAGCAACCTAAGCAAGAAGATGATGTTGTTGACGCTGAATTTGAAGAAGTTAAAGACAAATAATTGAGATTTAGTCGCTAGAAAGCTCGATTCCTGTGTCGGAAGTGCTCATTTGCGTTCGCAAACTCCGCGCTTCCTCCTTGGACTCAAACTTTCTAGCTTATAAATCAACAATTATTTCTAATTAGAAACTGATGTTTTTTATTAGAATTCTTCGTTGAAAATATATTGCGGGCGTTGGAGTTTTCTCTACCGCCCGCAAATTTGTAATTAGGTCAATCTAGATAATCACTTTCGGTTTGTGCTGATCCTAATTATCTAGATTGAACTCATACTAATGGTGTCACTGCCGGCAGTATCAAAAGAATTGGTGACCAAAGCATGTCTAAACGTGATTTATATGAAGTATTAGGTGTAAGCCGCGATGCTTCAGAGCGTGATATTAAGAAAGCCTATAAACGTCTAGCAATGAAATTCCATCCTGACCGTAATCAGGGTGATGAAACAGCGCCAGAAAAGTTTAAAGAAGTAAAAGTAGCGTATGAGATCTTAACGGATGCTCAAAAACGTTCAGCTTATGATCAATACGGTCATGCAGCCTTTGAACAAGGTGGTATGGGCGGTGGCGGCTTCGGCGGCGGTCAAGGTGACTTTGGTGATATCTTTGGTGATGTGTTTGGTGACATCTTTGGTGGCGGTCGTCGTGGCGGTGGTCAACAACGTGCACAACGCGGTTCAGATTTACGTTACAACATGGAACTTACGCTAGAAGAAGCGGTTCGTGGTTGTGATAAAGAGATTGAAGTACCAACATTAGTTTCTTGTGACCCATGTGAAGGTACTGGTGCTAAGAAAGGCACTTCTTCATCAACGTGTAGCACTTGTCATGGCCACGGCCAAGTACAAATGCGTCAAGGTTTCTTTGCGGTACAGCAAGCTTGTCCTACTTGTCACGGTAAAGGCAAAATCATTAAAGACCCATGTAACTCTTGTCATGGTGAAGGTCGCGTTCAAAAGACGAAAACGCTTAATGTTAAGATCCCATCAGGGGTTGATACTGGTGATCGCATTCGTTTATCTGGCGAAGGTGAAGCTGGAGAACACGGCGCTCCAGCAGGCGATCTATACGTACAAGTACACGTGAAAGAACATAATATCTTTGAGCGTGACGGCAACAACTTATACTGTGAAGTGCCAGTAAGCTTTACGATGGCGGCATTAGGTGGTGAAGTTGAAGTTCCTACTCTTGATGGTCGCGTAAGCCTAAAAGTGCCACTAGAAACACAGACGGGCCGTATGTTCCGTATGCGTGGTAAGGGTGTTAAAGGCGTTCGTACGCACAGTGCTGGTGACTTAATCGTTAAACTGATTGTTGAAACTCCAGTTAAACTGACTAAGCGTCAAAAAGAGCTTCTTCAAGAATTCCAAGAATCTTTTGATGGGAAAGATGCGAAAAAGCACAATCCGAAATCTGAAGGTTTCTTATCTGGTGTAAAAAACTTCTTTGATGATTTAACTAAATAAGTTTATTGCTCAACGAATAAATTGAAACCTAATGATATTACTTTTATATCATTAGGTTTTTTTTATGCCAAAAACAAATGATAAAGCACGGTTTATTTACACCTTTTTGACCGTTACTTATACTTCTCGTTTATTATGTAACCAATTATGTTTTTAGCTTCTTAATAGATGAGAGAGTTGACATGGTGTTAGTTAAACGGACATTATTACTGTTTATTGTTTTATTATTTGGTTTATCTTCTGCTAATGCAGAAATCATGCAAGGTGGAAAAACAGTACCAAGCTTCAAGCAGGATGCGGCGTCTATTCGTCATACTTATGAAACCCAACTCTATACTTTATCGGCATTTAAAGCTGGCCACTATGGTTTACGAATGTATCGTCAAACCATGGACTCTAAATATTCAGCGGCGGTTTGGTCTGATATGGCGCGAGTGGCAAGTCGACTTAATCAATTCTCTTCGGAAATTCATACGCCCGAACAAATAGATATCTATGCTCAAAAGCGATTAAGTAGCTATGTTGATGACACAGACATTCGTAGTACTTTACGTTACCAAGCGACAAAAAATATGCCTGAGTATTTCTATCTTGGTGTGGATTTACTTGGCTCAATGGCTCGTGCTAATGAATATGGTTTAAAGCATCGTAACGATAAACAGTTGCGAGAAATTATCCGTCGTTATGATTTTAAAAAATACGCGACTGATGAAGCGATGATTAAAGCATGGGCAGCTCAGCTAGCGAACCAAGTTTATTGGTTACGTCAATTAGGTGAGCAGGACGTGGTTGATGAGTTTGTTGAAGCATTCAAATTAGCCTACCCAGATAATAAAGATGCAGCGCTTTCTAAGCAGCAGTATGGCAATAAAATCTATGGCTTAACGCATATTTTATTAGCCGACTCTCAATATTATCAATACCCCCTAAAAGAGTCTGATCATCAATGGATATATGATTATCTGCGTAATAACATAGATACGATCTTAAAGAGATCAAAAGAAGACATTATTTCAGAAGTCGGAATTACCTTCTTATTGGCAGGGTTAGAAGATGATCCTGTGGTGTATAAAACGCAAAAACACATTCAAGATGCGATTAACCGTGAGAAGAATATGGTGCCATCAACATCAAACAGTACTGATTTAACTGATGGTGAGCACCGTAATGTATTAGCGATAATGTTACTCGATTGGCAAACGCCACATGCCGCACCGACGATTCAAAATGAACCAAAGGTATTTAAAAGTAAACCGTATGGTCTTGTGAAAAAGTAAACAACTACTTGATGTTACAAGTTACTGAAATAAAAAACGCCCAGAGATAGTGATATCGCTGGGCGTTTTTATTTAGATCAGATCAGGTGATTAGAGATTATTACGCTAGGCCTTGAAGCTTAACGAATTTTTCTAATAACTCTTCATCTGTTTCTACGTTGTTTGGATCTGAAATAACGCAGTTACTGATAGGGCAAACTGACTGACACGTTGGCGCATCATAGTGGCCTTTACATTCAGTACAAAGGTCTGGATTAATTTCGTAAATCTCATCACCCATACTGATTGCTTCGTTTGGACACTCAGGTTCACACATGTCGCAGTTAATGCATTTTTTATTGATCAATAACGCCATTACTTACTTGCCGTGTGGGTTACGAGTATCTTCACCCGTGTGTAAGTTACGCATTAGCAGGCCGTATTCTAGATCAACGTTTGCAGGAACAGGAATGAAGACAAAGTGACCATTGCCTTTTGCTTCATCAACAGCTTCACTCTTACGGTTTTCCATTACATCTAGAGTCAGTGTCAGGTTACCTTGTGGTGTCATGATCTCTACAGAGTCACCGACTAAGAATTTATTCTTAACATCAACTTCCGCTAAATCACCGCGGCGTTTACCTGTGAACTCACCAACGAATTGTTGAGAATCAGAGATAGAGTAACCGTAATCGTAGTTTTGGTATGCATCGTGTGTATGACGACGTAGGAAACCTTCTGTGTAACCACGGTGAGCTAGGCTCTCTAGCGTACCCATTAGGCTTTCATCAAATGGTTTACCTGCAACCGCATCATCAATCGCTTTACGATAAACTTGCGCAGTACGTGCACAGTAGTAGAAAGACTTAGTACGACCTTCAATTTTAAGAGAGTGAACCCCCATCTTAGTTAGACGTTCTACGTGTTGGATAGCACGAAGATCTTTAGAGTTCATGATGTAAGTACCATGCTCGTCTTCAAATGCTGCCATCTTCTCTTCTGGACGGTGTGCTTCAGAAAGAAGAACTACCTCATCCGTCGGTTTACCTAAGCCTAGTGTGTTGTCTGGGCGCTCATTTTGAACTTCCACGTCTTGGATCTCAACACCCGTTGGATTAGCTTCAACGATTTGACCATTTTCATCTTCTTTCGCTTCTTCAGCTTTGTATTCCCAACGACATGCATTAGTACATGTACCTTGGTTCGGATCACGCTTGTTCATGTAACCAGAAAGCAAGCAGCGACCAGAGTACGCCATGCATAATGCACCGTGTACAAAAATTTCTAGTTCTGTATCAGGACAGTGTTCACGGATCTCTTCAATTTCTTCTAGTGATAATTCACGAGATAAGATCACACGCTCAACACCTTGAGTAGACCAGAATTTAACTGTCGCCCAGTTAACGGCGTTAGCTTGAACTGACAGGTGAATAACTACTTCTGGGAAAGCTTCACGAACCATCATGATTAAACCAGGATCTGACATGATTAATGCGTCAGGGCCCATAGCAACGATTGGCTCTAAATCACGAATGAAGGTTTTTAACTTTGAGTTATGTGGTTGGATATTACATACCACATACAGTTTTTTACCTTGCGCGTGCGCTTCGTTAATGCCGATTTCTAGGTTTTCATGGTTGAATTCGTTGTTACGAACACGAAGGCTGTAACGTGGCTGGCCTGCATAAACGGCATCTGCACCGTAGGCAAACGCATAACGCATATTTTTAAGGCTGCCCGCAGGCGAAAGTAGTTCTGGCTTAAACATGATTGCTTCCCAATGTTGTATTCTGATCTCAGGTCAGGTCATATCACGTGGATATGAAGGAGGCCGGATTTTACATGGAAAGTGAGGGAAGTGCTAGGGTATAAAGAGAGGTTTCAGGTCGCTTCGCTTTCAGGTTGAAGAAAACAACAAAGAAAATAGGGGATTAAGAGTTCAGATCGCTGCGCTAGCAGATTTCAGAGGTGTTTGCTGACAGTACAATATTAAAGAAAATTATTTTTTATTGGTGATCTTGCCGCAAGCACCTCTGAACCTTTCAAGGGAGCTTGCGACCGATCTGAATCCTGTTTTACTCTTTCTCTTCAATGCCACCAAGTGCTTTGAATAGATCAGGAAGCAGAGCATCAAGCTCAGAGCTCATTAGAGAAAAATCAGCATCAAAACGTGCGGCTTTATCTTCAAAACCAATGTCTTCGTTTTGGTCTTTAATCTCATCGCTAAACTTTAGGCGTTTTAGCGATAGGTCATCAGCAAGGATAAACTCTAAACGCTCTTGCCAAGTTAGCGCTAACTTAGTAACCATTTTGTTTGCATCAATATGAGCGTGGATTTCATCACACACTAATTCTTGCTGCTTACAACGGATCACGCCGCCATCTTCTAAAATTGCTTTTAGTTCGGCTTCTTCACCCATCTCAAAACCTTGAGGCGTAGTACCTGTTTTAACCCACTCAGTTAAGGCATTTTCAATAGGTTGCGTTGAAGTAAGAGGAACAACAGGTAGACTACCGATAGATTTACGAAGCAACGCTAATACGTCTTCCGCTTTTTTGTAACTGCCAGCATCAACAATAATAAACCCAGCCTCTGGAAGAATTAATGCGTAGGTTTGTTGGTGCTTGCTAAATGCTCGTGGAAGAAGATCAATAACGATGTCATCTTTGATAGAGTCTTTCTCTTTTTTCTTAAGAGGGCGACCTTGTTCAAGTTCCATGGCATCAATTTTTGCGTTCATTGATTCTTTAATCACTGACGCGGGTAACATTTTTTCTTCTTTTTTAGCACAGATCAGAATATTTTTGCTTGCGACGTGAGTCAGCATATCACCATGACGGCCCATTGCAGTTACCCAGCCAAACTTTTGCATATCTTGGCTACCACAAGGTGTGAAACGGAAATCGTTCAGTTGTTTTTCAAGTTGCTCAGGGTTGAGATCAACTTCTTTAGTAAAACGATAAATTAAACAATTTTTAAACCACATCATGCTGCTGAATTCCTGTCTTTTTTAAGTGCGCTTATGATAGGAGATTTTGTTGAATATTGCTTGTATAGATTTCAGGATCTTGGATAAATGACACTGAGATAGAATTTCATTGATGAGAATATGAACTTTTCTTTTCAATAGTCACAAAAGTGTCATAATTAGCTTTAATAATAGCGTTATAAATTTTGTTGGCTAATTTAGGTAAAAAGAATGTCTAGAAGGATACTTGTAGTAGAAGATGAAGCGCCAATCCGTGAGATGCTGTGTTTTGTATTAGAGCAGAAAGGATATGAACCGATAGAAGCAGAAGATTATGACACTGCACTTGGTTTACTCTGCGAACCTTACCCTGATTTAATTTTGTTGGATTGGATGTTGCCAGGTGGCTCAGGCATCAATTTAATCAAACACCTTAAGCGCGATGAATTTACCAAAAAAATCCCAGTAGTTATGCTAACAGCTCGCGGCGAAGAAGAAGATAAAGTTCGCGGCCTTGAAGTGGGCGCAGATGATTACATCACCAAACCATTTTCACCAAAAGAGTTAATGGCGCGCTTAAAGGCCGTTATTCGTCGAGTATCCCCAACCTCTGTTGAAGAGTTGATTGATGTTCAAGGGTTAAAATTAGACCCAGTATCACACCGTGTTACAGCCAATGATAAAGCATTAGATATGGGTCCGACAGAATTTAAAATGCTGCACTTCTTTATGACTCATCAAGAGCGTGTATACAGCCGTGAACAACTATTGAATAATGTTTGGGGTACTAATGTATACGTAGAAGATCGTACGGTTGATGTTCATATTCGTCGTTTACGCAAGGCATTAGAAATGGAAGGACATGATCGCTTAGTGCAAACCGTTCGTGGAGCGGGTTATCGTTTCTCTATTCAAACGTCTTAATTCTTAAATATAAATAGAAGCAAAAGGTAAAATACATGGTTGAACGTCTCTCATGGAAAAAGCTCGTTGGAGAACTGGCGTTTTTTTACGTACCTTGGGTGATTGTTGGGTATTTATTTGATGCGCTATGGCCACTATTATTTCTTGCTTCATTTATTTTATTAATTTGGCATTTACATAATCAAATTAAAATGTCGCGCTGGCTGCATGAGGGAAGAAAAGCAACACCACCGTCAGCCTCAGGGAGTTGGGAGCCGATTTTTGATGAGACTTATCGTTTACAAAAACGCCATAAAAAACGTCGTAAAGAGCTGTCTGCGTTAATTCGTCGCTTTCGACAAGGGGCAGAAGTACTGCCTGATGCTGTAGTGGTATTTCGTCACGAAGGAAATATCGTATGGTGTAATAGCCTTGCTCAATCACTGCTGGGATTTCGTTGGCCTGACGATTCAGGGCATCCTATTACTAACTTAATTAGAACCCCTGATTTTGTTCAATATTTAATGGCTCAACAGTTTGATATTCCATTAGATATGCCATCACCAATTAACACGGATAAGACACTTGAGATACGTATTGTGCCGTATAGTGATGGTGAATTTTTAATGGTGGTTCGTGATGTGACACAAGTTAAGCAACTAGAAGGTATGCGCCGCAACTTTTTTGCTAACGTTTCTCATGAACTACGTACACCAATGACGGTGCTTCGTGGCTATTTAGAAATGTCGGAAGACCCAGATATGCTGGTTGGTCCAATGTGGAAGCGAGCACATGGGGTGATGACTGAGCAATTATCACGCATGGAAAGCTTGGTTGAACAATTACTGACGCTTTCAAAAATTGAAGCCGCAGCGACCTCTCAATTAGAAGAGCATGTTGATGTGCCTTCTATGTTAGATATTTTAGAGAAAGAAGCCATCGCATTAAGTGGTGAGCGTAATCACAGCATTCGTTTTGATGTCGATCCTCGCCTTAAAGTATTAGGGGATGAAGATCAGCTACGCAGTGCGATTTCAAACTTGGTTTATAACGCGGTAAAACATACTACTGATGGTGCAGATATTAGTGTTGAGTGGCAGGCAACGAACCTAGGGGCTAAATTAAGCGTAAAGGATGGTGGGCAAGGAATTGAACCACAGCACATTCCTCGATTAACAGAGCGTTTTTATCGCGTAGATAAGGCGCGTTCAAGAGATACTGGTGGTAGTGGACTTGGACTGGCAATTGTAAAACATGCACTCAGTCATCATGACTCACAGTTAGAAATACAGAGCCAATTGGGTAAAGGAACTACTTTCTCGTTTGTTCTCCCTAAAAAATTGATTTTAAAGTAATGGAATAATGAAGAAGACGCAGTATAAACAGCAGCGATGGTTTAGGGTATTAATTCCCGTGGGATTGCTTTGGCTGGGGTTTATATCAAATGCGTTTTCTTATGATGGAAAACTCGCTCCTTATGAAAGAGTTGCCGGAATTTCTGGTAACTTATCCTCAATAGGCTCAGATACGTTAGCGAATATGATGACCTTATGGGCTGAAGATTTTCAACGTATTTATCCTAATGTAAATATTCAAATTCAAGCATCAGGATCGTCAACGGCACCGCCAGCATTAATTGAAAGTACGGCTCAGTTTGGCCCTATGAGCCGGCGGATGCGGCAAAGTGAAAAAGCCGCATTTGAACGACAATTTGGTTACCCGCCAACTGAAATCCGAGTTGCTATTGATGCGCTCGGAATTTTTGTGCATCAAGATAACCCAATAAAAGGACTTAACTTTAGTCAGCTCGATGCTATCTTTTCGGCAACATTACGATGTGGTTCTGTAAAACCCATTAATCGTTGGCAAGATTTAGGTGTAAACAGTAGTGGGTCTAAACACCGAATTCAATTATTTGGTCGAAATTCAGTCTCTGGTACTTATGGTTACTTTAAAAAGAACGCCTTATGTAACGGTGACTTCAAAGTGAATGTCAACGAACAACCAGGATCGGCATCCGTAGTTCAAGGTGTTTCTGCATCATTAAATGGCATTGGTTACTCTGGTGTTGGTTATCACATGTCGGGTGTAAAGCTGTTGCCAATTACAAGGGAAGGGACGAACTATATTGAACCAAGTACTGATAATATTATTAGTGGTCAATACCCTTTAGCTCGTTTTTTATATATTTACATCAATAAGCCACCAACAGCCAAACTGCAGCCTTTAGAAACCGAATTTATTCGTTATATGTTGTCATTAGAAGGGCAGAAAAGAGTTGAGCAGGATGGCTATATCGCATTATCGGAACGTTTTGTCTTACAAGAGCTTTCTAAATTAGATCTCCATTAAGTTGTCATTATAGTGTCATTCCTATACTGAAAAATACGTAAACAATCATTTAATAAATACAGAGGTTATCTCATCATGGCATACGCCAAACCTAATCAGATTATCCGAGACAGGCAACGCTATGTTGTCGATCTGATTATGCGTATTTGGGTGAAATCCAGTGGCATAGGGATCATCGCAGCTCTTATGCTTATCTGTTTTTATTTATTGGCGGTTATTGCGCCTATTTTTACTTCTGTAACGGTTGAACCTTTATCTCAATATTCAGCATCATATGATAATGCCACCCTTGCTATTGGCTCTGATGAACAAGGAAAAATGGCTTACCGAATTGATGATAAAGGCCGAGTTCAGTTTATAGATCTTCTTAACAAGAAGCAGGTCAGTGAAACACAAATTATCACGAATCCCACGGCTTTTGCTGCCACCATTGAAAGCCAAGATTGGTTCGCTTTTGGGGATGCAAAGGGCCAAGTGCAGTTTGCTCAAATTGGCTTTCAAACTAATTACAAACAAGGGCTTCGACAGCTTATTCCTTACGTTGAAAGCTTTACTCCATTTCCTCTGATTCAAATTGATGAACAAAAGAAGGAGCTTACACAAGTTGCGCTTAGCTTAACGGCAACCGAAGGGGTTGTTTTAGCACAAACCAAAGATAAGCGATTGTTAGGGGTAGAACTTGATAGTGTGATTAACCAAATGACGGGTGAGTCCATTTGGAAAGCGATCCCGATTGAGTTTGAAGGGGGGGCGCTAGATAAGACGAAAAAATTATTATCCATGGTGATCACTCCAAATAATGATTTTTTGTATTTCTTATATCAACATGAGCTACAAGTTTGGACATTAAAAGACCATAAAGCCAATTTACGAGAGCGTATTGCATTAAAAGAATCGGCACAGAAACTGACGTTATTGTCTGGTGCCCATTCAGTGTTGGTGCAATTTGACAATGGTAGCTTATCTCAGTGGTTTGATACGATTAAGGATGAAAAACGTCAACTAACCTTAATTCGAACCTTTAATGTAGATGCTCCAATTAAGCAATTAGCACCAGAGGTTTACCGTAAAGGTGTGACTATTATTGATGCTAAAGGCAATGTATCTTTAGTTCACACGACAACAGAAAAAGCGCTGTATAGCCAGCATCTGTTTAATGAAGAAGTATTGGCGGCAACTCAACCTCCCAATGCAGAGAAGCTTATTGTATTAACCCAAAAAGGGTGGCAATGCTTTGAGGTAACCAACCCTCACCCAGAAGTGAGTGTACAGTCTGTTTTTGGCAAAATATGGTATGAAGGCTACCCAGAGCCTGCGTATATTTGGCAATCGACAGCAGCGAACGATGACTTTGAATCTAAATTCAGTTTAATGCCGCTGGCTTTTGGAACCTTAAAAGCGGCTTTTTATGCGCTTATTTTCGCAGGCCCAATAGCTATTGGTAGTGCTATTTATACCGCTTACTTTATGTCTTCTAATGTTCGTCGATACGTAAAACCGACGATTGAGATAATGGAAGCACTGCCGACGGTGATTATTGGTTTATTAGCGGGTATTTGGTTAGCGCCCATTGTTGAGAATAATCTCGTTGCCGTATTTAGCCTATTTGTACTCTTTCCATTAAGTATGATTATTATTGCGTTTATTTGGCACATATTACCAGCGCATATCATGCGAAAGCTTCCACGAGGGCAGCATGCAATATTATTGATCCCGGCCTTGATAGGCGTTGGGTATCTGACTTTTCAATATGGGTACGTTATCGAAAATTGGTTGTTTAATGGTGATTTACGTAGTTACCTTGGTGATAACGGCGTGGGTTACGACCAGCGCAATGCTTTGGTGGTAGGGATTGCCATGGGCGCCGCGATTATTCCGACGATTTATACCATCGCGGAAGACGCGATTTTCTCAGTACCAAAACACTTATCTGAAGGCTCGTTAGCTTTAGGGGCAACGCAATGGCAAACATTAACCAAAGTGGTGTTGCTAACGGCGAGTCCAGGTATTTTCTCAGCGGTAATGATGGGATTAGGGCGAGCAGTTGGTGAAACCATGATTGTATTAATGGCGACCGGAAACACCCCTATTATGGATGGTAATATTTTAGAAGGAATGAGAACCCTTGCCGCAAATATTGCGATTGAAATGCCAGAATCAGAGATAGGAAGCACTCACTTTAGAATGCTTTTCTTAGCTGCATTTTTACTGTTTGTGTTTACTTTTTTTGTGAACTCTTTGGCTGAGTGGATACGCCAAGGGTTGCGTGAAAAGTACCGTAGTTTATAGGTTTGATCTGAATGAAGGTAAATAAATGAAGCATTGGATTAAATCAGGCTCACCTTGGATATGGCTTACTGCGGGTTCAGTGAGCATTAGCATGATTGCCGTGCTTGGTATTCTATTATTGATTGGCTGGAAGGGCTTATCCTATTTTTGGCCAACGGCATTGCAAGAGTGGCACACAACTGATGGACAAGTGATTGTCGGGCAGTTGTATGACGTTGAAAAGTTTCATGGGAAAAGCTCAGAGAACCAAGAGCGTTTAATTATAAAAGTTGGAAACCGCGATATTAATGGATTCGATTTTATTAATATTAATCAGGATAAGATCCAATCGGTTACCAAACCTAAAGATCTTGTTGTGGTTGATCGACTCCAACATGGTAAATATTTTGGCACTATTATTGAGACATCAAATGGCCTTGAGCTTAATCGACAACAGGTAGAGGCATGGGTTAGAAGTGAAAAAGCGAAAATTGATTTATTAGAACAAGAGCAACATAAGCTTTATCATCAACTTGATGCATTACCAAGTTTAGCTTTATCTAGTAGTGAGCGTAAGCAACAAGAAAACGCGCTCAATGAACAAGCAAAAAAAATTTCAAACCAATTGAGTTACAGCTATTTAACGTTAAAAGATAGTCAGGGAAATAGCTATAAATTAAGCAGTGATAATGTGGTTGATATCTGGTTTCCTAATGCGATGTCACTGCAAGAAAAAATAGGCCATTGGTTTGATGAGTTGTATGACTTTGTTTCTGATAGTCCACGAGAAGCGAACTCGGAAGGCGGTGTTTTCCCTGCTATTTTCGGTACTATTTTATTAGTTCTTCTTATGTCTGTTATTGTGATGCCATTAGGGGTAATTGCCGCGATTTATCTTCATGAATATGCGAAACCAAATATGCTAACTAGGTTAGTTCGAATAGCTGTGATAAACCTTGCAGGTGTGCCGTCCATCGTTTATGGCGTGTTTGGTTTGGGGTTCTTTGTTTATGTGGTGGGTGGAACGCTCGATCAGCTGTTCTATTCTAATGAGTTGCCGACCCCTACATTTGGAACGCCTGGTTTATTATGGTCGGCATTAACCTTGGCTATTTTAACATTACCCGTCGTTATTGTTGCAACTGAGGAAGGGCTCAGTCGTATTCCAAACTCAGTACGTCATGGATCCTTAGCATTAGGTGCCACTCAGTTTGAAACCTTATGGAAGATCGTTTTGCCTATGGCAAGCCCTGCTATTATGACGGGATTAATTTTAGCGGTAGCAAGAGCCGCGGGAGAGGTCGCGCCTCTTATGTTAGTTGGTGTAGTAAAACTGGCTCCTTCTTTACCCGTTGATAACATTGCGCCCTATTTACACTTAGATAGAAAGTTTATGCACCTTGGTTATCATATTTATGATGTTGGTTTTCAGAGCCCCAATGTTGAAGCGGCAAGACCTATTGTGTATGCAACGGCTTTTTTATTAGTCACGGTTATCATTGGATTAAATTTAACGGCTATCGCTATTCGTAATAATTTACGAGAGAAATATAGAACATTGGAGTTATAACTGTATGTATTCATTATCACCGGATCTCTCTTTTCTATCGCCAATAGACGTAAATAATTTATCAGATGAAAATACAGCCATAGAGATTAATAATCTTAGTTTAAATTATGATAAAACGTCAGCACTATCGAATATTGAAATGCGTATTCCTAAGGGGCAGGTAACGGCGTTTATTGGGCCGTCCGGCTGCGGTAAATCTACCTTATTACGTTGTATTAATCGCATGAACGATTTGGTTGATAATTGCAAAATTAAAGGGGAAATTAAGTTGTTTGGTGATGATATTTATCAACCAAATACTGATATCCCTTCACTGCGTCGCCGTGTAGGAATGGTGTTCCAAAGGCCAAATCCGTTTCCTAAATCAATTTATGAGAATGTGGTTTACGGTTTACGTTTACAAGGGATCAAAGAAGCGCGAGTATTAGATGAAGCGGTTGAAGATGCGTTGAAAGCAGCTGCATTATGGGATGAAGTCAAACATCGATTACATGAGAATGCCTTTGGGTTATCAGGCGGTCAGCAGCAACGCTTAGTTATCGCTAGAGCTATCGCTATTGAGCCAGAAGTATTATTACTCGATGAGCCAACGTCAGCATTGGATCCTATTTCTACTTTGACGATTGAAGAGCTTATCTATGAGCTAAAAAGTAAATATACCGTTGTTATTGTGACGCATAATATGCAACAAGCAGCGCGAGTGAGTGATCACACCGCTTTTATCAATCAAGGTAAATTGGTTGAATACGGTAATGCAAATACGATTTTCACATCACCAGTACATAAGCAAACAGAAGACTACATTACAGGCCGTTATGGATAACCTCCGACGATAGGCCAATAATAAAATAAGGACATACCATGCAACTTGGTCGACATATTTCAGGCCAATTTAACACCGAACTTGAAGCTATTAGAACTCATGTATTAACCATGGGGGGGATGGTGGAGCAGCAGCTTACCTATGCATTAGAGGCACTGCATAATCACGATGCTGATTTAGCAAAACGAGTAATGCATGAAGATCATAAAGTGAACGCCATGGAAGTGGCAATCGATGAAGCGTGCACTCGTATCATTGCAAAGCGTCAGCCCACAGCCAGTGACCTGCGTTTGGTTATGGCGATAATCAAAACCATTACCGATTTAGAGCGTATTGGTGATGTCGCTTCTCAAATAGCAAAAGTATCACTAGAAAACTTCTCGAATAAACACCAGTCGTTACTGGTTTCTCTTGAGTCTCTAGGTCGCCAATCCGTTAAAATGATGCATTCAGTGTTGGATGCATATGCTCGAATGGATGTAAAAGCAGCGACAGAAGCGTATAAGTTTGATGATAAAATAGATGCAGAATACGATGCTGTTATTCGTCAGTTAATGAACTATATGATGGAAGACCCAAGTTCAATTCCAAGCGTGATGAAAGTGATGTGGGCGGCTCGTGCAATTGAGCGAGTGGGAGATCGTTGCCAGAATATTTGTGAGTACATTATTTATTTTGTAAAAGGAAAAGATGTGCGCCATATTGGCGATCAAAATATAGATGATGTGATCAAGTAAGGATTTGGCTTAAAAATAATAATCATAGTGTTACTTTTTAAACTATGCTGTATTTATTAGAATTAATGCGTATATTATAAATTGTCGTACTTATTATGCGACGAATGATACAAAAATAGATTCAGTTAATAATCATAAATTAAAGCAATAAAGGAATATCTTATGAAGAAGATTTTAGTTGGTACTTGCGCGGCATTATCTATGGTTTCATCATTCGCTATGGCGAATAGTACACCTGTGATGTTTTCAACACTGAATGGTTTTAACGCACCAGCAGCAAGTGAAGTAAAAGGCGTACGTTTAGCGGCTCTTTATGGTAAAACTGGCGATGTAACCGGTGTCGATTTTGCGATTGGTATGTCTGAGAGTGATAATCTAACCGGTGTTAATTTCCCACTGTTTATCGGTGCGAACAAAGTTAATGGCAACATGACAGGGGCATCTTTTGGTCTGTTTAACTGGCATATGGGTGATGACTTAGGTGCTAACCTAGGTTTTGTAAATATCACGAATAATGTTAAAGGTGCAAACCTATCTGCAGTGAACTACTCTGAAGGTTACACCATGGTTGATGTTGGTGTTGCTAACCTTTCAAATGATTCACACGTTCAAGTTGGTTTCTTCAACATGACATCTGAGATAAAAGGTGTTCAGGTTGGTTTGATTAACTGTGCAGAAAATGGTTTCCTACCTTGTTTCCCAATCGTAAACTTTGCGATGTAATTTGATTCAATTCGATATT
This sequence comes from Aliivibrio finisterrensis, assembly GCF_008933155.1. Classification (GTDB taxonomy): domain Bacteria; phylum Pseudomonadota; class Gammaproteobacteria; order Enterobacterales; family Vibrionaceae; genus Aliivibrio; species Aliivibrio finisterrensis. The sequence goes on along the minus strand of NZ_WBVP01000004.1, from coordinate 166,895 downwards.
AAATAAAAATGGCGCTGTTTAAATAAACAGCGCCATTTTTGTATCTGGCCATTTACATATTTGAATTGGTGTCACGTAAAAAGTGAATGTCATACCAATATTGAAGTCAGTTGATAAATTATATGGAATACATAAAAAAGCCTCTGTATGAGAGGACAGAGGCGATACTACCGATATGGTGAGTCGTCAAAGACAGAAATAGAGTTGCAGTAGAAATCTATTACTAATTTGGTATCAGTATTAGATAAAAGTGCCCTACCAATCCTTAGCGGGGCGAGAGTTATTTATTTGAAGCTGTATTGAATACCAACACCGCCAGCAACATCTGATGATGAGTAGCTACCAGATGATTCATAGTGGAAAGTGCCAGAAACACTTAATTGTTCATTGATACCGTAAGCCCCACCTAGTGCTAATGCTTCTTTTGAGCCAGAAAAACCAACACCGGCACCAATAGCAAACTCACCACTTGTTACAAATGGGCGCGCATTGGCTACAGCATGTAAACCAGCTCTAACCCCATCAATCTTTTCGTCTTGCTCATTGAAGCGACGATTATTCTCTTCAGCCATTACTTTGAAATCATTTTCTAAAGCAGTGATACGCTCACCTTCTGTTGCGTGTGGGATCCCCCATTCAGGAGAGTCATCCATTGGCGGCTGCACTGGGACTTGAGGTTGTGGACGCTCAGGTGAATTATCATCAACTGGCGGTTGCGTTGGTTTCTGAGGTTGTGGCCTTTCTGGAGTATTATCCATTGGTGGCTGCTCAGGAACCGCTTGTCCAAAATCAGGGTCTACAGGTTGTGGTCGATCTACAGGAGCATCTGGCAGCGGACGTTCAACCGGTGTTGAAGGAACTTGCCATTCAGGCTCTGTTGCCATTGGTGGTTGAGTTGGGCCTAATCCCCAGTTGGGAGTGCTTCCAAAATCAGGACTTGGTCGGTCTGATACAGATGGAATAGAGTTGTCAATTCCCGGAAGCTCTGCTGGGTTCTGAATGGTTTCAGCCATAACAGAAGAAGAAAAGATGGCAGTTAAGGATAGTGCTAAGATAGATTTTTTCATTTTATAACTCTCAATATTAATCATAAGTTAGATCAGTAATGAGCATCCTTGCTTACCGATAAATCTGTTTCCGTTTGATGGAATGAATAATATTGAGTTCGGTGATTGCTTTCTAATCACCTGTAATTATTTTAATTATAAGTAGCACTTATCGCATCTGTTTTATAGTGCTCTATTGATAAGTTAGGTGTCACTTTTTAGTAGGAGTTCTTTAATCAATTTATTGAGCCAAACGTAGAGAGGATTCTTTTTATGTCTTTGATGATAAAAGCTATAGATAGGATAATTTAAAGCAACATCATCAAGAGCGAGATCTATACGTCTAAGCGATGAATATTGATGAGTAGGAAAAAGAGAAGTAGACGGAAAGTACATATCCGTATGTTGAACTACATCAATTAATGCCATTGGTAATTCAGAACGAAAACCAATCTTATAATCTATATTGAGTTTATCTAACACATCAGCGGCAAGGCTTTTATTACTGTTCCATCCTGGAATAATTAAAGAGGCAATTTCATAACCTTCAAAGTCATAAGGGGTTGCGAGTGTTGTTGTTATTGGATGATCTTGACGCACAATAACACAACCTTTGATATCTATTAATTTATGCGAGATAAGCTCTTTTTGAACTGAGTCATATTCGTAATTAACGGCGATATCGATTTTACCTTTGATAAGGTCATCAAAAGCTGATTCTGACCAATTAACTAGCTGCAAGTTAACATTAGGTGCATCTTCTCGTATTTGATGAAATAGAGCTCCGGACAGGCAACTTAGTACTTGCGGTGCTAAGGCTATTGTCAGTGTTTTTTCTAATTTGTATGGTTCAAAATTTTGAGATGAATTTAAGATAGAAGATAAACCATCAAGGTAGGGGTGAATGTTTTCGGCTAGCTCTTCAGAAAAAGGAGTTGGTTTCAGGCCATGACGGACTTTAATGAATAACTCATCATCAAAATGGTTACGCAGCTTTTGTAACGCTTGGCTGATTGCTGGTTGAGAAACAAATAATCGCTCAGAGGCTTTGCGCATATTTAACTCTTGAGAAAGAATTAAAAAGGTTCTCAATAAATTTAAATCTAATTTAGCGAACAGATCTTTTGCCATAGTGAATGATTTCCTTATAAATTTTAAATTATCTAATAACTCTTCACGCTTCCTTCACGATTGATAGTCTATAATACTTGTATCATTAGTTAAGACCAAGCTTAGTTCCACGACTATAGGATTGAATTTATAATGAAAAAGTATGTCTTTTTGTTAATGGCTACAACTTCAACAGCAACGATTGCTGCTCCATATGTTGGTTTAGAGTATGGTGTAACAAACATGAGTCATGATTATTCAACGACATTTTCACAAGATAACGTTACCTTAACACCTGATGATTCAAGCTCTGCGTTTGGTGGTTTTGTTGGCTATCGTTTTAACGATTTTGGTCTAGAATTAGGTTATACGAAATTTGAGAGTGATGACTCCCGCTCTGAATACAAAGGGATAGTTGGCACTGCACCTAATCTAGAACATCAAGAAAGAGAATGGGATGCCGATTTAGATGCGAGCCAATTTACGTTTAAACCTGTGTACTTTTATAACATTAATGACAAGTTGCAGCTTAAAACAGGATTAGGTCTTACTTATACGCAGTATAAATATAACGCTTCTTCCCAAGATGAATTTGAAAATGTATTGAATGATGATATTGAAAGAACGGTTGGACGTCCTGGTGGTGAGTCGCAAAAAGATGACGTTTGGGGCGGTATTGCAAGTGTAGGCATTGAATACATGGTGATCCCAAACCTAGCGTTAGGTGCTTCAGCAAGTTATCAAACAGATAGCGTAGCTAATTCTACCTCGTTCATGTTGAGTTCAGTTTACTACTTCTAATATAATATTATCAGTATTTAATTATAAATTCAGGACTAAATAAAATGAAAAAAATCATTCTAGCAAGCGCATTAGTATTAGCATCTTCAACAGCTTTCGCAGATAAAAATACTCAAGTGATAAAAGGTGGCTTTACTGGCCCTAGCTCAGTAGCGGTCAGTACAGTTAGAGCTGCTTTAGATTCAGATGATGATGCAGCAGTAACATTGACTGGTTACATTACGTCATCACTGGGTAATGAAGAGTATCAATTTAAAGATACAACGGGTGAAGTAAGAATTGAGATCGACCATAAAGATTGGAACGGTATTGAAGCAACGCCAGAAACAAAGTTAGTTATTCATGGTGAAGTAGATAAAGAGTGGACAGAGACGACGATCGACGTTAACTCAGTTCAACTAGCAAAATAGAAAAACGCAGTTATCTAATAATAAAAATGCCAGGGATAAAGTCTCTGGCATTTTTTCATTAGCATAAGCGGTTATTTAATTATTTGTCTTACTGCATCAATTTTTTTAGCATCAGTAACTGGAACAATAAAATCATCCAAATCTCCAGCGCCCATTTTTACACCATCCAATACTAATTTCATTTTACTTGGACGAGTTGATTTTCCAGATAAATGAATTTCAGTTATGCCTGTCTTTTCAATGATCTCTTTTGCATTTTCAGCGGTGACGCCTGCTCCCGCTAATATTTCAAATCGTCCATTTGCTAATTTAACCATTTCAGTTAAAACGTTAATACCATCATAGGCATTCGCAGCAAGTCCTGAGGTTAGAATACGCTCACAACCTAGCTCTGCAATGTTTTCAATGGCTTTTTTATAATTAGAACATTGATCAACGGCGCGGTGGAAGGTAACACCTAAGTCATTGTCATTAGAGATTTTCATTAGCCGTGCAGACAATGGCATATCAATATCGCCATTGGCTTTTAATACCCCAAAGACAACCCCCTGTAAGCCCGCTAATTTTGCAGCATGAATATCTTCTATCATTGCAGAGATATCATCGTTGTCATACAAAAAATCGCCTTGTCGAGGACGGATCATGGCATAAACTGGAATAGGAGAGATCGCAGCTGCTTTTTTCATGAAACCAAAACTGGGAGTAAGCCCACCTAATGCAAGAGATGAACATAATTCAATGCGATCAGCACCGCCATTAATAGCATTATGCAGTGATTCTAAGTTATCAATACAGACTTCAATTTTAATAGACATGATGTGTAGAAAGAATAATTGAGAATAGAGTAGTGTAAGGGATATTCAGCTGTAGATGTGTGAATAGATCGTCAAAATTACGCGCTAGAATAAAGAAAAAAGCCCCGAAGATAACTTCAGGGCTTTTAGTATTAGACAAACTTTCTGATTTTAGGCTACTGCGTTTATACGCTTTTAATATTCTAGCCACATGCACCGTTGAGCTTAGGTGCAGTCGAGTATTTGATGTAAATACTCTAGGTTAGCAATTACTTGCTTAGGTCGTCAGCGTGTTCAGATAGGAATGCTGCAACGCCTTTTGGAGATGCGTCCATACCTGCTTTACCTTCTTCCCATTGTGCTGGACAAACTTCACCGTTCTTCTCGTGGAAGTTTAGTGCGTCAACCATACGTAGCATTTCGTCAATGTTACGACCTAGTGGTAGATCGTTAACTACTTGGTGACGAACAAGGCCGTCAGCATCGATTAGGAAAGAACCACGGAAAGCAACACCAGCTTCTGGATGCTCAACGTCGTATGCTTTACAGATCTCGTGCTTAACGTCAGCAACTAGTGGGTACTTAACTTGACCAATACCGCCATCTTCGATAGCAGTGTTACGCCATGCGTTGTGAGAGAATTGAGAATCGATTGAGATACCGATTACTTCTGCGCCTTTAGCTTGGAAGTCAGCTAGACGGTTGTCAAAAGCGATTAGCTCTGAAGGACAAACGAAAGTGAAGTCTAGAGGGTAGAAAAATACTACCGCTTTCTTACCTTTAGTGAATTCTTTGAAGTTGAAGTTATCAACGATTTCGCCATTACCTAGAACAGCTGCAGCAGTAAAGTCTGGTGCTTGACGACCTACTAGTACCATTTTTGAATCTCCTAAAAATTAGATTTCCCAAACTTCGTGTTTGGCTTTGTTTTTGAAAACAATAAATTGTTTCAACAGGACAAACTATAGTACAAAAGGTATGATTGAAAAAAGCGAATTAAATAGATTAATGTAATCGAGAAAAACGATGAACAAATGGCCATCATTAAAACAGTTACACTACTTTATTACCCTGCATGAGACTCGCCATTTTGGTGACGCAGCAGAAAAGTGTTTTGTCAGCCAATCAACATTAAGTAAAGGAATACAAAACCTTGAAGAGTTAATTGGTTGCCCTTTATATGAACGAGATAAAAAGACACTCGTGTTTACACCTATTGGTGACAAAGTAGTAGAGCAAGGACGAGAGCTATTAGCTAAAGGCCAAGATTTAATTGAGCTAGGGTCACTTTGCCAAGGTGATGCGATGCAAGGGCAGCTTCGAGTCGGTTGTATCCCGACCATTGCGCCTTTTTTGTTGTGCGATTTAGTTCAAGAAGTGAATCAAACCTACCCACAACTAACTCTCTTACTAAGAGAAGACACGACAACTAATTTATTAGCGGCGTTGAGACAAGGTCAGTTGGATGTTCTTATTCTTGCTTTGCCTGTTGATATCGGTGGAATGGAGAGCCTAATTGTAGGGCATGATCCGTTTAAGATGGTCATAAGTAAAGATCAAGCACGCTCAATCTCCACTCCAATTCATTATGATGATCTCCCGGATGAATACGTCTTCTTATTAGAAAAAGAACACTGTTTAACGGAACATGCTGTCTCTGCATGTAAATTGACGAAAAAAGAAAAAATTAATCCATTCACGGCAACCAGTCTGCATACTTTGGTTCAGATGGTTGCAAATGGATTGGGTACTACCTTTATTCCTCAAATGGCGATTAAACATGGTTTATTAGATAACCAAAACCTTGTGGTGGTTGAGCCACCGGGTCAAGAAGCGTCGCGAGCTATTGGCTTAGTTTGGCGCCCAAGCTCTTCTCGTTTACAGGCTTTTCATCAGCTAGCTGATATTGTTAAGCATATTTTATAGCTTTATTTTTGTACTTAAGGCACTTATTTATTGATTTAAATAGGTGCCTTTCTACTTTTGAATGATAGGGCAATTAGTGACCGGATTCTCACTTTTCTATATTTCTTATCAAACAGATCTGACCAGTTTATTTCTTCTCTTCTTGTTGTATATCGCCACTTTCTTTTTACTCTTCTCTAAATAAGCTCAAGTGTTATCAATTTTTTATGCTATCCCGCTGTTTTCTTTGTGAAATTAAAACTGTGAATTTTACATGTTCAATTTTACAAGTTTAATTTGTGTAATTTTACAACGTAAATAGCAGATCATTTTCTGATGATTATGTTATCGATTTGTAAAAATTAAACTTTGACAATTCTCTTTATAGAGCATTTACTCATAACTCAACTTTCTGATTTATGTCGACATCTTATTGAAATATCAAGGCAGTATTAGCCTTTAGTAGGGGTTGTAATTCATTGGCTCTTTCGAGAATGTAATAGACGTAAACAGCAAGAACGATAAATAGGATGAAACATGAATACTGATTCGTAGTGTTTTAGTTACAAATGTAATTTTGCCGGAGGCGCAGACCATGACAGATACCATGACGACGAAAGAACAAGAATTATCCATTATTGGGCCGAGTCTTCCTCAAGTTGATGAAGTATTAAGTGCAGGAGCGATTCGATTTCTTACCCATCTTGTCGAAAAGTTTGCGCATCGAGTTCCTGAACTTTTAGAAACCCGCAAAGTAAGACAGCGAAAAATAGACGCAGGACAACTGCCCGATTTTTTAACGGAAACACGTTCAATCCGAGAATCTAAATGGAGTATTCAAGGTATTCCAAGTGATCTTCAAGACCGACGTGTTGAGATCACAGGCCCAACAGACAGAAAGATGGTAATTAATGCATTGAATGCAAATGTAAAAGTATTCATGGCTGATTTTGAAGATTCATTAGCACCGTCATGGGAGGCGGTACTTAACGGTCAAATTAATCTTCGAGATGCAATGAACGGCACAATCCAATACACCAACCCTCAAACTCAAAAGGTATATCAGCTTAAGCAAGATCCTGCGGTATTGATTTGTCGAGTTCGAGGTTTGCATCTTCCAGAAAAACACGTGCTTTTTAACGGTGTTGCTATTCCCGGAGCTTTGTTTGATTTCGCGCTTTATTTCTATCACAACTACCAGACTTCATTAAAAAAAGGCAGTGGCCCGTACTTCTATCTTCCTAAACTACAAGCCTACCAAGAAGCGGCGTGGTGGAGTGATGTATTTACCTTTGCTGAGCGTGAGTTTGGTTTAAAGCAAGGTACGATTAAGGCGACAGTACTGATTGAAACCTTACCTGCTGTCTTTGAAATGGATGAAATTTTATACAGTTTGAAAGAACATATTGTTGGATTAAATTGTGGCCGATGGGATTACATTTTTAGCTACATTAAAACCTTAAAAAATCATCCAGAACGCGTGCTACCTGATCGCCAAGTGGTGACGATGGAAAAACCGTTTTTAAATGCCTATTCACGATTACTGATCAGAACGTGTCACCGAAGAGGAGCGTTTGCGATGGGAGGAATGGCCGCCTTTATCCCATCGAAAGATCCGGTAAAAAATGATTGGGTGTTAAATAAAATTCAAACCGATAAATCACTGGAAGCCAATAATGGACACGACGGTACTTGGGTTGCTCATCCTGGGCTAGCTGATACTGCAAGAGCGGAATTTGACAAGGTTTTAGACTCGCGGATCAACCAGTTGGATATTAGCCGAGAAAATGACCATCCCATTACCGCAGAAGAATTATTAGCACCTTGTGAAGGAGAGAGAACAGAAGAGGGCATGCGACATAACATTCGAGTCGCGGTTCAATATATTGAAGCGTGGATCACAGGTAATGGGTGCGTGCCTATTTATGGATTAATGGAAGATGCTGCAACGGCAGAAATATCACGAACGTCTATTTGGCAATGGATACAGCATGGGAAAACCTTAGATACAGGCGCTGTTGTAACGGCTGATTTGTTTAGAACCATGTTATTAGAAGAGATGAAAGTTATTGAACAAGAATTGGGAACAGAACGCTTTGATTCTGGCCAATTTACTCAAGCAGCAAAACTGATGGAGCAATTGACCACCAGTGATCAACTAACAGACTTTTTAACACTACCTGGCTATGAATACTTATAAGAGAGGGAACTATTATGACGACATTTAAACCGCAAACTCGCCAACAACAAATTGATGCATTGGAAAAAGACTGGGCAGAAAATCCGCGTTGGGATGGAGTAACTCGTCCTTATACCGCTGAAGAAGTTATTAATCTTCGAGGATCTTTTGCACCAGAAAATACCATTGCACAAAAAGGGGCTGACAGGCTATGGGAGCTGGTGAATGGCTCATCAAAAAAAGGCTATGTGAACTGCCTTGGTGCGCTAACGGGTGGACAAGCAGTCCAACAAGCGAAGGCGGGAATTGAAGCTATTTATTTGTCAGGTTGGCAAGTAGCAGCGGATAACAACACCGCATCGACCATGTATCCAGACCAATCGCTATACCCGGTAGATTCGGTACCTTCGGTAGTGAAACGTATTAATAATGCCTTCCGTCGTGCGGATCAAATTCAATGGTCAACAGGAACAACACCTGAAGAGGGAATTGATTATTTTCTTCCGATTGTTGCCGATGCAGAAGCCGGTTTTGGTGGTGTACTTAATGGCTATGAGTTGATGCGTAATATGATTGAATCAGGTGCGGCTGGGGTTCACTTTGAAGATCAGTTAGCGTCAGTAAAAAAATGTGGTCACATGGGAGGTAAAGTATTAGTACCAACTCAAGAAGCGGTACAAAAACTGGTAGCAGCACGACTAGCAGCCGATGTGGCAGGCACGACGACATTGGTTATTGCAAGAACCGATGCCAATGCCGCAGATTTGCTAACCTCAGATTGTGATCCTTATGATCAAGAGTTCATTGAAGGGGAGCGTTCGGCTGAAGGTTTCTATAAAGTGACCGCAGGTATTGATCAAGCCATTTCTCGTGGCTTGGCGTATTCACCTTATGCTGATTTAGTGTGGTGTGAAACCGCAACGCCATGTTTAGAAGAAGCGCGTAAATTTGCAGAGGCGATTCATGCAGAGTATCCAGATCAACTGTTAGCCTATAACTGTTCGCCATCGTTTAACTGGGAGAAAAACCTGGATTCAGAAACGATTGCTAAGTTCCAACAAGAGCTGGCAGACATGGGGTATAAATACCAGTTCATTACGTTAGCGGGTATTCATAACATGTGGTTTAACATGTTTGAACTAGCGCACTCTTATGCACAAGGTGAGGGAATGCGTCATTATGTTGAGATGGTTCAGCGTAAAGAGTTTGAAGCAGCAGATAAGGGCTATACTTTTGTTGCACACCAACAAGAAGTAGGTACAGGCTACTTTGATAAGATGACAAATACCATTCAAGGTGGCAATTCATCAGTGACCGCACTAACAGGCTCAACAGAAGAAGAGCAATTTAAAACCAACGCTTAATTAATACTAACCCCATATCCACATAATAAAAAAGAGTCGTATTATCACGTTTTAGGGAGAATGGAGTCTCCCTTTCTTTTTTCCTGTTAATTATTGCTATTCATCGATCTCCATAGGGTCGACTTCCTCTTGCAGCTCTAATAGATTAATGGCGATGGTAACAAAATCTGAGTCTGTAATTATTCCTACCAACTTCCCATGGTCAACAACAGGTAAACAACCCACCTTGTGCTTTTGCATAAACAAAGCCGCTGATTTTAATCCACCGTGCGGAGAAATACTCATTACATTTTCATGCATAATGCTATTTAGAGGGATATCCAGCACAGAAAATTCTTCTAATGTTGGTTTTTCCAAGCAAGAGGATTGCGCAGACAATAGATCTCGTTGAGTGACGAGGCCAATTAATGCTTGGTCTGTATCTACAATGGGTATGTGCCTAATACAGTGTTCGTCCATGAGTGCTTTAGCATCTTCTAAAGAATTGGAGCGAAGCAATGTATGAGGGTGAGTCGTCATCATGTCTTTAACGGTAAACATAGTGTGCTCCTGCTATCGATAAGTCCTACAGTAAATATAGTGCGAGATGAAAGAGAAAAGTGAGAGCTAAGTTGATTTTTTAAGAGATAAAAAGATTGATGCGACTTTCTCTGTTTAATGTCAATTTCATTAGTTAAAGTACATATTTATTGAAAAATTGAGAGGTATATTGCTTCATCTCTTGCTATTGCTCTGGGCGTGAATATACTACTCTGTCTGCCATTTTTGATGAAGAAGTAAACCATGCAAGTATCCGATTTCCACTTTGAATTACCCGATGAACTTATTGCTCGCTACCCTCAACCAGAGCGCACGGCAAGTCGCCTATTACACCTAAATGGTAATAGCGGTGAATTAATTGATGGTCAGTTTACTGATGTGCTTGATTTAGTACAGAGTGGTGATCTTGTTGTATTTAACAACACTCGTGTTATCCCTGCTCGTATGTTTGGTGTTAAAGCATCAGGTGGTAAGCTAGAAGTATTAGTTGAACGAGTGCTTGATGAGCATTCAGTATTGGCTCATGTTCGTTGCTCTAAATCACCAAAACCGGGTAATCAACTATGGTTGGGTGAAAACCAAGAATACGAAGCAGAGATGGTCGCTCGTCACGATACCCTGTTTGAAATTCGTTTTACTTCAGAGAAAAAAGTATTAGATATTTTGGATGAAATTGGTCACATGCCATTACCTCCTTATATCGACCGTCCAGACGAAGACGCGGATAAAGAGCGCTATCAAACGGTATACAATGAAAAACCGGGGGCGGTTGCTGCTCCAACGGCGGGTTTACACTTTGATACAGAGATTTTAGAAAAAATGAAAGCAAAAGGCGTAGAATTTGCCTACGTTACGCTTCATGTTGGTGCAGGAACATTCCAGCCTGTACGTGTCGATAATATCTTAGAACATCACATGCATTCTGAATATGCAGAAGTATCTCAAGAAGTGGTTGATGCCATTAAAGCAACCAAAGCTCGTGGTGGCCGTGTTGTTTCTGTTGGAACGACTTCGGTTCGCTCATTAGAAAGTGCGGCGCAACATGCATTAAAGCAAGGCACAGAGCTAGCACCATTTTTTGATGATACTGAAATTTTTATCTACCCAGGCTATGAATTTCAAGTTGTTGACGCTTTAGTAACAAACTTTCACTTACCAGAGTCTACACTTATCATGCTTGTGAGTGCATTTGCAGGGTATGAAAATACAATGAAAGCTTACGATCAAGCTGTGAATAATCAATATCGTTTCTTTAGTTACGGTGATGCGATGTTTATTACGAAGAAAACCGCGTAATAAAGAGTCGATGGCTGTATTAAAGCCAGTAATATACTAGATTGAAATTTCACTCACGGAGCCAGTGAAAGTAGGAAAACAGGACGTTTTCGACCATATAAACTGCATTATTTGGTTTTATGGAGGTGTGGCATTAATGTTTTATTAATGTCGCAAATTAAACAAGTTGTCAGATTGTTTCTCTGGCTTATTGGAGGTTTCGTGAAGTACGAACTACTCAAAAAACAAGGCCGCGCACGTCGTGGTCAATTACAATTTGACCGTGGTACGGTTGAAACACCAGCATTCATGCCTGTAGGTACTTACGGTACTGTTAAAGGGATGACTCCGGAAGAAGTGAAAGGTACTGGTGCTGAGATCTTACTAGGCAATACGTTCCATTTATGGTTACGCCCTGGTCAAGAGATCATGAAACTGCACGGTGATTTACATGATTTCATGAACTGGAAAGGCCCGATCTTAACGGATTCAGGCGGTTTCCAAGTATTCAGTCTTGGTAAAACACGTAAAATCACTGAAGAAGGTGTACATTTCCGTAGCCCTGTAAATGGTGACAAGATCTTTATGGATGCAGAGAAATCAATGCAAATCCAGTACGATCTTGGTTCTGACGTCGTTATGATTTTTGATGAATGTACGCCATATCCTGCAACGCATGATGAAGCGCGTATTTCAATGGAACGTTCAATCCGTTGGGCTGATCGTAGCCGCAATGAATTTGATCGTCAAGAAAACCCGAATGCACTGTTTGGTATTGTTCAAGGTGGTGTATACGAAGATCTGCGTGATGTGTCTGTTGAAGCGTTAACTAAGATTGGTTTTGATGGTTATGCTGTTGGTGGCCTAGCAGTAGGTGAACCAAAAGAAGACATGCACCGCATTTTAGAGCATACATGTCCACAATTACCTGAAGATAAGCCACGATACCTAATGGGTGTTGGTAAACCAGAAGACTTGGTTGAAGGCGTTCGTCGTGGTATTGATATGTTTGACTGTGTTATGCCAACTCGAAATGCACGTAATGGTCACCTATTTGTGACTGGCGGTGTGATCAAGATCCGTAATGCGAAACATAAAACAGATACAACACCATTAGATCCTGAGTGTGATTGTTATACTTGTCAGAATTACAGCAAGTCTTACTTACATCACCTAGATCGTTGTAATGAAATTTTAGGTGCTCGTTTAAATACGATCCATAACCTACGTTATTACCAACGTATTATGGCGAGCATTCGTAAGGCTTTGGAAGAAGAGCGCTTTGAGCAGTTCGTAGAAGAATTCTACGCGCGTCGCGATCGTGAAGTTCCGCCATTAAAAGACCTTTAAAAACAGAGTTATCACCCATATATCTACTAGATATGTGTATGGTCACATTTTAGAAACTGGAAATTAAAATTAGATACGAGGACGTTATTAAATGAGTTTTTTCATCTCTCAAGCTCACGCAGCTGGTGAAGCACCACAAGGCGGTGGTATGCAAATGTTTATCATGCTTGGCATGTTTGCAGTTATCTTCTACTTTATGATTTATCGCCCACAAGCGAAACGTCAAAAAGAGCATAAGAACCTAATGTCTTCTATGGGCAAAGGCGATGAAGTTCTTACTGCGGGTGGTTTAGTGGGTAAAATCACTAAAGTATCTGAAGAAAATGATTACATCGTAATTGAGCTTAACGCAAATAACGAAGTAACAATTAAGAAAGACTTTGTTTCAGCTGTTCTGCCAAAGGGCACTCTGAAATCACTATAAAAATTGTACCCTCTAACTTCGGTTAGGGGGTATTTTTCGTTAAGGACATCGCTGTGTTAAACCGTTTCCCTTTATGGAAGTATTTGTTGGTAGTTTCAGTGCTACTTATCTCAGCTCTCTATGCACTTCCAAACCTTTATGGCGAAGATCCAGCAGTTCAAATCACGGGTAGCCGTGGTACAGAGGTTCAAACCTCAACGCTGGATGTTGTCGCTGAAAATTTAAAAAATAATGACATTGCGTATAAGTCTATTGCATTCGAAAATGGCAGTGTTCTTGTTCGTTTTAATGATACTGATTCTCAAATCAGTGCTCGAGATATTATCAATGAATCGTTAGGTAAAGATTACATTGTTGCATTAAACCTTGCTCCATTAACGCCTGACTGGTTGTCATCAATTGGTGCAGCACCAATGAAGCTAGGTCTTGATTTACGTGGTGGTGTTCACTTTTTAATGGAAGTCGACATGGATGCGGCAATGGCTAAGCTAATTGGTCAGCAAGAAGAATCTTTCCGTACTGATCTTCGTGAAGCTAAAATCCGTTACCGTGCTATTCGTAATTCTGGCAAAGATGCGATTGAAGTTGTTCTTCGTGATCAAGAGCAATTAGCTGAAGCTAAAAAAGTATTGTCTGATGTTCATCGTGATATGACTTTTGTAGAATCTGAATTAAATGGTCAATTCAAATTAACGGCACGATTTACAGAGCAGCGCCTACAAGAAATTCGCAACTATGCAGTAGAGCAAAATATCACGATCATTCGTAACCGTGTTAATGAATTAGGTGTTGCAGAACCTCTTGTTCAACGTCAAGGTGCAAGCCGCATTGTTGTTGAACTACCGGGTGTTCAAGATACGGCACGAGCAAAAGAAATTTTAGGTGCAACAGCAACTCTTGAGTTCCGCGAAGTGGATGATAGAGCCGATCTTGCTGCAGCAGCCAATGGTCGAGCACCTGCAGGTAGCGAGATTAAAGAAGATCGCAATGGTCGTCCTGTTGTTCTTAAAAAGCGTATTATTCTTGGTGGTGAAAGCATTACAGATGCAAGTTCAAGTGCTGATGAGTATGGTCGTCCTCAAGTTAACATCTCACTAGATAGTGAAGGTGGTAGCAAGATGACTGCGTTCTCTCGTAAAAATATCGGTAAGCTAATGGCGACGGTATTTACAGAGTACAAAGACAGTGGCCGTCGTACACCTGAAGGTCGCGTTATTCTTTCTAAGACGGAAGAAGTGATTAACCAAGCAACAATTCAATCAGCACTTGGCCGTAGCTTCCGTATTACAGGTATCGACTCTCAAGCTGAAGCTCATAACCTAGCACTTCTACTTCGTGCTGGTGCTCTGATTGCACCTATCTCGATTGTTGAAGAACGTACGATTGGTCCATCAATGGGTCAACAGAATATCGATATGGGTATTCAAGCGTGTATTTGGGGTATGGTTGCAGTAATGATCTTTACTTTGGTTTATTACCGCGGTTTTGGTCTTGTTGCGAACTTAGCCTTAATGGCAAACTTGGTATTAATCATTGGTGTTATGTCGATGATCCCTGGTGCGACGATGACGCTTCCTGGTATTGCCGGTATCGTATTAACGGTAGGTATGGCTGTTGATGCTAACGTACTTATTTTCGAGCGTATTCGAGAAGAATTGCGTGATGGGCGTAATCCACAACAAGCGATTGATCAAGGTTATGCTAATGCGTTTAGTACGATTGCCGATGCGAACATCACAACCTTAATTACTGCTATTATCCTATTTGCTGTAGGTACTGGCGCAATTAAAGGTTTTGCTGTTACGTTATCTATCGGTATTTTAACGTCAATGTTTACTGCGATTGTTGGTACTCGTTGTGTGATTAACTTAGTTTACGGCGGTAAGCGCGTAGACAAACTGTCGATCTAAGGACTCATTATTATGTTTCAATTAATGAAAGCAGAGAAAACGATCGACTTCATGCGTTGGTCTAAAGCTGCCTTCTTTTTCTCAATGTTGATGATTATTGCTTCTATTGCAACCTTATCGACAAAGTGGTTAAACTGGGGCTTAGACTTCACGGGTGGAACTCTGATTGAAGTGGGCTTTGAGCAGCCAGCACAACTACCAGACATCCGTAGTGCATTAGAAGCGAAAGGTTTTGGTGATGCAACGGTTCAAAACTTTGGTACTGCACGTGATGTTATCGTTCGTCTCCAACCTCGTGAAAACGTAAAAGGCGAAGAACTAGGTAATCAAATCATCAGTGCAATTAAAGAAGGCACTGGTGAGCAAGTAGAGATGCGTCGTATTGAGTTCGTTGGTCCAAATGTGGGTGATGAACTGACAGAGGCGGGTGGTTTAGCTATTCTCGTTTCTTTGTTATGTATTTTGGCTTATGTTTCGATGCGTTTCCAATGGCGTTTAGCTGCTGGTGCGGTATTGGCATTAGCACATGATATTATTATTACCTTAGGTATTTTCTCTTTCTTACAAATTGAAGTTGATTTAACGATTATCGCGGCACTGTTAACGGTGGTGGGTTATTCCTTGAATGATACCATTGTTGTATTTGACCGTATTCGTGAAAACTTCTTGAAAATGCGTAAGGGTGATTCTAACGACATCATTAATGATGCGATTACACAAACATTAAGCCGTACATTAATTACATCAGCAACGACGCTATTTGTAGTTATTGCATTGTTCACTCAGGGCGGTGCGATGATCCATGGCTTTGCGCTTGCATTGCTATTAGGTATCACGATTGGTACCTACTCTTCTATCTACGTAGCATCAGCATTGGCTCTGAAATTAGGTATTACTCGTGAGCACCTAATGCCAACACCTGTTGATCAAGAAGGTGAGGAAGAATTTGAGCAAATACCATAAAGGGTTTGCTTGATACCTAGTGCATAAAAATGGACCATAATTGGTCCATTTTTTTGTGTTAACACAAATTATAGTTTATCTAAATCACGCTCGATTTCTTCAATTTTGCTCGCAACGACTTTCTCTAAATGACGAAGATCTTTCAATATTTTCTTTTTCACATCTGCAGTCGTTTCTTTTTCTGGACGGGTGATTTTATTTAATTCATCGATGATAAGCGTTAGGTTGCGATTGATTTCTGTGGTTTCTTTATAGCGATTGCTGCCACCATCAACAAGAACATTTTTTACTTGGCGTGGGTATTTAAATTTTACGCTTTTTGCAAAGAGTTCGCCTTTTTGTTTACCAAAGTAAATTTTTAACACGTCTTTTTGCGCCTCTTGTCGTAAAGAGTAACGCTCAATTTTTTCAGGCTCTGATATTCCTAGGTTAATTAAGTATGGGTACATAGCTAACTCCATTATTATGACTAAATATTAATTGATAAGGTTATCAATATTTTTGATTAATGCTGCTTTTAGTTCCGTTTGCTTTTCATCATCTAGTCGTCCACCAAGATCTGAGGTTAATATAAATAAATCTTCAGCTCTCTCACCAATGGTTGTTATTTTTGCAGCATGAAGATTAATGCTAAGCTGAGCGAAGGTGGCGCCGACGGTAGCGAGTAACCCTGGTGTATCTAATGCAACAAATTCCATTAATGTTCGCTTCCCTGTTCTTGTTGGGAGAAACTCCATACGCGTTTTTACCGTAAAGTGTTGTAGCTGACGGGGTGGACGACGTGTTTTGATATGAGTTTCTTGTGTTTCAAGTTCAACAGCATACAGTTGAGCAATTAATCGTTGCTGCCTTTCTTCATCTATAGGGTCATCGTTTTGATCTAAAACCATAAAGGTATCAAGTGCGTAACCATCTTTACTTGACATGACTTGAGCATCATAGATAGTAATACTGCGTCTATCCAATTCCGCGGCAACCGTGGCAAATAGGTGAGCTTTATCTTTACTGTAGATAAATATTTCTGTACCACCTCGGGTTGGATTTTTGCTGATGAGAATGAGTGACTTCTCTATGTCTGAATGATTGAGAAGGTTGCTTGCGTGCCATGCAATTTGTTGATGGGTATGGCGCAAGAAATAGTCAGCTTTAAAGCGACGCCATAGATCTTCAATTTGCCACTGCGTAAATCCTTCAGATCTAAGTTGAGCTGAAGCCATGTGCTGATTATGGCGAATACGATCACGCAGGTCGGGTGGATTTTCTAACCCTCTGCGCAGGGCTCTTTGAGTCGCATTATATAAATCAGCAATTAGAGAGCGTTTCCAGCTGTTCCAAAGATCAGGGTTAGTTGCACAAATATCGGCAACGGTCAGGCAAACTAAATAGTCGAGACGTTCTTCATCTCGAACTTGTTTGGCGAACTCGGTAATCACATCAGGATCATAAATATCACGGCGCTGTGCAGTAACAGACATCAATAAATGGCTTTTAACCAACCAAGAGACTAAGTTTGCTTCGGGTTTTGAAAGACCATGAATAATACAAAATTCGTAAGCATCGACGGCGCCTAATTCTGAGTGATCTCCCCCACGTCCTTTGGCGATATCATGAAAGATCGCCGCGATGATTAATAGTTCTTTTTTAATCATTTTTGGATAGACTTCGCAGCAAATAGGGTGTTTTTCTCGGTTCTTTGGGTCTGAAAATTTATTAATGTGTTTTAGTAAGCGAATACTATGCTCATCTACGGTATAGGCATGAAATAAATCAAACTGCATTTGTCCAACAATGTGGCTCCACTGAGGTAAATAAGCAGAGATAACACCTAACTTATGCATTGAACTAAAGGCGTTATGGAGCGCATTTGGGTGTTGAGTTAGTTGTAAAAATTTTACACGCGCTTCTGGGATATCACATAAAAAACGATTCAAACGGCGTCGAGCTGTGCGTAATTGTCGCATTGTTGGAGGGGAAACGCCTTCAATACTCGAATCACTGGCCATTAATAAGAACATATCCAGAATGGTATCAGGACGAGCTTGGAATAAAGCAGGCTTTCTTGCTTCAATAAGACGACCGCGACGTTGAAAATCATTATTGATAATAATGGCTTTAGTTTGTTCACCTTGGTTAAGGATGGCTTGGTCGAATATTTTTAATAGCATGCTATTAAGTTCAGCAACACGTCGTAAAGTGCGGTAGAACTCTTTCATCATGCGCTCGACACCACGGTTGCCTTCACCGATAAAACCTAAATGTTCAGCGACAGAAGCTTGGTGGCCAAAGGTGAGTCGATTATCGTAACGTTTTAGCTCAATATGTAAAGCAAAGCGAACGCGCCATAAGAACTCTTGGCATTCTAATAATTCTCGATACTCAGCGTCTGTTAAGAAACCAGCTTGGCTCATCTCAAGTAGAGACGTTGCTCCAAAATGACGTCGAGCAATCCAGCTAAGGGTATGAATATCTCTCAGCCCGCCTGGGCTTGATTTAATATCGGGCTCTAAGTTATAAGTGGTGTCGTGATAGCGACTATGGCGTTTTTTTTGCTCATCAATTTTAGCTTGATAAAAGGATTCACTTGGCCAGAAACTATCTGAGTGAATATTCAGCTTTAATTGATGAGCAAGCTCTTTATCGCCGCAGATATAACGTGATTCTTGTAAGTTTGTCGCTACGGTTAAGTCGCTTTTTCCAATGTCAATACATTCAGATAAAGTTCGTACACTGTGGCCGACTTCTAGCTTTAAATCCCAGAGTAAGGTAACGAAATGGCTGACTTTTTGACAAAATTTCTCGTCAGTATTTCCTTTGGTAAGCAATAGAATATCAATATCAGACAAAGGGTGAAGTTCGCGGCGTCCATAACCACCAACGGCAATGAGCGAGGTGTCTGAGGTTTCATTAAATGCAAAGAAAGTCCAAAGGCGAGACAGTAATTGGTCAAAATAATCAGCACGTTGTAGCACTAAGTCCGACACAGGTAAGCTTTGATGGAAACAATCAATTTGATATTGAGAGAAAAGGGCAAGCTGATTTTTTATCTCGGTAATCGTGAGTTGCTGATCAGATAAAGCAAGAGGCGATGTGTATTTCATAGCAATCCCTGCTGATAAAAAAACAGAAGACCAAAGCCTTCTGTTTATGTTTATTATTTATTGTTCATGTGGCGAGGAATCGTTTCCTCTGCGCGAAGGGTTAATACTTCGCAACCAGTTTCAGTAACCAAAATAGTATGTTCCCACTGAGCGGTATTTTTACCGTCACCAGTATAGACAGTCCAACCATCGTTATCATCTTGAAGACAACCAAATTTACCTAGGTTAATCATTGGTTCGATAGTGAAGGTCATGCCTTCTTTTAAAATGGTTCGATCGTTATTTTTATAATGAACAATTTGTGGCTCTTCATGGAACTCAGAGCCAATGCCGTGACCGCAATAATCACGAACAATTGAACATTTAGGTGTTGTACCTTTAATGTATTTTTGGATAGCAGTACCAATTTCACCAAGTTTTACACCAGGTTTCACTTTACGCATGCCAACATATAAGCTTTCTTGAGCGATTAAACATAGACGCTTATCGGTAGCGCTAACGTCACCAATTAAAAACATCTTAGAAGTATCGCCATGATAGCCATCTTTAATTACAGTAATGTCGATATTAAGAATATCACCATCTTTTAAAACCGCAGGTTTTACGAAACCATTGTACTGCTCATCTTGTGCTGCTGGAATGCCGTGACACACAATATGATTGATTGATGTGCAAATAGATTTAGGGAAGCCATGGTAGTTCAGTGGTGCAGGGATAGCCCCTTGCACTTCAGTAATGTGCTTATGGCAAATTTGGTTAAGTTCCTCAGTGGTAACCCCTGCTTTAACATAAGGTTCAATCATCTCGAGTACTTCTGCGGCCAGTTGACCGGCTATACGCATTTTTTCAATTTCAGCGGCGTTTTTAATTTTTACTGACATGGGCTTTTCTCTATCTAAAAATAAATCGTATTAAACGATAATGGTTCTTAGTTTACCTAGCCAATCTTTATCTTTCAATTATAAGGTGAACTGAGAGCGTGGATCAGTCAAATGATCGTTTAATCGTAGTGAATTATGTGAAAAGGGTAGATTTTAACCGCGTTTTTATGGTATAAAGCGCGCCGGATTGATGAACAATTTGTTCTCAATACCGACTATACTTTAATTTTAAATCACACACATACCGTCACGCTGTCCGGGGTGCTCAACTTTTTTGATTTTTTCAAATGGTTAGGGTCGGATTACAAGCGGGGTATGTGGAGGCTTAACCCCATTTAATAGAGGAATTCTCAAATGGCAACTGTATCAATGCGCGATATGCTTAAAGCTGGTGTTCACTTCGGTCACCAAACTCGTTACTGGAACCCAAAAATGAAGCCATTCATCTTTGGTGCTCGTAACAAAGTTCATATCATCAACTTAGAAAAAACGGTACCAATGTTCAACGAAGCTTTAGCAGAACTTGCTAAAATCGGTAACAAAAAAGGTAAAGTTCTTTTCGTTGGTACTAAGCGCGCTGCATCTGAAGCTGTTAAAGAAGCTGCAATCAACAGTGATCAGTACTACGTGAACAACCGTTGGTTAGGCGGCATGCTTACTAACTTTAAAACTGTTCGTCAGTCTATCAAGCGTTTAAAAGAATTCGAAGTTCAATCTCAAGACGGTACTTTTGAGCAAATTACTAAGAAAGAAGCGCTAATGCGTACGCGTAGCATGGAAAAACTAGAGAAATCTCTAGGCGGTATCAAAAACATGAACGGTCTTCCAGACGCGTTATTTGTTATCGATGCTGATCACGAGCACATTGCAGTTAAAGAAGCAAACAACCTAGGTATCCCAGTATTTGCTGTTGTTGATACTAACTCAAACCCAGATGGCGTTGACTACATTATCCCAGGTAACGATGACGCAATCCGCGCTATCCAACTTTACCTAAACGCTGCTGCTGATTCTGTAAAGTCTGGTCGTAACCAAGACGTTGCAGCTGTAGCTGAAAAAGACGGTTTCGTAGAAGCTGAGTAATATTTCGATTCGTCGAAAATATTATTTGCTCCTAGTGAGTCTTTTGGTTTCGTAGTAAACTAAAAATAGTTAGCAGGGGCCCAATTTGGCCCCTGATTTTTAACTTTATACCTATTTATATTGAGGAATTGAGAATGGCAACTGTAACTGCTGCTCTAGTTAAAGAACTTCGTGAACGTACTGCTGCTGGTATGATGGAATGTAAGAAAGCACTTGTTGAAGCTGAAGGCGACATCGAGCTAGCGATCGAAAATATGCGTAAATCTGGCGCAGCAAAAGCGGCTAAAAAAGCAGGCAACATCGCTGCTGAAGGCACAATCATCATTAAAGAAGAAGCTGGCGTTGCTGTTCTTCTTGAAGTTAACTGTCAAACAGACTTCGTTGCTAAAGACTCAGGCTTCCTAGCATTTGCTAACGAAGTTGCTGAAACTGCTCTAGCAGAACGTCTAGACATCGAAGCGCTTCAAGCTAAATTTGAAGATGCTCGTATCGCTCTAGTAACTAAAATCGGCGAAAACATCAGCATCCGTCGCGTTCAACTAGTTGAAGGTGTTGCTTTAGCTGCTTACCGTCACGGTGAGAAAATCGGTGTTGTTGTTGCTGGTGAAGGTGAAGCTGAAACACTTAAGCACATCGCTATGCACGTTGCTGCTTCTAAGCCTGAGTATGTTAACCCATCTGACGTACCAGCTGAAGTAGTAGCAAAAGAGCAAGCTGTTCAAGTTGAAATCGCTATGAACGAAGGCAAGCCTCAAGAAATCGCCGAGAAAATGGTTATCGGCCGTATGAAGAAATTCACGGGCGAAGTTTCTCTAACAGGCCAAGCTTTCATCATGGAACCTAAGAAAACTGTTGCTGAAATTCTTAAAGAAAAAGGCGCATCAGTATCTAACTTCGTACGTTTAGAAGTTGGTGAAGGTATCGAGAAAGCGGCTGAAATGAGCTTTGCTGACGAAGTAGCTGCAGTACAAAAAGGTTAATCCTTTCGTATTGTTGATAAAAAAGACCGTGGCCTTGCTGCGGTCTTTTTGTGAATACTCAATAAATAACAAGTTATGATGATAATTGTGCCCTTTTGTGTATTTAAATTCTAATATCAAAAGGCTACAGTTATTTCGACAACTCTTAGTGAAAAGGTAAGAACCATGACGACGAACCCGAAACCAGTATATCAGCGTATTCTATTAAAACTTAGTGGTGAAGCACTTCAAGGCGAAGAGGGCTTTGGTATCGACCCTGCAACACTTGAGCGTATGGCTCAAGAAGTAAAAGAACTGATTGAACTTGGCGTACAAGTTGGTGTTGTAATCGGTGGTGGTAACCTTTTCCGTGGTGCAGGCCTTGCAGAAGCAGGTATGAACCGTGTTGTAGGTGACCACATGGGTATGCTAGCAACGGTAATGAATGGCCTTGCAATGCGAGATGCGCTTCATCGTGCTTATGTTAATGCTCGTGTAATGTCAGCGATTCCTCTTAAAGGCGTATGTGACGATTACAACTGGGCGGATGCAATCGCTCAACTTCGTCAAGGTCGTGTAGTGATCTTCTCTGCAGGTACTGGCAACCCATTCTTTACGACAGATTCAGCAGCGTGTTTACGTGGTATTGAAATTGAAGCTGACGTAGTATTAAAAGCAACCAAAGTAGACGGTGTATTCACTGCTGATCCAGTATCTAACCCAGACGCTGAATTGTATGATAAACTGGATTACAGCACAGTTCTTGAAAAAGAATTAAAAGTTATGGACTTAGCTGCATTTACTCTAGCTCGCGATCACGAAATGCCAATTCGTGTGTTTAATATGAACAAACCTGGTGCATTACGTCGCGTTGTTATGGGTGAAATTGAAGGTACTCTAATCAGTAACGCTAAATAATAGTCCGAAATAAAAATAACAATTAAGGTGAAGTTGTGATTAACGAAATCAAAAAAGACGCTCAAGAGCGCATGGAAAAAAGTGTAGAAGCACTGAAAAACAATCTATTAAAGATTCGTACAGGCCGTGCTCACCCAAGTCTTCTTGCTGGTCTTTCAGTAGAATACTATGGTGCTAAAACACCTATTAATCAAGTTGCTAACATTATTGCTGAAGATTCTCGAACTCTTGCAATTACTGTTTTCGATAAAGAACTTGCTGGTCTTGTTGAAAAAGCAATCATGATGTCAGATCTTGGCCTAAACCCAATGTCTGCTGGTACAGTAATTCGTGTACCACTTCCACCGCTAACTGAAGAGCGTCGTAAAGACCTAGTTAAAATCGTTCGTGGTGAAGCTGAAAATGGTCGTGTTGCTGTTCGTAACATCCGTCGTGATGCTAACGGTGACGTTAAAGCGCTTCTAAAAGAGAAAGAAATCTCAGAAGATGACGATCGTAAAGCACAAGATGAGATCCAAAAATTAACTGATGCTGCCGTGAAGAGTATTGATGAAGTACTTGCTGTTAAAGAAAAAGAGTTAATGGAAGTATAATTTACTTTTATTACTCATTGTTCAGGCTGATGTTTTTATCTAAATAATGATATGATATCCGTGATGAACACGATAAGAAGCGCTATGTGTAGACATTAGCGCTTTTATTTTTAAGGGAGTTATATGGCCAGTCAAATGAATAACGAGTCTTTATCATTAGAAGTATTACCCAAGCATATTGCGGTAATTATGGATGGTAATGGACGTTGGGCAAAAGCTCAGGGAAAGCCTCGTGTATTTGGTCATAAAGCGGGTGTTGATGCGGTAAGAAAAACCATATCAGCAGCCAGTAAATTAGGAATCAGTGCCATAACGCTTTTTGCTTTTAGTAGTGAAAATTGGCGTCGTCCTGAAGAGGAAGTTAGTGTTCTTATGGAGTTGTTTATCACGGTTCTTTCACGTGAAGTAAAACGTCTCCATAAAAATAATATTCAATTACGTGTTATGGGTGATACTTCTCAATTTAGTGCACGCCTTCAGAAGAAGATCCTAGAGGCTGAAGCAGTCACTGCTGAAAATACAGGCTTAGTACTCAATGTCGCGGCGAATTATGGCGGGAAATGGGATATCACCCAAGCAGTAAAACGTCTTGCTTATCAAGTAGAGCAAGGCAATTTACAGGCAGACAGCATTGATGAAGCTGCGATAGCATCTAAGTTAATGATGTCAGATTTGCCTGATGTGGATTTGATGGTAAGAACCAGTGGTGAGTGCCGTATAAGTAATTTTATGTTGTGGCAAATGGCATACGCTGAGTTCTATTTCACTGACCAATATTGGCCAGACTTCAACGAGCAAAGCTTAGCAGATGCTGTAGCTTGGTTTGTAAGTCGAGAAAGACGATTTGGGTGCACCGGTGAACAAATCCAAGCTCTAATGAACGAAAAGGATCAATAAAGTTTGAAACAGCGCATTATTACCGCTCTTATCTTAGCCCCTTTGGTTATTGCTGGCATTTTTATGCTACCAATGCCGGGCTTTCTTATTGCTATTGTTGCAATTACCTTAGTAGGATTTTGGGAGTGGACTCAGTTTACTGAATCAAAATCACGTTATATCGCTTTAATTCCTTCTGTTGCGGCCTTAGCGGCATCTCTTTTCTTATTGCCTACCTCTACACTAGAACTTGCAATACCAAGTGATGGCCACCAAGCAGTACTGCTTATCGGATCAATTTGGTGGTTAATTGCATCAGGGTTAGTGCTTACTTTTCCCAAAAGTAAAGCATTGTGGCAAAACAACCTTCCTTTAAAACACATTTTTGGTTGGCTAACCATGATCCCGTTTTTATGGAGTATTTTACTACTTCGCGCGGATCACTACGCTTTTGACAGTTTTTACGGTGCTAAATTAGTGCTGCTAGTTTGTCTTTTGGTATGGGCTGCCGATAGTGGCGCTTATTTTGCTGGCAAATCTTTTGGTAAACGTAAAATGTCGCCAGCAGTGAGCCCAAACAAAACTATTGAAGGATTAATTGGTGGTATTATTACCGCGATTATTATTGGCTGGACAGCAGCATCTGCGTTTGATATTCGTTTTGAAAGCACCGAGGCAATGCTAGGTATATTTATCGCAACCATCATTATTTCAGTGTTAGGCGATCTCGTTGAAAGTATGTTTAAACGAGCGTCTGGGATCAAGGACAGCGGAACCATTATCCCTGGTCATGGCGGCATTTTAGATCGTATAGATAGCTTAACAGCAGCATTCCCAGTGTTTGCCTTCTTGTACTTTCTATAGACCAATAGCTCTTCTTTATTGAAGAGTGAAATTAAGGTCACGGTAATTTATGCGGTAGATATTATAATCTACCGTTTTTCTATTTTTTCAATGGCAAATTATTATGCGCAAGTTAACCATTTTAGGAGCAACAGGCTCCATTGGCAGTAGTACGCTTTCAGTCGCAAAACATAACGCCGAACAATTTGAAGTTGTGGCTTTAGGTGCTGGCTCTAATGTTGAGAAGATGCTGGAACTTTGTTGTGAATGGCAACCAAAATATGTCGCAATGGCGTGTCAATCTGCAGCTGATGAACTAAAAGAACAATTTAAAGCACATCAGATCACAGCAGAAGTATTCTCTGGTGAAGAGGGCTTGTGCCATATTGCCCAGCTTGATGAGGTTGATACCGTAATGGCGGCGATTGTCGGTGCGGCAGGTCTACTTCCAACGATGTCAGCGGTTAAAGCCGGTAAACGTATTTTACTTGCAAATAAAGAAGCCTTGGTGATGTCGGGGCAATTATTTATTGATGCGGTTGAACAATATGGTGCTGAGTTATTGCCTGTAGATAGTGAGCATAATGCTATTTTTCAATGCCTTCCGGAGTCTATTCAAACCAATTTAGGCCGTTGTGATCTTGATGCTCATGGTGTGAGCTCTATTTTATTAACAGGCTCAGGCGGCCCTTTCCGTTATACTGATGTCGCTGAGCTTGATGCGGTTACGCCTGAGATGGCAATTGCGCATCCAAATTGGTCAATGGGGCCTAAAATTTCGGTTGATTCAGCAACAATGATGAATAAAGGCCTTGAGTATATTGAAGCTCGTTGGCTGTTTAATGCGAATAAAGAACAATTGAAAGTTGTCATCCACCCGCAATCAGTGATTCATTCAATGGTGCAATATAAAGATGGTTCCGTTCTCGCGCAAATGGGGCTACCAGATATGAGAACCCCCATTGCATGTACCATGTCTTACCCTAAAAGAGTAAATGCAGGTGTCGAACCGTTAGACTTTACCAAAGTTGGTGAGTTTAGCTTTATCGCTCCTGATTTTTCTCGTTATCCATGCTTAAAGTTGGCGATTGATGCGTGTTATTTAGGCCAGCATGCAACTACTGGATTAAACGCAGCAAACGAACAGTCAGTCGCTGCTTTTTTGAACGGCAAAATTAAATTTACCGATATTTCTCGAATTAATGAGTTGGTTTTGAGCAAAGTATGCGCAAACTTCCAAAACCTTGAGCTAGATAGCTTGGAAAGCCTGATTGACCTAGATAGAATGGCGCGTCATTATGCCGATGAGGCAATTAAAAAGGTTTAACTATGTCAGAACTTCTATGGAATTTAGCATCATTTATTATTGCACTAGGCATTCTTGTTGCCGTGCATGAATACGGCCACTTTTGGGTTGCGCGCCGTTGTGGTGTCATTGTTGAGAAGTTTTCCATTGGTTTCGGTAAAGCGCTTTGGAGCAAAAAAGGCAAAGATGGCACTGAATACAGTATCTCAATGATCCCGCTTGGTGGTTTTGTGAAAATGCTGGATGAACGTGTTGATGAAGTTCCTGAAGAGTTAAAAAAACACGCATTCAATAATCGTCCATTATGGCAGCGCAGTGCCATTGTTGCGGCCGGGCCACTCGCAAATTTCTTATTTGCAGTTGTGGCATGTTGGTTAGCATTTATGATTGGTGTGACGGCACTTAAACCCGTCGTTGGTCATGTCGATAATGGGTCTATATTCTCTCAAGCAGGAATTTCACCTGGTGTGGAACTAAAAGCCATTTCAGGAATCCAAACTTCCGATTGGGAAGCGGTGAATATGGCCATTGTTTCTCATATTGGTGATGAATCAATGACGGTGACTTACAGCGATAAAGAGAATATCGGTGTTGATGTGACAAAACGTCTTGATTTAACTAACTGGGTGTTTGACCCAGAAAAAGACTCTCCAATGTTGTCACTTGGTTTTCTTCCATACCGCCCAGAATTAACTCTTGATGTTGCAAATGTTAGTAGTAACAGCGCTGCTGAAAAATCGGGTTTGTTAGTTGGTGACCGCTTACTTTCAGTCAATGGCCAAACGTTAACTGAATGGCAAGGCATGGTTGATGTGATACAAGCAAATCCAAATAAAGCCGTTATTATCGCCGTTATGCGTGATGGTAAAGAGATTACTTTAACTCTGACCCCAGACAGTAAAGAAATGGCTACGGGAAAGATAATAGGCTTTGCTGGTGTTTCTCCGATATTTGAAGAGTGGCCAGAAGGCTACCGATATGATAAACAATATGGTCCAATTGTTGCTTTTGGGAAGGCAATTGAAAAAACAGGCAGTATTATCGATTTAACGTTAACGATGACAAAGAAATTGTTCACCGGTGACGTTGCTTTAAATAACTTAAGTGGCCCTATTTCTATTGCAAAAGGAGCAGGGACAACAGCCGAATATGGGTTAGTATCATTTTTAGGTTTTTTAGCCCTAATTAGTGTTAATTTAGGTATTATTAATTTATTACCTCTTCCGGTTCTGGATGGCGGGCATTTACTCTTTTTTGCTATTGAAGGCATTACGCGTAAACCAGTACCAGAGCAAGTTCAAGAGATTGGTTATAAAGTAGGTACAGTAATGATAATGTCATTAATGGCTGTCGCTTTATTTAACGACTTTATGCGCCTTTAAGTAGTAGCAGGGAATTATAAAACGTATTATGGCGATGAAAAAATTGTTGATTGCTTCACTGCTGTTTAGCAGTGTAGCAGCGCAGAGCGCAGAAACATTTGTAGTGGATGATATACGCTTCGAGGGATTACAGCGTGTCGCATTAGGTGCAGCATTACTTAAAACTCCAGTTCGAATTGGAGACTCAATGAGTCAACAAGACGTATCTCAAGTCATTCAAGCTTTATTTGCTTCAGGTAACTTTGAAGATGTTAAAGTATACCGTGATGGTAATGCATTACTAATCAAGGTTACTGAGCGTCCGACGATCGCGAATATCTCTTTTTCTGGCAATAAAGCCATTAAAGAGGAGCAGATGCAGCAGAACTTAGAAGCATCATCGATTCGTGTCGGCGAAGCACTTGATAGAACAACCTTAAGTAATATTGAAAAAGGGCTAGAAGATTTCTATTACAGTGTTGGTAAGTATAACGCGACGGTTCATGCTGTCGTTACTCCACTTCCTCGTAACCGTGCTGATTTAAAGTTTGTTTTCACTGAAGGTGTTTCGGCAAAAATCCAGCAAATTAACTTTATTGGTAATGAGGTCTTTACCGATGATGAGTTATTGGGACGTTTTAATCTTAACGTAGATGTGGCTTGGTGGAATTTCTTGGCGGATGAAAAATATCAGAAACAAGTTCTTGCTGGTGATATTGAAGCGTTACGTTCATATTATCTTGATCGTGGCTATTTAAAGTTTCAAGTTGATTCAACTCAAGTATCTATCTCTCCGGATAAAAAAGGCGTCTATATCACACTGACGATAAAAGAGGGTGAACCTTATACTGTTAGTGGCGTTAAATTCCAAGGTGAGTTAATCGGTAAAGAAAAAGAGTTTCAAGAACTGGTTCCTTTTGAAGATGGCGATGTTTATAACGGTTCTGCAGTTACTCGTTTAGAAGAAAATATTAAACGTATTTTAGGTGAAGCGGGTTACGCTTATCCTCAAGTTCGTACCATGCCTGAATTTGACGATGAGAACCAAACTGTATCTTTAGTAATTAATGTCGAAGCCGGCAACCGCATGTATGTTCGCGATATTAAATTTGTCGGTAACACCTCGACTAAAGATGAAGTATTACGTCGTGAAATGCGCCAGATGGAAAGTGCTTGGTTAAACTCAAAGTCGATTGAGACAGGTAAAAATCGTTTGAATCGTCTAGGTTTCTTTGAAACGGTTGATGTACAAACTATTCGTGTTCCTGGCTCTGATGATCAAGTAGATCTGGTTTATTCTGTAAAAGAAGCAAACTCGGGCAGCGTAAACTTTGGTGTTGGTTATGGTTCTGAATCAGGCATAAGTTTCCAAGTAGGCCTTCAGCAAGATAACTTCATTGGTTCTGGTAACCGTGTTGGCATCAATGCCATGATGAATGATTACCAAAAGAACATCAGTTTAGATTACCGTGATCCTTACTGGAACCTCGATGGTGTCAGCTTAGGTGGTAAGATCTTTTATAACGAATTTGAAGCCTCTGATGCGGGTATTGTTGACTATACCAATCAAAGTTACGGTAGCAGTTTAACATGGGGCTTCCCATTTGATGAGCTAAACTATTTTGAGGTGGGTGTTGGTTATACTCATAATAAAATAGGTAACCTGGATGAGAATGAACAAGTAAGCAAATTTAAAGAGTCGGTTGGCGATGCTTATGATGACAAAAATAATGAGTTAAACTTAAATGATTTTGATGTCACTTTATCGTGGACGCGCAATAATCTGAACAAAGGGTACTTCCCAACGGCAGGTAACTATCAACGTGCATCATATAAAATATCAACGCCAAACTCTGATGCGAAATACTTTAAAGCGCAGTATGAAGTGCGCCAATACTTCCCATTAACCAAAAAGCATGAGTTTGCTTTATTAATGCGTGGTAAGGCGGGTTATGGTAACGGTTATGGCAAAACGGATGGTAATGATAATCTGTACCCATTCTATGAGAACTTTTATGCCGGTGGTTTTACAACCTTACGTGGCTTTGGTTCAAACTCAGTAGGTCCTAGAGCGGTTTATGCTCAAGGTTCTGGTCCTGCTGGAGGAAACAATCCAGAATATATCGTTACAGATGATTCAACCGGTGGTAATGCGACAGCGTTAGCCAGTGTTGAATTGATTGTACCAACCCCATTTGCAAGCGAAGAAACTCAAAGCCAAATTCGAACCAGTGTGTTCTTTGATATGGCAAGTGTGTGGGATACGGAAGCAAAGTATAGTGATAGCCAAATCGCAAGCGGCAGTCAATATTATTACGACTATTCAGACCCTGGTAACTTCCGTTCTTCATACGGTGCAGCGCTGCAATGGATGTCTCCAATGGGACCTTTGGTATTCTCAGTAGCGAAACCGGTGAAAATTTATGAAGGTGATGATGAAGAATTCTTCAGTTTCACCATCGGTCGAACTTTCTAAGCATTGATAGCTCTAATAGAAAAGTGTTAATGTAAACTGTATTAGTTTATATACGATAATAGTTAACTAAGGATATGATTTTGAAAAAATTAGTGAAAGCAGCCGCTTTAGGCGCAGTACTGGTAAGTGGTTCATTTTTTGCTAATGCAGCAGAAGCAGCAACCAAGATTGGCTATGTAAATATGGCTCAGATCGTTCAACAAATGCCGCAACGTGAAGCAATTTCTGAAAAACTTCGTGCTGAATTTAAAGATCGTATCGATGAGTTGCGTAGCCTTGAATCGAAAATCAAAGATAAAGTTGAAACGATCAAGCGTGATGGTGAATTACTTGGTGCATCAGGTCAAACTAAATTAGAGCGTGAAATCGCTTCACTTCAGTCTGATTACAAACTAAAAGCACAAGCTTTAGATGAAGATAACCGTCGTCGTCAAGGCGAAGAACGTCAAAAATTGATTATGCAAGTTCAACAAACAGTTGAAAAAGTAGCAAATAAAGAAGGTTACGATATGGTTGTTGATGCAGCGACACTGCTTTGGGCAAAACCAGAAGACAACCTATCAGAAAAAGTTATCAAAGCAATTAAATAAGGTTCACCATGACACGTATTACGCTTGCTGAATTGGCAGAAAAACTTGGTGCAACAGTTCATGGAAATGGAGATGTTGCTGTTCACTCTATCGCTTCGATGAGTAAAGCTTCTGAAGGAGATATTACTTTCCTTTCAGATGCTAAATACCGCAAGCACTTAGCAGAATGTAAAGCGTCTGCGGTGATAGTAAAAGAAGCAGATATTGAATTTTGCCAATCAAATGCATTAATAATGAAGGACCCGTACCTAGGGTTTGCATTAGCGGCGCAAGCGTTAGATACCACACCTGCACCAGCAACAAACATTGCCGCATCAGCTTATATCGCTGACGATGCCATTATTGGTGAAGGCGTTGCTATTGGACATCATGCAGTCATTGAATCAAAAGCAGTGATTGCTGATGGTGCATTTATCGGTGCGGGTTGCTTTATTGGACAAGAAGCTAAAATTGGTAAAAATACGAAATTATGGGCAAATGTCTCTATTTACCACCGCGTTGAACTTGGTGAGTCGTGTCTTGTACAATCAGGAACCGTGATTGGTTCAGATGGTTTTGGTTATGCGAATGATCGAGGTACTTGGGTTAAAATCCCACAGCTAGGAACCGTGATTATTGGCGACAATGTTGAAATTGGAGCCAACACAGCGATTGACCGTGGTGCGATTGATAATACGGTAATAGAAAGCAATGTAATCATTGATAACCAAATTCAAATTGCGCATAACGTACAAATCGGATCTGGTTCAGCGATGGCTGGTGGTACTATAGTTGCTGGCAGTACTAAAATTGGTAAGCACTGTATTATTGGCGGTGGCTCTGTAATTAATGGTCATATCGAAATTACTGATGGTGTAACTATCACCGGTATGGGTATGGTGATGAGAGGCATTGATGAAAAAGGCATGTATTCATCAGGCATTCCACTGCAAACCAATAAAGAATGGCGTAAAACAGCGACTCGAGTTCATAAAATTGATGAAATGAACAAGCGACTAAAAGCCGTTGAGAAAAAGCTAGTTGATTAATATCAGTTTTACTACATTCTGATTAATAAGTATTGGTCTGCATTTTGCAGACCTTTTTCTATCTATTATTACTCTATTTGAGCTACACTATTGCTCAGATACGATATTGTTTTACAGGAATACTATTTTGACTCGTGAAAATAAAACATTAAATATTACTGAAATCCAAGAGTTACTACCTCATCGTTACCCATTTCTATTGGTTGACCGAGTAACTGATTTCGAAGAAGAGAAATACTTACACGCGATCAAGAATGTGTCTGTGAATGAGCCTCAATTTACAGGTCACTTCCCACAAATGCCTATTTTTCCTGGTGTATTAATTCTTGAAGCGATGGCTCAAGCAACCGGATTATTGGCGTTTAAATCATTTGGTGCTCCTGCTGAGAATGAACTGTATTACTTTGCAAGTATCGATAAAGCAAAATTCCGTAAGCCAGTAGTACCAGGCGACCAATTAGTTCTTGAAGTTGAATTTATTAAAGATCGCCGTGGCATCGCATTATTTAACGGTGTAGCTAAAGTTGACGGTGATGTCGTTTGTTCTGCTGAACTTAAGTGTGCAAGACGAGAGTTTTAATTATGATTCATGAAAGCGCTAACATTCATCCATCAGTCGTTATTGAAGGTAATGTAACGATTGAAGCTAATGTATCTATTGGCCCATTTACTTACATTTCAGGCAATGTAACGATTGGTGAAGGCACAGAAGTGATGTCTCATGTTGTTATCAAAGGCGATACAACAATAGGCAAAGAAAACCGAATTTTTGCTTTTGCAATTATTGGTGAAGAAAGCCAAGATAAAAAATACAGTGGCGAACCAACAGCGGTTGTCATTGGTGATCGTAACGTTATCCGTGAAAGTGTTCAAATTCATCGTGGTACGGTTCAAGATCGTGGTGTAACAACAATTGGTAGTGATAATCTACTTTGCGTAAATGTTCATATTGCGCATGACTGTATTGTTGGTGACAACATTATCATGGGCAACAATGCGACATTAGCTGGCCATGTAACAATTGAAGATTACGCGATTGTTTCTGCACTATCTCCAGTTCATCAGTTCTGTACTGTTGGTGCTCATAGTTTTATTGGCGGTGCTTCTGTTGTTGTTCAAGACGTACCTCCATTTGTTATGGCACAAGGTAACCATTGTAAGCCGTTTGGTATTAATATCGAAGGCCTAAAGCGTCGTGGTTTTGAGAAGTCAGAAATTCACGCTATTCGCCGAGCTTATAAAGCCCTTTACCGTAATGGTAATACGCTTGAAGAAGCGAAAGTAGAAATAAACAAAGAAATTGAAGCATTTCCAGTACTTCAAGGCTTCTTAGATTTGTTTGAGAAATCAACGCGCGGTATTATTCGTTAATCACGGCGTTTAGAAAAATATAAGCATATTATAAAGGCCTATCAATGTAGGCCTTTTTTATTTTGGAGCAAAAATGACCAAACCATTACGAATCGGTATTGTCGCTGGTGAGCTGTCGGGAGATACGCTAGGCGAAGGCTTTATTAAGTCAATTAAAGCACAATACCCAGATGCTGAGTTTGTTGGGATCGGCGGACCAAAAATGATAGCTCAAGGCTGTAATTCTTTATTTGATATGGAAGAGTTAGCCGTAATGGGATTGGTTGAAGTGCTTGGCCGTTTACCTCGTCTATTGAAAGTAAAAGCAGAGTTAGTGCGCAACTTTACTCAAAATCCACCCGATGTATTTATTGGTATTGATGCCCCTGATTTTAACCTTCGTCTTGAAAAAACGCTAAAAGACAACGGAATTAAAACAGTTCATTACGTTAGTCCATCGGTATGGGCGTGGCGTCCAAAGCGTATTTTTAAAATTGATGCGGCAACGGACCTAGTGTTGGCTTTTCTGCCATTTGAAAAAGCATTCTATGATAAATACAATGTGGCTTGTGAATTTATTGGTCATACCCTTGCTGATGCCATTCCCATGCACAGTGACAAAACCGCGGCAAGAGATCTTCTTGGGCTAGAGCAAGATCGCCAATGGCTTGCGGTTTTACCGGGCAGCCGAGGTGGTGAAGTGGCATTAATTGCCAAACCATTTATTGAAACCTGCCAGCGTATCCATAAACAACACCCTAAAATGGGATTTGTTGTGGCAGCGGTAAATGAAAAACGCCGTGAGCAATTTGAGAAAATTTGGAAAGAAACAGCGCCAGAATTAGAATTTACTATTATTCAAGATACGGCTCGTAACGTAATGACAGCAGCAGATGCAGTGTTACTTGCTTCAGGAACGGTTGCTCTTGAATGCATGCTCGTTAAACGCCCAATGGTGGTTGGCTACCAAGTAAATAAACTGACTGGCTGGATCGCGCAAAAGCTGTCGATTACAGAGTTTGTGTCATTACCGAATGTACTCGCAGGTAAAGAGCTCGTTCAGGAGTTTATTCAAGAAGAGTGTCATCCTGATTTTCTTTATCCAGCAATGGAAAAAGTATTACGCGGTGATAATCATGAACTGATTGAAAAGTTTACCGAGATGCATCAGTGGATTCAAAAAGATGCCGATAAACAGGCAGCTAATGCTGTTTTACGTTTAATTAATAAAGAAATTACAGAATAACCTCATGACAAAAAAAACAGACTCAAAAGAATTACCATCATTTGAATACCCTGAAGGATACCAGTTATTTGCCGGTGTTGATGAAGTCGGGCGTGGGCCATTAGTTGGTGCTGTTGTTACTGCGGCTGTAATTTTAGACCCGAATAATCCGATAGAAGGGTTAACAGATTCAAAGAAACTGACAGATAAAAAACGAGAACTACTGTTTCCAGAAATTCAAGAAAAAGCCTTAGCATGGTCACTAGGCCGTTGTGAGGCACATGAAATTGATGAGTTGAATATTCTGCAAGCGACAATGGTTGCGATGCAAAGGGCTATTGCTGGGTTGAAGATAACGCCTGATTTTGCCTTAATTGATGGCAATAAAGTCCCTGATTTACCAATGGCAGGTTTAGCGGTTGTTAAAGGCGATTTACGAGTTCAAGAGATCAGTGCTGCATCCATCATTGCAAAAGTAACTCGTGACAGAGAGATGGAAGAGTTAGATAAAGAATTCCCTCAATATGGATTTGCTAAGCACAAAGGTTATCCAACCAAAGCACACTTTGCTGCGATTGAAGAGCATGGTGTGATTGCTGAACATCGCCGCAGCTTTAAACCCGTTAAGCGTGTGTTAGGAATTGAATAATGTCTGAACCTAAATTCGTACACCTCAGAGTACACAGTGATTTCTCACTAGTGGATGGGCTTTCAAAAGTGCCACCATTAGTGAAAAAAGTCGCTGAGTTAGGAATGCCTTCAATGGCATTGACAGATTTCACCAATTTATGTGGCTTAGTTAAGTATTATTTTGCTGCACATGGTGCTGGTGTTAAACCTATTATTGGGGCCGATTTTAAAGTCCAGTCACCAGAGCTTGGTAAGGAGCTGTTTAATTTAACCATCTTAGCTAAAAATAATGAAGGGTATAAAAACCTAACATTATTGATCTCAAAAGCGTATTTACGCGGACATGTTCAGCATACACCGGTAATAGATAAAGAGTGGTTAATCGAGCATAAAGAAGGCTTAATACTTCTCTCTGGTGGTAAAAGCGGTGATATCGGAAAAGCCTTATTAAAGGGTAATAAAGATCTCGCTCGTGACTGTGTCGCGTTTTATCAAGAACACTTTTCAGAACATTACTATTTAGAGCTAACGCGAACAGGCCGACCTGACGAAGAGAGTTACTTGCACTTCGCTGTTGAGTTAGCCGAAAATGAAGGCCTACCAGTTGTTGCCACCAACGATGTTCGTTTTATTAAAGCCGATGACTTTGATGCGCATGAAATACGCGTGGCAATTCATGATGGTTTTACTTTAGAAGATCCTCGCCGCCCAAAACTCTACAGTGAACAACAATACCTGCGCTCAGAAGAAGAGATGTGTGAACTCTTTTCTGACATACCAGAAGCACTAGAAAACAGCGTTGAAATAGCAAAGCGCTGTAACGTAACGGTACGTCTGGGTGAATACTTTCTGCCTAACTTCCCAACAGAAGGGATGAAGATTGAAGATTTCCTCGTTAAGAAATCTCAAGAAGGTTTAGAAAGACGTTTGGCCTTTTTGTTTCCTGATGAAAAAGTGCGTTTAGAGCGTCGACCTGAATATGATGAACGTCTACAGATAGAGCTTGATGTTATTAACCAAATGGGATTCCCGGGTTACTTCTTGATCGTAATGGAATTTATCCAGTGGTCAAAAGATAACGATATTCCAGTTGGTCCCGGTCGTGGCTCAGGTGCGGGTTCTTTGGTTGCTTATGCTTTAGACATTACCGATCTTGATCCTCTTGAATACGACTTATTGTTCGAACGTTTCTTAAACCCTGAACGTGTATCCATGCCCGATTTTGATATCGATTTCTGTATGGATAAACGTGATCAAGTTATTGATCACGTAGCGGAAATGTATGGCCGTGATGCGGTATCTCAGATCATCACTTTTGGTACCATGGCTGCTAAAGCGGTAATTCGAGATGTAGGTCGAGTACTTGGACATCCTTATGGTTTTGTTGACCGTATTTCTAAGTTAGTACCGCCAGATCCAGGAATGACGCTAGCCAAAGCGTTTGATGCTGAGCCACAACTGCCCGAACTCTATGAGGCGGATGAGGAAGTGAAAGCGCTGATCGATATGTGTCGTATCCTTGAAGGGTGTACACGAAATGCAGGTAAGCATGCGGGTGGCGTTGTTATTTCACCAACGACGATCACAGATTTTGCACCATTATATTGTGATGCAGATGGTAACTTCCCAGTAACTCAATTTGATAAAAATGACGTTGAAACAGCTGGGTTAGTTAAGTTTGACTTCTTGGGTTTAAGAACGTTGACCATTATCGACTGGGCACTAGGCCTAGTTAACCCAAAGCGAGCAAAAGAAGGTAAAGATCCAATTCGAATCGAATCGATTCCTTTGGATGATCAGGCATCATTTAATGTATTACAAAACTCGGAAACGACCGCGGTATTCCAGCTAGAATCCCGTGGTATGAAAGATCTTATCAAGCGTCTACAACCAGACTGTTTTGAAGATATTATCGCATTGGTGGCACTATTCCGTCCGGGACCATTGCAATCAGGCATGGTAGATAACTTTATTGACCGTAAGCATGGTCGAGAAGAGGTTTCATATCCGGATGCAACGTGGCAGCACGAGTCGTTAAAAGAAACGTTAGAGCCAACTTACGGCATTATCTTGTATCAAGAGCAAGTAATGCAGATTGCACAGATCTTAGCGGGCTATACGCTAGGTGGCGCGGATATGCTTCGTCGTGCAATGGGTAAGAAAAAGCCAGAAGAGATGGCAAAACAACGTGGTACCTTTAAAGAAGGTGCAATTGCAAATGGCGTTGATGGCGAGTTGTCGATGAAAATCTTCGACTTGGTAGAGAAGTTTGCAGGTTATGGCTTTAACAAATCTCACTCTGCGGCTTATGCACTCGTTTCTTATCAAACCTTATGGTTAAAAACGCATTATCCAGCGGAATTTATGGCTGCAGTAATGACTGCTGATATGGATAATACGGAAAAAGTCATCGGCTTGGTTGATGAATGTTTCCGTATGAAGTTGAAAGTATTGCCACCAGATGTCAATGCGGGTTTATATCGTTTCAATGTCGATGAAGATGGTGCCATCGTTTATGGTATTGGTGCAATCAAAGGCGTTGGTGAGGGCCCAATTGAAAATATCATCGAAGCACGAAATAAAGGCGGGCATTTCCGTGATTTATTCGATTTTTGTGCTCGCATTGATACAAAGAAAACCAATAAGCGTGTTGTAGAAAAATTGATCCGCTCAGGCGCATTAGATCGACTTGGACCGCATCGTGCAGCATTAATGGCTTCATTAGAGGATGCCATGAAAGCGGCAGGCCAGCATCATCAAGCCGAAGCTTTTGGTCAATCGGATATGTTCGGGGTGTTAACTCAAGCGCCAGAAGAAGTAGAGCAAGCGTATATTCATGTACCAAGATGGCCTGAAAAAGTATGGCTTGAGGGAGAGCGTGAAACATTAGGTCTTTATTTAACTGGACACCCAGTGAATGCCTATATTAAAGAGTTGTCTCGATATACGACTTGGCGATTGAATGATGCTCACGTTACGAGACGTGATCAAACAGTAACAGTTGCAGGTTTAGTGATTGCTGCTAGAGTAATGACCACTAAACGAGGTAATCGTATTGGTTTGATGACATTAGATGACAGATCTGGCCGAATGGAAGTGATGTTGTTCTCAGATGCGCTTGATCGATACGCTGATTTACTAGAAACTGATAAAATAGTGCTCGTTTCGGGACAGGTCAGCTTTGATGATTTCAACGGTGGGCTTAAAATGTCAGCCCGTGAAGTGATGTCATTGGGAGATGCACGAGAAAAATACGCTCGTGGGCTATCCGTTTCTGTTACCGATGCGCAAATTAACAACCAATTTTTTGAACGCTTTAGTCAAATACTAGAGCCGAACCGGGCAGGGACTGTTCCGGTAAATGTATATTATCAGCGAGCTGATGCTCGTGTTAAGTTGGTCTTAGGAACAGAATGGCGAGTGACGCCAACAGACCAACTGATGGATGATTTGAAATCGTTGCTTGGCGAACAGCAAGTCGAGCTTGAATTTAACTAGAATAAATAAGGTTACTAATTTGAGTAGCCTAGAACTAACAAGGATTCTTTAATGAGCCTAAATTTTCTTGAATTTGAAAAACCAATTGCAGAACTAGAAGCTAAGATTGAAGCGCTGCGTGATATTTCTCGTCGTGGTGGAGATAATACGCTTGATCTAGAAAAAGAAATTAAGCAATTAGAAGATAAATGTTTAGAGCTTAAAAAGAAAACATTTAGTGATCTAGGTGCATGGGAAGTTGCTCAACTTGCTCGTCACCCAGAGCGCCCATATGTATTAGATTACATCGAACATATGTTTACCGAGTTTGATGAATTAGCTGGTGATCGTGCTTTTGCTGATGATAAAGCGCTTGTCGGTGGTATTGCTCGTTTAGACGGTCGCCCAGTGATGGTTATTGGTCATCAAAAAGGCCGTGGCACAAAAGAAAAGGTAATACGTAATTTCGGTATGCCAAAACCAGAAGGCTACCGTAAAGCAAAACGATTAATGCAAATGGCAGAGCGCTTTAAAATGCCTATCATTACTTTCATCGATACCGCTGGTGCTTACCCAGGTGTTGGCGCGGAAGAGCGTGGCCAATCTGAAGCGATTGCAATGAACTTAAAAATTATGTCTGAGCTAAGCGTTCCAGTTATTTGTAACGTGGTTGGTGAAGGAGGTTCAGGTGGAGCACTAGCAATTGGTGTGGGTGATTACGTGAACATGCTCCAGTATTCTACTTACTCTGTAATTTCTCCAGAAGGTTGTGCTTCAATCTTATGGCGTGATTCAGATAAAGCACCACAAGCTGCTGAAGCGATGGGCCTTGTCGCTCCTCGCCTAAAAGAGTTAGAGTTGATTGATACGATTATCAATGAACCGCTAGGTGGTGCGCACCGAGATCATAAAACGACCGCTGCAAATATTAAGGCACGTTTGATTGAACAATTGAATGAGCTTGAAGGTTTTGATGAAGAGGCATTGCTTGATCGTCGTTACCAACGCTTAATGAGTTACGGTTACTGCTGATAATTTTTGTCAGATAGAGTAAAGTGAAAGCGAGCCTGAGTGCTCGCTTTTTTATTATCTGGATATATTGTTTATGCTTTATTCTCAATTCTCATCTCAATTAGCTTCTTATCCTGTCGCTACACCACATCTTGTTGTTGCCTTAAGTGGTGGTATTGATTCTATGGTACTTCTTCGGTTGGCATCTATTTATGCTAAAGATAAGCAGCTAGAATGCATTGCCGTCCATGTTAATCATGGTTTAAGTCAGCATGCATATGATTGGGAAGCCGTATGCCAAGTGCATTGTGATTCTTTAGCAATCCCATTAAATATTGAGCGGGTTCAACTTGTTGTGAGCGCTCAAGATAGTTTGGAAGAGGTAGCAAGAAAAGCACGCTATAAAGCATTAGATAAGCATATGCAGGCCAATAGCTTATTACTTACGGGTCAACATCAAGATGACCAAGCCGAAACCTTTTTTTTGGCCCTAAAAAGAGGCAGTGGACCGGCTGGGTTATCCTCTATGCCATCAATTACGCCTTTATCTCAAGGTTATAAGTGTCGGCCATTACTTTCTGTTTCTCGAACTGAGATTGAGCAGTACGGACAAGAAAACCAACTTGAATGGGTTGAAGATGAAAGTAATAACGATACGCGGTTTGATCGTAATTTTTTACGTCATGATGTTGTGCCTAATTTAGTTCAACGTTGGCCAAGTTTTACTTCTGCGGTATCCCGTAGTGCTCAGTTGTGTGCCGAGCAAGAAAGTCTGCTAAATGAATTACTTTCCCCAAAGCTGGTAGAGTTTCAAAATGCGTATCAAGGTATTTCTATTTTACGATTGATCCATGAATCGCCATTAGCTCGTAATATGTTATTAAGATTATGGTTAAAGCAGTTTGCTATTCCTTTGCCAAGCCAAGTACAACTTGGTGTGCTATGGAATGAAGTGGCGCAAGCAAAAGAAGATGCGAACCCTACATTAGCACTTGGCTCTGTTCAACTTAGACGCTCCCAAGGTTATTTATACTGTTTGCCTCATTATGAAGAACTGTCTGAGTGGAGAAGTGAGCTAAAGGATAAGTTACTATTACCAGACGCCCTTGGGAAACTGACCTTGTTACCAGTAGTGGCAGAGGATAAAGCCGCTACCATTACCTCTTCAAATCAAGAGGCTTTGTTATTAAGAGCACCTTCAGAAAACGAGAAAGTTGAAGTACGTTTTAATGTGGTAGGTTTAACGCCTCATCCTGAAGCTCGTCAGCACAGTCGAAAAATGAAAAAGTTATATCAAGAGTATGAAGTACCCAGTTGGCAAAGAACTCGAATGCCAATGGTTTTTTATAATGATGAACTGGCTGCTGTTGCGGGCTTATTTGTTTGTAAAAAATTTTCAGGCGAAGAATGTGAGCTACACTGGCATAAAACTGAATTTGAATAGACATTGATAACTAACTTGGCAAAATAACCAAAAATAATAAGGAGCAATGGAATGAAAAAAATAATTGGATTGGCGTTTGTCGCTTTATTTGCATCAGCACCAACACTAGCGGCAGGGGATGCGGCAGCAGGAAAAGCAAAATCGACGATATGTGCTTCTTGTCATGGCGCTGATGGTATTGCGGTTATTCCAGGTTATCCAAACCTGAAAGGTCAAAATGCTCAATATATTGAATCTTCATTGAAAGCGTATAAAAATAAGCAACGCAGTGGTGGTAATTCAGCTGTAATGCAACCAATGGCAGCAATGTTAAGTGATACCGATATGGCAAATTTAGCAGCCTATTATTCGACAATGAAGTAATGTAATTCCTAGGTTGTATGTTCGCTTTGGCTCAAGGATAATAGGCGGATACTATTTATGAATGTTAAGGGACTAATATGAAAAAGATCGAAGCCATTATTAAGCCATTTAAACTTGATGATGTGCGTGAAAGCCTTGCTGATGTCGGAATTACAGGTATGACTGTCTCTGAAGTTAAAGGTTTTGGTCGTCAAAAAGGTCATACAGAGTTGTACCGTGGCGCTGAATATATGGTTGATTTTTTACCTAAAGTGAAATTAGAAATCGTAGTTACTGATGACGTGGTTGATCAGTGTGTTGATGCGATTATTGAAACGGCGCAAACAGGTAAAATTGGTGATGGTAAAATCTTTATCACAGATGTGAGTCGAGTTATTCGTATCCGTACGGGGGAAGAAGACGAAGACGCAATTTAATACCCACATAAACATGAGTATCTGCTAATCTAGTTAGCATTATTACTATTTTAAGGAAGGAGTGATGATTCACTCCTTTTTTTGTTTATGAAAATGAAAACCCGCTTATTATCATGTGCTGCGATTGCTGTTGGTTTAACGTTGACGGCAAAGGCATTTATTTTCACTGTACCTACAGATCCTGAATTTATTGAGATCTCCTCAACACCAGAGCAAGTTGTTCCTCAATATAAATCCGGTTGTGCTCAGTTTGATGTTTCTGCACCGATTGACCGTAATGGTCAATTGAATGTATTGGTGTGGAATATTTATAAACAACAGAAAGTGGATTGGGAAAAAGCATTAAAGGCATTATCTGAACCATCAGATTTAGTGTTGCTGCAAGAAGCCATTCTAACGCCCGAGCTAAAGCAATTTGTGATTGATAGATCGTACTCAGCAGAATTAGTGCGTGCCTTTGATGTGTTTGATACTAGCGCAGGTGTATTAACGTTAGCAAAATCGCCGGCAACCAAAGTGTGTGCGCATACCGCAATAGAGCCTTGGCTTCGCTTGCCTAAATCGGCACTATTGTCTGAATATAAACTCTCGAATGGTGAAAACTTGATGGTTGTTAATCTTCATGCGATTAACTTTACCTTAGGAACTGAAGATTATAAAAACCAAATAGAGTCGCTCTCTAAGGAGGTCGAAGAACAGCAAGGTCCTTTAATTGTTGCAGGTGATTTTAATTCTTGGAGTGATGCAAGGTTAAGTGAATTAACCCAGCAAACTGAACGGTTGAATTTAAAAGAAGTGATCTTTACACCAGATGAAAGAATGCGTTTTATTACAGGCTTACCGTTAGACCATATTTTTTATCGTGGATTAAAAGTAAAAGAAGCGCACTCAATAAAGAGCAACGCTTCTGATCATAACCCTTTACAGGTAAGTTTTAGCCTGAAAACGCGGTAACAAAGCCCCACAATGTAAAGCAGCTAACCCAAGGTAGAATGGCAATGATAAGTGCCTTTGAGCGCTCTAAGTCTGTCCATGCGCCTAAAGCAGCATAGCTTAGCGCAATATACCAAGGCATTAGTAGTGGGAAAGAACTCGCATAAGCAGACCAGTGATCTGTCATTGGCAACTTCATTAAGCCATTTAAGCTGTTTAAATCGGCAGCGTAAGGCATGATATTCGCGTGATTAAGCAATAGGCTAGCGTAACTTGCGATATCACCAATTAATGCAGGGAACATCACAATGGTGCTGCCTGCTACCCATTTGAAGTAACCGTGCTGATATTGGCTCTGTTTTGTTGCCAGTTTGAACCACAATGCTAATAGCAGAATAGTCGCAGTTCGGCCCATAACATCGTTAATCACTTCGCCGGCCAGTAATATCTCTTTAGTTAACCATTCAGGTTGAACTTGCCCACCAATACTTTCTATTTGGGCGGTTAAGTTAGTGGTTACCCATTCGAAATTCACTAAATCGAAATAGGTTCCCCAAAACATGAATGGTGCGAAGACCAATAAAATATAAGGTAGCCATGCCCATTTGCCACGCTCGTATAGCGCGGCAAAACAGTCAGCAGGTGAGCGGAAGATATCGACCAATAAGATCAATGGATTTGAAGACGGTGTCATACGTTTACCTTAGTAACATCAACGTAAAGTTTTAATTTTTGACCTGGCTTAATGTAAGAGCCACGTCCGATGTTATTCCATTTCATAACATCTGTCACAGAGACACTGAATTTCTGTGCGATAGAGCTTAGGTTATCCCCTTGTCTGATTTTATAATGTACAGTTCGGATGATTGCGCCATCAGAACTGTTTTTCCAAATCACTAAGTTCTGACCTACGCGTAATGAATCTTTCGGTGCCATGCCATTCCATTTTGCTAAATCACGGTATGAAATTGAGTTATCACGCGCGATGCTCCATAAGCTTTCACCGTCTTTTACTTTATGACTTAGTTTATATTTACCTTTGGCTTTTGCTTGTGTTTTCTTTAAGCGCT
Organism: Aliivibrio finisterrensis; assembly: GCF_008933155.1. GTDB lineage: Bacteria > Pseudomonadota > Gammaproteobacteria > Enterobacterales > Vibrionaceae > Aliivibrio > Aliivibrio finisterrensis. The sequence goes on along the minus strand of NZ_WBVP01000004.1, from coordinate 122,893 downwards.
GAGGTGCACTTAATGCATAAGTTTTATTGCCTTGAGAAGCGGTTGGAATAAGTAAGTGTTGCCCAACACGAATACTAGAACCATTTAAATCATTGGTTTGTTCTATGATTTTTGTTGTTGTGTTGTGTTTTACTGCAAGCTGACTAATCGTATCACCAGGTTGTACTTTATAGCGTACAACTTTCATGGTTTTATCACCATTCTTCTTTAGGTTCGCATTAAATTGCGCTACATTTTCAATAGGTAGCAATAGGTGGTATGGACCATCTGGAGAGGTTGCCCATTGGTTATAAGCTGGGTTATAACCTTGCAATTCGGTAATTGAAATACCAGCAAATTCTGCAGCAATGGCAAGATCTAATTGTTGCTTAGGATCAACCATTTCTAAAACAGGTTTGTTTGGAATAGGTGGCAGCTCTACGCCATATTTCTCATGGTTTTTAATGATATCTGCTAATGCTAATAGTTTTGGAACATAGCCACTGGTTTCTTTTGGTAAATCTAATGAGAAGAAATCGGTTGGTTTGCCTAATCTTTTATTTTTCTTAATGGCTCTTGATACGCGGCCTGCACCACTATTGTATGACGCGATAGATTGCTGCCAGTTACCATCAAAGCGACGGTCAAAATATTCCATATAGTCTAAAGCTGCGTTTGTGGCTGCTGGTACATCACGACGACCGTCATACCACCAATTACGTTCTAGCTTAAAGCGATCGGCAGTTCCGGGTACAAACTGCCATAAACCGGCCGCACTGCCGTGAGAATACGCAAATGGGTCAAATGAACTTTCAACTACAGGAAGCAAAACAAGCTCCATAGGTAAGTCACGTTTTTCAATTTCAACGGTGATCATATACAAGAAGGGCTTCGCGCGCTTTGCAACGGTACGCAAATGACTTGGGTGCTTGATGTACCAATTACGGTAATAATCAATCGATTCATGCTTTGGAATAGGCATGTCTAATTGCATAGCAATGCGTTGCCAAACATCTTCTTGTTCTTGTGGTGTTGGTGCTGGCTTCTCAACTGGTGTTGTTTTTACTGGTGTAGTATCTGGTTTTGAAGGCGCAACTATCGATGATGAAGTTCCTGAGGTGTTGTCAGTTTGATTTTCTTCAGGTGAGGGTACAGTTTGACAGCCTGCAAGTAATGCCAATCCAATCCAGTGGAGTTTAAATTTCATTGTGTATTGCCTTCAGTGTGTTGCGCCAACCTCTTTGACGAGATTGGCATTCATATTTTTTATTTGGAGACGGATAATACGTTGCAACCACACTTCAAACAAGTTTCCTACTTAAAACTCATCTTTCCATCTTCTTAATGCGGCAAAGGTCTCAACTTCTGTATTGTCGTTAACCTTGTTTGCTACGGCGTGTTTAACCGCAGGTTCATTGGTTCTTAAGAAGGGGTTGATTAGTTTCTCACGTTGAAGTGTTGATGGAAGTGTCGACTTACCATGAGCTCTAAGTCGCAATACTTTTTCTCTGTATTGCTGTAGATAATCATTATCTGGCTCAACAGCAAGGGCAAAAGCTAAGTTTGATGCAGTGTATTCATGAGCACAATACACTTCAGTTTCATCGGGTAGGGCAGCTAATTTTTGTAGTGAATTAAACATTTGCTCTGCGGTTCCTTCAAATAATCGTCCGCAGCCAGCAGAGAATAAGGTATCACCACAAAATAGTTTTTCATCACCGATATAAGCTATATGCCCTTTAGTGTGGCCTTCAACGCCAAGTACCATAAACTTTTCATCAAATATCTCAACAAAGTCACCGTCGCTAACTGGGTGTGTTAACGTTGGAATCGGTTCATTTTCGGGGCCAACAACATTAACGCTTGGAAATTGTCGGACAAGTTCAGGTACACCACCAATATGGTCATGGTGGTGGTGAGTAATTAAAATAGCATCTAAAATAAAGCCATCAGCGTTGATTGCTTCTAAAACAGGGGCTGCATCACCTGGGTCAACTACAACACAGTGATTATCATTGTTGTGAATTAACCAAATGTAATTATCATTAAATGCAGGTATGCTTTTGATAGTTAGCATTAACCTTTCTCCAAATTCGATGTCATAAAATAGTTATAGGTAACGATATTGATTAAGCCAGCACTGCTTGATAAAAAAATTGAGAAACCGCATTCATGGTCAGATATTCCTCACGGTATATGGATAAGTGAGTTGATTCAGTCTCGCCTTGATGAATGGTGTCCGAAACTGTTTGGCTATCATATGCTTAAAATTGGTGGTTTGAGTGCTGAACTCGAGAGTCGCTTTTGTAATATTAAACACCAAGTAAACCTAGATAACAAAAATTCATTACGAAATATTACGTCTGATTTACCTCAACTTCCTTTTTTAGAAAAAAGTATTGATGCTTGCGTGCTTGCTCATCAGCTTGATTATTCATCAGATCCTCATCAATTATTAAGAGAGGTTGATCGGGTATTAATTAATGATGGTTATGTTATTTTAACTGGGTTTAACCCAATGAGTGCGATAGGGCTTGCTAGCTTATTCCCATGGAGAAAAAATAACCTACCGTGGAGTGGGCGAATGTTTACACCACATCGAATCAAAGATTGGCTTAGTGTGTTAAATTTTGAAGTAGTCTACAGTGACTGTTTTGCACTAGCGCCTTTAACTCGCTATCGCACAATATGGACTTGGTTTGAAAATTTAGGTGGGGATTCTGTTAAGCCAATCAGTGGTATCTATTTTATCGTAGCAAGAAAGCGTACCTATCCATTGCGACCGATTAAATCTGCTTGGAAAAAGAAGCCGAAATTGGCTCCTATTTCAGTCGCTCAAACACATCAGAGTAGAGTTAAGTCAGATTAGCCAGGATAACCCGCATCATCTTTAGTCGGGTTTTCTGCTGCTGTTCTTGCTAGTTCATCACACATTTCATTTTCACGATGACCAGCGTGACCCTTAACCCAGCGCCAATCTATAGTGTGGCGTTCTGCTTCTGCATCTAATTGCTTCCAAAGATCTGCATTAACAACCGGTTTCTTATCCGCTTTTTTCCATCCACGTTTTTTCCAACCGTGAATCCATTGTGTGATCCCTTGGCGCACATATTGGCTATCGGTTGTTAATACCACAGAACAAGGCTCTTTAAGGGTACGTAAAGCAATAACCGCTGCTAACATCTCCATACGGTTATTTGTGGTTAGATTAAACCCTTCAGAAAAGGTTTTTTCGGTCCCTTTATAGCGCATTACAATACCGTATCCACCTGGACCTGGGTTACCTAAACAAGAACCATCTGTGAAAATTTCAACCTGCTTCATTATCTCTGTTATCATTAGAAGAATTTAGAAATAGTCTGACACAAATGAGCCTATGAATACTAGCGACAATTCCCCGAATCGAATTATTGTTCTCGATACAGAAACCACAGGTATGAACTTTTCTGGTGGGCCAGTTTATGAAGGTCACCGTATTGTTGAGATTGGTGCAGTTGAGATCATCAACCGAAAATTAACCGGTAATCATTTTCATGTATACATCAAGCCTGATCGATTAATTGATCTTGAGGCGATTGATGTACATGGTATTACTGATGAGTTTTTGTATGACAAACCAGAGTATAAAGACATACATGATGAATTTTTAGCCTTCATAAAAGGCGCGGAGCTGGTTGCTCATAACGCCCCCTTTGATGTTGGCTTCATGGATTATGAGTTCAGTAAATTAAACAAGCTTATCGGTACTACAGATCAGTATTGTAAGATTACCGATACCTTGGCTATGGCGAAGAAAATCTTCCCAGGTAAGCGTAATAACCTTGATATTCTTTGTGAGCGCTATGGAATTGATAACTCACATCGTACGCTTCACGGCGCTTTACTCGATGCAGAAATTCTAGCTGATGTTTATTTATTAATGACGGGTGGGCAAACAAGCTTGAGTTTTAATGCTGGTAATCAATCCGATTCCTCAGAAGAAAGCATTAAAAGATTGAATTCAGGAAGAAAAGGATTAAAGGTTTTGCATGCTACGGCCGATGAAATAGAAGCGCATGAAAAGCGCTTAGATATCGTTGGTGATGCTTGTTTGTGGCGTAGTTAGGAGTGTAATATGTGGCGGTTATTGATCATTGTACTGTTTTTCCCAATGCTTTCTTGGGCAAAGAGTACTGAAATGTCGTGGCTGGATAACCGTTTTCGTGTTGATCCAACCATAAAGCAAGTCTCTTTTTTAGTTTATAGAGAAAAAGCATCACAAGCCGTAACGCTCGTTCGTCCTGATGGCACTAAATACTACGCATGGGAACACCCAGAGCATGTAGCTTGGTATGAAGAAAATGGCATGGATATTATCTCTATCGAAAATCCAATGCCGGGGCCTTGGCAGGCGATAGGTAAGATCACACCTAAAAATAAAGTTAAGATATTATCTAACCTTACTTTGAATGTAGATACATTACCTAAAAAGCTATATCAATCAGAAAGTTTGAAGTTTACAGCCCGATTATTACAAGATGGTAAGCCATTAGTATTACGAGATTTTTTAAATCGTATCAAACTCAATGTGACGTTTACTCCTTACCTTGCTAATGAAAAAGAATTGGTGAAAGAAGCGCGCCCACTAGCTGAAGTTCTAGGGACTTTTGAAGATGATGGACAAGATCTTGATGAAGTTGCTGCAGATGGCGTATTTACGGTAAATCTACCTATTAATGTTAAACCTGGAAAATACTGGGTTCGAATTCAATCTCGCAATGGTGTATTTCTACGTACAGTAGAGCAAGACGTATTAGTTTACCCTACGCCGATTCGAGCGAGTTTTATCCAAGCACGTAATGAAAACCTTTCTCACACTATGAGTGTTGATACTGAAGGTGGCGTTATTAAGAGCGGTTCACTTGCGGCTCATATTGAGCAAATCGACCCAAATAAAGTGGTAACTATTACTCAATCTCAAGCTGGGAAAGAGGAGAATAAACTGTATTTCGATTTACCTAATAGCTATCTTCCTGGTAAAAATTCGTGGTTAGGATGGGTGTATGCCACCGATCTCGCGACTTCTCGTCCGCTTCATTTTTATCTTGGTAAACACAACTATGGTGTTACTGAGCCCATCGATTTAAAAGCAGCGTATGAAGCAAGACGGTTAGAAGAAGCTGCTCAGCGTAAGATTGAAGAACAGAAAAAGCGAGAAGAAGATCGTGCAGAGGCGCGTAAGTGGTTTTGGATTTATATTGGCGTTGGTAATTTACTTATCATTGTTCTTATTTTTGGCGGTATTTTTGGTTGGAAAAAAATAAAATCAATTAAAGAGAAAAAAGCGGCAGCACCTAAGTCAGAAAAGTTGTCGATGCCACCACCTCCTAAAGTTTAAGTCGCAGTATTAAATATAAGGCCGCAGAAATGCGGCTTTTTTATTGATTCTTTATTTTGATACATGTTCCTGATTACCTTTCGAATTCCGCTTATTAGACTACACTTAAAGTGAAGCAAAAAATTAGGTGGTTATCATGGTTAAAAATAAAGTGTAATTTCAAAAAAAGCATTTAATACAGGGGCTTACTTCACAGTTAGGTACCGAAAAATAATGCCGTAAACGACGGTTTGATATGCGGTGGCCTGCTGGTTATCGTTGTGACTGTCTTTAAAACCACAGAATTAACGAGTTAGGCAAAGCGCATTTAACGCCAAAATCACTGGTTATCTCTGATGGTTTATCTTGCTTTAAAGGCGTTGAGAAAGGAGAAGTGTTTAACTATGCTATCTTTACAGGTGGCGGATCTGATTGCGTTAAATTACCCTATTTTCAATGGGCCAATACAATGATTAGTAATGTGAAGACTCAATGCATGGGACTTACCATGCAATAAGCAAGAAACCTCTTCCTCGTTATTTGGGAGCGTTTTTTTTGAGTTCAATAGGCGCTTCAATCTTGAAAAGTTGCTTGATCAGCTTATTTACTCAAGTATTCAAACTGCACCGATGCCAGAGCGGTTGCTTAAGCTAGCGGATTCTTGGTGGTAATCAGGTGCTTTTTTGTAACTAACATTTCGATTAAATATAATCTACTCAATTATTGATAGGGGATCTATTTTGGATAAGTATAAGGCAACGTTAGAAGCGGCTTTTAAAGATCAATTAATAAAAAATAATAAAGTTACACTGAGTAATTTAATTGGTTGTGGGCTGCTAGGTGTTGATAATAACAGCGTTGATTATTTATCCATTGAAGAGATTATTTACTTAAAGTTAGTTGTTAACTTGAATAGTTCACTTACAGCTTAAAATTAAAATAGGTTAAAATAAAAAGGCCAGAGTAGTAACTCTGGCCTTTTGCTATCTATTAAGGTCAATCTATTACGCTATTTTACTGTGCTCAAATTCATTCGTTTGAGGTTTTACAATAAGTTCGCTTGGATCAAAGTCTTCAACACTAATTGTTGCTAAACGACTTTTCTCGGCTTTACGTAGTAAAAGCGCCTCTTTATCCGAGATAATGTTTAGTTCTAAACCGACTTTAGCAACACGGTCTAACTGCATAAATGGTAGGCGTTGTTTTGATTCTTTACATACTCGGTCATAAATTGGCTCAGCAGTTAAGATATCAATTAATGCTTCTTCCATTTTTCCTACTGGATTAAATCGGCTTGCCTCCAAGAATAACCCACGACCAATTCGGCTACGTACACCTGATGGTTCTTGAAGAATACGAGCCAGTTTATGGTCTAGTTTGTCACTTGGACGCTGACGACGTAACCCTGTCGGTAATAAGATAAAACGCATTGCACCTGCAACAAATCGATTAGGGAAGTTAGACAACAACCCATCAATTGCTTGCTCTGCTTGGTGCAGTGAATCTTGAACACTCCATTGTACTAACGCTAAATCTTCTTTTTGACGCCCTTCATCATCAAAGCGTTTTAATGTTGATGTCGTTAAATAAAGTTGACTCAATACATCACCAAGACGAGCTGACATACGCTCACGACGTTTTAAGCTACCACCGAGCACTGCCATTGAAATGTCTGATAGTAAAGCAAGGTTAGTACTGTAGCGGTTTACTTGTTGATAATAACGCTTTGTTTCATCACTAAATGGGGCTTTAGAACCACGGCCATCAGTTAAACCAAACCACAGTGAGCGAACAAAGTTACTGATACCAAAGCCAATATGGCCAAATACAGCAGCATCGAACTTTTCAAGAGAGGCTTGTTTGTCTTCTAAATAAGCCGCATCCATTTCTTCAAGTACGTAAGGATGACAGCGAATCGCGCCTTGACCATAAATGATCATTGAACGAGTCAGAATATTTGCACCTTCAACCGTAATTGCAATTGGGGAGCCTTGGTAACCACGCGCTAAGAAGTTTGAACTACCTAAACAGATCCCTTTACCTCCGGCGATATCCATACCGTCAATGGCTATACGTTGCGCACGATGAGTACAGTGGTATTTTACAATTGCAGAGATAACCGATGGTTTTTCACCTTGAACGATACCAGCCACAGTTAAGCTGCTTGCCGCATCCATCATGTAAGCGTTACCAGCCATACGTGCCAATGGCTCTTCAATCCCTTCCATTTTACCAATCGGTAGTTTGAACTGACGACGAATTCGCGCATAAGCACCTGTTGCAAGGGCTGCTGTTTTTGCACCACCTGTTGCATTTGATGGTAGCGTAATACCGCGGCCAACTGACAAGCATTCCACCAGCATACGCCAACCATGGCCTGCCATTTTTTCACCACCGATAATGTAATCTAATGGAACAAACAGATCATTACCTTGGGTTGGACCATTTTGGAATGGCACATTAAGAGGGAAATGACGACGACCAATCTTTACGCCTTCTAAATTTGTAGGGATAAGCGCACAGGTAATACCAAGGTTCTTTTTATTCCCTAATAAACCATCGGGATCTTGAAGCTTAAATGCTAGGCCTAATACCGTAGCTACAGGCGCAAGAGTGATGTAACGCTTATTCCAAGTAATGCGCATGCCGACAACTTCTTTACCTTGCCACATTCCCTTAGTTACGATGCCAAAATCAGGAATAGAGCCCGCATCAGAGCCCGCCTCAGGACTTGTTAGCGCAAAACATGGGATCTCTTTACCTTCTGCCAAGCGGGGTAAGTAGTGGTTTTTCTGATCTTCTGTACCATAGTGTTGCAGTAGTTCCCCTGGGCCTAATGAGTTAGGTACACCAACGGTAATAGAGAGTACACCAGAGACACTGGTCAATTTTTGTAATACACAAGACTGTGCATACGCAGAAAACTCTAAACCGCCGTATTTTTTCTTAATGATCATGGCGAAGAACTTATGGTCTTTCAGATATTGCCATACCTCAGGAGGCAAGTCGGCAAGCTCATGTGTCACTTCATAGTCGTTTACCATGCGACACACTTCAGTTACAGGACCATCCATAAAGGCTTGCTCTTCAGCGGATAAGGTATTTTTGGGAATATTATGTAGAAATTTCCAATCAGGATTACCTTTAAATAGCTCAGCTTCCCACCAAACGGTTCCCGCTTCAATCGCATCTTTTTCCGTTTGTGACATTTCAGGCATCACGCCTTTAAACATAGCTAATGCTTTATTACTGAAGAGGGATTGCCTTACTGAAGGAATATTTAATGGTACCGAAATAGCTAAGAAAACAGCCCATGTAATAGGGCCGGCGTAACCTAGCCCGGAACTAACGGCAAGGATCCCTGCGGTTACTAAGGTTGCAGTTCGCAAAGATTGTTGATGGTAACTTAATGCAGCAAGTGCAATTACAGTTGCTAATAGTGTCAGGGCCATGTGATTCTCCTTTTCCGGCGCTGCTCTGTTTGTAGGAACAGAGGTGATTGCGATACTCGGTCGTAATGTTATTGTTGGAGTGTTATCTGATAAGAGGTCTAACCAGTTGAGTTAAGTGTAGCGCCAATGTTAATAAAAAGTAAACAACAATAGTGGTCAAAAAGTGATCCAGCTTGAGTAATTAATAAACAATCTGTTTTTTTCACTGCTTGATATCTAATTTTTTTAGAGAAATAGGGAGAAATATATAGGCGAGTAGAAGAAATATAGGGAGGATCTCTTTTAAAGATTTCGTGGGATAGGTACACTGAGAATAACCCCAAATTAGGGAACATAATAAAAGAGAGTATCCTATGTCTTATCAAGATCTGATCCGTTCTGAATTAACAGAAGCCGCTCAAGTACTGAATGACTTTTTAGCTGATGATAAAAACCTTGCTCAAATTGAGTTAGCGGCTAAAACCATTGCCGATTCATTTAAACAAGGCGGTAAAGTATTGTCTTGTGGTAACGGTGGCTCTCACTGTGATGCAATGCATTTTGCTGAAGAGTTAACAGGGCGTTACCGTGAAAACCGCCCAGGTTACCCAGGGATTGCGATTTCAGATCCAAGCCATTTGTCGTGTGTGAGTAATGACTTTGGTTATGAGCATGTTTTTTCTCGCTACACTCAAGCAGTAGGCTCTAAAGGCGATGTTTTATTTGGTTTATCGACGTCAGGCAATTCAGGTAATATCTTAAAAGCCATCGAAGCAGCTAAAGAAAAAGGCATGAAAACCATTGCCCTTACTGGCAAAGATGGCGGCAAGATGGCGGGTTTAGCCGATGTGGAAATTCGAGTTCCTCATTTTGGCTATGCGGATCGTATCCAAGAAATCCACATTAAAATTATCCATATCGTGATTCAATTAATTGAAAAAGAAATGGAAAAATAATTCATCAAGAGTCAATGTCGAACTTATAACCGTTTGATGTTGGCTTGATTGCGAATAAAGGAGTAGCGCAAATATGTGTGAATTACTCGGAATGAGTGCAAATGTACCAACCGATATTTGTTTTAGTTTTAAAGGGTTAGTTCAGCGTGGTGGCAATACTGGACCGCATCGTGACGGTTGGGGAATTACTTTTTATGAAGGGAAAGGATTTCGCACATTTAAAGACCCAAAACCGAGTTGTCACTCAAAGATAGCGAAGCTTGTTCAAGATTACCCTATCAAAAGTAAAGCGGTTATCAGTCATATTCGACAAGCAAATCGCGGTGACGTTAACCTAGAAAATACACATCCTTTTACGCGAGAGTTATGGGGGAAGTATTGGACGTTTGCTCATAATGGTCAGTTGACTGGGTTTGATGAGTTATCGACAGGACGTTTTCGACCTGTAGGTGAAACAGACAGTGAGCGTGCTTTTTGCTGGTTATTAAATCAATTAGAGGATAAATACCCAGAGCCGCCGCAAGATATGATGTTAATGTTTGAGTTTGTCTCTGAGTGCTGTGACCACCTTCGAGGATTAGGCGTATTTAATATGCTTTTGAGCGACGGTGAGTATTTAATGACTTATTGCTCGAATAACTTACATTGGATCACAAGACGTGCACCTTTTGGTCAAGCGTCGTTGATTGATGAGGATGTCACGATTGATTTTCATAAAGAAGCAGACCCAAATGACGTGGTTTCTGTCGTTGTAACTCGCCCATTAACAGATAATGAAGAGTGGCACAAAATGAAAGTTGGTGAATACGCGTTGTTTCATTTTGGAGAATTGATTGCAGGCAATCACGATACGGTACCAGAAATGGCGCCACCACCATCGGAATGCCCAATTAATGCTTAAAATTTATGTAAAAAATACCATTGATAGATAATGTCGATGGGCATTTTTATATTATTCCGTCTCTAATCCTGACGGTCCCAATACGTTCCCATCTAAGACAGCTTTACCATCTTGCATTATCAATCGTTCTTCAGCTAACCACTTAGCCACCATTGGGTAGATTACATGCTCTTGAGCTTGTACGCGTGATGCTACCTCTTCTGCAGTATCATTTTCAAAGATTGGCACTTTCGCTTGTAGTATGACTGGGCCACCATCTAACTCAGGAGTAACAAAATGAACACTGGTGCCATGTTCTTTATCACCGGCATCAATTGCGCGTTGATGAGTGTGTAGCCCTGTGTATTTTGGTAAAAGAGAAGGGTGAATGTTCAGCATTTTCCCTTGATAGCGAAGCACAAAATCTTCACTTAAAATACGCATAAAACCGGCAAGAATAATCACATCAGGCTGATGAAGATCGATAAGAGTCGCTAAGGCTTGATCGTACTTCTCGCGATTATCGTATCCTTTTGCACTTAATGAGTGAACATTAATACCAGCATTAATGGCTCTTTGTAATCCAAAAGCATCGCTTTTATTTGAAATGACGGCGCTAATATGGGCGTTTGGAATGTTGCCACCACAAGCATCGATAAACGCTTGTAGGTTGCTGCCACTTCCTGAGACTAATACAACAATATTCTTCATTATAATTATCTTATTTTGTTTAATATTAATATCGACCATTCGAGCACAAATGGCAGATATAAAAAAGGTGATCGAATAATTGATCACCTTTTATTTTTTCTTTATGAACGAGTTCAAAGTTTAGTGAAATCGATTAGCGGATCTCTACTTGCTCTTCACCTTGTTCAGCGGTAGCCACTTCACCAATAACCCAAGCGTTTTCGCCTTCGGCATTCAGTAGAGCAACAGCTTGTTCTGCTTGATCTTTTGGAAGTGCAATAACAAGGCCTACACCACAGTTAAAGGTACGGTACATTTCGTAAGTATCCACGTTCCCTTTTTCTTGTAGCCAGTTGAAGATTGCAGGCCATTCCCAGCTGTTGCCATCAACAACCGCTTTTGTTCCTTTTGGAAGTACGCGTGGGATATTCTCCCAGAAACCACCACCAGTAATATGAGAAATGGCATGAATATCATGCTCAGCAATCATGTTTAGTGCTGATTTAATGTAGATTTTTGTTGGTTCGATTAGGTGAGCGGCAATAGTTTTACCATTCAGTTCTTCGTTAAGATCGGCATTTGATACTTCAAGGATCTTACGAATTAATGAGTAACCATTTGAGTGTGGACCGCTTGAGCCTACTGCGATTAGAGCATCACCAGCCGCTACTTTCGTGCCGTCGATAACGTCTTCTTTTTCAACAACACCAACACAGAATCCAGCAACGTCGTAATCTTCGCCTTCATACATGCCTGGCATTTCAGCGGTTTCGCCACCGATTAATGCACAACCTGCTTGAATACAGCCTTCACCGATACCGGTGACTACTTCAGCTGCTACATCAATATCAAGTTTACCTGTTGCATAATAATCAAGGAAGAACAGTGGTTCTGCACCTTGAACAATCAGGTCATTAACACACATAGCAACTAAGTCGATACCGATAGTATCGTGCTTGTTTAAATCTAATGCTAAACGCAACTTAGTACCAACACCGTCAGTACCAGAAACAAGAAGAGGTTGCTTGTATTTAGTCGGAAGTTCACATAGCGCACCAAAACCACCAATGCCGCCCATTACTTCTGGGCGACGAGTGCGTTTCACTACGCCTTTAATTCGATCAACAAGTGCATTACCAGCATCAATGTCTACGCCAGCATCTTTGTAGCTAAGAGAAGTTTTGTTGTCGCTCACGGAGGTGTCCTCGCCATAGGTTGGATTTCAAAAATCCGCGCCATTCTAACAGCACAATGTAAAAAGGGAAACGTTTGCGTAAGGAAAATTGCATAAATTTTGTAATAAAAAATAATAAGTTCGGTAAATGCTTTTACGAGGTATAAAATATTTTCTTATAACGTCATTTTTCAATTCAAAATTATGTATAATTAGAAGGTTTGATTAATGTATCAGTATCTGGAGTCAGAAATGAAAGTTGTTGAAGTAAAACATCCGCTAATAAAACACAAAATTGGTTTAATGCGTGAAGGCGAAATCAGCACTAAGCGTTTTCGTGAATTAGCAACAGAAGTAGGTAGTCTACTAACGTATGAAGCAACATCAGATTTTGAAACAGAAAAAGTAACTATCAATGGCTGGAATGGCCCTGTTGAAGTTGACCAAATTAAAGGAAAAAAAGTAACAGTAGTACCAATTCTTCGTGCCGGTCTTGGCATGATGGATGGTGTTTTAGAGCACATCCCAAGCGCACGTATCAGTGTTGTTGGTATTTACCGTGACGAAGAAACTCTTGAACCTGTACCATACTTCAACAAATTGGCTTCTAACATCGATGAGCGTATTGCTCTTGTTGTTGACCCAATGCTAGCTACTGGCGGTTCTATGATTGCAACTCTGGATCTTCTTAAAGAGAAAGGTTGTAAGCACTTTAAAGTGCTTGTACTTGTTGCTGCTCCAGAAGGTATTGAAGCGCTAGAAAAAGCACACCCAGATGTAGAGCTTTACACTGCGGCTATCGATGAGAAGCTAAATGACAAAGGTTACATCGTACCTGGTCTTGGCGATGCTGGTGATAAGATCTTCGGTACTAAATAATTTAGTTTAGAAACTAGAAATGAAGAATTAAACAAAGGCTTGATGAATTAATGATCAAGCCTTTTCTTTACCTAGAACCTAGTGTTATTGATCGTCTTCCATTTGTGCGTTATCAACAACATGACTTTCGCCTAAATCATTAGGAAGAATTAAATTAAGCGCAATCGCAACGATACCACACAGACTTACGCCTTGAAGGTTAAAGTCACCAATACCTACCGCCATGCCACCGATACCAAACACAAGCGTTACACCAACAATGGTAAGATTGCGTGCTTTATGCAAGTCGACTTGGTTTTTAATCAAAGTGTTTAAACCAACAGTAGCAATCGAGCCAAACAGTAAAATCATAATCCCGCCCATAACGGGTACTGGAATAGTTTGGAGCATTGCGCCTAATTTACCAACCAAAGCAAGAACAATGGCACATACCGCCGCCCACGTCATTATTACTGGATTAAACGCTTTAGTTAGCATAACAGCACCAGTTACTTCACTGTAAGTTGTATTTGGTGGAGCACCAATTAATGATGCGGCCATTGTTGCTACGCCATCACCAGTGAGTGTGCGATGTAATCCTGGTTTTTTAAGGTAATCTTTTCCGGTTACATTTGAGATAGCCAACATATCACCAACGTGTTCAACGGCTGGTGCAATTGCTACTGGGATCATGAATAGAATGGCATTAATATTAAATTCAGGAAACGTGAAATTAGGCAGTGCAAACCAAGCGGCTTGATGAACTGGAGTGAAATCGACTACGCCAAAAATAAGACTTAAAGAATAACCTACAATAATGCCAGAGAGGATTGGCAGCAGTTTGAAAAAACCTTTAGAGAAAACACTCACTGCAATAGTGGTAAATAACGAAGCTGCCGCAATCCAGAAAGCAAGTTGCCCATCAACTAATTGAAATGCACCATCGCCAGTTTTACCTAAAGCCATATTTACTGCTGTTGGCGCAAGCCCTAAACCAATAACCATGATGACCGGACCAACAACCACTGGAGGCAGTAATTTATGAATAAAAGCAACGCCTCTCACTTTAATCACGGCACCTAAAATGACATAAACAAATCCAGCAACCATTAAGCCCCCCATAGTCGCAGGAATGCCCCATGTTTGGGTGCCATAAATAATTGGAGCAATAAAGGCAAAGGAGGAGGCAAGGAAGATAGGGACAGATCGACGAGTAACTAATTGAAAGATAAGAGTACCAACACCAGCACCGAACAGAGCAACATTAGGGTCTAAGCCAGTAAGAAGGGGAACAAGAACGAGCGCACCAAATGCAACGAACAGCATTTGAAAACCTTGGAACAAATTGTAAAGCATTTCCATTTCCAGTAATGAATTTGAGGGATTCTATCACTATTCCATTAATAAATATCTTGATTTAGCTCGTGAAAAAATAAAACTTTTATGCTTTGTATCACTTTAATAGCTTGAAAGTTAGATCTGAGTCAATTCGAATCCTTGCTGAATAAGGGGATAGCCCTTATTATCAGCAGTAGATTATAAAAGTAATTATAGGTTGTCTGATGTTACGTATTTTGTGTTTATTAATTTGTATGATTACAGGGCCTGTTTTTGCTCAACAGCCAAACGATCTCTATCATACAGAAGTGAAATTAACAGGAGCAGAAAAAGCAGAAACTATTGCTAAACAAGATGGTTTAGTTAATGTTCTGATCAAAGTGTCAGGAAAAACTGATATTGCTCAAAATGAAGTAATAAAGAAAGCGCTAACGCAGAGTGATCGCTATGTAACACAAATGAGCTTTGTTGAATACGAGGACGCACCTCGTGCAATGAAGTTAGGCTATAACTCAAAGATGGTATTGAGCTTATTAACTCAAGCAGAGCAAAGTATTTGGGAAACATCGCGTAAATCAGTCTTGGTTTGGGTAGTTAATGAATATAATTATCAAAGAAGCATTATTTGGGAACAGTCAAACAACAGCCTAATTACGCGAATTAAAGATGCAGCCAATGAGAGAGGCCTACCTGTGATGTTCCCTGTTGGGGATTTTGACGATGTAACTTCAATCGAGCTCCCTGATTTATGGGGGAACTTTAAAAAACCGATTGCAGATGCGAGTGAGCGTTATAATCCACAAGCCATTTTGGTGGTAAAAGTACGTGGGAATAGCTCAACATGGACTTTATTTGATACGACGCCTCAAAATTTAGTTACTGCATCAAAAAAACCGATTGAAGGTCGTGTATCTGGCTCTGTTCAATTGGCTGATATGGTTAATGAAGTGAGTGATTATTTTGCTAAAACCTACACTAAAAACTTAGGGGCAGTGGCAAGTGATTCTGAAACGGTTTCTATTCAAGGCATTCACACAACACGTGCTTTTTTCAATATTGAGAAGCAATTAAAGCAAATGAATTCAGTGGCAAGTGTGCAAGTAAATACCATTCAAGGGGACAAAGTGACCTATACATTAAGCTTGATCGGGGATTACCAACAGTTTAATGATGAGTTTTTAAGTAAAAACGCTCGTATTTCACTTATTTCAGAAGTCCCTATTGTAAATGATGAGATTGAAAAGACGGTTATCACCGAAGGTGCTAGTCAGGACGTCGCGCAGGAGTCTGAGAAATCAGTAGCAAATAATGACGCTTTAGTTGAATTAGAAGAAGTAAAAGAAGCAACAGAAGCAAAATCTATTGTTCATGAGTATCAACTCAGCGCAAGTTAATACATTTAGACTATCGATAATTATAAATAAAAAAGGTGACTATATAATGTAGTCACCTTTTTCATATTTGTAAGCGCACTATTTCTCGTTATATTTGGCTTTTTCTATTTTTTCGACTTCAGACAGACGTTTGAGTTTTAACCCTAACTCCTTGCCTCGTAAGCGAGCATAATAAATATTACCAACAAAAGCACCAGAGGTAATGATAACTTCAATTAAAGCGAGATAACGCTCTCCCTCATCAAGCCAAAGAATGGTTAAACCATGCAAGAAGTAAAACATTAAAATAAAGTTTGCCCATGCATGAGTATAAGGTTTCCCTTGGATAATCCCTTTAAGCGGAAAAAGCATTGGTATTATCCACGCCACCATAATGCCATAAGGGTTTATCAGTGGATGAGGTGAAAGGGTACTGTGCCAAAGTGCAACAAAACCTAACAGTGCTAAATTACAAAATAGTGCAAGAAAACGATAGCGCTTTGTTTCTGCGCTCATTTCAACTGAATCCATGTTAGCTTCCTGCCTCCTACTATAAAATTTCTAGAACTTGCTCAGGCGGACGACCAATTTTTGCTTGATTGCCATGAACGACTATTGGGCGTTCAATCAATTTTGGTGTTTGTACCATTGCTTCAAAAAGTTGCTCGTCGCTTACCGAGCTATCTTCTAGGTTTTGTTCTTTATATTCAGTTTCTTTTATTCTCATCATGTCACGAACTGAAGTAAAGCCTAGCTGAGAAAACAAGGTTTTTAATGTTGCTACACTTGGTGTTTCGTCTAAATATTTTACAATTTCAGGGGTCACGCCTTGCGCTTCTACGAGTGCTAACGTTTCACGGCTTTTTGAGCAACGAGGGTTATGATAAATAACAACAGACATACTTTTTCCTTATTGATTATAAAGCGCTAAAACGCTCTCTTGATAGACGAAGCTGATCGATTCTTGCGTCGTATCTTGCTTGATCCAAACTTCCATACTCAACCAATTGACTTGCTTGAGTGTAATTACTTAATGCTTTATTCCACATTCCTTTAAGCGCGTAAACTTCAGCTCTTGCGGCTAATTCACCATCAGAGTTGCCATTATCATGATACGCTTTAGCTAATAGCTGCCACCCTGTGGGATCGTTTGGATTATCGTGGGTATAGCGTTGTAGTATTCGAACAGCTTCTGCTGGTTTATTCGATTCAGAGAGGGCGTGAGCATAATTAATAGTTAACACCGCATTATTTGGCAGTTGAACTAACCCATTTTTTAGACGTGTAATGGCTTGTTCATTCTTTTTTGTGTACAGATCTAAGTCTGTTGCTGCATCAATATAAAATGTATTAAGAGGGTCGTTCTTTAATAAGTTATCGATCAATGGCTGCGCTTTGTCGTATTGCTTTGAATCGATATAAACTAACGCTTTACCATAATTTAGAGCATTTTTTATATCGACATTATGAGTCTTTGATTTTCGAGAAAACCAATCAAGTGCGGCATTACTATCAATGTCTGCGAAACGGGCCACAATACGAGAACGAGCCAGATGGTAACGCAGAGAGGTATTGACTCTACGCATTGGATATTGCTGTGCTCTTTCTCGGCTGTCAGTAATACGAGATGTGGGCAATGGGTGAGTTAACAGCATAGGTGGTGGTGTACTTGCATAGCGGTATTGATCCGCTAAGCGAGAGAAAAAACGAGGCATAGCAGAGACATCAAACCCTGATTTTGCGAGCGTATCAATACCAAATCGGTCAGCTTCTTTTTCATTGCTGCGGGTGTAGTTAATAGAGCTTTGCATTGCGCCAGCGGTTGTCGCATGAATGGCGGCAATACCCGCTTCAGGTGCCGCAATCGCTAATAATAATGAACCAATCAATGCAGCCATTGTTGCAGGTGAACGTCTTGCTTGTTCTTCCATACTTCGAGCGAGATGGCGTTGAGTAATGTGTGCGATTTCGTGAGCAACGACTGAAGCCAATTCACTTTCTGATTGTGCGTATAAAAATAAACCAGAGTGCAGAGCAACATAACCACCAAAGAAAGCGAAGGCGTTAATGTCTCTGTTATTAATCAAAAAGAAATGGAATGGGGTTTTTACATCACTGGCGTTAGCCACAAGACGATGACCAAGATCTTGAACATATTCGGCTAAAACAGGATCATTAATCACAGGTTGGCTAGCTCTAAGCATACGCATGTAGGCATCACCGTAGATTAACTCTTGATCAATCGTTAGGGTTGAAGCTGCGGTTGTCCCAATATCAGGCAAGTCTAAATCGTTCTTTGCCATTGCAGAGAAAGGACTTGTTAGTAATGAAGTGATCAGTAAACAACTGGCCAGTTTTTTTAGTTTAAACATGTCGTATTTACAAATCCTTTTTATAGCACTCAGTTAGGTTTATTAAAGAGATAATAACTCAATATACAGCGAATAAGAGCACCAAAACTTAAATTGGTTTCTTTTTTGTAGAAATTATGTGATTTATACTTATTCAAATCCATCATATCTATAGAGGTGAAGAATGGAAGCCCGAACCTTAGATTTATCACAACAACGTTGCCCAGTGTCGTTACTGTTAGCCAAGCGAGCAGCGCAAAGCTTAGATAAAAATGAAAAATTAGAGATCAAAGTCGTCGACAAAACATCGTTAGCCGATATCATGAAGTATTTTGAGCTCAATGCATTTGCGATTAACGTAGAGCATGAAGCGTCATTCGCATTTTTAACCGTCACTAGGAAGTAGAATATAATATGTTAGATATGGTAACAAAGTGGTATAAGCGCCGCTTTTCAGATCCACACGCGGTGAGCTTAGTTGCGATTCTTATTGTCGGCTTTATTACTATTTATTTCTTTGGTCATCTTATTGCCCCTCTGTTAGTTGCCATCGTATTAGCGTTTTTACTTGAATGGCCAGTAGTAAAATTGACTCGATTAGGTGTCCCAAGAACATTTTCGGTCATTTTAGTGATAATTCTATTTATCAGTTTGATGTTGATGGCTGCTTTTGGCCTTGTACCGACCATTTGGACTCAAGTTGGGAACTTAATTAATGATCTTCCTTCGATGTTTAATGGTTTGCATAACTTCTTATCTAGCTTACCTGAGCGATACCCAGAGTTCATTCAGCCTCAATCGATTGAAACCTTATTAGATACCATTCGTGACAAGGTCTTAGGGATGGGAGAGAGTTTAGTTAAAGGCTCATTATCTTCGCTAGTTAGCCTTGCTGCATTAGGTGTGTATTTGATTCTTGTGCCTCTACTCGTGTTCTTTTTGCTTAAAGATAAAGAGGAGATGGTAGCAACAATGAGTCATATCCTGCCTCAAAACCGTCGTTTAGCGACTAAAGTATGGGTAGAGATGAATGAACAGATAAGCAATTACATTCGCGGTAAAGTGGTTGAAATCATTATTGTTGGAGGCGTGAGTTACATAATGTTCTTTATTATGGATCTTCGATATGCATTGTTATTAGCTGTGATGGTTGGTTTTTCTGTATTGATTCCATACATTGGCGCAGCAGCGGTAACGGTACCAATTGCGATTGTTGCTTTGTTTCAATGGGGCTTAACGCCAGATTTTTATTGGTTGGTATTCTCTTATGCGATTATTCAAGCGCTAGATGGTAATGTATTAGTGCCTGTTCTGTTCTCTGAAGCGGTCAACCTACACCCGGTTGCCATTATAGTGTCGGTATTGGTTTTTGGCGGTTTATGGGGATTCTGGGGCGTGTTCTTCGCTATTCCTCTTGCAACATTAGTGAAAGCAGTATGGAAAGCATTACCTGCAACAGACGAGACATTTAATAAACCGGTGTAAGATTAGCTGGTTTTTAAAAATAAAAAGGCGATGCTATCTTACGAGCATCGCCTTTTTTAATGACTAAGTGATTATTTTTTTGGTTACTTATTATTTAAATAGTCCAATACCACTTCATGGTGTGTTTTGGTTTTGAATTTGTTAAACACGTGTTCAATAACACCTTCTTCATTAATTAGAAAGCTAATACGGTGCAGACCATCGTATACTTTCCCCATGAATTTTTTCTCGCCCCACACACCGAATGCGTCTGCTGCTGCATGGTCTTCATCTGATAATAAGGTGAAGTTTAAGCCGTCACGCTCAATGAATTTACCTAGGCGTTTCACAGGATCAATACTGACACCCAGTGTTACGACGTTATGGGCATCTAACTCCGCTTTAATGTCACGAAGACCTTGAGCTTGAACGGTACATCCTGGCGTCATTGCTTTTGGGTAGAAATAAAATAGAACTTTCTTTCCTTTTAAATCAGCAAGAGAAATAGACTCTCCATTCTGATCAATAAGTGATACGTCTGGTGCAGGTGAGCCTGCGGCTAGTGGCGTGATCATGCTATTTCCTTTTAACTGTTTTTTTAATTGGTTTTATAAAAATTTATTTTTCCGCTGACGCCTAATGACTCACACAGTGCATTAAATTGCTCTTGAATTTCAATGATGTGACATTCTTGAAAGATTTCAGCGGTAATTTGAATTTGAAACGTGTTTTGGTTTTCGCCCTTTTTAAGCGTTTGAGCACTAAGCGTTTTTAAATCAATATCGCGATTGGCTAAGAAGTCAGTGAATTTTTCGGTTAATCCAGGGCGATCTTCTGATTCGACAAAGGCATCAATAGTATAAAAAATATCTTTCTCTTGATGAGGTGATGTTCGCTTCATCATGGTGATTAAATCGTGCTGTTGCCCAAGTAAAGGTAAGGTATTTTCAATACGAGAAATCGCATTTGCAGTACCAGAGAGCAGCATGATAAGCGTAAATTCATTACCAAACGACGCTATACGGCTATCAACAATATTGCAGCTTGATTCAGTGACAAGACGAGTCACCTTATTAGAGATACCCGGTCTGTCTGTACCAACCGCGGTAATTACAAGGTACTGAGGCATAAAAAACTCGTTATTGAAAAAGATACCCTAATACTAACACGCAAGTGATTGTGTGATAAGCAAGCAATAGTCGACAATCGTCAAAAAAAAGACTCTACAACAGAGGCTCTTATGTAATATCCTTGAGTATATTGATTGAATTATTCTGCTCATAGCATAGAAGATGAAAACCATAGGGTGTTTACCGTGGTCAAGGACGATGACTCTTTGCTGTGAAATTAATGAATAACAGAATTAATTCGCACACTCAGGCTAAGAAAAAAGGGAGAAGGATATGTTCTCAGGTAGCATTGTCGCATTAGTTACACCATTAGATACCGATGGTGAAGTAGATTACAACAGCTTAAAAAACCTAGTAGATTATCATATTAATGCCGGTACTAATGGTATTGTTGCTGTTGGTACAACCGGTGAATCCGCGACATTAAGTGTAGAAGAGCATGTCAAACTAGTGATGAAAACACTAGAATTTGCTGATGGACGAATTCCTGTTATTGCTGGCACTGGTGCTAATGCCACTCATGAAGCGGTAACATTTAGTAAGCTTTTCCACGACTCCGGTGTTGCAGGCTGTCTCAGTGTGACGCCTTACTATAATAAGCCAACCCAAGAAGGTTTATTCCAACATTATAAAGCGATCTCTGAAGCAACAGATATCCCTCAAATTCTTTATAATGTACCTGGTCGTACTGCGGTAGATTTATTACCTGAAACTGTGGCTCGTTTGTCAGAGTTTGACAACATTGTGGCACTAAAAGATGCAACCGGTGATTTAGAGAGAGTTGCACTTACTCGTGAACTTTGTGGCGAAAAGTTTATCCAAATTAGTGGTGATGATGCAACAGCGCTTGATTTTGTTAAGTTAGGCGGTCACGGTGTTATTTCGGTAACGTCAAATGTTGCAGCAAAAGAGATGGCAACCATGTTCGCATTAGCGGCTCAAGGTAAATTTGAAGAAGCGGAAGTGATTAACCAACGCTTAATGCCACTACATAAAGATTTATTCGTTGAAGCAAACCCAATTCCAGTGAAATGGGCAGCGCATCGTTTAGGTATGATTACTCACTCAGATATTCGTTTACCATTGACGGAACTAAGCTCATCATTACAGCCTGTGGTTGAACAAGCCTTAATTAGTGCTGGTGTGCTGAAGTAATAGGATTAAAAATGAAAGTGAAGACTCGCTTTGTTGTTGGATCATTGATGATTGCTGTGCTATCAGCGTGTTCAAGCAGTCCAACAGAGCGTCGCCAAGCCAAACAAGATTTTAAATACTTGGATACTCCACCATTAGAAGAGTGGAAGCAGCCTGCAGAGGCAAGACCTGAGTTCTACCCTCAGTATGATATTCCAAAAAATGAGTACAGTGGTGGAATTGGGAAAGACGTGGATATTCGTCCACCTCAGCAAGTGCTTGAATTGATCCCTGGTGCTCGTATTGAAGAGCAAAAGGGTGAAGTGACCGTATGGCTTGTGAAAGAAGAAGGCGTCGATAAACTATGGCAAACGGTATTAACGCTAATTGAAAAACGTGATGTTGGTATTGTTTCGCAAAGTGACGATAAGATAGAAACAGATTGGCTTACATGGAGTTCAGAAGATGAAGACCATGAGTTTGGTGCGCGCTACAATATTGAAAAATTGAGTGAAAATAATCGCTCAGGCTTTCAAATTACGTTAATTGATTGGCAAGTTGATGGTAAGCAAACTGAAGTAACTCAAGCGAATAAAGCACGTTACAACATTTTGATGACTAATTTAGTGACGTCAGCTTATGATGAACAACTGCGTGAAGAAGCCCGCATACGTGCTGAAGAATTAGTTAAGCGTATTCCAATATCTATGGGCCAAGACAGAAGTGGCTTGCCGGTTATTATTGCTCGTGCGCCGTATAATATCTTCTGGGAGCGCCTGGGTGAGCTATTGCCTATGATGGGATTAACCATTGAAGACAGAAACCGCTCTCAAGGTACGATTGAAGTGAAATACAAAGAGCCTGATGATGAGTTCTGGGAAGAAATTGGTACAAAACCACTTTCTTTTAAAAGCAAGAAATATAATCTATTACTCGGTGACTTAGGTAACCGTACCTCTATTAACGTGACGGATGCAGCAGGTAAACCTGTTAATGAAGCGACATTAGATTCTGTGGTTCCTGTGCTTGCCGCTATGATTGAAAAATCAAATAAGATGCCGAAAGAAGAAAAACCTGAAGAGTAAAATCACAGGTTAATGTATCAGCAAAAGGCGCTCATTTTACTGAGCGTCTTTTTTTTCATCTTCTGTCTTATTCTGAATGGTTGTTTCTTGCTCTGATTTTCCCTCTTTTTCTTGAGGAGTGGCTGTTTTTTTTGTGTGCTTAAATTTCATATTTGCCGTTGCTTTTAAAGCAGCAAGATTACCAATGACCACACTTAAAACAATCACGATGATAACCCAAGGGTTCATTAACCATTCCATATTTAATCCTTACTAATATTAGTAACGTAGCGTACAAATAGTGTATCAATATGTTTAATGATAGTGTCTTTTCCGGCTAAGTCGACGCCTTCCCATACTTGCAACAGAATATCGGGCGTTAACATTGCCATTAATTCTGCCCCTTTTTCTTTATGGCTAATATGCCAAGGTTCGACAGCTACGCCTTTCCTATCTGCGTTATAAGGGAAAAAGAACCCATGTTGTGAGGCATTCTCTTGTAACCACTCACTAAATTGAGTTTGGTGACCGGTATTGTATTCCCAGGGCTCAAGTTGAAGATTGATACCTTCTGGAAGCGTATTTTCAGCATAGACATCAAGGTCGGTTCCCCAGTGGTGACGGCTAGAGCCGGGAAGGGCAGACCAACGCATAATGGCGTGAACTTTCTCTATATCACTCATGCTGCTGGTATCTAGTGGTAGTCCATCATTGCCAGAAATAGGGCGAATACCATTAAATTTATTATTCCAAATCATAAGTTGACGTTCAAAATCACGAAAGCTACTGGCAATAGTCAGAGCAAATCCTGCGTCCTGCGCTGCTTTTTCTAATGATTTAAATGAAGAGACACAATCATGATGAAGTTGACGATAAGGGGTAACAAAAGAAAGGTGTTGGCTTGATAAGCCTGTCAGTTCTTGATAAGTCATAAAGTACCAATGCTATGATGAGAGGATCTTCCTCCCATCATAGCGCTAATCGATGATTACGCGAGTAGATTATTTAAGACTTCTTGATACATATCAGTCAGTTTTTCTAAATCATCAACTTTTACGCACTCATTTACCTTATGGATAGTGGCATTAACCGGACCAAGTTCAATAACCTGAGATCCCATTTGTGCAATGAAACGACCATCAGATGTGCCACCAGTGGTTAATAGTTGAGGTTTTTGCTGATTAACCGTATCAACAGCATTGACAACGGCAGTGAGTAGGTCGCCAGTATCGGTTAAGAATGGCAGGCCATTGATAATCCAATTTAAGTCATACTCTACATCGTGTTTATTCAATGTATCAATAACACGTTGCTGTAAGCTTTCAACGGTGGATTCTGTGCTGAATCGAAAGTTAAACATGACTTCAACATCCCCAGGGATCACATTAGATGCTCCTGTACCGCCATTCATATTTGGAATTTGAAAACTGGTTGGGGGAAAGTAATCATTACCTTTATCCCACTCAGTCATGACTAATTCAGTTAATGCAGGCATTGCTTGATGAATCGGGTTTCGAGCGATGTGAGGGTAAGCAACGTGTCCCTGAATACCTTTTACGGTTAAGTTGCCAGTAAGAGAGCCACGACGGCCATTTTTAACCACATCACCCACATAATCAGTGCTGGATGGCTCACCCACAATACACATATCAATAATTTCATTACGCTCTTGTAGTGTATCTACTACACGAGTGGTTCCATTAATGAATGGGCCTTCTTCATCGGATGTGATTAAAAAAGAAATTGACCCTTTATGATCAGGATGTTCAGCAACAAAACGCTCAACGGCAACAACCATACAAGCCAGTGAGCCCTTCATGTCTGCTGCTCCACGAGCGTACAACATGCCATCAATAATGGTTGGTTCAAATGGGTTGGTATTCCAATGATCTAGTGATCCGGTTGGTACGACATCGGTATGGCCTGCAAAAGTAAACAGTGGTGCTTCTGTGCCACGACGAGCCCAAAAATTGGTCGTGTCCTCAAAAACCATGATTTCAATGCTAAAACCAAGTGCTTCTAAGCGTTTAATCATTAATTCTTGGCAGCCGGCATCTTCAGGGGTGACGGATTGGCGACTCAATAGATCTTTAGCAAGCGCTAGTGTTGGGGTATCTGACATTATGTATTCCTTTACTTCATTCTAAACGGTCACTGTAATAATACAGTAAATTAAACGTTAAACAGGGTTTCGTATTGAGCGGGTTTAAAACCTAAATGGAATTCATTATTATGAATAAGAACAGGGCGTTTGATCATTGCTGGCATTTCTAGCAATAATTCAATTGCGGCTTCTTCATTAAGGGATGCTTTTTGCTCGTCACTCAACTGGCGGTAAGTCGTGCCTCGTTTGTTTACCACGTTTTCCCATCCTAATTGTTGAACAAACGTAGTAACCATTTCTTTATCAATGCCATCAGAACGGTAATCGTGATAAGTAAAGGTGATTTCGTTGGCGTCTAACCATTTTTTGCACTTCTTAATGGTATCGCAGTTTTTAATTCCGTAAATTGTAGTCATGACTTTCTTCATTATGTTATTAATTACGGTCTATTTATAACGAGATTTGAGCAAATACGCCAGAGCTGTGCGTTATTTAGTATTCTATTGATTATAATTTGAAGTGACTCGTCTTTTTCTTTGCCATAATTTTGCTCTTTGTTGAGAAAATATACAAATTTTAATCAATATCAAAAATGGAATGAATGATGGAAAAGCGGCGGCAAGAAGTGGTGATGCGATAGATTGTGGTGGTACTGTTAAAGGGGGAGGGACCGTTAACATTGGGTGATTATTTATATTCATAGCAAGATGGTTATGAAAACTAATTACAAAAAATGCACTTATATGTATTTTTTAATCAAAATATAGGATTATTTTCGTAATTAGTTGATCAATCTCAACACCCTTAATATTGAATGATTAATAATTGGTCTTATTAAATCAGGAGGTATCAATGGAGTTGAATCCAGTGTTTGCCAGACGCTTATATTTAGCGTTATTGGTACATAATTTAGAAAGGCCGAATGTGCCTAAGCTTGTTGAGCTAACCGGTTGGCCTCGTCGTACGATTCAAGATGTATTGAAAGCCCTGCCTGGTATTGGTATAGAGTTAATGTTTATTCAAGATGGTCGACGTCACAACGACGGATATTATCGCCTTTCAGATTGGGGGCCGTATGATCCTGACTGGGTGTGTTCGCGCGAAGATGAAATCGCATCAACCTTATATCATTAGTCTGCTATTTTTAGGCTTACTAAAGAGTGAATAAAACGCCAACATTATTGTTGGCGTTTTTGTTTGCGTAAGATTTTGTTTTGGTATTATTATTTACTACGATGGTATAAGCATTATGGACAAATATAAGCAGAACCAAGCATAGTCACTGATGTGTTAAATGCCATTGGATCTTGAAGTACAATAGTATTTGCGTTTAATGCTTGAGCTTCATTTTTAATATCATTAACTGCTGCGATCATAAGATCTTTGTTTGATATAAAAAAGAACGTGTACCAATGGCCTTCGCTTCCTGTCACCGTTCCCACTTCAGTACATTTTTGATCTTGAATAATGCTGTCATTATAATACAGAGTAATGGCTTCAGACTTTGTATCTATTGGTTGTGTTGTGATAGCACAGCCACTGAGTAAAGTCAGGCTTAAAAGAACAGAAAGAAATAATTTCATATTAAGAATCCAAGTAGAGTAGAGTTGCCGCTACTCGTGATTTTACATTCAACTTTTTCAATAAACTTTTCATGTGTACCTTTACGGTAGCCTCAGAAATAAACAGTTTATCGGCCACTTGCTTATTACGCATACCTTTAGCGACATTTTGTAAGATCTCAAGCTCACGAGCGGTTAAACTTTCCAGTTTATCATCACCGTTAGTTTCTTGTTCTAAGCACGCTTTTACTTGCTCTGAATAAGCCTTTCCACCTTTCATTGCTTCTTTTAATAAAGCAATTAATTCATCTGGTTCACTGTCTTTTAATAGGTAACCGTCGGCACCGGCCTTCACTAAAGTTTTAATGTCTTGTTTATTATCAGATACCGTTAAGATAACAATAGGGCAAGTTACGCCTTCGTTACGTAGCGCATGGAGGGTATCTAAACCAGACATCCCTTTCATATTGAGATCTAATAATACTAAGTCAGGCTCATCTTTAGAGATTAGTGCAACTGCATCTGTACCGTTACTGGCTTCACCTGTGAGTGTAAATTCTTCATCAAATGAAAGTAATTGCCCAATACCACGACGCATTAACGGATGATCATCAACGATAACAACATTCCACATAGTTTGTACCTCTATTATTTATTGGTTAAGTGGAAACGTTACGTTCACTGTACAACCGTGTTCTAGTTCGGAGTTTATGGATAGGTGGCCGCGAACACAGTGTGCTCGTTCTTGCATTATCCTTAATCCATAATGATTAATTTTTTCTTCTGCAGGATTAAATCCTACGCCGTCGTCTTCAATGTTAATATAGCCTTGCTCACCTTCTTGAAAACAAGTAATGATAATATTATCAGCTTTTGAGTGTTTGATGGCATTTAATGTTGCTTCTCTAATTAATTGCAATAAATGAACGTGCTGTTGTGCATTTATGGGCAAAGAAGGAAGCTCATTATTCAAATGAATTCGTATCTTTGTTTGTGAAGCTAATGTGGTGGTAATTTCTTGTAATGCCTCACCAAAGTGCGCTTTATTAATGGTTAGTCTAAAGGTATTAAGTAGTTCTCTTAATTGAGTATAGGCACTTTTAAGACCTTCATCTAATTCAGTCAGTGTTGTATTGGTACTTTGGCAATTACACTTGGCCAATTGTCGCTTTAATAACGTAGTTTGTATTTTTAAGTATGAGAGTGATTGAGCAAGTGAATCATGTAACTCTCTAGCAATCGCTGATCGTTCTTCTAAGAGAATTAATTGGTGAGTTTGTTTTTGAGCTTGATTATAAAATACGCCACGCGCAAGAATATTGGCAATATTTGTGATTAATTTTTGATCTGGGCAAGGCAAAGTAAATTGCCACATTAAATAGCCGAGTTGTTCTCCATCAATACTGAGTTCTTGCAAACTCCAAGGTGAGTTATTTGACTCACCACTGGTTATTTCCCAATCCCCACCAGATTCTTCTTCTACAACTAACCTGGCACTTATGATGCCTTCAATATTTACAAAAGTATCTAGAATATTTTTAAACGCTTGTTCATCTAATTGAGACGCAGAAAGCTGTTGAGAGCATTGATAGAGAGTGGTGAGCGAGCGGTTCGCTTGGCTTAGCTTTTTTGTTTTATCTTCAACTCGGCTTTCAAGCTCTCTGTAACTGAGATCAATTTGTTTTGCCATATGGTTAAACGAATCGCTTAATTGTCCTAATTCATTATCACTTTTTAGAACAACGTGAACCGAATAATTCCCTTTTGTCATGGCTTTACTTGCTGCAACGAGGTGATGTAATGGGCTTACAATTTTGCGTTGAGTAAAAAATATAATGAAAATACTTAAAGAGACAATTAAAGATAAACCTAAAAAACCAATAAGAGAAAGTAGTTGTAATTTACGTTCTGAAAATTCCTGCAGCCGGAACACAAAATGGTCAATCTCATCAACAAAAATCGAGACTTTATTTAAGTAAATCTGCTTATTGTCACTGAGTAGTGAGGGCTGTAAAGAATGCCATTGCAAAAGAATACCTTGATAAGAAAGTTCGATATCGTCTGGTACAAACCATTGCTCTAGTGCTTTAAAAGAGGGCGATTTTATCGATTGTGAGAGCTTGCTGAGGTGTTCAATAAGCTCAGGGGAGTTTGTTTCAATATCATAAGCCAAACGATAACTTTGCATACGCAATGAGCCTGCAATATTAACGGCTTCGGCATCTTTTAAGCTAGAAGATAAGGTTATCAACGCCAAGCTAGTTGTAACTACTGAGATTAATACAATCAGTAACATCACTTGCGCAATGGTTTTTGTTAATATTGAGGTTTTATTATGTTTCATTTTTGTTTTGTGTGGCCTGCGTTTGGCTTAAGGATAATAGATTCTATTTTGTTGTTTTATTTGTTTTAAAAGTTGATCTAGGACAAGAGTGCCCCTTGTTTAACCATTATGGGGTATATCAATAAATATGACAAAATTTAAAATCCATTATATAAAAATGTTAATGAAATCCTGGAATTATGAATAGATGAGTCGAAATAATATAATTGATCACTCTAAGCGAGGTATTTTTCGCCACTTATCCACAAAAAAAACAGAGAGTCCATTAACACAACAACGCTTACCTTGGGTTAAGAATGAGGTTGACTTCGTATCTCAATGTACTCGTTGTGAAAAATGTATTACGGCTTGTGAAGAGCAAATAATTGTTAAAGGTGATGGTGGTTTTCCTATTGTGGATTTTACCAAGGGAGAATGCACCTTTTGTGAAGCTTGTGCAAATCAATGCCCAGAACATTTATTTGATTTACGCATTACTCCTGCTTTCACTCATCAAATATCTATAAATAAAAAGTGTCTGGCAAAACAGTCGGTAGAGTGTCGTAGTTGTAGTGATATGTGTGAGACACAAGCGATTCGTTTTCAACTGGTATTGGGTAGTGTCGCTCAACCTCAAATTAATTTTGATGCTTGTAATGGATGTGGTGGCTGTGTAGCGACTTGCCCGACATCGGCGATAAGTATGACTCTGGAAAATAAAAAAATATGTTAGAAAATTTACCTGAAAATGAAGTTCATATTTCAAGTTTAGTAGTTCATGTTCGCCCTGAATTATTAGCAGTGACAAAAGAAAAAATATTAGCGTTACCGAACACTGAAATCCACGGCGAAAGTAAAGAGGGCAAAGTTATTGTTGTTCTCGAAACAGAAAACCAAGGATATATCACCGATTCAATCGATAAAATAAATGACTTCGAAGGGATACTAAATGTCGCTTTAGTTTTCCACCAAATCGAGCACTTTGATTCGCAATGTGAGGATGAATCATGAAAATGACAAGACGTGCGTTTGTTAAAGCAAACGCCGCAGCATCAGCTGCAGCCGTAGCAGGTATTACTTTACCTGCTTCAGCAACTAATTTAATCGTTAGTTCTGATCAGACAAAAATTAAATGGGATAAAGCGCCTTGTCGTTTTTGTGGTACTGGTTGCTCTGTACTTGTGGGTACCCAAAATGGTCGAGTTGTTGCGACTCAAGGTGATCCTGAAGCGCCAGTAAATAAAGGTCTTAACTGTATCAAGGGTTATTTCCTATCTAAAATCATGTATGGTAAAGATCGCCTACAAACGCCAATGCTGCGTATGACTGATGGTCAATACGATAAGAACGGTGATTTTGCCCCTGTTTCTTGGGGTGTCGCGTTTGATACGATGGCTGAAAAATGGAAGGCGGCACTGAAGAAACATGGACCAACCGGTGTTGGCATGTTTGGTTCGGGTCAGTGGACTGTAATGGAAGGGTACGCTGCCGTTAAATTGATGAAAGCGGGTTTCCGTTCAAATAACATCGATCCAAATGCACGTCACTGTATGGCTTCCGCGGTAGGTGCGTTTATGCGTACGTTCGGTATCGATGAACCTATGGGGTGCTATGATGACTTTGAACACGCAGACTCTTTTATTCTGTGGGGCTCAAACATGGCAGAAATGCACCCTGTATTATGGACTCGTATTTCAGATCGTCGTTTAAGTAATCCACACGTTAAAGTCAACGTGTTATCTACTTATTACCACCGTTCATTTGAATTAGCAGATAAAGGATATATTTTCGAACCTCAATCTGACCTTGCAATTGCTAACTTCATTGCTAACTACATTATTCAAAACGATGCGGTAAACTGGGACTTCGTAAATAAACATACGAACTTCAAGCAAGCAACGACTGATATCGGTTATGGTCTTCGTGATACTGACCCGTTACAAATGAAAGCGGAAAACCCCAACTCTGGAGCGATGAGCTCAATTAGTTTTGAGGAATATAAAGCGTCGGTTGCACCATATACAGCAGAAAAAGCCTCTGAAATGTCAGGTGTATCAGAAGACGATCTGATCACTCTCGCTAAGCAGTATGCGGATCCAAAAACAAAAGTAATGTCTTTATGGACAATGGGTATGAACCAACACACTCGTGGTGTTTGGATGAACAGCCTTGTTTATAACATTCACTTGTTAACGGGTAAAATATCAACGCCGGGTAATAGCCCATTCTCATTGACTGGTCAACCTTCAGCATGTGGTACCGCTCGTGAAGTAGGTACATTCTCACATCGTCTACCTGCAGACATGGTTGTTGCTAATCCTAAGCACCGTGCAATTTCAGAAAAAATCTGGAAACTACCTGAAGGTACATTGAACGGCAAACCTGGTGCACACGCCGTTGTTCAAGACCGCATGCTTAAAGACGGCAAGATTAACGCTTATTGGGTAATGTGTAATAACAACATGCAAGCGGGTCCAAACATTAACACTGAACGTTTACCTGGTTACCGTAATCCAGAAAACTTCATCGTATGTTCAGACCCATACCCAACAGCAACAGCTCAAGCATCGGATCTAATTCTTCCAACAGCAATGTGGGTAGAAAAAGAAGGTGCTTACGGCAATGCAGAGCGTCGTACTCAAGCTTGGTATCAACAAGTACAAGCGAAAGGCGAAGCTAAATCTGATTTATGGCAAATCATGGAATTCTCAAAACGCTTCACAGTAGAAGAAGTGTGGGGCGAAGAGCTATTAGCAAAAGCGCCTGAATACCGTGGGAAGACCATGTATGACATATTATTTAAAAATGGCCAAGTTGATAAATTCCCACTGTCAGAAGCTCAAGAGCTTAATGATGACGCAAAAGATCAAGGCTTCTATGTTCAAAAAGGACTGTTTGAAGAGTATGCCGAGTTTGGTCGTGGACATGGTCACGATTTAGCACCATACGATACATACCATAACGTCCGAGGTTTACGTTGGCCTGTGGTTGGTGGTAAAGAAACATTATGGCGTTACAAAGAAGGCTCAGATCCATACGCTAAGAAAGGGTCGGATTGGGACTTCTACGGTAAGCCTGATGGTAAAGCATTGATTATCTCTGCACCGTATGAAGCGCCACCAGAGGTTCCTGGTGATGAATTTGATATGTGGTTATGTACCGGTCGTGTTCTTGAGCATTGGCATACAGGTACTATGACGCGTCGTGTTCCTGAGCTGTATAAAGCCGTTCCTGATGCACTTTGTTATATTCACCCTGCGGATGCGAAGAAACGTAACCTGCGCCGTGGTGATGAAGTGTTAATTTCTAACAAACGTGGAGAAGTACGTGTTCGTGTTGAAACTCGTGGTCGTAACCGTCCGCCTGAAGGATTAGTATTTGTTCCATTCTTTGATGCTCGCATCTTAATTAACAAATTGATTTTGGATGCAACGGATCCTCTGTCTAAACAGACAGATTATAAGAAGTGTCCAGTTAAGATCACTAAAATTGCTTAATTAATAATAGATAGGTTACTGGCCAAGATGTGAGTAACCTATTTCAAAGAGTTTGCCTTAAGGCGGAGAAATTAGAATGAAAAAATTCATTATAGCGCTTATGTCAGCAGGACTTTTGTTTGCTGGTGCAGTACAAGCAGAAACCGAACAATCTGCAGAATTGAATAATCCAGGAGGCATTGGTGGTGTTGAATCATTACGTGGTGCATCGGAATTAGAAACAACCCGTCCAGCGGATGATTTTAAACGTTTTCCACGTGATCACGCATTAGACAGTGATTACGTATACCAACCACCATTAGTACCTCATACTATTCGTAACTATGAAGTGTCATTAAACGCAAATAAGTGTTTATCATGTCATAGCTGGAAAAACGCAAAAGAAATGGGTGCGACAAAGATCAGTGTAACTCACTACGTGAACCGTGAAGATGCTGTACTTTCAGATGTATCACCTCGTCGTTACTTCTGTCTACAATGTCACGTCCCTCAAGCTGATGCTAAGCCGTTAGTTGAGAATGAATTTGAACGTGTGGACTCATTGCGCTAGTTGATAGCCAATACCGTTAAGAGAGGCTATAGATGAAATTTTTAAAAGCATTTTGGAAGCGTTTTTCATCACCAAGTAAAGCAGCGGTAGGTGTTGTCCTATTTATGGGCTTTATCGGTGGTTTGCTTTTCTGGGGCGCATTTAATACGGGTATGGAAGCAACCAACACAGAAGAATTCTGTTCTGGCTGTCATGCTCCAATCGTTAAAGAAATCCAAGAAACGATTCACTACTCTAACCGTTCGGGCGTACGTGCTATCTGTTCAGATTGTCACGTTCCTCATAATTGGACAGATAAAATTGTACGTAAAGTTCAAGCATCTAAAGAGTTATATGCGCACTTTATTGCTAAAACTATTGATACAGAAGAGAAATTTAAAGAGCGTCGTGCGCATTTAGCTGAACGTGAATGGCATCGAATGAAAGAGAATAATTCTCAAGAATGTCGTAATTGTCATGAATTCGACTTTATGGATTTCTCTGAGCAAGGTCCGCGTAGTGCGAAACAACATTCAACGGCATTAGCATCAGGTGAAAAAACCTGTGTAGATTGCCATAAAGGTATTGCACATAAGCTGCCTGATATGTCTGGCATTGAAGGTTGGTAAGGAGATAGCATGAGTACATTAGAGTCTGTTATTTGGCATACGTTGGGTTACATCGCAATGCCGAGCATTATTCTTGGTGGTTTTGCTGCGGTTGCAGTGCTATCAATTTGGATACTGTCATTAAAAGCAGATAAAGAATAAATAATTTAGTTTAATCTAAGTTGATAACAAAAAGAGATGGGTATTTATAACGCATCTCTTTTTTTGTATCTGCATGTTTTAACAAGCTAGGATGGTCAGTTATTTACAGCGATTGATATTACATACCTAAAAAAGTGTAGTAAATAAAGGCAGCCCAGCTTACCGCAAGTAAAATCCAAGGTAAGTTTTTGCTTGATTCTTTATTAATGTGATCTTGTTGCGCTTGGTTATCTTCTGCATCAGAATGATTGAGGTTATTCTGCTTTTGACGCTGCGTCTTTTTCTTCAGTTTGTCTGCTTCTCGTGATTTTTCTTTTTGCTGTTTCTTGTAAAGTGCAATGCCTTTTTCGATACCTTGTGCAATCAATTTAGTTTGTTCTTTTGTTTGTGCTGGTTTTTGTGTAGCTTTAGCAATGGCCATTGCTTCTTGTTGAGATTCTATTGATATCTGTGCTTTATTGTTATTTTTCATACGGGCACTCTTAATTCTTCATATTTGATTTTATCTTTATACATCATTGAAATGTAAACGATACAAAGTGTGACGGCAATATAGATTTTGAATTTAAAGGTGTATCTAGCTCAAAGTTTTTATTTTATTCAATCGTTATTTTTAATCATTTCAGTAATCTGGATAAGTCTACTGAGAAGATTGTTAGTTAATTCTTTCGTCTGTTTAATCTTCAAAGGTAGATAAATGCTGTACTCGTTTGATGCATACGACCAACATGGATGGTTAAAGCCACCTATTTGGCTATGGTTTGGTTGGGCTATTTTAATTCGCTCCGTTGTCGTTTTTGTTATGGCCGGTGCTAGTCGTGAGCAAGGTACTGATTTATTAGCCTTATTTTACCCAAGTCATGCGCATTTATATACTAGTTTGTGTTTGAGCTTACCCACTGTATTTTATATGTGGCTAAGTAGTTTTAAAAAGCCCACACGCCCTTTTATGCTGACTCTTTGGAAGCAAGGACGTTGGCTAACCATTATGATGGTTTTGATCGATCTCATGATGTTAATTCAATCGGTTATTGTTAATCGAGGAGAGTTTCAACCAGGAAGTGCAATGATTATCTTACTTCTTAGTTGGTTTCTTATATTTTTATGTCGCAGTAAACGAGTAAAAATATGCTTTAGTCTGACTTAATGAGAGGGGGGAAGACAATGGATTTATCAACAGGTGCATTATTATTTAGTGCGTTATTAAGCCCGCTAGCAATGGCGGATTGGCAGTTAGATTTAGGATTAGAGATTAATCGTCCTAACTTGCAACACATTACTCATTCATCAGCGTCGTTAGTGATGGGTGAAGAGACATTAGTGTTTAATTCATTCGATAAGAAATCTCAGGTACAAGCTTGGGCGGAGTTAAAAAACATTGATGCTGAGAATGTTGAAATTGCTTTTCGAGTAACAGAGGAGGAAGGGGAAGGGGAAGTAAGAACATTATGTGCACCAACCATTATCACCAAGTTGAATAATTTAGAATCTTACATGGTGTCTGATTCATCAGCGAATGAAACCGTAAAGCTTTCAGTGGAAGTTATTTCTTCATAAACTCTTATCTTTTATCAAACAATCTTATGTTTTATTGCATATAATGAGCTCAGTTAATTCAAAATAGAAAGGAACTGAGTTCATGTCTTACACTCCTCAAACGGCATTACTGCCAGAACCAGATCGATTTGCATTATACGTTACCTTAAATATCAAAAGTAACCCTCAGCTTGTTTTAGAGCAGCTACAGAGACTTCCTGCATTAATTGTCGAATTAAATGATGATCAGCCAGACGCTAACTTAAGCAGTGCAGTTTCTTTTGGTGCTGATTTTTGGACCACATTGTCTGCACCTATGCCGCCAGAATTGGCAAACTTTAAGCAATTAGGTAAAGGTGACATCATTGCACCAGCGACACATGGTGATGTGCTAATTCATATTCATTCAAATCGCCATGACTTACATTTTTATATCTTACGTAAGTTAATGAATGTGATTTCTGAGCACGTTGAGATTAAAGAAGAAGTATCAGGCTACCGCTTTTTAGATTCGCGCGATATGACAGATTTCGTTGATGGAACAGAAAATCCTAAGAATGAAGCGCGCGCTGAAGTTGCATTAATTGCTGATGGTGAATTTGCTGGCGGCAGTTACATGATGTGCCAACGCTTTGTTCACAAACTACCTGCGTGGAACCGTTTGTCCGTTTCAGCTCAAGAAAAAGTGATTGGTCGTACTAAACCTGATTCAATAGAGCTAGAAGACGTTCCAGCTGCTTCACACGTAGGCCGTGTTGATATTAAAGAAGATGCTAAAGGGGTTAAGATCCTACGCCACAGCTTGCCGTATGGCTCAGTTTCTGGTGACCATGGTTTACTGTTTATTGCTTATTGTCACTCTGTACATAATTTCCAGGTGATGTTGGATAGCATGTATGGTGAAATCGATGGAAAAACGGATCAATTATTGCGTTTTACAGATGCGGTAACAGGCGGTTATTTCTTTGCTCCATCACAAGAAATGTTTGCTGAACTGACGGTTAAATAGAGACAAAAAGGCCGCTGTTTTCTTTGAGATAACAGCGGCCTTTTTATTGTCTTTAATTAACTAGTTTATCTTTAAATATTACTTAGTTACTTTAAGAACTGGAGATTCACCAACAGTAACAGCACCAGAAAGCTTAGTAAGCTCTTTGATTTCGTCCATGTTAGAGATTACAACTGGAGTAAGCGTTGATTTAGCGTGCTCTTCTAGGTACGCAAGATCGAATTCGATTACTGTGTCGCCAGCTTTAACTTCTTGGCCTTCTTCAGCGATACGAGTAAAGCCTTGACCTTTAAGTTCAACGGTATCGATACCAAAGTGAACGAAAAGCTCGATGCCGTCGTTAGATTCGATAGAGAAAGCGTGGTTAGTTTCAAAGATTTTGCCGATTGTACCGTTTACTGGAGCAACCATTTTGTTGCCAGCAGGTTTGATAGCAATACCGTCACCAACGATTTTTTCAGCGAACACTACGTCTGGCACATCTTCGATGTTTACAATTTCACCAGAAAGAGGTGCGATGATGTCGATTGCACCAGCGGCAGTGCTTTCAGAAGAAAATGCGCTTTTAATTTTGTCAAACAGACCCATTGTGTAGCTCCCTAAAGTTATATTAAATAGCCACTAAACTTAGTGGCTATATTTAATTCTTTGCAACTATACTATTACTTAGTATTTTCTGCGATAAATTTTTCAACGTGCGCTTCAATTTCTGCTGCTGTAGGCATTTGAAGAGCTTCATCTGCCATTGCTTTCACTGCTGCAAAGTTTGAGTTACGAACGATTTTCTTAACAAGAGGGATAGAGATACCGCTCATGCTGAATTCGTCTAAGCCCATACCTAGAAGAAGTAGACTAGCACGCTCATCACCAGCTAGCTCACCACACATACCAGTCCATTTACCTTCTTTATGAGAAGCGTCGATTACTTGCTTGATTACAAGCAGAACCGCTGGAGATAGTGGGTTATATAGGTGAGAAATCATTTCGTTACCACGGTCAACCGCAAGAGTATATTGCGTTAAATCGTTAGTACCGATAGAGAAGAAGCTCACTTCTTTCGCTAAATGGTGTGCAATTGCAGCGGCTGCTGGCGTTTCAACCATAACACCGATTTCGATGCTTTCATCAAACGCATGGCCTTCAGCACGAAGTTCTACTTTGTATTCTTCGATTGCATTTTTCAGCTCACGGATTTCTTCAACAGAAATGATCATTGGGAACATGATACGCAGTTTACCGTGTGCAGATGCACGTAAAATGCCACGTAATTGGTCACGTAGGATTTCACGACGGTCTAAACTGATACGGATTGCACGCCATCCTAAGAATGGGTTCATTTCTTCTGGAAGATCCATGTATGGTAGATCTTTATCACCACCGATATCCATAGTACGGATGATCACTGGCTCACCATGCATCGCTTCAGCTACTTCTTTATAAGCAACATATTGCTCTTCTTCAGTAGGAAGTGCATCACGATCCATGAATAGGAATTCTGTACGATACAGACCAACACCTTCGCCTCCGTTACGGATGATACCGTCACAGTCTTTAACTGTACCGATGTTACCGCAAACTTCAACTTGGTGGCCATCAAGAGTGATAGCTGGTAGGTCTTTTAGTTTTGCTAGCTCTTCTTTTTCTGCAATTTGTGCATCACGAATTTGCTTAGCTTCTGCTAGTTCTGCTTCTGATGGGTTGATAACAATTTTGTTGTTAACCGCATCAAGAATTAGCATATCACCGTTCTTCACTTGCTTAGTGATATCGTTAGTACCAACGATAGCAGGTAGTTCAAGAGAACGAGCCATGATAGAAGTATGAGAAGTACGACCGCCGATGTCACAAGCAAAACCAAGAACGTAGTCTAGGTTGATTTGTGCTGTTTCAGAAGGTGTTAGGTCGTTAGCAACTAGGATAACTTTTTCATTGATAGCACTTAGTGAAACAATGTTGATACCTAGTGCATTTTTAACAAAGCGGCTACCGATATCACGGATATCTGTAGCACGCTCTTTTAGATAATCATCATCTAATGACTCTAGTGCACACGCTTGCTCTTCAATTACAGAGTAAATAGCAAAGTCTGCAGCCATTTTATCGTCTTTGATAAGGGCTAAGATTTCTTCTTCTAGCTCTTCATCTTCAAGAAGCATAATGTGCCCCTCAAAAATAGCTTCTTTTTCTTCGCCAAAAGTAGCTAGCGCTTTTGCTTTAATAGCTTCTAATTGCTCAGAAGACTTATTACGAGCATCAAAGAAACGTTGAACTTCTGCTTCTACTTGAGAATCAGAGATTGGAGTTTTGTTTAGGACAATTTCATCTTCCTGAAGTAATAATGCTTTACCAAAAGCAATACCTGGAGATGCTAGAATGCCAGAAATCATAGCTTTACCTTAAAATTGATCAAATTAGAGAATGAGAATAATAAAGAAAAAGCTGATTAGTGCAGCTCATCCATTAGTTTAACTAGGTGGTCTACTGCTTCTTTCTCTTGAGCGCCTTCAGCAGAGATAGTTACGTTAGTACCTTTAGTTAGACCTAAAGTTTGAAGTTTGAAAAGGCTAGTAGCACTTGCACTTTTACCATTAGAAGTAACAGTGATTTTTGCATCAAAACCTTTCGCTTCTTTAACGAACTGAGCCGCTGGACGAGTGTGAAGGCCGTTTTCTGCAGTGATTACTACGTCTTGTGAATACATTGTGTATACCCCGATTTATATTTTATGTTGAATTAATGTCGTTAACCAATTCGGTTTGCGAATGTACTTTCGCATATCATAGACTCAGAAACAATCTATCTTCAATCAAATAAGTTAACGGCAGTAATTTATGCATTTTTCTTATTTTGTCATATTAAGTTGCCTTAATACTGATACTTTATATTGGATTGTAATTATTTTACACCTAAAAATAAAGTGGTTTGATTATTACTAAGGAGGGAAATGAAATCAACAAAAAAACCCCAGAAGGGGCTTTTTTGGCGTAAAAATTGATTTGAACACATAGATGTTACAAAATTATTGCTCATTTTCCTGTTCTGTAAACAATCCTGCAAAGAGTGCTGTACTTAAATAACGTTCACCTGAACTTGGTAAAACGACAACAATTTGCTTATTTTCAAACTCAGGAAGTTCTGCAATACGGTTAGCAGCTACAACAGCTGCACCTGAAGATATGCCTGCTAAAATACCTTCTTCTTCCATTAAACGGCGAGCCATGGCGATTGCGTCATCCGAGGTAACCGCTTCAACACGGTCAATCAGCGTAAGATCTAAGTTACCAGGAATAAAGCCAGCACCAATACCTTGTATTTTGTGAGGGGCAGGTTTTATCTCCTCACCAGCAAGGGCTTGAGCGATAACTGGAGATTCTGCAGGCTCTACAGCAACAGAAAGAACGGCTTTATTTTGAGTGTGCTTTAGGTAACGACTTGTGCCTGTTAATGTACCACCAGTACCTACACCAGCAACGAATACGTCAACATTACCTTCTGTTGCTTCCCAGATCTCTGGTCCTGTTGTTTTTTCATGAATCGCAGGGTTGGCTGGATTATTAAATTGCTGAAGAAGTAGGTATTTACTTGGATCGCTTGCTACAATTTCTTCTGCTTTGGCTATTGCACCACCCATACCTTTAGGCGCTTCGGTTAATACAAGGTTAGCACCTAGAGCTTTAAGTAGTTTACGGCGCTCAAGGCTCATTGATTCAGGCATTGTCAGTGTTAATTTATAACCACGAGCAGCAGCAACAAAAGCCAGAGCAACACCCGTATTACCTGATGTCGGTTCAACTAACTCAATCTCTTTTTTTAGCGTGCCCGCTTTTTCTGCTTCCCAAATCATATTTGCGCCAATACGGCACTTCACGCTAAAGCTAGGGTTACGAGCTTCTACTTTTGCTAATACGTTGCCGTTACTAACACGGTTAAGACGTACAAGAGGTGTGTTACCAATAGTTTGAGAATTATCTTCGTAAATCTTTGTCATGATCTGTTCCTTCATTTCACGTAACGCGTGATTCAATATGGAGTAAATTTTTGGTGACTCATTTGAGTAACTCGACCTACTTAGAATACGAAGAGTTTCTTAAATGAGAAAGGATCAAAAGGTTATAAGTTATGGATTAATAGCTTTATGTGTATCACGGTAAACATCAACCCACATAGCTGTTGCGCCACAAACTGCGATAGGCATAACAAATAGGTTTAAGATTGGAGTCATCGTAAAGAGAGTAACGAGTGAACCAAAAGATAAGCATTTACCTCGTTTAGTTTTTAGTTCATCACGCATGGTTTCAAAAGAGATTTTATGGTTATCAAACGGATAATCACAATACTGAATTGCCATCATCCACGCGGTAAATAAAAACCATAAAATAGGCGCTATACTTTGACCAATAGCAGGGATAAAGAAAAGAATAAACAAGCCAAGCGCCTTCGGGATATAGTACTTTAACTTTTGCCATTCGCGCTTAAAGATCCGTGGCAAATCTTTTAATGCGTCGAAAATACCACCACTTGGCGCTGGTTGTCCGGTTAACTTGGCTTCAAGATGTTCGGAAAGTAAACCATTAAAAGGTGCCGCTATCCAGTTAGCAATAGTACTAAAAAAGTACGAGAAAACAGCAAGAATACTAATAACAATTAATGGCCACAATAAA
This sequence comes from Aliivibrio finisterrensis, assembly GCF_008933155.1. Classification (GTDB taxonomy): domain Bacteria; phylum Pseudomonadota; class Gammaproteobacteria; order Enterobacterales; family Vibrionaceae; genus Aliivibrio; species Aliivibrio finisterrensis. The sequence goes on along the minus strand of NZ_WBVP01000004.1, from coordinate 81,724 downwards.
TAGGAGAGCCAATCAAGCCAACTCGGGATTTGAGCAAGGATCTGTTCAATCCATCCGCCGATTTGATTAAATAGATAAAAAAATGACCCACCTAATAACGCAATGTTGATTAAAAGAGGGATAAAAACAAAGCGTCGAATACCTGGCGTCATCGCCAAAGATATACCTTTTAAAAAATAGTGTACGCCCGATTGAGTTTGTTTATATGTATTCATTATTCGCATTTATACTTAAGTATCATGTCTTCACTATACTCAAAAATGGGCATAAATAAATGCTGTTATTGCAGTTTATGCCATTCTAAATAGTTCAAATGTAAGATTTATGTCACCACTTTCATTTTGTTATTCAAAAATAGGGGTATTATTTGGTACATTACCAATAAGTAGTGGTAGATTATCGTTTATGAATAAACTACCTTAATAGTAGTTGAGAGTAGATTTCCCTTTTTATGTTCCTTTTATGGGATAAAAAACACTAGGGAAGTTCAATAAAGCAGAAGAGCAGAGAGTTAGCGATGCAAGAATTGCGATTAGTGTTGATACTTGTTGGGGCATTAGCCATTGCGGCGTTATTGTTTCATGGCTTATGGACAAGTCGAAAGGAAACAAACTCAAAATTTGGGAAAAAAGTAGGCATAGATTTTGATATTGATGAAGAGCAACCTACACCTGAGCGTAGCTTTGCTAAATCCAAAGATGATATTGCTGCACCAAAAGAAAGAAAAGAACCTGCATTTGCTCGTGAGGAGCCTGCTTTTTCAAATGATCCTCTTTTCGATTATGAAGAACAAATTCTTGACTCAAATAAACCGAAACCAATAAGCGACTCGTTTATTGATGAACCTGTAGTTCAAGCCAGTAACAACGTTTTTGATGAACCCGTTATTAAAGAGGAACCAACGATTTCATTCTCAGCGATTGATGATGCGGTTGTTACACCAAAAGAAGAACCTCAAATTATCTCTCAACCAGAAGAAGTTACAGTTGTACTACCTGAACCTATTATTGAGCCAATTCAAGAACCAGAGCCGGAACCTGAAGTTAAAGAAGACGCAATTATTATTAATGTTCACGGAATGGGAAGTGAGCGCTTTAATGGGAATCGATTATTTAATAGTTTAGAGCAAAACGGCTTAGTATTTGGTGATATGGCTATTTACCATCGTCATTCAGATCTCTCAGGCGCGGGTAAAGTATTATTTAGTGTGGCGAATATGGTTTCTCCTGGTCACTTTCAAGTAGCAGAAGGCGAAGAGTTTTCTACTCCAGGCATTTCTTTTTTCTTGCCTTTGCCTTGTCATGGAGAAGCTGAGCACAATTTTAAATTAATGCTACAAACCGCACAGCTAGTGAGCTCAGAGTTAGGCGGTAATATTCTTGATGAGAAGCGAGATATGCTGACACCAAATAAGATTGATGAATATAAGCAGCGAGTAAAAGTTTTCTGCACTAAATAGATCGTCTATCATAGTATTATTGTGAATTGAGAAAGGCTCTTTATGAGCCTTTTTTTATTTTTAGAAAGACAGAACAAGAAGTTGATGAATCATGACCATTGAACAGACCTTAGATCAGCTAAGACAACAATTGAATTACCACGCTTATCGATATTATGTTGAAGACAGCCCAGAGCTGCCTGATGCCGAGTATGATCGTATGATGCAGCAATTGCTTTCTATTGAATCTGAACACCCAGAGCTTGTTACTGTCGACTCTCCAAGTCAACGCGTTGGTGGTGAAGCTCTTGATGGCTTTACCCAAGTTCAGCATGAAATTCCAATGCTTTCTTTAGATAATGCTTTTAATGATGAAGAATTAGCAGCATTTGAGAAAAGAATGAATGATCGCCTTATCTCTAAACCCGTTTCTCTTTTTTGTTGTGAACCTAAACTCGATGGCCTTGCGGTAAGTTTACTGTATGTAAATGGTAAATTAGTTCAAGCAGGTACTCGTGGTGATGGTGCTACAGGAGAGAATATAACCGAAAACGTAAGAACGATTCGTTGCATACCATTAACACTGCAAGGCGAAGGCTGGCCAACGCGATTAGAAGTGCGTGGTGAAGTCTTTATGCTAAAAGCAGGGTTTGACGCGTTAAACGAGCGAGCATTAAAGCGTGGTGAAAAACCGTTTGCTAATCCACGAAATGCCGCAGCAGGCAGTTTACGTCAATTAGATTCTAAGATCACAGCAACACGTCCACTGAGTTTTTATGCCTATAGTGTCGGTGTTATTGATGGTGGCGAATTAGAAAAAAGCCACTATCAGCGTTTTGTTCAGCTTAAAGGCTGGGGCCTACCTATGTGTGAAGAGACCAAGCAATGCGGCTCTTTAGCAGAAGTAAAAGCCTACTATAAAGACATTCTTGAGCGTCGAGATGCGTTGAAATATGAAATCGATGGGGTCGTAATTAAAGTCGATGACATTGAACTTCAAGTGCAACTAGGCTTTGTAGCTAGAGCACCTCGTTGGGCAATCGCTTATAAATTTCCAGCTCAAGAAGAGTTAACGGTTTTAAATGATGTGGAATTCCAAGTCGGCCGTACAGGGGCTATAACCCCAGTCGCAAAACTGGAGCCGGTTTTTGTTGGTGGTGTCACCGTAAGTAATGCCACACTGCATAATGCCGATGAAATTGCACGTTTAGGCGTTCATATTGGCGATACTGTGATTATTCGTCGAGCGGGTGATGTTATCCCACAAATTGTTTCGGTTGTTGAAGCTCGTCGGCCAGAAGACAGTAAAGCCATTATTTATCCTACAACCTGCCCTGCCTGTGATTCTAAGCTTGAAAGAGTGGAAGGCGAGGTAGTCACTCGTTGTGGAGCAGGTTTAGTCTGTCCAGCTCAACGTAAAGAAGCACTTAAACATTTTGTTTCTCGTAAAGCGCTTGATGTTGATGGCTTGGGTGACAAGGTAGTCGAGCAGCTAGTCGATAAAGAAATGGTAGAAACCCCTGCTGATTTATTTAAATTATCAGCAGGTATTTTAACCGTACTAGAGCGTATGGGGCCTAAATCAGCTCAAAATGTGGTTGATGCATTAAACAAAGCCAAAGCAACAACCTTACCTCGATTCTTATATTCTCTAGGTATCAGAGAAGTGGGTGAAGCTACTGCAGCAAACTTAGCTCTGCATTTCTATACATTAGAAGCGGTTCAAGCGGCGACGTTTGAGCAATTAATAGAAGTGAGTGATGTGGGGGATATCGTTGCTAAACATGTTTTAAACTTCTTTGCTGAACCACACAACCAAGCAGTTATTGAAGATTTACAAGCAATGGGCATTCACTGGCCTGAAATTAAAGTACTTGATGAGTCAGTACCACAACCATTGGCGGGGAAAGTCGTTGTACTTACCGGAACACTTTATAAGTTAAAACGTAATGAAGCCAAAGCAGCATTACAAGAGTTAGGTGCAAAGGTTACTGGTAGCGTCTCTAAAAAAACTGATATTCTTTTTGCAGGTGAAGCGGCAGGGTCTAAATTAGCAAAAGCTGAAGAGCTTGGTATTGAAGTGATGAATGAAGAACAGTTAATTGAGTTATTAAATTAACAATAAAACAGCCATTCATTAAATAAAAGGAGCTTAGAGCTCCTTTTTTTATATCTGAAATTAATGGTTTTCATTGTTTGGTATAACTTAAATTTTTTGTATCGACACTTGTTGTAACTAATTATATGGTTCGATCAACCGTTTTCAAAATAAAGTGACACTCGTCGCATTGAGTGTTTTTTTATATTTATAACCTACTGTTTTAGCTTTAAAAGCTGTTTTTTGATGTTTTTTGATCTATTTAATTTGATCTTAATCACTAACGCGAAAGAAGTTTGCGCTCGCTCATATTTTTTTTATGAAAAATTAAGTTTTTGTTTTATGTTTTTTTAGCTGGGTTTAGTCTTAATTACATGGATGCACAGTGTGTATGCAGGAAAAAATATAAGGTAATTACGATTTTTAAATTTTCCTTTTCTTATTTAAAAATTGTGTGAATTAGGAGCGTTATTTATTGCTTTCGGCGGCCAACTTAAAGCCAGTAAATAACGAACACAGCTATATCCATTTTTAGGAGTTTTATTCCATGGAAAACAAATTTTTTAAAGTATCAGCAATTGCAGCTGCGCTAACAGGAGCTTTAGTTGCCCCACAAGCGATGGCTAATGTAGAAAGTGCAGCTGGTGGTGAATACGTCGAAGTAATTAATGAATTTATCAAAGGTTCAACATTATCTGGGTTAGTGGTTGTTGATACACGTTACCGTTCTAAAGATACAGGCGATGGTTATAAAGCAGGCCAAGATTATTCAGATTATAACGCAGTTTTAGATTTTAAATCTGGTTACCATGATGGTTGGTTAGGTGCAGATGTTGCAGGTTATTTCTCAGGTTCATTATACAATAACACAGGTTGTAGCGAGATTACGCTTTGTGATGGTTGGGATCGTAGTCAAGACTCACTTAAACTAACTACTGCGGCTTTAAAGTTTAAAACTGGTGAAGTTATTACTAAGCTTGGTTATATCCAGTCACATGGTATAGGTACCGTTGGTAATGTATGGTCATTTGTTCCTGGCACATATCGTGGTGCAAGTGTAGTTGCTCCAATTGGTGATTGGACATTAGGTTATATATTTGCTGATAACCATAGTGCACCATGGTGGGAAAATACATCAGCATCAAGTGTTGATCCTGTAACTGGTAAGTTTAATGGTGAAAATGCATTTAATAGTCTTCAGTCTATTGGTTTAAATGGTCAAGTTGGCCCTGTTGCACTTAATATGGGTTTAGGCTACTCAAGTTTAGGTCATGGTGAAGATAGTACATCATATAAATTTGCAGCTAAGTATGCCATTACAGATACTGCATCGATTGCATATGATATTTATGGGATTCAAGATGATACTCGTTTCGATGGGGCAGGTATAACGCAGGGTGTTTCTTATGCTCAAAGTTTTGGCTCATTGACGTTTAACTCTGAAGCTCGTTACGTAACATCGGATAATGATGCAGCGGTTGCTCCTAGAACAGCAGGCGCTTATGGGTCGAATAATGGTACATTTAGTCAATATTGGAATGCATTATCAGATTGGGATCAATCAAATCAATTATCTTGGTATAACAAAGCGTCATATAACTTTGGTAATGGTTGGTTTGCAGGTGCAGGTGTAGCTGTAAGTACTATTGATAATGACGTTTCTGGTTATGATGGTGAATATGCTGTTAATGGTGATATTGGTTATTCTGTGCAATCAGGTAGTTTGAAAGGTTCAACTCTTAAACTACACGTAACACAATTAACGCGTGATATGACTGATGGTTCTGATTACGATTGGAGTGATGTTCGTCTGCAAGTATTTATTCCATATAACTTTATGTAATAACATTATAAGACAAGAGATAAAGCGAACTTAAGTGTTCGCTTTTTTTGTTTATTAAAAAAGTGAAAGAAGGAGAGAGTTTTTTCCTTCAAAGAAGATAAACGAGTGCGACTTAGTTCGCACTTTTTTTTTATTTAAAATAAATAGTTATAATTTTAGCTAAATTCAATGTGATTTAGATCGACTAAAATCGTATGAATGTGTTCTTTTTTTGAGAATTTCGTCTCTTTTGTTTTATTTTTAATCAGTGAGTTATATTTTTGGTTGTTCTTAAGTTGTTGATATTTATGCATTATATTTTTTTATAAATATTGACATTTGAGGTGTGTCACTCAAAAAACGTAACTATATTTTCTTTGTGAAAAAACATTGTCATAGTCCACTCCAGACAACAAATCTAGTGCATGGTTCATTTCGGCGACCAAGTTAAATGACTGTGCATTACTTAATTAGTTAAATGAAGGAATTATGACTATGTTTAATAAAACTCTTTTAGGTTCAGCAGTACTTGCTGCAATGATGGCAACTTCTGCAAATGCAGCTATCCCACTGGCTGGCGATGCAGTACAGATGTACGGACAAGCTGCTGGTTTCATGCAATTTGCTAATGATGACAAGGGTGATAGTAAGGTTAGTGCAGTTATCGAGTCTCGTATCGGTTTCCGTGGTACGGTTGAGTTTGAAGATTTTGGTCCAAATTTCATTTGGCAAGTTGAAAGTGGTGATACTAACGGCACTGATTATGGTGCATTAGGTATGCGTGATACGTTCATAGGTTTAGATTTTGATGGTGTAGGTTCGTTTAAATTTGGTCGTCAACTAGTTGCCGCTTATAACTACGTCGATTGGCCTCACACTAACCCGGGTCTAGGTAATGTATTTGACTGGAATAATGACCTTGGTGTTTCGTATCAAGATCGTGCTAATAATAACATAAGATTTGATTCTGCAACCTTTGGTGGTTTTAACTTCCAAGCGACGTTAAGTGGAATGGAAGACTCGACTGATGCAATGGTTGCCAGTGTTGCTGGTTCTTATTCACAAGATTTATTTAGTATACATGCAGGTTACTATGCTCGTGGTGAAAACTTAACGACAAGTGATGCGACTACAGAGTGGAAAAAGACTACTGCTAAGCCTGGCGGCGAATGGGTAACAACAGCAGGAAAAACATCTGGCTATGCTAATTCGTATGCAATTGTCGGTGGTAGCGTGTTCTTAGGTGATGTGACATTAACCGCTGCCTATAAGATGATGGAAACTGATACTAAGGATGGTTCTAATGGTCAAGATGCAGTATCGGCCACTGCTCAGTATGTACTTAATAATCAGTGGGTATTTAAAGGTGGTTACTCTATGACGACTGAAGCTGATGATGATATTACAAAGTCTGGTACTTTAGTTAAAGCGGAAGATACAGGTGATACAGCAATTACAGCTCGTTTAGGTTATTTACTACCAAGTACTTACCTATACATAGATTCTCGTAACTATAAAATGGACAACAAAGATTGGGCAAATAACATCTTAGTTGGTGCTGAATACTACTTCTAGTTTAATATGGTAATTAAATAATTTTATTGGCGAGCGTCTATATATGAGGCTCGCTTTTTTCATTTAAGGAGTATTTAAGGTGAAAAAAAGAATCATAATATTAGCAATTGCTTCTTTGTTTAGTTGCTCGGCTACTATGGCAGAAGTAAATGTGGAGCTGGATCGCGATATTAATGTAATTGCAATAAATGGCGAATCTCTAGGTTTTACTCTTATGAAAAAAGGAAACTTAGAGCTAAAAAATGGAACGAATCAACTTGTTGTAAGAATTGAAAAATTGATCACTTCTGAATATGGCGAAAAAGAAAAATATAATTCGGTTCCAGTGATCATGACATTTGATGCAAATGATTTAAATCTTCAGTTGTCAGCATCTAAAAATATTAAATATGTTAAAGAATCGGTGATATTTAATAAGAACCCTATATTTATCTTAAAAGAGCCACAAGCGAAAACTGGATTACTTGTAAAGCAAAGTATTTTACCTAGTGCGGGGGGCTTTACTCGTGATTATGAATTAGAAATTGCTCGTTACAATGTAAAAAACAACATAGCACTATCTGATGTCTCAGCTGCTGTATTGCAAGTTGAAAATAAAGATAAAACACAAATGGTAGAGAACGAATATGGGATTAATACAGTAACAATGGTTGAGCACTGGTATTCAAAAGCATCAAAAAAAGAGAAGGAAGAATTTACCGAATTAGCTTTCCAATCACGTAAAAACAACATTAATCTAGACGAAGGAAATGGCTCTAAAGCATTAGATATGATGGTGCATTGGTATAATGAATCTACCACAGAACAAAAGAAGAATGTAATTTCTTGGCTTTTTGAAAAATAAATCACAGGGTGTGATGTAAGGCTTTATTAGATAATGCGAAACTTAACGACACTCAATCATTGTAGAATTACCTTATGGTGCTAAAATAGCGCATAAATTATGTGGTGCTGACAGATTCAGCGCAACCTCTTCAAAAAGGTAATAACAATGACGGTTAAAACGCGTTTTGCTCCAAGCCCAACAGGCTATCTTCACGTTGGTGGTGCACGTACTGCACTTTACTCATGGCTTTTTGCTAAAAACCAAGGTGGCGAATTTGTTTTACGTATCGAAGATACGGATCTAGAGCGTAACTCTCAAGAAGCGGTAGACGCTATTATTGAAGGTATGCACTGGATGGGAATGGAATGGGATGAAGGTCCTTATTACCAATCTAAGCGTTTTGACCGTTACAACGAAGTGGTAGAACAGCTACTTGCTGCAGACAAGGCATACAAATGCTACGCATCAAAAGAGCTGCTAGATGAAATTCGTGCAGAGCAAGAAGCAAATAAAGAAATGGCTCGCTACGATGCAAACCACCCTAAAATTGTTGAAGCTAATGCTGCAGCAAAAGAAGGTGATGCGTGTGTTATTCGCTTCCGTAACCCTAAAGCAGGTTCGGTAGTATTTGATGACCAGATCCGTGGTCGTATCGAAATCTCAAACAGCCAATTAGATGACTTGATCATCCGCCGTACTGATGGTGCACCTACGTATAACTTCGTAGTAGTGGTTGATGACTGGGATATGGGTATTACTCAAGTAATCCGTGGTGAAGACCATATCAACAATACACCTCGTCAAATTAACATCTATGAAGCATTAGGTGCTCCAGTACCTAAATTTGCACACTGTGCAATGATCTTAGGTGATGATGGGGCAAAACTGTCTAAGCGTCATGGCGCTGTATCAGTAATGCAATACCGTGATGAAGGTTATCTACCAAATGCACTAAACAACTACCTAGTTCGTTTAGGTTGGTCTCATGGTGATCAAGAGATCTTCTCTCAAGAAGAGATGATTAACTTATTCAGTTTAAATGCAGTAAGTAAATCAGCATCAGCGTTCAATACTGATAAGCTTCTATGGTTAAACAACCATTACATTAAAACATCAGAGCCTGAGTATGTTGCAAAATACTTACAATGGCACCTAGATCAAAAAGAGATCTCTTTAGAGAATGGCCCAGCAATTACTGATGTAATTAAACTGGTAGGTGAGCGCTGTAATACGCTAATCGAATTAGCAGAGCAATCTCGCTACTTCTACCAAGATTTTGAAGAGTTCGAAGCGGGTGCAGCGAAGAAACACCTACGTGGCGTTGCTAAAGGCCCACTAGAGCTTGCGCTTGCTAAAGTTGAAGCTCTAGAAGAGTGGACAACTGAAAATCTTCACAATGTGATTGAAGAAGTATGTGCAGAGCTTGAAATTGGCATGGGTAAAATCGGCATGCCTTTACGTGTAGCGGTTACTGGTGGTGGTCAATCTCCATCAGTTGATGCGGTAATGCAACTGATTGGTAAAGAGCGTGTTGTTGCTCGTATCAAGATGGCATTAGCGTTTATTGTTGAGCGTGAAGCTAACGCTCAGTAAAAACCTATTTATATATAAACAGAAACAGACAAAGCCGTTGAACTAACCGTTCAGCGGTTTTTTTTTATTGGGAATTTAGAATATTAAGAGTGAAATAAAGTACAAATAATTCATCCTACTTATAGGAATATGTTTCTACTTCATGATTTTAATTCTATTTTTGTATTATTTTTAAGAATAACTGAAAAAAGTTGTGATATGTTTCGATCTCAGTGAACTGAACGTTTAGTTTCAGCACTTCTAAAAGGTTGAATCATGAGTAAAAAATTATTGTTAGCATCATTGATATCAATGCTGCTTGCTGGCTGTAATCAAGAAAGTATAGATATAGGGTCTTCGCGACCAGACGTTGATACCGGCCCCGGAACTGGAGGCGGTGGAACCCCAGAGGTTAAATACAACGGTATTTTATCTTTAGATGGTGTTAATGCTTTTGGTAAATCAGTTAAATGTAACGATCAACCGGCAAGTGGTTTTGAATTTGTAGCAAGTGATTCTATTTCTTGTTACGTCGATGATTTATTGATTGCAACGTATCCTTCAGGAAGTATAAATCTAGTAACGAAGGCATTAGATACTAGATATTTACAGCTAACTTTAGCTGATGAATATAAGGATGACTCGAATAAAAAAAAGAACATAATAACGCTAATCCAAAATATGGCGGTTACTCGTCATAGCCAAATTGATTTTGATTTTACGCTATTGGAACGCGCTCGCTTTGAACGATTACTCAACGACATTAATATGGAGTCTGAGACATTTGAGCAGAAAGTCATTAATGAAACGGCAGGGTCGCTAGCGGATAAAGTACCAAGTACACATATACCAAATATTGAACCAGAAATTACGGTTAGTGATAAGCCTGGATTTGTCTCTGTTAATGCGGAGAAAAGCTTGCAATATACCCCAACTGAAACAATTTTAACTAAAGCAGTATTGCAAGATTCCTCGGGAAAACCTGTTGAGGGCATAGCCTATTTTAGTGCATCGGGTCGTGGAAAAACGAATGAGAATGGTGAGTTTGAATTTGTTTGGGGAGAGGCGGTTAGTTTCGGTATTGATACGTTTGAACTTGGCTCTGTTCGTGGTAATAAAACTGTATTTAAAGTGACCGATTTAGGTGAAGAGCAAAGAGGGCGTAATGCCGAAGCGCTTATTGAGCGTTATCGTGATCCTTTATCATCACACTTGAAATTATCAGAGAAAACAGAAGCAGTATTTGCTCAGTACCCTAATGTGATTAATGAGATTATCTCGCTTTCTTTAAATGATAAAGATGCAGAGTTAAACCTCGGTGGATCCACGGGGGATCATCCAGCGACAGGAATAAAACCAGCAGAATTTAAAACACAATTTACATTAGGACAAGCGTCTGAAATCGATAAAGTGATTTGTGGGCAATCGTGTGATGCAGATGTTTTTGATTATATCGATAATACACGTAATGTCGCTGCTGAAATGGGATCAATCCAAGCTGACATCAACAAGCTATGGGGGGTTACTCAAGGCTGGGAACCAGTAGAGCGTTTTCATGTGTTTCATGACAGCACTAATTTTTATGGCAGTACGGGGCACGCCCGTGGCCAAGCGGCAGTCAACATTGCAAATACCGCATTTCCTGTAATGATGGCTCGTAATGATACTAACTATTGGTTGAAATTTGGTGATAAAAAAGCATGGGATGAAAAAGGCCTAGCTTATATTACAGAAGCGCCTTCTGCGGTCACTCCAGATAATGTTGGAGCGAGTACAGCAACGTTTAATTTGCCTTTTGTGAGTATTGGTGAACTAGGTAAAGGCAAGGTGATGGTCATGGGTAACGCTCGCTACAATAGCGTACTTGTGTGCCCAAATGGGTATAGCTGGAATGGTTCGGTGAATACTGAAGGCCAATGCAGTGTCACCACAGACAGTGATGATATGACGCACTTCTTCCAAAATACATTGCGTTATCTAACCAATAACACTACCGCGGATAAAATACATGTCGGCACTAATATCCCACATGTGTATTTTAAGCGTCATGGACAAGTGATAGGTAGTTCAGCGCCGTATCAATTAGCACCAGTATTTAATGCGACGACAGAGCAGCTTTCTGCTTTTGATAATATTGATCCTGAATCTATGCCTCTTTTGCTTATTAATGCTTATGAGTATGTAGGTAATGATGTCGATAACGCTTATCAATTGCCGATGAGTGCTGATCTTAATAAAGCGAAACTGAGTGTTGACGATATTACGGCATTGATAGAATACGTAACAAAAGGCGGTAGCGTTTTAGTTATGGAAACAATCAATGAAAATAATAATATAGGCCCTATTGCTCGTTTGTTTGATAGTGCTGGATTGGCATTTGGGATGAATAACTCAGTCGTTTCTAATGGCAATGGGCCGAGTGGCGGTTATCCTGAACGTGTTCGTTCTCATCGAGAATACGGCTCTTGGGTTATTGAGCGTTATGCTGCGGTGAGTGAGGGTGCCGGTGCCGTACCTAAGTTACCTTACACGATTAAGGAGGATGGAACCGTTTTTTGGGATTTTATTCTTAATAATAAACCAGATGATAAGCCTGAGTTAGAAGTCGTCAGTTGGAATGAAATGAATGATAAAGGTGAGCTTGAGAAGCAATTAGCCTTTATCAATGAAGCCGATCATTTTAATAAAAATGATAAAAATGAATGGATTACCGATTCGGATGGTTTTCCTATTATCAACCAAGCCTCACTGAGTGCCGCTAAAACCCGCATTCTTGAGCAATTTAAAGTGAATGGTAAGTTTAGTTATCAAGAATGTAGCAACCTAGCGTATCACTATGAAATAAACTGTTTAGAGTATCGACCTGGTAACGGCATTCCGCTAACGGGGGGGATGTATATTCCTGCTTATACTGAACTCAATTTAGGTGAAGCGGAAGCCCAAGCCATGGTGAAAGCCGCCAATCTTGGTGTGAATATAGAAAGCTTGTATCAACATGAACGTTATTTTAGAACGGAAGGCGCAGAAGGTGTGCGTTTAGGCAGTGTTGACGTGAATCGTATTTATCAAAATATGACCGTATGGCTATGGAATAACTTAGAGTATCGTTACGAAAGTGCCGCCGATGATGAGTTGGGCTTTGAACGATTTACTCAATTCTTAAATTGCTATACGAGTGATAAGGCTCAAGGTAATACAACTTGCCCAGACGATGTAAAAGCAACATTAGATCGTTTAAATATGGTTTATGGTTCTGATGAAGGAGAATATGCGGGGCAAATGAACCCAAGTTATCCATTAAACTACATGGAGAAACCATTAACTCGCTTAATGCTTGGTCGCTCATTCTGGGATGACAACATTAAAGTAGACATCAGACAATTTCCAGGAGAGCCTTCAGGATCTCAAGGTGGAGACTCTTTAACGCTAGATATGCGTAAAAATACCGCAGCTTGGTATGCTGGTAATCGTCAGCCAACGGGGCAATGGGCAGTGGCTCATCAAGCATTTACGCTTTCGGTATCCGGTAACACTGAACCTGTTACGGTTTCGGTTGCATTGCATGATGATCTAACTGGTCGAGAAAAGCATGAGTTAAGTTTGAAGCGCCCACCAAGAATGACAAAGAGTTTTTCTCTTAGTGTAAATTCTAATGGTACGTTTACGGTGCCTTATGGCGGCTTAATTTACGTTCAAGGTGGTGGCTCTAAAGACGTGACTATTACCTTATCTGGTACGGTTGATGCTCCATTATATGACGCAAATAATGGCTGGGTAAACCCAATAGACTCACCTGCACCAATTGGTGAAGTGGTATCAAACAGTTTTGTATATACCGCACCAAAATCGAATTTACATGCTGATAGTTACAAAGGGAAACTTGAAGTCTTTGCAAATGAATTGGATATCTTCTCAGAAGATCTCAATGATTTTTATGCGAGAAATGAGGACATCTCGGGTTCAAAAAACCGTAAAATAACTGATGCCACAATGCCAAATAATCGTCACCATTTTGTGAATGATGTGGCAATTAGTATTGGTGCTGCGCATTCTGGTTATCCAGTTATGAATGATAGCTTCAATGTTCAAGGTCGTAATTTAAGTACTACACCACTTAATGATTGGCTGCTTTGGCATGAAGTTGGACATAATGCAGCAGAAGCACCCTTTACTGTCTCGGGTGCAACCGAAGTGGCAAATAATATCTTAGCTCTATACATGCAAGATAAGTATCTAGGTAAAATGGAGCGTGTTGTTAACGATATTCAATTAATGCCAGAGTTTATTGAAGCTGAAAAAGGACACGTTTGGGGTGCTGGTGGTGCAGGAGAGCGTTTAGTTATGTTCGCTCAATTAAAAGAGTGGGCTGAAACAGAGTTTGATATAAATGATTGGTATGAGGGGGGCGTTCCTGCATATTACGAAACCTCAATAACGGGGATGAAAGGCTGGAATTTATTTAAGTTAATGCATCGTCTAACGCGTAATAAATCTGAATTAAACTTAAATGGCATCAATTACTGTTATGGTCAGGATTTAGAAAAAAGCGATGCGTTAATGTTATGTGCATCTTATGCCGCTCAAACTGACTTAACGGAGTTCTTTAGCGCTTGGAATCCTGGTGTTGTAGCTCAAATTTTACCAGGTCAAGATAAACCAATATATGAAGGTGGGGTATCTCAACTAGGAAAGACGGCTGTTAGTAATTTGAATTTACCAATGCCACAAAGAGATCCTTTGAAAATTAGTGAAGTAACCGTTCGTTCATTATAATTATGTGTTTTAAGTAAACAAAAGCCCCCGAACCATCAGTTCGGGGGCTTTTTACAATCAGTAAGTAAATAAAAACTTACTTATTAATATTAATCAACGCACCAGATTTACATTGGAAAGTATAGTAACGGCTTGTTTCATTAAACTTACCTAGACCTTCACCTGTACAGTAATCAACGTTAATATCACGCATGATATCTAGCGTTTTCTCATTGTTTAATTGGAATTTAGAACCGTCGCTACAAATAATGCGAACACGGCCATCATCACTAACTGAATATATTTTCACTTCAGTATTACATAGCTCAAAAGAGGCATCTTGATAATTGTCTTGTTGTTTTGGTGCACTGCTACAGCCAGCTAAAACTAGTGCAAGCACACACGCTAAACTGATTTTTTTCATGGTGATGATTCCCTTAATCTGCATTATCTTATAAATATATCGTTTCTACTGAATGAATGCGAGTTTCAATCTAATAAATCAGAGTTAAACCTTTATGGTGTTAATTTGAGATGTGAGCTCAGCCATTGTTTGCTCTATGTGCTGCATTTCCATTTCAAGATGATGAATAAGCTCGTTGGTTCCATTTGCTAGCGATGCTAAATCATCAATATCCGCATTTACCGCATTTGCCGTTTCAGATTGTTCTAATGTAGCTGCAGAGATACTGGTATTAAAATTGTCTATTTCAGAAACAGCAGAGTGCAATGAATCAATAATGGCTGTTGAAGAATTTACACTATCTTGAGTTTTTGCACTTAGTGTTTTGCTCTCTTCCATTGAAGCAAATGAGTGTTTAGCACTATGACCAATAGTATCCAATAATTGACGGATATCACTGGTTGCCTCTTGGCTTCGTTGAGCTAACTTTCTTACTTCATCGGCAACGACTGCAAACCCTCGACCTTGTTCTCCAGCTCGAGCTGCTTCAATGGCCGCGTTTAGAGCAAGTAAATTAGTTTGCTCAGATACGGCAGTAATCGTATCTAAAATATCAGATACATTAAGCGTTTGTTGTCCTAAGTGTTCAACGTGCTCGTGGGTATTAATAATACTGCGATGTAAATCATTCACTATATCAGCGGTGTTAATCGTGTGACTTTTACATTCTGTCGCATTGTTTGTTGCTTCGGTTGTTGTCTCATGCGCGCTGTTTGTTACGCCTGCAATCTCAGAGCTCGTTTGAGCCATTTCAGTCATAGCGGTAGCAATGCTATCGCAGTGGGTTAAGGTCGTTTGGCTTGATTGAGTTGCTTTTTGGAGGTGCTGGCTCAATAAATTAAGCTCACTTTGAGTTTTCGAGGCCACGGTATGAGCCGTTCGAAGGGGTAATGAAATGCTTTCAATTAATGAATTAATATCTTTAGCAATATGATCAAATTCGTTTTCATTATTATCTTCAAGCGTTAGCGTTAAATTCTTAGTTGCTGAAATTTCATTGATTCGACGACTAAAAGAGGCCATTCGCTGGCTGATTGAACGTGCGGTGGTGAAACTGATAAGGGTAATAGGAAGAATCAACAGCAGGGCAATCGCAATATAAATAATACGATTAAGTTTTGCTTGGCTCATGTTCTCATTTGCTGCGGTATTCAGCTCTTGAGATATGCTATCTGTGATCCCTTTAATAAGCCCAATTCGTTGTGTGGCAAGCGCAAACCACTCACTCGCATTTGGACCATCTAACGAGACTAAATTTTGTTTTTGAGATAGGTAACTCTGCTGAATATCAGAAACTTGCTTCCATGTATTTGAACGAGTTGCTGAGGTTAGTAACTCAATAAAATGAGAAGAGAGCACAGAGTTGGCTTTACGAATAGCAAGTGATTCTGTTGAAAGGTAATTATTGATGTCTGCATACTTATCTAAGCTAGATTTCTTACCTGCGAATGCACCATTTAACGCTCCTCGTGTTTTACCTGCTTCTTCTTTTACTTGTAAAAGTGCAGATAACCCTAACATTTCATTACGTAAATCTTGAGAATCGATACTTCCTATAATTACAGAGATAGAGTCGAGAGATAATTGATTTAATGTAGAGTAATAAACGAAAGGCGAGTCTGTAATTGATAGACTATCAACTTGAGAGCGAATGTTATTTTTATTGTTTAACTGCTTAATAATGTCTGAAAGTACAAGGTTCACCATCTCTTTATCTAAAAACTCAGCGTTAAAGCTACGGAGTGCTTGTTCGGCATCATCTGATTTTTTTCGCTGGGCAATTAACTTATCTTTACCTGAAGTACCTTTAGAGGCAATAAACCCTGCAGTTAAACCTCGTTCAACGGCAAAGCTATGAGCAACATCATCAAGAGAGTTAAAAAGGGTTACGGCTTCTAGTGAAAAGTTTGCATTATGGACCTTACTATTTTCCTGATTAAATAATTGAATTAAAAATGCAGAAATGATTAATGTAGGTAATAACGATATGATTAATAATCGGTATTTGATGCTTTTTAAAATAGATAACGTCATAGATAGCCTTGGAATAAAATAGGTTAGTTTAATAACATTTGGTAATATACGTTAACGCTTTAGTTACGTAGTGTTTTTTTATTGACACAACACTAACATATATCGTTGCTTAAACTCTTGAGCATAGGCACAGTTCTGCTTTTCTTGTACACTAAATAAAAAAGAATAGGAGGCAACTTATGCATTGTCCATTTTGTAGCGCAACAGACACGAAAGTCATCGATTCACGATTAGTTTCCGATGGGCATCAAGTTCGTCGTCGCCGACAGTGTTTGGCGTGCAGTGAGCGATTTACTACTTTTGAATCGGCTGAATTAGTGATGCCAAAAGTGATTAAATCGAATGGTAATCGCGAACCATTCGATGAAGATAAATTATCTGGTGGTCTATATCGTTCGTTAGAGAAGCGACCAGTGAGTGCCGATTTAGTTGAGTTATCATTAAATACCATTAAGTCACAATTACGAGCGACAGGTGAGCGAGAAGTGCCTTCAGATATGATTGGTAACCTTGTAATGGACCAATTGAAAGAACTCGATAAAGTCGCTTATATACGTTTTGCTTCTGTCTATCGTAGTTTTGAAGACATTAAAGAGTTCGGTGAAGAAATCGCAAAGTTAGAGAAATAACATGAAATTTACCTCCCAAGATCACCAAATGATGCAAAGAGCCATTTCATTGGCAAAACAAGGTATTTATACCACTGCACCAAACCCAAACGTAGGGTGTGTATTGGCAAAAAATGGACAGATTATTGGTGAGGGGGCGCATTTAAAAGCGGGTGAGCCACACGCTGAAGTGCATGCACTGCGTCAGGCTGGTAAAAATGCCGAAAATGCCACTGCGTATGTGACATTAGAGCCTTGTTCACATTATGGAAGAACCCCACCTTGTGCTGAAGGTTTAATTAAAGCGGGTGTTGCCAAGGTTATTTGCGCAATGGTTGACCCTAATCCTCAAGTTGCAGGACGCGGCTTAGCAATGTTAAATGAGGCTGGTATTGAAACGGCGTCAGGCTTATTAGGAGCCGATGCAAGAGCCTTAAATCCTTCCTTTTTACAACGAATGGAAACGGGAAAGCCATTTGTTCAATTAAAAATGGCAGCGAGTTTAGATGGTAAAACTGCATTAGAAAATGGGGTAAGCCAATGGATAACATCAAAAGAAGCAAGACAAGATGTTCAACGTTACCGAGCGCAAGCGGGGGCGATTTTATCCACTTCAAAAACTGTAGTAGAAGATAATGCTTCTCTAAATGTTCGCTGGGAAGAACTCCCTATATCAATTCAGAAATGTTATCAAAAAGACACAGTAAGACAGCCTCTTCGTATTATTCTCGATCGCCAGCATCAATTGACGCCTGACTTGAAGTTATTTATGACCGAGGGAGAGGTTGTTACTGCTTCTTCTCAATATACTCACTCTATAACATCACAAGATAATCATTTGCATTGTAATGTTACTGAAGATGGTCAACTCAACTTATCTGAAATCATTGATAAAGTAGCAAGGGCTCATAATGTTAATCATATTTGGGTTGAAGCGGGCGCAACATTAGCAGCAAGCATGATAAAAGCGGATCTTGTGGACGAACTGATTATTTATCTCGCGCCTAAGTTAATGGGCGCTGATGGACGCAGTTTATTAAATCTAGTTGGATTAAAAGCAATGTCTGAAGCGATAGAGTTAGATATTACGGATGTTCGAATGGTCGGAAAAGACATTCGTATTACAGCAAAAATAGTAAGGTAACAGATGTTTACAGGAATTATTGAGTCAATAGGAACACTTCAGGCAATCACTCCAAAAGGTGAAGATATTAGTGTTACCGTCAATGTTGGTAAGTTAGACATGGGCGATGTAAAGCTTGGAGATAGCATTGCCACCAACGGTGTGTGCTTAACGGTTGTTGCGATGACAGAGCATACCTATACTGCTGATTTATCGTTAGAGACTTTAAAACGTACCGGTTTTGTTGATTACAAAGCGGGCGATAAAGTCAATCTTGAAAAAGCCATGTTACCAACGACTCGCTTTGGTGGTCATATTGTCTCTGGCCATGTTGATGCAGTTGGTGAAATTATTGAACGTCATCAAACAGGTCGAGCGGTTGAGTTTTGGATCCAATTACCACAAAGTTTAGCCAAGTATGTGGTAGAAAAAGGGTCGATTACGGTTGATGGCATTAGCCTAACAGTGAACGATTTACGTAAAAATGCATTTAAGCTGACGATCGTTCCTCATACGGCAGCAGAAACAACCATGGATAACTTCTCTGTAGGTCAAAAAGTGAACTTAGAAGTCGATGTTATTGCTCGTTATTTAGAAAGACTTGTGATCGGACAGAAAGAAGAGCAACCTGAGTCTTCTGTTACGATGGATCTTTTGGCAAAATCAGGTTTCTTAAAATAACCATTTAACCTAACTTAATATATTAAAGGTATTTCACATGGCAATTAGCTCAGCAAAAGACATTATTGAAGATATTCGTTTAGGTAAGATGGTTATCCTAATGGATGATGAAGATCGTGAAAATGAAGGCGATTTGATCATTGCTGCAGAAAAAATTACACCAGAAGCTATTAATTTCATGGCAACACATGGTCGTGGTTTAATTTGTCTTACTATGACGAAAGATCGTTGTGAAAAGCTGGGTCTTCCACCAATGGTACAAGACAATAACGCACAGTTTACGACTAACTTTACGGTATCTATTGAAGCCGCTGAAGGCGTAACTACAGGCATTTCAGCAGCCGATCGTTCTCGCACAGTAGAAGCAGCTGTTGCTAAAAATGCGGTTGCCGCAGATTTAGTTCAGCCGGGTCATATTTTCCCGTTAGCAGCTCAAGAAGGTGGCGTATTAACTCGCGCTGGACACACTGAAGCTGGTTGTGACTTAGCGCGTTTAGCTGGTTTTGAACCTGCAGGTGTTATTGTTGAAATCTTAAATGATGACGGAACAATGGCTCGTCGCCCAGATTTAGAAGTTTTTGCTGAAAAGCACGATATTAAATTAGGTACCATTGCCGATTTAATTGAATATCGTAATGATAATGAAACCACAATTGAGCGCGTTGCGGAGTGTAAATTACCAACAGAGTTTGGTGACTTTGAGTTAGTGACTTATCGTGACACTATTGATAATCAACTTCATTATGCAATGAAAAAAGAGAACGTATCAGATAACGCGCCTTTGGTTCGTGTTCATCTACAAGATACCTTTACAGATATCCTTCATTCTGATCGCTGTTCTGAGCGCAGTTGGACATTACCAACAGCAATGCAGCGTATTGCAAATGAAGGTGGCGTGCTGGTTATCTTAGGTAATGAAGAATCAGCAGATAGTATTGTTCATAAAATCAAAGTATTAGAACGACAAGATAGTGGTGAAGCGCCAACCATGGCGAAAAAACAAGGTACTTCTCGCCGTGTTGGTGTTGGGTCTCAAATCCTAGCTGATTTAGGGATCTCTGATATGCGTTTATTATCGTCGTCTTCAAAGCGTTACCATTCATTATCTGGCTTTGGCCTTAATGTGGTTGAATACGTATCAAAATAGAGGCTCCCATAGGCTCTATTGAGTAAATAGAGCCCAAATAATTAGATATTTGTCACAAAGCTGTGATAGAATTCGCCGATTCTCACTATGATATATAGTTGAAAATAGTTACCCAGTTTAATTGGAATAATATAGATACAGGAAGGCTTATGAACGTAATTGAAGGCGGCGTTGCTGCTCCTAATGCGAAAATTGCAATTGTCATTTCTCGCTTTAATAGCTTTATTAATGAAAGTTTACTTTCTGGCGCTATTGATACTTTAACGCGTTTTGGTCAAGTATCTGAAGAAAACATCACTGTTGTTCGCTGCCCTGGCGCTGTAGAATTACCATTAGTTGCTCAACGAGTAGCTAAAACAGCAAAATATGATGCTATTGTTTCATTGGGTTCTGTTATTCGTGGTGGTACACCACATTTTGACTATGTATGTAGTGAATGCAATAAGGGTCTAGCACAAGTATCTCTGGAGTATAGCATTCCAGTGGCGTTTGGTGTTTTGACTGTTGATACTATCGATCAAGCAATCGAGCGCGCCGGTACCAAGGCTGGTAATAAAGGGGCAGAGGCTGCACTAAGCGCACTCGAAATGATTAATGTTCTGTCTCAAATCGAATCCTAATGGGGGTTAGTGTGAAACCAGCCGCACGTCGTAATGCACGTCAATTTGCGCTTCAAGCAATCTATTCATGGCAATTAAGCAAAGAAAATATTGCTGATATTGAAGAGCAGTTTTTAACTGCAGAGAAGTATGATGAAGAAGAGCATCATGCAAAAGAGCCTAAGCTACAAGCCCCAGAGACAGATGTAGCGTACTTCCGCGATCTTTTCTCAGGTGTTGCTCTTAACCACATTAAGTTAGACGGTAAAATGCGTCCATACTTATCTCGTCCACTTCAAGATCTTGACCAAATGGAACTTGCGTTATTACGTATGTCTATTTACGAGATGATGAACCGTGATGACGTACCTTATAAAGTTGTTATCAATGAAGCTATTGAACTTGCAAAAGTATTTGCAGCAGAAGATAGCCACAAATTTGTAAATGGTGTATTAGATAAAGCGGCTCCGACTTTACGTAAAAAATAAGTTGGAAGTAGCATACTAATTAATTGTAAAGGTCAGCCTAGTTGCTGGCCTTTTTTATAACTAAAAACTGAATGTATAAACAATGAGTAGTGAATTTAATTTAATAGATCGATTCTTTGTTCAAGACAATGTTTCTAGAAATGATGTTGACTTAGGTATTGGTGATGATTGTGCTTTGGTTTCAGTCCCTGAAGGTTATCAAGTTGCGATAACAACAGATACTTTAGCCGCTGGAACCCATTTTTTAGCAGATGCAGACCCTATTAAGGTAGGATATAAAGCACTGGCTTCTAATTTGAGTGATTTAGCAGCCATGGGAGCAAAACCAACTTGGGTTTCTCTCGCATTAACATTACCTAAGCCTGATGAGAAGTGGCTAGAAGGATTTTGCGAAGGTTTCTTTGGCCTGGCAAAGCAACATAATGTTCAACTCATTGGTGGTGATACAACCAAAGGTCCGTTAAGTATTACGATTACAGTGCAAGGACTGGTACCAAAAGGAGAGGCGTTAACTCGTAAAGGTGCAAAGGTAGGAGATGATATTTACGTTACAGGATTAATAGGAGACAGTGCCGCTGGTCTTGAAGTGTTATTAAATACATCGAAGCAGATAAAAACCGAGCTTGAACTAGAATTAGAATACCGACATTATTACTCAACCCCAAAAGTTGAATTAGCTCAACGCTTACGCCACTTATGTCATTCAGCGCTTGATATATCTGATGGCCTAATCTCAGATCTTGCACATATACTGAAACAATCCAATGTGAGAGCATATATTGATGTGGATCAGTTACCCATTTCTGATGAATTAATGCAGTATTTTTCTGGAAATCGAGAGAGATGCGAGAAAACAGCACTAACGAGTGGGGAGGAGTATGAACTTTGTTTCACTGCACCAAAAGAGAACAGAGATGCGATTAAAAAAATATCTTTTCTTTTAAATCAAGATGTTAGTATAATTGGTGAAATCGAGAAAGGCCCATTTAGCACCTTGCAGGATACTATTAAATTACATAAAGACACCACCTCATTAGATTGGGTTCTTTATGGCTACGATCATTTTAGGAATTAATCATGACAAATCCTTTAGCATTAATTAGTTTAAAAAATCCGTGGCATCTTCTGGCTACAGGCTTTGGTAGTGGTTTAGCGCCAGTGATCCCTGGCACAATGGGAACGCTAGCTGCAATCCCATTTTATCTATTGTTAGCACAACTTCCTTTTTCTCTATTTGTGGTCGCAGTTATTGTTTCTGCAGTAATAGGTATTAAAATTTGTGACATTACTTCATCAGATATGAAGGTGCACGATCACGGTTCAATTGTATGGGATGAATTCGTTGGTCTTTGGATAACGATGAGTATTGTTCCCTACTTAAATATATCGGTAACTGACTGGAAATGGTTACTAACAGGGTTTATTTTATTTCGATTTTTTGACATGGTAAAACCTTGGCCAATTGGATGGCTAGATAGCAAAGTTCATGGCGGCTTTGGCATCATGCTAGATGATATTGTCGCTGGATTTATGGCTCTAATTAGCCTTTGGCTAATTGGTAAATATTCTGGTTGGTTATAAATGGTTACATTCAAGGCAAAATGCTGTTCATTACTGATGGTATTGGCTGTTTGTTCAAGTTATTCCAAGGTCGCGTTTTCAGATCCTGTTTTGGTTGGATACTGGGGCTATAATGAGTATTTGACAAAGTACCCTAAAGAAAAAGCGCTAACATCGTCACTGACTAATGTCGTAAAGCAAGACCCTATTCCTTTATCTGTAACACAAGATAAACCAATTAACATTTCATTTGTTTATCCTGGGGAGCAGGCCTCTGATTATTGGAAGCGTAATTTAATCGCTTTTGAGGCTCGCTTACAAGCATTAAATATAGAGTATGAATTAATGCCAGTATCAACCCGTTTGAATGTTGACTTTAAAGAGCAGAGTCGCTCTTTATATAATGCGATTGAGCAAAAATCGGATTATCTTATTTTTACTCTTAGCACGACTCGTCATCGTAAATTCATTGAACATGTACTACAGAATCCTGAAACTAAAATTATTCTGCAAAATATCACAACACCCGTAAAAGCATGGCATGACACTCAGCCATTATTATATGCGGGCTTTGATCATGTTATAGGAACTCGTTTGTTGGCAAAATATTTTCAAACTAAGTTTCCTAACGGCGCTAAATATGGAATGTTATATTATTCTTATGGTTATTTAAGTACAGCTAGAGGTGATGTATTTGTTCAATCAATGGATAATAATAAGTATACGTTAACGTCTTCATTTTATACTGATTCGACAGAAGAAAGTGCTTATAAGGCAACGAAAAATATAGTGAATGACAACCCTGATATTGATTTTATTTATTCTTCTTCTACTGATATTGCTCTTGGTGCACTAGATGCCTTAGATGAGAATATGAATGTTCAACCTATGCTTAATGGTTGGGGTGGTGGCTCGCTCGAATTAATAGCTATCGAGCAGGGGAAACTCGATGCTACAGTCATGAGAATGAACGATGATATTGGCGTTGTCATGGCTGAAGCGATTAAATTAGATCTTGAAGGTAAGCAAGTACCTATTGTGTACTCTGGTGATTTTGAAATGGTTACATCAGAGACAAGCACTGAAGAGTTAGAGAAGCTAAAGCAGAGAGCCTTCCGTTATTCAGGCGTAGACTTAGAGCATGAGTAAAGAAAATTTTGTGAAAAAAGCATCGTTAGCAGATCTTATCTTTCGAGCTATTTTCGTTATATTTTCTATTTTAACGGTAGGTATAACAATTCATACCTACCAGCTTAGTATTAATACAATAAATGAAGAAGTTAAGCGAAACTTACAACAAACCTCTAGTTTAGTAACTAATTTTTTAAATCATCGTTTAGCCATATTGCAAATCAGGCAAGATACGGATGCGGGTAGTTTGGGGTTACAAGATGGTGAAAATACAGACCGTATTCGAAGCCTTGAGCATTATTTCTCAGATATAGAAGCTAAATCTCCGTACAATTCGCCAGACTTTCGTTTTATTGAGAACGATAATAAACTTTATTGGAATGATGGTAATAACTTGTTTCTTGGCTTATATGATAAAGATCTTCAAGGTATAATAGGGAAAAACATTCATATTAATATTTGGTATTATATGATGATTGATGAAAATTTATCTCAAAATCATATATTAATAAGAAAAACACCGATCGTAATTTCTTCTACTGGTAAGATAAGAGGATATTTATACAATGCGGAAATATTAAATAATAATATTTCTTTTGTTCATAATTTAAAAGAAATAAGTAATAGTCAAGATGTGTTAATTGTCAATAATAATAACATTATAGCCACAAGTATAAAAAAAGAAACAGAAGAATATGATGAAATTAAAAAAACAATTAATGATACTGATTTACTATCAAAAAATAAAAATATAAATTTGACAGATATAGATATTGAATCATTAAATGGAAAATTATCTATATTAACTTTGCAAAATACAAATAATATAGAAATGCTAGAGCAACGATTCATTTACAGTGTTGTTCTTTCATTTTTTGTTCTTATTGCTATGGCGATATTAATTAGAGGTCTATTTGAACATAAAATAGTATTAGCACTTAAATCATTGCTAAAATATGCAGATGATGTCTCGAAAAAAAATTCGGGTACTCAATATCAGGGTAGTGGTATTCTTGAATTTGATAATATAGGACATAAATTAGAAGAAACCTTTATTGAATTAATTGAAGCAAAAGAAGACAGTTATAAAGCTCAGGCAACTGCTGAAAAATCTACACAAGTAAAATCAGATTTCTTAGCGCGAATGAGTCATGAGATACGTACGCCTTTAAATGGTATTCTTGGCATTTCTAGTTTATTAAAACAAACCGATTTAACTGCCGAGCAAAGAAAACAAATAGCAATTCTTCACCAGGGAGGGGAGCATCTTCTTGCTGTTTTAAATGATGTACTTGACTTTTCTCAGATAGAACAGGACAAACTTAATATATTGTGCGAACCATTTAAACTGAGTGATGTGTTAGAAACAATTAATGCAATATATACTCCTCTTTGTGCAGGGAAGGAAGTCAATTTTATTATTTATAATAACATTGATGAAAATGCATTAATCAATTCTGATAAGGTTAGAATAACTCAAATATTGTTTAATTTATTAAGTAATGCCGTTAAGTTTACTGATTCTGGTAACGTTAAATTAACGCTTTCTTTAAAAACAAATAATGATCAAGTTATCCTTTATATTGATGTGGCAGATACCGGTATAGGTATGGACTTAAAGGAACAATCATTAATATTTGAACCCTTTATTCAAGCGGAATCAACAGAAATAAGAAAAGTTGGTGGTAGCGGGCTAGGGTTGGCTATTGTTAGGCAGTTGTTGGATTTATTGCATGGGAAAATTAGCGTTCAAAGTAAATTAGGTTATGGTTCTATATTCCAGGCTCAAGTCCCTGTTACTGTTATTGATACTGTAGATGAAAGTACTGCGAACCAAGATAGTACTTACGAATCTTTACTGCCAACCGGTTTAAATGTACTTTTGATTGAAGATAATAAGTCTAATGCTTATATCGCTAAGGCTTATTGTAAAAAATATGGCTTACGTGTGGATTGGCAAATTTCTGCTCAAAATGGTATTAATCAACTATTGGAGAGGTCGTTTGATCTTATTCTTATGGATAATCAGATGCCAGGGATGAGTGGTATTGAGGCAACAAAATATATTCGTGATGTATTAAAATTGAATACACCTATTTATGCTTATACGGCTGATGTATTGAAGGAGTCTAATGAGGAGTTTTTAATGGCTGGAGCTAATTATGTAATTACGAAGCCAATAAAAGAAAAGTCTATTTTAGATGCCTTAGTTTTTTATAAGCTTCAGTGTAGACATTAACTGCGTTTAATTCGAACTACTTTCATTATTTCTATTTCAAAACCCGCTAGGATTTCTATACTTGGGTAATAAGTAAGGTTTATTCTTGCCCCCTTGAGTGATTGGTAGGGTTTTGTTCGATTAAATTTAAATGGAACATTACAGTTTTCAATCATGATGGTATGCTGTATCCAACGTCCAATATCACGCTGAGTATGAGATGTTACTTTGACATCGGTACTGTGCGTAAGTTGTTGGTGTTTATTTAGCATCTTATCTACGTCTGACTTCATTATGTTGACCATACAATTTAGTGTATGGAGATAATGAAAGATAAACGGACTACAGTCAATAACACAAGGAAAGCTTATGTCTAAGAAAGTATATTGTATTGCTCATTTTTTACCAAAAGAGGGAAAATTAGACGCATTATTTACGGTATTGCAAAATTAGACTAAATTGTCGCTTAGGTAGATAGAAAAAATGCCACAGAGTTGTGGCATTTTTTATGTCTCACTGAAAATTAGATATGGACTATTTAGAGGTCCAGATAGTCTCTGATCTGTTTTTCAATACCTTGCGCATCTAATCCAAGTTCGGTGTGCATTTCTTCTTGCGTACCTTGAGCAATGAACTCATCAGGTAAACCTAATTGTAGAACTGGTTTAATCAAGCGGTTCTTCATCAAGAATTCAATCACACCCGAACCGGCACCACCTGAAATTGCATTTTCTTCAACAGTAATTAATACATCGTGATTCGTTACTAATTCGCACAGTAAGGCTTCATCGAGTGGTTTTGCAAAGCGCATGTCTGCAACAGTAGCATCCAAATTTTCAGCCGCCACAAGGCTATTTTCTAAGAAC
This sequence comes from Aliivibrio finisterrensis, assembly GCF_008933155.1. GTDB lineage: Bacteria > Pseudomonadota > Gammaproteobacteria > Enterobacterales > Vibrionaceae > Aliivibrio > Aliivibrio finisterrensis. Next base: position 54,723 of record NZ_WBVP01000004.1, on the reverse strand, counting down.
GTGCCAAAGTTTAAAATAGCAACACGCTCTCCTTTTTCCGTGATTTTAGTTTCACGAAGTAGACGGCCTTTACCAATTTCTAGCGCTCGCATTGTTTTATCAACATCGACACCAGTTGCGCTGCCTCTTGGGTAACGAACAGCACTTGGTCCAGTATGCTTATGGCCAGTGTATAGCATTTGACGGCATTCATTTTCATCGCTTGGCGTCATGATAACCATATTTGGAATACAGCGCATAAAGCTGATATCAAAAGCGCCTTGATGAGTCTGGCCGTCTGCGCCCACGAGACCTGCACGGTCAATAGCAAACATAACAGGTAAATCCATGATCGCAACGTCATGAATTAATTGATCATAACCACGTTGTAAAAACGTTGAGTAGATAGCAACAATCGGATTGTAACCGGCAATAGCCATGCCACTTGCAAGTGTCACTGCATGTTGTTCTGCAATAGCGGCATCAAAATATTGGCTTGGGTATTCTTTAGAGAAGCGAACCATGCCAGAGCCTTCGCGCATAGCAGGCGTGATGGCCATTAATTTATCGTCTTCTTTAGCCATATCGCAAAGGAAATCACCAAAGATGTTTGAAAATGTTGGTTTTCCGCCAGACGATTTAGGTAATGAGCTGTCTTTTGGATCAAATTTAGGAACACCATGGTAGCTGATAGGATCTTTTTCAGCAGGCTCGTAGCCTTTCCCTTTCTTGGTCATGATGTGTAAGAACTGCGGTCCTTTTAAATTACGCATATTGTTTAAGGTATGAACGAGCTCGTTGACATCATGCCCATCAACAGGACCGATGTAATTAAACCCTAGTTCTTCAAACATGGTTCCAGGTACAACCATGCCTTTTAAGTGTTCTTCCGTGCGCTTTAATAACTCTTTAATCGTTGGGGTACCAGAAAGTACTTTTTTGCCACCTTCACGAATCGATGTATACAGGCTGCCTGAAAGTACTCGTGCTAATTGGTTGTTTAATGCGCCTACGTTTTCAGAAATTGACATCTCATTGTCATTTAAGACAACTAACATATCTGGGTGAATATCACCTGCGTGGTTTAAGGCTTCAAATGCCATGCCTGCTGTGATTGCACCATCACCAATAACACTAACGACCTTACGGTTTTCATGTTCTTTTTCAGCACAAATAGCTAAACCTAAGGCGGCACTAATTGAGGTAGATGAATGTCCTACAGACAATACGTCGTATTCACTTTCACCGCGCCATGGAAATGGGTGTAATCCGTTTTTTTGGCGAATAGTAGATAACTGTTCACGGCGACCGGTTAAGATTTTATGAGGATAAGCTTGATGTCCAACATCCCAAATAAGCTGATCAAAAGGCGTGTTATACACGTAATGCAAAGCTACGGTCAGCTCGACAACACCAAGACCAGACGCTAAGTGTCCGCTTGTTTTACTTACTGAATTTAATAGGTAAGTACGTAGCTCATCACATAAAGCAGGCAGGCTTTCTCTAGGTAAAGAGCGTAATTCATCTGGGGTATTTGCCAAAGCCAGAATCGGGTATTTTGAAATATCTAGTGACATAATATTAGCGCTTATCTGTTTTAGTTTTTACGCTCAATGACGTATTGAGCGAACGCTTGCATTGCATCCGTGTTATAAGGGATATCATTCAATGCTTCAATTGCGGTTTGGTACAATTGCTCTGCTTTCTGTTGAGCGCCATCAAGGCCAAGTAAGGCAGGGTAAGTACTTTTCTTTAATTCTAGATCAGAACCTTGAGGTTTTCCGAGAGTTTCTGTATTGCTAGTAATATCTAGGATATCATCTTGAACTTGAAAAGCTAAACCGATAGCGTCGGCATAGGTTTCAAGTTGAGGGAGAATTGCTTTGCCCTTATCCCCAGCACATAATGCGCCAAGCTGAATGGCACTTTTTATTAATACACCCGTTTTATGGGCGTGAATCTGCTCTAAAGAATACAAGTTAACTTTCTTCCCTTCAGCCTGTAAATCAAGAGATTGCCCCATGCACATACCTGAAGCTCCAGAGGCTTTTGCTAACAAGCGGATCATATCAATTCGAGAAGATTCTGCATCCGCTGTCAGTGAACCGTTAGCTAGAATTTCAAACGCCAAGGTTTGTAAGGCATCACCGGCAAGGATAGCGGTAGCTTCATTAAACTTTATATGACAAGTAGCATGGCCTCGGCGTAAATCGTCATTATCCATTGCTGGTAAGTCATCATGAATTAAAGAGTATGAGTGTATGCATTCAACTGCTGCCGCTGCTGCATCAGTGTGTTCAGTCGGTACACCTAACATTTTTGCCGTGATATAGACTAGATAAGGGCGAGCGCGTTTACCTCCAAGAAGTAATGCGTATTTCATCGCTTCAGTCAAAGGCTGCTGTTGAATTTCAATTTTATCAAGCCATTGATGCAATTGTTCAATGTTACGTTGTTGATAAATAGGTAATTGTTGTTTTAGTGAATCAATCATTATTAGTATCAAAAGGGGTTAGTTCAGCATTATCATCAGCTTGAAGAAGAATATCGACACGTTGCTCAGCTTGAGTCAGCTTTTCTTGTCCCGCACGAGCTAGGGCAATACCACGCTCAAACTTCTTCAAAGCATCTTCAAGAGGCAGATCACCGCCCTCCAATTGATTAACGACAGAATCCAGTTCTTCAATTGCCGCTTCAAACGATAAATTTTCAGGTTTTTTTACAGCCATAATGATTCACTCTTAAAATGATCCAAGAAAGGTAACTCAGAGTGCGTAAAGGGTCAATTGAAGTGGTGAGAAAGTGATACATAAAATTAAAATTTACGCTTTAGGGGTTAAATTTCACACAATTCATCGATGGTATTGCTTTTTTGAATAAAAAAATTAAACCATTGATACGTTTGGTCGATAAGAGATAAGCGGCAAAAAAACGGATGCTTTTTATGGCTTGTTTTTTGCTTAGCACATTATAAATGAACACAAGCAGCAAGATAGGGGAGCGCTCTGTGGATTTAGCAACGTTAATAGGTTTAGTTGGTAGTTTTGCATTTATTATCATGGCAATGGCACTGGCTGGTGGCTTAGCCATTTTTATGGATACAACATCGGTACTGATTGTAGTAGGTGGTTCTGTCTTCGTTGTACTGATGAAGTTTACCGTAGGTCAATTTTTTGGCGCAGGGAAAATTGCGGCAAAAGCATTCATGTTTAAAACAGACGAACCGGTTGATTTAATTGTGACGATCGTTGAAATGGCCGATGCAGCTCGTAAAGGCGGTTTTTTAGCATTAGAAGAAAAAGAGATCAGTAATTCATTCATGCAAAAAGGCATCGACTTATTGGTTGATGGACACGATGCCGAAGTGGTTAAAGCAACATTACAAAAAGACATCGCGTTAACGAACGAACGCCATGAAAAAGGTGTTGGTGTATTTACCGCGTTTGGTGATGTAGCACCGGCAATGGGTATGATTGGTACGCTTATTGGTTTGGTGGGTATGCTATCAAACATGGACGATCCCAAATCGATTGGCCCAGCAATGGCCGTTGCACTTTTAACAACATTATATGGTTCTGTTATCTCAAATATGATCGCATTCCCTATTGCGCATAAATTAGAATTACGTAAAGAACAAGAGAAATTAAATCGACGTTTGATCCTTGATGGTATTTTAGCTATTCAAGATGGTCAGAACCCTCGTGTTATTGATAGTTACCTACGTAATTACTTAAACGAGAAGAAGCGTGTTGTTGATATTGGCGAAGAATAAAACTAGGAGCTAGCAATGGAAGATGAAGATAAGTGCAAATGTCCTCCTGGTGCCCCTTTATGGATGGCAACATTTGCGGACTTAGCAACGCTATTAATGTGTTTCTTCGTACTGTTACTTTCTTTTTCTGAAATGGATGTGTTGAAATTTAAGCAAATAGCAGGTTCGATGAAATTTGCATTTGGGGTTCAAAACGTACTTGAAGTAAAAGATATACCTAAAGGTACCAGTGTTATTGCACAAGAGTTTCGACCTGGTCGCCCTGAGCCAACACCGATTGAAGTGATCATGCAACAAACGATAGATATCCCTCAGAAAACATTAGATTTTCATGATGGAGAGTCTGATCGTGCTGGTGGTATAAAACGTGATGCAGGTAAGCAAACCGGAGGAGAGTCATCTTCTACCTCAACACAGACTAACTCTCAAAGTGAATCAGAGTCAGAAAGTCAAAGCCAAACACAGCAAGAGTTAGAGGAAACCATCAAAAAAGCGTTACAGCGTGAAATTGATGATGGTGCTCTGGAAGTTGAGAATTTGGGACAGCAATTAGTGATTCGAATTCGTGAAAAGGGTGCATTCCCTGCGGGATCTGCATTCTTACAACCTAAGTTTCGTCCTCTTATCCGTCAAATTGGTGAGTTAGTAAAAGATATTCCAGGTATTATTCGAGTTTCTGGTCATACAGATAATCAACCATTAGATTCGGAATTATACCGTTCTAATTGGGATTTATCTGCGCAGCGTGCGGTTTCTGTTGCTCATGAAATGGAGCGGGTGAAGGGCTTTGAAAGTGACCGTTTACGTGTTCGAGGAATGGCGTCAACAGAGCCTCTTGTACCAAATAAAACCGCGGCTCAGCGAGCTCGTAACCGTCGAGTTGAAATCAGTATCATGCAAGGTAAAGCGCATGAAAGTGATGAAGTGCCCAGTGCACAGAAATAAGAGATAGTTTAAGTAAATGATGAAAGGAGAGTTGAATTAGCAACTCTCCTTTTTTTTCGGTATAATCTTGCGCCTTAGATTAGGTCTTAAATCCATTTAGTCTAACCTTTTGATTGTTATTCCACACCAGTGAAGCCTATATATGAAGTTTATCGTTAAGCCACATCCAGAAGTTTTTGTTAAAAGTGATTCAGTACGTAAGCGTTTTATTCGTATTCTAGAAACGAATCTACGCAGTATCATTAAACGCGAAACAAAAGGCGTTGAAGTGATTAACCGTCGTGATTACATTGAAGTTTCAGGTCTTGATGGTACATACCGTAATGAAGTACTTACGGCTGTTACTCATACACCAGGCATTCACCATGTACTAGAAGTTACGCAGAGTGCTTTTGCGGATATGCATGATATCTTTGAACAATGTTTAGAGATGAATCGTGAAATCATTGAAGGAAAAACGTTCTGTGTGCGTGTTAAACGTCGTGGTACACATGAATTTACCTCTATTGAATTAGAGCGTTATGTTGGTGGCGGTTTAAATCAAGCGGTTGAATCAGCAAAAGTACGATTAAAGAATCCTGAAGTAACGGTTAAGTTTGAAGTAGAGAATGAAAAACTGAACTTGGTGATTGCTCGTCATAAAGGACTTGGTGGTTTTCCTCTAGGTACTCAAGAAGATGTATTAAGCTTAATCTCTGGTGGTTTTGACTCGGGCGTTTCAAGTTACTTGCATATCAAACGTGGTTCAAAAGTACATTACATGTTTTTTAATCTAGGTGGTCCAGCTCACGAAATTGGTGTTAAACAAGTTTCTCATTTCTTGTGGAAAAAATACGGTTCATCAGCAAAAGTAAAATTCATCTCTGTTGATTTTGAACCCGTTGTTGCTGAGATCCTTGAGAAAGTAGATGATGGCCAAATGGGTGTTATCTTAAAGCGTATGTTTATGCGTGTAGGTGGGATGGTTGCAGAGAAATTAGGTATCGAAGGTTTAGTTACTGGTGAAGCATTAGGGCAAGTATCTAGTCAAACACTAACGAACTTACGTCATATTGATAACGTAACAGATACATTGATTCTACGTCCTTTAATTAACTGGGATAAAGAAGATATCATTAATGTAGCCCGTGAAATTGGCACTGAAGATTTTGCTAAAACGATGCCTGAGTATTGTGGAGTGATTTCTAAAAAACCAACCATCAAAGCTGAAAAATTCAAGCTAGAGAAAGAAGAAGCTAAGTTTGATTTCTCTATTCTTGAGCAAGTGGTTTATGATGCTCGCGTAATGGATATTCGTGCGATTGAAACTGAAAGCCAAGAACAAGCACCTGAAGTTGAAATGGTATCTGAGTTAAGCTCAAATGTCGTTGTTTTAGATATTCGTAGTGCGGAAGAAGAAGACGAAAACCCATTAAAAATAGAGGGTGTAGAAGTTAAGCATTTGCCTTTCTTTAAGATTGCGACCCAATTTGGTGATTTAGACCAATCTAAAGAATACCTTTTATACTGTGAGCGTGGTGTGATGAGTCGTCTTCAAGCTTTATTGCTAATTGAAAATGGGTACAAGAACGTAAAAGTTTACCGCCCATAACCCATGTGATTTTAGCATTATAGAATGAGATGAAGAGAGCTGAATACTTAGCTCTCTTTTTTTATTTTTATCGTCTCAAATTGTTGAACCATAAAATCAATGAATACTCTTAATCGATTAGGCATATGCTTACTTCTTAAAAACTGCATCATAATATCACCGTGATAATTGCCTTGTACTTCCCAGTGAGATAGAACCTCGAGTAATCCCCCTTGTTTTAGTTTTTCTTGAACAACAAAGCTAGGAAAAACACCAATCCCAAGATTGTGCATGACCGCGTCCAATCGCATTTCAGTATGATTAACCACAAAGCGTCCATCAACTTTGATTTGATAATACTCTGAACCTTGTTTAAATCCCCACTCGTTATCGTGTTTCGTCTCTCCAAGGGGTAAACATTGATGTTTATCTAATTCTGAAGGGTGTTTAGGGGCACCATGTGTTTGTAAGTATGTAGGTGTTGCACAAAGAACAAGGTCTATCTTAGCTAATGGCTTAGCGATTAAATTTTCTTGTGGCTGATTGGTTAAATTAAATATCACATCCAAATTATCATTGATGGGATCACAAGATTGATCCGTCACTTTTATTTTCAGTTTTATGTTGGGATATAGCTCAATAAACTGTAGAAAAAGAGGTTGTAATACTTGGTTTCCAAGTGCTTTTGGTGTTGAAACCCTTAACAATCCCTCTATGTTACTACTGATTTTATCTGAAATGTTAACCACTTCTTGAGCATTATCAACGATGTTCTTACAGTAATGATACGTTTCTTGTCCTGCGATAGTTAAGGTCTGTTTTCTTGTTGTTCTTTCTAATAATGTGAGTTGTAGAGCGTTTTCAAGCCGAGAAACCTGGCGGCTTACTCCTGATGGGGTCATATCAAGAACTTGCGCAGCTTTACTAAAGCTTTCTGACTCAACCACGGTTACAAAGGCGGCCATGTCTGGTAATAGGGTTACGAGTTTATTTATGTCCATGAGTCACAGAAGATTTGATTTATGTAGGGATTATTTAACTTATCAGCTTGCGGTATCTTGGTGCAAATAAGGATGTGATTTATGTTATCTCACAGGGAAGAAGAGAAGAGCGATGGAAAGGCGTATAGAAAGAGGGCGAGAGCTGTCAGTTAATCAATATTTACCTTCAGTGATTCTACTGCTTGTAGCGTTTTTTTGGGGAACAAGCTATGGAGTGGCAAAAGAAGCATTACTATTTACTAGTGTATTGGTTTTTTTAGTCATTAGATTTGTTATTACAACACTTGTTTTATTACCGATTGTTATTTATAGAAAAAATATAACACATTGGAAATCAGTCATTCCAACAGGTTTTATTTTATTTTTAATCTTTGTTTGTGAAACCTATGGAATAAAAAACACTACCGCTTCTAATGCAGCCTTTCTTATTAGTTTATTTGTTGTATTTACGCCATTTGTTGAATGGGTAGTAAATAAAAATAAGCCGACGAATAAGTTATTATTTTTGTCTATTATCTCTGTTATTGGGGTGTTTTTATTAACAAACATGACTACCCACGAACTTACTATAAATATGGGCGATATTTTAATGTTAATGGCGGCTTTATTGAGGGGAGTTATGGTTGTGTTTACTAAAAAGGTTATGGTCGATAAAGACGTTGACCCGATTATGGTGACAAGTATTCAATCAAGTGTAGTATCGATTTTTTCTATAATATTGCTTTTATCCATTCATGGTTTTGAATGGGTTTACTTGATACCACTTGATTTATCTTTCTGGCTATTAGCTATCTATCTTGTTTTATTTTGTACTGTATTTGCTTTTTATGCTCAAAATTACAGTGTGAAAAAGATGTCGCCAACGAAAGTCTCGATCTTAATGGGCAGTGAACCGATATTTGGAGCTCTGTTTGCTTTTTTATGGTTAAGTGAAAGTTTCACTATCGTGCAAATTATTGGGGCTAGTCTGATTTTTATCGCAACCTTTATAGCGACGAGGCAAGAAGCAAAGGTATAGTTTTTAGTAGCGAAAATACCAATGCCAATGTGATTTGGCATTGGGGCTTAAGATAGCTCTACTAGATTTGATGATAATTTAAGTTTGGTAGTGTCACTAACTCTGCCGCTAGTTTTGCAGTGAGTTCTTTGCCACCCAGTAATGTGACGATCTCCATCGCAAATTCAAGTGCAGAGCCAGGACCTTGGCTAGTAATTAAGTGATTTAACACGTCAGTAAATACACGCTTAAGTCGCAAGTTATCTTTTGGGATGGAATTCATAAAACTTGGATAGCAAGTCATGCGTGCATCTGGATATAAATTATGATGTTGAAGCACGACAGCAGGAGCAGCACAAATAGCCGCAACCCATTTACCATCGTATTTTTGTTGTTTTAGCATTTCGATCAAAAGAGTGCTGTCTCTGAAATTTTCTGCACCTTTTAGGCCTCCGGGAAGCACGATACAATCAAATTCTTCATCCGCTACTTCAACCAATTTAACATCAGCAGTCAGAGTGACACGTTGAGCGGCTTTCATTGTTAATACACCATCAAAAGCGGTGCTAGCAATCGTTACATCAAATTTAGCGCGCTCTAGAATATCTATCACGGTAATCGCTTCTAGCTCTTCAGTTCCTGGAGCAAGGCATACGAGAATTTTTGCTGTCATAGTGTGTTCTCTTCTAATTGTTTTATTTGATTATATAACGTTTGATTGGTTGGTGTTGATATTCCATGTTGTTTTGCTTTTTGTAATAAGAACCCGGTAATAAAATCAATCTCGGTTTTTCGTTGGTAAAAGCAATCTCTGTTCATAGATGAGTAGTTTTCAGAGGTCGCTGATATTACTTGGTTTACTATTGAAACTAGCTCTGTTTCTGTCCACTCGACATTTTCTTGTTGTAATACTTGTTGTACTTCACTGCAAATACGAATGACATCTTGATTGATATCAGAGTGTGCTAAGTGCCCATTTTGACATTGATGAATTGCAGTTAGTGGATTAATCGCACAGTTAATGGCAAGCTTTTTCCATAATGCGACCTTAATTTCAGGGTTCCACTCGGCACTTGGTAAGCTATGAGTAAGCACTTCTTGGATAAATTGGCATTGATTACCCAATGAGTTGAATGGACCAATAACGGTATGACCCAAGCCTGTGTGTTTTACGGTGTAATTGTTCTCTTTTAATGCACCATGTGTTGTGGTGGCTTGCAATACTGGATGGTGATTAATATGCTCTTTTATTGCATCAATCGCCCCCATGCCATTATGCATAAAGAGTAATATGGTTTCTTGTGATAATAATGAAAGTAAAGGGAGTAGTGCGTTTTCTACCTGCCATGCTTTAACGGTAATAAAAAGCAGATCACAATGAATGAGTGAGTCTTTGTCGTTACAACAAAAAGAGTGTGATGAATTGTCTTTTGCATTTAAAGAAAGAGAACGTTCAGAAGGCGTTGAGCTTCTTGTCCATAATGAGACATTATGCCCTGCTTTTTGTAGGTAACACGCCCATAAAGAACCAACGGCTCCAGGGCCAAGAATGGTGATATTCACACGACTATCCATTAAGTATCAATAATGAAAGTAGTGTAATGGGTTTACTAGAAAAAACAAAGGCGCTCATGGTGAGCGCCTTAGTAAAATTAATAATCTAAATTAGATTAGAAGTTGTATTGTAAGCGGTAAATTACAAGATCTTGATAATCTTTACGAGCTAGTTTATTTACAGTGAAACGGTAAAGAACGCCTGTTGACCAGTTTTTATGGAAGTTCCACATAGCATTCGCACTACCGTTTAGACCCCAATCACCGCCTTGCTGCTCTGCATATGCATCCATACGGCCAAACTCATATTCACCCCAAGTAGAGAAGGTAAAGTTTTGACCCATTAAGTCAGTATTATAGAAACCAACCCAACCAGCCATACCACCATTATTGCCTCGGATCTCTGCATCAGCATTAATTTGATGAGTACCGATGAATGGCGTGAATGCCCAACCATCACCTTTTAAGCCAGTATAGCCTAGACCTAGAACTCGGTTTTGCTCATGAGCTCCAAATTCATCAAAATCAGTATTATATACTTGAGCATATAAGCTTATACCTGACTCTGTAAGGTTGTAGTGAATAGTACCCTTTGCAGAAGCACCGCGCTTATCTTGAGCACGGTCAACACCTTCGTAGTCATAGAAACCGTAGATTTGTCCCCAATCAAATGCCGCACCGCCTTCAATACCAATTACAGCTTGGTTACGTCCTGAAATATCGTTACCGTTGTTATCAGCATCGTTACCAAAACCATGGTCCCAAACTTGATAGTCAGTATACATACTACCGAAACCATATAGATATTCAGCTTGAGCAGGGATAGCAACAGTGGTAGCAAGAACAGATAGAGCTAAAAGGGATTTACGCATAATGGCATCTCTATAGTTAGTATTACTAAAAGAATAGGCCAGCAGGTTGAGTACTGGTTTTAAGATGTGCACATAATATCGATAAAGTTCACCTTTTTAAATGCAACTAATGTAAGGGTTATGTTATATGTAGATCTTGATCGCATTTATAAAGTTAACCATAAAGGTAAGGTGATCTATATCACTTACTTGACATTGCTCTAACAGTAAATTGTGAACACAAACAAAAAAGCCCCCGACATACGGAGGCTTTAGTTGCATAATTGTTATTTACATAGAGCGTTTAAGAACCTTGTGCCTTATCAAGTAGGGCTTTGAAATGCCCTTTAAGCATAAGCAGCATAACTAAGCTTGGGATCACCATTACTGCTGTCAATATAAAGAATAATGGCCAACTATTTAAGTAGTCAGCTAATTCTCCACTGAATGACGCTAAGGTAGTTCGACCTAGATTACCTAATGAAGCAAGTAGAGCGTATTGGGTTGCAGAGAACGCTTCACCAGTTAATATCGTTAAGAAAGAGACAAAGGCAACCGTAGAGAATGCCGTTGTAAAGTTATCAACGATAATTGTAGCCAAGAATAGATGTTCATTAGGGCCCACATTAGCAATGAGAGCAAACATTAGGTTACTTGCAGCCATAGCAATACCGCCGATCATTAATCCTTTAATTACGCCGAATCGAACGTTGATCAAACTTCCTAATAGGGTAAAGAAGACGGTAGCCCCCCAACCAATTAATTTTGAGTAATAACCAATTTGTTCATTACTGAATCCAATTTCTTTATAGAAGGTAATCGACATTCTGCCTAAGAAGGCCTCTCCAATTTTAAAAAGAAAAACAAACAGTAATAGAGTACAAGCTGTTTTTACGCCATTACGATTAAAGAAGTCATAGAAAGGTTCAATAACGGTTACTGTAAACCAAGCTAAGACTTTAGATCCCACAACTTTATTATGGCGTTCTTCTGCTTCATGTTGCAGTTCATCTCGTTTGGTTTTTGGTTCGCCAACAAGTAAGGTGAAGACCATGAGTAAGCCTACAATACCAGCCATGCCATAATAAACACCATTCCAACCTATGCTATCCGCATTGACAAAAGCTAAATAACCAGGAAGAGAATAACCTGTCCACCAACCAATGACGGCCATGGCAGAGGCTTGTGGCATCTTAGTCGATTCTGATTTAGGGAAAGTATCGATACGGAAAGCATCAATGGCAACATCTTGAGTAGCAGAAGCGGTTGCAATCGCCAAAGCAAACATTGAGGCCAGCATTAAATTATTTGATGGTTCTAGGCCTGCAATTTGTAAGGTAAAAAATAGTACGATAGCTTGGCAAAGAAAAATCCAACTACGGCGTTGTCCTAGTTTATTACCGATAAAAGGAAGTTTTACACGGTCAACTAAAGGTGCCCACATAAAGTTGATTGCATATACCGCGAATACAGAACCAAAATAACCAATAGCGGCACGAGTAAGCCCTGCGTCTTTTAACCAACCAGACATGTTTGAGCCAATTAACACCCAAGGAAAACCGCTAGAGCAGCCAAGCATGAAGACCCAAAGTAGACGTTTATCCATGTAGCTTTTAATCGCTGATTTCCATTGCATGGATTGAGACATGAAACGCTCCTTGTTTTTATATTTATATGAGAAAAAACAAAGCAGCTCGTAAGCTGCTTTGATAATGAAACAGAATCAATAATAACTAAATTACTTAATTAATGTTGCTTTAGTTATGATAATTGGCTCTACAGGGATATCACGCATCCCATTAGGTAATGCTTTTGTTGGTCTTGTCGCCATTTCTTGAATTACTTCAAAACCTTGCGTAACTTTACCAAAAACCGCATAACCTGGTGGACGTTGGTTTGCGTTTAAAAACCCGTTGTTATTTAGATTAATATAGAATTGGCGAGTTGCAGAGTCTGGGTTATTGGTACGAGCCATTGCAATAGTTGCAGTATCGTTACTTAACCCGTTATTGCCTTCATTCTTAATTGGACCGTAACTTGCTTTTTTTAGCATGTCTTTATCAAAACCACCGCCTTGAGCCATAAACCCTGGGATCACGCGGTGAAATTGAGTACCGACATAGCTGCCGTCCTCAACATAACGAAGAAAGTTAGCCACAGAAACAGGGGCTTTTTCTGAATTCAGCTCTACAGTGAAACTGCCTAACGTAGTATCAAACTTCACTGATTCAGCAAGTGCAGCTTGACTCGTCATAAGAGCAGCGACAATGACAGTTGCTTTTGAAATCATTTTAACCATTAAAAGTTACCTTTGATGTAAGTTTGTAGTTCTTCGTCAACGGCAATTTTGTCTAATACTGCATTCAGAAGATCATTTAATACTTGCTCGATATCTTGGTTATCTGCACTCATAGAGCCTGATTTTTCAGAAACGCCGTTGTAGGTTTTTACAAACTTTCCTCTTGGTGTTTCTGCTGTGATTTGAAGTTTTACTTGTGTCTTCATTTCATTGCTCATTAATGAGTGTTGAACACTAACTAATGCTTCAATGATGTCTAGACGTAACGTGTTATCGCTATCAACAGTAACGATAAATCCCTGATTTTTTAATTGAGTAGAGAGAGCATCTTCAAGCGTAACTCGTAGGTTTTGTTTTGCATGAATTGGCTGAACATTTTGGCGTCCATTATCAATCACTGCAACGTATTGCGCAGTACGTAAATCACTACTATCCAGAGTTAATTTTATATTTTCAACGATCTGGTGTGCATTGCTTGATGCAACTGGTTTTATATCCAATTGAGGATCTGAAGGAGTAGAACATGCAGCTAAAAATAGAGCAGAAAGGGCAATAATGGCCTTTTTCATTGGAATATCCTTTTTTTATTTTGATTTTTCAGCTTTAACGGCTTCTAAAATAACGAATTTTGAATTACTAGCAATAGTGGTGACGTTGTCTTCACCGAATAATCGACATAATTTATCATCATAATCAAGATGACGGTTTCCAATAACTAATAATTTTCCTTCTTTGCATAAGATGTGCTTAGCATCACAGAACATTTGCCATGCAATATGATCAGTAATCGCTTGGCCTTGATGGAATGGAGGGTTACATAAAACTAGGTAGCTACTATGTTTTTTAAATCCATCCAAACAGTTATTAGCAATAAATTGAAATTGGCGCTCTTTACCTAAGTTTACTTCTAAGTTGCGACGAGCAGATTCAACGGCCATAAAGCTCTCATCAACACAGGTAATACGAGCTTCTGGGTTTAGTTGAGCGGCTTTAACACTAAGAACGCCATTACCACAACCCAAATCAATAATATGACGTAACTCAGGATCAACCGGAATATGCTCAAGCATAAACCGAGCACCTTGATCTAAACGCTCTCCAGAATACACATTTGGGTAGTTTAATAGATCAATATCTTCATTATCTACACTCCAGCATACCGCTTCTGCAATGGTTGCAGGGTTAGTTGCATTTGCATTTGAAAATACTAGACGGTGCTTCTTCCAAGCTAAAGAGGTTTTTGTTTCACCCAAGAAATCTTCAAATAACTCAAGAGTCGAATTGTGGATTTCCTTTGCTTTATTTACAGCGATAATAGGGCAGTCAGCACTCATAGATTGACGAAGTTGCTGAAGTTGCCAAGTTAACATGCGATTATTTTTTGGAATTTGCATGAGAACAAGATCAAAGCCTTGAGGCATTTCTTCAGTTGAAGTGATTAACTGAACACGGTTACATTGATTACGTTGAAGGTTTTTTAATGTACCACGCTGAGAGACAAAAGAGTCAGTCATCATGGTTACGTTGTGTTTCTCAGAGAACCAACAAGATAAAGCACCAAAGTTATCGTTTAAGATGAGAATATTTTTTCCCTCTTCTAACTTTAATTCTCCCTCAACATGCTTAATTAGGTATTCATCACCAGCATCCCATGCTTGCAGTAGTTCTTGAGCACGTTTAGGGTAACGTTGTAAATTTAGGCTTCGGTCAAGTAGACACAGTTCTGTTTTCATAATGATTCAATCTTCAAATAGGGAAGGCTTCTAGCTATTGTCGCAAATGGTGTATAAAGTGGAAACAGAAGAATTCAAATAAAGAAAGGAATTATATGATTCAGCATCAAATTGAACAAAAATTACGCTCAGAACTCTCCCCTTCTTATCTAAAAGTCTTAAATGAGAGCTTTATGCACAATGTTCCAGAGGGATCTGAAAGCCATTTTAAAGTCATTGCAGTAAGTGATGAATTCGATGGTAAGCGATTATTAGCACGCCATCGTATGATTAATACCATTTTGGCTGATGAGCTTGCAAACCATATCCATGCATTAGCAATACACACTTATACAGAAGCTGAGTGGGAAGTGCTAGATAATGAGCGAGTGCCAACATCTCCTGATTGCATGGGTGGTGGAAAAGGTTAAAGTTGAAAATGAAATGTTTATTTTTAACATAAAATAAATACACCATGATGCAGCATGTTGAAAATTGGTTATCTGTAGGTTTGAGGACCACTTAAGTGGTATTTTTTGATTTTGAACAAGAATTGTGCACTTGGTCCAAAATTCTCAACATATTTCTATGACTTTTAATAATGAATAGCAAAAAATAGTAGGAATATGGAGATTGCACATGGCATTTTCACTATAAAAAATGATAGAATCTTCGGCCTTAAAACAGCTTTTTCGTATTTATGTAAAAAGCATATTACTAAAATGTTATGTACTGCGGTTTTCGAATTAACAGTATTAAACCTATTAGTAATGTCGTGTCTTATATAGAATCTTTTTTCCCATAAAATTAGTGCAAGTGCGTATGATTACAATAAAAAAGGGTTTGGACCTTCCTATTGCAGGAGCTCCAACTCAGGTGATTAATGATGGTAAATCCATCACTAAAGTCGCCTTGCTTGGCGAAGAGTACGTTGGTATGCGTCCTACGATGCATGTCCGCGTGGAAGATGTAGTAAAAAAAGGTCAGGTTCTTTTTGCTGATAAAAAGAATCCAGGCGTTATTTTTACTGCTCCTGTAAGTGGTAAGGTTATTGAAATTAACCGTGGTGCGAAGCGTGTACTTCAATCTGTAGTAATTGCAGTTGAAGGCGAAGAGCAGGTTACTTTTAATAGCTATGCAGCAAATGAACTAGTGTCTCTTGATCGTGAAACGATTAAAACACAACTGGTTGATTCTGGTGCATGGACTGCATTACGTACTCGTCCGTTCAGCAAGGTTCCAGCGATCGACTCTAAAACAAAGGCTATCTTTGTTACAGCTATGGATACTAATCCTTTAGCAGCTGATACAGAAGTGATCATTAACCAACAAAAAGAGGCTTTTGTTGCAGGCTTAGACTTATTATCTGTATTAACAGATGAGAAAGTGTATGTATGTAAAAAAGGCGGTAGCTTACCTCGCTCTTCTCAGAATAATGTTGAAGAACATGTATTCGATGGCCCGCATCCAGCTGGTCTAGCTGGTACACACATGCACTTCTTGTATCCTGTAGATACAAAGAATGTAGCATGGAGCATTGGCTACCAAGATGTGATCGCATTTGGTCAACTTTTCTTAACGGGTGAAATTTACTCAGACAGAATCGTATCTTTAGCTGGTCCTGCAGTAAATAATCCTCGTTTAGTTCGTACTATTACGGGTGCTAGCTTACAGGAATTGACTGACAGTGAAGTGATGCCTGGTGAAGTACGTGTTATCTCTGGTTCAGTACTTAACGGTACTCAAGCAGCAGGTCCTCACGCTTATCTTGGTCGTTACCATCAACAAGTTTCAGTTCTTCGTGAAGGACGTGAAAAAGAGTTGTTTGGTTGGGCTGTTCCTGGCAAAAACAAGTTCTCAGTAACTCGTTCTTTCCTAAGCCATGTATTCTCGGGTCAAGTATTTAACATGACGACTACTACTAATGGTAGTGATCGTGCAATGGTGCCAATCGGTAATTACGAACGTGTAATGCCATTAGATATGGAACCAACGATGTTATTACGTGATCTTTGTGCTGGCGATGTTGACAGTGCAGCACGTTTAGGTGCATTAGAATTAGATGAAGATGATCTAGGCCTATGTACATATGTGTGCCCTGGTAAATATGAGTATGGTCCAATGCTTCGTGAGATCTTGGATACCATCGAGAAGGAAGGGTAATCGATGAGCCTATTAAAGTTTATTGAAAAAATTGAACCTAATTTCGAACCTGGTGGAAAGCATGAAAAATGGTTTGCTCTGTATGAAGCAGCAGCAACGCTTTTCTATACACCAGGTTTAGTTACTAAAGGTGGTTCTCATGTTCGTGATAGCGTTGATTTAAAACGTATCATGATCATGGTGTGGTTTGCGGTATTCCCCGCTACATTCTGGGGTATGTACAACGCAGGTCACCAAGCAATCGTTGCTCTTGAGCATATGTATTCTGGTGTTGAGCTAGCTGCAGTTATCTCTGGAAACTGGCATTACTGGCTAACTGAAATGTTAGGCGGTACCATAAGTTCCGATGCTGGCTGGGGCAGTAGCATGCTTCTGGGTGCTACTTACTTCTTACCTATCTACGCAACGGTATTTATCGTTGGTGGTTTCTGGGAAGTATTGTTCTGTATGGTGCGTAAGCATGAAGTAAATGAAGGTTTCTTCGTTACTTCTATTCTGTTCGCATTGATCCTTCCAGCAACACTTCCTTTATGGCAAGCAGCGTTAGGTATTACCTTTGGTGTTGTTGTTGCAAAAGAGATCTTTGGCGGTACAGGTCGTAACTTCCTTAACCCAGCACTTGCGGGTCGTGCATTCTTATTCTTTGCATACCCAGCGCAAATTTCAGGTGACACGGTTTGGACTGCTGCTGATGGTTTCTCTGGTGCAACTGCACTTAGCCAATGGGCACAAAGCGGTCAAGGTGGACTAGTAAATACAGTAACTGGCAACATTATCTCTTGGATGGATGCGTTTATTGGTAATATCCCAGGTTCAATTGGTGAGGTTTCGACTCTTGCTTTGATCCTTGGTGGCCTAATGATTGTTTATATGCGTATTGCATCTTGGCGTATTATTACGGGTGTTATGATCGGTATGGTTGCAGTGTCAACACTGTTTAACTTGATCGGCTCTGATACAAACGCAATGTTTAGTATGCCTTGGTATTGGCACCTAGTTTTAGGTGGCTTTGCGTTTGGTATGATCTTTATGGCTACCGACCCTGTATCGGCATCGTTTACAAATAAAGCTAAGTGGTGGTACGGTATTTTAATTGGTGCTATGGCTGTAATGATCCGTGTAGTTAACCCTGCATATCCAGAAGGTATGATGTTAGCTATTCTGTTTGCAAACCTATTTGCTCCACTGTTTGATAACCTTGTAGTTGAAGGTAACGTGAAACGGAGACTAAAACGCTATGGCAAGTAATAACGATAGCATTAAAAGAACACTCGGTGTTGTTATTGGTTTGAGCTTAGTGTGTTCAATCATCGTATCAACTGCTGCTGTTGTTCTTAAACCTAAACAGCAAGCTAATGCCGTGCTAGATAAGCAAAGCAAAATCATTCAAGTTGCTGGTGTTACTGGTGAAGGCTCAATTCCTGAGTTGTTCGCGGCAAACATTGAGCCACGTCTTGTTGATTTCAAAACGGGTGATTTTGTAGAGACAGCTAAAGATGGTTCTACAGCAGCTAATTATGACCAACGTAAAGCGGCTAAAAATCCAGATGAGTCTGTAAAACTAACTGCTGAGCAAGATAAAGCAAACATTATTCGTCGTGCTAACGTAGGTGTTGTTTACCTAGTTAAAGATGGTGATAAAGTATCTAAAGTTATTATCCCTGTTCACGGCACTGGCTTATGGTCAATGATGTATGCATTTGTTGCTGTTGAGACTGATGGTAATACCATCGCTGGTATTACTTATTACGACCAAGGGGAGACTCCGGGCCTTGGTGGTGAAGTGGAAAACCCAACATGGCGTGCACAATTTGTAGGTAAAAAATTGTTTGATGCAAATCATAACCCTGCAATTAAGATTGTTAAAGGCGGCGCTCCAGCTGACTCTGAGCACGGCGTAGATGGTCTTTCTGGTGCAACGCTAACAGGTAATGGTGTTCAACACACGTTTGACTTCTGGTTAGGCAATGATGGCTTCGGTCCATTCCTTACTAAAGTTCGTAATGGAGGTCTGAACTAATGGCTAGCACAAAAGAAATGAAAAAGAGCATTTTAGCGCCGGTGTTGGATAACAACCCAATCGCGCTTCAAGTTCTTGGTGTATGTTCGGCTCTAGCTGTAACTACCAAATTGGAAACGGCTTTTGTAATGACAATTGCAGTAATGTTTGTTACTGCATTATCTAACTTATTCGTTTCGCTAATTCGTAACTATATGCCAAACAGTGTTCGTATCATCGTTCAGATGACGATCATTGCTTCTTTGGTAATTGTTGTTGACCAAGTATTGAAAGCATATCTTTATGATATATCTAAGCAGCTTTCAGTATTTGTAAGTTTGATTATTACAAACTGTATTGTAATGGGTCGTGCAGAAGCATTTGCAATGAAATCAGCACCTCTTCCATCGTTTATTGATGGTCTTGGCAATGGTCTTGGTTATGGTTTTGTATTGATGACAGTTGCATTTTTCCGTGAGCTTTTAGGTTCTGGTAAATTGTTTGGTGTTGAGGTTCTTCCACTTGTTTCGAACGGTGGCTGGTACCAACCAAATGGCTTAATGCTTCTAGCACCATCTGCATTCTTCTTAATTGGTTTTATGATTTGGGCTATCCGCATTATGAAACCTGAACAAGTAGAAGCAAAGGAGTAGGGTCAGAATGGAACATTATATTAGTTTATTTGTTAAATCGATTTTCATCGAAAACATGGCACTTTCTTTCTTCCTCGGTATGTGTACTTTCTTAGCTGTGTCCAAGAAAGTAAAAACATCGTTTGGCCTTGGTGTTGCAGTAGTTGTGGTTCTTACTATTGCGGTACCTGTGAACAACCTTGTTTATACTTACTTGCTGAAAGAAAATGCGATTGTAGCGGGTGTTGATTTAACATTCCTTAGCTTTATTACCTTTATCGGTGTTATTGCAGCACTCGTACAAATCTTAGAAATGATCTTAGATCGCTTCTTTCCACCTTTGTACAATGCGCTAGGTATCTTCCTTCCGTTAATCACAGTTAACTGTGCAATTTTCGGTGGTGTATCTTTCATGGTACAGCGTGACTATAACTTTGCTGAATCTGTAGTATATGGTCTTGGTTCTGGTATAGGTTGGATGCTAGCTATCGTTGCACTTGCTGGTATTCGTGAAAAGATGAAGTATTCAGATGTACCTCCTGGTCTTCGTGGTCTAGGTATTACTTTCATTACAGTAGGTTTAATGGCGTTAGGCTTTATGTCTTTCTCTGGTGTTCAACTGTAGGGTAAGCACCCAATAATAAGGAATAACAAATGCAAAGCATTATTCTTGGTGTAGCGATGTTTACCATTATTGTATTGGCTTTAGTATTAGTGATTTTATTTGCTAAATCTAAGCTAGTACCATCAGGTGACATTACTATCTCTGTAAACGGCGATGCTGATAAAGCGATCATTACACAGCCTGGTAGCAAACTACTTAATGCTCTTGGTAGCGCGGGTATTTTTGTATCATCTGCATGTGGTGGTGGTGGCTCTTGTGGTCAGTGTCGTGTGAAAGTGAAATCTGGCGGTGGTGATATTCTACCTACAGAACTTGATCACATTTCAAAAGGTGAGGCTCGTGAAGGTGAGCGTCTAGCATGTCAAGTTGCAATGAAAACTGACATGGAAATTGAACTTCCAGAAGAAATCTTTGGTGTTAAAAAGTGGGAATGTACCGTTATCTCTAATGATAACGAAGCGACTTTCATCAAAGAATTGGCTCTTGCTATCCCTGATGGTGAAGAAGTTCCATTCCGTGCTGGTGGTTATATTCAAATTGAAGCTGAACCACACCACATTAAATACTCAGATTTCGATATTCCTGAAGAATATCGTGGCGATTGGGATAAGTTTAACCTATTCCGTTATGAGTCAATCGTAAATGAGCATTCGATCCGTGCTTACTCTATGGCGTCATACCCAGAAGAGAAAGGCATTATCAAGCTTAACGTTCGTATTGCAACTCCGCCGCCAAATAACCCTGATGTAGCTCCTGGTGTGATGTCTTCATACATCTGGTCTCTTAAAGAAGGCGACAAATGTACTATTTCTGGTCCATTTGGTGAGTTTTTTGCTAAAGACACAGATAATGAAATGGTATTCATCGGTGGTGGTGCAGGTATGGCGCCAATGCGTTCTCATATCTTTGACCAACTTTTACGTCTTAAATCTAAGCGTAAGATGTCTTACTGGTATGGTGCTCGTTCTAAGCGTGAAATGTTCTATGTTGAAGATTTCGATGGCCTAGCCGCTGATAACGAAAACTTCGTATGGCATTGTGCTCTTTCTGATCCAATGCCAGAAGATAACTGGGATGGTTACACAGGCTTCATTCACAATGTACTTTATGAAAACTACTTGAAAGATCATGAAGCACCTGAAGATTGTGAATACTACATGTGTGGTCCACCAATGATGAATGCTGCTGTTATAGGTATGCTGAAAGATCTTGGTGTTGAAGATGAAAACATCTTGCTAGATGACTTTGGTGGTTAACCCATTAAAGTAAAAAATATTGGCTGACTCATCACTGAGTCAGCCTTTTTTCGTATTAATGTCTCTATATAACCTGACAAAGTACAGGGATATAGGTTTTGTAAATCTATATTCCTGTGCCTTGTTGCATTATCTATATTTAATTAAGGAGTTGGCAGTGACTGTCAGTTTTACTCATTTAGTAAATAAAGTAAAAACAGCTATTTTGGTATCCTTTGCTCTAGTACTACTTTCTGGATGCGGTGATCAACGTGAACAGGTATACCTGAATGGACCAACCATGGGTACAAGCTATAATATCAAGTTTATAGACCAAGAGGGCTTACCTACCGCTGAGGAAATTCAAACAGAAGTAGATAAAAAGTTAGAATTAGTTAATGATCAAATGTCGACTTATCGTAAAGACTCAGAGCTAAGTCGTTTTAATCAAAGTACTGCTTCTACACCATTTACTGTATCAAAAGATACGGCAACAGTGATTAAAGAGGCGATGCGTCTTAATCAATTAACGATGGGAGCATTGGACGTTACTGTTGGACCTCTTGTTAATTTATGGGGGTTTGGACCAGAAGCTCGCCCAGAAGTTGTTCCTACAGATGAAGAATTAAGTGCTCGTCGTGCGATTGTTGGGATTCAACATCTTAATGTGACAGAAACAACGGTAACTAAAGACATCCCTGAATTATATGTAGACTTATCAACGATTGCGAAAGGTTGGGGAGTTGACGTTGTTGCTAATTACTTAGAAGAGTTAGGCATCACAAATTACATGGTTGAAGTCGGCGGTGAAATGCGTGTTAAAGGCAATAACAAAGAAAATGTTGCTTGGCGTATTGCAATAGAGAAGCCATCCGTTGATGAACGAGCAATTCAAGAAATTATAGAGCCTGGTCACCACGCAGTCGCGACTTCAGGTGATTATCGTATATACTTTGAAAAAGAGGGCGTTCGTTACTCTCATATTATCAACCCAATTACGGGTAAACCAATAGCGAATAAAGTTGTCTCAGTAACAGTGCTTGATAAATCGTCGATGACAGCTGATGGATTGGCAACTGGCCTAATGGTGTTAGGTGAAGAAAAAGGCATGGAAGTCGCAAAACAACATAATATCCCTGTTTTCATGATAGTGAAGACACAAGATGGCTTTAAAGAAATCGCATCTGAAGCCTTTAAGCCTTTTTTGAAATAAGTGAGTAGATAATGAATACTTTTCTAATTACCTTTTTTGTATTCTTAGCGGTTATTGGTGCAATGGCTATTGGCTATATTGTACAACGTAAAGTCGTTAAAGGTAGCTGTGGCGGTCTTGGTGCTGTTGGTATCGATAAAGTATGTAACTGTCCTGAACCGTGTGATGCACGTAAAAAACGTGAAGCCAAAGAAGCCATCCGAGCTGAAAAATTAGCGGCGTGGGAAAAAGATCGTATCGCATAATTTTTTCTTGATGACGAATAATCTTTAAATGAAAACAGCACCTTTGAGTGCTGTTTTTTTTGTTTGGCGATCACTCATCATAATAATACCAATCTACATAAGTATTTGATCATTCTTGCTTGTTAAAATCGATTATATCAGCGTTATAAATTTTGTAATTAGGTCCACTAGTTACTGTAATTTATACCTTGCTCTAATCGATTTTTCCTACGCAATTATCTGAACAACTACTTATCCAGAATGGTATAAGTCGTGATGTAGGTATTAATTATTTGAATCTGAAATGATTCAGCGCTATCATTTAACTGTTTATTTATACAGTTGTGTTGTGTGAGCATAAATATGAAAAACTCGCAGTTAAATACTGAGAAAAAAGGTCGGAAAATAATTCATATAGATATGGATTGCTTTTACGCAGCGGTAGAAATGCGAGATAACCCATTATTACGAAATGTGCCACTGGCTGTCGGCGGGCACGAAAGGCAACGTGGTGTTCTAAGCACTTGTAATTATGAAGCAAGAAAGTTTGGGATACGCTCAGCAATGCCAACGGGAAAAGCATTAAAACTGTGCCCTAATTTAGTCGTTGTACCCGGTCGAATGCAGGTATACAAAGAGGTCTCTCTTCATATTCACCGTATCTTTAAGCGCTATACAGATAAAATTGAACCCCTTTCATTAGATGAAGCCTATTTGGATGTAAGTGATTGCTCACTATTATACGGCTCAGCCACACTTATAGCTGAACAAATCAGAAAAGATATTTTAAATGAGTTGCAACTGACTGCTTCTGCAGGGATTGCACCACTTAAGTTTTTAGCTAAAATTGCTTCCGATCTTAATAAACCCAACGGGCAATATGTTATTACCCCAGAGAAGGTAATGAGTGAAATAAAGGGATTACCGTTAGAGAAAATTCCCGGTGTTGGTAAGGTGAGTTTAGAGCGGCTACACCAATTTGGTTTATATACGTGCAATGATGTGCAACGATGCGAACAGCGAGAGTTATTGTTAAGGTTTGGAAAAATGGGGGCTTCACTTTGGAAGCGTTCGCATGGGATTGATGAGAGAGAAGTTATTACTGAACGGAATCGAAAATCAGTAGGAGTAGAGAGAACGTTTACTCATAATATTCATTCTTTTGAAGAGTGTTGGTCGGTGATTCAGACTAAATTATACCCAGAGCTAGAAAAACGTTTACTTAAAGCGAATGGTTCTTTAGGTATTGCTAAGCAGGGGATTAAAATTAAATTTGCTGATTTTCAACAAACAACAATTGAGCATGTTCATTCCAGTCTTACCTTACCATTTTTTGAAGAGTTACTTATCGAAGTGTTAGAAAGGCAAAAGAATCGAGAAATTAGACTGATAGGAGTAAGTGTTATGCTTAAAGATAGAGAGGTTTTTCAGCAATTAAGTTTGATTTAATAATTTATTGTAGCAATGTTGTTACTTGTGTTTGTAAGGTGAGATATATTGTGTGCTGCGGGTTTTTGTTTTCGACGTCTTTGTTATTAATTGTTTAGATGTTTGTAATGTAAGGTTTTTTTGTAGAGCTTATAAAATAAGCAATATATAATCTCGTTTCAAAATTTGTAAGATAATTATTATATAGAAACGGTTGTTTATGAAGTTTACAAAATATGCGTTGGCGTTAAGCTTGGCTTTCCCAGCAGTAGCGAATTCAGCTCCTTTACTTTCTTTAGATACGTTAACCAATCAAGAGAAAATTCAACAAACCAATGCATGGTTAGAGATTGATACTAAGGCTTTTCAACATAATATTGATACGCTAAAACATACCTTATCAGAAGGGACTAAAGTGTGTGCAATTATGAAAGCAGATGCTTATGGTAATGGTATTGAAGGCCTAATGGCATCTGTGATTGATCGCAATGTTGAATGTATCGGTATTACTAGTAATGAAGAAGCACGTATTGTTCGAGCTAAAGGCTTCGAAGGCGAAATCATGCGTGTACGCGCTGCAACACCAAATGAAATTCAATCAGGTCTAGAATACCAAATTGAAGAGTTAATTGGTTCAAGTGAGCAAGCTAATACCATTGCTAAATTAGCAAAAAAAAATAATACTATTATTCCAGTACACTTAGCTCTAAATGCTGGTGGTATGGGACGTAATGGTTTAGATCTGACTCAGTTACAAGGTAAAAAAGAAGCGTTAAATATTGCCTTTAATGGTCATGTTAATATCGTCGGCATTATGACTCACTTCCCAAATGAGTCAGTTGAAGAGATCCGTACAAAGCTGAACTTATTCAAACAAGAAAGCCAATGGTTGATTGATGAAGCTCAGTTAAATCGTGAAAATATCACTCTACACGTAGCAAACTCTTACACTACAATTAACCTACCAGAAGCACATTTAGATATGGTTCGTCCTGGTGGCCTACTTTATGGTGATATGCCAAGTAATCCAGAGTACAAGCGCATTGTTCGCTTTAAAACCTCTGTGGCATCTTTAAATTACTTACCAAAAGGCAGCACTATTGGCTACAGCAGTACTTATGTATTGGGACGTGATTCTATTCTAGCTAACCTACCATTAGGCTATTCTGATGGCTACGTACGCTCTATTGGTAATAATGGCTACGTATTAATTAATGGCCAGAAAGCAAATGTAGTGGGTGTGACGTCTATGAATACCACTATGGTAGATGTTAGCGATATTGCTGATGTTCAACCAGGTGATGAAGTGGTTCTTTTTGGCTCTCAAAATGAAGAGACGATTGAAACTAAAGAAATGGAAGCATTTAGCAGTCGTAGTATGCCTGAGCTATACGTTATCTGGGGTTCTACCAACCCGAAAGTATATTTATAATATCTGTTCTATTGGTATAAACAAAAACGGTCAGCATGTGCTGACCGTTTTTTATTAACAAGTAATAAATTATTTCTTAGGGATATTTTCTAAGATAGCTACCATTTGCTCCCAATAAAGAGCAACGGTGTCAATTTTCACTTTCTCATCTGGGGAGTGAGGGAACTTGATTGTTGGACCAAATGAAATCATATCCATTTCTGGGTAAGGCTTTTTAAATAGACCACATTCAAGACCTGCGTGAATAACCATAATATTTGGTTTGTTTCCGTAAATACCTTCATAAACATCACGGAAAACATGCATGATTTCAGAGTCAGCATCAGGTTTCCAACCAGGGTAAGTCCCTGAGAAAGTAACTTGTGCGCTAGCCAGTTCTGCAACAGATGAAAGCATACCTTCAACCATGCTACGCCCTGAATCCATCAGAGAACGGATAAGGCATAGAATAGTAATAGAACTTTCGTCAGTGGTAATAACGCCAACATTTAAAGACGTTTCTACAACACCTTCAATATCATCGCTCATACGGATGACGCCGTTTGGACAGGCATTAAGAGTAGCAATAAAGCGTGCTTGAGTTACTGACGTTAATGTATTTTCAGTAGATGCTGCTTCATTGAATGTAACAATATCTGTTTCAACACGGCCTAATTCTTCTTTTAATAACTCAGTATAAAAAGTGAATAATTCAGCTAGTTTCGCTTCGTTTTCAGCGGGTACGGCTACTGTTGCAAATGCTTCGCGAGGAATAGCATTACGTAAGCTACCACCACGGAATTCTACAAGACGTAAATCAAGCTCAGCAGCGTGTCCAGCAAGGAAGCGACCTAATAATTTGTTTGCATTACCACGGCCAGTGTGAATATCACAACCTGAATGACCGCCTTTTAAGCCTTTTAGTGTAATTTGACGAGTTACATAACCACTAGGTAATGCTTCACGCTCGATATTCAATTTGATTGAACCATCAGCGCCGCCAGCACAGCCCATGTAGATCTCGCCTTCTTGCTCTGAGTCGGTATTTAAAAGGACATCGCCTTCTAACCAACCACCTTCTAGACCGAAAGCGCCAGTCATTCCCGCTTCTTCATCAATAGTAAGTAAGACTTCTAATGGACCATGTTTAAGCTCTTTTGAAGCAAGCACAGCCAAGCAAGAAGCCATCCCCATACCATTATCAGCACCAAGAGTAGTTCCTTTAGCGGTTACCCACTCACCATCAATGTAAGGTTGAATCGGATCTTTTGTAAAGTCATGGTCGGTATCTTCATTCTTCTGTGGAACCATGTCGATATGCGCTTGAAGTACAACCCCTTTACGATCTTCCATACCCGCGGTCGCTGGTTTTTTGATAAATACATTACCCGTAGGATCACGACGTACATCTAAACCTTCACCTGTTGCCCATTCAATAATGTATTGAGCGAGCGCTTCTTCATGCTTAGACGGGTGAGGGATAGAGCAAATTTTATCGAAAAACTGCCAAAGTGGTTGAGGGGTTAGTTGACTGATCTCAGACACAAGGATCTCCTTTTGAAAGCATTATTTATTTAGAAATGCTCTATTCATTTGAGTTATTGGTTGTTAATTAAAACAAGTATACCTATGAATTTAGCTAATTACTCTGTTTGATATTGCAAATACATTATCAGAAGTCATGAAGAAAGTACGAGAAATAGAGTGTTTTTTTAATAGCAAAAATTAAAGTAATAAAATTACATAACGTTCGATACTAAAGAGAGGGTTAATTTAATAAGTGTGAGCTGCGTCATGTTTTTGTTGTAATTAAATTTCATGGTGGTATAGTTAACTCATCTGCTGTTACAGCAAGAAAGAAATGCTCAAAGGATGAGTCCGATTTATCGCCTCCAAGGAACCGAGATCAATTTTAATGTTAAAAACTATCAATTGATAAGGTGATGTTATGTTTTGTTTAAGTTCTTCAAGTTTCTGGAATCAACGCTCTGTTTATACAAGTCAATTCGTATACCCAGCTTGCTTTGGTTACTAATAAAACTTCGGTTTTATACAGTAAAGTAATACCCCTATAATTGGAATTCAATTAACCCCATTAAGGGTGACTTAATTCTCCGCCAGCCAAATCATTTGGGTGGCGTTTTTTTTATCTAAATTTTCTGCTTAAATCTCTTCAAAACCCTCATCTCTATTTTAAGATACTGACTTTAAATAAAAAAAATTAATTATTAGAACAAGGCATTCACTTTATTTACTATTTACATAGTAAAAGGGTAACTATCGCTAGAAATTCCTATAATTCCTCTTTATAATCCTCAGCCAATCGATTACGCAAACGTTTAGATTGCAATAAAAACTTTAGGGATTACTCAAATGCTTGAGAAACTATTTAAACTGAAAGAAAACGGTACGAATGTTCGTACTGAGATTATTGCAGGGTTAACCACCTTCCTAACTATGGCTTATGTTATTTTTGTTAATCCAGCTATTTTAGCTGATGCCGGTATGGATAAAGGTGCAGTATTTGTTGCAACTTGTATTGCTGCTGCAATCGGTTGTTTTATTATGGGATTTGTTGCTAATTTCCCAATTGCGCAAGCTCCAGGAATGGGACTAAACGCTTTCTTCACTTATACCGTTGTTTTAGGTATGGGGCATACATGGCAGGTTGCATTAGCGGCTGTATTTATATCTGGTGTTCTATTTATATTGTTAAGCTTGTTTAAAATTAGAGAATTGATTATTAATTCAATTCCTCTTTCTTTACGAACGGGCATCTCTGCGGGTATTGGTTTATTCCTGGCTTTTATTGCATTAAAAAATTCAGGTATCGTTGTTGATAATCCAGCAACTTTAATTTCAATGGGAGCTATTAACGGTTTTCCTGCTGCAATGGGGGCATTGGCTTTCTTTTTAACGATTGCATTGGTTCATCGTGGTTATAAAGCTGCTGTAATGATCGCTATTTTAGCGGTTACTGCTCTTTCATTACTTTTCGGTGATGTTCAATACGCAGGCATTATGTCAATGCCACCAAGTATCGCACCAACATTTTTACAATTAGACTTTTCTAGTGCGTTTGAATTGAGCATGTTGACTGTTGTTTTTGCTTTCTTGTTTGTTGATTTATTTGATACAGCAGGGACTTTAGTTGGCGTGTCTCAGAAAGCGGGCATCATGGATAAAGATGGAAATATCCCTCGTTTAAATAAAGCATTATTAGCTGACTCAACAGCGACTTCTGTTGGTGCTTTATTAGGTACATCAAATACAACATC
Organism: Aliivibrio finisterrensis; assembly: GCF_008933155.1. GTDB lineage: Bacteria > Pseudomonadota > Gammaproteobacteria > Enterobacterales > Vibrionaceae > Aliivibrio > Aliivibrio finisterrensis. The sequence goes on along the minus strand of NZ_WBVP01000004.1, from coordinate 25,835 downwards.
TTATATTGAAAGTGTTTCTGGTGTTGCTGCTGGCGGGCGTACTGGCTTAACTGCTGTTGTTGTTGGTGTATTATTTCTTCTTGCATTATTTTTCTCACCTTTAGCAGGTATGGTTCCAGCTTATGCAACTGCTGGAGCATTGTTTTATGTAGCAATTTTAATGATGTCAGGTCTTGTGAGCATTGATTGGCGAGATCTTACTGAAGCAGCCCCTGTTGTTGTGGTATGCTTACTGATGCCTTTAACCTTCTCTATTGCTGATGGCATTTCTTTAGGCTTTATCTCTTATGCGGCAATTAAATTGCTAAGTGGTAAAGGTCGTGATGTTCACATCAGTGTTTGGGTTCTTGCGGCACTATTCACGCTGAAATTTATTTTTACGGCATAGTCTTCTGTCTATGCTTTTTAGAGGTTTTGTCTATTATGGCTAACAAATTTGTAATCACTTGGGACAACATGCAGATGTATACTCGCCAGCTTGCTGAGCAGTTACTTCCTGCGGAACAATGGAAAGGTATTTTGGCGGTGAGCCGTGGTGGTTTAGTTCCTGCTGCTATCTTAGCTCGTGAGTTAAATATCCGTTATGTTGATACAGTATGTATCTCAAGCTATGACCATGATCATCAGCGTGACATGACAGTGGTTAAAGCAATGGAAGGTGACGGTGAAGGCTTTATCATCATTGATGATCTTGTTGACAGCGGTGATACAGCGGTTAAATTACGTGAAATGTATCCTAAAGGTAAGCTAGTAACTGTATGTGCTAAGCCTGCAGGAATTCACTTAGTGGATACTTACATTGTAGATATCCCACAAGATACGTGGATTGAACAACCATGGGATATGGCGGTAACATACGTTGATCCTATTGCGAAAAAATAATCGCAAGTTAATTGATTAATGGTCCTTAAATAGGGCCATTTTTTTGCCTTGAATTTGATTTTATTACACTCTACGTATTTCTTATTTCTCTTTCAGTATATAGTAATGGCTATGAACCTTTGTATTAGTGGTAGTTGATATATGACTCAGCCTGAAAGTGAAAACCTCTCCGTTACATTATTTAAAAATAATAAACAAGCCTTAGAAACCTCAGGCCTTGTTCCTTATCTTCCAAGCAGTGCAGAGCAGATATCTTCTAATATTCATGATCGTCGTTGGTATAGAGAGCTGCGTCGACCTCAATGGATTTGGCAAGGTGTAGAGCCGGTAGAGTTAGAATTACTGCTTGCTCGAATTGCGAATAGTGATAAACATAGAACTCGTGATGAATGGTTAGATACAGTCAGTGGCTATCACTCTGGTAATTGGGCTTATGAGTGGATTCATGCAGGAATGGATCACCAAAAAAGAGCAGCCGATCTGAAAGGAGATGAAGCTGCTGAGGAACTCTTTAAAGCCAGTCTTTATTTTAGCATTGCCGGATATCCGCATATAAAAGGGGATAATCTTGCAACTCAGGCTCAGGTTCTTGCCAATCAAGCGTATGAGATGGCAGCAAAAGAATCGTCTCATCGAGTAGAGAAAATATTGGTTCCTTATCAGGGACGAAAAATCACCTGTTATTTGCATCTGCCAAGTACAGAAAAACCTTTACCTGTTGTTATTGTTAGCGGGGGGATGGATTCATTACAAACGGATATGTGGCGTTTGTATCGAGATTTTCTAGCACCAAACAATATCGCAATGTTAACGCTAGACATGCCATCGATTGGTCATAGCTCCCATTGGCCTTTGACTGAAGATTCTAGTTGTTTACACCAAGCTGTACTTAATCATTTGCCAAATATCCCATGGGTAGACCGTTTTCATGCTGCGGTTATGGGTTTTCGATTTGGAGGTAATGCAGCATTACGTCTCTCCTTTTTGGAACCAAGCAGATTAAAGGCTTGTGTAGCCTTAGGTGCTCCAATTCATAGTATATTATCTGATTCCGCTTCCTTGAAAAAAATGCCTAAGATGTATTTGGATGTATTGGCTTCTCGACTAGTAAAGCAAGTTGTTGATATCAATAGTCTCACAAGTCAAATGCAGGCTTGGTCATTAAAGAATCAAGGTTTTTTATCTGGAGGAAGAAAAACACCAGTATCGATCCTTTCGATTGGATTACAAGGTGATCCTGTTTCACCAAAGTCGGATAATAAATTGGCATCTTTATTTAGCCAGTATGGCAAAGGGATTGAATTAAAAAGTAAGACCTTGCATAGTGGCTACGAAGAGGCACTAAATCAGATGATTGAGTGGATAAAAGAAGAGATGAAGCAATAATCTGACTTTTTATCCATTTTATTAAAGTGAAATGTTATTAAATGCTATTTTAGGCTTGTGCTGTTCTGATTTGCTTGCTAAAAGTAGTTACAGTTATTCCAATTATATTACGATGATTATCGTCGTAATAATTACATCATTTATTAAGTAAAATAGGTAGTAGGGAATTGAATACACAATCTCAAACCATAGTCGTTAAACTTGGTACAAGTGTACTCACAGGTGGCACATTAAAATTAGACAGAGCACACATGGTTGAGTTAGTTCGCCAATGTGTTCAGCTAAAAAAAGCGGGTCATCAGGTTATCGTTGTTACGTCTGGGGCTATTGCCGCTGGCCGTGAGCATCTTAACTACCCCGAGCTACCCAAAACCATGGCCAATAAGCAGTTACTGGCTGCTGTTGGTCAAAGTTGCTTAATTCAAGCATGGCAGAGTTTATTTGGTATTTATGGTGTTGATGTCGGTCAAATGCTACTTACCCGCGCAGATTTAGATGACCGTGAGCGTTATTTAAATGCGCGAGATATGCTAACTGCGCTACTTAAAAATAACATTGTGCCTATTGTTAACGAAAACGACGCAGTAGCAACCAATGAAATTAAAGTGGGTGATAACGATAACCTTTCTGCGTTAGTGGGTATTTTGGCTGGTGCAGATAAATTACTATTATTAACAGATCAATCAGGTTTGTTTACTGCTGACCCACGTAAAGATCCAAAAGCAGAACTGATTAAAGAAGTTCATACTATCGATGAAACACTGCGCAAGATTGCTGGTGGCAGTGGTACCACGTTAGGTACTGGTGGTATGGCAACTAAGCTACAAGCCGCGGATGTGGCACGTCGAGCAGGCATTGAAGTAATTATCGCAGCTGGCAGTGCAGAAAATGTAATTACCGATGTTGTGAACTCTAAGCCTCAAGGTACGAAATTCTTACCGGTAGAGTGTGCTTTAGAAAGCCGTAAACGTTGGATCTTGGCTGGGCCTCTATCAAAAGGCAGTATTGTTATTGATGATGGCGCGGTAAATGCGGTTCAGCAAAAAGGCAGTAGTTTATTAAGCAAAGGTATTACTGAGGTTTCTGGTCACTTTATTCGTGGTGGCGTAGCCAAAATTGTTAATACAAAAGGCGAATTGATTGCTCGTGGTATTTCACGTTATTCGAGTGATGATTTGACTAAGATTTTAGGAAAACACAGTCAGGATATTTACGCAGTATTAGGCTACGAATATGGCCCTGTAGCTATCCATCGTGATGATTTAGTACTGATTTAGTAAAAGGATATATTGTGAATTTAACCACTATGGGTCAAGCAGCAAAAGCCGCTGCATTTGATTTGGCTGTTGCTCCAACAGCACAAAAGAACAAGGCGCTAGCCATTATTGCTGATGAGCTAGAAGCAAATAAAGACGCTATATTAGCTGCTAATGCAAAAGACATTAAAGCTGCTGTTGAAGCAGGCATTTCAGATGCAATGCAAGATCGTCTATTACTCACTGAAGAGCGTTTAGTTGGTATTGCTAATGACGTACGTAATGTTATTAGTTTAAACGATCCTGTTGGTAGTGAAATTGACAGTAAAGTCCTTGAAAATGGGATGTCATTATCTCGTCGTCGTGTGCCAATTGGGGTTATTGGTGTTATCTATGAAGCACGCCCAAATGTAACGATTGATATCGCTTCTTTGTGTTTAAAAACAGGTAATGCCAGTATTTTACGTGGTGGTAAAGAGACGTTCTTCTCCAATATGGAGTTAGTTAAGGTTATTCAAGTTGCTTTAGAAAAAGCAGGGTTACCAGCTGCATCTGTTCAATACATTGAAAAACCAGACCGAGAGTTAGTATCACAGCTTCTAACCATGGATGATTATGTTGATATGATTATTCCACGTGGTGGTGCTGGTTTACACAAAATGTGTAAAGAAAACAGCTCTATTCCTGTGATCATCGGTGGATTTGGTATTAGCCATGCGTTTGTTGATGAAAGCGCGGATTTAGAAAGAGCCTTAGTCGTTGTTGATAATTCAAAAGCTCAACGTCCATCTGCGTGTAATGCGTTAGATACGCTATTGGTTCATGAGGCGGTAGCACCACAGTTTTTAGCACTACTTGCCGATAATATGGCAGGCCGTGTTGAGTTAGTTGCAGGACCTAAAGCGTATGCATTATTAAAAGATTTTGAAGGCGTATCATTACGTGAAGCGCAAGAAGGTGATTTCGATACAGAATGGCTTAGCTACACATTAGGCGTTAAAGTGGTTGCTGATGTTAATGAAGCAGCAGCACATATGCAAAAGCATAACGCGAGCCATTCAGATACCATCTTAACTAACAACATTGAATCCGCTGAGAAGTTTATTAATACGGCGGGATCAGCTGCGGTATACGTAAATGCATCAACACGCTTTACTGATGGCGCTCAGTTTGGTTTAGGTGCAGAAGTTGCGGTATCAACTCAGAAGCTTCACGCACGTGGTCCAATGGGCTTAGAAGAGCTAACAAGCTATAAGTGGGTTGGTAAAGCAGATTATCTAATTCGTAGTTAATCACTCTTCAATTAGCATCTACTAATACCAATCTACATAAGTATTTGATCATTCTTGCTTGTGAAAATCGATTATATCTGCGTTATAAATTTTGTAATTAGATCCACTAGTTACTGTAATTTATGCCTTGCTCTAATCGATTTTTCCTACGCAATTATCTGAACAACTACTTATCCAGAATGGTATAAATAAAAAGGTTGACGCCAAAACGTCAACCTTTTTTCGTTTCCTGAATCCTGAATCCTGAATCCTGAATCCTGAATTACTTAACTTCTTCGCCTTTAGCTTGAAGATCAGCATGGTAAGAAGAGCGAACAAAAGGTCCACAAGCTGCGTGAGTAAATCCAAGCTCTAGTGCGATTTCTTTTAACTCATCAAACTCAGCGGGTGGAACGTAGCGCTCAACAGGTAAGTGGTGGCGACTTGGTGCTAAGTATTGACCTAATGTCAGCATTGTTACACCATGAGCTCGTAAATCTTTTAAGACTTCAATGATTTCTTCTTTGGTTTCGCCTAATCCCATCATCACACCAGATTTTGTCGGAACTTCAGGGTGCTGCTCTTTGAATTTCTTTAATAAGTCCAGAGACCATTGGTAGTTCGCGCCTGGGCGAACTTTACGATAAAGGCGAGGAGCCGTTTCTAAGTTATGGTTGAAAACATCTGGTGGGTTATCGATCATTGCTTCTAATGCACGATCCATACGACCACGGAAATCAGGTACTAAGGTTTCAATTCGGATGTCAGGATTTAGCTCACGGATTTCACGGTTACAATCTGCAAAGTGTTGTGCTCCACCATCACGTAAATCATCACGGTCAACTGAAGTAATAACCACATACTTCAACTTCATATCTTGTATTGTTTTTGCTAATTTTTTTGGTTCTTCAGCTTCAGGAGCCACAGGGCGACCATGGGCAACATCACAGAAAGGACAACGGCGAGTACAAATAGCACCTAAGATCATAAAGGTCGCAGTACCGTGGTTAAAACATTCTGCTAAGTTAGGGCAAGACGCTTCTTCACAAACAGAATGAAGATTGTTTTTACGCATTGCAGATTTAATCTCATCAATACGTTTACTGCTTGATGGCAGTTTGATCTTCATCCAATCTGGTTTACGTAATACTTCTGTTTTTTCTGTTGGCATATTTTTAACTGGAATTAGAGCCATTTTATCGGCATCGCGGTATTTCACGCCTTTTTCCATTTGAATTGGCTTACTCATGATCGCTGCTTTCCGTTAAGTACTCGATATCTGTGTAATCAAGTAATGTTGTTAATTCTTTAATCAGTAGAGGATGAACATCTTCAACGTGTTCTGCTTTATTCTCTACCTTATCATCTTCTTTTAATAAGTCGTGCAGTTGTGCCATTTCCATTCCAGCATAACCACAAGGGTTAATACGAAGGAAAGGAGAAAGATCCATATTTACATTTAGTGCTAATCCATGGAATGAACACCCTTTTCGAATGCGTAATCCAAGTGAGCATATCTTTTTATTATCAACATACACGCCCGGAGCATCAGGTCGTGCTGCAGACACTACACCAAATTGTTGCAGCGTATTTATTACCGTATTTTCAATATGCGTTACTAATTCACGAACGCCTGTGTTTTTACGGCGTAAGTTGATAAGAACATAAGCAACTAGTTGACCTGGTCCATGATAGGTGACTTGTCCACCACGATCACTTTTTACTATTGGAATATCTCCAGCAGCAAGTACGTGCTCTTCTTTACCAGCTTGTCCTTGAGTAAATACAGGGTTATGTTCTACCAACCACACTTCATCGCATGTATTTTCATCACGCTCATCAGTAAAAGTATGCATTGCTTTCCATACCGGTTCATAATCTTGTCGGCCAAGGTTTTTAACAACGAGACGCTTGTTCAATAGGATCACACTTGATTTGAAAATTTGCGCTAATGATAGCAAGGATAGAAAGGAAGGAATAGATAAGAAATGTAGGGGTATATCAAAAATAGCAGAAGTCGGGCACTATTTATCTCTAAAAAATGCCCTGTATCTGATTATAAAACCATACGAACGATTTCAATCTCAGCTAACTCTTTGTATAGCGTTTCTACTTGCTCAATAGATGTAGCAGTAATGCTTACTGATACAGAGTGGTAGTTACCTTTGCCACTTGGTTTTACTGCTGGAGTATAATCGCCAGGTGCATGACGTTGAATTACCTCAAGAACAAGTTCAGGCAGTTGTTCATGAGCAAGGCCAACGGCTTTATAAGTAAATTTACATGGGAATTCTAGAAGATCTTTTAGCTTTGATTGCTCTTGCATAACCGTCTCCAATCGAGAGTGGATAAATAGTAAGAAGGGAATTTTACTGTGACCTAAGTCAGATAACAAGAGAAATAAAAAAAGGTGACCGAAGCCACCTTTTATTCATTGATTACTCTGTTATTAGCTTAACCAACCCTTGAACATTAATACAATGTAATCGATAAGACGGCTGAAGATACCACCTTCTTCAACATCATTTAACGCAAGCAGTGGGTATTCAGCAATGTCTTGACCATCTACTTGGTAGAAAAGCTTACCAACAACATCACCTTTGTAAATAGGAGCTTCAAGCGTTTTTTCTAATACAAAGCTTGCTGTCATTTTCTTTGCTTGACCGCGAGGAAGTGTTACATAAGTATCTTCAGCAACACCTAGAGCGACTTCGTCAGTGCTACCCATCCACACTTTTTCAGTTACGAATGTTTCGTTTGCTTTATGTGGAGACACTGTTTCGAAGAATCGGAAGCCGTAATTAAGCAGTTTTTTACTTTCTGCTTTACGTGCATTGCTTGATTTAGTGCCCATAACTACAGCAATTAAACGCATTTTTCCTTCAGTAGCAGAGCTTACTAAGTTATAGCCAGCACCGTCAGTATGACCGGTTTTGATACCATCAACATTCATGCTCTTATCCCATAACAGACCATTACGGTTGTATTGGGTAATGCCATTGTAAGTGAATGACTTTTCAGAATATACACGATATTCTTCTGGTACATCACGGATTAATGCTTGTCCGATTAATGCCATATCATAAGGCGTAGAGTATAGATCATCGCTATCTAGACCGTGCACATTACCAAAATGGGTATTTTCAAGTTTTAATGTACGTCCCCAAGCGTTCATTAGATCCACAAAAGCATCTTCAGAACCCGCTACGTGTTCAGCCATAGCAACACAAGCATCATTACCTGATTGAACGATGATACCCATGTTTAGATCTCGAACTTTAACTGTGCTGCCTACTTCAATGAACATTTTTGAAGAACCAGGGAAGTTTTTAGCCCACGCATTTTTACTGATAACAACATCGTCATCCATCGAAATATTGCCACTTTCGATTTCTTGGCCTATAACATAACTTGTCATCATTTTAGTTAAACTTGCTGGGTTCATTCGCTCATTCATGTTCTTTTCAGCAAGAACTTTGCCTGAGTGATAATCCATCAGTACATAACCCTTCGCAGCAATTTGCGGAGCGTTCGGGATGACGGCTGGTGCAGCAACTGCAACACTAGAGGCAAGAATAAAGCTGGATAAAATAATTCGTTTTAACTGTTTCGCTGATTTTTTCATAATAATAACTTTGCACTGTGAGGTAGTGAAACTGCATACATAATAGCAGATTTGAATATCATGACCAGATGTGTAATTAAATAACTGATTTTATATGAAAAGATAGCTAATAAAACACATGGGATATGAAATTATATTAAAGGCTATCTTATTGTTATATAAAGACAATGGTGCATTTGATTAGTTCAATTAATATTTGCATTATAAATGAGGGTGGATATCTGGTTACAATATTCACGTAATACTGACATTTAAGCTCATTATTTTTTTGCTTCTTGAAGAATAAACGCAGATGAATAGCGACTGTTTTTTGCTTTTAACAGGGTAGCATCGGCAAGATCACGATCAATAAATGGCCCTAAACGAACCCGGAATACGGAATCCGATTTTACTATGTTGGTTGGAGCATCAAATTGCTTTTGTAATTGTAAAGCTGCTTTTTTTGCGCTGTCTTCATTTTTTACAGCAACCATTTGAATATGATATTGGTTTGGATCGATGGCATGCCAATCTTGAGGGTTGGCTGGTTTTTCAACAGAAATATATTCAATTTTCACATTTGCTGTGCCTGTTTTAATCACATCAAGTTTTGTGGCTGCGGTAAAACTTAAATCAATAATACGCCCGTCATGAAATGGCCCTCTATCATTGACTCTGACAATCGCCGCCTTGCCGTTATCTTTGTTCGTAACTTTGACATAACTTGGGATAGGCAGTGTTTTATGGGCTGCACTCATTGAGTACATATCATATACCTCTCCATTAGAGGTTTTGTGGCCGTGGAATTTCTTACCATACCAAGAACTTATGCCCTCTTGAGTAAAGCCTTTTGGTTTTTTTACAATCGGATAATCTTTACCTAGTAACGTATAGTCTTTATTTCCTGAAAGGCTTTTAGGCTCATAGCGAGGGTGAGCATCTTCAATGTGCTTAACTGATATTGGTGAGTTAGGGGCGATATCACTGTCTATTTGATAACGACCGGCATTAGACTCTTCTTGATTTACTGGTGGCTCAGAAGCACAACCTACTAATATAAGCGAGATAGTAAGTAACAGAATACGCATTAATTAACCTTAGAGTGAACATTTCTATGAGTATGGATTGACATTAATATACCGAAACCGGCCATTAGGGTAACCATGGAAGTACCACCATAACTTACTAAAGGAAGTGGAACGCCAACGACAGGTAAAATACCACTTACCATACCAATATTTACAAAGATATAGACGAAGAAACTTAAGACAACGCTGCCCCCCATCATTCGACCAAAGGCTGTTTGAGCTTTACTTGCTAAAAAGAGTCCGCGACCAATGATGAATAAATAAATGGATAAAAGGGCGATAACACCAATCAAACCCCATTCTTCAGCGATTACAGCAAAAATAAAGTCGGTGTGACGTTCAGGAATAAATTCCAATTGAGACTGCGTTCCGTGTAACCATCCTTTACCACCTAGCCCACCAGAGCCAATTGCGATTTTTGATTGAATAATATGGTAGCCAGCACCAAGTGGGTCTGATTCTGGATTAAATAAGGTTTGTACCCTTACTTTTTGATAGGGGCGCATTAAGAAGAACCATAAAATGGGGATAAAACCACCAACGGCTACCGCTGCCGCGCAGATTATTTTCCAACTGATCCCTGCTAGAAAAATCACAAAGATACCAGAAGCTGCAATTAAGATTGAGGTGCCTAAATCGGGCTGTTTGGCGATCATGATTGTTGGGATAAACACCATTAACAATGCGCAAAATAGTGTTTTAATTGTGGGTGGAAGAGGTTGATTACCGATATAGCGAGCAACCATTAAAGGGACGGCTAGCTTAATAAGTTCTGAAGGCTGAAAGCGAATAAACCCGAAATTAAGCCATCGCTGTGCCCCTTTAGAAGCTTCACCAAAAAAAAGCACGCCAAGCAATAAAATAATGCCAAGGCTGAATAAATAGGGCGCTGCTGCTTCATAAGCTCTTGGCGATATTTGAGCTAAAAGCAGCATGACTCCAAGTGACAATAGCATTCGCATTGCTTGCTTATCCATCATTAATAGACTTTGACCACTGGCGCTATACATTATAATTAATGCAGCAGCCATAAGGGTTAATATCCCCAGAAGTAGGGGTAAATCTAAATGGAAACGGTGGAAAAAATCACGATTCTTTCCTGAAGCAATATCAACTCTCATTACTTTTTAGTCACCTCTTCTGATTTTGGCAGTAATACATAATCAAATACATTTCTTGCAATTGGTCCACCCTGACTGGAACCACCCCCGCCATTTTCAAGAACAAGAGACACAATGACTTTTGGATCTTTTGCTGGAGCAAAGCCAGTGAATAGGGCGTGATCCCTTAAGTGTTCAGCAATTTCGTCGGCGTTATACTCTTGGTCTTCTTTTAATCCAAAGACCTGAGATGTACCTGATTTACCCGCGCTTACATAAGGAGTACCAGCAAAAGCACGCCTTGCTGTCCCCATTCGACCATGATTAACTAGAATCATGCCATCAATGGCTAATTGCCAATAGCTATCTTTTACCCCAGATATTGGTGGATAGGGCTCAGGTTCAAAAGGCATTTCATGCTGGTCATCAATAATGGCTTTTAGCAAATGAGGTGCTCGTACTTTACCGTGATTGGTAAGTACAGCTGTAGCTTTAGCTATTTGCATTGGCGTTGCTGTCCAATATCCTTGCCCGATGCCTACCGGAATGGTATCGCCCTGATACCAAGGCGTTCTAAAGCGTGCCACTTTCCAATCGCGAGTGGGCATGTTGGCTTTACTTTCTTCATGAATATCGATGCCAGTGTAATCACCAAAGCCAAACTTCATCATCCACGTTGAAAGTTTATCGATCCCCATATCAAAAGAGATTTGATAGAAAAAAGTATCTACAGATTCTTCAATTGATTGTTTTAAGTTAACCGTTCCATGCCCCCAGCGTTTCCAGTCTCTAAATGGTTTGGTTTTAGAATTAGGAATACGCCAATAGCCAGGATCATTACGAGTCGTTTCGGTGGTGACTATTTTTTCTTGTAATGCTGAAACGGCAATAAATGGTTTTACTGTAGAAGCGGGTGGATAAATACCTAAAGTGCTTCGGTTGACTAGTGGGCGATCTGGGTTATTTAATAATGAATTATAATTTTTACTAGAAATACCATGCACAAATAAGTTTGGATCATAACTAGGGCTTGAGACCATCGCTAATACAGCACTGGTTTTCGGCTCTAGTACAATGGCTGAACCGCGTCGGCCATCAAGTTGTTTTTCAACAAATTGTTGTAGCTCTACGTCTAGATTTAAGACGATATCTTTTCCTGGAATTGGTGGTACATATTTTAGTGTACGAACAATACGACCACGACTGTTGACTTCAACTTCTTGATAACCTGCGGTTCCATGAAGGATATCTTCGTAATAACGTTCAATACCAAGTTTACCTATATCACGCGTAGCTTGATAATTTGCGTCTTTTTCTTCACGAGCTAAACGGGCTAGATCTCGATCATTAATTTTAGCAACATAGCCAAGGACGTGGGTAAAGGTTTTGCCATAAGGATAGAAGCGTTTTAAATACGCCTTAACTTCAACACCAGAGAATTTGTGTTGATTAACCGCAAAAACGGACACTTGCTCCTGAGTTAACTGGGATAAAATTGGTACAGATCTGAAACGACGAGTACGACGACGTTCTTTTTGAAAGTGATCAATATTATCCTGAGTAATCGGTAAAATACCTTGGAGCTCAGTAAGCAATAAAGGTAAATCTTTTACTTTATCAGGGGTGATTTCTAAATTAAAAACAGGGCGATTTTCCGCAAGAGGTAAATGATTACGGTCGTAAATTAACCCTCGATTCGGAGCGATAGGAACGATTTTAATGCGGTTGTCGTTCGAACGTGTTTTATAATCTTGAAACTCATTAATCTGAATATTGTACAAATTGCTCAATAGCAGACCAATAAGCACAATGATCCCCGCAAACGAGACGATTGCTCGAGAAGCAAATAGTCTCGTTTCAGCGTGGTAATCACGAATTTGTGTGCGTTTGCGCTTAATCAACTCTTATTCTCTGTGGTAAGGGTGATTGGCTGTAATACTCCATGCTCGGTATAGGCTTTCTGCCATAACAACTCGAACAAGAGGGTGTGGAAGAGTGAGTGGAGATAAAGACCAGCTTTGCTCTGCTGCTGCTTTACAGGCAGGGGAAAGTCCCTCTGGGCCACCAATAAGAATGGATACGTCACGAGCGTCTAATTTCCAAACTTCAAGTTGCTCTGCTAATTGTTCAGTATCCCAACGCTTGCCAGGAATATCAAGAGTTACAATACGATTACCTTTAGGAACTGCTGCAAGCATGGCTTCGCCTTCTTTTTGAAGAATACGAGCGATATCGGCATTTTTACCACGTTTTCCAGCGGTAATTTCAACAAGCTCAAGTGGCATGTCTTTCGGGAAGCGACGGCTGTATTCTTTATAGCCTTCTTCTACCCATTTCGGCATTTTTGTACCAACAGCAATTAATTGAAGCTTCATTAAATTAGCTCCACAACTTTTCTAGTTGATATAGCTCACGGTGCTCTTGTTGCAGAATGTGGATCATGACATTTCCCATATCAACAACCACCCATTCACCTTCCGCTTCACCGTCAATACCATAAGGCATTAAACCAATTTCTTTTGATTTATCTGATACGTTCAGAGCAATAGAACTAACGTGGCGTTTAGAAGTACCCGTACAGACAATCATAAAATCAGTAATGCTTGATTTATCGCGAACATCAAGAGTAATGATGTTTTCGGCTTTCATATCGTCAACATGGTTGAATAGAAAATCATGAAGTTCTTTATCTTGCAAAGTAATCACCTAGATGAAATGGAGTATTTATGGAAGAGTATATCAGTGATACTCAATCAATGAGATAAGTTGGGTGTCACTGAAATGTGAATATTACACATATCTAACGTCAATTGGCTAAGTTGTGGCCAACAGTTGGTATCAAAGTCAGTTTTGGTTGCTACTTCCATTAATGCCAGTGAACGAATCAGTAGTTGTATCTGTGGCATGGGCAGTCGTTGCAATGCGGATTGATACAGTGAACGACGATTTTGCCAGACTTTATATCGGTCGAAAACCGTAAACATAGCTTCGCCTTGAGTTATTGCCTGCTGAAAATTTTGTAGCAGGAAGAGCTCTTTTTGTAACGTTCTTAGTAAAATCACCACTTCCATCCCTTCACTTTCTAATTGGCGCAAGATACGTTGTGCACGTTTAGCTTGGCCTGACAATAATGTATCTACCAATTGGAATGGAGTGAAATGGTTATTTCTATTTAACGCTTCCTCAATACGAATTAAGGTTAATAAGCCGTCTGGGTATAGCAGCGCCAGTTTATCTAAGCTTTGAGCAAGGGCTAATAAGTTACCTTCATGCCATTGGGCAAGCATTTGTACTGCTTCAGCATCAGGTTTTAATTTCAACGTTTTACAGCGTTGTTGAATAAAGCGTGGTAACTGTTGATTATCAGGTGTATTACACGGAACAAATAATCCAAGTTGAGTTAGTGCTTTAAACCATTGCGTATTTTCTTGTGCTTTGTTGACTCTTGGCCCTTGAAAAATCAGCAGAATATCATCGTGAAGTGCTGGAACCAATTCTTTTATTTTATTGGTATGTGCAGTCGTCAAGCCGGTATCAGGAATAGTGAGTTCCAATATTTGTCGAGATGAAAATAGGCTTAATGCTTGGGTGCAATCAAAGATTAATTCCCAATCAAGTTGCTTATCTAGCGTAAATTGGTGCTTCTCTTCAAACCCTTGTTTTATTGCAGCTTGACGAATGGCATCGAGACTTTCTTGTTTTAAAAGCGGTTCATTGCCAAATAATAAGTAGCTCTGACGTAAACCTCTTTCAAGATTTTGAACAAGTTGTTCGGGAAATACTCTCATGACTATTGAATATTTCCTGTCGATGTATCCATCGTTTCAATAACTTCTTTGGTTGTCACTTTACTTTCAGTATCATCATCAAGCGTTGCTGTTTCAACACTTGTGCCTACTGGTGTGTCGTCTGCTTTTAAACGTGCCATTTGACGTAAAATTTGCTCAGCAGCCTGCGTTCGCATTTCATCTTCGATCATGTCACGTTCTACCGATTTCGCTAAGGCAGTTAATGGGTTATCAAGGTAGTTACGGTTTACTGATGTCGTATACGTTTTAATGTCATGTTCAGGGATAAGTACGCTATAAGTAACGGTATAGGTCAGCGCTTTTTCTGCTGCTCTGCTATTTTGATAAAGAGATAGAGTACGCTCACCAAGACTTTCACTGATTAAATTTAAGCTAGGCGTTACGGTTGTTGGTGCAACCTGACGGATCCCATTCATTCTTAATTGTTTTTGCACATTACGGGTCAAATCACTGTATTGGTCAAAACTGGTCAGAGAAACTTCATGCAGTTCTTCTGGTAATAAATAATTACCGCGCAAGTGGAATCCACAGGCTGAAACCATAAGTGAAAGAGTCAGAACAATAATGGTTCGAAGAGAAAATAGAGATAAAAGACGTTTCACCGAGTAACTCCCTCAAGTGGTGTAAGAATGCTTATTTAACTGTTCTAATTAATTTGTCGTTTCAAAATAAAGCAGTTAAATAAGCATAAGCGGCTATCCGCTTATGCTTTAAATAGAAAAGTAATCTGATAAAAGGTTCAAATTACTTTTTACGTTTAAATAGTACTAACTGGTTAATATTAGTTAGCTACGATATTTAACAGTTTACCAGGTACATAGATTACTTTACGAATCGTTAAACCATCTAGGAACTTGATTGCGTTTTCATCTTTTAGACCAAGCTCTTTAACTTGCTCTTCAGTTGCATCTGCAGCAACGATCAGTTTTGCACGTAACTTACCGTTGATCATAACAACGATAGTTTTTTCATCTTCAACAAGTGCTTTTTCGTCAAATGTTGGCCATGCTGCTGTATCGATGTTCGATTCACCTAATGCGTCCCACATTGCAAAGCTTGCATGTGGTGTCATAGGGTAAAGCATAACAACAACCGCTTTTAGAGCCTCATCAAGAAGGGCACGATCTTGTGCTGATCCTTGAGGTGCTTTATTAAGCTTGTTCATCAATTCCATGATTGCAGCAATCGCAGTGTTGAATGTTTGGCGGCGGCCAATATCATCACTTACTTTTGCAATCGTTTTATGAACATCACGACGTAGTGCTTTTTGGTCACCAGAAAGAGCGGCAACATCTAACGCGTCAGTTGCGCCTTTTGTTGTGTGCTCGTGAACTAATTTCCATACACGCTTAAGGAAACGACTTGCGCCTTCAACGCCTGATTCTTGCCATTCTAGAGTCATATCAGCAGGTGCTGCAAACATCATGAATAGACGCACTGTATCAGCACCAAACTTATCAACCATCTCTTGAGGGTCAATACCGTTGTTTTTAGACTTAGACATTTTGATCATGCCTGAGTGGTCAACGTTACGGCCTTGGTTGTCGATTGCTTTCTCTATACGACCTTTTGCGTCACGCTCAATCGTTACATCTGTTGGTGCGATCCACTCTTTTGTGCCTTTTTCATTAGTGTGGCTAAATGCATCTGCAAGTACCATACCTTGACATAAAAGCTGCTTGAATGGTTCGTCAGAATTTACATAACCCGCATCACGTAGAAGCTTATGGAAGAAGCGAGAGTAAAGAAGGTGCATACATGCATGTTCAATACCACCAACGTACTGGTCTACTGGTAACCAGTAGTTTGCTTTTTCTGGGTCTAGAATATCGTCAGCTTGTGGTGAACAGTAACGTGCATAGTACCAAGATGATTCCATGAAGGTATCAAAGGTATCTGTTTCACGAAGTGCTGGCTCGCCATTAAATGTGGTTTTCGCCCATTCTTTATCGGCTTTGATAGGGCTAGTTACGCCATCCATTACTACATCTTCAGGAAGAATAACTGGTAATTGATCTGCAGGCACTGGGTGAACTTCACCATCTTCAGTTGTTACCATTGGGATTGGAGCACCCCAGTAACGTTGGCGTGAAACACCCCAGTCACGTAGACGGAAGTTGACTGTTTTCTTGCCTTTACCTTCTGCTTCTAGTTTCGCAGCGATTGCATCAAATGCCTCTTGGAAAGCAAGACCGTCGAATTCACCAGAATCAAACAGAACGCCTTTTTCTGTGTAAGCCGCTTCAGAAACGTCTACATCAGAACCATCTTCAGGCTTGATTACTGGAATAATATCCAAATTGTATTTAGTTGCGAATTCGAAGTCACGTTGATCGTGAGCTGGAACGGCCATTACTGCACCTGTGCCGTAATCCATTAATACGAAGTTTGCTACATAGATTGGAACTTCACGACCATTAAGAGGGTGGATAGCACGTAGGCCAGTATCCATACCTTTCTTTTCCATCGTTGCTAATTCAGCTTCGGCAACTTTAGTATTGCGACACTCTTCAGTGAAAGCGAATAGCTCTGGGTTAGTTGCCGCCGCTTTTTCAGCAAGAGGATGACCTGCTGCGATGCCAACGTAAGTAACACCCATTAGCGTATCTGGACGTGTGGTATATACTTCTAAAGGTGCTTCTTCGCCGTTAACAGCAAAAGATAACTCTACGCCTTCAGAGCGGCCGATCCAGTTACGTTGCATGGTTTTAACCATTTCAGGCCAACCATCAAGATTATCTAGATCATCAAGAAGCTCTTGTGCGTATTCTGTAATTTTAATGAACCACTGTGGGATTTTCTTTTGCTCAACAGGGGTATCACAACGCCAACAACAACCGTCTTCAACTTGTTCGTTTGCAAGAACTGTTTGATCATTTGGACACCAGTTCACAGAAGACGTTTTTTTGTAAACTAAACCTTTGTTGTACAGTTTAGTGAAGAACTCTTGTTCCCAACGGTAGTACTCAGGCGTACAGGTTGCAAATTCACGGTTCCAATCGTAACCAAAGCCTAATAGTTTAAGCTGGTTTTTCATGTATTCGATGTTTTCGTAAGTCCACGGCGCAGGCGCTGTTTTATTTTTTACCGCTGCATTTTCAGCAGGAAGACCAAACGCATCCCAACCGATAGGTTGCATTACGTTTTTGCCTTGTAGACGCTGGTAGCGAGAAACCACATCACCGATGGTGTAGTTACGAACGTGACCCATGTGTAGACGACCACTTGGGTATGGGAACATTGAGAGGCAATAGAATTTTTCTTTGCTTGCGTCTTCAGTCACAACAAACGTTTTGTTGTCGTCCCAATGT
Source organism: Aliivibrio finisterrensis (assembly GCF_008933155.1). Lineage (GTDB taxonomy): Bacteria > Pseudomonadota > Gammaproteobacteria > Enterobacterales > Vibrionaceae > Aliivibrio > Aliivibrio finisterrensis. The sequence goes on along the minus strand of NZ_WBVP01000004.1, from coordinate 8,128 downwards.
TTTTGGATCTTTTGTTCAAGATCCTGTGGATTATATTGTTCTTGCATCGATTTACCCAGTTATGTCAGTGGATCACAAAAAATGTGAGATCGGTTTGATCAGATAATACTTGATCGGCATAGAATAACTAATGGAGCGCTTATACTCAAGCGACCTGATAACCTTTAACTCACTCTTCGCTATATAAATCTAGCGAATTCTTGGAGGTGACTTATGTCTAAGCAAAAAACAGGTTATAACGCCGTCTTAGAGCGCGTAATGAATGTGTTAGAAAGAAGCCCTGAAGAATTTGAACTCTGGGCGAAATCATCCGAAGAAGTGGTGGACGCAGCTTCTGATATGACCAAAGATGAATTGGCGTTAATTTCAAGTTATGTAAAACGAGACATGAAGGAGTTTGCTCAGAATTACGAAAAGAGCAAAACAACGTTCCCTGATTCGCCTTTTTATCGATTAATCTCTGATTCTATTTGGCACGGTTTGCTTGAAATAACCGATAAAACACAAATTGAATGGCATGAGATGTTTGATGACTTAGCACATCAAGGCGTTTATCAGGCTGGTGAAGTCGTAGGGCTTGGTATTTTGGTGTGTGAGAAATGTGGCCATCGTGAGCAATTTAATCACGCACAAATTATTCAGCCTTGTACGCATTGCGAGAATGAGGAGTTTACCCGAGTATCTCTTAAGCCATAGTTGAACTTATTTTCTAAAGTAGAAAGGTCTGTATATCAATTAGGAGATACAGACCGATAGTATTTAATTAGACTCTTTTCCGCCAAGCAAGAAGTAAAGATAAAAAGACTAATAGGTATAAAGGCCATGAACCCCAGTAACGATATGGCGTTGTACCTATGGTTGGTATCACTTCGCCTCGCAATACAGCGGTAGTGAACTGAGGAATTTGTTTCGTTATATTGCCTTTGTGATCTGTGATTGCCGTTACGCCGTTATTTGTTGAACGAATAACAGGCTTTCCTAGCTCTAAAGCACGCATTTGTGCCATTTCCATATGTTGTAGTGGGCCAATCGAAGTACCAAACCAAGCATCATTAGATAGGGTTAAAATATAATCAGTTTGTGGTGTGATATTTTCTCTGACCTGTTCGCCATAAACGATTTCGTAGCATAATGCAGGGGCTAATTGTGTGCCGCTGGCTTCCATGTTGGGTTGAATATAATCACCACGACTGAATGATGACATTGGCAGGTTAAAGATTGGTGCGATAGGGCGTAATAAGTTTTCAAAAGGAACAAATTCACCAAATGGAAGTAAGTGGTGTTTGCTGTATCTCGGTTGATCTTGATAGTTGTACCCTTTGGTACCATTTACACCAAGTGAAATAATATTGTTATAGAAGTTCCCGGTTGGACTTTGGCCAACAATACCAGTAATAACTGTGCTGTTATTCATGGTGGCTGCGCTATCAAGGTTGCGTAAAAAGCTTGGAATTTCAATCTCTAACGCAGGGATTGCCGCTTCTGGCCACACAATTAAATCTGCATCCCAATTCTTGCGTGTCAAATCCATGTATTTCATGATGGTTGGCCAACGCTCTCTTGGCAGCCATTTAATTGCTTGATTAACATTTCCTTGGATTAGCGCTACTTTTGTTGCTTTGTCTGATTGAGGTGTAACCCAATCAAATGGTTTGATTGCAAAAGAACTGGCAATGATGACTGCTGGGAGTAAAAGCAAAGTCCATTTTTTTTCCAGAAGGCTGTATACCATTGCCCCTGCAGAAATCAGGATCATTAGGGTTATGCCTTCTACACCAAATATTGGGCCCCAAGCAGACAGTGGGCTATCTATTTGACTGTAACCTAGCCACAACCATGGGAATCCGGTAAATACCCAACCACGCAGCCAATCGGTGACAAGCCAAAGCGCCGGAGCGGCTAATAAGTATTTCGTTAGCTTATGGTTACTAAAAATTCGTTGTAAAAGAAACGAGAATAGCATGGGATATAACGCAAGGTAGCTGATTAACCCTATCATTAAAAATAGGCTGGCAGCGACTGGCATGCCACCAAAGTTGTCGATACTGACGTGGACCCAACTCACACCGGCACCAAAGTAACCTAAGCCCCAAAAAAAACCCAACCACGTTGCTTTTTTTGTTGTTTGTTTATGCAATAGCAATAAAAGAAGTAAAGGGGCAATAAAAGCAAAAGGCCATAAAGAGTAGGGAGCAAAAGCAAGGGTAGCGCTTGCGCCTGAAAGCAGAGCAATAAGAAGACGGATGGCGTAGTGAGAAAGTAAAGGCATTGGCTATAACTCAAATAGATGTAGGTAGCGAAAGAGAGTTAGTCTGTATAAGTTAGATAAAGTTCAGCCACTGAGGATGTCAGTGGCTGATTGCATTATTCTGCTTCAGGTTCTTTATGTTCCGATTCTTTATCAGGAATCGTTACTTGAAGTTGAATAATTCGACGGTTGTCAGCAGCAGTGACTTTGAATGTAAAACCTGAAATTTCAATCGTTTCACCACTTTCTGGTAAATGACCGAAACCAGTTAATACTAGTCCGCCAACAGTATCTATTTCTTCGTCGCTGAAGTTAGTTGAAAACGCGTCATTAAAGTCTTCAATTTCAGTTAAGGCTTTTACCGCAAAGGTATGTTTACTTAACTGACGAATGTCTTTTTCTTCTTCGTCATCAAATTCATCTTCAATGTCACCAACGATTTCTTCAAGAATATCTTCGATAGTAACAAGACCAGAAACCCCACCAAACTCATCAACTACAATGGCCATGTGGTAACGTTCTTCTCTAAACTCTTTTAAAAGCTTATCAACACGTTTGCTTTCTGGTACTACAACAGCAGGTCTAATAACTTGCTCTATTTCAAAGGCTTCACAGTCAGAGCCTAAGTATCTTAGTAAGTCCTTCGCAAGGAGTATACCTTCAACATGGTCTTTGTCTTCACTGATCACAGGGTAGCGTGAGTGAGACGCTTCAATGATGGTTGCTATCAGTGATTCAAGGTCTTGAGTTTTCTCGACCGTAACCATTTGAGAGCGAGGTAACATAATGTCTCTTACTCTCATTTCCGCTATTTCCATTACACCCTCAAGCATGTCTCGGGTATCATGGTCGATAACTTCATTTTCTTCAGAGTCTCTAAATGCATCAACTAGGTCTTGGCGATCTTTAGGCTCTCCTTGGAAAAATTGTGAAAGGCGTCCTAAGAAGGACTTTCTACTCGGACCTTCTGTACTCTGTGAATTTTCGTCGTTCATGGCTTCTTTTAAAGTAAATGCTATCAATGTGGATAGCGCACATTAGTAACTACGGATTATCCCGTGGTTATTTCTCAGTAATGTATGGGTCTTCAAATCCCATACCTTGCATTAATTCGGTTTCGAGTGATTCCATCTCTTCAGCTTCATCATCTTCGACATGGTCATAACCTAGCAGATGCAGACTACCGTGTACAACCATATGAGCCCAATGTGCTAATAATGGCTTATTTTGTTCAATAGCTTCGCTCTCAACAACTTGGCGACAAATAATTAAATCACCAAGTAGGTCAATTTCAATACCAGGAGGCGCTTCAAACGGAAATGAAAGTACATTAGTTGGCTTATCTTTACCACGATATTCGTGATTTAATTCATGACTTTCTTTTTCATCTACAATACGGATAGTTAATTCAGCTTGTGGTTGAAACTGTGGAATAACGGCATTTAACCACGTCATCAGTTCTTTTCCTGATGGTAAGCCGCTTTCATCTTCACATGCAATTTGTAGATCGAGTTCAATACTCATTGTTCACCTGATTGTGTTACTTATTATTTTCTGCGTCAGCAATACGAGCATCACGCTCTTGCTTTCTGCGTATTTCTTCTAGTTTACGCTCTTTTTGATCTTTTGCTTCCCATTTTTCATAAGCATTTACAATTCGAGCAACAACTGGGTGGCGAACAACATCATCTGCAATAAAGAAATTAAAGCTGATTTCATCGACTTCAGAAAGAACTTCAACGGCATGACGAAGACCAGATTTAGCCCCACGAGGTAAATCAATCTGGGTTACATCCCCTGTGATAACCGCTCGTGAATTAAAGCCAATACGGGTTAAGAACATTTTCATTTGTTCTACGGTGGTGTTTTGACTTTCATCAAGGATGATAAAGGCATCGTTAAGGGTTCTACCACGCATATAAGCAAGTGGTGCTACTTCAATAACGTTGCGTTCAATAAGTTTCTCAACACGCTCAAAGCCAAACATTTCAAATAGCGCATCATAAAGAGGGCGTAAATACGGGTCAACCTTTTGGCTAAGATCACCTGGTAAAAATCCTAATTTTTCACCCGCTTCAACCGCTGGTCGAGTTAACAGGATACGACGAACTTCTTGGCGTTCTAAAGCATCAACGGCAGCAGCAACGGCAAGGTAGGTTTTCCCTGTGCCTGCAGGGCCAATACCAAAGGTAATATCGTGAGTTACCATGTTGGTTACGTACTGGGCTTGATTTTCAGTTCTTGGCTTAATTAGGCCTTTCTTGGTTTTTATGAAGATCTCTTTTCCGTAAGGAATGGTTGAGACTTCTTCTTTAGCTTGTTCTAAAATCCCCGACTCTTTCACCGCTAAATGAATTTGTTCTGGTTCAATATCAGGGTATTGATTTTTTATAGGAGCAGTATCGACGTATAGATCTTTGAGGATGTCGATAGTGGCTGAAACAGTATGAGGTTTACCAACGACGGTAAATTCGTTGCCTCGATAATTGATTTCGACACCTAAGCGGCGTTCAAGGTGTTTGATATTGTCATCAAATGGACCACAAAGGCTAGATAAACGGTGATTGTCTGCTGGCTCTAAGGTCAACTCTAATTTGGTTGTTTTAATGCTCAAGATTGCCTCTCAGAATGCTAATTACAAATGCTTATCTATTATTTATTGGGTAAAGTATAAATTATCTCAAGGTTAAATAAGAAAAAAGATGATCAAGAAACCTTAATCATCTTTTTAGTTTTTGATTTTATTGAGGATGTCACATTATGGCGTAAAAGTACCTACACCAAGATCATCTTCACGGCGTGTTTTTTCCATCATCTCTGTTGGAGATACCGCAACGCGTAAACCCATTTCTTTTTCTGTACGCACGAGGTTACCGCGTAGAGAGTTAGTGAATGATTCAGTAATGTGAATATCAACAAATTGACCAATTAAATCAGGGCTACCGATAAAGTTAACTACACGGTTGTTTTCAGTACGAGCACGTAATTCCATTGGGTTACGTTTTGACGGACCTTCTACAAGTGCACGTTGTACAGTGTCTAGCATTAGGCGAGAGTAACGCGACGATTGGAAGTTAATTTGTTGTTGTAGCTCAGCTAAACGATCTTTCTTTGTTTGCTCAGGAATATCGCATGGATAATCAGCTGCAGGAGTCCCAGGACGAGCAGAGAAAACAAAGCTGTAGCTCATATCGAAATCAACGTCTTTAATTAGCTTCATTGTGTCTTGGAAGTCTTTATCTGTTTCGCCAGGGAAAGCGACGATAAAGTCAGAGCTAATTAAAATATCCGGACGAGCTTTGCGTAATTTACGAATAATTGATTTATATTCAATTGCAGTATGAGGACGCTTCATCATCGTTAGGATGCGATCAGAACCACTTTGAACAGGTAAGTGTAAGAAACTTACTAATTCCGGTGTATCTTCATATACCGCGACAATATCATCACCAAACTCTAATGGGTGACTTGTTGTAAAGCGAATACGGTCGATACCATCGATAGAAGCAACCATACGTAGCAATTCAGCAAAGGTACAGATATCACCGTCATACGTTGGACCACGGTAAGCATTTACGTTTTGACCTAATAGGTTTACTTCACGTACGCCTTGTTCAGCCAGTTGTGCAATTTCAAATAATACGTCATCTAATGGACGGCTAACTTCTTCACCACGAGTATAAGGAACTACGCAGTAAGTACAGTATTTTGAACAGCCTTCCATGATAGAAACAAACGCTGATGCACCTTCTGCTTTTGGCTCAGGAAGGTTATCGAATTTTTCAATCTCAGGGAATGAAATATCCATTACTGGTTTTTCATTTGATTGAGACTGTTTGATCATTTCTGGTAAGCGGTGAAGCGTTTGAGGACCAAAAATGACATCAACATAAGGAGCGCGTTGACGAATATGGTCGCCTTCTTGAGTTGCTACACAGCCACCAACACCAATCACTAAGTCTGGTTTTTTATCTTTTAAATGTTTCCAACGGCCTAATTGGTGAAAAACTTTTTCTTGAGCTTTTTCACGAATTGAGCAGGTATTTAATAACAGAACATCCGCTTCTTTTGGATCTTCTGTTAATTCATAACCATTTGCGGCACCTAAAAGATCGGCCATTTTAGATGAATCGTATTCGTTCATCTGGCAGCCCCAGGTCTTGATTAGCAGTTTTTTAGTCATGTAACTTTTTCACTCGTATTTTATTACTAGAATTCGGTACAGTTTTGAGAGACAAGCTCGATCAAAACGGATAGGGCGCGTATTGTACTGCTTTCCGCGCTTAATGACTAGATGCAGACACCCTTGAATATTTTATGGGTATTAGGCCGTATTGAGCTAGAAAGGTTAATTCGCACAACCTGATTGATTTAGATTAAGTGAAAATCACGGTAGAATGAAGGAAATAATTGACTCATATAAGGTCTATGGACGATGAAAAAATATGATTACACCATCGTTGGTGGTGGAATGGTAGGAGCGGCGACTGCTATTGGTTTATCAAAATTAGGGTATCAAGTTGCTATCATTGAGCATAAAGCTCCAGATTCTTTTGATAATAGCCAACCAATGGATGTACGTGTATCTGCTATTTCTCAATCATCCGTTGATTTACTTAATGAGTTAGGTGCATGGGAGCGCATTAAGAAAACAAGAGTTTGCCCTTATAAGCGTTTAGAAACTTGGGAGCATCCTGAATGCCGAACTCGTTTTCATTCTGAAAGCCTTAATATGGAACAGCTGGGGTTCATCGTTGAAAATCGTTTGATTCAATTAGGTTTATGGCAAGAGTTTTCTTCTTATGAGAATTTAACGGTTGTTACACCGGCTAAAATTATCGAGCTTGAATTTTTTAGTGAGCACAATGAACTAACACTGGATAATCGCAATAAAATTAAAACAAAATGGGTTATTGGTGCAGATGGTGCTAATTCTTATGTTCGTCAGAAAGCAAAGATCGGTATTACCGCTTGGGATTATCGTCAACATTGTATGTTAATCAATATAGAGACAGCTGAAGCTCAACAAGACATTACTTGGCAGTGGTTTACCCCTTCTGGTCCTCGTTCATTCCTACCTTTACATGGAAATAAAGGTTCTTTAGTTTGGTATGACTCCCCTCAGCGCATTAAACAACTCTCTTCTATGACATCTCTTCAGTTAGAAAAAGAAATTAAAGCGCATTTTCCACAAGAGTTGGGGGAGTTTACTGTAGAGCAACATGGTTCTTTTCCTTTAACGCGTCGACATGCTCAAAAATACGTTGAACATCGCTGTGTTTTACTAGGAGATGCAGCCCATACTATTAATCCTTTAGCGGGTCAGGGTGTAAATTTGGGCTTTAAAGACGTAAAAGTATTATTGGAAGAAATAGAATCTAAAGGTACAGAGACAGATAAAGCGTTACGTATTTACGAATCAAGACGAAAAATAGACAATTTAGCGATGCAATCCAGTATGGATCTATTTTATACCTTATTCAGTAATTCTTTACCTCCAGTTAAATTTTTACGAAATGCGGGTTTAAAGTTAGCAGATTCATCTGGGGTGTTTAAAACACAAGCATTGAAATATGCGTTAGGTTTATAGAAATAATATCAGGGGCTAGAGCTTAGGATAAGTAAAGCGAATCTGTACAAGATAGGGTGATCATTTGATCACCCTTTTTTATATCACGTAATAAAAAGAACATGGATATGTGCGCAGAGATGTGAAGAGGAATAGTACAGACGAAAAAAAGCCCATCAAATTAATGATGGGCTTTCTTAAAAATGGTTGGGATACCTGGATTTGAACCAGGGAATGCCGGCATCAAAAGCCGGTGCCTTACCGCTTGGCGATATCCCAACAGAGAAGATTAAATCGGTAGTTAAACCAAG